>CCMO02000001.1:917500-2117500 GCA_000751295.2 bacterium YEK0313
GACGGGGACAGGCCGCACCTGTCGGCCCTCACCACGCCACATTCCAAGCCCTTTTGAGACGGCGCATCGCTTGACGGCGCCGAGTCGTCCGGGCAACGTCCGCCCGCATCATCAGTCCTGCATGCCGCGGCAGCGCCGCTGTCGTCACGGAGAGCTTCAGTTTGCAGCCCATACGCCGATCGACTTATGGGAGGCAGAACGACGAGCCGACGCTGGCGCTCGGCAACGAGCCGCCGCTTTCGGCCGACGGCTCGACGCGTCGCGGCATCGAAGGGCGCGGCATCAATGTCCGCTGGTTTTCCGGGACGGTGCTCACCGGCCTCTGCGGCGCGGGACTGATGGGCGGCGCGGTCTGGGCCGCGCTCGAAAACCCGACCCGGCCCGCCGCGCCCGCCGAGATCATGGCGCCGCTGGTGCGTGCCGCCGGCCCCGTTGCCGACCGGCCGACCAACACTGCGCGCAAGGGCGATCGCCTGACCCCGCTGGCCGACGCCTTCGCCACCTCGAAACAGACCATCCGCGTCTCCCAGACGCTGCGGGTCGGCGACCGCGAGATCATCCGGGTGCGCCCGCATACGCGCGTGGTCGCCAATCTCGTGCAGACCTCGAGCGGCGACTACGACATTCCCGAATTCAACCCGCTGCGCCTGCTCGCCGGCGACCAGCCCGAACGGGCGCCCGAGGCCGAGCCGGACACCGACGGCGAGATGACCATCGTCACCCGCGACATGAGCGGCATGGCCCTGTCCGAGCGCAGCATGATGACGCTGACGACGGATGAGATCCTCACGCGCGTCCGCGAGGTGGCGATGCGGCGCGAGCAGGCCATTCCGGTCGCGCTGCCGCAGCCGCCGGCCAAGGCCGGCGCCGATCCCGGGCTCGATCCGGCCGCCCCCAACGTATCGCGCGTGCAGAAGGCGGATACCCCGGCAGCGACCTCCGGCCAGACGCCACCGGACCGGGTGGCCGTCGCCAAGGCCGGCGATACCATCTCCTCGATCATGCTGGAGCTCGGCGCGACGCGCGAGGACGCCCGCCTCATCGCCATGGCCTTCAGCCGCGGCGGCCGGGAGATCACCCTGCGCGAGAACCAGCGCGTGCGCGTGCTGTTCGCGCTCGGCCCCTCCGGCCGGCAGCAGCCGGTGCGCATCATCGTGCTGGGCGACCGTGCGCCGGAATCGGCCGTCGCGCTTTCCGACGAGGGGCGCTACGTCGCCATGGAGGACCCGGCCGACGCCGCGACCATCACGCAGGACTCCGAGGAGGAGGACGAAGGCTCGGGCATGCGCCTCTACAACGCCATCTACGAGACGGCGTTGCGCCAGGAGATCCCGAAGCCGATCATCGACGAGATGATCCGCCTCTATTCCCACGATGTCGATTTCAATCGCCGCGTCGGGCCGGGCGACCTGTTCGAGGTGTTCTACGCCTCCGACGAGGAGGGCGACGCCGAGCGCGGCGACATCCTCTACACCTCGCTGACGACGGGCGGCGAAACCCGCCGCTTCTACCGCTTCCATTCGACGGCGGACGGGGTCGTCGACTACTACGACCAGAACGGCAAATCGGCGCGCAAGTTCCTGATCCGCAAGCCGATCACCTCCGGGCAGATGCGCTCGGAGTTCGGCATGCGCCGGCACCCGATCATGGGCTATTACAAGATGCATACCGGCGTCGACTGGGCCGACCGCATCGGCACGCCCATCATCGCCGCCGGCAACGGCACGGTGATCAAGGCCGGCTGGCAGAGCGGCTACGGCCGGCGCATCGAGATCGAGCACGCCAACGGCTATACCTCGACCTATTCGCACATGTCGGGTTTCGCCCGCGGCATTTCCGAGGGCGTACGCGTGCGCCAGGGCCAGGTGATCGGCTATCTCGGCAATACCGGCCTCGCCACCGGTCCGCACCTGCACTACGAGGTGCTGGTCAACGGCCGCTTCGTTGACCCGATGCGCGTGCGCGTGCCGCGCGGCCGCGAGCTGGAAGGCCGGGCGCTCGCCGAGTTCATCCGCGAACGCGACCGCATCGATGCGCTGATGACCCGTGACCGCGCCGAAACGCGCGTGACCGCCGAGACCCGCCGCTAGCGCCGGTCCCCTCTCTCGACGACCCTATTCGGCCGCGAGCGGCCGAGCCGCGCCGAGCCAGGCGTCGAAATCGGCGAGCGCGCGCTGCGACAGCGCCTTCTTGCGCGCCTGGGTCTTGGCCGGCCCGCGCAGGCGCTGGCCGTCGGGTCCCTTGGTCGGGCTCTGCGCGAGCGGCGGGAACAGGCCGAAATTGACGTTCATCGGCTGGAACGAGCGCGGCCCTTCGTCGATCGTCGTGACATGGCCGCCGGTAATGTGGTTGATCAGCGCGCCATGGGCGGTGGTCGCCGGCGGCAGGGCGGGAGCCTGGCCGAGGCGCTCGGCGGCCGCGAAGCGGCCGACCATGCCGCCGATCGCCGCGCTCTCGACATACCCCTCGCAACCGGTGATCTGGCCGGCGAAGCGCAGGCGCGGCTCCGCCTTCAGGCGCAGCGTCTCGTCGAGCATTTTCGGCGAGTTCAGATAGGTGTTGCGGTGGATGCCGCCGAGCCGGGCGAACTCCGCCTTTTCAAGGCCGGGGATCATCCGGAACACGCGCGTCTGCTCGCCATATTTCAGCTTGGTCTGGAAGCCGGTCATGTTGAACAGCGTGCCGAGCTTGTTGTCCTGCCGGAGCTGGACGACGGCATAGGCCTTTTCGGTCGGCTTGTGCCGGTTGGTCAGCCCGACCGGCTTCATCGGGCCCCAGCGCAAGGTCTCGCGGCCGCGCTCGGCCATCACCTCGATCGGCAGGCAGCCGTCGAAATAGGGCGTGCCCTCCCATTCGCGGAACTCGGTCTTCTCGCCGTCGAGCAGCGCGTCGACGAAAGCCTCGTACTGCTCGCGGTTCATCGGGCAGTTGATGTAGTCGGCGCCGGTGCCTCCGGGCCCCGCCTTGTCGTAGCGCGACTGGAACCAGGCCACCTCCATGTCGATCGTGTCGAAATGCACGATCGGCGCGATCGCGTCGAAAAAGGCGAGCGCATTCTCGCCGGTGATCGACTGGATCGCCGCGGCAAGCGCCGGCGAGGTCAGCGGGCCGGTCGCGACGATCACATTGTCCCAGTCCGCCGGCGGCCGGCCGTCGACCTCGCCGCGCTCGATGGTCACCAGGGGATGCGCCTCGAGCGCGGCGGTGACGCCCTGGCTGAAACCGTCGCGGTCGACGGCCAGCGCGCCGCCGGCCGGCACCTGATGGGCATCGCCCATGCGCATGATCAGCGAGCCCGCCCGCCGCATCTCGGCATGCAGGAGCCCGACCGCATTGGTCTCGGCATCGTCGGATCGGAAGGAATTGGAGCAGACGAGCTCGGCCAGCCCGTCGGTCTTGTGGGCGTCGGTCTCGCGCACCGGGCGCATTTCGTGAAGGATGACGGGCACGCCGGCACTGGCGATCTGCCAGGCCGCTTCCGAGCCGGCAAGGCCGCCGCCGACGACATGAATGGGTTTGAACGTGGTCATGACCGGCCTTCTACCCTGGAAAGACGGCAAGGGCTACGGCAGCGGGGCCGGCCTGAAGCGGCCGGCCCCGAAGCGGTGTCCGAGAGGGATGGAGGCGCCGCGGGTCACTCCGCCGCGACCGCCGCCGCCCCGGTCTCGAAGAACAGGCGATCGGTGCCGGCGGTCACCTTCACCGTATCGCCGTCCTTGATCTCGCCGCCGAGCAGCTTCTCGGCCAGCGGATCCTGCAGCCATTTCTGGATCACGCGCTTCAAGGGGCGCGCGCCATAGGCGGGATCGTAGCCCTTGTCGGCGAGCCAGGCCTTGGCCTTGCCGTCGAGGTCGAGCACGATCTTGCGCTCGTCGAGCAGCTTCTGCAGCCGCTTCAGCTGGATCTCGACGATCGCGGTCATCTGCTCGCGCTTCAGGCGGCCGAACAGGATGATCTCGTCGACCCGGTTCAGGAACTCGGGGCGGAAATGGCCGCGCACGATGGCCATCACGCCGTCGCGCACCTGGTCGACGTCCTCGTTCTCGTTCTGCATGACCAGCAGTTCGGAGCCGAGATTCGAGGTCATGATGACGAGCACGTTGCGGAAATCGACGGTGCGGCCCTGACCATCGGTCAGGCGGCCGTCGTCGAGCACCTGCAGCAGCACGTTGAAGACGTCGGGATGGGCCTTTTCGATCTCGTCGAACAGCACGACCTGATAGGGCCGCCGCCTGACCGCCTCGGTCAGCGCGCCGCCTTCGTCATAACCGACATAGCCGGGAGGCGCGCCGATGAGCCGGCTCACCGAGTGCTTCTCCATATATTCGGACATGTCGATCCGGACCATGGCGGTCTCGTCGTCGAACAGGAACTCGGCGAGCGCCTTGGTCAGCTCGGTCTTGCCGACGCCGGTGGGCCCGAGGAACATGAACGAGCCGATCGGCCGGTTCGGGTCCTGCAGGCCGGCGCGGGCGCGGCGCACCGCGGTCGAGACGGCCTTGACCGCCTCGCCCTGGCCGACGACCCGGCGGCCGATCTCGTCCTCCATGCGCAGGAGCTTGTCGCGCTCGCCTTCCAGCATCCGGTCGACCGGCACGCCGGTCCAGCGCGAGACGACCTGCGCCACATGGTCGGCGGTCACCGCCTCCTCCACCATGGCGCTGGCGCTCTGCTGTTCGGTTTCGGCGAGCCGCTTCTCGAGCTCGGGAATGACGCCGTAGGACAGTTCGCCCGCCTTCGCCCAGTCGCCCTTGCGCTGGGCATTGGCCAGGCCGTTGCGCGCCTCGTCGAGCCGCCGCTTGATGTCGGCGGCAGCGCCAAGCTTGTCCTTCTCCGCCTTCCAGCGCGCGGTGAGCGCGGCGCTCTCCTCCTCGAGAGCGGCGAGGTCCTTGTCGAGCCGCTTCAGCCGGTCCTTCGAGGCGGCGTCGGTCTCGCGCTTCAGCGCCTCCTGCTCGATCTTGAGCTGGATCACGCGCCGGTCGATCTCGTCGAGCTCTTCCGGCTTGGAATCGACCTGCATGCGCAGCCGCGCGGCCGCCTCGTCGACGAGGTCGATCGCCTTGTCGGGCAGGAAACGGTCGGTGATGTAGCGGTTCGACAGGGTCGCCGCGGCGACGATCGCGCCGTCGGTGATCCTGACCTGGTGATGCTGCTCGTATTTTTCCTTGATGCCGCGCAGGATCGACACGGTGTCCTCGACCGAGGGCTCGTCGACGAAGACGGGCTGGAACCTGCGGGCGAGCGCCGGATCCTTCTCCACGTGCTTGCGATACTCGTCGAGCGTGGTCGCGCCGATGCAGTGCAGTTCGCCGCGCGCCAGAGCCGGCTTCAGGAGGTTGGAAGCGTCCATCGCCCCGTCCGCCTTGCCGGCGCCGACGAGCGTGTGCATCTCGTCGATGAACAGCACGATGCCGCCGTCGGACGACGTCACTTCCTGCAGGACGGCCTTCAGCCGCTCCTCGAACTCGCCGCGATATTTGGCGCCGGCGATCAGCGCGCCCATGTCGAGCGACAGGATCGCCTTGTCCTTCAGGCTCTCCGGCACGTCGCCGTCGATGACGCGCAGCGCCAGGCCCTCGACGATGGCGGTCTTGCCGACGCCGGGCTCGCCGATCAGCACGGGATTGTTCTTGGTCCGGCGCGACAGAACCTGGATGGTGCGGCGGATCTCCTCGTCGCGGCCGATGACCGGGTCGAGCTTGCCCTCGCGCGCCGCGGCGGTCAGGTCGCGGGCATATTTCTTCAGCGCGTCATAGGCGTTCTCGGCCGAGGCCGAATCGGCCGTGCGGCCCTTGCGCAGCGCCTCGATCGCCTTGTTCAGCGCCTGCGGGGTGGCATGGGCGGCGCTCAGCGCCTTGCCGGCCTCGGTATCTTTTTCAAGCGCCAGCGCGAGCAGCAGCCGCTCGACGGTGACGAAACTGTCGCCGGCCTTCTCGGCAGCCTTCTCGGCGGCTGCGAAGACGCGGGCAATGCCGGGCGCCAGATAGAGCTGGCCGGCGCCGGAACCCTGCACCTTCGGAATCTTCGCCAGCGCCTCCTCGGTCCGGGCGAGTGCGACCTGCGGCTGACCACCCGCCTGGCGGATCAGTCCGGCCGACAGGCCCTCCGGATCGTCGAGCAGCACCTTCAGGAGGTGCTCCGGCGCAAACTGCTGATGCCCCTCGCGCGTTGCCAGCATCTGGGCCGACTGCACGAAACCGCGCGCGCGCTCGGTATATTTGTCGAAATTCATCTGGCCTCTCCTTCTGCCCGCCCCCGCCGTCTCGCCTGAGCCCGGATGAAGCGTCCGACCGAATTGATGTCCGGCCCCGAAGCGACCGGCAGGCCGGATATGGGGAGGCGGGCCGCGGGACGGAAGAGGCAATCTCACGCCGTCGTGATCCGCACGACAGGCCCGCAACCATGAGTGACCGGCGCCGAACTTGACCCGGCCGGCGCCTTCCGCCACGTCGGGGCCGCCGATCACGACGCAGGACGTTTCGCCATGGCCGCCCGCATTGCCGCGCTCTATCGCTATCCCGTCAAGGGGCTTTCGGCTGAGCCGCTGACGGAAGCGGAGCTGACGGCCGCCGCGCATTTTCCCGGCGACCGCCTGTTCGCCATCGAGAATGGCCCGTCCGGCTTCGACCCGGCCGCGCCGGAGCACCAGCCCAAGACCAAGTTCCTGGTATTGGCGCGCCAGGCGGCGCTGGCGAGGCTGAAGACGCGCTACGAGGCCGCGAGCGGCGAGCTCGGCATATCGGGCGACGGCATCGAGACGGTCCGCGCCAATCTCGCGACGGCGGAGGGGCGCACGGCGGTCGAGACCTTCTTCAAGGGTTTCCTCGGCCCGGAGCTCGCCGGCGAGCCCAGGGTGCTGACCGCCCCGGCCGGCTTCCGCTTCATGGATTCGCGCTCCGGCTTCGCCTCGATCATCAATCTGGCCACCGTCCGGGCGCTGGAGAAGGAGGTCGGCATGGCACTCGACCCGCTCCGCTTCCGCGCCAACATCTATCTCGACGACCTGCCGGCCTTCGCCGAATTCGACTGGATCGACAAGCCGGTGCGGCTCGGCGGCATCCGGGTGCACGGCCTCAAGCGCACCGAGCGCTGCGCCGCGACGACCGTCAATCCCAGAACGGCGATCCGCGACGTGATGATTCCCGCCGTCCTGATGCGCACCTATGGCCATGCCGATTGCGGCATCTATGTCGGCATCGAGACCAGCGGCCGCATCGCGGTCGGCGATCCCGTCGCCGTTCACTGAGCCGATGGCGGAGCACGGTTCGAAGGGCGCCGGCCGATGAGCGCCAGGCTTTCACCGGCCCGCTACGACGTGGTCGCGCGCCGCGCCGGCGCGGCCGGCATGATGTGCGCGGTCGAGGCCGGCAAGCGCGGCCGCCGCGTGCTGGTCGTCGACCATGCCGCCGCGCCCGGCGAGAAGATCCGCATTTCCGGCGGCGGCCGCTGCAACTTCACCAATCTCAATACGAGCCCGCGCCAGTTCCTGTCGCAGAATCCGCGCTTCTGCATTTCGGCGCTCAGCCGCTACACCCAGCACGACTTCATCGCCTGGGTGAAGGCGGCCGGCATCGCCTTTCACGAAAAGACCCTCGGCCAGCTCTTCTGCGACGGATCCGCCCGCGAGATCATCGATCTCCTCACCGCCGCCATGCGCCGCCATGGCGTCGAGCTCAGCCTGCGGACGACGCTGCGCGATGTCGCAAGACGCGAGGACGGATTTCATGTCGCGCTCGACCAGGGTTCGGTCGTCGCGACGGCCCTGGTGGTGGCGACCGGCGGCAAGTCGATCCCCAAAATGGGCGCGACCGGCCTCGGCTACGAACTCGCCGAGCGCTTCGGCCTGCGCCTTGTCGAGACCCGCCCGGGCCTCGTGCCCCTCACCTTCGCGCCCGACCTGCTCGCCCGGCTCGGCCCCCTCGCCGGCATTGCCGTCGATGCCGTGGCGAGCCATGGCAGGACGCGGTTCGCCGAGGCCATGCTGTTCACTCATCGCGGGCTCAGCGGCCCGGCCATCCTGCAGATCTCCTCGTTCTGGCGCGAGGGCGACGAAATCGGCATCGCCATGCTGCCCGGCATCGACCTGATGGCGGCCCTGCGCGCGGCGCGCGCGGCGAACGGCCGGCAGGCGCTGCAGACGGCGCTGGCCGCGCATCTGCCGAAACGCCTCGCCCAGCATCTTGCCGAGGAGCTCGGCCTTGCCGGCAATCTCGCCGATCTCTCCGACAAGCAGTTCGCCCGTGTCGATGCGGCGATCAATGGCTGGCGGGTGAAACCGAACGGCTCGGAGGGTTATCGCACCGCCGAGGTGACACTCGGCGGCATCGACACCCGCGATCTCGATTCCCGCACCATGGAGGCGCGCGCCGTGCCCGGCCTCTATTTCATCGGCGAGGTCGTCGATGTCACCGGCTGGCTCGGCGGCTACAATTTCCAGTGGGCCTGGTCCTCGGGCTGGAGCGCCGGCCAGGCCGTGTGACGGCCGGCCGCCGCGCCGCACACGATCCGGTGGCGCCAATCGCGCCAGCCCGGCGCATCCGCGTCCCGAGCCGTCCGGGGCCCATCAGGCCGCGTGGCGCTCGCCCTGCGCGCCGAAATGGCCGATATAGCGCGGATTGATCGCCGAGACGGGCAGCACCACCAGGACGTCGGTCGTGCCGAACTGGTGGTCGACCACGGCGCCCTCGCCGATATGCGCCCCGAGCCGGAGATAGCCCTTGATCAGCGGCGGCAGGGCATGCAGCGCGCGCTTGACGTCGACCGCGTCCTTGGACAGCCGGTCCATGCCGACATAACGCGAAGGCAGCGCGCGCGCCGCCCATTCGGTGGGCGCCGCGGCATGGTGGTGCAGGAACGACAGCTCCAGCGACAGCGCGCGCGGATCGGTGCCGTCGAGGCTGGCGCAGCCGAACATGGCGTCGATCCGGTGCCGCAGCACATAGGTCCAGATGCCGTGCCAGAGCAGTTCCACCGTGCGCTTGTTGCGGTAGGCCGGCTTGACGCAGGACCGGCCGAGTTCGAGGAAGCGCAGGCCCTTGTGGCGCGCGAGCAGGCCGGAAATGTCGAATTCGGAGGCGGTGTAGAATCCGCCATGGCGGTCGGCCACCTCCTGCCGCAGCAGGCGGTAGGTGCCGACGATGGCTGGCCGCGGCGGACCGAAGCGCGGCCGCTTGATCACGTCATGATCGATCACCACCAGGTGGTCGCAGATCGCGTCGAAGGCATCGATGTCGCGGCGCGCCAGCTTGGAGGCGCCGTCGGCGATCGCCTGCATCTCCTCGTAGAAGACCTTGAAGCGCAGCTTCTGCGCCCGCCGCACTTCGGCGGCATTGGCGGCGAGCCTGACCTCCAGCGAACCGATGCGGCCGAGCGTCTCGGGCAGGTCCGCGCGGGCATCGCGCAGGCGGATGCCGCCATAGGCGCGCATCATCGGGATGATCTTGCGTCCCTGGTCGGCCCAGACCGACGGGTCGAAGGCACGTATCGGCGTCATCTGGCGCTTGGCGACCGGCTCGGTCATGGCCGTTGTCTCCCGACGGCATGACGGCGAGACCGACCCGCGTCGATTCGTCCCATGCCCGTCGCTCCTCGTCCCGCATCAAGCAGACAGGCGAATGACGGAGGCGCGACGGATCGATGACATAGGCCGAGCCGGATTCTTTGCAAGCAAAACCGGGCGGATGCGCCCATCCGCCGCGTCCGCCGGGCCGCGGACGACGGAAGACCGCCGGCGCCGTGCGGGCTCCGGCGGACATGGCAGTTTCCGCTAGCCGGCGCGGCACCCGATGGCGGTCCGCAGGCCTTGCCGCCGGCGCTACTGGGTGCGGGCGGCGCCGAGCTCGGTCATGTAGGTGCTGGTCGCGACCAGCATGTTGCCGGAGGCTTCGGCGAGGCTCGCGAGCACGCGCGACTTCTGCGTATTGCTCAGCGGGCTGCTGCGCACCGCGGCGCCGAACGAGGCGATGCCGCTCGTGATGGCGCGCAGGGTTTCGATTTCCGCGCGATGGGTCACGCGCTTGATGTCGTCGCTGACGGACGTCGTTTCGGTCATGGAGCCCCCCGGCCTGCTTTGTCCGGGAAAGCCTCACACGGCATGGTTAACGACTGGTAAATTCCGGCGGGCCGATGGCGTGCCCGCCGGAATTTTTTACGCTACGTCAGATCGTCTGGTTGTATTCGCCGACTTCCGGGTTCTCGCGCACCACCGCGTCGACCGCCTTGAACATGTCGCGCATGCGCTGCTCCGAGACCGGGCTCTCCACCACGACCACCAGTTCCGGCTTGTTCGACGAGGCCCGCACCAGGCCCCAGGTGCCGTCGGAGGCGGTGACGCGCACGCCGTTGACGGTGACGATGTCGACGATGGCATGGTCGGCGACGCGCTGGGCATGGTCGCGCATGTCCTCGAAGCGCTTGGTGATGCGATCGACCACGTCGTATTTGACCTCGTCGGCGCATTTCGGCGCCATGGTCGGCGTGCCCCAGGTCTTCGGCACGTCGGCATAGAGCTCGGCCATCGACTTGGTGGGATTGCGGTCGAGCATGTCGATGACGGCGATCGCGGTCACGACACCGTCGTCATAGCCGCGCCCGACCGGCGCATTGAAGAAGAAGTGGCCGGACTTTTCGAAGCCGGCCAGCGCCTTCAGGTCGCGCACCCGTCGCTTGATGTACGAATGGCCGGTCTTCCAGTAGTCGGTGGTGGCGCCGAGCCGCTTCAGCTCCGGATCGGAGGCGAACAGGCCGGTCGACTTGACGTCGACCACGAACTGCGAGGGGCCGTGCACCTTGGCAAGGTCGCGCGCCAGCATCACGCCGATCTTGTCGGCGAAGATCTCCTCGCCGTGGTTGTCGACGACGCCGCAACGATCGCCGTCGCCGTCGAAGCCGAGGCCGACATCGGCGCCGTGCTCCTTCACCGCATCCGCCATGGCATGAAGCATCTTCATGTCCTCGGGATTCGGGTTGTAGCGCGGGAAGTTGAAATCGAGCTCGGCATCGAGCGGGATCACCTCGCAGCCGAGCTTTTCCAGGATCTGCGGGGCGAAGGCGCCGGCCGTGCCGTTGCCGCAGGCAGCGACGACCTTCAGCTTGCGGCTGATCTTCGGCCGGTTGGTGAGGTCGCGGATATAGCGGCCGGCAAAATCCTCGATGAACAGGTAGGAGCCGCCGCCGACCAGGTCGAAATCAGCCTCCAGCACGATCTTCTTCAGGGCCGACATCTCGTCGGGCCCGAAGGTGACCGGGCGCTGCGCCCCCATCTTGACGCCGGTCCAGCCATTGTCGTTGTGGCTGGCGGTGACCATGGCGACGCAAGGCACGTCCAGCTCGAACTGGGCGAAATAGGCCATGGGCGACATGGCCAGGCCGATGTCGCGCACCTTGCAGCCGGCGGCCATCAGCCCGGAGACCAGCGCCATCTTGATGGAGGCGGAATAGCTGCGGAAATCGTGGCCGACCACGATCTCGCGCTTGACGCCGAGCCGGCCGATCAGCGTGCCGAGGCCCATGCCGACGGCCTGCACGCCCATCAGGTTGAGTTCCTTGCCGAAGAACCAGCGGGCGTCATATTCGCGGAAGCCCGTGGGCTTGACCATCGGCAGCGATTCATAGGCGGCTGTGTTCGGGGTCAGCGACGGCAGCGGTTTTGGAAACATGCGGGATGAACCTTCGCGCGACGAGAAAAGGAGCGGCCCGCCGCTTATAGCGCCGGCCGCGGGAGAAAGGCCATGGCACGCCCATGATGAACGGCGGGTGAGCGGCATTCGGCCCGCGGCGTGACGACGCCGGGCCAAACGCGGCAGCAGCGCAAAAGATCCCTTGGAGCGGGGAAGGCGATCAGGCGGCCCGCCGGAACGGCGCGGTGAGGATGTGGTGGGACAGGATCCAGGGCGCCTCATCCACTGTCATGAGGCGGATCTCCGGCACCTTGGCGAACAGCGTGCGCACGTGATCCTCGACCGCCACCAGGCGGCCGGACGGCGAACGCAGGGTGAGGCGGTCGGACGCGACCTCCAGGACACCACCCTGCATGCGTGCGTAGAGAACGGGTTCCTCGGACATGGCCAGCCTCGCAAGTCGCGGAAATGCGCATGCACGGCCCACGGGCGTCCCGCAATCCAGGCCCGGACGCCGATTTCTTCACGATAAGGCGGCTGCAGAGCCGCGATCAAGTGCAACTTTCGGGCAGGATCGGCGCCAGCGACAAGTCTGGCGGCGCCGATCAGCGCCGCTCGTCATAGATGACGCGGACGAGATCGGCGGCGTTCTTGGCGCCGAGCTTTTCCATGATCCGGGCGCGATGCACCTCGATGGTGCGCGGACTGATGCCGAGGCTGCGGCCGGCCTCCTTGTTGGAGGCGCCGCGCACGAGCTCCTGCAGCACGTCGCGTTCGCGCGGGGTGAGCAGGCTCGCCCCATCCGGCCCGAGCGCGGCGACGGGATCCGCCCGCTCGGCCCGGCGCCGGTTGTGCGCGGCCAGCGCCTGCACCACCTGCACGATGACCTTCTCGGCGTCGAAGGGCTTTTCGACGAGGTCGACAGCGCCGGTCTTGATCGCCTCCACCGCCATGGGAATGTCGGCATGGCCGGAGATCATGACGACCGGCCCGGCGAATTTGCGGGCATTGAGCTGGCGCAGCACGTCGAGCCCGCTCGGACCGGGCAATTGCACGTCGAGCAGGATGGCATCGGGTGAGCGGTGCTGCAGGGCGGCGAGCGTCGTCGGGCCGTCGGCATAGCCGGCGACGCGAAACCCGGATTGCTCGAACAGGATGGTCAGCGCGTCGCGAATGGCGGCGTCGTCATCGACGATGAAGAGGTCGCCCGCATGGCCTGCGTCCGTCGACATGACCAAGCCCCCTCGCAGCCCTATGACGGTGCGCTTGGGCGGTTCGTGCTGCCCAAAGCCACGCAAAACCCTATCTGTACATAACCGTATGCGACAAATTGCCGGACGGTCAAGCCGCCGGGCCGGCGCCCTTCACCACCCGCTCCCGGTAGAGCAGATAGAGGCCGGAACCGATGACGATGGCCGCACCGGCAAGGGTGTTCGGCGCGGGAACCTGGCCGAAGAACAGGGCCCCGAAGGTCACCATCCAGACGATCTGGGTATAGATGAAGGGCGAGAGCACGCCGGCAGGCGCGAGGCCGTGCGCGCGGATCAGCAGCCAGTGGCCGATGGCGCCGAGCGCGCCCATTGCGGCCATGCCGACCACGACGGAGAGGCTCGTCGGCGTGACCCAGACGAAGGGCACGAGGCAGCTTGCGACCAGCGCGCCGAAGGCCACGGAGTAGATCGACGTGGTGCCGGCGGAATCGTAGTTCGCCAGCACGCGCGTCTGCAGGCTGTAGACCGCGTAGAAGAAGGCGCCGCTGAGCGACAGCAGCATCGACCAGTGCATCCGCCCGCTCCAGGGCTGGGTCACCACGATGACGCCGATGAAGCCGACGACGACCGCCGCCCAGCGGCGCGGGCCGATCCATTCGCCGAGGAACGGGCCGGCCAGGACCGCGACGATGAACGGCGTTGCGAACATGATCGACACGGTCTGGTCGAGCTGGAGATATTGCAGGGCGATGAAATTGAACGCGGTGGACCCGAACAGCAGCGCCGAGCGGATCGCCTGGATCCACGGCCGCCGCGTCACCAGCACCTGCGGATTGCGCAGCGGATTGAACATGATCAGGACCAGCACCAGCGCCGCCGTGTAGCGCGCCCAGACCACCTGGATCGGGTCCATCACCGTGTTGAGACCCTTGGCGATGGTGTCGAGGCAGGCGAAGCAGGCGAGCGCCATCACCATCAGGCCGATACCCTTCAGCCTGAGGCGCGCCGCGGCCGGATCGGCGGCGGGCGCGAGCGGGGTGGCCCCGTCGAGCGCAAGCGGTCCTTCTTTCATGATGTGCAAGCCATAGCCGATTTGGCCTTGCGCCGAACCGGCCCGGCCGCATGGGAGACGTGCGCAGGCCGGAACGAGAGAAGCCGGCGCAAGGCCGGCTTCCCGATCCATCCGTCGATGCCGGCCTCAGCTGCCGGCGTTGAAGGAGCGCGGCGCCGGGCTGACCACCCGCCCGCTCGCATTGACCACGGCAAGCCCGCGCTGGGTCGTGCCGTCAGGCCGGAAGCGGAACAGGCCGTCGACGCCATTGGCGCCGGCGGCGTTGGTCAGGACGCTTTCCGAGAAGCGCTGCGAGCCCTGGGTGCGCACCAGCGCCGTGACCAGCGACACCGAATCGTAGGCAAGGGCTGCCGTACGCGGCGGATCGCTGTTGAAACGGGCGCGGTAGCGCGTCGCGAAATTGCGGAAGCCAGCGCCGTCCGGCGCGGAATAGACCGCGCCCGGCGCCGCCTGCGCCGCGGCGCGATTGTCGACCCAGGTGCCGAGGCCGAGCACCTGGACGCGCTGCGTATTGATGCCGGCGGCCGAGAGGGCGCGCACCGCCTGGCCGTTATAGGGATCCGGCACGAAGATCGCGTCGATCTGGCCGGCAATGCCGGACAGCTTGGCGGCGGCGGCGTTGATGCCGCTGGCCTCGGTCGGGAAGCTCTCGATCGCGACGACCCGGCCGCCGGCGCGGCTGACCGCCTCCTGGAAGGCGCCCTGCACGACCTGGCCATAGGCCGAGTTCGGCACGAAGGCGGCATAGGAGCGCTTGCCCTGCTGGGCAGCATATTCGACGATGCGGTCGACGCTCACCTGCGGCGTGATGCCCATCACATAGACGCCGCGGCTGGCGACGCCGACATCGGTGGAATAGGCGATGATCGGCTTGCCCGCCGGGCGGGCGACGGCGGCGGCGCCGCGCACGGCGTCGGCGAGCACGGGGCCGAGAATGATTTCCGCGCCTTCCTGGATGGCCGCCTGCGCCGCGGCCTGCGCGCCCTGGGCGGTGCCGCCGTCATCCTTGACGAGGATGGTGATGTCGGCCCCCTGGAAATCGGCGACCGCGAGCTCGGCGGCATTGCGCATGCCGGTGGCGATGGCGCCGAACTGGCCCCCCGCCGAAAGCGGCAGCAGCAGCGCGACCTTCACCGAGCCGTTGCCGATGGTCGTGCCTGGCGTGGCGGGTCCGGTCGCAACCGGGGCGCCTGGCGCGCCGGGGGCGGAACTGTCGGTATTGAGGCCCGAGCAGCCGGCCAGCAGGGTGAGCATGGCCGCGGATATGAAGCCGCGCCGGGCGAGATTGGTCTTCAAAAGGCCGGCCGTCGCATCGCGCGCCGGGCTAAAGTCTTGTCGAACAGCCGGTCTCGTCACCACGAATGGCCTCCACATGCCCCAGGCTCCCCGCCCACTATGTCGCATTAACCGTGTCGCAGCGCCAAGGTCAAACCTTCGGACGCGGATCGGCGTTGCACCTGTGCAACAATCGTCGTCTTCGTGCATCCTCCCACCGTCCGAATCCGCCCGGCCCGGCCATGGCGGACACGGCCGATCCGGGCTAGGTGACGCGGCGTTGGGCCGGGCCGCATGCGATCGTGGCCCGGCGCACCGCCGAATGTCGCTGCCCGGCATATTTCTCAGCGGAGATTGATCCTTGATGACGCGCCCCGCCGCAACGCCCGCCCCCGCGCGCCGCTATCTCGTCGGCGGAACCGCCTTCAGCGCGCGGCCGCTCGAGCCGGGCCTGCATGTGGTGGCGACCCCGATCGGCAATCTGCGCGACATCACCATCCGCGCCATCGAGACCCTGGCGGCCGCCCATGTCGTCGCCTGCGAGGACACCCGCGTCACGCGCCGGCTGGTCGACCATTTCGGCATCGCCGTGCCGCTCCTGCCCTACCACGAGCACAATGCCGCGGAGATGCGCCCGAAGCTGCTGGCGCGGCTCGAAGCCGGCGAAGCGATCGCGCTCTGCTCCGATGCCGGCACGCCGCTCGTCTCCGATCCCGGCTTCAAGCTGGTCGAAGCGGCGCGCGCCGCCGGCCTTGCCGTCGTGCCGGTGCCCGGCCCGTCGGCGGTCATGGCGGCGCTGGTCGCGGCGGCCCTGCCGACCGACGCCTTCTTCTTCGATGGCTTCCTGCCGGCCAAGACGGTCGGCCGCCGCGGCCGGGCCCGGGCGCTCGCCGCCGTGCCCGGCTCGCTGGTCTTCTTCGAAACCGGCCCGCGGCTCGCCGCCTCGCTGGCCGATCTCGCCGCCGAGCTCGGCGACCGGCCGGCCGCGGTCTGCCGCGAGCTCACCAAGGCGCACGAGGAGGTGCGCTCGGCTCCGCTCGGCGCGCTCGCCGCCTACTACGCCGACGCCCCCGAGCCGAAAGGCGAGATCGTGCTGGTGGTCGGCCCGCCTGGCGAAGCGCCGCCGCCGCCGGCCGCCGACGTCGATGCCATGCTGCGCGCGGCGCTTGCCGGCCACTCCGTCAAGGATGCGGCCGCCGCGGTCGCCGCCGCCACCGGCCTTGCCCGGCGCGAGCTCTACCAGCGGGCCCTGGAGCTGGTCCGTGCCGATGCCGGCGAGGCGCCGTGAGCCGCGCCAGGCCGCGCCGGCGCGAGGCCGATCCGAAACGCTCCGGCGCCTGGGGGCGCGGCCGGCTCGCCGAGACCGCGGCCGCCCTCGTGCTCATGCTGAAGGGCTATCGCATCCTCGCCCGGCGCTGGCGCGCGCCGGGCGCCGAGATCGACCTGATCGTCCGGCGCGGCAACTGGCTGGTCTTCGTCGAGGTCAAGGCGCGCGCCCGGCGCGCCGACGCCGAGATCGCGCTTGGCTTCGCCCAGCGCCGGCGCATCACCGCCGCGGCAGACCGCTTCTGCGCCGCGCATCCCCGCCATGCCGACTGCGATAGGCGCTACGATATGATCCTGGTATCGAAGGGCGCCCTGCCGCGCCATATTCCAGGTGCCTTCGACGCGAATTTCTGAAAGGAACGCCCATGCGGCTCAAGGTCGCTTTCCAGACGGACCCCATCGAGACCATCAAGATCAAGGGGGATTCCGGTTTCGCGCTGATCCTGGAGGCGCAGGCGCGCGGCCACGAGATCGGCTGGTATCACCCCGACCGGATGGCCCTGACCGACGGCGTGCCCACCGCCTGGGTCTCGCCGCTGACCGTGCGCGACGTCGAGGGCGACCATTTCACCGCCGGCGCGCCGGTGCGCACGCGTCTCGACGAATTCGACGTGGTCCTGATGCGCCAGGATCCGCCCTTCGACCTGCACTACATCACCGCGACCCATTTCCTGGAGCGCGTCCACCCGAAGACCCTCGTCGTCAACGATCCCTTCCATGTCCGCAACGCGCCGGAAAAGATCTTCGTGACGCTGTTCCCGCAGCTGATGCCGACGACGCTGATCACCCGCGACTTCGAGGAGATCAAGGCCTTCCGCGCCGAGATGGGCGACATCGTCATGAAGCCGCTCTACGGCCATGGCGGGGCCGGCGTCTTCCGCATCCGCTCCGACGACGAAAATTTCGGCTCCTTCCTCGACACCTTCGCAAGCCTCGGCCGCGAACCCTGGGTGATCCAGCGCTACCTTCCCGCGGTGCGCGCCGGCGACAAGCGCATCATCCTCGTCGACGGCGTCTTCGCCGGCGCGGTCAACCGCGTGCCGGCGGCCGACGACCTGCGATCCAACATGGTGCGCGGCGGCGCCGCCGAGACGACCCAGATCAGCGAGCGCGAGCGCGAGATCTGCGAGACCATCGGGCCGGAGCTGAAAGCCCGCGGCCTCGTCATTGCCGGCATCGACGTGATCGGCGGCAACCTGACCGAGATCAACGTCACCGCGCCGACCGGCATCCGCGCCATCAAGCGTCTCGGCGGTCCCGACCTCGCCGTCCAGGTCTGGGACGCGATCGAGGCAAAGCGCGGCTGACCGCCGCCGCCTCGAGACTTCACGCCAGCGCCGCGCCATTGGCCGGTACCTCGCAAGGTGCCGGTCGTTGACAGGCCGTCCGCCTCGTCTATTCTAACCCCCAAGAGGGTTAGATGCGATGACCATCACGGCGCAAGCCGGCGCGTCCCGGCCGGTGACCTTCACGTGCGCGGGACTTGCGGCGGGCGCCAGGGCCGCCCAGGCCCTGGCGAGCAGCACCTTCGTCTACGGCATCGCCTTCGGGCTGGTCGCCGGCCAGGCCGGCCTTTCGATCATCGAGGCGCTGCTGATGAGCGCGGCGGTCTATTCCGGCTCGGCCCAGCTCGCCGCCCTGACCGTGCTCGGCAACCGCGGCGGCGGCGGCTTTGCCACGGCGGGCCTCGGCACGGCCCTGGCGCTGGCCGCGACGATCCTGCTCATGAACGCCCGCTACATTCTCTACGGCGCGACGCTGCGCCCCTGGCTCGGCAGCCTGCCCGGCCACAAGGCCTATCTCAGCCTGTTCTTTCTCGGCGACGGCAACTGGCTGCTCGCCATGAAGGAACATGCCGCCGGCCGGCGCGACGCGGCCTTCGTGCTCGGCTCGGGCCTTGTCATGTTCGCCGGCTGGCTCGCCGGCACGCTCCTCGGCGAGGTCGCGGGGCATCTCATTCCATCACCCGCGCGGCTCGGCTTCGATTTTCTCATCGTCGCTTTCGCCGCGGCCATGGCGGTCGGCATGTTCGACCGTCAGCGCGATACCGTCCCGCTCGTCGCCACGGCGGCGGCCGCCGCGGCGAACCTCGCGGCCGGCCTGGCCGGGGCCACGGCCGCGGCGATGCGCGCGCCGGCCGAGGCGGCGTGAAGCCATGACGATCGACGCCACCTTCCTCGTCCTTCTCGCCGTCATGGTGCTCGCCTCCTATGCCTGTCGCGCCGGCGGCTTCTGGCTCATGCGC
This sequence comes from bacterium YEK0313, assembly GCA_000751295.2. Taxonomy (NCBI): domain Bacteria; species bacterium YEK0313. Next base: position 936,248 of record CCMO02000001.1, read on the forward strand.
TTCGTCACGGTGACCCCGCGCCTCGACGCGGCGCTGAAGGCGACGCCGGTCGCGGTCATGGCCGGCATCGTGACGCCTGCCGCGCTCGCCGGCCGCCCCGGCGAACTCGTCGCGCTCGCCCTCGTCGTGATGGTCATGCGCCTGTCGGGCAACGACGTCGTCGCGGCGCTCTGCGGCGTTGCCGGCCTCGCGCTCTGGCGCGCGATCGTCTGACTGACGCCCGGCCCGCGCATCGCGCCATCGGGATGTTCCCTGATTGTTCCTGCAACCCCGACCATGCAGACTGCCCACCAGGGGTTGAACCATGGTCCAGCGCGTCGCGACGGTCGCCTTTCAGGGCATCGAGGCCAAACCGGTGGACGTGCAGGTCCATGTGCTCTCGGGCAACGTCGTGTTCAACATTGTCGGGCTGCCCGACAAGGCGGTGAACGAAGCCAAGGAGCGCGTGCGCTCCGCGCTCGTCGCCTCCGGCCTCGCGCTTCCGGGCAAGCGCATCACCATCAATCTCGCGCCGGCCGACCTGCCCAAGGAGGGCAGCCATTTCGACCTGCCGATCGCGCTTGGCCTGATGGCGGCGATCGGCGCCATCCCGCATGATGCGCTGGACGGCCATGTCGTGCTCGGCGAGCTCGCGCTCGATGGCCGCCTGACCGCCGTCAACGGCGTTCTTCCGGCGGCGATCGCGGCCAATGCGCTCGGCCTCGGCATCATCTGCCCGGCCGCGTCCGGCCCCGAGGCGGCCTGGGCCGGCGAGGATGTCGACGTGCTCGCGCCCGACAACCTCATCCAGCTCGCCAATCATTTCAAGGGTACTCAGGTGCTCACCCGCCCGAAACCCGGCATCCGGGCGGTCGACGCCCCGCTCGCCGATTTCCGCGAGATCAAGGGCCAGGAAAGCGCCAAGCGCGCCGTCGAGATCGCCGCGGCCGGCGGCCATGCGCTGCTGATGAGCGGGCCGCCGGGATCGGGCAAGTCGATGCTGGCGAGCCGCCTGCCCTCGATCCTGCCGCCGCTGACCCCGGCGGAACTGCTCGAAGTATCGATGATCCATTCCGTGGCGGGCGAGCTTCAGGAAGGCGCGCTCACCACGCGCCGGCCGTTCCGCGCGCCGCACCATTCGGCCACCATGCCGGCGCTGGTCGGCGGCGGCCAGCGGGTCCGGCCGGGCGAAGTTTCGCTCGCCCATCACGGCGTCCTGTTCCTCGACGAGCTGCCGGAATTCCAGCCCCATGTGCTCGACGGCCTGCGCCAGCCGATCGAGACGGGCGAGGCGGTGATCGCCCGCGCCAATCAGCGCGTCAGCTTCCCCGCCCGCTTCCAGCTGGTGGCGGCGATGAACCCCTGCCGTTGCGGCCAGGCCGCCGCGCCGGGCTATGCGTGCCGGCGCGGCGCCAACGAGCGCTGCATGGCCGACTACCAGGCGCGCATTTCCGGACCGCTGCTCGACCGGATGGATCTCGTCGTCGCGGTGCCGGCGGTGTCGGCCGCCGACCTGATCCTGCCGGCTCCGGCCGAGGGCAGTGCGGAGATCGCCGCGCGCGTCGCGCGGGCCCGGACCATGCAGGCGGCGCGCTACCAGGCGCTCGGCCTTGCCATCGGCCTCAACGCCCACTGCCCGCCCGCCCTGCTCGACGAGGTCGCGGCCCTCGATCCGGCCGGCCGGACGCTCCTGCGCGAGGCCGCCGAAGCGATGCGGCTTTCGGCGCGCGGCTATCACCGCGTGCTGAAGGTGGCGCGCACGCTGGCCGATCTCGAGGGCGAGGCCAGGCTTGGCCGCCTTCATCTTGCAGAGGCACTGACCTATCGCGGCATGCCTGCGGGCCTGTCGAGCGCCGCCTGATTCGTGGTCCGCCAGGGCCAGACGTAGCGTGCCGTCATCTGGCCATGGTCGGGGTGCGGGGCGAGCCCGTCGAGCCTGAGGCCGTGCCCCTCATAGAAGCGCCGCGCGCGCCGGTTCTCCGCGTCGGTCCTGAGCCAGAAGCCGCCATGCATCTCGCGCTTGGCTTCGTCGAGCAGCGCCGTGCCGACGCCCTGTCCCTTCAAGGCCGGCGCGACGAAGAGCTGCCTCAGCCAGCAGGAGCTCGGCTGCATGGCGACGAAGCCGGCGAGCCTGCCGTCCGCGACCGCAAGGCGGATCCGCCAGGAACGCGCCTCCTCGCCGGCAAGGCGTTCGCGATAGGCTTCGACCGTCGGATGAGACGACAAGCCAAGCCCGATCGACCGCGCGCTGTCGTGCCAGAGCCGGGCGACGTCGGCGAGATCGTCACCGGTGAAATCCCTGAGCTGAAAGACCAACGCCATCGGCACCTCCGCCATCGACCATATCCGGATAGGGTGGCGCATGCATGGTCCCGCATGACGAGCCGCCGGACCGACAGCGCGAGAGCAGGCCACATGAAACGGATCCTCATCACCGGCATGTCCGGAGCCGGCAAATCGGCGGTCATCCGCGAACTCGCCGACCGCGGCCACGATGCCCGCGACCTCGACGCCCCCGTCTGGTCCGAATGGGTCGATGCCGCGCCGGAGGACAGGCTCACGCCGGCTGCCGGCCGGGACTGGGTCTGGCGCGAGGACAGGGTTCGCGCCCTGCTGTCCGAACCGCGCGCCGCGCCGCTTTTCGTCGGCGGCTGCGCCTCCAACATGCACCGGCTGTTTTCGCTGTTCGACGCCATCATCCTGCTCTCCGCGCCGGTCGATACACTGATGGCGCGGCTCGCCCGACGCGGCCCGGACGGTCATGGCCATCACGCCGACGAGCGGCGCAAGGTGGCCGCGCTGGTCGCCGAGGTCGAGCCGCTGCTGCGCCAGGCCGCAACCCATGAAATCGACAGCCGTCCGCCGGTTGCGGCCACCGTCGAGGCGATCCTCCGCGCCGCTGGCGGCTCGCACCGGTGACCGGACGGGCCGGCGGCCGCTCTCGACGGACCACCGCGCCATCGATGCGCCCTGCGGCCGGTTCACGCGGTTGATAGAGGCCTCCGATCAGACAGCTTGCAACCCTCGGAGGCATGCTGTCACGCTGCCTGGTCGCGGCGAGACTTGCCGGTAACCGCCCGGCAACCCTATTTCTATAGTGTCCTCCGTTCCTTTTGTGACCGCGTGGAGAGGCCAGCCGTGGATTCAATAGCGCTCTTCGCCGGAATTGCCGCGGCTCTGGCCGTCGCGGCGCTGGCGGTGGTTGCACGGCTGGCCCATATCCGCACCGCCCTGCTCCGCAAGACCGCGGCGCTCGAAGAAACCGTCGAGACGCTCACCGACCGCGTCTTCGAGCTCGCCGAAAGCGAGGAGCGCCATCGCGACCTGGTCGATGCCCAGGGCGACCTGATCGTGCGCCGCGACCGGCAGAAGGTCATCACTTTCGCCAACCAGGCCTATGCCGCCCTCGTCGGCGAGCCGGCCGACGCCTTGATCGGCCGCACGACCACGCATCATGTCATCGAGATCGCCGCCGAGCGGCGCGAGCCGGACGGATCGCACAGCGCCGACGAACGCATCGCCACCGCCGACGGCGAACGCTGGATCGCCTGGCGTCACCATCCGGTGCGCGGCAGCGACGGCCGGCTCGACGAGATCCAGTCGGCCGGACGCGACATCACCGAGCGCAAGGCGACCGAGGCCCAGCTCGCCGAGTCGCGGGCGCGCGCGGAAAGCGCCTCCAGCGCCAAGTCGCGCTTTCTGGCGACCGTCAGCCATGAGATCCGCACGCCGCTGAACGGCATCATGGGCATGGCCGCGCTGCTGCTCGACACGCGTCTGACCCCCGAGCAGAAGACCTATGCCGCCGCGGTGAAATCGTCGGGCGAGGCGCTGCTGTCGCTGATCGACGAAATCCTCGACTTCTCCAAGATCGAGGCCGGCCGGCTCGATCTCGACGTCGCTCCCTTCGAGCTCGCCGCGGTGGTCGAGGGCGTCGCCGAGCTGCTCGGCCCGCGCGCCCACGACAAGGGGCTGGATCTTGCGACCGCCATCGCGCCCGACGTGCCGCAGCGGCTCGACGGCGACGCGACGCGGCTGCGCCAGATCCTCCTGAACCTTGCCGGCAACGCGGTGAAGTTCACCGAGACCGGCGGCGTCAGCATCACCGTCTCGCGCGCCGGAGCCGAGCTCGTCATTGCCATCGCCGATACCGGCCCGGGCATCGCCCCCGACGATGTCGAGCGCATCTTCGACGAGTTCGAGCAGGGCGAGGCGACCTTCGCCCGGCGCCATGCCGGTACCGGACTGGGCCTCGCCATTTCGCGCCGCATCGTGGCGCGCATGGGCGGCACGCTCGGGGTCGACACCGAGCTCGGCCGCGGCTCGGTCTTCACCCTGCGCCTGCCGCTGCAGGCTGCGGCCGAACAGCCTGCCCCGCTCGGCCGGCTCGACGGGCTCAAGGTCCTGATCGTCGCCGGCTCGACGGTCGAGCCCGGCATCCTGCGCCAGCGGCTTGCGGCGCGTGGCGCCGTCGCCGTGCTCGCCGCCGGTCCTGCGGAAATTCCGGCCGGCATGCCGTTCGACACCGTGCTGATCGACCACCGGCTGGGCGACGAGACGATCGCCGCGACTCTCGCCGCGCTCGGCGGACGCGTCGAACACACCGTGCTGATGGTGCGGCCGGCCGAGCGCAGCGCGGTCGGCAGCTGGCGCGAAAAGGGCATTGCCGGCTGGCTGATCTCGCCGGTGCGCGAGGCGTCGCTCGTCGTCCAGGCCGCGCCTCGTCCAGCCGGCGATGCGGCGGCAGGCCCGGCGGAGACCGGCGAGCGGACGGCGCCGGTGCCGTCCGCTCGCGCGCTGAAAGTGCTGGTCGCCGAGGACAACGAGATCAATGCCCTGCTGGTACGCCGGCTCCTTGAAAAGCTCGGCCACGAAACCGTCTGGGTGCGCGACGGCCACGCCGCCGTCGCGGCCGCGCTTGCGCCGGGCGGCGCCTTCGACCTGGTGCTGATGGACATGCAGATGCCCGAATGCGACGGGCTGACGGCGACCCGCATGATCCGCGAGAAGGAGACCGGCGGGCGGCGCCTGCCGATCATCGCGGTGACCGCCAATGCCTTCGTCGAGGATCGCGCTGCGGCGATCGCCGCCGGCATGGATGCCTTCGTCACCAAGCCGCTCGATCGCGACCGCCTCGCCGAAACGCTGGAGCTCTATGGACCGGTCACCACGCCAGACCGTGCGCCCGAAGGGCGGCAGCCAGCGCAGCAGCATCCGTGAAGACGATCCCGGTCATGCCCTCGGCACGGGCTGCCGCCACATTGGCCTCGATATCGTCGATGAAGACGAGGCGCTCGGGGCTCAGTCCGTAGCGGGCGCAGAGCGCCCGGTAGATCCGCGGATCCGGCTTGTTGAGCCTTTCGTCGGCGGACAGGACGAGGCCGGTGAAGGCGCCGAGGAAGGGGTAGGACGGAGCGATCTGGTCGAACAGTTCCCGCGAGAAGTTCGAGAGGCCATAGACGGGCCCCCGCGCCGCCAGCGCCTCGAAGATCGCCCGCGTGCCCGGCACCTCGCCGGGCAGGCTTTCGGCATACTGCTCATAGAAGCCGGCGAGCACATGGGCATAGTGCGGGAAGCGGCGGCTGGCCTCGGCCACCGCCTCGGCGACGCTGCGCCCGGCATCCTGGCGTCCATGCCAGGTGGTGAAATCGGTCTCGGCCATGAAGCGGTCGATCGCCGCTTCGTCGGCGAGGAAACGGGCGAGGCCGCGGCGCGGCTCCCAGCGGATCAGGACCCGGCCGATGTCGAAGACCGGCAGAAGCGGCTGCGATACCATATGATGCTACCTGCACCTGTGCGAATTTAGCGTTGAATCTCACGAACTTAACGGACTGATAAAACTCGTTTGGCGAAAATCGGGCAACAGCATCCGGTTCCGCACATGGCAGGCCAACAGATCGCCCACCCTCAGGACGCCTCGGGCCGTGCCTCAGCGCCCGTTGCAGGCGATGCGGCATTGCTGGCCCGCGCGCTGCATCTGGCGCGCATGGGATATTGGAAGGCGAACGGGCCCGAGGCCACGCAGCTGTGGATCTCGCCGGAGCTGGCGGAGCTCTACCAGCTCTCGACACCGACCGGCATGGTGGCGCTCGAAACCATCCGCAGCAGCTATCTCGGCGACGGGCCGGACGAGCTGGCGCGCCATTTCGACGCCTGCTGGCGCACCGGCCGGTCCTATACCGTGCGCGGCACCTATCTGCGCCCGGACGGCGAGCGCCGCGAGATGATCGTCCATGGCGAGGCCGAGCGCGACGCCGACGGCCGGATCGCCGCGGTCTGCGGCATCTGCCGCGACATCACCGACGAAACCGAGGCGCTGCGCCGGCTGGCCGAAAGCGAGCAGCGCCTGATGGACTTCGTCAGCACGGCCTCGGACTGGTGCTGGCAGACGGATGCCGAGCACCGCTTCATCGATTTCGCTCCCGGCACGGCCTGGCCGACCAATGTCACCATGCCGACCGTCGACGGGCTGACCCGGCGCGACCTGCCGATCGTGCCCGAGGACCGGGCCGTCATCGAGCAGCATTTTGCCGATCTCGCCGCGCGCCGACCGTTTCGCGATCTCGTCTACAGCATCCAGAATCCGGGCGAGCCGAGCATCACCATCCGTTCCAGCGGCAAGCCGGTCTTCGCCGCAGACGGCACCTTTCTCGGCTATCGCGGCACGGCGAGCGACATTTCCCAGCTGCGCCAGGCCGAAAGCCTCCTGACCCAGCGCACCGAGGCGCTGCGCGAGGCGCATCGTCTCGGCAAGATCGGCACCTGGACCTATCGCCTGCGCGCCGAGCGCGTCACCTGGGCCCACGAATGTTTCGCCCTGCTCGGCCTCGATCGCGACCGCTTCGACCCGACCCATGCCAATGTCCTCGCCCATTTCCTCGGCGACGGCGCCGGGCGGATCGTTGCCCTGCAGAAGCTGGTGATCCGCACCAAGCGCACCGAGACGATCGACGTCCAGGCCCGGCGCGCCGACGGCTCGATCGGCGACTTCGCCCTGACCTGCAAGGCGGAGATCGACGCCGAGGGTCGGGTGCTTGGCCTCATCGGCACGCTGCAGGACATTTCCGAGCGCAAGGAGGCCGAGCGCCGGCTGGAGGCCCTCGCCTATCGCGACCCGCTGACCGGGCTTGCCAACCGGGCCCTGTTCAAGCGCGAGCTGGCAACCGTCATCGACGGCTGCTTCCGCCAGGGACGCGCCGCCGCACTGCTGCTGATCGACCTCGACCGTTTCAAGGAGGTCAACGATTCGCTCGGCCATGCGGCGGGCGACGAACTGCTCGCCAAGGTCGCCGGCCTGCTGCGCGCAGAGCTGGGGCCGAAGGCCTTCATCGCCCGGCTCGGCGGCGACGAATTCGCCGTTCTGCCGGAACGGCGCGGCGAGGACGCCGATATTGCCGCCATGGCCGACACCATCGTCGCGCGGCTGACCGGGCCGATCGACCTGACCGACGGCGAGGCCTTCATCGGCGCGACCGTCGGCATCGCCAAGCTGCCGGAGGACGGCGCCACTGTCGACGAGGCGATGCGCAATGCCGACCTCGCGCTCTACATGGCCAAGGAGGCCGGGCGCGGCCGCAGCATGGTCTTCGCCCCCGCCTATGCCCAGGCCGTGGAACAGCGTCTCGACCTCGGCCGGCATCTGCGCCGCGCCATCGACGAAGGCACGCTCCACGCCCATTACCAGGCCCAGGTCGAGCTGCCTGCCCGCAAGGTGGTCGGCTTCGAGGCGCTGCTGCGCTGGAACCACCCGGAGCGCGGGCCGGTTTCGCCGGCCGAGTTCATTCCGGTCGCCGAAAGCTCCGGCCTCATCGTCGATCTCGGCCTGTGGGTGCTGCGCGAGGCCTGCCGGCAGGCGCAGAGCTGGATCGAGGAGGGCCTGCCGACCCGCGGGGTCGCCGTCAACGTGTCGCCGGCGCAGTTCTGGAACATGGATTTCGAGACCGCCGTCTCCGCCGTGCTGGCCGAGACCGGCCTGCCGCCGCACCTGCTCTGCCTCGAACTGACCGAGAGCCTGTTCGTCGATCACACCGAGCAGCGCATCAGCCGGACCCTGACGGCCCTCTCCGCGCTCGGCGTGCGCCTGGCGCTCGATGATTTCGGCACCGGCTATTCGTCACTCGGCTATCTCACCCGCCTGCCCTTCGACCGGCTGAAGGTGGACCGCTCCTTCGTCGACGGCATTGCGACGCGGCCGGAAAAACGCAAGCTGCTCGGCGGCATCATCGCGCTGTCGCGCGGCCTCGGCATGTCGGTCGTCGCCGAGGGCGCCGAGCGGGAGGCCGAGGTCGAGGTGCTGACCGAGCTCGGCTGCGACTGCGTTCAGGGCTTCGTCTTCGCGCGCCCGGTGCCGCCGGAGGCGGCGCCCGCCATTGCCCGCGCGATCGAGGCCTCCGTCGAGGCGCCGAGCCTCGTGCCGGGCGAACAGGACGGCGACTTCGACACCGCCCCGATCGGCCTCTAGCGGTCACCCGCCGACATTGTAGGCGGCGAGCGCCGCCATATTGACGAGATCGGTGTCGCGCGCGCCGAGCGGCACGATCTGCACGGGCTTGTCGAGGCCGACCAGCAGCGGCCCGATGACGGTCGCCCCGGCCAGCTCCTGCATCATCTTGGTGGAGATGGAGGCGGAGTGGAAGGCCGGCATGACCAGCACATTGGCCGGGCCCGACAGGCGGCAGAACGGATAGGCCTGCATGAGATCGCGGTTGAGCGCGACGTCGGCGGCCATCTCGCCGTCATATTCGAAATCGACCCGCTTGCTGTCGAGAATCCTGACGGCCTCGATCACCTTGTCGGAGCGCTCGCCGCGCGGATGGCCGAAGGTCGAATAGGCGAGCAGCGCCACCCGCGGCTCGGTGCCGAGACGCCGGGCGGCATGGGCCGCCTCGATCGCGATCTCTGCGAGTTCCTGCGCCGTCGGCATTTCGGTGATCGCCGTGTCGGCGACCAGCACCGTGCGGCCGCGCGACAGGACGATCGACACGCCGATCAGCCGGTGTCCCGGCTTGGTGTCGATCACCCTCAGCACATCCTCGAGCGCCGAGGAATAGTTGCGCGTCACGCCCGTCACCATGCCGTCGGCGTCGCCCGCCGCGACCATGGCGGCGCCGAACACGTTGCGGTCCTGGTTGACCAGGCGCTGGCAGTCGCGGAACAGGTAGCCCTGGCGCTGCAGCCGCTCGTAGAGCTGGCTGGCATAGTCGGCATTGCGCGTCGACAGCCGGGCATTGGCGATCTCGATGCCGTCCTTCAGCTCGATGCCGGCGCCCGCGGCGGTCTGGCGCACGCGGTCCTCGCGGCCGACCAGGATGGCGGTGCCCAGGCCCTGGTTGACGAAGCTCTGCGCGGCACGGATCACCTGCTCCTCCTCGCCCTCGGCGAAGACGACGCGGCGCGGCGACCGGCGGGCACGTTCGAAGATGCGGGCGAGCACGCCGGCGACCGGGTTGAGCCTTGCGATCAGCTCCGCCTTGTAGGCGGCCAGGTCGATGATCGGCCGGCGCGCGACGCCGGTATCCATCGCCGCCTTCGCCACCGCGATCGGCACCGCATACATGAGGCGCGGATCGAACGGCACGGGGATGATGTAGTCCGGGCCGAATTTCGGCCGGCCGCCGCCATAGGCCGCGGCGACCTCGTCGGGCACGTCCTGGCGGGCGAGATCGGCGAGCGCCTCGGCCGCGGCGATCTTCATTTCCATGTTGATCTGCGTCGCGCGCACGTCGAGCGCGCCGCGGAACAGGAACGGGAAGCCGAGAACGTTGTTGACCTGGTTCGGATAGTCCGAGCGGCCGGTGGCCACGATCGCGTCGGAACGGATCGCGTGGACCTCCTCTGGCGTGATCTCCGGATCGGGATTGGCCATGGCGAAGATGATCGGCTTCGGCGCCATCGACTGGACCATTTCGGGCGTCAGCGCGCCCTTCACCGACAGGCCGAAGAAGACGTCGGCGCCCTTCACCGCATCGGCCAGCGAGCGGGCGTCGGTGACAACGGCGTGGCCCGACTTCCACTGGTTCATGCCCTCGGTACGGCCGCGGTAGATGGTGCCCTTGGTGTCGCAGAGGATGACGTTGTCGGGCGTGAAGCCCATCGCCTTCAGAAGCTCGACGCAGGCGATGCCGGCAGCGCCCGCGCCGTTCACCACGAGCTTCGTGTCCTTCACCGTGCGGCCGGTGAGGTCGAGCGCGTTGATGAGGCCGGCCGCGGCGATGATCGCGGTGCCGTGCTGGTCGTCATGGAACACCGGAATGTCCATGAGCTCCTGCAGGCGCTGCTCGATGATGAAGCACTCGGGCGCCTTGATGTCCTCGAGATTGATGCCGCCGAAGGACGGCCCGAGATAGCGCACCGCCTCGATGAACTTGTCGGCATCCTCGGTATCGACCTCAAGGTCGATCGAATCGACGTCGGCGAAGCGCTTGAACAGGACCGCCTTGCCCTCCATCACCGGTTTGGAGGCGAGCGCGCCGAGATTGCCAAGGCCCAGAATGGCGCTGCCATTGGTGATGACGGCAACCATGTTGCCGCGCGCGGTATAGTCGAAGGCGCGGTTGGCATCCTCGGCAATGGCGAGAACCGGCACGGCGACACCCGGCGAATAGGCGAGCGACAGGTCGCGCTGCGTCGCCATCGGCTTGGTCGGTACGACTTCCAGCTTGCCTGGCTTGCCGATCTGATGAAATGCGAGCGCTTCCTGATCGGTGATCGTCGGGCGATTGCGTTTGCCGGATGTGCTGTCGGTCGTCATCGTTGTTCTTTGGCTTCCAAGGGCTTGGGCGGACGACCTTAAGGGGCGGCCGACGCCGCGGCAACGGGTCGACCGGCCGATGGATAACGGCGCCGGCGTCAGCCGGCGAAGCGCGCCTTGATCACCTCGAACAGCGCGCGGCCGGCCTGGAACTCGCCGCCGGCGGGCCGGCCAGGCCGTTCCGCCGGCACCCAGGCGTAGATGTCGGCATGGATCCAGGCCTTGGCCTTTTCGACGAACCGGTCGAGATAGAGCGCGGCGGTGATCGAGCCGGCGAATCCGCCGGTCGCGACATTGTTGAGATCGGCGACCCGGCTCTCCAGTCCCGCCGCATAGGGGGCCCAGAGCGGCAGGCGCCAGACCGGATCGGCGACGCGCGCGCCGGCGGCGACAAGCTCGGCGGCGAGCGCATCGTCATGGCTGTAGATCGGCGGCAGGTCCGGGCCGAGCGCCACGCGGGCCGCGCCCGTCAGCGTCGCGAAATCGGCGATCAGCGCCGGCGCCTCCTCGTCGGCCAGTGCCAGCGCGTCGCACAGGACGAGCCGCCCCTCGGCATCGGTATTGCCGATCTCGACGGAGAGGCCCTTGCGCGTCGGGAAGACGTCGCCCGGCCGGAACGCCGTGCCCGAGACGGCATTCTCGACCGCCGGCACCAGGAGCCTCAGGCGCACTGGCAGCTTCGCCGCCATGATCATATGGGCAAGGCCGATCGCCGCCGCGGCGCCGCCCATGTCCTTCTTCATCAGCAGCATTCCGGTATCGGACTTGATGTCGAGGCCGCCGGTATCGAAGCAGACGCCCTTGCCGACCAGTGTCACCTTGGGATGGGCCGGGTTGCCCCAGGTGAGATCGACGAGGCGTGGCAGCCGCGCCGAGCCCATGCCGACCGCATGGATCATCGGCAGGCCGGCCGCGAGCAGATCGGGGCCGACGGTCGCGTCGACCGCGGCACCGTGCCGGTCGGCCAGCTCGCGGATCGCCGCCTCCAGCTCGGCGGGGCCAAGATCGTTTGCCGGCGTATTGATGAGGTCGCGGGCGAGAAACGTCGCCTCGATCGCCCGGGTGAGGCTGGCGCCGTCGACGCCCTCCGGCAAGGCGAGCAGAGCCTCGCGGGCCGGTGCCTGCTTGTAGCGGTCGAAGCGATATTGCGCGGCGACGAAGGCGAAGGCGGCCCGCTCCGCATCGGCGAGCCGGCCGGCGAAACGATAGAGACCGGGCGGCAGCTGCGCCGGCAGGCGGCCGGCCAGAAGCGGATCGGCATGCCTTGCGCCCTCCGCCTCGATGCCAAACAGCACCGCCGCGAGCGTGCCTGCCGCGTCGGCCAGCAATGCGACCTTGCCCGGCTTCGGCTCGTAGCCGGTCGCGGCCAGATAGGCGCGCTGCGCCGGGCTCAGGCCGGCCGTCACGGCGTCGATCGTCGCGGCATTGACGACATGGATCGGAATGGCGCCGGTGCTGGCGGTTGGCTTGAGAAGGCGATGCATGGCGAACCTGCGGAATGACGAGCCGAAACGTCCAAACTAGTCCGCTTCGTCCGGCTCCGCCATGGCAACGGCCTTCCCGATCGGCTCACGCGGCGCCGGAGCGGATCAGCCTTGTGCGGCAGACCGTCTCGATCCAGGCAACGACCGCCGAGACGCTGACCGAACGGCGCCGGTCGGGATGGATCATCATGAACAATTCGCGATCCGCGACCGCGGCGGGATCGTCGACGCGCCTGAAGCGCGGATCGGCATCGCCGAGCGCCTCCGGCAGCATGACCTCGGCACCGAGCGCCACCGCCGCTTCGGCGAGAATGTCGAGATGGCCGGCCCGCATGACGACCTGCCCGTGCGGCCTGAGGCGGTCGAGCACGCGCATCTCGGGCACATGCGCCAGGTCCTCCTCGTAGCGCATCAGCGGAGCTGCGCCCTCCCCGTCCCCCGCGCGATAGAGGCGAAGCCTCAGCAGGCCGAGCCAGCGGGCGAGCGCCTCGCCCGCCGCCGGCCGCGCCATGCGGATGGAGATGTCCGCCTCCCGGCGCTCGAAGCTGACATTGCGCGTCTCGGCGGAAAAATCGAGCACGATGCGCGGATGCGCCGCATGAAAGGTGCCGAGATCCGGCGCGAGCAGATGGGCGAGCACGAAGCCGGTCGAGGATATGCGCACCCGGCCGTCGAGTTCGGCCTTGGTCTGGCGCAGTGCCGCTTCCGACTGGCGCGCCGCATCCGCCATGATGGCGAGATGCTCGCGCGCCGCGGCCAGCGCGGGGGTCGCCGCCAGCCGGCCGTCGATCCGGTCGAACAGGGTGACGCCCAGCTGGCGCTCGACGCGCGCGAGCCGGCGTGCCGCCGTGGTCTGGTCGACCCCGAGAATCCGGCCGGCCTGGGTGAGGGTCCCCGCCTCGGCGATGCAGCGCAGCAGTTCGAGGTCATCCCAGGTCATTCCGGCGCATCTCCGTGTCAGGCAGCCATGCTCGGGCAGCGGCTGATCGGTGATCACCGCGGACCTGCAGAAATGCAGGCCAAGCTGCCAATATTACAGATTTACCTGCGCATGCGCAGCTCCTTCAATGACGGCGTACAAGGAGATACGCGATGTCCAAACCCGTCACTCTCTTCGGCCTTGCCGGTATCACCCCGCAGGCGCCGAAGCTCGCCGGCGCGACCCTCGTCCTCGTCGATTACCAGAACGAATATCTGGACGGTCCGCTCGCCCTGCCCGACGCGCGGCCGGCTGTGGCCCGGGCCGCCGAGCTGCTGGCAAAGGCCCGCGCCGCCGGCAGCCGCATCATCCACATTGCCCACAAGGGCGGCAAAGGCGGGCCGTTCGACCGCGAGGCGCGGCGCGGCGCGATCATCGAGGCGCTGCAGCCCCGGGCCGGCGAGCCGGTGATCGAGAAGCCGCGGCCCAATTCGTTCTCGGGCACGGAGCTGGCGAGCGCCGTCGGCGCGCCGGACAGGCCGCTGATCGTCATCGGCTTCATGACGCATATGTGCGTCTCGTCGACGGTCAGGGCCGCGCTCGACCTCGGTTATGCGACATCGGTCGCGAGCGATGCCTGCGCGACGCGCGACCTGCCCGGCGTCGATGGCGGCGTGGTCGGCGCCAAGGCCCTGCACGAGGCGGAGCTCGCCGCGCTCTCCGACCGCTTCGCCGGCATCTTCCCGGTCGCCGCCTTCGCCTGAAAGCGGAAGCGGCGCGAGAATGACCTCGCGCCGCTCCATTTGGGGATCCTGGCCTTGCGTCGGGCTCAGGCCCTGAGACTGCCGCCGGTCTTCTTGACCACCTCGGCCACCACCTTGCCGCTCACCGCCTCGATCTCGGCCTCGGTCAGCGTCTTGTCGCGCGGCTGGAGGGTGACGGCGAGAGCCACGGACTTCTTGTCGGGATCGATACCCTTGCCCTCATAGATGTCGAACACCGCGGCCTCGGTGATGAGCTGGCGGTCGGCGCCCTGCGCGGCCTTGACGATGTCGGCCGCCCGCACCTTGCGGTCGACCAGGAAGGCGAAGTCGCGCGAGACCGGCTGGAACGGCGACAGGCTAAGCTGCGGCTTGGCCCGGGTCGGCCGCGCCTTCGGCGCCGGCACCTTGTCGAGGATCAGCTCGAAGGCGACCAGCGTGCCCTTGGCGCCGAGCGCCTCGAGCACGGCCGGATGCAATTCGCCGAACCAGCCGAAGACGTTCTGCGGTCCCATCTGCAGCGTGCCGGACCGGCCGGGATGGAACCAGGCGGGGGCGCCCGGCAGCACCTGCACGGCGCCGGCGGAGAGGCCGGCGGCGGAGAGGACGGCGAGCGCATCGGCCTTGGCGTCGAACAGGTCGGCCGGCGCGGAGCCCTGCCAGCTGCGGCCGATGCCTTCCGGCTTGGCCAGGCCGCGCCGCACGCCGGCCGCGGCAACCTTCTGGTCCTCGGGGCGGTCGCCCGAGAACACCTGGCCGACTTCGAACAGCGCCACGTCGCCATAGCCGCGGTCGGCATTGCGCTGCGCGGCGGCGATCAGGCCGGCGAGCAGGGTCGGCCGCATGTCCGAGAGATCGGCCGCGATCGGATTGGCGAGCGCCAGTTCGGGCTTGCCGCCGCCGAACATCTCGGCCTCGGCCTTGGAGATGAAGCTCCAGGTGACGGCTTCGACGAGGCCGCGTGCAGCCAGCGCCCGGCGGGCGATGCGTGTGCGCTTCTGCAGCGGCGTCAGGACCGGCTTCGGCACCGTGCCGCCACGGTCGAGCGGCACCGACAGCACCCGGTCGACACCGGCGATGCGCATGATCTCCTCGGTGAGGTCGGCCTTGCCGTGAACATCGGGCCGCCAGGAGGGCGGCACCACCTTCACGACCGGGCCATTGCCCGACACCATGAAGCCGAGGCTCTCCAGGATCCGCTTCGATTCCCGCTCGGACACATCGAGGCCGGTCAGCCGCTGGGTCTCCGCATAGGGGAAATTGATGATGAGGTCGGTATCCGGGATCTCGCCGGCAAGCGTCAGCTCGGACGCCTCGCCGCCGCAGAAGTCGATGACCATGCGGGTGGCGAGGTCGGCCCCAGGCACCGTGTAGTTCGGGTCGACGCCGCGCTCGAACCGGTAGCGGGCATCGGTGATGATGCCGAGATTGCGCCCGGTCCGGGCAATGTCGATCGGATCCCACAGCGCCGATTCGATCAGCACGTCGGTGGTGTTCTCGTCGCAGCCGGAATGCTCACCGCCCATCACGCCGGCGATCGATTCGACGCCGTTGTCGTCGGCGATGACCGTCTCGTTGCCGGTGAAGCCGTAGATGCGGCCGTCGAGGCCGAGCACCGTCTCGCCGGCCTGGGAGCGGCGCACCACCAGCTTGCCCTTCACCTTGGCCGCATCGAAGACGTGCAGCGGCCGGCCGCGGTCGAAGGTTATGTAGTTGGTGATGTCGACGAGCGCGTTGATCGGCCGGAGCCCGATGGCGATCAGGCGGCGCTGCAGCCATTCGGGCGAAGCGCCGTTCTTCACGCCGCGCACCAGGCGCAGGGCGAAGGCCGGGCAATATTTCTCCTCGCCGGGCGCGAAGCGCAGCTCGATCGCCTGCGGGTTCGGGAAGCTGCCCTTCACGGGCGGCTCGCGCTCGGCCTTCAGCTTGCCGAGGCCGGCCGCGGCGAGGTCGCGCGCAATGCCGTGGATCGAGGTGCAGTCCGGCCGGTTCGGCGTCAGGTTGATCTCGATCACCGGGTCGGACAGCCCGGCATAGTCGGCATAGCGCTGGCCGACCGGCGCATCGGCCGGCAGGTCGATGATGCCGTCGTGATCTTCGGACAGCTCGAGTTCGGCCGCCGAGCAGAGCATGCCGCGGCTCTCGACGCCGCGGATCGTGCCGACGCCAAGCGTGATCTTCTTGCCCGGAATATAGGTGCCGGGGGCTGAGAACACCGACTTCATGCCGGTCCGCGCATTGGGCGCGCCGCAGACCACCTGCACCGGCTCGCCCGCGCCGGTATCGACCATGCAGACCCTCAGGCGGTCGGCGTTCGGATGCTGCTCCGCGGAGATCACATAGGCGACGGTGAAATCCTTCAGCCGCGCGCCGGGATCGTCGAGGCTTTCCACCTCGAGGCCGATACGGGTCAGCGTTTCCGTGATCTCGGCGAGATCAGCCTCGGTGTCGAGGTGGTCCTTCAGCCAGGAGAGTGTGAATTTCATGGACGGATTTCCGATCTTTCGAACACGTCGAGCAGCTTGAAGCGCTCACAGACGACCTGCATGTCCCCGGCATAGGTGCCCTGCCGCTCGAAGTAGCCCTGGTGATCGCGCCGCCAGGTGGCGAGCGAACGATCGCCCTCGCCCTCCTCGAAGGCAAAGGCCGCATCGACCTCGCCGAACCGCTTCACCTCGACCGACGTCGTCTCGATGGCGCAGGCCGGCCGGCCGGCACCGTCGAGCACGACGCTGATCCCGCCGATGCGCGGCATGATGTCCGCCTGGCAGGCGGCAAGCGAGTCGCAAGTCGCCCGCTTCCGCCCCGCCAGCACCAGTGCCAGCAGCGCGTCGGCAAGCTCCGGCCCGTCGCCGAACGCCCAGCGCGGGGCTTCGCGATAGACTTCCGGGGGGTGGGCCGCGCTCACGAGGAGAGCCCGCCGGCGAGGGTCGGCAGGTCGAGCGGGCGGAAGCCGTAATGCGCCTGCCAGCGCACATCCGCCTCGAAGAACTGCCTGAGATCGCTGATGCCGTATTTCAGCATGGCGATGCGGTCGATGCCCATGCCCCAGGCGAAGCCCTGGTAGACGTCGGGATCGAGCCCGCAATTGCGGATGACGTTCGGGTGCACCATGCCGCAGCCGAGGATTTCGAGCCAATCCTCGCCCTCGCCGAAGCGGATCTCGCCGCCCTGGCGGTTGCACTGGATGTCGACCTCGAGGGAGGGCTCGGTGAACGGGAAGAACGAGGGCCGGAAGCGCATCTTCACCTGGTCGACCTCGAAGAAGGCCTTGCAGAACTCTTCGAGGATCCAGCGCAGATGGCCGAGATGGCTGCCCTTGTCGATGACGAGGCCCTCGACCTGGTGGAACTGCGGGGTGTGGGTCGCGTCCGAATCGATGCGATAGGTCCGCCCCGGGCAGATCACCCGGATCGGCGGCTTCTGCGCCAGCATGGTGCGCACCTGCACCGGGCTCGTATGGGTGCGCAGCAGCATCCGCTCGCCGTCCGGCTTCGGATTGAAGAAGAAAGTGTCGTGCATCTCGCGGGCCGGATGGCCGAGCGGGAAGTTCAGCTTGGTGAAGTTGAGATCGTCGGTCTCGATGTCCGGCCCTTCGGCGATCGAGAAGCCCATATCGGCGAAGATCGCGGTGAGCTCGTCGAAGACCTGGCTCAGGGGATGGATGCGGCCGGCTTCGGCCGGGCTTTCGCGCGTTGCAAGCGTCACGTCGACGGTCTCGGCGGCGAGCCGGGCATCGAGGGCGGCCGCCTTGAGCACGTCGCGGCGGGCGCCGAGCGCCTCGCTCACCTTGTCCTTCAGCGCGTTGATGGCGGCACCGGCGGTCTTGCGCTCGTCGGGCGCCATCTTGCCGAGAGTGGCGAGCAGCGCCGAGACGGAGCCCTTCTTGCCGAGCGCGCCGACGCGCACGGCTTCGAGCGCAGCCTCGTCGGAAGCGGCGGCGACGGCCGCCATGAGATCGTTTTCGAGGGAGGCGAGATCGGTCATTGCGAGAACCGGTATCTTTCGGAAGGTCTTGAAGAAGCTGGCTTCGTTTCGCCGAAGCCCGCCGGTCTGGTCAAGCGCGATTGCGGCCCGTCAGCTGCGCCAGCGCAGCGTCATGGGCCTCAGCGGGTTTTCGAACGGCTTGCCGTCGGCCTGGGCCTTCAGGAAGGCGTCCTTGACCCGCATCCACCAGCGCGCCTGCGTGTCGGCGTCGTTGATCAGCATCAGGTTCGGGTGATGTACGAGGCCCTCGCGCTGCTGGATCACCACGCGCCGGTCCTGGTCGAGGAAGACCCGCATGAGATGTTCGAACAGCGGCCTCAGGGCCGACATCCACGAGGCCGAGACCCAGAAGAACTGGTGCACTTCCGTCTCCCCCTCGTTGACCGGCGTCAGGGCGGTGAGGCCGGTCGCCTGGTATTTGGCACCGCGGATGTTCTCGATCCTCAGGCCGGGCAGCATGTAGCTGATCTCGGTGGTGACAGGCGTGCCGAGCAGCTTGTAGGCGATGTTCTGCGGCGGCAGCTCGTGGCGGACCATCGACCAGCCGAGCTCGGACGGCGCGAACTTCTTCTCCTTCGGCCGCAGCTTCTTCGCGCCCTTCTTGAACCACCAGGAGGTGTGCACATAGGCCGCGTGCGTCGGGTCCATCAGGCCGAAGGCGGCATGGTCCACCGAGCAGTGGAACGGCAGCATGATGTGGAAGCCGGGCCGGGTGTCGGCGGCAAAATCCGGCATCAGCGGCGGCTCGGGCTGGCCGGCCTCGGCCGGCGTCTCGCCGTCCTTGGCAAAGAAGATCCAGATCAGGCCCTGGCGCTCGACGCAGGGGTAGGAGCCGCATTTGATCTTGGTCAGGTCCATCTGCTGGCCCTCGCGCAGCGACGGGATCTCGACGCAGGTGCCCGACGTGTCGAAGCGCCAGCCGTGATAGCAGCACTGGATGCTCTCGCCGTCGAACTGGCCGTAGCGCAGCGGGATGCCGCGATGCGGGCAATGGTCGCGGATGGCGAAGACCTCGCCATTGGCGGCCCGGCCCATCAGCACCGGCTGGCCGACCAGGGTCTTGTTCAGGAGCTTGCCGGGCTTGAGGTCGCGGCCGGGGGCCGCGACGTACCAGAGACCCTTGATCAGTTCGGCTGTCAGTCCCTGCATGAAGTCTCCGCACCGAAGCACGATCGGGGCCGGCTCGCCGGCGGCCCGCGTGTGGCTCACGATCGAAACGGAATGCCCCGCCCGGCCTGCCGTTCATGAAAAAACCCGCGCCACCCCGTCAAGGGTCGCGCGGGCCTGACGTATAAGACCTCTTTGTGAAGAGGTCAGGAAGCTGCCGGCAGCGAACCCTTGGCCTTTTCGACCAGGGCCGTAAAGCCTTCCGGGGCGGTGACGGCGAGGTCCGCCAGGACCTTGCGGTCGACGGCGATGCCGGCGCCGATCAGGCCGGCGATGAAACGCGAATAGGTGAGGCCGTGCTCGCGGACCGCAGCGTTGATGCGCTGGATCCAGAGGGCGCGGAAATTGCGCTTCTTCACGCGGCGGTCGCGCGTGGCGTACTGCATCGACTTGTCGACGGCAGCCTTCGCGGCGCGGATGGTGTTCTTGCGACGACCGCGGAAGCCGGCGGCGGCCTTCAGGGTCTTCTTATGCTTGGCGTGGGCGGTAACGCCCCGTTTGACGCGGGCCATGACTGATCTCCTTCAAATCCTAAAGAAATTTCCTGAAGAGCTGCGGATCAGCCGTTCGGCAGGAAGTACTTCTTGACGTTGTAGCCGTCGGATTCGAACAGGATGGCAGTGCCGCGATGTTCGCGGATCTGCTTGGTCGTCCGCTTGATCATGCCGTGACGCTTGCCGGACTGGGTGTATTTCACCTTGCCGGTCGCGGTCAGCGAGAAGCGCTTCTTGGCGCCCGATTTGGTCTTCATCTTGGGCATTTGGCTCTCTTAAAGTCTGTCGCAGGACTTATGTCCCGCCGCCGTCGAGGCGATGGAACGGTCCTGCAGGGAACGCTCGGTCGAGCTTTTCGAGATCGCCACGGCAGCCCTTGATCAGCCGGGCGATCTGAAGGGCGGGCCTATACAGGAAGATCAGACCGGCGACAAGGGCTCGTCCCGATGGTCAAGACCTTGCCGGGACGGCATGCTGCGGAAAGAAGATCTCGCCGCCCGGCGAACGGGCGGTCAATCGGGGGAAACCGGAATGACCGATGCCATGCCTACCCGCCGCGCCGCCATGGCGGGCCTTGCCGCCGCCGGCCTCCTGCCGGCCGCGGCCGCCCGCGCGCAGCAATATCCGACGCGCCCGGTGCGCTGGATCGTGGGCTATCCGGCCGGCGGCGGCACCGACGTGCTGGCGCGCCTGCTCGGCGCCGCCATGTCGCCGACGCTCGGCCAGCAAATGGTGATCGAGAACCGCCCGGGCGCGGCCACCAACCTCGCGGCCGGCGAAACCGCCCGGTCCGAGCCCGACGGCCATACCGTGTTCACCGCCGGCATCGAGACGCTCGTCTACAATCCCGCGCTCTACAAGAAGCTGCCTTTCGACCCCGACAAGGATTTCCGGCCTGTCGGCCTCACCGCGCGCTTCCACCTGCTGCTGACGGTGAAGAGGGATTCGACACTGACCAGCGCCCGCGATCTCGTCGCGCGGGCCAAGGCCGTGCCCGGCACGCTCAACTATGGTTCGCCCGGGCTCGGCTCGCCGCATCATCTCGCCATGGAGCGGCTTCTGAAGGAGACTGGCGCAAAGCTCACCCACGTGCCCTATCGCGGCATGGCGCCGGTCATCAACGACATGCTGGCGGGGGTCATGGAGGTCGGTTTCGTCGACTTCGCCGCCGGCCGCAGCGTCCTCTCCGACGGCACCCTGCGTCCGATCGCGGTCGCCTCCGCGACGCGCCTGCCCGCCTTGCCCAATGTGCCGACGGTGATCGAGGCGCTCGGCCTCGACCGTTTCGAGGCCTATGCCTGGCAGGGCGTGGTAGTGCCCGCCAGGACGCCCGACCCGGTCGTCGCGCGGCTCGCCGAGGTGATGGCCGCCGCGCTGAAGCAGGACCAGGTGCGCCAGCGCATGGTGGAGATCGGGCTCGACCCGCTGACCGGCGGCCCGGCCGAGTTCAACGCGCTGATGAAGGCGGACCGCAACGTCTGGTGGCCGATCATCCAGAGTCTCGGCATCACCCTGGAGTGAGCCGGCGGCTGGGCGCCTTGGTCAGGGCCGCCTGATCCGCATCCCGCCCAGCCTGACGGCCGTCACGTCGACCATGCCGGGAGGTGCCGCCTCCCGGGTGGCGGCCGCACTTTCGACCGTACCGGCCACAACCATGTCGCAGGCCGGGTTCCCGAGCGAGGTGGCATCGCGGCACTGTGCGACAAGCGCTTGGATCACCGCAACCGGGCCGAACGGATCGAAGTCGCCGGTGACGCGCAGGAGCCGGTTGCCGACCCGCTGCTGGCATACAAGATCCCCCGCACCGGGGTCGTAGCAGCGCATGCGCGCCAGCTGGACGGGCTGGCCGATGAGCGTTTCAGGCCTTTCGACGAGCTCGCGCGCGCCGGGCCGTGCCTGTCCCATGGCCGGCCCCGCCATGAGGACGAGCAAGCCGAGAACCGCAGGCCAGCCGTTGTCGCCATAGCCGCCGGCCGCGATCCGCGCTAGCACTGCCCATCCCGCTGCAAGAGGAGACATCATGGCCAAGGGGTACTGGGTCGCACGCGTCGACGTCAACGACACCGAATCCTACAAGAACTATGTTGCCAAGAACGGCATCGCCTTCGCCAAGTTCGGCGGCCGCTTCCTGGTGCGCGGCGGCAAATTCGAAACGGTGGCGGGCACCAGCCGCTCGCGCAACGTCGTGATCGAGTTTCCGAGCTACGACCAGGCGCTGGCCTGCTGGAATTCGCCCGAATATCAGGCGGCGAGGGCCGAGCAGAAGGGCGGCGCCGTCATGGACGCCATCGTGATCGAGGGCTACGACGGCGCCCAGCCGGGCGAATGAGGGCCTGAAAGGCGCCCGTGCGGCCTGCCCGGGCGCCTCTTTGCCGCGTCAGCGGCTGTTCGCCTCGATCACGTCGTCGAGGGTGCGCAGACCGGGCCGCGGTGAATTGACCAGCACGGCCATGTTGCCGGGCGCGTGCTTGTTGTTGAGCATCAGCGCATGGGCCGCCGGGATCTTGTCCCAGGGGAACAGCTCGCTCATGCACGGATCGACCCGCCGGTCGAGCACGAACTGGTTGGCGGCTGCGGCCTGTTTCAGATGGGCGAAATGGCTGCCCTGGATGCGCTTCTGGCGCATCCAGACATAGCGGGCGTCGAAGGTGATGTTGAAGCCCGACGTACCGGCGCAGAACACCACCATGCCGCCGCGCTTGGCAACGAGGCAGGAGACCGGGAAGGTCGCCTCGCCCGGATGCTCGAAGACGATGTCGACGTCCTTCTTGCCGGTAATGTCCCAGATCGCCTTGCCGAACTTGCGGGCTTCCTTCAGCCAGGCGGCATATTCCTCGGAATTGACCGTCGGCATCTGGCCCCAGCAGGCGAAATCCTTGCGGTTGATCACGCCCTTGGCGCCGAGCTGCATGACGTAGTCGCGCTTCGACTCGTCCGAGATGACGCCGATCGGATTGGCGCCGGCGGCGGCGGCGAGCTGGACCGCGAACACGCCGAGCCCGCCCGAAGCGCCCCAGACGAGCACGTTGTCGCCGGGCTTCAGCGTGTGCGGCGGATGGCCGAACAGCATGCGGTAGGCGGTGGCGAGCGTCAGCGTGTAGCAGGCCGCCTCTTCCCAGGGCAGGTGCTTCGGCTTCTGCATGAGCTGGCGTGACTGAACGCGGCAGAACTGGGCAAAGGAGCCGTCCGGCGTCTCGTAGCCCCAGATCCGCTGGGACGAGGAGAACATCGGATCGCCACCATTGCACTCCTCGTCGTCGCCGTCGTCCTGGTTGCAGTGGACGATGACCTCGTCGCCGACCTTCCAGCGCTTGACCTTGGAGCCGACGGCCCAGACCACGCCGGATGCATCCGAGCCGGCAATGTGGAAGGGATGCTTGTGGCCGTCGAACGGCGAGACCGGCTGGCCGAGGCCAGCCCAGACGCCGTTATAGTTGACGCCGCCAGCCATCACATAGATGAGCACCTCTTCCTCGCCGAGCGTCCAGGTCGGCACCACCTCGACCTTGAAGGACTGCTCGGGCGGGCCGTGGCGGTCCTTGCGGATGGCCCAGGCATACATGGTGGCCGGTACATGGCCGAGCGGCGGGACCTCACCGAACTCGTAGAGATCCTTCAGCGGAACTGTGGGGCGAGCGTGAGCTTCGGCGGCCATGGGTCACCTCTGGTCCGGAAAACCATTCCCCTCGCAGGGGCTGGCGGGGGCAGAACTATGTGCACTGCAACATGATTGTGCAAGCACGAACTTCGCTGCCTATGACATGATCGCAACGAAAAGCCCTCTCAGACTTTCGATATATTGCCGAACAGGAAACGCCCGGAATGCGGGCAAATCCAGGCAGGCACGCCCATCACCGGCGGACTGTCTTACCTGTTGTCGCCGCCGGCGAAGCGCCTATCCTCACACTTGCCAATAGTCACGGCGCCCCCGCCCCCCAAACGGGCTTCACGTGGAGGACTTCGGCATGCCCATCGAAGCATTGCTCATCTGGATCATCATCGGCGCGATCGGCGGCTGGCTCGCCGGCATCCTGATGAAAGGGGCCGGTTTCGGCCTCATCGGTAACATCATTGTCGGCATTATCGGCGCCGCCATCGCCGGCTGGCTTTTGCCACGCATCGGCATCCATATCGGCGGCGGCATCGTCGGCAGCATCATCAATGCCGTGATCGGCGCCGTGATCCTCCTGTTCGTGATCAGCCTCGTCAAACGGGCCTGAGGCCCCGCCACCGCGCCACCCTCTGCCGGATGGGGGGTGGCGCGGCCGATTTACGCTGCATTGCAATATCCCGTCATCGGACAGACAATGAGGCCAAGGCCTGAGCCGGCGCAGCCGGCATAACAAGCGGCAGCACCCGCCGAGGAGCAGATCTTGGAACCCAAGGAAACCCGCGACCGTCCCTGGCTCATCCGCACCTATGCGGGCCATTCGACGGCGGCGAAATCCAACGCGCTCTACCGGGCCAATCTCGCCAAGGGGCAGACCGGCCTGTCGGTCGCCTTCGACCTGCCGACCCAGACCGGCTACGACCCCGACCATGCGCTGGCGCGCGGCGAGGTCGGCAAGGTCGGCGTGCCGGTCGCCCATATCGGCGACATGCGCACGCTGTTCGCCGGCATTCCGCTGGCCGAGATGAACACCTCGATGACCATCAATGCCTGCGCGGCCTGGCTTCTGGCGCTTTATGTCGCCGTCGCCGACGAGCAGGGCGCGCCGCGGGCAAAGCTCGCCGGCACCACGCAGAACGACATCCTCAAGGAATATCTCTCCCGCGGCACCTACGTGTTCCCGCCGGAGCCGTCGCTGCGGCTGACCAAGGACACCATCCTGTTCACCACGGCGGAAATGCCGAAGTGGAACCCGATGAACGTCTGCTCCTACCACCTGCAGGAGGCGGGAGCGACACCGGTTCAGGAGCTCGCCTTCGCACTCGCCAATGCGATCGCCGTGCTCGACACGGTGAAGGCCTCGGGCGAAGTGCCGGAAGGCGGTTTCGGCGAGGTGGTCGGCCACATCTCCTTCTTCGTCAATGCCGGCATGCGCTTCGTCACCGAGATGTGCAAGATGCGCGCCTTCGTCGATCTCTGGGAAGAGCTGGTCGAGACGCGCTACGGCGTCACCGATCCCAAGCACAAGCTGTTCCGCTACGGCGTGCAGGTGAATTCGCTCGGCCTGACCGAGCAGCAGCCGGAAAACAACGTCTACCGCATCCTGATCGAAGCCCTGGCGGTGACGATCTCCAAGAAGGCGCGCTGCCGCGCGCTGCAGTTGCCGGCCTGGAACGAGGCCCTTGGCCTGCCGCGCGCCTGGGACCAGCAATGGTCGCTGCGCCTGCAGCAGATCCTCGCCTATGAGACCGACCTGCTCGAATTCGGCGACCTGTTCGACGGCAATCCTGCCGTCACCGCCAAGGTCGAGAGCCTGAAGGCCGAGGCCCAGACCGAATTGAAGCTGATCGCCGAGATGGGCGGCGCCATTGCCGCGGTCCCTTACATGAAGTCGAAGCTGGTGGAGAGCAATTCGAAGCGCCTCGAGGCGATCGAAGCCGGCCGGCAGGTGGTCGTCGGCGTCAACCGCTTCACCGAAACCGAGCCATCGCCGCTGACGACGGGCGAAGGCGCCATCATGGTGGTCGACCCGGCGGTCGAGGCGGAGGAAGTCGCCAAGATCAAGGCCTGGCGCGACGCGCGCGATGCCAAGGCCGCGGCCGCAGCGCTTGCCGAACTGCGCGCCGCCGCTCAGGAAGGCCGCAACGTCATGCCGGCCTCGATCGCCGCGGCCAAGGCCGGCGTGACGACAGGCGAATGGGGCGCGGTGCTGCGCGAGGTCTTCGGCGAGTACCGCGCGCCGACCGGCGTCGGCCGCGCCGCGCGAGCCGATGCCGGCGACCTCGCGCCGATCCGACTCGAGGTCGAGCAGGTGTCGCGGGCGCTTGGCCGCCGCATCAAGTTCCTGGTCGGCAAGCCCGGCCTCGACGGCCATTCCAACGGCGCCGAGCAGATCGCCGTGCGGGCTCGCGACTGCGGCATGGAGGTCGTCTACGAGGGCATCCGCCTGACCCCGGCCGAGATCGTCAATGCCGCGCTTGAGGAAGGCGTCCATGTCGTCGGCCTGTCGATCCTGTCCGGCAGCCACATTCCGCTCGTCACCGAGGTGATGGAGCGCATGCGCGCGGAAGGCCTCGAGGACGTGCCCGTCGTGGTCGGCGGCATCATTCCGCCGGAGGACGAGGCGCTGCTGCGCAAGGCCGGCGTCGCCGCAGTCTACACGCCGAAGGATTTCCAGCTCAACACCATCATGGCCGATGTCGTGCGCATCGTCGGCGAGGGCGCCAGGCAAGCGGCTTGAGGCGATCGAACGGTCACCCAGCCAGTTCCGGATCACAGCGGTTTCGGTCGTGACGCCCGCGGCCGCGCCATGCGAAGATCGGCGCCCCTGAAGAGATCATGCCATGCTGCCCGATATCCGCGACTATGAGGCCCTGACGCGCGCGTTCCGCTGGCAGGTGCCGGCCCGCTACAATATTGGCGTCGACGTCTGCACCCGCTGGGCGAAGGCCGAGCCGGGCCGCGTGGCGATCCTCTGGAAGAAGCCGGACGGCAGCATCGACGAGGTCACCTATGGCCGGCTCGAAGATGCGTCCAACCGCCTCGCCAATGCGCTGACCGCTGCCGGCATCCGCCGCGGCGACCGCGTGGCGCTGGTGCTGGCGCAGGGCGCGGCCGCCGCGATCAGCCATATCGCCATCTACAAGATCGGCGCCGTCGCCGTGCCGCTCGCCGCGCTGTTCGGCATCGACGCGCTCGCCTATCGGCTGAAGGATTCGGGTGCGAGCGCCCTGATCACCAATGCCGAGGGCGTGGCGAAGGTCGACCAGATCCGCGATTCGCTCGGCGAGCTGAAGCTCGTCCTCTCCACCGACGGCGCGGCCGGCGCCGGGGTTCAGGGCTTCTACGAGACGCTCGCCCGCGCCGGCTCCAGCTTCACGCCAGTGGACACCTCAGCCGACGATGCCGCGATGATGATCTATACGTCGGGCACGACCGGCCAGCCGAAGGGCGCCCTGCACGGCCACCGGGTGCTGCTTGGCCATCTGCCCGGCGTCGAGATGCCGCACGAGTTCTTTCCGCAGCCCGGCGATCGCATGTGGACGCCCGCCGACTGGGCCTGGGCCGGCGGCCTGCTGAACGTGCTGCTGCCTTCGCTGCATTTCGGCGTGCCGGTGGTCGCCCGCAAGTTCGAAAAATTCGACGCCGACGAAGCCTTCGCCCTGATGGCCGAAATGGAGGTGCGCAACACCTTCGTGCCGCCGACCGCGCTGCGCATGCTGCGCTCGGTCGAAAATCCGAGGGCCCGCCATCGCCTCGCCCTGCGCACGCTCGCCTCCGGTGGCGAGGCGCTGGGCGCGGAAACCTATGACTGGGGCCGGACGACGCTCGGGCTCACCATCAACGAGTTCTACGGCCAGACCGAGTGCAATCTGGTGCTGTCCTCCTGTGCGGCGCTCGGCGTGTCGCGGCCGGGCGCCATCGGCAAGCCCGTGCCCGGCCATGTCGTCGATGTCGTCGGCCCCGACGGCACGCCCTGCGCGACGGGCGAGCAGGGCCAGATCGCGGTCAAGAGGCCCGACCCTGTCATGTTCCTCACCTATTGGAACAAGCCGGAGGCGACCGCCGAGAAATTCCTCGGCGACTGGATGCTGACCGGCGACCAGGGCATCCGCGACGAGGACGGCTATATCCACTTCTTCGGCCGCGACGACGATGTCATCACCTCCGCCGGGTACCGGATCGGGCCGGGCGAAGTCGAGGACTGCCTGATCAAGCATCCGGCCGTGGCGCTCGCGGCCGTGGTCGGCAAGCCCGATCCCCTGCGCACCGAGATCGTCAAGGCCTTCGTCGTGCTGAAGCGCGGCGCCACGCCGTCGGATCAGCTCGCCGGCGAGATCCGCGACTTCGTCCGCACCCGCATGTCGGCCCATTCCTATCCGCGCGAGATCGCCTTCATCGACGAACTGCCGATGACGACCACCGGCAAGGTCATCCGCCGGCTCTTGCGCGAGCGCGCCTGATCCGGGCGAGCGCGGCCTTGGCGCGGTCGCGCGCGGCACGGCGCAGCCGGATCGCCGCGAGCACCATGCGGTAGGCCGTCGCGGCACCGTCCGGCCGTAGCGCGACGAGCCGGCTCGTCACCGAAAGCCGCGCCGGCCAGACCCTGTCGATCATCGGATGGCCGGCGATCGCGCAGGAATCGACACATTGCACGGAAGCGTCCGCCGCAAGGCGCGCGGTGATCGCATGGGTTACCAGGACGCCGGGCGAGAAACGCGCCAGCGTCTCGTCATAGGCCGTCTTCCAGTACCAGCCGCGCGTGCCGGCGCGCAGCACGATGCCGGCGGCGACCGGCCGGCCGTCGAGCGTGATGAGGTCGATCTCGGCCTCGCCGCGCGCCATCAGGCGGCCGACCGCGCCGTCGAAAAAGGCGCGCATCGGCGCCGACATGGCGAGCGCGGTCCCCCGCGCGCCCTTCCAGCCCGCGGCCTCCAGGGCGAGAAATGCGGCCTTGGCCGCCTGCGGGTCGTAGCCCGTGGCGGTCGAGACGGTTTCCATGCGGCCCTGCTCGCCGAGCCGGCGGCCGAGCCGGCGCAGCTCCTTCGACGGTCGCGGCGGCTCGGCCGTCACCAGGGCCGCGCGCTGGTGGGCCTCTATGACGTCGACACGCAGCCCGCGGCCAGCGGCAAGACGCGCGAGGGCCACGGCCGGCGGCGCGCCATCATCCATCAGCGGCCAGTCGAGCGCGACGACCCCCTGGCCCTTCAGATGGTCGACGATGGCGCCGAGCACCGCTTCTTCGGCGCCGGCCAGGATCAGTGGCGCGCCGAGCGGCGCATAGGCATGGGTCCAGACGGTGAAGGCCATGCCGCCGAGCCGCAGCCGGCCCGGCGCAAAGCCGACAAGCCTGCCATCTGCCTCCACGATCACGGCGCCAAGGCCGGTGCCGGTGTCGACGCTGCGGGCGGCGAGCGCAAAGGCCGGGCTCAGGAAGACGTTCGGCGTCGCGGCCCGGGCGAGGCGCTCCCAGGCTTCGATGAGACCCGGCCAGGCCTCGGCCCCGAGCCAGCGCGCCGCAAGGGGCTCCGACAGGCTGCCTGCCGCCTGGGCCTCGCCATGTCGCTGCGGTTCTGGCCGGCCCAGCGCACGGCGGCCGCCGTCACGGCCGTTCCCGGCGCGGCGCCGGCCAGAACCGCAGCGACATGGCGAGGCCCAGCCGGCGGCGGGTGACGTGGAACAGCAGGATCGATTCCAGGATCAATGCGGTGGCCGTCGCGCTCGCCGCTCCCATCATGCCGAAGCGCGGGATGAGGACGAGGCAGAGCACGAGCGATGTCGCGAAGGCGGCGCCATAGATGAGGGCGCAGGCGCGCTGTTCGCCCGACATCGACAGAAGCCGTTCGACCGGGCCGACCGCCGCCCGGGCGAGCAGGCCCGCCGAGACGACGAACATGGCCGGGTAGCCTTTGACGAAATCCGGTCCGAACAGCATCAGGAATGGCTTGCCGAGCGCCAGCACCAGGATGGTCGCCGCGAGCGAGGGGAAGAAAGTCCAGCGGATCGAGGCGGAGAGGAAAGCCGCGAGCTGCTCCCGGTCGCCGGTCACATGATATTCGCTGAACCGGTGGGCGGCGGCCGCCGCCACCGAGAAATAGATGAAGGCGACCAGCGCCAGCGTCTTCACCGCGGCCCAGTAGATCGCGACCTCCTCGGCCGTGCCGAGCTGCTTCAGCAGCAGCACGTCGGTATAGGTCAGGCCCATATAGAAGGCTTCGACCAGGAACATCGCGGCCGAGGTCCTGAGCCAGAGCCCCGGCTCGTAGCGGCGCGGCCCGGCCGGCACGCGCGGGGCGAGCCGGCGCCGGATCAGCACGAACTGGATGAGCCCGGTCGCCCAGGTGGCGATGACGGCGCAGGCCATGGCGGTGACCGCATCGGCGGCGAAGCCGAAAGCCCGCCCGGCAAGCAGCCCGCCGAGCAGCAGCAGCGGCCGGATGAGGTAGGGCGGGCCGAGGGCGAGATCGGTCCAGTCATAGGACCGTGCGATGCCATCCTGGATGTCGGTCAGCACGTAGAGCGGCAGGCAGATCGCGGCGAGTGCGAGCGGCATCACCATCGGCTGTGCGAGAAAGGCTCCGAAACGCCAGATGAGGACGAGGCCGAGGCCGGCGACGAGGGTCGCGACGGCAAGCCCGATGAAGCGCGCGCCGGAGAGGAAGCCGCGCAGGCCCGCCGCGTCGCCGCGGCTCGCATAGTCTGGAATGAAGCGCTGCGCCGCCGAAGCGAGCCCGGCATTGGAGAGGTGTCCGAGAAGCAGCACGCAGACCCAGACCGAGACGTAGATGCCGAATTCGCTCTGGCCCATCCAGCGCGCCATGGCGACCTGGCTGACATAGGCGATCGCGGCGCTCATGACGCGGATGAGGAAGGCGGCGCCGGCGGCGCGCTGGGCAATGGAATGGTGGCTGCGATCGGTCAGCACGACCTTGAAGCGTTCGACGATGCCGCGCGGCGACAGCAGCGTCTTGGCGTCGCGCCCCATCTGCGCCTCGTCCGATCCCATCACCGACACCGGCAGATCCTCGCGCGGGGCCGCTGGTTCAGCTCGGCTCCGTCCTCAGCGATAGTCCGCCGGGGGTCGCCGGCGTCGCGGGAGCTGCCGGCGGCACCAGCCGCTCGACCTGGGCTTCCGAGCGCAGCTTCTGCACGAGTTCGGCCTGGACCCGGCGGGTCAGGAAGTCTTCGATCTGGCCGCGCACCTGCTCGAAGCTCGGAATGGCGCGCGGCCGGCGCTCCTCGAGCTTGATCACGTGCCAGCCGAACTGGCTCTTGACCGGATCGGTCGAAACCTGGCCCGGCTGCATGGCGAAGGCGGCATTGGCGAATTCCGGCACCATCTGCGACTTGGTGAAGAAGCCGAGATCACCGCCTTCGGCGCCGCCCGGATCCTTCGACTTCTCCTTGGCCAGGGCCGCGAAGTCGGCGCCGCCGCGCAGCTGCGCGATGATGGCGCGCGCTTCTTCCTCGGTCTCCACCAGGATGTGGCGCGCCCTCACCTCCTCTTCCGGCTGGATCCGCGCCCGCTGCTCGTCATAGAGCTTGCGCATCTCGGCTTCGGTGACGCGCGCCGCGGTTTCCGCCGAGAGCAGCGACTCCACGAGCAGCTTGTTGCGGTAATAGACCATCTTGCGGGCGAAATCGGGCCCGTTCTGGATGCCGCGGGTTTCCGCGGCGCGGGCGGCGATGGTCAGGTCGATGACGAAGCCGAGCAGATAGTCGCGCTTCTGGTCGGGGGTCATCTGCGCGGTGGTCTGGCCGCCGATATCCTCCTCCGCCGCGTCGAGGTCGGCCTGCCGGATCTCGACGCCGCCGACACGCGCCAGGACACGGTCGGGCGCGGGCGCCGCGGCCGCGCCCGGCGCCGGAGCGGCCGGCGTGGTGGCGGGCGCCGCCGGTGCGGGCGTCGTCGCCGCAGGAGCCTGGGCCGCCGCGGGAACGGCCAGGGAGGCGGCCATCGGTCCTGCGAGCACGGCAAAGGCGGCCAGGACGAGAGGCAGACGGCAGGTCATCGGGATTGAGCCTTGTGTCAGGGGAACGGGGCGTCTTCGCGGGCTTGCGTGGCGCATTTAGGGCAGGAATTCATCAAGACCGATCCGGCTGGACCGAACCGACCTTTGGGGAAGCTAACGCAGGAGTGGCCCGCCGGTTGCGGCAGGAATGCCCGGTTCGCGCCGAATTGACAACCCTTGCCCCCGTCCATATCTCTCGCACGTCCTGCGACGGCGTGGCTTTGCCCGCCCCGGGACGCATATCCCGCGGGGAAGCGACGAGGGGGGCGCACGGGGCGCTCTCCACCCGCCTTGTGGGGCCGAGGCGATGAACCGGAAGGCGGGGCCTTGCGACCCACCCGTTCGACCGGCCATCGTCGGCCACGGCTTCAAGCGAAGGATTCAAGATGTTCGGTGCGCTCGCCCGCAAGATTTTCGGCAACAGCAGTGACCGCCGGGTCCGGGGCTATCGCCCGCGGATCGAGGCCATCAACAAGCTGGAGCCGGAGCTGGAGAAGCTCTCCGACGAGGCGCTGAGAGCCCGCACCGACGAATTCAGGGCGCAGCTCGCTGGCGGCAAGACCCTCGACGACCTGCTGGTGCCGGCCTTCGCCACGGTGCGCGAGGCGGCCAAGCGGGTCCTGAAGCAGCGCCATTACGACGTCCAGCTGATCGGCGGCATGGTGCTGCACGAGGGCGCGATCGCCGAGATGAAGACCGGCGAGGGCAAGACGCTGGTCGCAACGCTCGCCGTCTATCTCAACGCGCTCGCCGGCAAGGGGGTGCACGTCGTTACCGTCAACGACTATCTCGCCAAGCGCGACGCGGAATGGATGGGCAAGGTCTACGGCTTCCTCGGCCTGACCACTGGCGTCATCGTCCATGGCCTCGACGACGCCCAGCGGCACGCGGCCTATGCCTGCGACATCACGTACGGCACCAACAACGAATACGGCTTCGACTATCTGCGCGACAATATGAAGTACTCGGTCGCCGAGATGGTGCAGCGCGGCCATGCCTACGCCATCGTCGACGAGGTCGATTCGATCCTGATCGACGAGGCGCGCACGCCGCTGATCATTTCCGGCCCGCTCGACGACCGCTCGGACTTCTACGCGACGATCGACCGCTTCATCCCCCAGCTTGGCAAGGATGACTACGACATCGACGAGAAGCAGCGCACCTGCGCGCTCAGCGAGACCGGCAACGAGAAGATCGAGAAGCTGCTGGCCGAGGCCGGCATCCTGAAAGGCGATCTCTACGACGTCGAGAACGTCTCGACCGTGCATCACGTCAACCAGGCGCTGAAGGCGCACAAGCTGTTTCAGCGCGACAAGGACTACATCGTCCGCAACGGCGAGGTGGTGATCATCGACGAGTTCACCGGCCGCATGATGCCCGGCCGGCGCTATTCGGAAGGCCTGCACCAGGCGCTCGAAGCCAAGGAGCGGGTCCAGGTCCAGCCCGAGAACCAGACGCTGGCCTCGATCACCTTCCAGAACTATTTCCGCATGTACAAGAAGCTCGCCGGCATGACCGGCACGGCCGCCACCGAGGCCGACGAGTTCATGGACATCTACAAGCTCGAAGTGGTCGAGATCCCGACCAACCGCGGCGTGGCGCGCATCGACGAAGACGACGAGGTCTACAAGTCCGTCCAGGACAAGTTCGAGGCGATCATCGCCGAGGTCGGCGCGGCCCGCACCAAGGGCCAGCCGGTGCTGGTCGGCACCACCTCGATCGAAAAGTCCGAAGTGCTGGCCGAAATGCTGAAGAAGCACGGCTTCAAGCAGGTCAATCTGGACGATCCCGCCGCCTTCGCCCCGCTCTATGACGGCGACCAGGGCACCGCCGGCGAGAAGGTCTTCGCCGTGCTCAATGCCCGCTATCACGAGCAGGAAGCCTTCATCGTCTCGCAGGCCGGCGTGCCGGGCGCCATCACCATCGCCACCAACATGGCCGGCCGCGGCACCGACATCCAGCTCGGCGGCAATGCCGACATGCGCATCAATGTCGAGCTGGCCCATCTCGAGCCCGGCCCGGAGAAGGACGCCAAGGCGGATGCGATCCGCGAGCAGGTGGCGCGGCTGAAGCAGCGCGCGCTCGAGGCCGGCGGCCTCTACATCATCGGCACCGAGCGTCATGAAAGCCGGCGCATCGACAACCAGCTGCGCGGCCGTTCGGGCCGCCAGGGCGATCCCGGCCGCTCGAAATTCTACCTGTCCCTGCAGGACGATCTGATGCGCATCTTCGGGTCGGACCGCATGGAGGGCATGCTGACCAAGCTCGGCCTCAAGGAAGGCGAGGCGATCGTCCATCCCTGGATCAACCGGGCGCTCGAAAAGGCCCAGCAGAAGGTCGAGGCGCGCAACTTCGACCTGCGCAAGAACGTCCTCAAATATGACGACGTCGCCAACGACCAGCGCAAGGTGATCTTCGAGCAGCGCATCGAGCTGATGAGCCAGGACGACCTGTCGGAAATGGTCGCCGACATGCGTCACGGCACCATCGAGGACCTCGTCCACCAGCACATCCCGCCCGACGCCTATGCCGAACAGTGGGACACGGCGACGCTCAAGGACGAGATCTACCGCGTCCTCAACCTCGACCTGCCGATCCCGGACTGGGCGCGCGAGGAAGGTATCGCCGACGAGGAGGTGATCGAGCGCATCAAGACCGCCGCGGACGAGATGATGGCGTCCAAGGCCGCCCGGTTCGGCCCGGACATCCTGCGCCAGATCGAAAAGGCGGTGGTGATGCAGGTGCTCGACCATCTCTGGCGCGAGCACATCGTCCAGCTCGACCACCTGCGCCAGGTGGTGGGCCTGCGCGGCTATGCCCAGCGCGATCCGCTCAACGAATTCAAGTCGGAAGCCTTCCAGCTGTTCGAAGGCCTGATGGAGCGCCTGCGCGAGATGACCACCCAGCAGCTTGCCCTCGTCGAGCTGCAGGAACCGCCGCCGATGCCCGATCTGCCGCCGATGAGCGCGCACCACATCGACCCGCTGACCGGGCTCGACGAGTTCGCGGCAGCCGGCGCCGGCGCGCCGGGCGGCAGCTTCCAGGCGCTCGCCGCGTCCGACACGGTGGCCGCCGCCGACCGCAACCCGAACGATCCCACCACCTGGGGCAAGGTCGGGCGCAACGAGGTCTGCCCCTGCGGCTCCGGCAAGAAGTTCAAGCACTGCCACGGCCAGTATCTCTGAGGCGCTCCGGCGCCTGCCTGTGGACCATCGGCCGGCCGCGCCGACGAAGCGCGATAACGGTCCTTGACCGGGACCGCGACGCACCCTAAAAAGCGCGCTCGCGGGCCGGGGCTGTAGCTCAGATGGGAGAGCGCTGCAATCGCACTGCAGAGGTCGGGGGTTCGAATCCCCCCAGCTCCACCAGCCCGCTCATTGTCCGACCCGGACACATGGGTAACAGATTGTACCTAAGACATGGGTGACACTCTTGGCCCGAACGGGCTGTCGAGTGGCTGCAGCGCTTTCGGACTTCAAGCGGCCAGAGGCCACGCACCGCCGAATCACCGGCGAGGGCCAGTTGGCCGCGATCAGTGCCGATAATGGGGCGCATGCGCGGCCGGCGGATCATGTGTCCCGACAGCGGAGTGCATTCCTCGTCTGCCGCCGAAAACACGACCGCCGGCGAGCATATGACGGTCTGCCCGGAAACCCGGCATTGCATGCGCTGCCCTCTCGGACCCGGCGATGTCGGACCAAGAGAGGGTCGCGAGCCGGTCTTCTCCGGCGCCCGTCAATCCTGTTCAGCTTCGACGAAGGCCGAAACTGGGCCGGACAGGAAGAAGAATTCGATGCCAGATCTCTTGCCGCCTTCACGCGGCGTGAAGCCGGGCACCGGTCTGGCGGTATGGAAAAGACCGAGATACACGCCGGGCGCAGCGACACGGATCTCGTCGATCAGATCCAACCCGCCGCCCCAATTGGGGAAGGCGGAATAATGCATGACGAGCGATGGGCGGCCATCGAGCGTCGACGGTGCGATGTTCCAGATGAACCGAGAGAGGCGCCGCACTTCCCCCGCCTTTGTCCGGTAGCGGTTCAGCCCGTGGCCGGCATGGCCCCGGAAGGCTTCAGGCTTGTATGACTTTCCAAGCCAATAGTCCTTTCCAAGGCTGGCCATCGTCGATCGCCATTCCTCGCGGCTGTAGCTGGGCAAGTCGGAAATGAACTCTCCGTCCATTTCCGCGATGGTCGGAGCCGCAAGCGTTCTGAACAACGCATCCAGTTCCTCACGCGTCTGCCGCGCCAGCGTTTCGAATGTCCATTCAGACGACATCGTGGCCGTTGCCATGGTCGTATCCTCCCGTCCTGCTTTAATCGTTGCGCATTGTCTTGAGGTCGATGCCGCGCGTCTCGCGCATGGTCAGGATCAAGCCGACCGCGATGATGTTGAGAGCGACGGTGTAGGCGGTGAAGGCCCATGGCATTCCCTGCGAACTCAGCCAGGTGTTCAGATAGGGAGCCGTGCCACCGAAGATGGCCCCGCCGAGCGAGCTGGCGACCCCGATCGAAACGGAGCGCGAGCTGGTCGAAACCTGCTCGGCCATCCAGGCCGGCCAGATCGCCCCCAGCGACGCCCACAGAACCAGCGCAATCGACTGTGCGAGAAAGAGCGACCATGCCGACGAGTTCAGCAGGCTCAACAGCCAGAAGGAGGTCAATGCGAAGCCGCCGCAGGTGAGCAGCGCCATGGGCTTTCGGCCGAACCGGTCAGACAGGGCGCCGAAGATCGGGAAGGCCATCATGCCGATCACCTGCGCCCCGAGTGTTGCCCGGAAGGCCTCCGCAGCCGGCACCTTCTGGATCGTGATGGCGTAGGTCGATGCGAAGGTCAGCCAAGTTGCGTATACGACATTCGAGGCTCCCAGGATCAGGACGAGCCGCGTGCAGCTCCAGAGCAGCGAGCCCGTGCTCTCCGGCGCGGCGGTGCGCTCGGTCGGTTTCTGCTCGGCTTCGAAAACCTCGGTCTCCATGGCGGAACGGCGCAGATAGTAGGCATAGATGCCCACCAAGGCGCCGACGAAGAATGGAATGCGCCAGCCCCAGTTGCTGAGCTGCTCGACCGTCAGGCTCTGGGTCAGTGCCACGCCGAACAGGGTCGCGACGATGACACCGAACGCAATGCTTGCGAAAACTGTGCTCGACCATAGTCCGCGCGACTTGGGCGGCGCGATTTCGCTGACATAGACATAGGCGGCGGCGCTTTCACCGCCATGAGCAAGGCCCTGGATGATGCGTGCCACGACAAGGAGGGCCGAGGCGGCAGCGCCAATGGTCGAGTAGCTTGGGATGATGGCGATCAGCAGGCTTCCGAACGCCATCGACATCATGGAGACGACGAGGGCAATACGCCGGCCCCGCCTGTCGGCAAAGCGGCCGAAGAGCAATCCGCCGATCGGGCGGACGACAAAGCCGACCGCAAAAATCGCGAGGGTCTGGAGAAGCCCCGATAGCGGGTCGGTCGGCGCAAACAATGCGCGTGCAATATAGGGTGCGAAGGTCGCGTAGACGGTCCAGTCGAACCATTCGAGCACATTGCCCGTAATGGTTGCGCGTAGCGAGCGCAAACGATTCGCGTCGATACCGGTCGAAGCATTCTGAAGCGATGACGTGATGGTCACTGTTTCCTCCCCCTTGCTGAAGCGAGCCTTTTCGGCTCGCCCGCGTTTTGGTTGTTTTTGCCTGTTGCTTTAGCGAGTGGACGCTATGATCTGCCTCCGTTGCCGGGTCGCATCGGCATCCAGTTCGCCGGCTTGATCGAGAACGACGCCGTAGGCTTCGGCTGCATGGGCCGGTGTCACATAGCCGGCTTCGATATCCGCCAGCACGCGCTCGATCTCGCGTTCGTGCGGCGGCCCGTAGCCGCCGCCGCCGCCCGAGGCTACGCGCAGGCGGTCGCCTGCCTCGAACGCAAAACGCCCCTTCCAGGCGTGCGATGATCCGCCGTCTTTCCTGATAATCTCCACGTAGCAGGCAAGGCCGGGTTGGCCTCCGGCGATCCCCCATGGCGGACACTGACCGCGCTCGAACTGAAGATTGACGCTGCAGGGCGCAGTGACCCGATAGACTTTTTCAACACCAAGCCCACCGCGGCGCCGGCCCGCGCCACCGCTGTCCGGGCGCAGTTCCTTCGACAGGAGCAGGAACGGATAGAGCGCCTCCTGCATCTCGGCGGGAATGTCGGGCACGTCGCCATGGGCGTTCGAACGCAGCGGAAAGGCGCCGTCCTCGTCGGCCGTGGCGCCCCAGCCGCCCGTCGCCGTGTCGAGATTGGCGAACAGTTCGCCGCTGCGCGGCAGGCGGCCGAAGAAGGAATGCACGCCATAGGTGCCGTGGTGGGCGGCCGCGACATGATCCGGCAGGGCCTCGCCGAGCGCCTTCAGGATGGTGTCGACGACCGTCGGGATGGTGTTGCCGGAGCCGCCGATCGGCGCGTCCGCGCTGGCGGTGAGGAAGGTGCCGTCGGGCGCCTCGACCTCCAGGAGGTCGAAGTCGCCCTGGTTCACCGGCTCCTGCGGCGTCAGCACATATTTTGCCGCGATGCGGGCGGCGGCGACCGCGCCGCCATTGCGGCCGGCATTCGAGGGCCCGGCCATCTGCGGGCCGAGGCCGGAGAGGTCGACCGTCATGCGCCCGTCGGCGGCGCGCACCGCGACGCGGATCGGCACGCGCACCCCCTTCTCGCCGTCGAGGAAGCTCTCGGCGACATGCAGGCCCGGCTTCGCCCCGGCGATCACGGCGGCGGCGGCGGCCCGCGCCTGCGCGCGCATGGTCGCAAGCGTCGCCCCCACCAGCGGCGCGCCCCTGCGCCGCAGGATGTCCAGCATGAGATCGCGCCCGAGCAGGCAGCCGGCAAGCTGCGCCTCGAGATCGCCGAGGAGAAGGCGCGGAAAGCGGCTGTTGGCCGCGCAGAGCCGGAAGACGTCGTCGATCCGCCGCCCCCGGTCGAGCAGGCGCATGCAGGGCAGCTGCAGGCCTTCCTGCCAGACGTCGGTGGTCTCCGTGCCGGTGCTGGAACCGGGGGTCGATCCGCCGACATCGATCCAGTGGACGAGGACGCAGAAAAAGCCGAGCAGCGGGCCGTTGGCCTCGCCGCCCTCGCGGACGGGCGTGAGCAGGACCACATTGTTGAGGTGCTGGCCGAGCGTCGCCGGCGAGTTGGTCAGCACGGCGTCGCCGTGCAGGAGCGTCTCGGCGCCGTGGATCGCGAGCGCCTCGCGCACGCCGGTGCCGAGCGCATTGGCGACGAAGATCGGCAGGCTGCCGCGCGACTGGGCGACCAGCGCGCCCTCCGCATCGACCAGCCCGACCGAATAGTCCTTGTATTCCTGGACGAGCGGGCTGAAGGCGCTGCGCTCGATATTGCGCTCGATCTGGTTCGGGATCGACAGGATTTCGTGGCGCAGGATCTCGATCTCGATCGGATCGGAGCCGGCTTCGGCGAGGGCATCGCTCATGATGAGGCTTCTCGATCCTGTCCGATGGAAATGGTGATCTCGCCGAGCGCGCCGACGACGGCCGTATCGCCCGCGCCGATCAGCAGGGTGGAGCTGTATTCCTCGACGACGGCCGGCCCGGCGATCGCAAAGCCGACCGGCAGGTCGGCGCGGCGCCAGACCGGCGCGTCGACAAAGCCGCGCGAGCGCACATGCAGCCGCCGCGTCTGATGGCGCGGCGCCCGGTCCGCCGGCGCGGGCAGGACGGCGAGAGCCGACAGGGCCGGACGCGGCGCATCGCCCTGCGCGGTCACCCGCAGGCCCACCACTTCGGGCGAGAAATCCTGGCCGAGGACACGTCCGAACCGCTTGGCATAGGCCGCCTCGAAGGCGGCGCGCAGCGTCTCCGCAGACGGGGCGCCGTCGAAGCCGACCGTGACGGTATGGCGCTGGCCGCGATAGCGCATGTCGGCCTGCCAGGCGAACGTCGCCGGCTCGCTGCCGAATTCGCGCGCCGCGGCCTGCCGCGCCTCGCTTTCCAGCTCCCGGTGCACCTCGGCCAGCGCCGCCATGCCCTCCGCCGAGAGATCGGCGACGAGGGTGCGGGCAAGATCGATGCGCGCCTGGGCCAGCAGCATGCCGACGGCCGAGAAATTGCCCGGCTGGGGCGGCACGACCACGGTGCGGATGCCGAGCTGACGCGCGAGTTCCGCGCCGAAGATCGGGCCGCCGCCACCGAACACCAGCAGCGCGAAGTCGCGCACGTCATGACCGCGCGCGACCGTGATCTCCTTGATCGCGCCGGCCATCAGCGTCGTCGCGAGATCGAGGACGCCGCGTGCGACACGCGTCGTGGCCGCGGCGTCGCGGCCATAGCCGAGCGGTTCGCCGACGCGCTCGCCGATGGCGCGGAGGGCTGCGTCGCGGTCGAGCCGGAGCTGTCCGCCCAGGAACGATCCGTGGCCGATGCGGCCGAGCGCGAGATTGGCGTCGGTGACGGTCGGCTCCACGCCGCCGCGGCCGAAGCAGGCCGGCCCCGGCTCCGAGCCGGCGCTCTCCGGGCCGACACGCAGCCGGCCCTGGGCATCGACCCAGGCGATCGAGCCGCCGCCGGCGCCGACCTCGACGATGTCGAGCACCGGGCTGCGGATGGGGAAACCCTGTTCGTAGCCGCCGACCCAATAGGTCTGCTGCACGTCGAACTCGCCCTTCTCGACCAGCGCGCATTTGGCCGTGGTGCCGCCCATGTCGAAGGCGACGACCCGTTCGAGGCCGAGGCTGCGGGCATATTCGGACGCGGCGATCACGCCGCCGATCGGGCCGGACTCGACCAGCGAGACCGGCCGCCCGACGGATGCCTCGAACGGCATGATGCCGCCGTTCGAACCCATCATGGCGAAGCTGCCGGCAAACCCTTCGCGGGCGAGCCGTGTCGAGAAGCCCTCGACATAGCGGGCGATGGCCGGCCCGACATAGGCATTGGCGGCAGCGGTGGAGGAGCGTTCGTATTCGAACCATTCGCGCGACAGCGCGGTCGCCGCCGTGACATAGACACCCGGCAGACGCGCCGTCAGGAGCGCGGCGACGCGCTGTTCGTGCGCCGGATTGGCATAGGCGTTCAGCAGCGCGACCGCGACGGCCTCCACCTCGGCCGCCTTCAGCGCGGCGGCGAGCGCCTCGATCTCCTGCTCCGCCAGCGCCTCGATCACCGTTCCATCCGAACCGATGCGCTCGGTCACCTCGAAGCGCAGGGCCCTTGGTACCAGCGGCGGCTGGCGCCGGCGTTTGGTGTCGAAGGGCACCGGGCGGTTGCCGCGGCCGATCTCCAGGACGTCGCGAAAGCCGCGCGTCGCAACCAGCGCGACCCGCGCGCCGCGGCGCTGGAGGAAGGCGTTGATGACATGGGTCGTGCCGTGGCGAAGCCAGGCCGCCTCGGCCGCCGTCCCCTTCGCCTCCCCGATGCCGGCGACGACGCCATCGACCAGATCGCCATAGGTCGTCAGCGTCTTGCCGAAACGGATATGACCGGCCTCGGTGTCGTAGACGGTCACATCGGTGAACGTCCCGCCAGTATCGGCGGTGATGAACTGCACCTAGCGTCTCCCTGATCATTTTTGTCTTGATCAAAGAGTGCCTAGGGGCCGGATGTGCGAATAGGCGCGAGCTCGGACACTTGTCAGTGCAGAATCTGCACGACTGCCGGATAGCTCAAGGCGACATCCGACGGTGGAGCAGAAGCAGTTCCCGTGCGATGTGATCCGCCAGAAGCCGCGTGCGCAGCGGCACCGCTCGGTGGGCCAGGAGCACCCACATGGCCGGCGGATCGCCGTCGGGATAGACGCACTTGAGGTGCGGAAGAAGTTCGACAAGGTCGCCGGCTGCAATGGCCTCATGGACCAACTCGTCGGCGAGGCGCGCAATGCCAAGCCCACCCTTGGCGAGAGCCACGAGCAGCGTCCAGCTATCGCAGGATATGTGCGATTTGATCCGTTCGGAATGCACGCTCTGGTCGGCCGCTTCGAACGCCCACTCGGAGGGCTCGCTGACCGTCTGCGTCAAACACAGATGGCGTGAAAGATCAGCCGGCGTCTGCGGTACAGGATGGCCGGCAAGATAGGCGGGAGAAGCGACGAGCCGCCGCCGGTACTCGAACACGCGCCGGCCAACGAGATTGGCGTCCGGCCTCCTGCCGGCATGCATCGCCAGATCGCAAGCACCATCGAGCAGGCGAGCGGGTTCTTGGGCGATTGAAATCGCAACGCGCACATCCGGCTGGCGTATGGCGAAGCTCGCCAGGATCGTGGGCAGGTAGGCCG
The DNA here is from genome assembly GCA_000751295.2 of bacterium YEK0313. NCBI lineage: Bacteria > bacterium YEK0313. The sequence goes on from CCMO02000001.1 coordinate 977,665, forward strand.
CCGCCGCGTAGTCGTTGGTCGCCAGCCGGACGAGCCCGGAGGCTTGCCCCTGCATGGCGCCGATCTCGTCGCGCATCTTGTTCCAGTCGAACAGCGCCGATCGGGCCCATGCCAGCAAAGCGATGCCGGCCTCGGTCGGAGCCAATGAACGTGTTGTCCTAAGGATCAATTTTGCGCCAAAAGCCGCCTCGAGCGATGTGAGGCGCCGGCTCGCAAGCGACGGAGAAAGGCCAAACTCCCGCGCTGCCGCAGCTATGCTGCCACGGTCGACTACTGTGCAGAACAGACGAAAAGCGTCGATATCCATGTGCCGCTTGCCAACGCATTCCTATGGACACTAGCAGATGCTGCACGTCGATATCGATCCCGGTGACAGCTGCGCCGGCTCTTGCCGCCCGGATGGCTGGCTCAAGCTCGGGAAAGCGGCAGCCGGCGGTCGCGGCAAGTGCTTGACCCGGCCCCTGGGACCGCCCCGATAAGACGTCGCCCACAACCGGCGAGGTGATTCATGCGCCCGTCCCCCACCTTTTTCGGCCCGGCGGACGCCGCGCGGCGGCTCGGCGTCTCGGTCAAGGCCCTGCGGATCTACGAGCGGCACGGCCTGGTCGCGCCCGGCCGCACCGCCTCGGGCTGGCGCAGCTATGGTCCCGACGACATGGCCCGCCTGGCCGAGATCGCGGCGCTGCGCGCCCTTGGCCTCAGCCTCGGCCAGGTCGCGCGGGTGCTGGCCGGGGAGCCCCGCGACCTCGAACCGGCGCTCGCAGCCCACCAGGCCCGGCTGGAGGCCGAGGCCGGCGCTCTCTCCGCGGTCCTCGGGCGTGTCCGGGCCATCAGGGCCGGCCTTGCCCAGGGCCATTCGCCTGTCATCGGCGAGCTCGCCCGCCTTCTCGGCCCTGCCACGGCCGAGGCTCTCGCCTTCGACCTGCCCTGGCCCTGGGGCGGCGAGCGCTTCGTGCTGCGCGACATCAAGGCGCTGACCTATATCATCGGCCCGCGCGGCAGCGGCAAGACGCGGCTCGCCCAACGCATCGCCGACGCCCTGCCCGGCGCCGTCTTCGTCGACCTCGACCGGGCCGCGGACGGTGCGGCCGCGGCGCGGATGCGGATAGCGGCCAATCCGGCGCTCGCCGCCAGGGTCGAAACGGCCCTCGCCTGGCTCGCCGAGGACGGCGCTGCGCCGAGCGACGCGCTCCTTGCGCTCATCGCCGCACTGGAGGCACGCGAATCGGCCTTCATGGTCGTCGACATGGTCGAACAGGGGCTGGATCAGCCAAGCCAGGAGGCCCTGATCGCGCATCTGCGCCGCCGCGGCCCCGACCGCCGCCCGCTGTTCCTGATGACGCGCTCCAACGCGATCCTCGACCTCGCGGCCGTGGGCGCCGACGAGGCGATTATCTTCTGCCCGGCCAATCACAGCCCGCCGACGCTGGTCGCGCCCCATCCCGGTGCACCGGGCTACGAGGCGGTCGCGACCTGCCTTGCCAGCCCCGACGTCAGGGCGCGGCTCGGAGCGGCCTAGCCACGCATCGCGGCCCGACGGAGCGCGCCGGAATTCGGCCTCGTCGTGAGCCGGCTTCGCTCAGGCGCGCTCGACGTCCCAGAACATCGGATAGGACGACTGCGGCAGGTTGCTGAGATTGGTTCGGTAGCCCGCGGGGATGGTGAACTGGCCCCACATGACGCAGGGCGTGAGCTCGTAGGCGACCTTCTGGATCTCCTCGGCGATCCGTTTGCGCCCGGCCTGATCTTCCGCGCGGCTGAAGGCCTTGAGGAGGTCCGGCACCCGCGCGTCGCACGACCAGCCGGGATAGTCCTCGCAGGTCGAGGCGATATAGAAATGATTGAGCGGGGAGATCATGTCCGTGCCGTTCGAATAGACGGGGAACAGCGACCAGCCGTCCTTTTTGACGCGCCGGGCGAGCACCGTGCCCCAGTCCATCGTCTGCTCGTCGACGGTGAAGCCGGCATTCTTCATGTTCTGCGCCAGCACCTGCGCCGCGGTCTGGCTGATCGAGCCGGCGACCTCCAGGATGACGACCGGCTCGCCGGCATAGCTCGTCGCCTTCAGCGCAGCCTTCGCCGCCGCGATGTCCAGCCCGGCAGCCTCCGCGCCGGCGGCGCTCGACAGCGGCGCATCGCACATCCAGAAGGACGGACACTGGGCCGCGTGAAACTCGGCGGGAACGCCTATGGCCGACAGGATCGACGGCTGATCGACGAGCTTCCAGAGCACCCGCCGCACCGCCGGATCGTCGAACGGCGGGAATGCATGGTTGAGCCGGAAATTGCCCTGGAACTGGTGGATGCCGCCGATGCTCAAAAGCTTGACGTTGCGCGCGCGGCGCAGCAGCGGCAGGGCGTCGAAGGGCAGATATTGCATATAGTCGATCTCGCCCCTGATGAGGGCGTTCGCGCCGGTCATCTGGTCGGGCATGACGCGCAGGTCGAGCCGGTCGACCTTGACCGCACGGCCGCCGGCCAGGAAATCGGCGGGCTCGGCGCGCGGGACATAGTCCGGGTTGCGCTCCAGGATCATGGAGTTGCCGGACTTCCAGAGATCGGCGCGGAAGCGGAACGGGCCGGAGCCGACGGGCGGTACCGTGATGCGCTGGTCGCCGGGCGTCGAGGCGAAGCGCATCGGCATCATCACCGGCAGCGGCGCGTTCGCCTTGCCGAGCGCCTGGAGCATCAGGGGGAACGGCTCTTTGAGCGCGATCGAGAAGGTCGTGTCGTCCTTTGCCGCCATCGCGGCCGTCGCGGCCCGCAGCATGCGGCCGATGGCATCGCGCGGCGCCCAGCGATTGATCGAGGCGACGCATTCGGCCGCGGTGACCGGCGCGCCGTCGTGCCATTTCAGGCCGTCGCGCAGGGTGAAGGTCCAGGTCAGCCTGTCGGGCGAGGTTTCGTAGCGCGCCACCATCTGTGGCTGGATCTCGCCCTTGCCGTCCATCGCGAACAGCGTGTCGAAGATGTGGTAGCCGAAGGTTCGCGTGATCGCGGCCGTCGTGAAATGCGGGTCGAAGATCACGACCTCGGATTCCAGCACCACCGTCAGCGACGTCTCGGCACGTGCCCCGTGGGGCCGGATGATGCCGGCGGCGGCGACAAGGCCCATGCCGGCGAGCGCGTTCCTGCGGGTCAAGGTCGTCAAGGCCATGGCACTGCCCTCGCTTGCATGATGAGGCCGGAGAAGCCGGCCCGCGCCGCCTGGAGGATGCACGTCGACAGGTCCCGGCAGGTTAGCCGGGCAGCCGGGCCGCGCAATCGGCCTGCATCGAATTTTCTTCTCCCAAGGGCTCCTTTTGAAGAATGCAGACCTGCAGCGGCGGCGGCTGGACCGACGGAATGGCCCGCCGCATGATCCCGGCTGCTGGGCATGACAGGCGCATGCCGCACTCCGCCGCCGCGCTCGGCGCCGCGGCCCGCCATGCCGGATGCAGATCTTCTGTTCACTTCCGCGACCAGGGCGGCAGCCCTGATCCGGGCGAGAAAGCTCTCCCCGGTCGACTATGCGCGGGCGGTGCTGGCGGCGATGGAGCGGCAGCAGCCGCACCTCAACTGCTTCGTCACGATCATGGCGGACCAGGCGCTGGCCGGAGCCAAGCGGGCCGAGGATGCCGTCATGGCCGGCGCGGAGCTCGGCCCGCTGCACGGCGTTCCCGTCCACATCAAGGACCTTGTCGACGTCGCCGGTATCAGGACCACCCATGGCACGGCGATCTTCGCCGACAATGTGGCCGCCGCCGACGACGTCCTCGTCGCGCGCCTCCGCCGGGCCGGCGCCGTCATCGTCGGCAAGACCACGACGCCGGAATTCGGCAACAAGGGCCTGACCGACGGGCCGAGCTTCGGCATCACGCGCAATCCCTGGAACCGCGAGCGCACGCCCGGCGGGTCGAGCGGCGGTCGCCGCCGGCCTCGCGCCGCTCGGGCTCGGCACGGACGGAGCGGGTTCCGTGCGCGGCCCGGCCGCATGCTGCGGCCTGGTCGGGCTGAAACCGACGCTCGGCGCGGTGCCCTACGATACGACCCGCGATGCCTTCGGCAACAATGTCTATGCCGGGCCGCTCGCCCGCACCGTGACCGACGCCGCCGTGATGCATGCCGTGCTCACCGGCGCAACCGCGAAGGATCCCTGGACGCAGGGCGGCGAGGATCGCCGCCGCCTGTCGCCCGTGCTGATCGGGCACGACCTTTCCGGCATCCGCATCGGTTATGTCGAGCGCTGCGCCAATCCGCGCGTCGCCGTCGACGTGCTGACGAATACCCGCGCCTGCCTCGACGCCTGGGCCGGCCTTGGCGCGGCGGTGGAGGAGGTGACCGAGGCGATCGACTGGATCGAATATGAGGGGCGCATCCTCTACCAGTCGAACTTCGCCGTGTTCTGCGCGCCTTTCCTGCCCAAGTGGCAGGACCGGATGGATCCGGTGACGCTTGCCTTCATGGAGCGCGGGGCAAGGTTCAGCCTCGCCGATTTCCGCAATGCCCAGTTCGCCCGCACGCGGCTGTTCCGGCAGATCCAGGCGCTGTTCGAGCGCTACGACGTCCTGGTCATGCCGACGCATTCGCGCACGGCACTGCCGGTCGGCTTCGACGCGGCGAACGACGAGGTCGAGGTCGACGGCGTCAAATGCGGCATTACGCGCCAGGGCTGGACCTCCTACCAATATCCCTTCAATCTCACCGGCCATCCGGCCGTGTCGATCCCCTCCGGTTTCGGCGCCGACGGCCTGCCGACGGGCATTCAGGTCGTCGGCCGCTGGGGCTGCGACACCGACGTGCTTCGCTTCGCCTCCCTGCTCGAACTGGCCCGTCCCTGGGCGCAGCACCGACCGAAAGCGGCCTGACGGGGATGGCCATGCGCGATACGGACTGCTTCCTCACCATCGCCGAACTCGGCGAACGTTTCGCGGCCGGCCGCGCCAGGCCGAGCGCCATCGCAAGCCTGCACCTGGAGCGCATCGCGCGGATCGACCCGGTGCTCAACGCCATGCAGGTCGTCGATGCCGACGGCGCGCTGAAGGCTGCCGCGGCGAGCGACGCGCGCTGGGCCGCGGGCCGTCCCGCCAGCCCCCTCGACGGCGTGACGGTGACCATCAAGGACAATGTCGACCTTGCCGGCTTCCCGACCCGCCATGGCTCGCTGACGACTGCCGACGTGCCGGCGGCGGCGGATGCGCCGGTGGTCGCCCGGCTGCGCGAGGCCGGCGCCATCATCCTCGGCAAGACCCGTCTGCCGGAGTTCGGCTGGAAGGGCCTCACCGACGGGCCGCTCCAGGGCGAGCCGACGCGCAATCCGTGGAATATCGCGGTGTCGCCGGGCGGATCGAGCGGCGGCGCGGCCGCCTGCATCGCGGCCGGCATCGGCGCCATCGCCTTCGGCAATGACGGTGGCGGCTCGATCCGCATCCCCGCCAGCTTCTGCGGGCTGTTTGGATTGAAGCCGACCTTCGGCCGGGTGCCGCACCATCTGCAGGAAGGCCTGTTCGCGACCCTCGTGGCCGGCGGCCCGATCGCGCGGACAGTCGCCGATGCCGCCGTGACCCTCGCCGTCATGGCGCGCCCCGACGAGCGCGATTGGTTCGCCCTGCCGCCGGCGCCGGACGGATGGCTGGCCAATCTTACGCCGCGGCTCGAAGGGCTGCGCATCGCCTATGCCCCCGTGCTCGGCGGCGTCAGTGCGGACGACGAGGTTCGCGCCGTGGTCGACGCGGCGGTCGAGACGCTGCGCGGCCACGGCGCGACGATCAACGAAGTGCCCTCGCCGATCGGCGATCTGCAGGACCGGTTCGAAGCCTATTGGATCGGCGCCTTCGCTCGCCGCATGCGGCTGATTCCGCGCGACCGCTGGGACGATCTCGACCCGGGCTTCCGCGCTGTCGCCGAGCGCGGCATGGACGTGAGCATCGACCAGCTGCTGGATGGCGAAGCCGCGCGCGCCGCGCTCGGCCGCACATTCGCGGCCTTCCATCGCGACCACGATCTGCTGCTGACGCCGACCGTGCCGCATGTCGCGCCGCCGGCGGAGACCGTCTATCATGGTCCGATGTATGACCGCTGGCGCGACGGCGTGCCGTTCACATTGCCGTTCAACCTGACCGGCCAGCCGGCCTCGACCGCGCCCTGCGGCCTGTCGGCGTCCGGCCTGCCCGTCGGCCTGCAGGTGGTCGGCCCGAAATATGCGGAACGGCTGATCCTGGAAGCGGGCCTGGCCATCGAGTCAGCGCTCGGCTTCGCGCAGCCGCATCCGAAGCTGATGGAGACCCTCGCCGCCCGCTGAGGCCGTTCAGGCCATCCGGGCGACGGCGGCGAACCCTTCCTCCGCAGCCTCCAGTGCCCGATCGATTGCCGCTTCCGTGTGGGCGCACGACGTCGATCGAATTGGCAAGCACGGGCGGGCTCGACTGAGGCATCGCGGGTCTCCGGCGGCCACGGGCTGCCCACCAGCCTAAGCGGCGCCGGTCTCGAACGGCGCGCATGACAGCCATGCGCGCGCGACCATGAACATGCTGCCGGATTGCCGGCCGATCCGCCTCTGCGGCAGCATTCCCGCCGATGCCAAGACAGGGGGACGCGCGCGCATGAATGCTGAGACCGAGGCGAGACGGTGGCTTGCGGCCTTCGCGTCGCATCTGGCCGATGCCCACCCGGAAGCGGCGGCCGAACTCTTCCTGGAGGAGAGCTACTGGCGCGACTTCGTTGCCTTCACCTGGAACATCGTCACGCTGGAGGGCCGCCCCGCCATTGCCGCCATGCTTCAGGCGCGCGGCCGCGCGGTTGCCTCGACGCGCTGGCAGCTCGACGGCAGCCCCGAAGCAACCGAGACGGGCCTTGCGTTCTGGTTCACCTTCGAAACGGCCGTCGGCCGCGGCCGCGGTCATGCGCGTCTCAAGGACGGCCGCTGCTGGACCCTGCTCACGACGCTGCGCGAGCTGAAAGGCTTCGAGGAAAAATGCCGCGAGACGCGCCCGCTCGGCACGGCCCACGGTGTCGTCCGCAACCGCACGACCTGGGCGGATCAGCGCGCAGCTGACGCCCGGCTCGGCATCGATCGCCAGCCTTACGTCCTGATCGTCGGCGGCGGCCAGGGCGGCCTCGGGCTCGGAGCCAGGCTGAAGCAGATCGGCGTGCCCGCGCTGATCGTGGACAAGCATGCCCGCGCCGGCGACGCCTGGCGCCGGCGCTACCGTTCGCTGTGCCTGCATGATCCGGTCTGGTACGACCACATGCCCTACCTGCCCTTCCCGGACCATTGGCCGGTCTTCACGCCGAAGGACAAGATGGGCGACTGGCTCGAAGCCTACAGCACGATCATGGAGCTGGACCTGTGGACCGGCACCGCCTGCCGCACCGCCGCTTATGATGAAGACCGCGGCGAATGGACCGCCACCGTCGAGCGTGCGGGCGAGACGATCACGCTGCGCCCGAAACATCTGGTTCTCGCCACCGGAATGTCAGGCAAGCCGCAGGTGCCGCACCTGCCCGGCCAGGCTTCGTTCCGCGGCGTGCAATGCCATTCGAGCAACTATCCCGACGGGCGGGACTTTGCGGGCAAGCGTTGCGTGATCATCGGCGCGAACAATTCGGCGCACGATATTGCGGCCGACCTCTGGGAGCACGGCGCCGCGGTGACCATGGTCCAACGCTCGCCGACGCTGGTGGTGCGTTCGGAAACCGTCCAGCGGCTCGGCTGGGCGCTCTATTCGGAGGCCGCCAACCGGGCCGGCATCGACGCTGACAAGGCCGACCTCATCGCGGCTTCGACGCCTTACGCCGTGCTGCCGCAGCTCCTGAAACCTGTCGTCGCGCGCATGAAGCAGGAGGATGCGGCCTTCTACGAAGCGCTGCGGGCCGTCGGCTTTCAGCTGACATTCGGCGAGGATGAGACCGGCCTCAGCCTCATGTATCCGCGCCGTGGCTCCGGCTATTACATCGATGTCGGCGCCTCCGAACTGATCGCCACCCGCCAGATCGCGCTGCGCAGCGGCGTCGGCATTGCCGGTCTCTCCGAGGACGCGGTCCTGCTCGACGACGGCTCCGGCCTGCCGGCCGACCTCGTCGTCTATGCCACCGGCTACGGCTCGATGACCGGCTGGGCCGCGGAGCTGATCTCGCAGGCGGTGGCCGACAAGGTCGGCCCGTGCTGGGGCATGGGATCGGGAACCGCACGCGACCCGGGCCCCTGGCTCGGCGAGCTGCGCAACATGTGGAAGCCCACCGCGCAGGAAGGTCTGTGGTTCCACGGCGGCAACCTCGCCCAGTCGCGGCACTATTCCCGCTATGTCGCCATCCAGCTCAAGGCGCGCTTCGAGGGCATCGAGACGCCCGTCTATGCCGGCCCGGCCGCCTGATCCCGATCGCGTCTCGCACCCCGCATGGCCCCGCGGTCAGGTAACGCCGCCGACGAGGCGCACCGTGCCATCGTCGACCAGCACCTCCTTCGGCGCGGGGTGGCCGAGGAAATGGACCGGGCTCGCGGTGAGGCCATAGGCGCCGGACTGCAGCACGGCGACGAGATCGCCTTCACCGAGGTCGGGCAGCTCGGCCTTGCGCGCGATCGTGTCGAGCGGCGTGCAGAGCGGCCCGACGACGCTGGCCGGCCCGGCCGAGGCGGCGCCGACCCGGTCCGGCGCGAGCAGCGGATAGTCGCGCTTGATGACCTGGCCGAGATTGCCGGAGGCGGCCAGGTGGTGGTGCATGCCGCCGTCGGTGACGAGGAAGCGTGCGCCGCGCGAACGCTTGGCGGCGAGCACGCCGGCGACATAGACGCCTGCCGGTCCGACGAGGAAGCGCCCGGGCTCGACCACGATCCGCGCCGCACGGATCAGCGGATCAGCCGCCCGCGCCGCCTTGAGCGTCGGCACGTGGCTGGCCAGGCGATCGAGATCGAGCGGCTTTTCGCCGGCAAAATAGGGAATGCCGAGGCCGCCGCCGAGATCGATCGTGTCGAGCGGCCGGCCGATGCGGCCGGCGACACGGCGCGCCACGGCGAGGCCGTGCGTCCATTGCGCCGCGAGCACGTCGGCGTCGAGGATCTGGGTGCCGGCGAACATATGGACGCCGGCGAGCTTCAGGCAGGGGCTCGCGGCGACACGGTCGACGACCGCGTCGAGATCCTCCTCGTCGAACCCGAAGGGCGCCGGACGGCCGCCCATGCGCATGGCGCCGCCCTGCACTTCGGCGACCGGATTGATGCGGATCGCCACCGGCACGGCCGCGCCGCTGGCGAGCGCCTCGATCCGGTCGATCTCCTCGAAGCTCTCCAGGTGAATCTCGCCGATGCCCTCGACGATGACGGCGGCGAGCTCGGCGCTGCGCTTGCCCGGTCCCGCGAACAGGATCCGTCGCGGCGGTGCGCCCGCCGCGCGCGCGATCCGGTATTCCCCGAGCGAGGCGATCTCCACGCCCGCCCCTTCGGCGAGGAACACCGCCACCACGGCCGGGTTGGGATTGGCCTTGATCGAATAGTGAATATCGGCAAAGCCGGCGAGCGCCCCGGCCAACCGTGCGTGATTGCGGCGCATGACGGCAGCGTCATAGACATAGAGCGGCGTGCCATGCCGGGCCGCGATATCGGCAAGCCTGACGCCGCCGACCAGGAGGTGGCCGGCCGTGACGGCGAAGATCTCGGTCGCCAGCCGCTCGGCCTGGCTCGGCCCCCCGGTTCCCGTCTCAGGCGCCGTCACGACTGCGCTCCGCAACGAGCCCGCGATAGTCGACCTTCCCGTTCGGCGTCACCGGCAGCGCGCTGACCCATTCGATCGCCCGCGGCACCATATAGGGCGGCAGCTGCAGCGCCGCGGCCTTCAGCACCGCCTCGGCGTCCGCCGCCTCGTCTTTCGCGACCCCCACTGCATGCACCTTCTGGCCCGCGAAGGGATCCGGCAGGCCGACGACCGCGACCTGGGCGAAGGCGCCGGTCGCCATCAGCACCTCCTCGACTTCGGTCGGGCTGATGCGGTAGCCGGCCGATTTGATCATGGCGTCGCGGCGCCCGACGAAATGGAAGAAGCCGTCCTCGTCCTCATAGACGAGATCGCCGGAATAGCAGACCGTCTCGCCGCCCTGGGCGCCCGGAATGAACGGGTGCGGCTTGAGCACTTCCGCCGTGTCGTCGGGCCGGTTCCAATAGCCGAGCGACACGGTCGGACCGCGATGGACCAGAATGCCCGGCTCGCCGGGCTTGGTGCGCCGGCCCTCGGCATCGACGGCGAAGATCTCGGTCTCGGGAATCGCCCGCCCGATCGAGGTCGGGCGCCGGTCGATTTCCTCGGGCGGCAGAAAGGTGGAGCGGAAGGCCTCGGTGAGACCATACATCAGGAAGATGCGCGTATCCGGCAGCCGGCTCCGGAGCAGCCGCACGGTCTGCGAGGGAACCGCGCCCCCGGAATTGGTGATGTAGCGCAGGCTCGGCAGGGGCGTGCGGGCGAGTGACGGCGTCGCCCGGGTCAGGATCGCCCAGATGGTCGGCACGCCGGCGAGGCCGGTGACGCCATGGTCGCGGATGGCGGTGACGATCTCGTCGCCGAAACGGAACGTGAGCAGCACCAGGCTCGCCCCCTGCTCCATCGCGGTCAGGAGTTGGTTGAGCCCGTAATCGAAGCTGAACGGCAGCACCGAAAGGATCCGGTCGGCGGCGCTGAGGCCGAGGTAGGTGCGGACGATGCGCGTGCCGGCGATCAGGTTGCGATGGCTGAGCATCACGCCCTTCGGCCGACCGGTGGAGCCGGACGTATAGAGAATGGCCGCGAGATCCTCACCGATGGCGACATCGCGCATCCCGTCCGGCTCGCTGGCGGGCTGCCAGCGCGCATCGTCGACGAGATGGATCGCCGCATCCGCGAGGCCGGCGAGCGCCTCGCCGACCCGCTCGGCGAGCGCCGCGCTGGTCAGCACGATGCGGGCGCCGCAATCGGCGACGATATGACGGATCTGCGCCGGCTGCAGCAGGCTGTTGACCGGGACGAACACGCCGCCGGCCGCGCTGACCGCGAAGATCGCCCAGCATTCCTCGATCGATTTCGGCAGCACCAGCGCCACCCGGTCGCCGCGCTCGAGGCCGAGGCCGCCAAGAACGCCGGCGGCATGCGCGACCTGCCGGCGCAGCGCGCCATGGGACATCGACCGCCCGCCGTCGATCAGTGCAACCGCCGCGTCGCTGCCGGATGTGCCGGTCGCGAGCAGGTGATGGGTCAGATAGGGCGCGGACATCACCGCCGCGCTTGCTCGACGAAACGGGCGAGCTGGTCCACCGTCTCGAAATTGGCCGGGTCGAAATCCTGGTCCGAGATCTCGATGCCGAACCGCTCCTCGATGAAGCCCATGAGGTCGAGAACGCCGAGCGAATCGACGGCGCCACCGGTCAGGATCGAGCTCTGATCGTCGAAGGGGCGGGCCCCGAGGCCTGGAAAGCGCTGCAGCAGGAATTCGCGGATGATCGCCTTGGCATCGGCTGCGTCGGTCTCGGGCATGGTCATCGGGCTCGCATGGAAATTGATCAGTATTGCAACAGAACCAGTTCGGAATAGGCGTGGTCGACGCTGTCGGGATCGATGGCGCCCCGCGCGAAAGTCGGCCGCATACCTTCGCTGAACCAGGCGGCGGGAAGCCGCTCGTCGCGCCGCGCCGGCACTTCCAGCATGAGGATAGCGCGCGCCAGGAGGAACCGCGAGACCGCGGCGACCGCCCCGGCGAGCTCCCCCTTGCTGTCAGCATAGATGAGCCGTGCGGTGGGCAGCCCCTTGCGGCGGGTCCGGGTGAAGATCAGCGGCCGATAGGCCTCCCCCCGCCGGAGCGCGATGCAAATGCAGCCCAGCGCCAGATGGTCCTCGAGCATGGTCCAGGTCGCCGCCGGCAGCCGCTCGCGCGGCACCGCGTCGAGCCCGACCACCTCGGCCGGCCGCTCGTCGCGCCTCCAGGCCACCGCCGGCAGGAACACCAGCAGCACGCCGTCGTTCCATGGCATCAGGCCGAGCCGGCCGTTCAGCTGCTCGACGCTTTCGCTGGGGGTCAGATCGGTATGGATCGCATCGGGTTCGTTCAGCACCGATTTCAGCATGCGCGGCGCAAGCCAGCGATGGGCCTCGTCGACATACCAGCTCGACAGGTTGACGATCTTGCGCCGTCCGCCGCCCGCATCGGCCCGCCAGCTGCGCATGGTCAGGATCACCCCGACATCGTCGCCGCCGACACGCAGAAGTTGCCCGATCGCCCCGCCGTCGCGGCGCGCGTGGTGTTCGGCCTGCCGCTTCAGCCCCTCGACCCAGAAGGCCGGCTGGCGAGACGGGAAGCCGCGCGCAAGCAGGGCATGCGCGCGCTCCATGTTCGTCTCATCGATCGGGACCAGCATCACGGTGATCTAGCTCGGAATCGGCAATTTTGCAGAAAGAGGACGATTCATTCTTAATATCAATCCGTTAACAACGCCGTTCCGGCGCCCCGGCGCGGCGATCGGCCACATGGCCCGCGCCCGTTCAGGCCCTCGCCGGCGTCTTTCTTGACGAAAGCGCAGCGGTCGGAAACTGCAAGAGGCGATAGTCGCGCGGCCGGCCATCAGCATATCTGTCCTGCGCCAAGCTTTCGAAAACATCGAAGCATAAGCAGATACACTTATGCGCCGCCCGCGCAAGGCGCGAGCTGCGGAACGACGGCGTCGAAGGGTTGTGGCGGCGGGCCGAAGGCTCATGGCACCCGCGGACCGGACAGGACGGTGGCGATCGCGCAGCCGGCCGGCCGTCGGAACATCAGTGCTTCGCGAGCGACGAAGAAGCGCTGTCCCGGACCCTGCCGGCGATCACGTGTCCATCAGGACGGGAAGCGGAAACCGGCGGCGCTACGCTGTCCGGTCGCGCACCAGAATGCCGAGCGCGACCAGCTTGCGGCAGAAGGCGAGCGCGGCCTCGCCCCCCAGCGTGCCCGGGCTGGCGCCATCCTGCAGCGTCATCAGCCAATCGAGCTCGTCGGCAGTGAGCCGGATGGCCTCGCCCGCCCAGCGCAATTCCGCGCCGTCACCGTCCGGCACCACGTAGTGATGCACCGTTTCCGCCAGGACGAGACGGTCGTCCACGCCGGGAGCCGGCGCGATCAGGCCGCGGCCCGACATCGGCATGCGGTCGGTCGCGAGCTGCTGCAGAAACTGCATGGCGACGAGGTCGAGGCCCGTTTCAGTCGCAATCCGCGCCACGCGTTCGGCCGCAGCCGCCGGCAAGGCGAGGCGCGCCGCCTCGTCGTTGAGCCGCCAGGTGCGGAACGACTCGCGCAAGGACGGCTCGCGCGCTTCCATCTGATCGATGGCCGCGCGCAGCGCGTCGGCCCAGCTCGGCTCGAGAAGACCGATCGTCGCATGCAGCGACGGTTCGCCGCCGCCCTGGACCGAGGCGTCGTGCAACACCCCGCGCGGCACGAACAGCACGTCGCCGGCCCTCAGCACCACCTCGCGGCCGCCCTCGGGATCGACCGGATGGATCTTCGAATCCCACGGCGTCCGGCGGGTGGCATGGGGCATGACCGCGTCGCCCCAGACGCGCCAGCGCTTCTCGCCCGCCACCTGCAGCACGAGCACGTCATGCGTGTCGTAATGGGTGCGGAATCCCTGTGCGCCGGGCGGCGTCAGATAGATATTGGCCTGCACCGCATGCAGGAAGATCTGCTCGAGCCCGCGGCAGAAGCGGGCGAGCGGCGGATGGAATTCGTGGAACTGCGAGACGACCAGCGTCGCGCCGCCGTCGAACAGCGGAAACATCCGCGACGGATCGACCTTGCCGTCGGAGAAGGTGAAGAGCTCGTCGGGCACGCCGGCCGACCCGGCGCGGCCGCTGTCGGCCATGGTGACCCGGGGCGCCTGGGCCGCATCGGTCTTCAGGAAGGCGTCGAGATCGGCGACCGACAGGAGCCGGGCGAAGCGCGCCCGGTCGACTGCCGGGAAGTGCCGCATGACCGCGGCCTCGCGCATCTTCAATCCGTCTTCGACCGACAGGTCTCCGAAGGCGAGCGCGAAGGCTTCCGCGGCCAGGGTCATGTCCATGTCTCCAATGCAGCCGTCGCCGCGGTGCCGGCGGCGGCGGTCTCGCTTCCATCCCGAGCAGCGTGGGAAATGCCGGTGTTCCCGCCGGTCGACAGCGGGATGGCGGCGCGATCCCTGGGTTCCGCGCCGGAGGTCAGGCCCGGCTTACCAGCCGCGGCCGCCGCCGCGCGGATCGCGCGGATCGTTGTCGGTGATGCGGACGCCGCGGCGGCGATAGACCCTGACCCGGCCGCGCCCCTCGGCGTCGTAGGGATCGTTGTCCGTGCCGCGCCGGCGGACATAGCGGCCACGGCCGCGGCCCTCGGCGTCATAGGGATCGTTGTCGGTGACGCGCACGCGCTGCGCCTCGGCGGGGGCCGGAGCGACCACGGTACCGACCGTCGCCAGCGTCGCGGCGCCGAGCGCCGACTTGAACAGGAACAGCCTGCGGTTCACCGGCTTGCCGGCCGCGCCGGCTTCCGGCGTCTCGGCATCCTGGACCATCGGCTTGTCGTTGGTGGCATCGGTCATCGTGCACTCTCCACACCGCCTCGGCTGAGCTCCGAAGCGATCAAAACCGGGCAGATGCTGCCACAGCTTGTCGCATTGACCAACAGAAAAATTGACCTTGCGTCACCTCTCGAGGTGACGCGCCACGTCAACCCAACTCACTGGAGCAACAGGGAAAAACCGCGGGACGCGGCGAGCACCGCCGGCTTGGCGCCAGTCCGGAGGATGAGGTGCGGCAGGGGGCGAAGTGGAGGGGAGGAGACCGCTTTCAAGGGGTCGCAGATTGCGGTCCCCTCCCATCCTGGCCAGAGGACCGGCGACGCAATACCAGAAGCCGGCCCGCCGTCTCTTCTGCACGACCGGTGCCAATGGGCCGCACGGTCGTGCCAGACCACATCTTGGGCTCCTCCGCGGCATCGGCCCCAAAATATCGATGGCATGCCGGCCGCCCGGCCGCAGCTCTCGCGGAATGGCAGTTGCAGAATGCAAGACGTCTTGCAAAACGCGAGGGCCGCCGCAGAATGCACCGCGCAAGGCCCGTGGCCGCCCTGCGAGGGGTTCCCTCGGCCGCCGATGCGCGCGCTGTTGCGTCACCGCCGTTGCGCAGGGCGCGTGGCTCCTATATGTGCACCGCAGCAAGGCATGCGGGCTCACGGCGGACGGGGGCCCGCTTTTTTCGCTTTCCGCGACGGACGCCGACCCATGAACATGCGCAATATCGCCATCATCGCTCACGTCGACCATGGCAAGACCACGCTGGTCGACAAATTGCTCCAGCAATCGGGCTCGTTCCGCGAGAACCAGCGGGTGGCCGAGCGCGTCATGGATTCCAACGACCTGGAAAAGGAACGCGGCATCACCATTCTCGCCAAGGCGACCTCGGTCGTCTGGAAGGATACGCGGATCAACATCGTCGACACGCCCGGCCACGCCGATTTCGGCGGCGAGGTGGAGCGCATCCTGTCGATGGTCGACGGCGCCATCGTGCTGGTCGACGCCGCCGAGGGCCCGATGCCGCAGACCAAGTTCGTGGTCGGCAAGGCGCTCAAGATCGGCCTGAGGCCGATCGTCGCGATCAACAAGATCGACCGGCCCGACGCCCGCCACGTCGAGGTCATCAACGAGGTCTTCGACCTGTTCGCGGCGCTGGATGCGACCGACGAGCAGCTCGACTTTCCGATCCTCTACGGCTCGGGCCGCGAGGGCTGGATGGCCGAGAAGCCGGAAGGCCCGATCGACGAGGGCCTTGCGCCGCTGTTCGACCTGGTCCTGAAGCACGTGCCGCCGGCCAAGGTCGAGCCCGGCCCGTTCCGCATGCTCGGCACGCTGCTGGAAGCCAATCCCTTCCTCGGCCGCATGATCACCGGCCGCATCTCCTCGGGCTCGGTCAAGCCGAACCAGAGCATCAAGGTGCTGGCCCGCGACGGCAGCGTGGTCGAGACCGGCCGCGTCTCGAAGATCCTCGCCTTCCGCGGCATCGAGCGCCAGCCGATCGAGGAAGGCGTCGCCGGCGACATCGTCGCCATTGCGGGCCTCTCCAAGGGCTCGGTCGCCGACACGTTCTGCGCCCCCGAAGTCGACACCCCGATCCAGGCCCAGCCGATCGATCCGCCGACCGTCACGATGAGCTTCATCGTCAACGATTCGCCGCTCGCCGGCACCGAGGGCGACAAGGTGACGAGCCGCATGATCCGCGACCGCCTCCTGAAGGAGGCCGAGGGCAATGTGACGCTGAGGATCGAAGAAAGCGCGGAGAAGGATTCCTTCTACGTCTCCGGCCGCGGCGAACTGCAGCTCGCTATCCTGATCGAGACCATGCGCCGCGAGGGCTTCGAGCTCGCCGTGTCGCGGCCGCGCGTCGTGTTCCAGAAGGCCGAGGACGGCTCCACCCTGGAGCCGATCGAGGAGGTGCTGATCGACGTCGACGAGGAGCATTCCGGCGTCGTCGTGCAGAAGATGAGCGAGCGCAAGGCCGAGATGACGGAGATGCGGCCGTCCGGCGGCAACCGCCTGCGCCTCGTCTTCCTGGCGCCCACCCGCGGCCTGATCGGCTATCAGGGCGAGTTGATGACCGACACGCGCGGCACGGCGATCATGAACCGCCTGTTCCACTCCTACGGGCCCTATCGCGGCGAGATCGCCGGCCGGGTCAACGGTGTGCTGATCTCCAACGATATCGGCGAGGCCGTCGCCTATGCCATGTGGAATCTCGAGGATCGCGGCCCGATGGTCATCGATCCCGGGGTGCGCGTCTATCGCGGCATGATCATCGGCATCCACAACCGCGACAACGATCTCGAAGTGAACGTGCTGAAGGGCAAGAAGCTCACCAATATCCGCACGACGTCGAAGGACGAGGCGGTGCGCCTGACGCCGCCGATCCGCATGACCCTGGAAAAGGCGCTCGCCTGGATCCAGGACGACGAACTGGTCGAGGTGACGCCGAAATCGATCCGCCTGCGCAAGACCCATCTCGACCCGAACGAGCGCAAGCGGTTCGAGAAGGCGCGCGAGGCGGTGAGCTGAGCGAAGGCCGCTGGGCCGCCGCGACGACATGTGAATTGTCCGCCGCCGCCCGCGCTGGCTAGAATGGGTATAGAGTGATGCGCCGGTCCTCGGGCCGGCGCAGCGCCGGACATGCCCAGAGGAACGCCATGCGCAACCTGATCGCCCTTGCCGCCTTTTCCGCTCTCCTTGCCGCGCCGCAGCTCGCCTCGGCCCAGGACGCAGCCGCCGGCCAGCGGGTCTTCGCGCAGTGCCGCGCCTGCCACCAGGTCGGCGAGAACGCCCGCAACGGCGTCGGGCCGCAGTTGAACGGCCTGTTCGGCCGCACCGCCGGCACGGCCCCGGGCTACAACTATTCCGACGCCTACAAGCGCCCGGAAATCACCTCCAAGGTGTGGAGCCCGGAAAACTTCACCACCTATATCCGCGACCCGCGCGGCGTGACGCCGGGCACGCGCATGGTCTTTGCCGGCCTGCGCAACGACCAGCAGATCACCGACCTCATCGCCTATCTGCGCACCTTCGGGCCGGACGGCAAGCCGGCGCAGTAAGCGCGGCGCCTGCCGGGCCTGCCATCGGCGGACACGGCCGCGCCGCCAGCGCGGCGCGGTATCGCTGCACGGAGCGGCGTCGCGGCGCCCTGCCGACCGGTCACCGGTCCTTCGGGATCAGCGGCAGGAGCAGGTGGGAGGCCTGCCCTTCACCGGTCGCGATCGTGTTGGTCCCCGCATAGAGCGCGGGATCCCTGTCGAGATGCAGGAACGGGCCGGATCCCTTCGTGAAGCCCGTCGCACCCGGCCATTCGAAGTCCCTGCCCTCGACGGTCAGCGCCAGGCGATAGCCCGGCGGCACCACGATGCTGGTCGCCCAGATCTCGACATCGGCCTCATAGAGCCGTCCCGGCGTGATCGGCTCGACCGTCCGATGCGGATGATAGGGCCGCGCCTCGGTGGAACGCTCGCCGTCCAGCATCCGGTGCGACACGCGCAGCCACCCTTGCGAGACCGGGGCCTGCGGTTCCGTCGCGCCGTCGAACGTGACGTCGCGTCCCTCGGGGTCGATGAGCCGCAGCGTCGCGAAAATGTCCATGTCGGCGGTGGATGACTTCACCCAGAGCTTGAGTTTCACCGGCCCGGTGAATTCCGCTTCCTCGGCGAACGGCGCGGTCGTGAAGGTCAGCCCCTCTCCCAGCGCCTCGTAGGACGCCTCCGCCGGTGCCGCCGGCCCGCCCGCGGCCATGCCGCCGCTCGCCGCGTCGAGATGATAGCGCAGCCACTGCGTGCCCCTGAGCGGCCATTGGCTCTCGCCGCGCCAGACCAGGCCGTGAGGGCCCCGGATGGCCAGATTGAGCGGCGGCTCGTCGTCCCAGCCGTTGTCCTCGCCCTTGAGGAAGCGGTCGAAGAAGCGCATCTGCAGCGCCAGCGCCTCCTCGGCATAGAACGGGGCGTGATGGTCGCCGGTATGGATGCGCAGCCATTTCGCCGCGCTGCCGGCCGCAAGATAGCCCTCGATATTGCCGCGGCCGTGCAGGCCGTGGCCGCCCCAGTTGCCGACCGACAGGAGCGGCACCTGGATCCGGCTGCCGTCCGGCGTGCGTTCGCCGAAATAGGCCCCGTCGAAGGGCCGCGAGCGATAGGCGTCGGCCGGCGCGCTCCGGTTGGCCTCCAGGAGCACCGCGGGCAGCGCTGGGCCTGTCGTCGGCTTGCCCGACACCGCATCGGCATAGGGCGTCTCGCCGTTACCGTGCTGATTGGGCATCAGCTGGCGGGCGAACCAGAGTTTCAGGAATTCGGTGCTGGGAATGCCGCCGTGATGGCTGATGTCCCGGTAGTGATCGAAGGCGCCCTCCCAGGGGATGATCGCCGCCAGGCCTTCGGGCTGGCGCGCCGCCACCTGCCACTGGTTGATCGCGTAGTAGGAAATGCCGAGCAGGCCGACCTTGCCGTTGCTCCAGGGCTGGCGCGACGCCCAGGTGATCAGCGTCGCGTAATCCTCCGTGTGCCGGGGCGCGAACGGATCGAGGAAGCCGGGCGACGCATTGCTGCCCCGGCTGTCGGCGTGGATGACGACATAGCCCCTGGGGATCCAACGTTCGGGATCGGGCGCCTCCCAGCGGATGAAGCGGCACGAGGAGGCCTTGCCGAGGTCGGGATGCTTGGCGAGGAGCTTCGTCCAGGCCTCCCCATAGGCCGGCGCATCCGCGTCGCGCGTATCCTTGCCATAGGGGCCGTGGAGCATCACCACCGGAAACCGGCCTGGCCTGTCGGGCCGGTAGATGTTGAGCCGGAGGCCGAGCCCGTCGGACATGGCGACCTCGACATTGCGTTCGAAGATCATGCCGGCAATGCCGGTCTCGACACGGCGGGCGGATGGAACAGTGGTCATGGCGGGGCTCGTCCGGTTGTCAGGGAGGTGGCGGGGTGTCACCATCGGGCGAGGCGACGGCGCTCCCCGGTTCTGCTGCTTGACGGCCGTAGTGTCCGGGCATGCCGGAAGGTCGCGCAACTCGCGTTTTCCGCCGCAATGCCCGGGGGAGCCCCATGCTCAAGAAAGTCCCGCAGCAAGCGCGTTCCCGGCAGATGGTCGACTTCATCCTGGACGGCGCGGCTCGCGTTCTGAACGCGGCGCCGCTCGCCGAGACGACCACCAACCGCATCGCCGAAGTGGCCGGCGTCGGCATCGGCTCGCTCTATCAATATTTCGACGACAAGGAGGCCATCGCCCTCAGCCTGCTCCGGCGGCACCTGGAGGAGAGCGCCGCGCTGGTGCACGGCACGCGCCTCGCCTCAGGCGGCCACGACGTGTCGGAGCGCTTGCGGGCGATCTTCGTCGCGTGCCTGCGTGATCATCGCGACAAGCGGATGCTGCATCTCAATCTGATCGACGTCTGCGGCGCCATCCCGAGCACGGCCCGTTTCGACGCCAATATCGGCACCATGGTCGACGATCTCTCGGCGATCCTGCGGGATCATCGGCCCGAGGCGCATCCCGATCACATCCGCCTCTGCGCGACGTCGCTGCACCAGTCGATCGTCCTGCTCGTCCACGCCGCGGTCAGCCAGCCCAACCTCGAGCGCGACGGCACCATCATCGGCCATTTCGAGGCGCTCGACGCCGCCAACCGCAAGGTGCTCGACCTGCACCTGCGCCAGCAGGCACGCGCAGCGGCACGCTGAGCGGGATCGCGCGAGCGCAGCGAGCCTCGAACCATGGCAAGACCCGATGCAAGGGATCCAGGACGCCCTCTTGCCTCGCCCGGCACCCGGCGGTCGGGCGTGATCACCCGCGAAGCAGCCGCTCCGCTCCGAACGGCGCGAGCGGCAGGCTCGGCGCGGCGCCGGCGATCAGTTCCGCCACCAGACGCCCGGTGATCGGGCCGGTCGACAGGCCGATATGGCCGTGGCCGAAGGCAAAGACGATGCGGCGATGCCGCGGCGCGCGGCCGATCACCGGCAGTCCGTCGGGCGTCGACGGCCGCGAGCCACCCCAGGGGGCGGGTTCGACCGGCTCGCCGAGAGCGACGGTTCGACGCGCCTCCGGCTCCACCACGGCAAGCTGCGCGGGATTGAGCGGCGCACCATGGCGGGCGAGTTCGACACCCGAGAGCAGCCTCAGGCCCGCCGCCATGGGCGAGACGACATAGGCGCCGCCGGTATCGTAGATCGGCCGCGACAGCTTGTGCTGGCCGGCATCGGCGAAATGCCGGTGGTAGCCGCGCTCGGCGGCGAGCGGCAGGCGATAGCCGAGCGTGCGTGCAAGCGTTTCGCTGGCCGCGCCCGCCGCCAGCACGACGGTCCCGGCGGCAATCATACCACCGCCTTCGAGCCTCACCTCCGCTCCGGCATCGCTCGCGCTCAAGGCCGCCACGCGGGCGGTCCGGAGGCGCCCGCCGCGCGAAATGACCGCCTGGCCATAGCGCTGCACCAGGCCGCCGGGATCGCTCACCGACCCCGTCGTGCTGAACCAGAGCCCCTTGGCGAAAGGGCGGGTCAGCGCCGGCTCGAACTGAGGGAGTTCCGGGCCGTCGATAATCTCGGTCTCGACGCGGTAGTGATCGAGGATCTCGCGCTCCAGCGCCGATGCGGCAAAGGCCGCCTCGCTCCGGTAGAGCTTCAGCCAGCCGCGGCGGGTGATGAGGTCGCGCGCGCCGATCGCGCCGGCAACCCGCCAGTGCTCGTCGTAGGAGGCCGCGCAGAGCGGGTCGAGCGCCGCAGCGGCCTCGCGAAAGGCGGCGAGGTTGCAGCGGCGCAGGAAGGCGAGGAGCCAGGGCGCGACGGCAAGGAGCGAGCCGTAGTCGATCCGGATCGCCGGGTTGCGGTTGAGCGCATAGGACGGCAGCCGGGCGGCGAGGCCCGGCGTTGCCATGGGAAACAGCGACCCGCGCGAGATGACGCCGGCATTGCCGTAGCTCGCGGCGTCCCGGATGGCGCCGGGATCGATGACGGCGACGCTGAGGCTCCGTTCGAGACAGGCAAGGGCGGATGCCATGCCGACCATGCCGCCGCCGACGACGGCGACGTCGACCGTCCCCGCCCCGCCGCTCATCGGGCGGCCTTGGGATGCGTGCCCTCGCCGAGGTCCCAGTAGAGGCCGGCCATCATGGCCATGGCCTGCCGCAGCAGCGCGACCGGCACATGCTCGTTCGGCGCGTGCTGCGAGCAGCCCGGATAGGAATGCGGCACCCAGATGGTCGGCATGCCCAGAATGTCGGCGAAGACGTCGTTCGGCAGCGAGCCGCCGGCATTGGGCAGCACGGCCGGCTTGATGCCGGTCGTCTGCTCGACGGAGGTGGCCGCCCAGCGCACCCAGGGATGATCCGGGTCGGTGCGGGTCGCGTGGAACATGGCATCGCGCGAGGGCGCGACGACGACATCGGAAAAGCCGTGGCGGTCGAGATGGCGGCGGATCGCCGGGATGAAGCCGGCCGGATCGGAGCCGACGACGAAGCGGATCTGGCAGCGGGCGACCGCCGAGGGCGGCACCGCGTTGACCGGCTTGTCGGCATTGCCGGAGCCGAAGGCGAGCACCTCGAACGTGTTCCAGCCGTAGAGCTTCTCGGCGGCGCTGAAACCGGGCTCGCCCCACCAGGGTTCGATCTCGGGGTCGCCGGGCCCGCTCACCGGCTCGACATCGGCGAGCGCCCGCTTCACCGAGGCCGGCATCTCCTTCGGCAGCAGTTCGTGGACGCGCACCTCGCCCTTCGGGCCGACGATGGTGGCGATGGCATGGGCGAGCCGGATCGCTGGATTGGACAGAAGGCCCCCCCAGTTGCCGGAATGGTGGCCGCCCTCGCGGGCATCGATCGAGAGGTCGATGGAGGCGCCGCCGCGCGAGCCGAGATAGAGCGTCGGCCGCTCGGCGACGAGCCGCGGTCCATCGGAGGCGATGAGGATGTCGGCCTTGAACAGGTCGGCATGGTCGCGGGCGAGGTCGTGCAGGCCGGCCGAGCCGACCTCCTCGCCCATTTCGATGAGATAGCGCACGTTGAAGCCGAGCTTGCCGCGCGTCTCCAGCACGCAGCGCAGCGCCTCGATATTGATCGTGTGCTGGCCCTTGTTGTCGACGACGCCGCGGCCGTACCAGCGCGTGCCGGTATCGTCGAGCGTCCAGGGGTCGCGCCCGTCCTTCCACTGGCCTTCGAGGCCGCGGATCACGTCGCCATGGCCATAACCGAGCACGGTGACGAGCGTCGGGTCCTCGATGCGTTCGGCGAGCAGGAACGGTGCCTTGGCCTTCGGATGGGTCAGGATCGTGCAGGTGAAGCCGAGCGCTTCCAGGCACGGCTGCATTTCCTCCGTCAGGTAGCGCGCCAGGTCGGGCCCGCGATCGGGATTCTGGCTCTCGGTCGGAATGGCGATCCGGCGGGCGAAGATCGCTTTCAGGCGGCCGTCGTCGAAGGTCTTCTCGGCGGCGGAAATGGCGGCGGCGCGGGTCATCGGCAACTCGGGCTTGGGGGATTGTCTGGTGAAACGGACCGGATCGGAACCGGGAGACTAGCCGAGCCGCCCCGTGCCGCCCAGGACGCCTGGCGCATTCGAGACCGGCGGCGCGAGGGAACCTTGGCCCCTGCCCTGCCGTTGTTGATGATCGACAGGAGGCCATCATGACCGGCACGGATCGTGAGGAGCTGTCGCGGCGGCTCCGGGAGCATATTGCCGCGGGTCGTTTCCCCGAGGATTCGGCTGCCTACTACCTTGCCAAGCAGGTCGCGGACGAAGGCAAGGATTCGCTGCTCGCCCACCAGCTGAGCGCCTGGGACACGCTCATCCAGCCGCTCCTGGACGCTCCCGCCGAGGAGCTCCGGCGGATCGACGAGGAATTCGCCCGCCGCCGCGCCAAGGGCTGAGGCCCGGGCGCGCCGCCGCCGTCAGGCTGCGGCGGCCTTCGTCCGTTCCGGGTCGTGCAGGTGGCAGGCAACGAGCCCGCCGCCGTCGCCGACATTGCGTGGTGCAATGCTCCGGCAGGCGGCGAAGGCCTCGGGGCAGCGCGGATTGAAGGCGCAGCCGGGCGGCGGATTGAGCGGATCGGGAAAGGCGAGCCCGAGCCCGGTCTCCGGAATGCCGCCGCCCGGCTCGGGCGTCAGCACCGATTGCAGCAGCGCCCGGCTATAGGGATGGCGCGGCGCGCGGAACAGCGTCGCGGTCTCGCTGAGCTCGACCACCCTGCCGAGATACATCACCGCCACCCGCGTCGCGATATGTTCGACGACGGCGAGATTGTGCGAGATGAAGACATAGGTCAGCCCGAGGTCGCGCCTGAGATCCATCAGCAGATTGAGGATCTGCGACTGCACGGAAACGTCGAGCGCCGAGGTCGGCTCGTCGCACACCACCAGCTCCGGTTCCATGACGAGCGCGCGGGCGATCGCCACGCGCTGGCGCTGGCCGCCGGAGAGTTGGTTCGGATAGCGGTCGGCGAAACGTTTCGGCAGGCCCACCTTGTCGAGAATGGCGAGCGCCTTTTCGCGCCGCTCCTCAGCGCTGCCGACCCCGTGAACGGCCAGCGGAAAGGCGACGATGGCGCTGATCGTCTTGCGCGGATTGAGCGAGGAATAGGGGTCCTGGAACACCGGCTGGATGCGCCGCGCCACCGCCTTGCGGTCGAGGCTGCGCATGTCGGTGCCCTCGAGCCGGATCTCACCGGTCGAGGCTGGCAGCAGGCCGAGCACCATCTTGGCGAGCGTCGACTTGCCGCAGCCGCTCTCGCCGACAATGCCGAGCACCTCGCCCTTCTCGACGGTCAGGTCGACGCCGTTGACCGCGTGCAGGGTCTTCTTCGCCGCGAACAGGCCCTGGGCGACCTTGAAGGTGCGCGAGACGTTGGAAATGGTCAGGAGCGTCGTCATGCCGCAGCCTTCAGGCAGGACCAGACATGGCCGCCGTCCCGGTGGGACGGGATCGCCGCCGCGCAGCCGGTATCGGCGAGCTTGCAGCGGGTGCGGAAGGCGCACCCGGTTATGTCCCCGACGAGCGAGGGCACGACGCCGGGAATGGAGCCGAGCCGGTCGCCCGGCAGCGTCCGCCCGGGCACCGGGATGCAATCCATCAGGCCGAGCGTATAGGGATGCTTCGGCGCGTTGAACACCTCGGCCGCCGTGCCGGTCTCGACGATCTCGCCGGCATACATGACGGCCACCCGATGGGCCATGCGCGCGACCACGCCGAGATCGTGGGTGATGAGCAGCAGGGCGATGCCGAGCTCCTTCTGCAGCTCCATGAGCAACCTGAGGATCTGCGCCTGGATGGTCACGTCGAGCGCCGTCGTCGGCTCGTCCGCGACGATCAGGTCCGGCCCGCACATCAGCGCCATGGCAATCATCACGCGCTGGCGCAGCCCCCCGGAGAGCTGGTGCGGATATTGGCCGAGCCGCTGGCCGGCATTGGCGATGCCCACCTTGTCGAGCAGGAACACCGCCCGCTCGCGCGCGGCGGCAGCGGTCGAGCCCTTGTGCAGGCGATGATGCTCCATCAGCTGGTCGCCGATCGTATAGGCCGGGTTGAGCGCGGTCATCGGCTCCTGGAAGATCATGCCCATCCGGTCGCCGCGCAGCGCGTTCCAGCGTTTCGGCCCGCCGGCGATCAGGTCCTCGCCGCCGAGCGACAGCCGGCTCGCCGAGCGGGTCGCGCGCGGCGGCAGGAGGTCCATCACCGACAGCGCGGTCATCGACTTGCCGCAGCCGCTCTCGCCGACGAGGCAGAGCGTCTCGCCCCGGTTGATGGCGAAGGAGACGCCGCGCACCGCATGCAGCGTGCCGGCGGCGACCGCGAGGTCGACCTTGAGATCCTGGACGTCGAGAACCGCGGTCACGAGCGGCCCTCCGGCGCGGTCACGTCGCGCAGGCCGTCGCCCATCATGTTGATGGCGAGCACCAGCAGCGCCAGGGCACTGCCGGGAATGGCGATCAGCCAGAACGAGAAGAACATGAAATTCTTGGCCTCGGAAATCATCAGGCCCCAGGACGGCAGCGGTGGCTGCACGCCGAGCCCGAGGAACGACAGGGCAGCCTCCAGGAGAATCGCGCTCGCCGCCTCGACGGTGGCGACCACGATGAGCTGGGGCGCGACATTGGGCAGGATCTCGCCGAAGATGATGCGCGCCTTCGACGCGCCCGCGGCCTCCGCCGCGGCGACATAGTCGAGCGAACGCACCTGCTGGGTGGCCGAGCGCATGACCACGGCGAAGCGATCCCATTTCAGGAAACCGAGCACGGCGATGACGATGCCGAGCGTGCCGCCGACCATCGAGACGACGGCGAGCGCCACCAGCACGACCGGCAGCGCCAGGCGGGTGGTGACGAGGAAGGTGATCGCCATGTCGATGCGGCCGCCGAAATAGCCGGCGGAGAGGCCGAGCGCGGTGCCGATCGTGCCCGAGATCAGCATGACGGCGAAACCGATCAGCAGCGAGATCTGCGCGCCGTAGAGCAGGCGCGAGAGATAGTCGCGGCCGAGATTGTCGGTGCCGAGCGGATGGACCCAAGTGCCGCGCTCGTACCAGATCGGCGGCACCAGGCGGTTCATCAGGTCCTGGGCATAGGGGTCGTGCGGGGCGACGAAGGGCGCGGTCAGAGCGACCAGCACGATGACGAGGAAGAGACCCGAGCCGAACATCAGGCCCTTGTGGCCGCGGATGCGGCGCCACAGCCTGAGCGCGGCCGAGGGCTCCTTGACGTCGAAAGCGTCGGCGTGGATTGCGTCGGTCATGTCACGCCACCCTGATGCGCGGATCGAGCCAGGCATTGACGAGGTCGGCGGCAAGCGTCAGCCCGACATAGCCGACCGACAGCAGCATCAGCACCGCCTGGATGACCGGAAAGTCCTTCTGGCTGATCGCTTGGTAGGCGAGGTAGCCGAGGCCGTCGAGCGCGAATACCGTCTCGACCACGATCGAGCCGCCGAGCAGGAAGCCCATCTGCACCGCGGTCAGCGCGACGACCGGCACCAGCGCGTTGCGCAGGGCGTGCTTGATCACGACGGTGGAGGCCGGCAGGCCCTTGGCGCGGGCGGTGCGGACATAGTCGGAGCCGAGCACGTCGATCATGCCGGCGCGAATGAGCCGCATGAAGGGCGGGGTCACGTAGTAGCCGAGCGCAATCGTCGGCAGCACGAAATATTCCCAGCCGTCGGCGCCCGAGACCGGCAGCCAGCGCAGGCCGATGGCGAAGACCATGATGAGGCACAGGGCGAAGAAGAAGTTGGGCAGCGCCTGGCCGACCACCGCGATGGCGAGGCACAGCCGGTCGATCCAGGAATTCTGCCAGATCGCCGCCATCACGCCGAGCGGGATCGACACGGCGAGCGCAAAGCCGATCGACAGGAGTGCCAGGATCATGGTGGTGCCGAACTTCTCGCCGATCAGATTGATCACCGGCGACTTGAAATAGAGCGACTGGCCGAAATCGCCGGTCAGCGTGCGGCCGAGCCATTCGAGATATTGCAGGAGCAACGGCCGATCGAGGCCATATTGCTGGCGGATCATCGCGATGTCTTCGGCGCGCGCGCCCTCACCGGCCAGCGCCAGCGCAACATCGCCCGACAGGCGCAGCAGGAGGAAGGCCAGCGCCGAGACCGCGAAGGCGACCAGCGCGGCGAGCCCCAGCCGCTTCAGCGTGTAGATCAGCATGTCTCCCCGACCGTCCTGGCTTGGCGCGACCCACCCCGTTCGGGGCCGCTCGAAACGCAGCACCTGGAACAGTTGCCCGTTCCAGGTGCATGCCTATTGCGTCAACCGGTCGGCGCGGCTGCGCGCGGCAGCCGCCCTCCGGTCATTTCCAGCGCATTTCCCAGAACCGCGGCAGCTCGTCCGGATAGGGCGTGAACTCCAGGTCCTTGGCCGTCGCATAGAAGGTGACCAGCGAATAGAGCGGTACGGAATAGGCCTGCTCGGAAATCCGCGCGAGCGCTGCCCGGTAGGCCGCCTTGCGCTGGTCCGGATCGGTCACGGTGTCGGCGCGCGACAGGAGCGAGATCAGTTCGGGATCGCGCGTCACATCGTCGTCGACGCCCTTGTAGAAGACCGAGGTCGAGGCCGAGGTGTCGTTGACCGAGAACGAGCCCCAGGTCTGGTGGGCGAGCGAGGCGCGGTTCGCCCGATTCTGCTCGCGAAAGGTCGCATACTGGCCGAAGCGCAGCGTCGCCCGGATGCCGACCGCCCGGAGATAGTTGATCATCGCCTCGGCTTGGTTGCGCTCGCGATAGGAGTGCAGGTCGAGCTCGAAACCGTTCGGGAAGCCGGCTTCGGCGAGCAGCTGGCGCGCCTTGGCGGGGTCGTAGGGGTACTGCGTGGCGC
Organism: bacterium YEK0313; assembly: GCA_000751295.2. NCBI lineage: Bacteria > bacterium YEK0313. Next base: position 1,005,470 of record CCMO02000001.1, read on the forward strand.
CCGAATCGTCGCAGCCGAACTGGGTGCGGAAGCAGATGGCGTTGAGCACCCGCGAGCCGGGCCCGACGAGCTGGGTCGCCATGGTCTGGCGGTCGATCGCATGGTTGATCGCGCGGCGCACCCTGACGTCGCGCAGCGCCGGCGTCGGCGACTGCTCGGAGGTCGCCATCTGCAGGAAGGCGATGCGCATGGTCTCGCCGGAGACGATCTGCAGCGTCGGCACGGCGCGCATCTGCGCCGCCTGGTCGGGCGCGATGTTCATGATGAAGTCGAGGCCGCCCGCCAACATTTCGGCGACCTGGGTCTGCCGGTCCGGGATGAAGCGCACCACGATCGTCTCGATCGTCGGCTGCGGCTTCGGGCTGTCGCGGAAATAGTCGGGATTGCGCCGGAGCGTGATCTGCTTGCCGAGCTGGTGCTCGACCACCCGGTAGGGGCCCGAGCCGATCGGCCGTTCGTTCATGCCGCGCGGCCCGACCTGGGCGTAATATTCGTTGGGATGAATGACGAGCGGTCCGGCGAGATATTCGATCGCTGCGGGGAACGGCCGACGCGTGACGATCCGCACCTTGTACTTGTCGATCTTCTCGACCCGCTGGATCCAGCTGACATTCTGCTGCGTGACCGACTTGTTGGCCGGATCGGACACGTAGTTCAGCGTGAACACCACGTCGTCGGCGTCGAATTCCTCGCCGTTGTGGAACTTGACGCCCTGGCGCAGATCGAGCTCCAGCGTGCGCTCGTCGATCCAGCGCCAGGCGGTGGCGAGCTGCCCGCGATATTCGTTGGTCTTCGGATCGCGATAGATCAGCGTGTCCCAGACCTGCTGGCCGAGGATCACGCCGATGCGGACGCTGTTGTAGTAGGGATCGACATTTTCGGGCACCTGGTCGTAACCGAAGCGCACCGTATTGGCGCGCTTTTGCGCCTCGGCCGGCATGGCCAGCCCGAACAGAACAGCCGCGCCCAGCGCGAGCCCCCACAACCGCCTCATCAGACCCTCTTTCTGTCTTATCCTGTAATCAGGATTTATCCTGATCCTTCCGGCCCGGGCCGGATTTTGTCAAGCGGATGGCCGCTGCCGCCTTACGCTTTGCGGAAGGCGATGAACCGCGCCGTCTCTGCGAGCAGGTCTGCGCCAGCGCCGAAGGGCGCGAGATGCTCGGAGGCTGCCGCGACGAGCCGGTCCAGCTCGGCCCGGGCCCAGGCCGCGCCGTGCAGCGAGACGAGCGTGCCCTTGCCCCGGCCGGCATCCTTGCCGGTCGCCTTGCCCGCGCTAGCCGCATCGCCTTCGAGATCGATCAGGTCGTCGGCGATCTGGAAGGCGAGACCGATGGTCGCACCATAGGCTTCGAGCGCCGCGCGCCGGTCGGCGCCGGCTTCCCCCAGCACCGCGCCGGCCGTGCAGGCGAAGCGGATGAGCGCACCGGTCTTCATCGCCTGCAGGCGGCGGATAGCCGCTTCGGACAGGGCAAGCGGCACGCCGCCGGCAAAGCGGCCTTCGGCCTCGAGGTCGAGCATCTGGCCACCGGCCATGCCGCCAAGGCCGCTCGCCCGGGCGAGCAGCAGCACGAGCTCGGCCCGGACACGCGGGTCGGGATGCACCGCCTCGCCCGCCAGCACCTCGAAGGCGAGCGTCTGCAGCGCGTCACCGGCGAGGATCGCCGTCGCCTCGTCGAAGGCCCGGTGCACGGTCGGCTGACCGCGGCGCAGATCGTCGTCGTCCATCGCCGGCAGGTCGTCATGGACGAGCGAATAGCAATGGACGAGCTCCAGCGCCGCCCCGGCGAGCAGGGCGCGCGCCTCCGGCACGCCGAACAGCCGCGCCGTCTCGCGGACGAGGAAGGGCCGCAGGCGCTTGCCGCCGGCAAGGACGCCGTGGCGCATGGCGGCGGCGAGAAGCACGGGCCTTGCGATCTCGCCCGGCCGCGCGGCTTCGGTGAGCAGGTCGTCGAGGACGGCCTCGACCTTGCGGGCACATTCGGTGAGCTGGGTCTCGAACATGACCGCTGGGTGGCCGAGGACGGCGCGCGCGTCAAGGGCCGCGCCGTCCCCGATCGCTCAGCCGAGGCGGTAGAGCACCCGGAACTGCTCCGGCGCCGCATCGATCAGCGTGCGGCCGGCCACCGGCAGGATCGAGATGATCCGGTCGGCGCCGATGCCGCGATCGGCGAGCGCGCTGTTGAGCGCGTCGATGCGCGCATCGGTGAGGAATTCGCTCACCGCGTCGGAACGGTTGGTGGCATGGGCAGTGGTCATGGCATGCTCCTTGGCGGGACGGGGTTGACGTGAGGCCGCCGCGTCATTCGGCGGCCTCGGCTCCGGGCAGGTCGGAGACCGACAGGCCCATGCGGGTGGCGACCCCGATGCCGTAGTCGGGATCGCAGCGGAAGAAGTGGCCGACCTGGCGCCTGACGATCTCGACCGGCACGCCCTGCATGGCCTCGGCAATGTTGTCCATCAGCCGGTTGCGCTCGGCCGGCGTCATCAGGCGGAACAGGTTGCCCGGCTGGGTGTAGTCGTCATTGCCCGTCCGGTGGTCGAAGCGGTCGGCATCGCCCGAGATCCCGAGCGGCGGCTCGCGATAGGCGGGCGCCTCCGCCGGGCCGTTCACCGAGTTCGGCTCGTAATAGGCGTCCGGGTTGCCGGTATCGTTGCGGAAGAACCGCATCGCGCCGTCCTTGTGATAGTGGTGCACCGGGCAGCGCGGCGCATTCACCGGCAGCGCCTCGTAATGCGTGCCGAGCCGGTAGCGGTGGGCGTCGGCATAGGAGAAGATCCGCGCCTGCAGCATCTTGTCGGGCGAGAAGCCGATGCCGGGCACGATGTTGGACGGCGAGAAGGCGGCCTGCTCGACCTCGGCGAAATAGTTGGCCGGATTGCGGTTCAGCTCCAACTCGCCGACCTCGATCAGCGGATAGTCCGCATGCGGCCAGACCTTGGTCAGGTCGAAGGGATTGTAGGGAGTCCTGTCGGCATCGGCCTCCGGCATGACCTGGATGCACAGCGTCCAGCGCGGGAACTCGCCGCGCTCGATCGCGCCGAACAGGGCCTCCTGGTAGCTCTCGCGCGAGCGGCCGATGACGCCGGCCGCCTCGGCATTGGTGTGGAACTTGTGGCCCTGGCGGGTCTTGAAGTGGAACTTCACCCAGAACCGCTCGTTCGCGGCATTGATCATCGCATAGGTGTGCGAGCCGTAGCCGTTCATGAACATCGGCGCGACCGGCAGGCCGCGGTCCGACATCAGGATGGTCACCTGGTGCAGGCTTTCCGGCGACAGCGACCAGAAATCCCACATGGCGGTCGGCGAGCGCAGGTTGGTGCGGGGGTGGCGCTTCTGGGTGTGGATGAAGTCGGGGAACTTCAGCGGGTCGCGCACGAAGAACACCGGCGTGTTGTTGCCGACGAGGTCCCAGTTGCCCTCCTCGGTGTAGAACTTGACGGCGAAGCCGCGCACGTCGCGTTCGGCATCGGCCGCGCCGAGCTCGCCGGCGACGGTGGAGAAGCGCAGCAGCAGATCGGTCTTGCCGCCAACCCTGGCGAACAGCTTCGCCCGGCTGTAGCGGCTGATGTCCTGCGTGATCGTCAGCGTGCCGTAGGCGCCCCAGCCCTTGGCGTGCACGACCCGCTCGGGGATCCGCTCGCGGTTCTGATGCGCGAGTTTTTCGATCAGCTGATAGTCCTGCATCAGCAGGGGTCCACGCGGACCCGCGCTCAGCGAATTCTGGTTGTCGGAGATCGGCGCGCCGGCTGAGGTGGTCAGGGTCGGTTTGTCGGGCATGTGACGGTTCCTGGCTGAGAAGCGGAACCGTTCTAGGCGGGTCTTGTCGATCAAGGCCAATCGGATTAACCTGCCATCTCGATAAGAAAATCTGATCGATATGATTTCCTTCAAGCAACTCCGCTACTTCGACGCCGTCGCCCGTCACAAACATTTCGGCCGGGCCGCCGATCATTGCGCCGTGACCCAGCCGGCCCTCTCCATGCAGCTCCAGGAGCTGGAGCGCGAGCTGAAGCTGCAGCTCGTCGAGCGCCGGCGCAGCGGCATCCAACTCACCGAGGACGGCCGCGAGATCGCGCGCCGGGCCCAGCGCATCCTCGCCGACCTGCGCGATCTGCGCGACTATGCCCACCAGCGCGCCGGCCGGCTCACCGGCACGCTCCATCTCGGCGTCATTCCCTCGATCGCGCCCTATATCCTGCCGCGTTTCCTGCCGCTGCTGCGCGATGCGTTTCCCGAGCTCGACGTGCATATCCGCGAGACCCAGACGCGCCAGCTCACTGCCGAGCTGGTGGAGGGCAGCCTCGATCTGATGCTGGCGGCGCTGCCGGTCGACCACGCCGACATCGAGACGATCCGCCTGTTCGAGGACCGCTTCCTGCTCGCCCTGCCCGCCTCGCGCGAACTGCACGGCCGGGTCCAGGCGACGCCGGATCTCCTGAAGGACGACCGGCTGCTGCTGCTCGAGGAGGGACACTGCCTGCGCGACCAGGCGCTGACCTTCTGCAACCTGCGCAGGATCGAGAACATCGACACGTTCGGCGCGTCGAGCCTGTCGACCCTGGTGCAGATGGTGGCGAACGGGCTCGGCCTCACCCTGCTGCCGGAGATCTGCGTCGACGTCGAGGCGCGCTACGGGGCGCTGAAGCTGATGCGCTTCGCCGATCCCGAGCCGCACCGGGTGCTGGGCCTCGCCTGGCGGTCGAGCTCGCCGCGCAAGCGCGACTTCGTCGAGTTCGGCCGGATGATCGTCGAGGCCAGGCCAGCCCTGCCGCCGGAAACCGGTACGATCTGACCCGGCGCCTCAGGCGGCCTGCGGCGCGGACGGTGCGGCCGGCGGTTCCGGCGCGGCATCCGGCGGCGCGGCGGGCGGCATCGGCGGCGGCGATCCCTGCGGCGGAGCGCCTCCGCCGGCCGGATCGGCGGCATGGTCGAGAATGCCCTTGGCGATCTCCCGCTCGCCCATGATCACCACATCCGCGCCGAGCCCCGAGAGATGCTCGACCTCGGCGTCCGAATGGGCGCGGGCGATGATGGTGATGGTCGGATTGCAGGCCTTGCTCTTGTCGATGATCTGGCCGGCCTCGAAGGCATTGGGCATGGCGAGGATCAGGCGCCGCGCGCCGGCGACATTGGCGGCCTTCAGGATGTCGTCGCGGGCGGCATTGCCGCAGATCGCCTCGACCGCCTCCGTCTTCAGCCGCGCCACCGGCGTATCGGCATCCTCGATCACCAGGAAGGGCTGGCCCTTGTCCTTCAGGCCGACGCCGACGAGGCGGCCGACCCGGCCATAGCCGACCAGCACGGTATGGCCGGAGAGCGTGGTCACCTCGGGCGCGTCGTCATCGTCGGCCGCCGCGACCGGCGCCGGCTCGGGCGCCACGGGTGTGGCCGCTTCGGCTGCCGGCGCCGGCTCGGCGGCGGGCGCGGCCTTGCGTTCGGCGAGCTTCTTCAGCCAGCCGACGGCGGCAAAGGCGACCGGGTTGAGCAGGATCGACAGGATCGCGCCGGCCAGGATCAGGTCGCGGCCGCGCTCCGGCAGGAGCTGCAGCTTGACGCCGAGCTCGGCGAGAATGAACGAGAACTCGCCGATCTGCGCCAGGCTCGCCGAGATCAGCAGCGCCGTCCCCAGGGGATAGCCGAAGGCGCGCACGATCAGGAAGGCCGCGAGCGACTTGCCGATGACGATGATGAACACCGTCGCCAGCACCGCGCCGGCATCGTTGAGGAGGTTCATCGGCGAGACCAGCATGCCCACCGAGACGAAGAACAGCACCGAGAAGGCGTCACGCAGCGGCAGCGATTCCTCGGCCGCGCGGTGGCTGAGCTGCGACTCGCTCATGATCATGCCGGCGAAGAAGGCGCCGAGCGCGAAGGAGACGCCGAACAGGTTGGCCGCGCCGAAGGCGACGCCGAGCGCGATCGACAGCACCGCGAGGCGGAAAAGCTCGCGCGAGCCGGTATGGGCGACATAGTGGAGCAGCCAGGGGATGATCCGCCGGCCGACCACCAGCATCAGGCCGACGAACACCGCGACCTTGACCACGGTGAGGCCGACCATGCCGCCGACGCCGAGCCCCAGCGCGGCGGCGATCGGATCAGCGCCGGCGGACTGGCTGGTGCCGCCGATGAGGCCCGATACCGCCGGCAGCAGCACCAGCGCCAGCACCATGGCGAGATCCTCGACGATCAGCCAGCCGACGGCGATCCGGCCGCGCTCGGTCTCGATCAGGCGGCGCTCCTGCATGGCGCGCAGCAGCACGACGGTGCTGGCGACCGACAGGGCGAGGCCGAAGACGAGGCCGGCGCCGAAGTTCCAGCCGAGCAGCCAGGCAAGGCCCGCGCCCATGGCGGTGGCGGCGGCGATCTGCACCACCGCGCCCGGCAGCGCGATGGCCCTGACCGACAGGAGGTCCTTCAGAGAAAAATGCAGGCCGACGCCGAACATGAGCAGGATGACGCCCATCTCGGCGAGCTCGGTCGCCAGCTTCTGGTCGGCGACGAAGCCCGGCGTATGCGGGCCGGTGAGGATGCCGGCGAGGAGATAGCCGACCAGCGGCGGCACCCGGAAACGCTGCGCGATCGCGCCGAACAGGAAGGCGAGGCCCAAACCCGCGACGATGGTGGCGATCAAAGGCGTGTCGTGCGGCATGGGCGGGCGGCGGCCTTTCCGGGGTCGAGAGCGGCAAGCTTGAATGATTTCAACCAATATGGTTGAAATGATGGACCATGCAAGGCCAATACGCTTCACGGTCTCATGATGTTGCTGCCTGAACAATGCCGGGCCGCGCGCGCCCTGCTCGACTGGTCGCAGGACCGGCTGGCGCAGGCGGCGGAGGTCTCGCGCAGCACGGTGCGCGGCTTCGAAGGCGGGCACCACGAGCTGCATGCGACCAGCGAGGCCCAGATCGTCGCCGCCCTGGAGGCGGCCGGCATCTGCCTCCTGCCCGATGACGCCGATGGTCCCGGCGTGCGCCTGAGGCGGCCAAAACCGTCCTGAATCCGCGACAATCGGCCCGAAAGCACTGCGGCGACGCGCCGCGGCGCGCGGCGAGAGCCGGATCTGCGTCTCGCGCACGTCCCTCTTGTTGCAAATGACTTGCAAAAGCTTCGACAGTAACCCACCATGAGGCTGAACGAGACACCGCTCGAAGGCTCAGCCCCCTTGGATGATCGCATGACCGTTGCCCCCACGAGCGCCCCGGAACCCGCCGCCGGGGGCTGGCGCCGCGCGCGCGGCGAAGCGTCGCTGGTCGAGGCGTTCCGCTCCGTCCGTGTGCCGACCGCAGGCACGCCCTGGCGGAAGTTCCTCGCCTTTCTCGGCCCCGGCTACCTGGTCGCGGTCGGCTATATGGACCCGGGCAACTGGGCGACCTCGCTCGCCGGCGGCTCGAAGTTCGGCTACGCCCTGCTGTTCATCGCCCTGCTGTCGAACGTCATGGCGATCATCCTGCAGTCGCTCTGCGCAAGGCTCGCCATCGGCACCGGCCGGGACCTCGCCCAGGCCTGCCGGGATGCCTATCCGCGCTGGGCGGCCTGGCCGCTCTGGCTGTTCGCCGAGGTCGCCGTCATCGCCACCGATCTCGCCGAGGTGATCGGCACCGCGATCGGGCTCAATCTCCTGTTCGGCATCCCGCTCGAGATCGGCGTGGTGATCACCGCCCTCGACGTGTTCCTGATCCTGTGGCTGCAGACCAAGGGCTTCCGCTGGATCGAGGCCTTCATCATCACGCTCATGGCCGTCGTCGCCGCGTGCTTCTTCATCCAGATCGCCATGGCCGACCCGGACTGGGGCGAGGTGATCAAGGGCTTCGCGCCGACCACCAGGATCGTCACCAATCCGGACATGCTCTACCTCGCGCTCGGCATCATCGGCGCGACGGTCATGCCGCACAACCTCTACCTGCACTCCTCGATCGTGCAGACGCGCGCCTACGGCGAAGGTCTTGCGGCAAAGCGCGAGGCGCTGAAATTCGCCACGCTCGATTCCACCGTCGCGCTGATGTTCGCCCTGACCATCAACGCATCGCTCCTGATTCTTGCGGCCGCCGCCTTCCACAAGACAGGCAATGCCGGCGTCGAGGAGCTGCAGCAGGCCCATTCGCTGCTGACGCCGCTGCTCGGCTCGGCGATCGCGCCGACCCTGTTCGGCATCGCGCTGCTGTGCTGCGGCCTCAATTCCACGGTCACCGCCACCATGGCCGGCCAGATCATCATGGAAGGCTTCATCGACATCCGCATCGCAGCCTGGGCGCGCCGCCTGGTCACCCGGCTCATCGCCATCGTGCCGGCGATCGCCGTGACGATCATCTACGGCGAGGGGCAGACCGCCAAGCTGCTGATCCTCAGCCAGGTGGTGCTGTCGCTGCAATTGCCCTTCGCCATCGTGCCGCTGGTGCACCTGACCGCCTCGCGCCGGCGCATGGGCGATATGGTCGCGCCAGCCTGGCTGGTTGCCGTCTCCGTGGTCATCGCGGCGACCCTGATCACCCTCAACATCAAGGTCATCGCCGATTTCCTGACCGGCTGACCGTCTCCCGGGCGGCCGGCTCATGTCCGCGGCGCGACGGCGTCGACGACCAGGGCGGCGAAGCCGAAAGCCGCCCCGAGGACCGTGATCAGCAGCCAGCCGCCGAGGCTCCAGGCCAGGCCCGCAAGGCCCGCGCCAAGCGCGCCGCCGAGGAAGAACAGGCCGACGAACAAGCCGTTGAGGCGCCCTCGCGCCGCTTCGTCGAGCATGTTGACCGCGCGACGGCCGAGCGTCTGGTCGCCGGTCACGCCGATGTCGAGCAGCACCGCGGCGAGCCCCATCGCGACGAGCATCGGCATGGGGCCGGCCGCTCCGGCCCTTCCGGCGCAGGCGGCCAGGCCAAAGCCGGCAATGATCAGGAGATGCGAGGCGATCGTCGTGGCGCGGGTCAGGCCCCGGTCGCCGAGCCGTCCGACCATCGGCGCGACCGCCGCCCCGGCCGCGCCGACGAGGGCGAAGACGGCGATGCCGCGCTGGCCGAGATCGAACGGCGCGGCGGCGAGCCGGAACGCGATCGCGGTCCAGAACAGGCTGAAGGCGGCCATGGATAGAGCTGCCGTCAGTGCGCGCCAGCGCAGCACCGGCTCGCGGGCGAGCAGCTTGCCGAGCGAGGCGATGAGGCCGCCATAGCGCGCGCTGCCGGCCGGCTGGCGCGGCGGCAGGCGCAGCGCCAGCACCGGCCAGAGCAGTGCCATGGCAAGGCCGGTCAGCCCGTGGAAGGCTCGCCAGCCGAGCGTGTCGGCGACGAGGCTCGCGAGCGGCCGCGCCAGGAGGATGCCCAGCATCAGGCCGCTCATGACGTCGCCGACGACCTGGCCGCGCCGCTCGGGCGGCGCCATGGCGGCCGCGAGCGGCACCAGGACCTGGATCATCGAGCAGGCCGCGCCGACGAGAACGAGGGCCAGGATGAGCAGGCCGGCGCCGGGTGCGACGCCGGCAAGGCCGGCAAACACGACGGCCGCCGCCAGCATGCGCAGGACGAGACGCCGGTTCTCGACGAGATCGGCCAGCGGCACCAGCAGGAACAGGCCGCCGGCATAACCGATGAGGGTCGCCATGGCGACCAGCCCGGCGGCCGCTTCGCCGAGGCCGAGATCCGTGGCGATCAGGCCGACCAGGGTCTGCGGCGCGAACACATTGGTGACGATGATCGCCACGGCGCAGGCGAACAGCAGCGTCAGGGCCGGGCTCGGCGCGGGCGCGGCCTGCGGCGGGCCGGCAAGGTCGATGGCCGGCGATCGGACGGGGGACATGAAAAGGCTCCGGAAAATTGATCTTGCATATCGTCCAGAGACTTTATTTGCGATGCGCAATATGATACAATTCAATTCATTCTATATTGAATATGCGGATCTCGCATGAATACGCACGACCTCGAAGCCTTTCTCGCCGTGGTCGAAACCGGCTCCATCGTCGGCGCCTCGGCGCGCCTGAATCTCACGCAGCCGGGCGTGACGCGCCGGGTGCAGAATCTCGAAGACCTGCTCGGCGCCAGGCTGCTCGACCGGCAGTCGAAGCCGCTGAAGCCGACCGCGGCGGGGCGAGAGGCCTATGAGCAGGGCCGGCGCGTGCTGCGCGCGCTCGAGGACCTGAAGTCCGGGCTTTCGGCCGATGCGCCGGTGAGTGGCGAGTTCCGCCTCGGCATCATGCCCTATCTCTCGGATGCGGCCCTGGCCGCCCCGCTGGACCGGCTGCGCGCGGTCTTCCCCGCCCTGACGCTGCGCATCACCTCCGGCTGGTCGCCACGCCTGACCGAACAGGTCGTGCGCAACGAACTGGATGCCGCCGCCCTTTGCCTGGCCGAAGGCGTCGAGCCTCCGGCCGAGCTCGTCGCCGACGATCTCGGGCTGCAACCGGTCCTGCTCGTCGCCGCGCCGGAGCTTGGCGTGCCGAAGCGGGCCGACCTCGCCGCGCTCTCGCGCTTCGCCTGGGTGATGAACGAGAATGGCTGCGGTTTCCGGGCCTATCTGCGCCATACTTTCGAGGCGGCCCGCCTGCCCTTTCAGGTCGGCGTCGAGGCGCTCAGCGCGGATCTGCGGATGTCGCTGGTCGCGCGCGGCCACGGCATCGGAGTGGTCACCCCGGCCGCCCTGGCCGGCAGCCCCTGGCGCGACCGCATCGAGGTGCTCGACAGGGTCGCGTTCCAGCCGAAAGTGCGCTCATGGCTGCTGCACCGGCCGCCGGCCGGGCGGCTGGCACGGCCGATCGCGCTGTTCCGCGAAACGCTGGTCGCCTCGCTCGGCGAGCTCGTCTCCTGACGGCCGCGCCGGCTTGGTCCGGCCTCAAGGCGTTCTGGCCTGCTTGAGATAGTCGATGCGCGCATAGGTGACGTCGGCGAGACATTTGATCGCCTTGAGGCGCGCGGCACGGGCGTCGGCCCCGCGGGCGAGATCCTGTTCCCAGGCGCAGGTCGCGTCGCGATAGGCGAGCCAGGCCCGCTGCGCGCGCAGCAGCAGCTCGCGGTTGCCGCCGTCGCCGCCCAGCCTGCGATAGCGCTCGTTGAGCTCCTCGTCGGCATTGCGGAACCGCTGCGTGACGCAGTCGTCGTGCTCCGCGCGGACCTCGCTGTCACACAGGGTCGGCGTCGGATCCGACAGAATGCGTTCGGCAAGCCCCCGGTCCTGCGCGACCGCGGGCTTCGGCGCCGCGACGGCCGAGAAGGCGCCGGCGAGCAGCGCCGCCATCACGACGGACCGCGCAAGGGACGGATGAGGCGTCATGGCATCTCCAGATATCGCGCCAGGCGTGACGACCGCTCTATGGCACCGCGCGCTTGAAGGCCATTGCATCGGCTTGGCGCGGATGGGCTCCTCAGGGTCCGGTCGCCTGCCGCAGATAGGCGGCGCGCGCCTCGGTGACATTGGCAAGGCAGGCGATGGCGTTGAGCAGGGCCTCGCTGCCGTCGCGCCTGAGGTCCTGCTCCCAGGCGCAGGTGGCGTCGCGATAGGCGAGCCAGGTGCGCTGGGCGCTCAGAAGGATCTCGCGGTTGCGCGGGTCGCCGCCGATGTCGCGATAGACCCGGTTGAGCTCGGCATCGGCGACGCGGAACCGCTGCACCGCGCATTGTTCGAGGTCGCTCCGCACCGGGCTGTTGCAGTCGGCCGCCTTGGTTGCCGCCGGCCGGGACAGGATGCGGTCGGCAAGCCCCTTGTCCTGGGCCGCGGTCGGCAGCGCTCCGGCACCGAGCACGAACAGGCAGGCGAGGGCGGCGAGGCGGAAACGGCGAGGCATGACGGCTCCTGTTGCTGAATCGGCGGCAAGCTAGCCCGGATTCGCGACGCCGACTACGATGCTGCGACCTGCGATTCGCCGGGCGATCCAAGCTCTCCTTCCATGCTGCTCCGCCGCCTTCCCGTCGCCCCCTTCGCCGCGCTGCCGCTGGCGCTTCTTCTGTCCTTGGCCCCGCCCGCCGCCCGCGCCGGCGATCACGCGCCCTACAGGCTCGACATGCTGACTGCCGAGCAGAAGGCGCTGCTGCTCCAGCGGGTCGATCGCTACGCCCTGGTCGAAACGTTCCTCGCCGCCTGCGGCCGCCCTCCGGAGCTCGAGCGCCGGGTTCGCGCCATCGTCCGCGGCTGCGTCGAGCGGCGCGCCATCGAGCTCGTCGCCAGCCACTTTCGACGGTCGCTGGCCGCCCGCGCCGCGGCCCGCTGGAATTGCGAGAGCGAGGATACCCGCCGCCGCATCCGCCTTTCCGAGGAGGCGCTGAAACAAGCCCTCGCCGATCTCAAGCGGGCCTGCCGCCCGCCCGAAAGCTGAAGGGAAAGGGCGGAAAGGGACCGCCTGATCCGGCTTTTCCTTGACTCCGCGACGCTTTGCCTCTATCCGCGCCACACTCTCGTTCATCCGAGACCTGCCTTCGCCGACCGGGACCATGATCCCGGAGGTTACCGCCCGACAGCGCTGAGCGCCCTCGGGCGTGTTTGGCGTTGCGGTCGACGGCGGGCGTGACCATTTCCGGGCGATCCCGGTCATGAATGTAGGAAGCGATCATGTTCGAAGGCCTGTCGACGCGACTGTCCGGCATCCTCGATCGCCTCAAGGGGCGCGGCGCGCTGAGCGAAGCCGATGTCCAGGAGGCGATGCGCGAGGTGCGCCGCGCGCTGCTCGAAGCCGACGTGGCCCTGGAGGTCGTCCGCTCCTTCACCGACAAGGTCCGCGACCGCGCCGTCGGCGCCGAAGTGCTCAAGTCGGTCACGCCCGGCCAGATGGTCGTCAAGATCGTGCACGACACCCTGGTCGACACGCTCGGCACCGAAGGCGTCGCGATCGACCTCGTCGCCGTCCCGCCGGTGCCGATCATGATGGTCGGCCTGCAGGGCTCGGGCAAGACCACCACCACCGCCAAGATCGCCAAGCGCCTCAGCGAAAAGCAGAAGAAGAAGGTGCTGATGGCCTCGCTCGATACGCGCAGGCCCGCGGCCATGGAGCAGCTCGCCACGCTCGGCAAGCAGATCGGCGTCGACACCCTGCCGATCGTCGCCGGCCAGTCGCCGGTGCAGATCGCCCGCCGCGCGATCGAGGCGGCGAGGCTCGGTGGCTTCGACGTCGTCATGCTCGACACGGCCGGCCGCACCCATGTCGACGAGACCATGATGATCGAGGTGGCCGAGGTCGAGCGCACGGCCAGGCCGCACGAGACGCTGCTGGTGGTCGACAGCCTCACCGGCCAGGACGCGGTCAATGTCGCGCGCTCGTTCACCGGCCGCGTCAATGTCACCGGCGTCGTGCTGACCCGTGTCGACGGCGACGGCCGCGGCGGCGCCGCCCTGTCGATGCGGGCGGTGACCGGCAAGCCGATCAAGCTGCTCGGCACCGGCGAAAAGATGGACGGGCTCGAGGATTTCCACCCCTCGCGCGTCGCCAACCGCATTCTCGGCATGGGCGACATCGTCTCGCTGGTCGAGAAGGCCGCCGAGAGCATCGACGCCGAAAAGGGCATGGCCATTGCCCGCAAGATGCAGCAGGGCCGGTTCGATCTCGACGATCTCGGCTCGCAGCTCGAGCAGATGCTCAAGATCGGCGGCATGCAGGGCTTGATGGGCATGCTGCCCGGCATGAAACAGGCGAAGGCGCAGCTCGCCGGCGCCAATATGGACGACAAGATGATCCGCCGGCAGCGCGCGATCATCCAGGCCATGACCCCCTGGGAGCGGCGCAACGCCAAGGAGATCGACGGCAAGCGCCGCCGCCGCATCGCCCGGGGCTCTGGCACCTCGCCGGAAGAGGTCAACAAGCTGCTGAAGATGCACCGCGCCATGGCCGACATGATGAAGTCGATGGGTGGCGCCCAGGGCAAGCGCGGCCCGCTTGCCGGACTTGCCAACATGTTCGGCCTCGGCGGGGGCGGCGGCATGCCGCAGCCAAGCCCCGAAATGCTCGCCGAAATGGCCAAGAAGATGCCGGGCGGCATGCCCGGCGGCCTTCCCGACAAGATGCCGGGCCTGCCGCCCGGCGCCCTGCCCCCCGGCTTTCCCGGCCTCGGCGGCGGCAAGCTGCCCGGCCTGCCCGGTTTTCCCTTCGGCAAGAAGAAGTGACCGCGAGATGACTGTGTCCAACCCTGGTCCCGGGGCCGCCCTTCCGGCCGAGCTTCTGTCGCTGCGCCAGAGCATCGACAATATCGACGCCGCGCTCATCCATCTGCTGGCCGAGCGCTTCAAGTGCACGCAGGCCGTCGGCGCGCTGAAGGCCGCCCACAAGCTGCCGCCCGCCGATCCCGCCCGCGAGGCGCGTCAGGTCAAGCGCCTGCGCGAGCTCGCCGAGCAGGCGCGGCTCGATCCCGATTTCGCGGAGAAATTCCTGAACTTCGTCATCAAGGAAGTCATCAGGCACCACGAATCCATGCAACCCCAAGACAAAGCCTGACATCACCTTCAAGGAGCTGACATGTCCCTCAAGATCCGCCTCGCCCGTCGCGGCACCAAGAAGCGCCCGTTCTACCAGATCGTCGTCGCCGACTCGCGCTCGCCGCGCGACGGCCGCTTCATCGAGAAGCTCGGCACCTACAATCCGATCCTCGACAAGGACAAGAAGCGCTACGAGATCGACATCGAGGCCGCCAAGGCCTGGATCGCCAAGGGCGCCGTCCCGACCGACCGCGTCGCCCGCTTCCTCGACGCCGAGGGCGTGCTGAAGCGCGAAGCCCGCAACAACCCGGAAAAGGCGAAGCCCGGCAAGAAGGCCGAGGAGCGCGCCGCCGCCCGCGCCGCCAAGGCTGGCGAAGCCGCCGCCGAGGCCTGAGACGGGTGAGGGCCGCGCCGCTGAGGATGCGGCCCACCCGAACACATGCGCCCGGACCTTTCGGGTCCGGGCAGGCCAGCGCGAGCCCTGCACAGAGCGCTGCCGTCCTTCGAGGCTCGCCTTCGGCTCGCACCTCAGGATGAGGCATGGCAGTGTTTTGCATGGAGCGGGCTCACGCGTCCCGGTTCGTGTCCATCGACGCCCCCGATGCCATGCTCCCCGTTCCTCATCCTGAGGTGCGAGCGCGGCGAGCCTCGAAGGACGGCAACGTTCGATGCAGGGCAAGAATAGCCCGCAACCCGGCTTCAAGAGACAGCCGAAGGGATAGGCCTCATGCCCTCCGATCTCGTCCTCGTCGGCAAGTTCGGTGCCGCCCACGGCATCAAGGGCGAGGTTCGCCTGAAATCCTACACTCAGGATCCCCTCGCCATCGTCGACTACTCGCCGCTGGTGACCCGTGACGGCCGTTCCTTCACCATCGAGGCGGCGCGCCCCGCGGGAGAGGTGTTGGTGGCGCGGGTCCGAGAGCTCAAGGACCGCAATGCCGCCGAGGCGGTGACCAATCTCGATCTCCTGGCGCCGCGCGAGCGCATTGCCGGCCCGCTCGACGAGGACGAGTTCCTGCATTCCGACCTGATCGGCCTTGCCGCCGTCACCGTCGCGGGCGAAGAGATCGGCACGGTGACCGCCGTCTTCGATTTCGGCGCCGGCGACGTCCTGGACATCGCCCGCCGCGGCCGCAAGGCGGTGATGATCCCCTTCACCAAGGCGGTCGTGCCCGAGATCGACATTGCCGGCGGCCGGCTGGTGGTCGACCCGCCCGAGGGCCTGCTCGACGACGAGGAGCCGCCACGATGAGCGCCGCCGTCCGCGCCCTGATCTTCGACATGGACGGCACCATCGTCGACAATATGCGCTTCCACGACGATGCCTGGGAGGCCTTCCACCGGCGCCACGGCCTCGCCTTCGATCGCGCCCGCCATTTCACCGAGACCGCCGGCCGCACCGCCGACGAGATCTTCTCCGGCCTGTTTCCGGGCGCGACGGCCGACGAGCGCGCCGCCTATGCCAGCGAGAAGGAAGAGCTCTACCGCGCGACCTACCGGCCGCATGCGCGCCCGCTCGACGGGCTTCTCGCCCTGCTCGATGCGGCCGACCGGATCGGCCTGCCGGCGGCGGTCGCCACCGCGGCCCCGCCCGAGAACATTGCGGTCGTGCTCGATACGCTCGACCTGCGCCGGCGCTTCAAGGCTATCGCCTCGCCGGCGCTCGGCCTGCGCGGCAAGCCGCATCCCGACATCTTCCTGAAGAGCGCGGACCTGATCGGCGTCGCGCCCGAGGCCTGCCTCGTCTTCGAGGACGCCCCGCTCGGCCTCGAGGCGGCACGCCGCGCCGGCATGCGCGCGGTCGCCGTCACCACCATGCTGGCGGCCGAGGCTTTCGCCGACTTTCCCAACCGCATCGCGACGATCGCCGATTTCTCCGGCTTCGATCTCGCCGGCCTGACGGAAGCCGCCTGATGTTCCGCGCGAGCGTCCTCACTCTCTATCCCGAAATGTTCCCCGGACCGCTCGGCACCAGCCTTGCCGGCCGGGCTCTGGGCGAGGCCTGGTCGCTGGACACCGTGTTCATCCGCGATTTCGCCACCGGCCGCCACCGCACCGCCGACGATACGCCGGCCGGCGGCGGCCCGGGCATGGTGATGAAGGCCGACGTGCTCGCCCGCGCCATCGATGCCGCCTCGCCTGAGGACGATCCCCGCCCGCGCCTCCTGATGTCGCCGCGCGGCGAGCCGCTGACGCAGCGCTATGTGCGCGAGCTCAGCGCCGGGCCGGGCGCCGTCATCCTCTGCGGCCGATTCGAGGGCGTCGATGAGCGCATCATTGCGGCGCGCGGCCTGAAGGAGGTTTCGATCGGCGACTATGTGCTGTCGGGTGGCGAGATGGCCGCTCTGGTGCTGCTCGACGCCGTCGTGCGCCTGCTGCCAGGGGTGATGGGGCACGACCAGTCGGGCACCGAGGAGAGCTTCGAGACGGGCCTGCTCGAATATCCGCACTATACCCGGCCGCAGGTCTTCGAAGGCATGGAGATACCCGCCGTCCTGATCTCCGGCGACCATGCCCGGATCGCCCGGTGGCGGCGCGTCGAGGCCGAGCGGATCACCCGCGAACGACGCCCCGACCTGTGGGACAAGCTGTCCGGCAAAAAGGCGTGACAAGCGCCGGCTTTTCGCGTATCGAGCCGCCTTCCGATCGGACCTGCGGTCTTTCCGCGCTCCTCGGACCAGGCCGGGCGCCAGCGCCTATCCTTTGGAACCAAGACCAACAACATGCCGCGCCGCTTTCGGCCGGCCACAAGGACGAGACCCATGAATCTGATCCAGACCCTCGAGGCCGAAGAGGCCGCCCGCGTTCTCGGCGAGAAGTCCATCCCCACCTTCGCTCCCGGCGACACCGTGATCGTCAACGTCAAGGTCCGCGAAGGCGAGCGCACCCGCGTCCAGGCCTATGAGGGCGTCTGCATCGCCCGCTCCGGCGGCGGCCTGATGGAGAGCTTCACCGTCCGCAAGATTTCCTATGGCGAGGGCGTCGAGCGCGTCTTCCCGATCTATTCGCCCTCGATCGACTCGATCAAGGTCGTGCGCCGCGGCAAGGTCCGCCGCGCGAAGCTCTATTACCTGCGCGATCGCCGCGGCAAGTCGGCCCGTATCGCCGAGCGCACCGAGCGCGCCGCTCCGGGCGAGGGCAAGTCGGCCCGCTGAGCCGGCCACGCCAGCGACCGGACTGTTGCAGCGGGGCCCTCGGGGCCCCGTTCGCTTTTCGGCTTCACTGGCAGGCCGGACCTCCGTAAGGCCGTTGCATAAGAGCCGCAGAAGCACATTTTCCGCTGCCGGACAGGCCACGGGCCTCCGCTGCGCGCCGGTCATTTGCTAAGGCTTCACGCGAAGAGCGTTGGCCCGCCGAGGTAGACTTTGCCTAAGTAAGCACCGGTCTCAGTCCAGTTTCACCGCTCGCGCGGGATAGCGGCATGCTGTCCGTGCGCGTTTGTTCGTCGGGTGGCTGCAAGAGACCGGTCTGGCATTGTCATACTGTGCCATGCGCAGCTTTGCTGCCGCTGCTCTTCAGCTTCCCCGATATCGCCATTCCGCGCCCGCCAGGGCTGTCTCCTGCACCATCGCGATGGACTTCCGAACGGAAGGCCACGCCGATATGTGCCATGCTCTCAAGGTCCGATGGACCGTCATTCCCCGAACCGCGCCCCGCCCCTGGATCGCCTGCGGCGGCTGCGGGGCCGCCAGGCCCTTCCAGGCGAGCGGCAAGATCAGGCTCAACGCCAATGGCCGCCGGCTCGACGCCTGGCTCATCTATCAGTGCGCCGGCTGCGGCGGGACCTGGAACCGGCCGATCTTCGAGCGGCGCAAGGTCCGCGCCATCGATCCCGCCGTGCTCGCGGCGCTGCAGTCCAACGACCCGGACTGGATCCGCGCGGAAACGTTCAATCTCGACGCCCTCAGGCGCAGGTCGGCCCGCATCGAGGAGTTCCCTGATGTCACGGTCACCAAGGACCTGCCGCGGGACACGCCCGGCTGGACGCGGCTGGCGATCGAGCTGATCGCGCCGCTGCCGGTCAGCACCCGACTCGACCGGCTGCTCGCATCTGAGCTGAAGCTCTCGCGGACGCGGCTGCAGGCCCTTCACGACGGCGGAGCGCTGACGACCCGTTGCGGGCGGGCCGACGCTCTCAGGCGACGTATCAGGACCGGCACGCAGGTGATCCTCGATCTGGCCGGCGAGACCGACCGGGAGCGATCCTGGCGGGCGCTGGCGACAGGGGATGGGCCGTAGGCAAGGCATGCCGCCGAGCCTTGATGGTTCGGCGGCTTTCGCACCACGGCGCGAAGCCGACCCTCACTCGATCCGGGCGCCGGAGGCGCGCACGATCTCGGACCAGACCTTGAGGTCGCTCTCCAGTTTCGCCGCCAGTTCCTGGGGCGTCGAGGTGACGATGTCGGCGCCCTGCTGCGCGAACTTCTCCTTCATGTCGGGTTTCGCCAGGGCGGCATGGGTTGCGGCGACGAGCCGGTCGACGATCGGCTGCGGCGTGCCGGCCACCGCATAGAGCGCGATCCATAGTTCGGCGTCGAAGCCGGGCACCGTGTCGGCGATCGGCGGCACGTCCGGAATATTGGCATTGCGCTTGATCGTGGAGACGCCGAGCGCACGCACGGTGCCGGCCTGGATCTGGCTGATCACCGCCGGCAGGTTGGAGAAGGTGATCGGCACATGGCCGGCAATGACGTCGCTGAGCGCCGGGGCGATGCCGCGATAGGGAATGTGCTTGAGGTCGATGCCGGCGCGCGACTTCAGCATTTCGCCGACGAGATGGTTGAGGGTGCCGTTGCCGGCCGAGGCATATTGGTATTCGCCGGGCTTGTCCTTGGCCATGCGGATGAGGTCGGCGACCGTGCGGGCCGGAAAGGCCGGGTTGACGACCAGGACGTTCGGCACCGTGCCGAGCATGGAGATCGGCGCGAAATCCTTCACGGGGTCGAAGCCGGTGCGCGCATAGAGTGCCGGATTGATCGCCTGGCTCGCCGAGATGGTGATGAGCAGCGTGTAGCCGTCGGGCGCCGAGCGGGCGGCGGCCTGGGAGCCGAGATTGCCTCCGGCGCCGGCCCGGTTCTCGACGACGAAGCGCTGGCCGAGGACGTCGGCGAGCTTCTCGGCGACGATCCGGCCGATAATGTCGTTCGCCCCGCCCGCTGCCTGCGGCACGATCACCGTCACCGGCCGGTTCGGATAGTCGGCCTGGGCCAGCAGCCGCGTCGACAGGGCCGGCGCGGCGACAACCGAAGAAAGAAGGCCGAGCGTGGCGCGGCGGGACAAGGCGGGCATGGCAGGCTCCGGGCTGCGAAGGATGAACGCGGCCGGAAAATGCCATGGGGCGGGCCCCTCGCGGAAGCGGTTTTGCGCGCCTCAGCCGGCGGCCGGCGCGACCCGCCCGGCAGTGCGGCCGGCGACCAGCCAATAGGCGAGCCCGCCGCAAAGGCCGGGCAGGACAAAGAGGAGGGCGAGGCCTGCGGTCGAGACCGGTCCGCGCGGCAGCGGCGCGCCGGCAGCGAATTGCAGCCCGAAGACGACCGACGCGACCAGGACGGCGGACAGCGTCCCGGCGGCGCCGTAGAAGACCGGCGAGCGCATGCCGCGCCGCTCGGCATAGGCGATGATCGCGGCCGCCGGCGCGAGGGCGAAGACGCCGATGGCGAGGCCGGCCAGCTTGACGCCGAGATAGAGCGATCCGAGCGCCGTGACGGCATCGCTGCCGCCCGAAGGCACGGTGCGCGCGGAACCGAGACCGGCATAGACCAGGAACATGACGAGAGCCGCGACGAGGCAGGCGCCGGCATAGCCGGCCATGACGACCAGCGCCCGGTCGAGGCGCCGGCCGCGATAGACGGCGGTGACGAGCGCCGCCAGCAGGGCGGCCAGCACGGCCAGAGCCGCGAGATTGGCGAGCGCCAGGCCATGCTGCGCGCCGCCGCCGGCAATCGTATAGCCGCCCTGCCCGTTCGGCGCGAGAAACAGGCCGAGCATGCGAAAGGCGAGATAATCGGTCAGCGCGAGCGCCGCCAGCGCGCCGGCCGCGACGGTCGCCAGCCGTGCTGGCGCGGTGTTCAGCCGGGTCATGGCCACCCCCTGTCCTTGATGCCAGGCTGCCACCATGACCGAGATGCGCCGCGGCGCCGTGCGCAGGCGCACAGACCGCTTCCATGCTGCTGCCATGCCCTGGCAACAGGATGCCGCGCCCGCGCGCGCCGGCTCTTCCGTTCCGTCCGGCCACAGCCCATATTGCGGCCATGTCGAAAAAGCCGAAGCAGCCCGTCGCTGAAGTTCCGCGGTCGCCAGCCGATGGCGCATCGAAGGCGTCCGGAGCCAGGGCGGCAAAACCGAAGACACCGCGCTCGAAGGCCTCGAAGCCCGAGCTGATCCCGCTCGGCCCGGCGCTGGCGGATCTGCTCAATCCTGCGATCAACCGGGGCACGGCGGGCGTCGGCTCGACCACCGGCCAGACCCAGCAGGGCAGTTTCGGCGAGGCGCCGCAGGCCGGCTTCGAGGCCCAGGCGAGCCTTGCCGACAAGGCGCTGGCGCATCGGCTCGGCATCGGCGTCGAGCAGGCCCAGGCCATGAACATCGCGCCGCTCGACGTCGAGGCCGAGATCGGCGCTTCCGGCGTCACCGCCACGGTGAAGGCGCTGGAGCGGCTGATCCAGGAAGGCCGGCCGGAGGTCAACGGCCAGGTCTGGACGCCGCATAAGCCGGCGCGGCCGGAAAAGTGGGAAGGCGGCAAGGCCTTCGAACTGGTCTCCGACTTCAAGCCGGCCGGCGACCAGCCGACCGCCATCGCCGAGCTGGTCGAGGGCCTGTCGCGGCAGGAGCGCGACCAGGTGCTGCTCGGCGTCACCGGCTCGGGCAAGACCTTCACCGCCGCCCAGATCATCGCGACGACCCAGCGGCCGGCCATCGTGCTGGCGCCGAACAAGACGCTGGCAGCCCAGCTCTACGGCGAGTTCAAGGCGTTCTTCCCGAACAACGCGGTCGAGTACTTCGTCTCGTACTACGACTACTACCAGCCCGAAGCCTATGTGCCGCGCTCGGACACCTATATCGAGAAGGAATCCTCGATCAACGAGCAGATCGACCGGATGCGCCACTCGGCGACCCGCGCCCTGCTCGAGCGCGACGACGTGATCATCGTCGCCTCGGTCTCCTGCATCTACGGCATCGGTTCGGTCGAGACCTATACGGCCATGACCTTCGGCGTGAAGGTCGGCGAGAAGCTCGACCAGCGCCAGCTCATCGCCGACCTCATCGCGCTGCAGTACAAGCGCACCCAGGTCGACTTCTCGCGCGGCACCTTCCGGGTGCGCGGCGACACGATCGAACTGTTC
The DNA here is from genome assembly GCA_000751295.2 of bacterium YEK0313. Lineage (NCBI taxonomy): Bacteria > bacterium YEK0313. Next base: position 1,027,190 of record CCMO02000001.1, read on the forward strand.
CCGGCCCACCTCGAGGACCGCGCCTGGCGCATCGGCCTGTTCGGCGACGAGGTCGAGGCGATCCACGAATTCGACCCGTTGACCGGCCAGAAGACCGCCGACCTCTCCTTCGTCAAGGTCTATGCCAATTCCCACTATGTGACGCCGCGGCCGACCCTGGTGCAGGCGATCTCCGGCATCAAGGAAGAGCTGCGCTGGCGGCTCGAGGAGCTGAACCGGGCCGGACGCCTGCTGGAGGCGCAGCGGCTCGAGCAGCGCACGCTGTTCGACCTCGAAATGATGGAGGCCACCGGCTCCTGCGCCGGCATCGAGAACTATTCGCGCTGGCTCACCGGCCGCCGGCCCGGCGAGCCGCCGCCGACCCTGTTCGAATATGTGCCCGACAACGCCCTGGTCTTCGTCGACGAAAGCCATGTCACCGTGCCGCAGATCGGCGCCATGTATCGCGGCGACTTCCGGCGCAAGGCGACGCTCGCCGAATACGGCTTCCGCCTGCCCTCCTGCATGGACAACCGGCCGCTGCGCTTCGAGGAATGGGAGGCGATGCGGCCGCAGACCGTCCATGTCTCGGCGACGCCGGGGGCCTGGGAGCTGGAGCAGACCGGCGGCGTCTTCGCCGAACAGGTGATCCGCCCGACCGGCCTGATCGACCCGGTCTGCATCGTCCGCCCAGCCCGCACCCAGGTCGACGACCTGATCGGCGAGGTCAAGGCGACCGCCGCCGCCGGCTACCGGTCGCTGGTCACCGTGCTGACCAAGCGCATGGCCGAGGACCTCACCGAATATCTGCACGAGCAGGGCGTCCGGGTGCGCTACATGCACTCCGACATCGACACGATCGAGCGCATCGAGATCCTGCGCGATCTCAGGCTCGGCGCCTTCGACGTGCTGGTCGGCATCAACCTCCTGCGCGAGGGCCTCGACATTCCCGAATGCGCCCTCGTCGCCATCCTCGATGCCGACAAGGAAGGCTTCCTGCGCTCGGAAACCTCGCTGATCCAGACCATCGGCCGCGCCGCGCGCAATGTCGACGGCCGCGTTCTGCTCTATGCCGACCAGATGACCGGCTCGCTGGAGCGCGCCATGGCGGAAACCAACCGCCGGCGCGAGAAGCAGATGGCCTGGAACGAGGCCAACGGCATCACCCCGCAGAGCGTCAAGAAGGCGATCGCCCAGATCCTGGAGTCGGTCTACGAGAAGGATCACGTCACCGTCGATACCGGCCTCGCCAAGTCCGGCGCGGCGGTCGGCCACAATCTGGCGGCGGTCACCGCCGATCTCGAAAAGCGCATGCGCGAGGCCGCGGCCGACCTGCGCTTCGAGGAAGCCGCGCGCCTGCGCGACGAGCTGAAGCGGCTGCGCGAGACCGAGCTTGCCGTGCTCGACGATCCCATGGCGCGCCAGGAGGCGGTCGAGGACCGGGCCGGCAGCTATCGCGGCGACCGCAAATACGGCCGGGCCGCCAACCTGCCGCCGTCACGCGCGGCCAAGCCCGACCTCGACACGATGGGGCCGGGCACCGACCGCGAACTGCCGGCGGGGGCGGAGAGCTACCGCAAGGCCGGCGGCGGCAAGGGCGGCCGCCGGTGGAAGCGATAGGAAAGACGGTGCGACCCGACGGCATGATAAACTTGGCCCATCTACTGGCAGAGCCTTCCGTGTCAGACACTTCTAAGGTCGTTGTCCGCGACGCTCGCATATCTTTGCGCACTCATCCAAAATGACACGTTTATTTTGCTAAAATTGAAATTGCATACCTATTCCCTTATGTTCTACACATGAGCAGAATAATTGATTCTGCCTTCCTTTGCGGATCATTGGCGATGATTGCTGTGAGTTCAATACCGGACAGTCAAGTCCGACATCTCCTAACAAGAGGCGAAAGCCATTTCTTCGATCTCAAATCCAAGAAAATTGCACCGGCAAAGCTGACTAGAACCCTTTCAGCGTTTGCAAATGCTGATGGAGGTGAACTGCTGATCGGTGTTGAGGAATTTGAGGATGGAAAATTCCGCTGGGATGGCTTCTCTTCACAAGAAGAAGCAAACGGAATTATTCAATGTTTCGAGCAATTTTTTCCCATTGGAACGTATTTTCGTTATAATTTCCTAAGCAACGAAAAGGAAAATGGTTTTACACTTCTTTGTGAAATCGAGAAGACGCCCGACCTTAAAAAAGGATCCGATGACAAAATATATTTACGTCGCGGTGCCCAAAATTTACCACAGGTAACGCCAGAAGAAATACATCGACTGAATCTGAACAAAGGTCTAATCTCGTTTGAAGATCAAACTATTTCCGCTGAAAAGGATATTATTACGAATTCGAGCGCAATCATCGAATTCTCGTTAGATATTATACCACTATCTGAGCCGGAAAGTTGGCTTAGGAAACAACGTCTTCTTAATCAGGAAAAACCAACCGTCGCCGGTATCGTATTATTTTCAGATGAGCCTCAAACGGATTTACCGAAAGCCTCTGTCAAACTTTATCGCTACCGGACGTCCGATATGGAAGGAACTCGGGCTACTCTCGATTTTGATCCAAAGGCTGTCGAGGGAAATGCATATAGTCAAATCTTCTCTGCTGTGTCGGAAATAAAGAGACTCATTGAAAATATTCCCGTTGTCGGTCAATCTGGTCTGGAGAGGATAGAATACCCAACAGAGGCCATCCACGAAATTGTCACGAATGCTGTAATCCATCGAGATTATAGCTTAAATGATGACACTCATGTTCGAATATTCGATAATAGAATTGAAATACAGAGTCCTGGAATACTACCAGCTCATATAAATACAAAAAATATATTAAATGAAAGATTTGCGAGAAATCCGAAAATTGTCAGAATCCTAAACAAATTTAAAAATCCCCCCAATAAAGATGTTGGAGAGGGGCTCAATACTGCATTTCAGGCCATGAGAAATCTAAAATTGAAAGATCCTGAGATTTTACAGAGGGACGGATCTGTTTTAGTAATACTAAAGCACGAAAAACTTGGATCTCCCGAACAGTTGATAGTCGAATACCTTCGTACGAACGAAGAAATAAATAACGCGACAGGACGGGCAATATGTCAAATCGGATCTGAAAATACGATGAAACGGCACTTTCAGCGCATGCTATCCTCCGAATTAATCGAAAGGATACCAAACAGACCTCAGAGCAAGACGGGATATAGAAAAGGTAGAAATTTTCCAAAAGATAAATAACGCAGAAATTGCGTGAATATAGAAACAAAATTGAAAGAAACAAAATTGAACAGGAAAAGATATAGAATCTTTTTGCGCACACCTAAGTGCCAACGAAATTTCACAAGGAAGCATGTACGTTTCGAGAATGTGCCCCAAAGTCCGGATGCAAGTTCAGGACCAGCTAAAAGCTATCCCAAGACCGACGGCAGGCCGTAGAAGCGGCAGGCTGAACAGCGCTCTCGTCGGAGTGTTCCTGCGCGGGATCAAGAAGCGCGTCGGATGCGCGGGTTTGGGACAATTTTGCTCCCGTCAGGGAGCATTTTGTCTTGACGTGGGCCGTCGCCGTGACGATGTTCCCGTTAGGGTACAAAGCCAATGAACAGAAATATCAAATCGTCCGGACCGGCAGCCGCATCAGACGCTCGGGCGGACAACGGCAGTCCGAAGGTCGATGCGCCCACCGGGCCTGCGTCGAAGCCCATGGCGCGGCAGGTGCGCGAGTCCAGCCATCTCGGACGGGCGCCCGGCCGCAACGCCTCTCGCCTGGATGTCGAGAACGTCCTGGCGACGCTTCGGCATCTGGACCGGCCCATGCAAGAAGCACTGGCCGCGCTGAATGATCGCCAGCCTCTGACGGGTGCGCGGATCAGACTCAGCAGCCGCTCCTTGAAAGACACTTCGGCCGCACGAAGCAAGGAGCCCGATGCGGCAGTAGTCAGCGCCGAGTCATCGACGACGAATGAAGGTATTGGCCGCTTGCTTTCGCCCATGACCCAAAGCTGGGCAACGGCAGGAGGTTCGGCGTCCGTGACCAAACCGCGTCCTGTCGCCTCTACGGCGGGAATGGGACGCATCATCAAGGACGCGCGCGTTGCACGCGGCCTGTCGCAACAGCAGTTCGCAGATCTTGCTGGCGTCGGCCGACGATTTCTGTCGGAACTCGAAAATGGCAAGGCGACGGTCGAATTCGGCAAGGTTCTAGCCGTTGCAATAGCGGCCGGGATCGATCTCTTCGCGACGAAGCGCTGAACGATGGAGGACCATCTGGTCCTGGATATCTGGCTGGACGGGCGTTCGCGGCCAGTTGCCAAGCTCGTGCGCGACCGGAAGCAGGAACTTCACCTCCACTACGATGATCGCTATCTGGTCGAACCCGGTGCCTATCCGCTGTCGTTGTCGCTGCCCCTGACCGACAAACGCTTTGGCGACGTCGCCTGTCGGCCCTTTTTCGACAATCTGCTACAGGAACGGAGCGAAGCACTGGCAACCGTCATGGCCCGCGAAGGGCTTTCGCGCGGCGACGTCGCCGGCTTGCTCTATCACCTCGGCAAGGATTGCGCCGGCGCCATCTCGGTTCTGCCCGAGGGGGCACCGCCCGTGAAATCTCCAGGCGATCTGCTCAGCGACTATATCCCGCTATCCGATGGCGAGATTTCAACGATCATTTCCTCGCTGCGGGAACGGCACCGCTTGCCTGATGCCGCCGGCGATCCCTCTCCACTTGCAGGCATTCAAAGCAAGGTTGCTCTGACGCTACTCCCCGATGACAGACTAGCCTTACCCAAGCCTGGTTCCGGGGCGCCGACCACGCATATTCTGAAAGTGCCCGAACGCCAGCGCCCCCGCGACACGCATCTAGAATGGGCGGCGCTACTTCTTTCACGCGACGCTGGATTCAAGACGGCACGTGCTGAATATTTCTCCGGGCGCGGCGGCGACGTCCTGCTGATTGAGCGTTTCGACCGCACGCATGATGCCGCGGGCCGGATCGTGCGGGTGCATCAGGAGGATTTCGCCCAGGCACTCGGATTGCCCGCCGAACTCAAATATGAGCGGCGCGGCAAAAAGGGACGTCGCTTCGACACCCAGGCGATCCGCACCGTGTTGGACAGAACGGCAAATCCCGGAGAGAACCGCGCAACATTCATCCGGCAGACCATGTTCGATCTTCTGATCGGCAATGTCGATGCGCACGCAAAGAACCACGCCTTGCTCTACGATCATGGGCCGAAGCCTAGCCTGGCTCCACGCTACGACCTCCTGCCCACACGCCTCGACCCGCGCCTCACCGATGAATTGGCGTTCCGTATCGGTTCGGCCAGCACGATCGATACGATCGCGGCGTCAGACTTCGATGCCTTCACGACCACATTTGGGATCTCGACCAAAGCTGCGCGGCGGCGATTGCGTGACAACGACATCGCTGATCTCGCCGATAGGCTTGCAGATCTTCTGGCGACACTCACGCGGGCGGGCCTCAAGGATTTTGCTGATCTCATTGCGGCCAATATGCGGATTCTCCTACCGATTATCGGCTTACCGGTGCCATCCGAAGCCAGCTCACGCGACGCGTTTATCGGGCGCGGCGGGGGCTGGCTGCAGAACTCCTGAGCCGCTTTGCTGGAGTGACGCGCAATTGCCCACCGCTCGGGTAATCCCAATGGCGTGACAAAGTCGCGGCGCGTTCAAGATGCTGCGCGCGTCACGCGGATGGCGATGTAGCGCGTGCGATTGCGGATGGGTTCCGCCGCCAGGGTAGAAAAGCCGGTTCGGTCCAATTACGCTTTCGCCGCAAGCGCGAAGATCGGCACATCCTGAACGAGATCTTCCGCTTCGTGCGCAACCCGGTTCAAGCGCTGGGCGATCCTGCGCAGGACCTGAAGCCTCTCCTCCGCTGGCCCCGATCCCGCACTCCCGCATCTGCCCGATCCGTCAGGCTGCCGGAACACGCTGGCGACGAGGCGGCCACGACCCGCGAGGCCTTGACATCCCTATCTACTCAGCGGTAAAGAGTACCAGTACTTAATAACACTTAATAGCGGAGAGCGCGCCGCGTGGGCAAGCAGATGACGGAAATGCTCAAGGGCACGCTGGAGGGCATCGTCCTCGCGATCCTCGCCGGACGATCGGCCTACGGCTACGAGATCACCGCCTGGCTGAGGGAGCGGGGTTTTTCCGACATTGCCGAAGGCACTGTCTACGCCCTGCTGGTCAGGATCGAGCAGCGCGGCCTCGTCGATGTCGAGAAGGTGCCGTCCGACAAGGGGCCGCCGCGCAAGGTCTATTCGCTCAACGCCCGGGGCCGCGACGATCTCGCGGAATTCTGGCGGACCTGGAGCTTCCTCTCCGAACGTCTCGCACAGCTTCACGAAGGAGACAGGTGATGTCGATCTCAGCCTTCGCCGCGAAGGTCATCGGCGACAAACGGCGCTGGCGCGCCTACAAGGCGCGAGTCCGCCAGCTTCCCGCGAACTATCGTGAGGCCGTCGAGGCCTTCGAACGATATCTGATGTATTTCGGCTCGGATGATGCGGACAGCGCCGCTTCGCTGTTCGAAGATCTCGCCGACCTGTTCGAGCAAAGCGCCGCCAGCGGCACGCCGATCCGTGCGATCGTCGGAGCGGACCCGGTCGAGTTCATCGAGGCGCTGCGGCAGAATTACCCGCAGGGCAACTGGATCCGGCGCGAACGCGAACGGCTGGCCGCCGCCATCGACCGCGCGGCCGCCAGCCCGGCCTGACCGGCCAGCGGCGGCTGCGACGATGATGGCCCAAGCACGGACGCTACCGCGACGAGGCCCGGCGAGACGGCGCCCGCCGCATGCGGGAAAGCACCGCCTCGCCGCGTTTCAGGTTGCCGTGGCCTCAGCTCTGGCGGGCAATGATCTTGTCCTTGATCCCGTCGTAGACGCTCTGCGGGATGATGTTGCGCCGCGGCAGGTCGTCCTTGCCGCGATAAGGACGGCCACGGATGATCGCGTCGGCGCGCGCCTCGCCGATGCCGGTCAGCGTCATCAGCTCGGCCCGGGTGGCGGAATTGATGTCGATCAGCGCCGCCTGCGGCGTCGCAGCAGGACGCGCCGGTGCCGGGCTGGTGGCCGCCGGTGGTGCGGCCGGTCGCGCCGGGGTCGCCGGCTGGGTTGCCTGCGCGAAGGCTCCGCCGGCCATGGCCGCGGCCAGAGCGCCGGCGAGGATGAGTGACTTGAGCATGATCGTCTCCCTTGATGGACCGGTCTCGGCCCGTTCGAATCGGCCGACCGGCGCGTGCGCCCACCAGTGCAACCGAGCACCATCGGGCTCGCGGCTCAATCCGGGGTGTTCCTGGCCCGGATTTTTCCGCAACCGGCATTTCTCGCCGCCCGGCCCCGGCCGTGCCCCGACAACGCCATGATGACGCCCAAAGTTCCGACGAAAGCGAATGCTCATTCATTTTTAGTTTGCAACCTATACGATCGACCGCTATCGACGCTCGCGCCACCAAGGAGGCTCCCCGCATGCCACGGATCGACGATGCCAGGCGGGGCGATCGCATCACCACCATCCTCGATGCGGCCGAACGCTGTTTCGTGCGGTCGGGCTTCCACGGCGCGACCATGGCGGCGATCTGTGCCGAGGCCGGCATGAGCGCGGGCAACCTCTATCGCTACTTCCCCTCCAAGGAGGCGGTGATCGAGGGCCTCTGCGAGCGTGACTTCGCCGAGGCCGCCGAGGGTTTCGCCGCGCTGGAGGCGACCGACGACACCTGGGCCGCGTTCCGCGACCTCGCCGCCTTCCACCTCATCGACGAGCCGCGGGAAAGCTTCGCTATGTGGATCGAGATCATGGCGGAAGCGGCACGCAACCCGCAGATCGCCGCCCTTCGGGTGAAGGCCGATCTCTTCATCGAGGAGAAGCTGCGCGGCGCGCTCGGCATGGCGCACAGGCGCGGCCACATCGCGCCGCAGGCCGATATCGAGCGCGGAGTGCAGTTCATGATCACCTTTTCCGAAGGACTGATGCTGCGCCGGGCCCGCGACCCGGATTTCGACCCCGTTCCGCATGTCGACATGCTCTTCGACATCCTGCGGTCGCTGCTTCTGACGCCGCTCGCCGCGTCCAACGACAATCTCACCTGAAGCCACACCGATGACCCGCTTCACCTCCCGCCCCGCCTTTCGCCTCAAGGCCTGCACGGTCCTGCTCGCCGTCCTGATGGCCGCCCCGCTCGCCGCGCCCGGCGCCGCTCGCGCCGCTCCGGAGCCCGCATCGACGCCGCGTCCGCCCTCCGTCACCGTTGCCACCGCCGTACGCGGCGAGCTGCGCGATCTCGTCATCGTCACCGGCTCCTTCGTCGCCCGCGAGGAGGTGCTGATCTCGCCCGAGGTCGATGGCCTCGCCATTGTCGAGATCCTCGCCGAGGAGGGCGACCGGGTCGAGGCCGGCCAGGTCCTGGCCCGGCTCAACCGGGCCATGCTGGACGTCCAGCTCGCCCAGAACGCGGCCCAGATCGCCCGCGCCGAAGCCAGCATTGCCCAGTCGCATGCGAGCATCGCGGAAGCGACGGCAACCAAGAGTCTGAGCGACCAGCAATTGCAGCGCACCCGCCAGCTGCAGACGAGCGGGGTCGCCTCCAACGACCAGCTCGACCAGCGCCTGTCGGCATCGCGCGCCGCCGCCGCCCGGCTCGAGGCCGCCAATCACGCGCTGCAGCTCGGCGAGGCCGACCTGACGCTGGCCCGCGCCCAGCGCCGCGACATCGAGCTGCGCATCGCCCGCTCCGAGATCCGCACGCCGGTGGCCGGCATCGTCTCGCGGCGCACGGCGCGCCAGGGCATGGTGGCGACCGCCGCCGGCGAGCCGCTGTTCCGCGTCATGTCCGGCGGCCTGATCGAGCTCGAAGGCGACGTTCCCGAGACGACGCTCGCCAAGCTGAGGCCCGAGCAGGGCGCGGCCATCGATGCCGCCGGCTCCGACCAGCCGCTGCCCGGCCGCGTGCGCCTCGTCGCCCCGGAGGTGAACCGGACCAATCGCCTCGGCCGCGTGCGCATCGCGCTGACCGGCGACGCCAGGCCCCCGGTCGGCGCGTTCGGCCGCGCACTGGTCGAGGTGGCGCGCTCCGAGGGTGTGCTGGTGCCGCTCTCGGCGGTCATGTTCGCCCAGGGCGCGATCACCGTGCAGGTGGTCAGGGACGGCGTGGTCGAGACCCGCCCCGTCGTGCCGGGCCTGCGCGCCGACAACCGCATCGAGATTCGCGACGGCCTCAAGGCCGGCGAGCAGGTCGTGGCGGTGTCGGGCAGCTTCGTCCGCAACGGCGACCGGGTGACGCCGGTGGCGCTGGCCACACGCTGAACGAGGCATCGCGCTCGCCATGTCCCTGAACATCTCCGCCTATTCGATCCGCCAGCCGGTCCCCGCGATCGTGCTGTTCGTGGTCCTCTGCTTTCTCGGCTGGATGAGCTTCCTCAACCTGCCGATCACGCGCTTTCCCAATATCGACGTGCCCTTCGTCTCGGTCACGGTGACCCAGTCGGGTGCCGCGCCCGCCGAGCTCGAAACGCAGGTCGCGCGCAAGATCGAGGAGGCGGTCGCCAATATCACCGGCGTCAAGAACGTCATGACCACCCTCACCGACGGCAGTTCGGTGACGCTGGTCGAGTTCCGCCTGGAAGTGCCGACCGACCGCGCGCTGACCGACGTCAAGGACGCCATCGCCAAGATCCGCGCCGAACTGCCGCGCACCATCGACGAGCCGATCATCGAGCGTGTCGACATCGAGAACCAGCCGATCATGACCGTGGCGGTGACCGACCCCGCCATGACCATGGAACAGCTCTCCTGGTTCGTCGACGACGTGGTCCGCCGCGAGATGCAGGGGCTGAAGGGCATCGGCCGCATCAGCCGCTACGGCGGCGTCACCCGCGAGATCCGCGTGTCGCTCGTCCCCGACCGGCTGATGGCGCTCGGCATCACCGCCGGCGACGTCAGCCGCCAGCTGCGCGCGACCAATGTCGATCTCGCCGGCGGCCGCGGCGATGTCGCCGGCCAGGAGCAGTCGATCCGCACGCTCGCCTCCGCCGCGACGGTGGAGAGCCTTGCCGCGACCAAGATCGTGCTGCCGGGCGGGCGCGAGGTGCGCCTCTCCGACCTCGGCGAGGTCACCGATCTCTACGAGGAGCCGCGCGCCTTCGCCCGCATCAACGGCGAGACGCCGATGGTGGCCTTCCAGATCTACCGCTCGAAGGGCGCCTCGGACGTCCGCGTCGCCGCCCTCGCCCGCGCCCGCATCGACGAGATGCGCAAGGCCTATCCGAACATCGTGTTCAACGAGGTCGACAATTCGGTCAACGACACCGCGGGCAACTACCATTCGGCCATGGAGATGCTGGCCGAGGGCGCGCTGCTCACGGTCATCGTCGTGTTCCTGTTCCTGCGCGACTTCAGGGCGACGCTGATCTCGGCCATCGCGCTGCCGCTCTCGATCATCCCGACCTTCTGGGCGATGGAGCTGATGGGCTTCTCGCTCAACCTGGTCTCGCTGCTCGCGATCATTCTCGTCACCGGCATCCTGGTGGACGATGCCATCGTCGAGATCGAAAACATCGTCCGGCACATGAAGATGGGCAAGTCGCCCTATCGCGCGGCCATGGAGGCCGCCGACGAGATCGGGCTTGCGGTCATCGCCATCTCGCTGACCATCGTCGCCGTGTTCGCGCCGGTCTCGTTCATGGGCGGCATTGCCGGCCAGTACTTCAAGCAGTTCGGCCTGGTGGTGGCGATCGCCGTTTTGTTCTCGCTCCTGGTGGCGCGGCTGATCACGCCGATGCTGGCGGCCTACTTCCTGCGCAGCCACAGCCATCGCGAGCCGAAGGACGGCGCGCTGATGCGCGGCTATCTGCGCTTCCTGTCCGGCACCATGCGCTGGCGCTACGTCACGCTGATCGCCGGCCTGGTCGTCTTCGCGGTCTCGATCTACGCGATCCGTTTCCTGCCGACCGGCTTCGTGCCGTTTCCCGACGATTCGCGCTTCGTCATCTCGGTGGAGCTGCCGCCCGGCTCGACCCTGGAGGACACGCAGCGGCGCACCGACGCGCTCGCCGCCCTCATCCGCCGTGAAATTCCCGAGACGCGCTCGATCATTTCGATCGGCGGTGCCAATCCGATCGGCGTCCGCGAGATCCGGCGCGCCACGGTCATCGTCAAGCTCGTCCACAAGACCGAGCGCTCGCGCACGCAGCGCCAGATCCAGCAGGCCGTGTCCGGCCTGTTCGCGCAAATCCCCGACATCCGCGCCTATTACATCGGCGGCAACGGCGAGCGCGAGCTTTCCATCATCGTGCGCGGCAACGACGTCGCCAACCTGAACAAGGCGGTCGCCGACCTCGAGACCGAGATGCGGCGCCTGCCGGGCTTCGTCAACGTCGCCGCCGCCGCCGGCCTCGACCGGCCGGAAATCCGCGTCGTGCCGCGGCCGGACGAAGCCGCGCGCTACGGCGTCACCACCGACCAGATCTCGGAGGCCGTGCGGATCGCCACGATCGGCGACATCGCCCCCAACCTCGCCCGCTTCAATGCCGGCGACCGGCTGATCCCGATCCGGGTCCAGCTCGACACCGCCGCGCGCACCGACGTCGACCTGCTCTCGCAGCTCACCGTGACGACGGCGACCGGCGCGCAGGTGCCGCTGAGCGCGGTTGCCGAGGTGAGCTTCGGCCAGGGCCCGTCCTCGCTCGAGCGGTTCAACCGCGCGCGCCGCATCAATATCGGCGCCGACCTGACGCCGGGACTGGAGATCGGCCCGGCGCTCGAAATGATCTATGCTTTGCCGGCTGCGAAGAACCTGCCCCCCGGCGTGTCGTTCCAGCGCGGCGGCGACGCCGAGATCATGGCCGAGGTGTTCCAGGGCTTCGCGATCGCCATGGGCACCGGCATCCTGATGGTGCTCGGCGTGCTGGTCCTGCTGTTCCACTCGCTGTTCCAGCCGCTGACCATCCTGATGTCGCTGCCCCTGTCGCTCGGCGGCGTCATCATAGCGCTGCTGCTGACCAACAACGCCATTTCCATGCCTGTGGTCATCGGCATCCTCATGCTGATGGGCATCGTCACCAAGAACGCCATCATGCTGGTCGACTTCGCGGTCGAGCGGGTGCGCGAGGGCGTTCCGCGCACCGAGGCCATGCTGGACGCCGGCCGCAAGCGGGCTCGGCCGATCATCATGACCACCATCGCCATGGCCGTCGGCATGATCCCGCCGGCGCTCGGCACCGGCGACGGCGGCGAATTCCGCGCGCCGATGGCGATCGCGGTCATCGGCGGCCTGATCGTCTCGACCGTGCTCAGCCTTGTCTTTGTGCCGTCATTCTACACTGTCATGGACGATGTCGGACGGTTCTTCGGCTGGATCTTCGGCCGTTTCGTCGGCCCCGCCGACGAGGCGGACGAAGCACATGGCGGCCATCGTCACGGCGCGCCTCAGGCCCCGCCGCATGCTGCGCAGCCTTCGATCAGGGTCGCGGCCGAATAGCCGCGCGACCGACGGTTTCCTTTCCCGGCGCCGCCGTAGACCGGGAAAGGCTCGGGCCTGGTGTCCGCGGTTCCGCCACCGCGGACACCAGGCTTCTTTTTTTGGCGGCTGATGCTCTCTGCACCAAACGCTGCTGTGGTTCGAGGCTCGCCAAGAGGGCTCGCACCTCACCATGAGGAGTGTTGGGAATGGCGCCAAGCCGGCTCATGAAGCGGCATGCATGGCGGGTACCCGGCACCGTCCCTGATGCAGCGCTCCCCATTCCTCATGGTGAGGTGCGAGCCGAAGGCGAGCCTCGAACCACGACTGGCGGTTGTGCAGCGCGCATCACCTTGCGACGACGCGCCTTGGATGATCGTCACGAGAACAGGCTGCCGGCGATCTCCACCTCGCCGACGATGAAGCGATAGGCTTCGTCGACCCGCGCGATGCGGCGGGTGTCGACATGGGCGACCAGGTGATAGGTGCGCCGGATGACGAGGCCCGGCAGGACCGGATTGAGGCCTGGCACGCCGCGCGCGGCATAGTCATGCAGGATGCCGATGCCGACGCCGGCCTTGACCGCCTCGACCTGGGCCATGACGCTGGCGCATTCGAGGCGGCGCTGGTCGTGATCGAAAGCCGGCGCATAATAGGTCAGCGCCTCCGAATAGTGCAGGTCCTGCACGGAGGTCACCAGCAGGTGCCGCTTCAGCTCGTCCGGGGTGGTCGGCACCCTGTGGCGGGCGAAATAATCGCGCGCGGCATAGAGGCCGAGGCCGTAGTCGGTCAGCTTGCGTACCGTCAGCCGGCCGTCCTTGGGCGGGTCGATGACGATGGCGAGGTCGGCCTCGCGCTTCGACAGGGACAGCGTCCGCTGCAGCGGCACGAGTTGCACGGTGAGGTCGGGATGGCGCTCGACGAGCCGGCCGAGGCGCGGCGCCAGGAACAGCGCGCCGAAGCCTTCCGGGGCGCCGATGCGCACCGTGCCGGAGACCACGCGATCGGCCTGGGCGATGCTCGCCTGGGCATCCAGCCAGGCGGTCTCCATGCCTTCGGCGGCGCTCAGGAACTTCTCGCCGGCGAGTGTCAACGTCACGCCGGCGGTGGAGCGCGAGAACAGCTGCGTCCCGAGTGCCGCCTCCAGCGCCGACATGCGCCGGGCGACGGTGGCGTGATCGAGTGCCAGGGTGCGCGCGGCCGACAGGAACTGGCCGGTGCGCGCCACCGCAAGGAACACCCGGACATGATCCCAGTTTGGCGTCATGCGCCGATCTTACGCCAATCTGCGCACAATGCATGCGCGATCTTCGTCATTGGTTCCGGCACGGATGCGCGTTAGTTGTCGCCGAACTCGCAAGTGTCCTTCGGTTCCGGCATCCGCGCGCGGGTCCCGGCCGGAAGCGAATGTCGGAACCGAAGGACATTCGTCACGCACCGAGTTTCGAAAGAAGCACGACACAGGAGGATCCTCCCATGCGCAATTACGGTCATTTCATCGGCGGCAAGCATGTCGCCGGCCAGTCGGGCCGCACCGCCGATGTGTTCCAGCCGCTCGACGGCTCGGTGTTCGGCAAGGTTGCGCTCGCCACCAAGGCCGAGGTCCGCGCCGCGGTCGAGAACGCCAAGGCCGCCCAGCCGGCCTGGGCCGCGACCAATCCGCAGCGCCGCGCCCGCGTGCTCATGAAGTTCCTGGAGCTCTGCGCCCGCGACAACGAGAAGATGGCCGATCTGCTCGCCCGCGAGCACGGCAAGACGGTCGCCGACGCCAAGGGCGACATCCAGCGCGGCCTCGAAGTGATCGAGTTCTCGATCGGCGCGCCGCAGATGATGAAGGGTGAATATACCGAAGGCGCCGGCCCCGGCATCGACATCTATTCGATGCGCCAGCCGCTCGGCGTGGTCGCCGGCATCACTCCGTTCAACTTCCCGGCCATGATCCCGCTGTGGAAGGCCGGCCCGGCGATCGCCGCCGGCAACGCCTTCGTGCTGAAGCCCTCCGAGCGCGATCCCGGCGTGCCGCTGATGCTGGCCGAGTTGTTCCTCGAGGCCGGCCTGCCGCCGGGCATCTTCAACGTCGTCAACGGCGACAAGGAAGCGGTCGACGCCGTGCTCGACGATCCCGACATCAAGGCGGTCGGCTTTGTCGGTTCCACCTCGATCGCCGAATATGTCTATTCGCGCGGCTGCGCCAGCGGCAAGCGCGTGCAGTGCTTCGGCGGCGCCAAGAACCACATGATCATCATGCCCGACGCCGATCTCGACCAGGCGGCGGACGCCCTGATCGGAGCCGGCTACGGTTCCGCCGGCGAGCGCTGCATGGCGATCTCGGTGGCCGTACCGGTCGGCGAGGACACCGCCAACCGGCTGATGGAGCGGCTGGTGCCGCGCGTCGAAAGCCTGAAGATCGGCCCCTCGACCTCGGCCGATGCCGATTTCGGCCCGCTCGTCACGGCCCAGGCCCTGGAGCGCGTGAAGGGCTACGTCGATATCGGCGTCAAGGAAGGCGCGAAGCTCGTCGTCGACGGCCGCGGCTTCAAGATGCAGGGCTACGAGAACGGCTTCTACATGGGTGGCTGCCTGTTCGACAACGTCACCAAGGACATGCGGATCTATCGCGAGGAGATCTTCGGCCCGGTCCTCTCGGTGGTGCGCGCCAAGACCTACGGCGAAGCCCTGTCGCTCGCCAACGACCATGAATACGGCAACGGCGTCGCCATCTATACCCGCGACGGCGATGCCGCCCGCGATTTCGCCGCCAAGGTCGAAGTCGGCATGGTCGGCGTCAACGTGCCGATCCCGGTGCCGCTGGCCTATTACACCTTCGGCGGCTGGAAGCGCTCGGCCTTCGGCGACCTCAACCAGCACGGTCCGGACGCGTTCCGCTTCTATACCAAGACCAAGACGGTCACCTCACGCTGGCCCTCGGGCATCAAGGACGGGGCGAGCTTCGTCATCCCGACCATGGGCTGACCGCCCGCTCACGCGGATCGAAACGGAGGGCCGCCGCGGCAAAGCGGCGGCCCTTTTTCGTTGCGCCATGCCGGACGCGCTATTTCAGGCCGGCGAGGCGGATCGTATTCGCCGCATTGTCGGTTTCGCGAGCCAGGAAGGCCCCGAATTCGGGGGCCGACATGTCGCCGAGCGTCACGCCATGCGGCTCCAGCCGCGCGCGCACCTCGGCATCGGCCAGCGCGGCGAGCACCGCGGCGTTCCACTTGGTCACGATCGGGCCGGGCGTGCCGGCACGCATCACCAGGCCGAACCAGGACTTCGAGGTAAAACCGGCTATGCCGGCCTCCGCGACCGTCGGCACGTCCGGGAGCGAGGCGAGCCGTGTCTCGTTGGCGACGGCGATGGCGCGCAGCGTGCCGGCGGTGATCTGCTCGCGCACGTTCTGCAGGTCGCCGAGCATCATCGGCACATGACCACCGATCAGGTCCTTCATCGCCGGCGCGCTGCCATTATAGGGAACATGCACGATCTCGAGGCCAAGGCGGCGCTTCAGCACCTCGAAGCCGAGATGGTTCGACGCGCCACGGCCGAACGAGGCAAAGCCCGCCGTCGCCGCATGGGCCTTGGCCCAGGCCGTCAGCTCGCTGAGCGTGCGGGCGGGCACGGCCGGATTGACCACCAGAACATGCGGGCTCGAGGCCATCAGCGCGACCGCGGTGAAGTCCCGGCCGCTGTCATAGGGCGCGCGCTCGGCCAGCAGCGGCGAGACCAGAAAGCTGTTGGAGACGGCGAGCACCGAATAGCCGTCGGCGGGAGCCGTACCGACGGCCTGCGCGCCGATCATCGTGCCACCGCCGGGCTTGTTCTCGATGACGACGGCCGCGCCCCAGCCTTTGGCGACATATTCGGCGACGATCCGGGTGATCGCGTCGGTGCCGCCGCCGGCGGCGAAGGGCACCACCACCCGGATCGGCCGGCTGCCGGGATAGTCCTCGGCGGCGGCCGGCCCCGCGGCTGGGAGCGCCAGCAGGCCGACGACCACCGATCTGCGGGTCACACCCTCTGCGCAAGTCCAGGACTGCTTGGTCATGAATGGCCTCCCCCAACCGCCCGCCGCTTGCGGGACTTGGGCCGAGGCTATCAGCCTGCGCTCCCGCCGCCAGCCGCCGGCGGCGATCGCAGCCCCGCCGCGATCGCATCACCGGAAATGTGCGGCAGGCCCGCAGTGCCTATCGGCCGAGCAGACGCGCCCACCAGGGCCTCGCCGGTCTTTGCGGCGACACGTCCTGCGGCGCGACGGCCTCCAGGAAGCCGGCATTGAGCCCGCGCTCCTGTGCCGTCCGCATCGGCACCGGCCGGCCCTCGGCGGCGAGGACTGCCAGCACCTGCCGGCCATAGGAGGTCGTTTCAAGGCTCGGCTGCAGGGCATGGTAGAGGTCCGTCCCGGAGCCCCGGTCGAGGCCCGGCGTGACGACGAACCGGTCGATTTCCGCGACAATCAGACCGGCGAAGTCGGCCGGACCGATCATCGCCTCGGCCGCCTGCATGAGCCCATATTCGTCGAGCAGGCCGCCTGCGATCGCCTCCCGCCCGTCCCTGTGCCGGATCAGTGCGAAAAAGATGCCGAAGGCGATCATGGCGCGGTCGCGCCAGCCGGCCGCGGCAATGTAGTCGCGCATGATCACATCGGTCGAATGGGTCTCGTGCTCGCCGTCGCGCCGGGCGAGGTAGTCCCGGAACAGGTCGTGAGCGTCGGGATCGAGGGCGAGCAGCGCCGCCATGGCCGGACCAAGGGCGCCCGTGCCGTCCGGCCCCCAGATCTGCCTGAAGAGGTTCTTCGCTTCGACCGCCGCCGGCTGCGCCTTCAGATAGGCGGCCATCAGCGCCCGCAGGCTTTCGGCCATGTCGATGCGCGCCTTCGTCGCGCGTGCGAAGAAGGCTCGCTCCGTCACATTTTTCCCGGCGACTTCGAACACGATCTCCAGCATGTCCTCCTGCAGGAGATCGGCAAGCCGCTCGCCAATGTCGCCGGCAAGGGCGCGCAAGGCCTCGTCGATGGCGGCCTTGGCGAAGCTGGCCACGGGCACGACATGGGGCCGGGCTGAGGCCGCGAGGAACCGCTTCACCGCAGCCTCCGGCGGATAGGGCTCGACATCGCTGCGGAATCCGTCCTCCGCTTCGGCGATCAGCCGGAAGGGTTCGGCAAGGCCGCACCAGTCCCGCCTGATATGGACGGCATGGCCATCGACCCGCACCTCGACCAGTTGCGGATCCGCGACATCGGCGATCTCCTGCGGAAAGGGATAGGCCTGGTCGCGAAACCGCGCGAAGCCGAAGACGGGCGACTGGCCGCCATCGCGGCCAATGCGCTGGAAATCGACCTGCCGGGAATTGCCGGCGAATTTGACCCAGAAGCCGGTTTCGTCCGGCTCCCAGGTCACATCGACGGCAAAATCCGGCGGCAGTCCGGCGCGTGTCTCGACCAGCCGGACAAGGCGCGGCGGCGCCGTCGTCCAGAGTTCCAGCGTTCCCCTGTGCCGGTGGCTGGCCTCGAAAAAGGCCTGCCGGCCGGGACCGGCGGCATCGAGGTCGCTAACGGCGAAGGGGCGGCCGATATGAGGCGCCAGCGCGAAGGCGCCGCTGGCGCCGAGCCATTGCCAGGGCATGGCGCCGTCGGGAATGGGCGTGATCTCCACGGCCCCGTCAGTGCAATCGACACGGAACAGGGCGTGGCCGGCTCCGGTCTGGCCGACGAAGGCCAGCCGGCCGGCGGCATCCTCAAAGAGCCGGCCTCGGATCTGCAGATCGATCAGCCCGTCCGCCCCGCTTGCGGCGTCGGCCGCGCCGCGCCAGACCAGGCGGGCGGGAGCCCCGTCCGCCGGCAACCGGATCGCATCGCCTTCGGCGACCGTGCCGAGATCGGCTGCGCCGACGATGTGAAGGCTCTGGGGGTAGTCGAGATCGGAAAGATAGCGCTTCGCGCCGTGGACCGCGACGACCGGGGTGCGACCGGCCACCAGAATGTTGTCGCCGCCGCTGAGCCGGACCGGCCGCCGGGCGATGTCGCGCCCGGAGCGGATGTCGACAAGGGCGAGATCGCCTCTGTCGGAGAGGCAAACGACACGGTCGCGGCCCACCGCGGCCGCCCGCGCGACCTTGTGCCCGGCGAAGGGCAGCAGCATGTGCCATCGCCCGGCATCCTCGACCGCCACCACCACATCGGAACGGCGGTCGGTACCCGTCACGTGAACATGCGGCATGGACTGTCCATCGGTTCGGCCGGCCCGGCGCGCCGCGACGTTTCGAAGCGGCCGCGCCAGTCTATCGGCAGATCGGCATCGCTCAAACGGACCGGCAGGACCATTGCGGGCCTTTGCCCGGCCTTGCTGCGCATGGCCAGGCCGGCGGCACCCGCCCCACAGCGATCGCATCGCAGGCAAGCCGCCGCCGGGGATGACGCATGGGCGGCGATCGGTCACCAATAGGACGCCACGAACCTTCAAGGATGTTCCGGACATGCGCATCGCCTGCGGCGGCTTTCTGCACGAGACCAACACCTTCGTCCCGGAACCGACCGGCTGGGCGAGCTTCAACCAGGACGGCGCCTGGCCCGGCTTCACGCGCGGCGACAGCATTCCGGCCAAATTCGCCCCCTTCAACGTCGCCATTACCGGCTTCATGGACGTGGCGATCGCCAGCGGCCACACGATCGTGCCGCTCTCCTGGTCCTTCGCCCAGCCGTCCGGACGCGTCGCCGACAGCGTCTTCGAACGCGCCGCCTCCTATCTGCTCGCCGACATTGCCGACAGCGCGCCAGATGCGGTGTTCCTGGAACTGCACGGCGCCATGACCACCGAGACGATCGAGGATGCCGAAGGCGAGCTGCTGCACCGCGTGCGCCGTCTCGTCGGCCCCGACATGCCGGTGGTCGCCTCCCTCGACCTGCATGCCAACGTCACCCGGCGCATGGTCGACAATGCCAGCTTCATGTCGGCCTATCGCACCTATCCGCATATCGACTGGCTGCAGACCGGCCAGCGCGTCGCCCGCTGGCTCGACGCCGTCAGGTCGTGGGGGCCGCGGCCGGCCCGCGCCTTCCGCCAGTTGCCCTTCCTCATCCCGATCGCCTCCGGCTGCTCGATGATCGAGCCGATGAAAGGGCTCTATGCGCTGCTCGAGGAGATCGAGGCGGAAACCGGCGTGCACCTGTCGCTCTGCCCGGGCTTCCCCTCGGCCGACATCTTCGACATGGGCGCGACCGTCATGGGCTATGGCGGCGACCAGCCGGCCGTGGACGCCGCGGTCGACCGGCTGACCAAGGCCGTGCTGCGCGCGGAAGCCGCCTTCCTCGAACATCTCGCCAAGCCCCAGGACGAGGCGCTCGACATCGCCTTCAGGCGCGCCCGCACGGCCTCGCGGCCGGTCATCATCGCCGACACTCAGGACAATCCCGGCGCCGGCGGTGCCTCGGCGACCACCGGCTTCCTGAAGGCGCTGGTCGCCCGCAAGGCGGAGAACACGCTGGCCGCGCTGTTCCACGAGCCGGCCATCGCGCTCGCCGCGCGCGAAGCCGGCGTCGGCGGCCATGTCACCGTCACCTTCGGGGCGAACGGCACGGGACCGGGCGAGGAGCCGTTCGAGGTCAAGGCCGAAGTGAAGGCCGTTTCCGACGGCCGCTTCACCGGCACCGGCCCGATGGTCGGCGGCCAGCCGATCCAGATGGGTCCCTCGGCCTGGCTCCGGATCGGCGGCATCGACGTCGTCGTCTGCTCGGTGCGCCAGCAGCCGCACTGCATCGCGGTCGCGACCCATCTCGGCATCGACATTACCGGCTACAAGGTGGTCGTGCTGAAGAGCTCGGTGCATTTCCGCGGCGACTGGCAGCCCTATGCCGACAGCGTCGTGGTCGGCGCCTCGCCCGGCGCGGCGCTCGATGATACCGGCATCATTCCCTACCAGCACCTGCGCCCCGACGTGCGGCGCCGGCCGATGGCCAACGCCTGAGCCGGATTGGCGCGAGAACGCTTCGCCCGGCAGGGTCCGGGCGAAGCAGAGGTCTTCGGTGAGGCAAAAATCGAAAATGGGCGCTTTGCGCCAAGGTTAGCGGTGGTTCGAGGCTCGCTGCGCTCGCACCTCACCATGAGGAGTTCTGGGCACGGCACCAAGCATGCGCATGAAGCGACGCGTTTGACGAGCATCCGGCACTGTCACTGCTGCAATACTCTACGATCCTCATGGTGAGATGCGAGCCGAAGGCGAGCCTCGAACCACGGCTAACCTTTATGCAGCGCGACCATATTGGCTCGCGACAATCACCCATCGCGCCGGCTGCGGATCGCCGCATCGAGCCCGCGCATCAGCGGCAGGATGACGTCGATGGTCGGCGTCGCGACGCCGGCCTCGCGGGCGAAGGCCTGCACCTGGCCGACAATGGCCTCGACTTCCATCGGCCGGCCGGCTTCGACGTCCTGCAGCATGGAGGAGCGCCCGCCCGTGCGGCCGGGCGCCGGATTGGCGATGGCGTCGATGTCGGTTTCCTCGCCGAGATCCCAGCCGAGCGCGCGGGCGACCTCCACCGTTTCGGCGATCATGCCGCGGCTGACCTCGCCGATACCGGGCGCCGTCCCCCAATCCGACGTCGGAATGCGGGTCAGCGCCGACAGCGGATTGCCGCCGACATTGCGGAACAATTTCTCCCACATGTCGCGCCGGATGTCCTCGGAGACCGGCGCGTTGAGGCCGGCGGCCTCCAACAGTTCGGAGGCGGCTTCGCCGCGCGGCGAGCGGTCGCCGGTCGGATCGCCGATGATCCACTTGTTGGAGGCGAAATGGGTGACGACGCCGGGTTCCTTCAGCGCATTCGATGAATAGACCACGCCGCCGAGCACGCATTCCGGGCCGAGCTCGCGCCAGAGCAGACCTTCGGGATCGAGCAGCGGCAGCGAGCCGCCGTCGTCGATGCCGTAGCGCCACCACCAGGGAATGCCATTGGTGAAGAACAGGGCGGCCGCACTCGGCGCGAGCAGCGCCTTCAGCGGCCTGGCGATGCCGGGCAGGGCCGGCGCCTTCAGCGTCAGCACGACGAGATCCTGCGGCGGCAGTTCGGCCGGATCGTCGGTCGCCGCGGCCGGCTTGCCGCCGATCACCTCGCCGCCGGTCTCCAGGAACAGGCCCTTGTCCCTGATGGCGGCGAGATGGGCGCCCCGCGCCACCACCGAGACTTCGGCATCACCCTTGGCGATCAGTCGAGCGGCAAGATGGCCGCCGACCGCTCCGGCGCCATAGATGCAGACTTTCATGTGAAGGATCTCCTGCCGGTCCGGCGTGCGGACGGTCAGATAACGTTCAACTCGAGGACGGGTTCGCCGCGGACAATACGATCGTAGCCGAAGACGGAAAGATCGAGCGTGCGATAGCCGCCATGCACGATCTGCTCGGCGACGGCGCGGCCAGCCGCCGGCGCCTGCTGCAGGCCATGGCCGGAAAAGCCGTTGATGAACTGCAGATTGGCGACCTCGGGATGCGGCCCGAGCACGGCATTGTGGTCGAGCGTGTTGAAATCGTAATGCCCCGCCCAGGCGCGGATCAGCCGCAGTTCCTCGAGCGCCGGCACGCGCGTCGCCCAGGCCGGCCAGACATGAGCCTCGAACTCGTCGTGGTTCGGCTCGAAATCACCGTAGGCCGCCGGATCGGGATCGGCTTCGCCCGGGCCCCAGCCGCCAATGATCAGGTCGCGCTCCGGGCGCAGCCAGACCCCCGAAGGGTCGACGATCAGCGGCATGCCGGAGAAGCTCGCCGGGCATTTGGCGACGAAGACCGTGCGCTTGCGCGGCTCGACCGGTAGGTCGATATCGGCCGTCGCCGCGAGCCGCCCGGCCCAGGCCCCGGCCGCCAGAACCAGCGTGCTGCAGGTGACGGTGGTGCCGTCGTCGAGCACCGCCCCGGTGATCCGGTCGCCGCTGCGCGTGAGGCGCTGCACCTCCGCCTTCTGGTAGTGGGCGCCGGCCGCGCGCGCCGCCTTGCGGAACAGGTCGAGCAGCATGGCGGCGTCGAACCAGCCCTCGCCGGTGCGGCCGAAGGCGCCGGCGGCAAGCTCCTCGGTGCTGAGCCAGGGAAAGCGCTGCTTCAGCTCGTCGGGCGACAGGAGCAGGATGTCGGCGCCTTCCGCGTGCTGGGTCTGCCAGTTCGCTTCCAGCACGCCCCGGCCGGTCTCGCTCGCCAGGATCAGATAGCCGCCCTCGTGGAAACCGATATCGGCATCGGCGCCGAAACGTTGGCCGAGCGAACGGATCACCTCGATACCGAACCGGCTCATCCGGATGTTCTCGGGCGTCGAGAACTGCTGGCGGATCGAGGCCGCCGACAGCGTCGTCGAGGACTGCGCATAGGTCGGATCACGCTCGATGACCCGCACCGAGCCGGCGAAACCCAGCTCCTTCTTGAGGAAATAGGCGGCGCAGGACCCCATGATCCCGCCACCCACGATCAGAACATCCGTATCGGTCACGTTGCGAGCACTTTCGATCGGCATGGAACACCATCGCGCGAAAGGACGATGGCATGCGCGCCGCAAGGCAGCTAGCCTCTGGCCCACATTGAAGCCGCATAGCCTCTTTTCGGATCGCTTGCCATGTCGAATCTGGTCGCCACCAATCGCCCGCGCCGTTCGGTGCTCTATATGCCCGGCTCCAATGCCCGGGCGCTCGAAAAGGCGCGCACCCTCGCCGCCGACGTCGTGATCCTTGACCTCGAGGACGCCGTTGCGCCCGATGCCAAGGCGGTCGCACGCGAGCAGGTCGCCGCGGCCGTCACCGCCGGCGGTTTCGGCCACCGCGAGGTCGTGGTGCGCATCAACGGCCTGGACACGGCCTGGGGCAAGGCCGACCTTTCCGCCGTGGCGGCGACCGGGCCGGACGTGATCCTCATCCCCAAGGTGAACGGTCCGGGCGACCTTCTCGGCGCCGGCCGGGCCCGCGCCGCCGCCGGCACGCCCGCCCATGTCCGCGTCTGGGCCATGATGGAAACGCCGCTCGCCATGCTCAATGCCGGCGCCATCGCCGCGGCTGCGGCCGATGCCACGACGCGCCTCTCCGGCTTCGTCATGGGCACCAACGATCTCGCCAAGGAAACCGGCGCGCGCATCGTGCCCGGCCGGGCGCCGATGAACGCCTGGCTGATGACCTGCCTCGCCGCGGCCCGAGCCCATGGTCTCGTCATTGTCGACGGCGTCTGGAACGAGATCGCCGACGAGGCCGGCTTCCTGAAGGAATGCGACGAGGCCCGCGACATGGGCTTCGACGGCAAGACGCTGATCCACCCGAACCAGATCGCCGGCTGCAATGCCGCCTTTTCGCCGGCCGAGGCCGAAGTCGCCTGGGCGCGCAAGATCATCGCGGCCTTTGCCCTGCCGGAAAATGCCGCCAAGGGCGCTCTGCAGGTCGAAGGCCGCATGGTCGAGCGCCTCCACGCCGACATGGCGGCGCGGCTGGTCGCCATCGCCGAGGCCATCGCCGCGAGGGAGACGCCGGCCGCCTGACCGCGCCGGCCGGCGCCGCCGACACGTCCCGCATTTCGCGCCGGCCGGCGATGCGTTCGACACGTGAACAATGTTCAAATTTTGCTTGAAGGACTTTCGGATACGTTGTACGACAAATCCGTGAACATCGTTCACGGGAGAGAAGACGCATGGCCAAGGCCCCTGTCCGCCTCGCGGCCGGCCGTTTGCGCCGGCCAGGACGGCCCCCTCAAACCGTCCCTGTCGCGCCTGCCGTCCGGCGGCGGCTCGACACCGGACTGAAACGAAGTTCGGGATCGATGCTTTAGTTCGCGGCACGCTCACCGTCCCGCCAGACCGCCATTCCGCCATCCTTGCACGAGACGACCATGTTCAGCTCATTGATGTTGCAGCGGCGCTTCGCCCCCCTGTTCTGGGCTCAGTTCTTTTCGGCCTTCAACGACAATTTCCTGAAGAACGCGCTCGTCTTCATCATCCTCTACAAGCTGGCGGGATCGCATGGCGAAGCGCTGGTGACGCTGGCCGGCGGCATTTTCATTGCCCCCTTCTTCCTTTTGTCCGGCCTCGGCGGGCAGCTCGCCGACCGCCATGACAAGGCACTCATCGCGCGCCGCCTGAAGCTCGCCGAGATCGGCGCCTCCGGCGTCGCCGTGCTCGGCTTCAGCTTGCACTCCGTGCCGGTCCTGTTCGTCGCCCTGGCGCTGTTCGGCATCATCGCCGCGCTGTTCGGACCGATCAAATACGGTATCCTGCCCGATCATCTCGAGCGGGCCGAACTGCCCGCCGCCAATGCGCTGATCGAAAGCGCCACCTTCATCGCCATCCTGCTGGGCACCATTGCCGGCGGCATGACCGCGCGCGAAGGCGGCGACGCGGCTTCGCTCGGCGGCCTCGTCATGGCCTTCGCGCTGCTCTGCTGGGGCGCGACGCTGTTCATCCCGAAGACGCAGGCTGCGGCGCCGGACCTCAAGGTCGACCGCAACATTGTCCGCTCGACGCGCGACCTCCTCGCCGACCTCTGGACCGATGAGAGGCTCTGGCGCACCGGCGTGATGGTCAGCCTGTTCTGGCTGATCGGCGCCATCGTCATGTCGCTGCTGCCCTCGCTCGTGAAGAACGGCATGGGCGGCACCGAGCTCGTCGTCAGCACCTATCTCGCCGTCTTCACCGTCGCGGTCGCGATCGGTTCCGGCATCGGCTCGTTCCTGTCGAGCGGCCGGATCGTGCTGCTGCCGGTGCCGATCGCCTGCGCCGTCATGGGCCTCTTCGCGCTCGACCTCGCCTGGACGACCTGGGGCGTTGCCGCCCACCAGCCGGCGGTCGGCATCGCCGAATTCTTCGCTCAGGGCACCGCGCGCCGGGTCGGGCTGGACCTCGCCGGCCTCGCCATTGCCGGCGGCGTGTTCATCGTGCCCTCCTTTGCCGCGGCCCAGGCCTGGGCGCCCGCCGACAGGCGCGCCCGCATCGTCGCCGCCATCAATGTCCTCTCGGCCGCCTTCATGGTAGCCGGCGCCGTCGTCGTCGCGCTGCTGCAGGCCATGGGGCTCACCCTCGCGCAGCTCTTCCTGGTCATCGGCCTGGCGACGCTCGCCGCGGCCGCCTGGATCTTCATGGTCCTGCCGACCAATCCGCTGCTCGACGCCGTCTCGATCGTGCTGCGCGCCTTCTACCGGCTCGAGGTCACCGGCCAGGACAATATTGCCAAGGCTGGCCCCAACGCGATCATCGCGCTCAACCATGTCAGCTTTCTCGACGCGGCGGTGGCCCTGTCGATCCTCGACAAGGAGCCGGTCTTCGCGATCGACCACACCATCGCCCAGCGCTGGTGGGTCAAGCCGTTCCTGCGTCTGACCCGCGCCATGCCGCTCGACCCGACCCGGCCACTGGCGACCCGGACGCTGATCAACGCGGTCAAGAGCGGCGACAGCCTCGTCATCTTCCCGGAAGGGCGCCTGACCGTCACCGGCAGCCTGATGAAGGTCTATGACGGCGCCGCCATGATCGCCGACAAGTCGGGCGCCAAGGTCGTGCCGGTCCGCATCGAAGGCCTGGAGGCGACCGCCTTCTCGCGCCTCGGCCGCGACCAGGTGCGACGCCGCTGGTTCCCGAAGGTGCGCGTCCATGTGCTCGAACCCGTCGAGCTCGCCGTCGACGCGCGCCTGCGCGGGCGGCAGCGCCGCCAGGCTGCGGGCACGGCCCTCTACACCATCATGTCGGACCTGATCTTCCGCACCACGGATATCGACCGCAGCGTCTTCGACGCGGTGGTCGAGGCCGCGAGGCGCGAAGGCAAGGGCCGCCTCGCGGTCGAGGACCCGATGGCCGGCGCCCTTTCCTACCGCCGCCTGCTGATCGGAGCCGACATCGTCGGCCGCAAGCTCATGACGCTCGCCCGCCCGGGCGAAGCCGTCGGCGTGATGCTGCCCAATGCCAATGGCGCGGCCGTGTCGTTGCTCGGCCTGATGTCGGCGGCACGGGTGCCCGCCATGATCAATTTCACCGCCGGCGCGATCAATATCGCCGCGGCCTGCAAGGCGGCCGACATCAAGACCGTCGTCACCTCGCGGGCCTTCGTGGAAAAGGGCCGGATGGGCGGCCTGATCGAGGCGCTCGCCGGCGATGTCGCGATCGTTTATCTCGAGGACGTCAGGGCGACCGTCTCCACGTCCGACAAGCTGAAGGCCTTCTGGCGGCACGACAAGCCGATCGTCCCGACCGGGGGCGGGGACCGCGCGGCGATCCTGTTCACGTCGGGGTCGGAGGGCACGCCCAAGGGCGTCGTCCTCTCCCACGCCAACATGCTGGCGAATGCCGCCCAGGCCGCCGCCCGCATCGATTTCGGCAGGCGCGACAAGGTGTTCAACGTCCTGCCGGTGTTTCATTCCTTCGGCCTGACCGCCGGCCTGGTTCTGCCGCTGGTCTCGGGCGTGCCGGTCTATCTCTACCCCTCGCCGCTGCACTACCGGCTGGTGCCGGAGCTCGTCTATGGCTGCAACGCCACCATCCTGTTCGGCACGGACACCTTCCTGGCGGGCTATGCCCGGGCCGCGCACCCTTACGATTTCCGGGCCCTGCGCTACATCCTCGCTGGCGCCGAGCCGGTCAAGGAATCGACGCGCCGCACCTATATGGAGAAGTTCGGGCTGCGCATCCTCGAAGGCTACGGTGTCACCGAAACGGCGCCCGTCCTGGCGCTGAACACGCCCATGTTCAACCGCTTCGGCACGGTCGGGCGCATCATGCCGGGCATGGAGGCGCGTCTTGAGCCCATGCCGGGCGTCGAGGATGGCGGCCGCCTGCTTGTCCGCGGACCGAACGTCATGCTCGGCTATCTCAGGACCGAAAGGCCCGGCGTGCTCGAACCGCCGCCGGACGGCTGGCACGATACAGGCGACATCGTCAGCATCGACGGGCAAGGCTTCGTCACGATCAAGGGCCGCGCCAAGCGGTTCGCCAAGATCGGCGGCGAAATGATCTCGCTCGCCGCGGTCGAGACGCTCGCCGCCGAGCTCTGGCCGGACGCCCCGTCGGCCGTCGCCAGCCTGCCGGATCCGCGCAAGGGCGAGCGGCTCGTGCTCCTGACCGAGCAGGAGGGCGCGAACCGGCCGGATTTCCAGGTCTTTGCGCGCGGCAAGGGCGCATCCGAGCTGATGGTCCCGGCGGAGGTCGTCGTGGTGCCGGCCGTGCCGATGCTCGGCTCGGGCAAGCTCGACTTCTCCGCCGTCACCCGCCTCGCCCGTGAACGGACGGAGACGAAGGCGGCCTGACCGATCCGGCGCCCGGAAGCCGGCCTGAACGGAAATCTGGCCCTTCCATCCGGCCGCGACGGGGGGCTCCGCCGAGCCGGGCGGTTGCCCTATGCGCCGGTTCATGACACAGGGGATGACGAACCGGGGAGCATCATGGGCGGCACGATTGCCGATATCGACACGACACGCCTGCGCGCCGCGCTCGGGACGCGCTCCATCGTGCTCGTCGGCCTGATGGGCGCCGGCAAGACCTCCATCGGCCGGCGGCTTGCCCAGCGCCTCGGCCTGCCCTTCATCGATGCCGACCACGAGATCGAGAAGGCGCATGTCATGTCGATCCCGGAAATCTTCGAAAAGCACGGCGAAGCCTATTTCCGGGCCGGCGAAGTCCGGGTCGTCGCCCGCATCCTGCGCGACGGTCCGCAGGTGCTCGCGACCGGTGGCGGCGCCTTCATGAATCCGGAAACCCGCGCCAATATCCGTGCGAACGGCCTGTCGCTCTGGCTGAAGGCCGATCTCGACGTGCTGATGCGCCGGGTGCGCCGGCGCAGCGACCGCCCTCTCCTCAAGCAGGCCGACCCCGAGGCCGTGCTGCGCCGCCTGATGGACGAGCGCTATCCCGTCTATGCCGAGGCCGATCTCGCCATCCTCTCGCGCGAGGCCTCGCACGAGGAGATCGTCGAGGAAGCCGTTGCCGTGCTGGCCGAACGGCTCCTCGGCTCCCGAGAGACTGAAGAGACATGACCGCCATTGCCGGGGCCGAGGGCCCGACCCAGGTTCCGGTCGCGCTCGGCGACCGGTCCTACGACATCCTCATCGGCTCCGGGCTGATCGCCGGCGCCGGCGCCATGCTGGCCGAGCGCTTTCCCGGCCGGGCGGTCGCGATCGTCACCGACGAGACGGTCGGCGTCCTGCACGCTCCGGCGCTGGAAACGAGCCTCGCGGCTGCCGGGCTCCGCCATGTCAGGATCACCGTGCCGGCGGGCGAGGCCACCAAACGTTTCGCCATGCTCGAACGGGTGGTCGACGAGGTCCTCGCCGCGCGGCTCGAGCGGCGCGACATCGTGCTGGCGCTGGGCGGCGGCGTGGTCGGCGATCTCGCCGGCTTCGCCGCGGCCGTGATCCGTCGCGGCATGGGTTTCGTGCAGATGCCGACGAGCCTGCTGGCCCAGGTCGATTCCTCCGTCGGCGGCAAGACCGGCATCAACTCCCGTCACGGCAAGAACCTGATCGGCGCCTTCTATCAGCCGGGACTGGTGCTTGCCGATACCGACGCGCTCGATACGCTGTCGACCCGCGAATTCCGCGCCGGCTATGCCGAAGTCGCCAAATACGGCCTGATCGACGATCCCGCCTTCTTTGCCTGGCTCGAGGCCAACTGGCGCGGCGTGTTCCAGGGCGGCCGCGACCGGATCGAGGCCATCGCCACCTCCTGCCGTGCCAAGGCCGCGGTGGTCGCGCGCGACGAGACCGAAACCGGCGACCGGGCCCTGCTCAATCTCGGCCACACCTTCGGCCATGCCCTGGAGGCGGCGACGGGCTATGACGGCAGCCGCCTCGTCCACGGCGAGGCGGTGGCGATCGGCATGGCCCAGGCCTTCCGCTTCTCGGTCCGCCAGGGCCTCTGCCCGGCGGCGGATGCCGAGCGCATGCGCGCCCATCTCGACGCCGTTGGATTGCCGAGCGAACTCCATCATATTCCGGGCGATATCGGCGATGTCGACCGGCTGATGGCCGCGATCCGCCAGGACAAGAAGGTGACGCGCGGCGCGCTGACCTTCATCCTGGCCCGCGGCATCGGCCGGAGCTTCATCGCGCCCGATGTCGACCCCGCGGCCGTCAGCGCCTTCCTGAGCGAGGAACTCGCGCGCGGCTGAACCCGGGCGCCGCGGCGCGCCTGGTTGACCGGACGGCCGAGGAGACCATGGACGACGTCATCATCAACCCCTGGGCGGCGCTGGCGATCATCGTGGTCAGCCTGATGCTGTCGGCCTTCTTCTCGGCTGGCGAGACGGCCATGTCGGCCACCTCGAAGGCGCGCATGCTGGCGCTGGAGACGGCCGGCGACAGCCGGGCGCGGCTGATCAACCGCATGCTGGACGCCCGCGAGCGGCTGATCGGCGCCATGCTGGTCGGCAACAACATCGTCAACATTGCCGTTTCCGCCTTCACCACCAGCCTGATGGTCGGCTTCTTCGGCGCCGAAGGCGTCATATACGCCACCTTCATCATGTCGGTGCTGATCATCGTCTTCGCCGAGGTGCTGCCGAAGACCGTCGCCATCGTGCGCCCGGAGCGCGTCTCGCTCGCCATGGCCCGGCCGGTCTCCGTGGTGGTCGCCGTGCTCGGCCCGGTCCTGCTCGCCATCGAAGCGGTAGTGCGCGGCGTGCTGCGCCCCTTCGGGCTGAAGATCGACCAGAACCAGAACGTGCTGACCGGAGCCGAGGAACTGCGCGGCACGGTCGACCTGATGCACAAGGAGGGCGCCTTCGAGAAGCTCGACCGCGACATGGTCGGCGGCATTCTCGACCTGAAGGACCTCTCCGTGTCCGACGTCATGGTCCACCGCACCAAGATGGTGACCATCGATGTCGGCGATACGCCCGACCAGGTGGTGCGCGACGTGCTGGCGGCGCCCTATACGCGCATTCCGCTGTGGCGTGACACGCCGGAGAACATCATCGGCGTGCTGCACGGCAAGGATCTCCTGCGCGCGCTGGCCGCGGCCGGCGGCGACGTCTCGAAGATCGACCTGACGAGCCTTGCCCTGCCGGCCTGGTTCGTGCCGGATTCGACCAGCCTGCAGGACCAGCTGAAGGCTTTCCTGCGGCGCAAGACCCATTTCGCGCTGGTCGTCGACGAATATGGCGAGGTGATGGGCCTCGTCACGCTCGAGGACATCATCGAAGAGATCGTCGGCGACATCAAGGACGAGCACGACGTGCAGATGGTCGGCGTCCGGCCGCAGGCCGACGGCTCGGTCAATGTCGACGGCAGCGTGCCGATCCGCGACCTCAACCGGGCCATGGACTGGCGCCTGCCCGACGAGGAAGCCACCACCATTGCCGGGCTGGTCATTCACGAGGCGCGGTCGATCCCCGAAGCCGGCCAGACCTTCACCTTCCACGGCTTCCGCTTCCATGTGCTGCGCAAGCAGCGCAACCGCATCACCGCCCTGAAGATCACCCCGCTGGAACGGCTCGTGTGAGCGAGCCGTTGTTCGGACCGGAGGCTGCCGACATGACCGTGACCGCACCGTCCGCCGAACGCTTTCTCGCGCTGGTCGCCCACGACCAGAAGAAGGCGGACATGATCGCCTGGGCCCAGCGCCATCGCGACCGGCTGGTCGGCCGGCGTCTCGTGGCGACCGGCACGACCGGCGCCCTGCTGAAGCGCGAGATCCCCGAACTCGACATCACCGCCATGAAGAGCGGGCCGCTCGGCGGCGACCAGCAGATCGGAGCGCTGATCGTCGAGGATCGGATCGGCCTGCTGGTCTTCCTCGTCGACCCCCTGTCGCCGCATCCGCACGACGTCGACGTCAAGGCGCTGACCCGCCTCGCCATCCTCTACAACGTGCCGATGGCCTGCAATCTGGCGACCGCCGACCGGCTGATCCTGGCGGCCTGACCCCGGCTCCTCAGCGCGTTTCGTCGGGCGCGCGCGCCTCGATCGCCAGCGCATGGACGCGGCCCTTCAGCTCGGCATCCAGCACCTGGTTGACCATGCGGTGCCGATCGACGCGCGAGCGCCCGGCAAAGGCCGCCGAGACCAGCTTCACGCGGAAATGTGTCTCGCCGCCCTCGCGCCAGCCGCCATGGCCATGATGATGCTCGCTCTCGTCGATCACCACGAGCGAGACGGGCGCGAAGGCCTCCGTGAGCTTGGCCTCGATGGTCTGATATACGGTCATGGCTTTCTCCGGTTGCCCCACGATATCGGCGAGCCCGCGCCTTGCTGCAACCCCGCCGCCTGCTGCACCGCCTTGCCGGAGCCCCAAGGCCTCTGATACATGCGGGCCTAAGACGACAAGGGGATCCCCCATGCAGAAGTTCACCACGCTCACCGGCGTCGCCGCGCCCATGCGGACGATCAATGTCGACACCGACATGATCATCCCCAAGCAATATCTGAAGACGATCAAGCGGACGGGACTTGGCAAGGGCCTCTTCTCCGAGATGCGTTACAAGGACGACGGCTCGGAAAATCCCGATTTCGTGCTGAACAAGCCGGCCTATCGGCAGGCGCAGATCCTGATCGCCGGCGACAATTTCGGCTGCGGCTCGTCGCGCGAGCATGCCCCCTGGGCGCTGCTCGACTATGGCATCCGCTGCGTGATCTCCACCTCGTTCGCCGACATCTTCTACAACAACTGCTTCAAGAACGGCGTGCTGCCGATCACGGTCTCGCCCGAGGACCTCGAGAAGCTGTTCGAGGATGCCGATCGCGGCGCCAATGCCACACTGACCATCGACCTGGAGAACCAGGAGATCCGCGGTCCCGACGGCGGCAAGCTCAAGTTCGAGATCGACGCCTTCCGCAAGCACTGCATGATGAACGGCCTCGACGATATCGGCCTGACCATGGTCAAGGCGAAGGCGATCGACGATTTCGAGAAGACGACGGCCGTCGCCCGCCCCTGGATGTGACGGTCCGCATCCGACGGGACGCCAGGCCGGTCGCCGCCCTGGCGTCGAAGGCAGCCGAGGGCACGCGACGATGGAACGACGGCTCATTTCCACCGGCTCCCCCTTCGAGAAGGCGGCCGGCTATTCGCGCGCCGTGGTGCAGGGTGGCTTCGTCTTCGTCGCCGGCACGACTGGCTACGACTATGCCACCATGCAACTGCCCGACAGCGTCGAGGACCAGGCGCGCAACTGCTTCAAGACCATCGCCGCGACGCTCGCCGAGGCCGGCGCCTCGCTGAAGGACGTGGTGCGCGCGACCTACTACATCACCCATGCTGCCGATGCCGACAAGGTGTTTCCGATCTTCGGCGAGGTGTTCGGCGAGATCCGCCCGGCGGCGACGCTGCTGGTCGTGGCCGGGCTCCTGAAACCCGAGATCAAGATCGAGATCGAGGTGACGGCCCTGATGGGCGCTGCGCGCGGTTGAAGCCGCAGGCGCGGTCGGCTACACCGCAAGGCCGGCCGCGGCCTGACTTCGTCGGGCGCATGGCCGTTCCTGCCCCAGGATGAGCCTGCCCCGATGAGCACAGCCCCCACCCGTCCGCAGCCGCGCCCCGGCATCCTGGCGATCGATGCCTATGTCCCCGGCAAGTCGGGCGCGCCGGGCGTCGCCAAGGTCTACAAGCTCTCCTCCAACGAGACCCCGCTCGGCGCCAGCCCCAGGGCGATCGAGGCCTACCGGCAGATCGCCGACAAGCTCGAACTCTATCCGGAAGGGTCGGCGGCGGCGCTGCGCGAGGCGATCGGCAGGCTCTACGGCCTCGATCCCGGCCGGCTCATATGCGGCTCGGGCTCGGACGAGATCCTCTCGCTCATCACCAACACCTATATCGGCCCCGGTGATGAGGGCATTTTCACCGAGCACGGCTTCCTCGTCTACAAGATCGCCATCCTGGCTGCCGGCGGCACGCCGGTCGTGGTCAAGGAGCGTGACCTGACGACCGATGTCGATGCCATCCTGGCGGCCGTGACGCCGCGCACCAAGGTCGTCTACCTCGCCAATCCGAACAATCCGACCGGCACCTACCTCCCCTTCGACGAGGTCAAGCGGCTGCATGCCGGACTGCCGAAATCGGTGCTGCTGGTGCTGGACGCGGCCTATGCCGAATATGTCCGGCGCAACGACTATGCCGGCGGCATCGAGCTCGTCGCCTCCAGCGACAACGTCGTGATGACGCGCACGTTCTCGAAGATCTACGGGCTCGCCGGCCTGCGCATCGGCTGGCTCTATGGGCCGGACCATGTCGTCGATGCGCTGAACCGCATCCGCGGGCCATTCAACGTCAACGCCGCCGCCATCAATGCCGGCGTCGCCGCGATCGAGGACCAGGCCTTCGTTCAGGCGGCGGTCGAGCACAACGAGCGTTGGCTGCCCTGGCTCACCGCCGAGATCGGCAAGCTCGGGCTTGCCGTGACGCCCTCGGTCGGCAACTTCCTGCTGATCCACTTCCCGAAGACCGCGGGCAAGACCGCGGCCGATGCCGACGCCTTCCTGACCTCCAAGGGCCTGGTGCTGCGCCGGGTCGCGGCCTACGGCCTGCCGGATGCGCTGCGCCTGACCGTCGGCAGCGAGGAGGCCAACCGTTATCTGGTGGCGACCCTCGCCCAGTTCCTGGCCAAAGCCTCGTGAGCGACGCGCCCCTCTTCGGCAAGGTCGCGCTGATCGGCATCGGGCTGATCGGCTCGTCGATCGCGCGCGGCCTGAAGGCCGTCCGGGTCGCCGGCGCGGTCGCGCTCGCCGACCGGTCCGACGAGGTGGTCGCCCGCGCCCGCGCGCTCGATCTCGCCGACGTCGTGACGACCGATCTTGCGGCCGCCGTCGCCGATGCCGACCTCGTCATCGTCTGCGTGCCGGTCGGCGCCTGTGGCGCGGTGGCCGAGGCCATCGCCCCGCATCTGAAGCGCGGCGCCATCGTCTCCGATGTCGGCTCGGTGAAGGGCTCGGTCGTCGCCCAGATGGCACCGTTCATGCCAGGCCATGTCCATTTCGTGCCGGCCCACCCCGTCGCCGGCACCGAACATTCCGGTCCGGATGCCGGCTTCGCCGAACTGTTCCACGAGCGCTGGTGCATCATCACCCCGCCGGCCGGCGCCGACCCCGAGGCCGTGGCGCGGCTCACCCGCTTCTGGCAGGCGCTCGGTTCGAAGACCGAGGTGATGGCACCCGACCACCACGACCTGGTCCTGGCGATCACCAGCCATGTGCCGCATCTCATCGCCTACAACATCGTCGGCACCGCCTCCGATCTCGAACAGGTCACCGAGAGCGAGGTGATCAAGTTCTCCGCCGGCGGCTTCCGCGACTTCACCCGCATCGCCGCCTCCGACCCGACCATGTGGCGCGACGTGTTCCTGCACAACAAGGACGCGGTGCTGGAAGTGCTCGGCCGGTTCACCGAGGACCTCATCGCGCTCCAGCGCAACATCCGCTGGGGCCAGGGCGACCAGCTCTTCGACCTCTTCACGCGCACCCGCGCGATCCGCCGCTCGATCATCGACCAGCACCAGGACACGGCTGACCCGGATTTCGGCCGGGCGCGCAAGTGACAGATCATGGCAAAAGGCTCTGAGCTGACCGCCGAGGCGATCATCCACCTGCTCGACCTCGCGCCGCATCCCGAGGGCGGCCATTTCCGCGAGACCTTCCGCGATGCCGCGGGCGCCGACGGCCGGGCCGCCTCGACCCTGATCTACTTCCTGCTGCAGGCCGGCCAGCGGTCGCACTGGCACAAGGTCGACGCCACCGAGATCTGGCACTGGTATGCCGGCGCGCCTCTGGCGCTGGCGATCGCCCCCGACGTCAAGGGCCCGGTTTCGACGCTCACCCTCGGCGCCGACCTTGGCGCCGGCGAGCGGCCGCAGGGCGTCGTGCCGCGTGATCATTGGCAGGCCGCCGAAAGCCTCGGCGATTGGACCCTGGTCGGCTGCACCGTGGCGCCGGGTTTCGATTTTTCCGGCTTCACGCTCGCGCCGGACGGCTGGAGCCCGCAACTATGAGCGCCCCTGCCATGAGCGATCCGGCCCCGACCGACCTCGCCCTCGTCCGCGATCTCGAGGAACGGCTGTTCAACGCCTGGCCGGCCCTGCAGACCATCCATCTCGACGGCTGGCTGGTGCGCATGGCGCGCGGCCATACCAAGCGGGCCAATGCGGCAAGTCCCTGGTTTCCCTCGACGCTGCCGGCGGACGAACTGATCCAGGCGGTGAAGGCGCTCTACCGCAAGGCCGGCATCGAGCCGATGGTGCGCATCACCCCGCTTGCCGGCGCCGGCATCGATGCCGCGCTCGCCGCCGCCGGCTGGACGCTCTACGACCCGACGCGGGTGATGACGGCCTCGCTCGCCGGCCGGGTCGAGCTGAAGGGCGCTCCTGCCATTGCCCTCGTCCTGGCCGAGGATCCCTCGGTCGACTGGATCGAAGGGGCCGCCGGCGCCTATGAACTGGCCGACTGGCAGCGCGACGTGCTCGCCGAAATCGTTGCCTCGATCCGTGTCGACGCCGCTTTTGCGACGCTCTATCTGGACCGCCAGCCGGTCGGCTACGGCCTCGGGGTTGCCGAGCGCGGTTATGTCGGGCTCTACGATCTGGCCGTCACCGCCGCGGCGCGCGGCCAGGGCGTCGGCACCCGGCTCGTCACCGGCCTGATGCATTGGGGCCGCTCGAAGGGCGCCCATACAGCCTATCTGCAGGTGCGCGAGGCCAATGAACGGGCACGCGCGCTCTACGGTCGGCTGGGTTTCGAGGAGGTCTATGGCTACCACTGCCGGCGTCCGCCGCCGCCGACGACGTGAACCGGCGCAGCACGCGATGCGCGTTCAAGCCGGCCGGCGCCTGAACATGTCGCGCGAGGCGATCAGCGAGCCGAGCACGATCAGTGCGACTGCGACGGCGAGCGAGGCGGTCGGGGCGGCGAAGCCGAAGGCGACCAGCGCCAGCGTCGACAGGACCGGGGCGGCATAGCTCGCCGCGCCGAGCACCTGGATGTCGCCGCGCTTCATGCCGCGGTCCCAGAGATAGAAGGCAGCACCGACGGGGCCGAGACCGAGCGCCGCGACCGCGAGCCATTCCGCGGCATCGACGGGCCAGACCGTGGTCTCGAATGCGAGATGGCAAAGCCCGGCCAGAACGGCGGTGGCGAGGCAGAAACCGGCGACCGCTTCCGTCGGCACGCCCGGCAGGAGCCGTGCGCTGACCGAATAGGCGGCCCAGACGAGCGCGCAGGCGATGGCCGCGGCATAGCCGACGAGATGGCCTGCCGCAAAACCGCTGCCGAGCCCGCCGCGCCCGGCAATGATGAGCGCCGTGCCGGCAAGGCCGAGCGCCGCGCCGGCGACATGATGCAGCCGCAACCGATGGCCGGGCAGCAGCGCCGAGAAGACGACGATCAGCAGCGGCCAGAGATAGTTGAGGAGATTGGCTTCGGCGGCGGGCGCAAAGCGCAGCGCGGTGAAATAGAGCGCGTGATAGCCGAACAGGCCGGCAACCCCATGCAGCCAGACCAGCGGCGGCTGCGCCAGCGCCCCGAGCCCGCCCGGCCGCATTGCCACCAGGGCAAGACCGATCGCTCCGCCGATGGCGAAGGTCATGGCAGTGAGCTGGAACGGCGGAACCTTGCCCGAGGCGGTCGTGAACAGCGCGAGCAGGCCCCAAAGGCCGATCGCACCGAAGCCCGTGAAGGTCGCGGAGCGCGCGGACGGCATCTCGAAAGCCCGCAAACGAAACAGCCCCTCACGGGGCACCGCCGGCCTCGCGCCGACGGCCTGACAGGCGCGGAACGGTCAGCGGCGCCGCGGCGGCGGACGACGGGCCGGTGCACCCGGCGGACGCGGCGCGCCTGCGCTCTCGCCCTTGTGACGGAACACCAGACGGCCCTTGTCCAGGTCGTAGGGGGTCATTTCCACCGTCACGCGGTCGCCAACCAGCGTCTTGATCCGGTTCTTCTTCATTTTGCCTGCGGTATAGACGATCACCATGTGACCGTTGTCGAGCTCGACCCTGAACCGGGCATCCGGCATGACCTCGGTGACCATGCCGTCGAAGGTGAGAACGTCTTCTTTCGCCATACAAAGCCCCTCCGTGGGCGGCGTCTTATACGCGATACAAAAAACCCCGGCCAGGGCGTCTGAATCGCCCCGGCAAGGGTTGCGTTGTAAGCACATTGTGGCGGGACCGCCAGCCTCCACGCCCCTCCATCGGAACGGACGCGAAGTCTCCGGCCCCGCGCCGGATCAGGCGGAAACCTGGAGCTGGTCCGCCGCCGACTTGCCGGTGCGACGATCGGCAACGACCTCGAAAGAGACCTTCTGCCCTTCGTTCAGGCCATAGAGGCCCGCACGCTCGACAGCACTGATATGAACGAACACGTCGGGTCCGCCTGCATCGGGCTGGATGAAGCCGTAGCCCTTCTGCGTGTTGAACCACTTCACGGTTCCGGTAGCCATGTAGATGTCCTTTCAAGGAACGAATGCGCATAAAGACGTGCGAACGCAGCGCTACGCTTACACATCATCGACGTTGGGAAGGTCGTCAGCAATGCACCGGACAAAGCGCGGTGCGGGCCAAGTCGTTCGGCCTGAACTCGATAGCGCTGAGGTAGCGGTGATATGAGACCGAAATAAGGCAGTCTGCCTCAATCCGGCCTTTCGCCATCGCTTCAGGCGAGCCGGTTCTGGCGCAGCATGTCGCTCTTTTCGAGCAGCGGATAGCAGGTCGCAATGACATGGGCGGCGACGTTCTTCAATTCGCCGAGAATGTCGAGATGCAGGCTCGACCCCTCATGCGCCTCGCTGGTCCGGCCGCCCCGAATCTCGGCGAAATGGCGTTCGATGGCATCGCGCTCGCCGGCACGGAACACCTCCTTCTCGCCGGCGAGCCGGCGTGCCGCGCCGACCTCGCCGGTCGTGAACACCGCGACAGCGAGCTGCAGGTCGTCGAGAAGCCGGTTGTGCAGCGCCTCGATCTCGGTGGCCGCTGATGGCGCGAGGCTCAGCTGATTCTTGATCTGCTTTGCGGCGAGCTTCATCAGGTTCTTGTCGATCACGTCGCCGGCACGCTCCAGATTGATGGCGAAGGCAAGGATCTCCGACAGGCGGCGGCTCTCCTCCTCCGTCAGAGCCTCGCTATCGAGGCCGGACAGATATTGCTCGATGCCGGAATGCAGCCGGTCGAGAATATCGTCCATGTGCACGACCTCGACGACACGCTTGCGGTCGCCGGTCGCGAACACGTCCTGCGAGCCGCGCAGCATGGCTTCGACCACGTCGACCATGCGCAGCGTCTCGCGAACGGCATTGGCGAGCGCCACGGCCGGCGTATCCAGCGCATTCGCCGAGAGGTAGCGCGGCGCGCCCGGATCGCTCGCCCTGATCGCCTCCGGGAACAGGCGAACCATCAGCCGGGCGAGGAGCGGCAGGATGCCGATGAAGGCCACCGCCGCAGCGAGGTTGAAGGCGAGGTGGTAGGCGGCGACCGCGGCGGTCGCGGAAAAGCCCCAGCCGCCGAGCGCGGCCGCGGCCGGCTTGAGGAACGGCAATGCGATGAGGCAGGCGACCACCCGGTTGACCAGGTTGCCGGCCGCCAGGCGGAGCTTCGCCGGTTCCTCGCCCACCGCCTCGATCGCCGGGTTCAGCGCGCTGCCGAGATTGGCGCCGAGCACCATGGCGAGCGCGGCGGGCAGCGCGACGTGCCCGGCCGCCGCCATGGCCATGATGAACAGGACTACCGCGACACTCGAATGGGCCGCCCAGGTCAGCAGCGCGGCGACGGCGAGATTGAGCAGCGGATCCTGGGTCAGCGCCGCGAACAGGTCGCGCACGGCCGTCGCGTTCTCCACCGGCCGCATGGTCTCGGCGAGCAGATAGAGCGCAAGCAGCATCAGGCCGAGTCCGATCGAGACGCGGCCGAGATCGCGTATCCGGGTGCGCCGACCGCGCCGGAAGGCGACGAGGCCGGCGAGAATAAAGACCGGAAAGACCAGCGTGATGTCGAAGGACAGGGCCTGGACGATCAGGGCCGTGCCGACATTGGCGCCGAGCATCAGGGCCAGCGCGGGCACCAGGCTGACAGCCCCCTCGGCCGCGAACGAGGTGGCGAGCAGCGCGGTCGCGGTGCTGCTCTGCAGCGCCATGGTGACCGCCGCGCCGGACAGAAAGGCGGTCAGGCGGTTGCGCAGGCTGAGGGCCAGAACGCGCCGCAGCTGGCTGCCGAAAGCCCGGATGATGCCCGAATGCACCATATGGATGCCCCAGAGCAGCAGGGCGACATCGCCGAGCAGCCGGATGATCACCTGGGTCGCCGACATCTCGCCTCCCGTGCCAGGATGTCCGCCGTGACGCTCGGATGACAGTAAGATATGGGCGTGCCGCGCCTGCAAGTGTCGCAGGGGAGCCTTGCAGCAGCCGCGTTTCAGCCGCCGGCAAGTCCGCGCGCGAGCACGATCGCACCGCCGAACACGATGACGGCCTCCAGCATCAGCGTATGCAGCCGCACCGGAATGACGTCGAGCAGCCGCTTGGCGAGAAAGGCCCCGGGCACCGTCGCGCAGCCGATGAGCAGCGCGAAGACGAGGAGCGATGGCGGCAGGGCGGCGTTGAAGCCGAAGGTCGACGCCTTGGCGAGGCCGATGGCGATTGAGACCGCGGCATCGGTCGCGATCACCGCCGGACCGGTCAGGCCGGCGGCCATCAGGAACGAGACGAGGATGACGCCCGCGCCGGTCGAGGCGCCGCTGACGAAACCATAGACGCCCCCGGCCGGCACGAGCCGCCAGCCCTCCAGCCGGAAGCCGGCACGGCTCAGCCAGCGGCGCAGCGGCACGAGCACGATCAGCATGGCGCCGATCAGGATCGACGCGCCGCGATTGTCGAGCCGCGTGAAGCCATAGGCCGAGACCATGGTCAGGGGCAGGGCCAGCGGCAGCATGAGAGCGGTCTTGCGCCAGTCGACCGCCGCGCGCATCGCGACGAAGCGGCTGACATTGGTGAACAGCGCGGTTACCGCGATGACCGGGACGACGTTTTCGGCGCCAATGATCGGCACCAGGACGAGCGGCATCAGCAGGCCCGTGCCATAGCCGGCCATGCCGCCGATGATCGAGGCGCCGAACGCCGTGCCCGCCACGAGCGCCGCCTCGGCGAGACTGATATCGGCGAGCGAAAAGGCCATTGCGGGCGACCGGCGTGGACGGATCTCTGCCGGCGTTCTAGGCTCGACCAACCCTTCCCGTCCATGGTCGTTTCCGATTCGCTCATGCGCGACAGCGCTGCCCCATCGTCTGAAAGCCCGGTCGAGACGCTCACCGGCACCGTCGAACGCGTCACCTTCCATTCGCCGGCGACCGGCTTCGCCGTGCTCAGGGTGCGCGTGCGCGGCCGGCCGCAGCCGGTCGCCGTGGTCGGCACGACCTCGGCGGTCGCCGCCGGCGAAATGATGACGGCGGAAGGCTCGTGGGTGAACGATCGCACCCACGGCCTGCAGTTCAAGGCGACCACGCTGGTCACCGCGCCGCCCGCCTCGCGCGACGGCATCGAGCGCTATCTCGCCTCGGGCGCCATCAAGGGCGTCGGCATCGCCACCGCCCACAAGATCGTCCAGGCCTTCGGCAAGCGCACCTTCGAGGTGCTCGACAGCGAACCGCACCGGCTGGCCGAGATCCCCGGCCTCACCGCCGCCCGCATCAAGCGCATCGCCGAGAGCTGGGCCGAGGACCGGATCGTGCGCGATCTCGGCGTGTTTCTGCAGGATCACGGCCTCGGGCTCGGCCAGGCGGCACGGGTGTTCCGCGCCCTCGGCCCGGAGGCGATCGGCCTCATCCGCGAGGATCCCTATCGGCTCGCCCGCGACGTGCGCGGCATCGGCTTCCTCACCGCCGACCAGGTGGCGATCTCGCTCGGCCTGCGGCGCGACGCGCCGGAGCGGCTGCGGGCCGGCATCGGCTTTGCCCTCCAGGAGGCGCGCGACGACGGCCATTGCGGCCTGCCGCGCGAGGCCGCCATTACCCTCGCGGCCCGGCTGCTCGATGCCGACGAGACGCTGCTCGGCGAGGCCGCCGACAGCGAAGTCGCCAGCCGCAACCTGATCGCCGACACGATCGGCGGCGTGCCGCACCTGTTCCTGAAGGAATTGCACCGCGCCGAGAAGGTGATCGGCGAAAAGCTGAAGGAGCTGGTCGTCGGCGAGCCGCCGTGGGGCCGCGTCGATCTCGACCGCGAGGTGCCGCGGGTCGAGGCCCGCACCGGCAAGCCGCTCGCCCCCTCACAGCGCGAGGCGCTCGACGTCATCGTCAAGGCCAAGGTTTCGGTCATCACCGGCGGCCCGGGCGTCGGCAAGACCACGCTGCTCGACACCATCCTGAAGATCCTGACGCGCCAGGGCGCGCAGGTGGTGCTGGCCGCGCCCACGGGCCGGGCGGCGAAGCGCATGACCGAGCAGACCGGCCTTGAGGCGAAGACCATTCACCGGCTGCTCGAGATCGACCCTGAATTCGGCGCCTTCGCCCGCGGCCGCGACAATCTGATCGCCTGCGACCTGCTGGTGGTCGACGAGACCTCGATGGTCGACGTGCCCCTGATGATGGCGCTCGTCGAGGCCCTGCCGGCCGCGGCGGGCCTGCTCCTCGTCGGCGACGTCGACCAGTTGCCGCCGGTCGGGCCCGGCCAGGTGCTGGCCGACATCATCGCCTCCGGCCTCGTGCCGGTCGCCCGCCTGACGGAAGTGTTCCGCCAGGCCGAGGCGAGCCGGATCATTGCCAATGCCCACCGCATCAATCGCGGCGAAATGCCGGAGCTGCCGGAGCCGGGCGTCGCCAGCGACTTCTACTTCGTCGAAATGAACTCGCCCGAGGACGGGCTCGCCAAGATCATCGAGATCGTCAAGGAGCGCATCCCGCGCCGCTTCGGGCTGGACCCGATGCGCGACGTGCAGATCCTGGCGCCGATGAACAAGGGCATCATGGGCGCGCGCAATCTCAATATCGAGGTGCAGAAGGTGCTGAACCCGTCCAAGGGCCGGTCGGTCGAGCGCTACGGCTGGACCTATGCCGCCGGCGACCGGGTGATGCAGACGGCCAACGACTATGATCGCGACGTGTTCAACGGCGATCTCGGCTCGGTTCTGCGCATCAACGAGGAGGACGGCGAGCTCGTCGCGCTCTTCGACGGCCGCCAGGTGAGCTATTCCTTCGCCGAGCTCGAAAACCTGATGCCCGCCTATGCGACGACCATCCACAAGAGCCAGGGCTCGGAATATCCGGCCGTCGTGGTGCCGGTCACCATGCAGCACTACGCCATGCTGGCCCGCAATCTCATCTACACCGCGGTCACCCGCGGCCGCTCGCTGGTCGTGCTGGTCGGCGAAACCCGGGCGCTGAAGGTCGCGGTCGGCGGCGGCCGCACCAAGCCGCGCACGACCAAGCTGCGCGAATGGCTGACCACCTGACCGGCCCCGACGTTTCGGCCGCGGCCGAAGCATGGAGGCGCGGCCTGGGCTAAGGTGTCGGTCGCGCGCCGGACGAGCGCGGCGGAGCGGAGCGTGCCATGAAGGACGGGCCTGACATTGCCGAAGTGGCCGCGCTGATCGGCGATCCCGCCCGCGCCAACATGCTCTCGGCCCTCATGTCCGGCCGGGCGCTGACGGCCGGCGAGTTGGCCCATGAGGCCGGCATCACCGCCCAGACCGCCAGCGGCCACCTGGCGAAGCTTCGCGAGGCGGGCCTGCTGCTGGTCGCCGCCCAGGGACGGCACCGCTATTTCCAATTGTCCGGCGCCGACGTCGCCCAGGTGCTGGAGGGCCTGATGGGCATTGCCGCGCGCACGGGACGTCTGCGCACCCGCACCGGGCCGCGCGATCCCGGCCTGCGCAAGGCGCGCGTCTGCTACGACCATCTCGCCGGCGAATGGGGCGTGCGGCTGATGGAAGGTTTCCTCGCCGGCGGCCGCCTGCGCAGTGACGAGCGCGGCCTGTCGCTGACGCCCGCGGGCCGTGCGCGGTTCATCGCCGAGGGCATCGACATCGACAAGCTCGGCGCGGGCCGGCGGCCGCTCTGCCGCTCCTGCCTCGACTGGAGCGAGCGCCGCCCGCATCTCGGCGGCGCGCTCGGCAAGGCCCTGCTCGACCTCATGCTGGCCAGGGGCTGGCTCCGCCGCGCCGCGGCGAGCCGCCTCCTCGAGGTCACCCCGCCCGGCCAGCACATGCTGGCGCGCTGGGCCGAGGGTGGCGACATGGCGCGGCCGGCGCTCGCGACGGCCGGCTGACCGGGATCAGGTGCGCGTGATCGCGGCCTGCGGCGGCGGCGCGATCATGATGCCCTTCTCGCGGAACCGGCTGAGGATGGCGAGCTGCAGGTCGCTGCGCACGGTCAGCGAATATTCGACATTGGAGACGACGCAGCGCAGCTCGAAATCGAGGCCGGTATCGGCGAAGCGCATCAGGAAGACGCGCGGTGGCGGCTGCTGCATCACGAAACGGTTGTCGCAGGCGACCGCGATGAGCTCGTCGCGCACCACTTCCGGATCGGAATCGAAGGCGACGCGCACCGGAACCGCGATCCGGCTCAGCGTGTTCGAATGGGTCCAGTTCTTGACGACGCCGGTGATCATGTCGGCATTCGGCACGATCACCGTGGCACGCTCGAAGGTCTCGATCTCGGTCGAGCGCACCGAGATCTTGCGGACATAGCCCTCCTCGCCCTTCACCACGATGGAATCGCCGACCCGGATCGGCCGCTCGGCGAGCAGGATCAATCCCGAGACGAAATTCGAGGTGATCGACTGTAGTCCGAAGCCGATGCCGACCGAGAGGGCACCGGCGACGATGGCGAGGTTGGAGAGATCGAGGCCGAGCTGGCGCAAGGTGATGCCGAGCACCAGGGCGAAGCCGGCATAGCCGAAAATGGTCGCGACCGAATTCTGCAGGCCCGCATCCATGCCCGACAGCGGCAGGACCTTGTCGCGCACCCAGCGCTGGACCGCGCGCAGCGCCAGGAAGCCGCCGACCAGCACCAGCGCGCCGCCGACG
This sequence comes from bacterium YEK0313, assembly GCA_000751295.2. Taxonomy (NCBI): domain Bacteria; species bacterium YEK0313. The sequence goes on from CCMO02000001.1 coordinate 1,071,561, forward strand.
ATGTTCAGCGCGACGGTCCGGATCTCGGGCAGCCTGAGGCCGAAGAAGGCGTCGTCGAGCGTCGCCGCGGCACCACCGAAGCCCCACGGGCCGAGCACGATGAAGGCCGACAGGACGAGGATGGTGACCTTCAGGATGCCGGCGATGAGTGTGCCGGTCAGTTGCAGGCGGCTGGGCTTGATGCCGATCGAGGCGGCGAGAACGCGGCCGCGATGGGTATTGGCGCCGCTCCACTCGGCGAAGACCGCGTCGAGCAGGCGCAGGATGATGATGGTGGCCGCCGCGATCACCACTGCCGCCACCAGGCGGGTGGCGATGAACGCGGACAGCGCCGAATAGCCGGCGATGATCCCGATGACGATGGTCGCGACGATCAGCCAGAGCAGCGGGCGCGTCCAGCCCCAGATCGGCGGCTCCGGCGCCTCGGCGGCCGCGCTGCCTTCCGCCGCCTCCGCGGTCGTCTGGTCGTCGTCGTCCAGCGCCCGCTCGGTGGTGCGCCTGAGATAGACGACGATGACCACGGCCATGGCGAGCGCCGTCACGGCGGTGAACAGCGCAGTGATCGCGACCGGGGCGAACAGCACGCGCGCAAAGGCCAGGAACAGGATCCAGCCGGCGACGATCCAGGCCGCCGCCCGCATGGCATCGAAGATCGCGTCCGCCTGGCCGGTCGGCATCGGCACCAGCCGATAGGCCGGCGCGCCCGGCGAGAAGGTGCCCTGCATGACGCCGCGGGTGCAGGAGATGACCAGCACGGCGGCCATCACCGCCTGCGGCACCAATGGCTCGGCGCGCGGCAGGACCAGGCCGAAATTCTCGACGATCGCCACGGCGATGCCGACCAGGATCGGCAGGACCAAGGAGCGCTCCGCCGTCACGCGCAGATCGGCCAGGACCCTGGCGAGATCGGAGACGGGCTTGTCCTCGGGGCGGCGGTAGAGGCCGCGCCGGCGCAATGTGCGATAGACGACGAACAGCACGGCGATGGCCGCGAGCGCTGTCGCCGCCGCCACCGCCAGCCGGCCGGTGCCGACGACGCCGGTCAGGTGGTCCCACCAGTCGCTGGCGAGGAAGCCGGTGGAGCGCCCGAGCCAGGGCAGCGCATCGGACAGCTCGCTCCAGAAACGCGGATCGACGATGGGCGTCGACCGCTGGAACAGCTCGGCCGTGAACAGCTGGCGGCGCTTGTCGACGATCCGGTCGGCGAGCTGGTCCGCACGCACCTGCAACACCTTGATGCTGCGCACGCGGGCATCGATGTCGGCCACCGCCTTGGTCTGGCTCTCGCGCATCTGGCGCGCTTCGGCCGCCTCCGGCGGAGCGTTGTCGGCCGGCTTCGGGCCGAGCTGGTTCAGCCGGTCGCGCGCCTCGGCAAGCCGCGGCTCGATCTCGAGGAGCGCCGCGGCAAGCGCGTCGCGGATCGGGTCGAGCTTGCGCTTGAGGTCGACCAGCTCGTCGCTCGACAGGCCGCGGTCGAGCGCCGTTTCGATCTGGTCGAGCGTCGCCTTGGCCTGTTCGGAGGGATCGCGCGGCGGGGCCGGCGACTGGGCCGGCGCCTGCGCCAGCAGCTGGCCGGCCACGAAGACGATCGCGAAGGCGGAAAGCAGGGCCGACGCGAGGATCCGGCAAAGGCGTGACAGCATCGTAGGTCCGATGAGGAGGGGCGAATCGTTTCACTCACAATGACACAGCCCATGCGGCGTGCCGAAGGCGGCGGTCCTGGAGCGGCATGAAAAACCGGGCTGGTTCGGGCAGGACCAGCCGGCGCGCGGCGCGATAGCAGGCAATCTGGGCGACATCCTGATCGACAGCCGTCCATTTCCCCGGGCCCCGCCCGGCGCGGCCGCCGCCTAGCGGCGCAGGGTCGGATAGGGTGCGAAGGAGGGCACCTGCGGCGGCTCGCTCGACGCCTCCTGGCCGGGCTGGCGGTTGATCGCGTCGAGCACCGCCCTCAGCGCGTCGCGGTCGCGGTTGACGTCGCGCAGCGGCGCGGCGGCGCCGGATCGGCGGATGAGGCTTTGCGGATCGGGCAGGACGAAAGGCTCGTCCCACGAGCCCTGGACGGCGAAGGGCAGTTCGAAATTGCCGTCGGTGGCGGTCGCCGAGCGCTTCAGCGTGGCGATGCCGCGCAGGTCCAGTTCCCGGGCCTGAAGCTGGGCCGAGCCCTGCATCCTGACCCGCACGATCTGGCCGTCCAGCATGATCTCGTCGGCAGTCGCCACGCCGTTGACGATCTGCAGCGTCGCCGCGATCCGCTCGTAGGGCGTGCGTCCGGACCGGGCATCGGCCCCCGACGAGGACAGCGGCCGCCGCTCCAGGCGGCGCAGGATCGCCTCAGCGTTGAAACCGCGGATGGCGCCGTCGACGGCGGTCAGCGTCGCCTGGCCCGAAGCGGTCCGGGCGATGTCGGACATGGTGGGGCCGCGCCCCTCGATGGTGACCTGGGCATTGCCGACGCCGTCGAGCCGCCGATAGCCGAACCATTCGGCGAGGCCCTGGCCGAGCTCGGCGCGCTGGACGTTGAGCGTCGCCCGGACCTCGACGCCGTCGTGATGGGGCGAGAGGACCAGCGCGCCGCGCAGGCTGCCGCCATAGGCCTGGGCCTCCCCGAGGGTGACGGTGAGCCGGCCGTTGCGCGCGGTGACCGAGGCCGCGGTGCGACCGAGCTTGGCCCCGCCGACGATCATCTCGCGGGCGGAGAGACGCAGGTCGAGGTCGGAGGCGGTCAGCGTCGACAGGTCGATCGGCCTGCGGTTCCAGCCGCGATCGACTTCGGGAATCGGGTTCATGTCGGAGAAATAGGGTGTCGCCACCACCCGCTCGGCGTCGAGCGTGCCGGTGATCTGCGGCCGTTCGCCCTCGAAGTTGACCGTCAGCGCGCCGGCGGCGACATTGCCGTCGAGCTCGGCATTGACCTCGGTGAAGGTGAGCTCCGTGGGCGTCATGCGCATCTCGCCCTTCAGGGCGAAACTGCCGAGCGCGGTGCCGGTACCGGGATGTTGGCCGATCCAGCGCAGCAGCGTGCGCAGCGACGTCGATTCCACCGTCATCGTGCCGGCCGCGGTGGCGCGCGCCCGGCCGCCGACCTCGCCCTCGAAGCCGACCCGCACCGGCGCTGCGACCAGGCGCATCTTGAGCGCGGTGGCTTCGGCGGAAAGCAGCGCCAGGGGCCGCGCCACCACTGCACTGACCTCCACCGGCTCGTCATGCAGGGTGAACTTGCCGGAAATATTGGCCTGGCGGTCGAAACGCGGCCAGGAGACGGCTATTTCCATGCCGCCGATCGCGATGCGCTGCCGGGTCCTGGCGTCGATCACGACCGCCTCGCCCTGCACCACGCGGAAATCGGCGAGCCCGCGCGCCTCCTCCTCGGCGACGCGCCGCAGGGCGCCGAGCGTCCGGTCCCAGTTCGAGGAGCCGTCGGCTTCGACCTTGACGGTGACGCGCGGCCGCACCAGCGCATAGTCGGAGATCGAGACCTTGCCGGTGAGCAGCGGGAACAGGCGCAGCGCGCCGATCGCCGCATCCGCGCTCGCCAGCGCATCGTCGCCGGTGCCGATGGTGACGCGGTCGAGATGGACCGCGAGCTGCGGCACCACCTGCACGGAAACCGGGCCGGACACGGTGACGGGCACGCCCAGCCGGCGGCTGAGCTCGGCGACGACGGCGGCGCGCACCCGTTCCGCCGGCAGCAGGGCCGGCACGAGCGCCAGCGCCAGCGCCAAGGCCACCGCTATGCCGCCGACGATCGTCAGCACACGTTTCAAGGAAGAGGCGAGATTCACGCCGCTTGCGCCCCGGATTCAGGCGGCCGCCGGTTCACGACCGGCCGCCGACAAAACTTGAGAAAACTCACTGAGCGAGCAGAAATGGCGTCCCGACATGGCTTTTCAATGGCCGACCGGACGGCGCCTCCGTTTCGGGGCGGTTCTGCGCATGACCCGCCCGATACGCGTCGCGCCGGCGAGGCGCCGGCGCGATCTCTTCAGGTCTGAGCTCGAGGCCTTGCCGCGGCGGCCTTGCGGGGCAAGCCCGCAAGGCCCGGCGGCGGCGACCTGTCAGGCCGCTGCGGCGAGCGTCGGGCTGACCGTGAACGTGGCCTCGGTATTGGCTTTCACGTCGTCGAGCGTCACGCCGGTGGCGAGCTCGATCAGGACCATGCCGCCCTTCTTCTTGTCGATGGTGAAGACACCGAGATCGGTGATCACCATGTCGACGACGGCCGCGCCGGTCAGCGGCAGATTGCAGCGATGCAGCAGCTTCGGGCCGTCCTTGGCCGAATGCTCCATCACCACCACGACCTTCTGCACGCCGGCGACGAGATCCATCGCGCCGCCCATGCCCTTCACCATCTTGCCCGGGATCATCCAGTTGGCGAGGTCGCCGTTCTCGGCCACCTGCATGGCGCCGAGGATCGACAGGTCGATATGGCCGCCGCGGATCATCGCGAAGCTGTCGGCCGAGGAGAAATAGCTCGTCGTCGGCAGCTCGGTGATCGTCTGCTTGCCGGCATTGATGAGGTCCGGATCCTCCTCGCCCTCATAGGGGAACGGGCCCATGCCGAGCATGCCGTTCTCCGACTGGAGCTGGACGTTCATGCCCGCCGGAATGTGGTTGGAAACCAGCGTCGGAATGCCGATGCCGAGATTGACGTAGAAGCCGTCGCGCAGCTCCTTGGCCGCGCGGGCGGCCATTTCATCACGGGTCCAAGCCATCTGATATGCTCCTCTCAGGCCGCCTGCCGCGGACGCGTGGTGCGCTGCTCGATCCGCTTCACGGGGTTCGCGATGTGGACGAGGCGCTTCACGAAGATGCCGGCGGTGTGAATGTGGTCGGGATCGATCTCGCCGGGTTCGACCAGGTGCTCGACCTGGGCGATGGTCAGCTTCGCGGCGGTCGCCATCATCGGATTGAAGTTGCGGGCGGTCTTCCGGTAGACGAGGTTGCCCTCGCGATCGCCCTTCCAGGCGTGGACCAGCGCGATGTCGGCGAACAGGCCACGCTCCATCACATAGGTCTCGCCGTCGAACTCGCGGGTCTCCTTGCCGTCGGCGATGATGGTGCCGACACCGGTCTTAGTGAAGAAGGCCGGGATGCCGGCGCCGCCGGCGCGGATGCGCTCGGCCAGCGTGCCCTGCGGGTTGAACTCGAGCTCCAGTTCGCCGGCCAGGAACTGCTGGGCGAACAGCTTGTTCTCGCCGACATAGGACGAGATCATCTTGCGGATCTGCCGCGTCTCCAGGAGGATGCCGAGGCCGGCGCCGTCGACGCCGGCATTGTTGGAAATGACGGTGAGGTCCTTCGCACCGGATTCCTTGACGGCTTCGATCAGCACGTCGGGAATGCCGCAGAGGCCGAAGCCGCCGGACATGATCGTCATGCCATCCTTGATCTGCCCGGCCAGCGCCTCGCGCGCGGTGGAAAAGGTCTTCGAACTCATTGCAAAATCGTCCCGTGCACGGGCCCCGTGGGGCCACGACCGAATGCCCTCGGGGCATACCGTGGATGTACGGGCGGAGAATGAGCGATTTCGCCCCGCGCTTCAAGGATGGTCGCCTCGGGACGGCCGGCAAGGACTGTCAAAATCACGACAATCCGGCCCCTGACCATCGTCCGAACGGCCGATAGGGCGCTCTGCCGCGGCAATTCGCATTGACGCGCCGCCAGCCGGCGCTAGCTTTCGAGCGGATCCGGAAAACCGGACGGGGATATCGTTCGGCGCCGAAGACGGGAAATCCCGCATGGCGCCGTGCCAGGGAGGAAAGGGCGTTGACGCCACCTTTATCGGCCGCGCCGGCGCGGCCGTCCGCCGCACGTCTCGACGTCGAAGGCCTGTCGCTGCAGTTCGGCGGCGTCAAGGCGCTGGACGGCGTTTCGCTCGATGTCGCGCCCGGCTCGATCACCGCCCTGATCGGCCCGAACGGCGCCGGCAAGACCTCCGCCTTCAACGCGATATCCGGCTTCTACCGGCCGAAGAGCGGCACGGTGCGCCTCGACGGCGAGGACATCACCCATGTGCCGGCCCGCGACCGCGCCGCGCTCGGCCTCGCCCGCACCTTCCAGAACATCGCGCTGTTCCGCGGCATGACCGTGCTCGACAACATCAAGCTCGGCCGTCATGCCCATCTGAAGACCAATGTCCTCGACGCCTTCCTGTACTGGGGCCGGGCGCGCCGCGAGGAGATGGAGCTGCGCGCCGAGATCGAGCGCGACGTCATCGACTTTCTCGAGCTCGACCACATCCGCAACGTGCCGGTGGCGATCCTGCCCTACGGACTGCAAAAGAAGGTGGAGCTCGCCCGCGCGCTCGCCATGCGGCCACGCATCCTGATGCTGGACGAGCCGGTCGCCGGCATGAACCGCGAGGAGACCGAGGACATGGCGCGCGCCATTCTCGACGTGCGCGAGGAATGGGGCGTCACCGTCCTGCTCGTCGAGCACGACATGGGCATGGTCATGGACATTTCCGACCATGTCTGCGTGCTCAATTTCGGCCGCCGCATCGCCTCCGGCACGCCCGCCGAGGTGCGCGCCAACCCGGACGTGATCAAGGCCTATCTCGGCGCGGCGGGCGACCCGCGCAAGGCGACGGCGGACGAGGTGGCATGATGTTCGGATCGATCGACCTCGTCGACCTCGTCGAAACCAGCCTTGCCGGCCTCGGCACCGGCGCGCTCCTGGCGCTCACCGGCGTCGCCTTCGTGATCATCTACAAGGCCACCAAGGTGATCAATCTCGCCATCGGCGAAATGCTGATGGTCGGCGCCTTCGTCTTCTACGGCTTCTCGGCTGGCCTCGCCCTGCCCGCCTGGGCGGCCATTCCCGCCACCCTGGTGGTCGCCGCGCTGATCGGCGGCGGCATCGAGCGGCTGATGATCCGGCCCCTGATGAAGGACAATCCGATCTCGGTCTTCATGGTGACCATCGGCCTGTCCTCGATCCTCATCGGCCTCGTCGAGATCATCTGGACCGCCGAGCCGCGCCGCCTGCCGGAATTTCTTCCCGCCCAGCCGATCATCATCGGCGAGGCCTTCGTGCCGTCGAAGACCGCCTATTCCTTCCTCATCGCCGGCGCGGCGGTGGCGCTGCTGATCACCGTCTTCGCCTTCTGGCGCGGCGGCGTCGCGCTGCGCGCCACCGCCACCGACCGGGCTGCCGCCGCCTCCGTCGGCATCAATGTCGGCGGTGTCTTCTCCTTCTCCTGGATGCTCGCCTCCGTCGTCGCCGCGCTCGCCGGCATCCTGGTCGGCTCGGTCGGCGGCATTTCCTCGGCGATGGGCCTGTTCGGCCTGTCGGTCTTCGTGGTGGTCATTCTCGGCGGCCTCGACAGCATTGCCGGCGCGCTGGTCGCCGGACTGTTCGTCGGCTGGCTCGAAGCCATGGTCGGGCGGCTGTTCGGCGGCGAATACAAGCTGCTGGCGACCTTCTCCATCCTCCTGATCGTGCTCACCGTCAGACCCTACGGCCTGTTCGGCACGCACGAGATCGAGAGGCTCTGACATGCGCATCGCCACCGCCAAGGAGAGCTATGTCAGCGACGAGGCGCTGTTCAGGACCGACACCCAGAAGGTCTGGTTCGGCCTCCTCATCGCGGCGCTCCTGCTCTATCCGCTCGTCGGCTCCGGCTACTGGATGTTCCTCGCCGTGCTGGTGCTGATCAACGTGATCTCCACCACCGGCCTCAACATCCTCACCGGCTATACCGGCCAGGTCAGCCTCGGCCACGCCGCCTTCATGGCGGTCGGGGCCTATTCGGTCGCCTTCTTCGACGGCCGCTTCGGCACGCCCGTCCTGCTCAATCTCGTCCTCGCCGGCGCCGTTGCCGCCGCCATCGGCATTCTGGTCGGCCTGCCCTCGCTGCGCATCAAGGGCCTCTATCTCGCCATCGCGACCCTTGCCGCCTCGGTCATCCTGCACTTCGTCTTCCTCAACTGGACGCCGGTGACCGGCGGCCTGCGCGGCCTCAACGTGCCGCCGGCCCGCGTGCTCGGCGTCGAGCTCGCGACCCCCGAGCGGCTCTACTGGCTGGTCATGCCGATCGCGGTGGTGATGGTGCTCGCCGCCCGCAACCTGTTCCGCACGCGTGTCGGGCGCGCCTTCATCGCCATCCGCGACCGCGACATATCGGCCGAGATCATCGGCATCGCCCTGTTCCGCTACAAACTGACGAGCTTTGCCATCTCCTCCTTCTATGCCGGCGTCGCCGGCGGCCTCTGGGCCTATCTGTTCCGCGTCGTGACGCCGGAGAGCTTCCCCGCCCTCGCCTCGATCTTTTTCCTCGCCGCGGTCATCGTCGGCGGCGCCGGCACCATCATCGGCGCCATTTTCGGTGCGGTGTTCATGACCCTCGTGCCGGAATTCCTGAAGCTCGCCGCCGCCGTCATCACGCCCTGGTATCCCGACGCCCCGGTCTATCTCGCCCCCGTGCGCAACGTCGTGTTCGGCGTGCTGATCGTCGGCTTCCTGATCTTCGAGCCGATGGGCCTTGCCGAGATGTGGCGCCGGGTGCGGCGCTTCTTCGCGCTCTGGCCGTTCAGAACCTGATGCCGTGAACACCGCCGGACAAGGCGGGACTTGAACCTTCGAGGAGGATGCCATGACACATTCAGCCCTGCCCCGCCTTTCGCGGCGCGCTCTCGGCAAGCTCGGCCTCGGCGCCGCGCTGGTCGCCACCGGCTCCGGCCGCGCCTTCGCCCAGGCGCCCGACATCGTCATCGGCGCAGCGAGCCCGCTCACCGGCGTCTTCGCCTTCGCCGGCGTCGAGGGCTTCGAGGGCTCGCGCGACTATTTCGAATGGATCAACCGCCAGGGCGGCGTCGCCGGCCGCAAGATCAAGTTCATGGCCGAGGATTCCGGCTACCGCGTCGACAATGCGGTGGCGATCTTCACCCGCCTCACCAGCCAGAACAGCATCCCGATCTTCCTCGGCGATTCCACCGGCTTCCAGAAGGCGATCAATCCGGAGCTGAACCGGCGCGGCACCACCGTCATGGCCGGCGCCTCCTTCGCTACCGAAATCGACGATCCCGCCGCCTTTCCGAACCAGTGGATCCCCGGGCCGAACTATTCCGATCAGCTGCGCGTGCTGCTGCGCTACATCCAGGCGCAGAAGCGCGGCGCCTCCGTCGTGCTGGTCAATTCCGATACCGAGTTCGGCCGCGACCCGATCGCCGCGGCGGAGGCGGAGGCCAAGCGCCTCGGCCTCAACGTGGTCGAGAAGATCATCACCCAGCCGGGCTCGGTCGACATTTCCGCCGACGTCCTGAAGATCCGCCGGCGCAATCCGGACTACGTGATCTTCCACGGCTATGTGCTGCAGCCGATCCCGGAATTCATGGCGCAGGCGCGCCAGGCCGGCATGACCTCCAAGTTCATGGGCACCTTCTATTCCACCGACACGGTGCTGATGGGCCGGGCCGGTGCCGCAGCCGACGGCTATCTCGGCGTCTCCTGCTACAATCTCGAGCCCAATGCCCAGGGCGCGCAGATGGCGCTGGTGCGCGAGTTCAACGGCACCAGGGTGCGCACCAACGCCTATTTCCAGGGCTGGACCAACGCGATGATCGCGGTCGAGACGCTGAAGCGCGCGCTCGGCGCCAGCCAGGAGCTCAACGCCGTCAACCTGATGAAGGCGGCGCGCTCGATCCAGAACCTCGACACCGGCGGCATCGTCGGGGTGCCGGTCTCGGTCGTGCGCAACTCGCTGCCGGTCGGCCGGATCTACGAGTTCAAGGCCTCCGAGAAGCGCCTCGTCGCCGCCTCCGACTGGATGACGATCGCGCCCAATACCTGACGGACGATCCCAGCCCCGCCGGCCGCGAGGCCGGCGGGGCGCATCCCTCCTCCACGAGCGGCAGGCCATGGCTGACCAGAACGGCATGATCCTCGAGGTCAACAATATCGAGGTGGTCTACAACAAGGCGATCCAGGCCCTGCGCGGCCTGTCGCTGAGCGTGCCGAAGGGCCGCATCGTGGCTCTGCTCGGCTCCAACGGCGCCGGCAAGTCGACGGTCCTGAAAGCGGTCTCGGCGCTGCTGCCGATGGAGAACGGCCTCGTCACCGAAGGCCGCATCCTGTTCGACGGCGCGCCGGTCGAGCAGAACGCGCCGCATCGCCTGGTGCGCTCGGGCCTGTTCCACGTCATGGAGGGCCGGCGCATCTTCGCCGACCTGACGGTGGAGGAGAATCTCGTGGCGGCGACCTATGCGCGGACCGGCAAGCCCGGCGCGAAGGCCGACTTCGACATCGTCTACCGCTATTTCCCGCGGCTGGCCGAGCGGCGCAGGAACATTGCCGGCTATCTCTCCGGCGGCGAGCAGCAGATGCTGGCGATCGGCCGGGCGCTCGTCGCCGAGCCGCGGGTGATCCTGCTCGACGAGCCTTCGCTCGGCCTTGCGCCGCTGCTGGTCGAGGAGATCTTCGCGATCATCGCGCGCATCAATGCCGAGCAGGGCGTGTCCATGCTGCTGGTCGAACAGAACGCGTCCGTCGCGCTGTCGATCGCCCATTACGGCTACATCATGGAGACCGGCCGGATCGTCATCGACGGGCCGACGGAGCGGCTCGTCGCCGACCGCGACGTGCAGGAATTCTATCTTGGGCTCGCCCACAAGAGCTATCGCGACATCAAGCACTACAAGCGCCGCAAGAGGTGGCTGTCATGACCGCGACCGTCATTGCGCTGGACCAGGCGCGCGAGACCGCCGACGCGGCCGCGCCGGCCGACCCCATGGCCCTGCCGGCCAAGACCATCGTCGAAATGCTGCGCCATCACGCCGAGACGCGGCCCGATGCGATCGCCATCCGGCAGAAGCGCTACGGCATCTGGCAGCCGACCAGCTTTGCCGAGTACTGGCGCCGGGCCCGCCATGTCGGCCTCGGCCTGCGCGCGCTCGGCCTCGGCCCCAAGGGCCATCTCGGCATCCTCTCCGAGAACCGCATCGAATGGGTTCTCGCCCAGCTCGGCGCCGGCATCGTCGGCGCCGTCACCGTCGGCGTCTATCCGACCAGCCCGGCGGGCGAGGTCGCCTATGTGCTCGACCACGCGGATGCGACGCTTGTCGTCTGCGAGGACCAGGAACAGATCGACAAGATCATCGAGGCACGCGCCGACCTGCCGAAGATCACCAGGGTGATCGCGCTCGAACATCGCGGCCTGGCCGGCTACGAGCCGGGTCTCGTCATGACCTTCGACGAGGTCGAGGCACTCGGCCGCGCCGAGGACGAGAAGAATCCCGGGCTCGTCGACGAGCTCATGTCCAGCCATACGATGAGCGACATCGCGCTGCTCATCTACACGTCCGGCTCCACCGGCCGGCCGAAGGGCGCGATGCTGTCCTATCGCAACATCCGCGCGGGCGCGACGAGCTTCCTCGACCGCTACCCGATCGGCCAGGGCTGGGTGACCCTCTCCTACCTGCCGCTCTGCCACGTGGCCGAGCAGGCCACCACCATTTTCGGGCCGCTCTATGCCGCCTCGCAGGTCAATTTCGGCGAGAGCCTGCGCACCGTCCAGGAGGACCTGCGCGAGGTCGCGCCGGCAAGCTTCCTCGGCGTGCCGCGCATCTGGGAAAAGATGCATTCCGGCATCCAGGTGAAGATGGCCGAGGCACGGCCGCTGCAGCGCTGGCTCTATGCGAAAGCCTTCGGCCTGTGCGGCGGATTTGCCGCCAAGGCGCCGGACCAGTGGAGCCTTGCCGAACGCATCCGCTACGGCCTGGCCTATGTCGCCGTGTTCCGGGCGCTGAAGAATGCCATCGGCCTCACCCGCTGCCGCATCGCCTTCACCGGCGCCGCACCGATCTCGCCCGAAGTGATCCGTTTCTTCCGCACCATCGGCGTGCCGCTGGTCGAGATCTACGGCATGACCGAAACCTCTGGCGGCGTGCTCGGCCAGAGGGCCGATGACGTGGTGGTCGGCACGGTCGGCGCGCCGATGAAGAGCGCGACCGTCGAGCTCGCTCCCGACGGCGAGATCCTGGTGCGCGGTCCGCAGGTCTTCGAGGGCTATTACAAGAACCCCGACGCGACGGCGGCGGCGATCGTCGACGGCTGGCTGCATACCGGCGACGTCGCCGAGCGGATCGGCAGCCACATCAAGATCGTCGACCGCAAGAAGGACATCATGATCACCGCCGGCGGCAAGAACCTCTCGCCGACCGAGATCGAGCACGCGGTGAAGACCAGCCCCTACATCAAGGAATGCATCGTCTTCGGCGACCGGCGCAAATATGTCGCCGCGCTCATCCAGATCGAGATCGACACCGTCGGCAAGTGGGCGGAGACGAGGGGCATTGCCTTCACCAACTACCGGAACCTCGCCCAGCATCCGCAGGTGCAGGCGCTGATCGCCGCCGATGTCGACCGCGCCAACGACACGCTCGCCCAGGTGGCGCGGATCAGGCGCTTCGAGATCCTCGACAAGGAGCTCGACCACGACGACGGCGAAGTGACCGCCACCATGAAGGTGCGGCGCAAGGCCATCGAGGCGAAATATGCCGAGGCGATCGGCCGCCTCTACGCCGGCGGCTGACCCCCGCTCCACCACCCCGTATCCGTGCCGCCCGGCCGGCGCGGCCCGTCATGTCCGCCCGAACGATCCGGCATGAAGGCCAGTCGTCCCGTAACGGCCGGCCGGCACATGGGCGCCGCCGCCATGCGCGGACGGGCCGCGCTTCCGCGCGCCGCACTGCTCCCGTCACGCTCCACCCTGCACGGTCACCCACGCCCTGCCCCGGGGGCGAGGCTCCGCGGCACGTGCCCGGCTTGTCTCTTTGTATAAACGGCATTGCAATTTTATCCAATCAGTGGATTATTGCATATCTGAAGACGAGATCGGATGCGAGGCTGGATGGCGGGAGCCGGACACCAGGCGAAAGCGCGCGATGCCGCGGCCGGGCGGGTCCCGGCCCCCGACGCCGTGCGCGACGAACTGCGCCGGGCCATCGGCGCGGGCGAGCTCGCACCCGGCACGCAGCTGCGCCAGGACGAGCTTGCCGAGCGTTTCGGCACGAGCCGCATCCCCGTGCGCGAGGCCCTGCGCCAGCTGGAGGCCGAAGGCTTCGTCACCATCCAGCCGCATCGCGGCGCGGTGGTCTCCACCCTCTCGCTCGACGAGGTGCTGGAGCTGATGGACATCCGCATCGCGCTCGAATGCCATGCCCTGCGCCTCGCCGTTCCCGCGATGGGCGAGATGGATGTCGAGACGGCCGCCGACATCCTGAAATCCTATGACGAGGAGCCGGAACCGGAACGCTGGGGCGAAATGAACTGGGCGTTCCATGCAACGCTCTACGCGCCCTGCGACCGGCCGCGTCTGCTGGCCATGATCGAGGCCAATTACGGCCATGTCGGCCGCTTCACGCGCAGCTCGGTCTCGCGCGCCGCCGGCAAGGAGAGGCCGCAGGCCGAACATCACGCGATCCTTGCCGCCTGCCGCCGGGGCGAAGCCGAACGGGCGGTGCGGCTGCTCGGCGAGCACATCGAACAGACCCAGAAATCGCTCATGGCCGCGGCCCGCCGGCGGCCGCCGCTCAGGCCCGGCCCCTAGGGCCGCGCAATCCGCTCACACCGACGACGCCCAAGGGGGAACCAGCGCGTGAACTTCAGGTCCTTCATCCATGCCGGCCTTGCGGCTCTTGCCGTCGGCGCCACGGCCTTCGCAACGCCCGCTTCGGCGGGCGCCACCCTCGACGCCATCCGCCAGCGCGGCACGCTGAAATGCGCCGTCCAGGGTCCGTCCAATCCCGGTTTCGGCGTGCCCGACAACCAGGGGCGCTGGCAGGGATTCAACGTCGATCTGTGCCGCGCCGTGGCGATCGCCATTTTCGGCAATGGCGACAAGATCGAGATCGCCGCGCTGACCACCCAGACGCGCTTTCCGGCGCTGACCTCGGGCGAGGTCGACCTCCTGACCAACAACACGACCTATGTCCAGCTGCGCGAAACCCAGCTCAGGTTCAATTTCCCGGCCATCACCTTCTATGACGGCCAAGGTATCCTGGTGCCGAAGAAGCTCAACGTGACCCAGGTCCGCCAGCTCGACGGCGCAACCGTCTGCGTCCAGCCGGGCACCACCACCGAGCTCAACCTCGCCGACTATTTCCGCAAGCTGAACATCAGCTTCAAGCCGGTGGTCATCCAGTCGCGCGACGAGCTGACCCGCGCCTATGCCGAAGGCCGCTGCGACGCGCTGACCTCGGATGCCACCGTGCTCGCCGCGCAGCGCTCGACGCTCGCCAACCCGTCCGAACATGTGATCCTGGAAGAGCGGCTGTCGAAGGAGCCGCTCGGCCTCACTGTCCGGCGCGGCGACGACGATTTCCGCGTGCTGGTGACCTGGGTCTTCAACGCGCTGGTCAACGCCGAGGAGCTCGGCATCACCAGGGCCAATGTCGACCAGATGCTGTCGAGCGGCGACCCGCAGATCCGCCGCTTCCTGGGCGTCGAGCCGGGGCTCGGCAGCTCCATGGGGGTCAGCGACAAATATGCCTACGAGATCGTCAAGGCGCTCGGCAATTACGGCGAGCTCTATGAAAAATATCTCGGCGAACGGACCCCCCTCGGCATTCCGCGCGGGCTGAACCGCCTGTGGACCGAAGGCGGCATTCTCTACGTCCCGCCGGCCCGCTGACACGCGTGTCGCGGGAGCGCCGTGCACCGGCGCTCCCGCCACGTCCTGCGCCGAAGACGCCCATGAGCCAGACCCTGCCCTCCGCCCCATCCGCCCGGCCAGCCGCAGGCCTTGCCGGCCTCTGGTACAATCCGGCGCTGCGCAAGGTCTTCTGGCAGGCGCTGCTGATCGCCGTGATCTGCGCGGTCGGTTTCTATTTCTGGTCGAATGCCGCGACCAATATCGCCCGGCGCGGCCTCGCGCTCGGTTTCGGCTTCCTCGACCGTCCCGCCAATTTCGCCATCGGCGAGGCGCTGCTGCCCTATTCGCCACGCGACAGCTATGGCTGGGCCCTCGTGGTCGGAGCCGGCAACACGCTGTTCGTCGCCGTCATCGGCTGCATCCTGACGACCGTGCTCGGCATCCTGCTCGGCATCCTGCGCCTCAGCTCCAATCCCTTCGTCGCGCGGGCGGTCGCCGTCTATGTCGAGCTCGGCCGCAACGTGCCGCTACTGCTGCAGCTGTTCTTCTGGTACTCGCTGATCACCGCGCTCGCCGGGCCGCGCCAAGCCCACCAGCCGATGCCGGGCGTGTTCCTGTCGAATCGCGGCCTGCGCGTCCCCGCGCTCGTCGCCAACGAGGCCCTTGCCTTCGCCCTTGCGGGACTCGTCTTCGCCGGCGTCCTCGCCTTTGCACTGGCAAGGCGCAGCCGCAAGGTGCAGGCCGCGACCGGCGTGCGGCCGCCGGTTCTCGTCTGGGCGCTCGCCGCCGTCCTCGTCCTGCCGGCCGCCGGCGTGCTCGTCTCCGGCGCGCCCCTGACCGTTTCGGTGCCGAAGCTCACCGGCTTCAATTTCAGCGGCGGCGCCGAGCTCAGCCCGGAATTCTTCGCTCTCCTCACCGGCCTCGTCGTCTACACGACCGCCTTCGTCACCGAGATCGTGCGCAGCGGCATCCAGTCGGTCTCGCGCGGGCAATGGGAGGCGGCGCGCGCCCTCGGCCTGTCGAGCGGCCGGATCATGCGGCTCGTCGTGCTGCCCCAGGCGCTGCGCGTGATGGTCCCGCCGCTGACCAGCCAATATCTCAACCTGACCAAGAACTCCTCGCTCGCGGTCGCCATCGGCTATCCCGACCTCGTCAACATCGCCAGCACGACGATCAACCAGACCGGCCAGGCCCTGGAAGTGATCTTCGTGTTCATGACGATCTACCTTGCCATCAGCCTCGCCATTTCCGCGGGCATGAACCGGCTCAATGCCGGCGTGGCGACGCGGTGATGCCATGACGCCGGTATCGATCCCGCATCCCATCGCCGCCCCGCGCGCGCAGGGCCGCCTCGGCCGGGCGGCGGCCTGGTTCTTCTCGAGCTGGAGCAACAGCCTCGGCACACTGGCAACGCTCGGGCTCGGCGGCTGGCTCGGCTGGCACCTCTATCTCTGGGCGGTCCGCAACGCCGTCTTCATCGGCACCGCCGCCGATTGCCGCGCGGCCAGGGGCGCCTGCTGGGCCTTCATCGCGACCAAGCTCGAATTCGCCGTCTTCGGCCTCTATCCCCTGGAGGAGCGCTGGCGCGCCGTCCTGGCGCTGGCCCTGCTCGCGGCCCTCGTCGGCATCAGCCTCGTCAGGCGCTTCTGGTCGGCGCGGCTGGTCGTCGCCTGGGCCGTCATCATCGCACTCGTCTACCTGGTCCTCGCCGGCGGCGTGCTGGGCCTTGCTCCCGTACCGCTGCGGCTCTGGAGCGGCATGGTGGTCACCGCCTGGCTGTCGGTGGTCGGCCTCATCGCGGCCTATCCGCTGGGCCTGATCCTGGCGCTCGGCCGCCGATCCGACATGCCGGTGGTGCGCTGGTTTTCGATCGGCTGGATCGAGATCGTCCGCGGCGTGCCGCTGGTCTCGATCCTGATCATGGCGTCGGTGGTGCTGCCGCTGTTCCTGCCGGAGGGCCTGGAGATCGCCAATCTCATGCGCGCCCAGGTCGCCTTCGTCCTGTTCGGCAGCGCCTATCTCGCCGAGGTGTTCCGCGGCGGCCTGCAGGCGGTGCCGCAGGGCCAGTACGAGGGCGCCACCGCGCTCGGCCTCGGCTATTGGCAGAGCCTGCGGCTCATCGTGCTGCCGCAGGCGCTGAAGCTCGTCATTCCCGCCCAGGTCAACACCTTCATCGCCATCTTCAAGGATACCAGCCTCATCCTGGTGATCGGCGTCTTCGACTTTCTGGGCACCATCAAGGCCATGCTGTCGGACCCGGCCTGGCTCGGCTTCTCGACCGAGGCCTATGTCTTCGCCGCTGCCGTCTATTTCCTGATGTCCTGGGGCATGTCGCGCTACAGCCGCCATCTCGAGCGCGAGCTGAACCCGGAACGGGCGGGCCGGTCGTGACCGCCGCGGCGCGTCATCTCCGGTCCGGCTTCCGCATTTCCGCATCTTCGCCCTGGGGAGGCGCGCCATGAAGGCCGACGTCCTGATCATTGGTGGTGGCGCCATCGGCAGCGCGGTCGCCTACTTCCTGAAGCTGGCGGATCCATCGGTGTCTGTGGTGGTGGCCGAGCGCGACCCGACCTATGGCCTCGCCTCCACGCCGCGCGCCTCCGGCGGCGTCCGCAGGCTGTTCTCGCTGCCCGAGAACATCGCCCTGTCGCATTTCTCGATCCCCTTTTTCGAGACCTTCGCCGAGACCATGGCGGTGGACGGCACGCCGGCCGAAATCGGCTTCCGGAAGGGCGGCTATCTCTTCATCGTGCCGCCCGAGGCCCGCGACCTGCTGAAAGCCAATTTCGACACGCAGCAGGGCCTCGGTGTCCGCGTCGACTGGCTGGAGCCGGACGGGCTCAAGCACCGGTTTCCGTCGATGCATGTCGGCGATCTCGGCGCCGGCGTGCATTCGCCGGACGATGGCTGGCTCGACCCGCACGGCGTGCTGCAGGGCTTCCGCCGCAAGGCGCGCGCGCTCGGCGCGGCCTTCCTTGCCGAGACCGTCACCGGCCTCGACCGGAGCGGCAGCCGGGTCGCCGGCGCGCGCTGCGCTTCGGGGCTCGCGATCACGGCGGACTGGGTGGTCAATGCCGCCGGCGCCTGGGCCAAGGACATCTGCGCCATGCTCGACATCGCCGTGCCGATCGAGCCTCTGCGCCGCTACGAGCACTATTTCGAATGCGCCGAGCCGATCGAGCCCCTGCCCTACCTGAAGGACCTTGCCCGCCTCGCCTTCCGGCCGGAGGGCAAGGGCTATTCCGGCGGCGTGCCGACGCTCGCCGAACCGCGCGGCTACAATTTCGCGGTCGACCACGGCTATTTCGACGAGGTCGTCTGGCCGGCGCTCGCCCACCGCTTCCCGCAGTTCGAGCGCACGCGGGTCAAGAACACGCTGCCGGGCCTCTACGACCAGAACGATTTCGACGGCAATGTCATCATCGGCCCGGGCGCCGGCGGCCTGTCCAACTTCCAGATGCTCGCCGGCTTCTCCGGCCACGGCCTGATGCACGCGCCGGGCTGCGGCCGCGCCATGGCCGAACTGATCCTCACCGGCCGCTACCAGACCATCGATCTCGCCCGCTTCGGCTGGCGGCGGCTCGCCGACGGCGCGCCCCTGCCGGAACGGGGGATCATCTGAGCGAATGGCGAATGGGGAATGGGGATGCGGCCTCACGCGCCGCCGCATCTCGACGTCCCGAAGGGTGAAGCAACGCCCACCGCCGCCTCCCCATTCGCCATTCGCCGCTCACCTATAGATGTCCCTTGTTCTGGCCGGCGATGCGGCGCATCAGCTCCGGATCGCGGTAGCGCGCGACGGTGAGCGCGCGGGCATAGCTGGGCACCGCTGCGCCGGCGACCCAGGCGGCCGTCAGCGCGCCGGTGGCGCAGGCTGCCATGGTGCCGAAGCCGGACAGCGCGCCGGCGACGAACGCCCCCGAGGTTGCCATCGGCCCGATCAGCGGCCAGTTCTCCTCGGTCATGGTGTAGTAGCCGCCATAATGGTGCGTGTTGCGCGGCAGCCGGCCGATATAGGCGGCGAGGCCGGGATGCAGCCGGCTTGCCCCGCGCAGCACGATGTCCGGAAAATGCGGATCGATCGGCTCCGGTCCACGCGGATCGCCGGCAGTGTGATTGTAGGCCCAGCCGAGCTTGATCCAGCGCCCGTTGTCGGCCCCGTCGGGCCGGCAATGGATGCCGCCCTGCATGGGCGCGAGGAAGCGCGCGGCATTCGGATCCTCCGCCAGGACGGCCCGCTCCTCCTCGCTCCAGGCGATCTCCTGACCGTCGAGGTCGATGGTGAAGGGC
The DNA here is from genome assembly GCA_000751295.2 of bacterium YEK0313. Lineage (NCBI taxonomy): Bacteria > bacterium YEK0313. The sequence goes on from CCMO02000001.1 coordinate 1,090,444, forward strand.
ATGGTGCGCGAGACGATGCCTTCGCGGTCCTCGAAGGCGATCTTCTGCTGGTAGACCGAGGTCACCGGCAGTTCCTCGCCGAGCATGGCGGCGACGTCGCCGAGGAACGGGCCGGCCGCATTGACCACCTGGTCCGCCCGGATGCGCCGGGTGCCGCCGTCGGTCGCAAGGTCGAGACGGAAGCCGTGATCCCGGGCTATGCCGGCGAGCCGCCCGCGCAGGAGCCGGGCGCCGCGCGCCCGCGCCTCCTCCAGCATGTACTGGCCGAGCTGCTGTCCGCTGATCGAACCGGCGCGGCGGATATGCAGCACCGCCGCCGCATCCTCGGCATAGGTCGGAAAGGTCCGGCGGATGAGGTCCTTGTCGAGAAGGACGTCGACGCCGTCGGGTGCGGTGTCCCAGGCGGCAGAGGCCGGCGGCTGGTAGGACCCCGCCGTCGCCCGGTCGCGAATGCGGATGACCGCCTCGGACCGCGTGCCATAGCCTTCGTACAGCTCGGCGACGAGATCGTCGGGCCGGGTGCGCCGGGTGACCAGGGCATAGCCGCGCCGGGTCATCTGGATGCGGTCGCCGGTCGCCCGCGCGATCGCCTCCAGGAGGTCGATGCTGTGATTGGTGAAGGTCGCCATGAGCGGATCCGGCCACCAGTTGCGGTAGTTCTCGCCGGACTGCGCCGAGGTGAGGCTCATCGGATTGAGCGCGTCGACGATGCCGATCCGGGTGAAGCCATGGGTCTCGGCGAGATAATAGGCGACCGAGAGCCCGACGCTGCCCGCGCCGATGACGACCACGTCGAAGCGCAGGTCCTGTTCCATGCCGATCATGTCCTCTGTGGGGGCGCTGCCATCCGCATGCGGCAGCTACCCCGGCCTTGCATGTCGAGTTTATACAATAATCTGATTTTGGATACAATCGAACCGGACGTGGAACGGCGACCGTGCGATCGGCTGCAGGCAGGCCCTGCCAAGCCGGCGCCGGACGACGGAGCTCCGGGAGGCCGGGCCTAGCGTCGCGGGCGGATGCGGCCCTCGCGCCGGGCCGCGGCCATCAGCGATTTCTGGGTGTGCTGGATATGCTGCTGCAGGAGCCGGGCGGCCTTTTCGGCCTGGCCCTCGCGGCAGGCGGCGAGAATGGCGAGGTGATCCTCCTGCGGCCATTTCTTGCCTGTCGTCAGCGATACCTGCTCGCTGGTGAAGCGTCCGATCTGCGCGACATTGGCCTCGATCATCGTGATCAGCTTCGGCCGGTCGCAGGCGGCATAGAGCGTCATGTGGAAACGCCAGTTGAGCTTCGGCCACTGCCGCGGGTCGTCCTCCTGCTCGTAGAGCTTCAGGTCCTCCTCGGCGGCGGCGAAATCCTCCTCGGTCATGTTCGGGATCGCCAGCGTCAGCGCCCGGCATTCGAGCGCGATGCGGATCTCCATCAGTTCGAGCACGTCTTCGAGCGACAGATGGCTGACCACCGCGCCGCGGTTCGGCTGGATCGAGACGAGGCCCTCCGCTTCGAGCTTGCGCAGCGCCTCGCGCACCGGGATGCGGCTCGTGCCGAACCGCTCGGCCAGCGCGTCCTGGCGCAGCACGCTGCCGCTTTCGAACTCGCCGGACATGATCGCTTCGCGCAGGCCCTCGAACACGAGTTCGGGCGCCGCGATGCGGGGTGTCGATGCGGCGTCCTGCTGACGGCGCGTCGGGGAACGGGACATGAGGCGGCAACCTGTATGCTGTGGCGGGCCAGCCGGCAGTGTGGCAACGCGCCCGCCCTGCCGGCAACCGGGATCAGCCGGAATAGGCTTTCGTCACCATCAGCACCTTGCCGGCGCGGCCGCCTTCGCCGGCCGCTGCCATGGCACGCCTGGCCTCCTCGAACGGGATGACCTCGGCGACGGGCGTCGTCAGCGTGCCCGCCGCCATGCCCCTGGCGACGCTCGCATAGGTCGCGGCGACGCGCTCGCGGCCGGCATCGGTGAACCAGTGGATGAGCCAGAAGCCCTTCAGCGTCACTTTCCGGAAGATCAGATGCTGGGCGTCGATCCGGCACTGCTCGCCGGACAGAAGGCCGTAATTGACGATCGTGCCGCCATCCGCCAGCGCATTGGCGAGAACGGCGGTGGCGCCGCCGCCGATCGCGTCGAGCGCCAGCCTGATCGGCGCACCGCCGGTCAGCTCGCGCGCCGTCTTGCGGAAGGCCCTGGCATCGTCGAGCGCATCGGCGGTCACCGCCGTGCCGCCCGCCTTGCGGACACCCTCGACCGCGCTGTCGCGCCGGACGATGTTGAGCGTATTGATGCCGCGCTCGGCGGCGAGCTTCACCAGGAAGGTGCCGACGGCGGAATTGGCGGCGTTCTGCATCAGCCAGTCACCCGGCTGGAGCTTGACCTGGTCCATCAGCAGCGCTTCGGCGGTGGCCGGATTGCCCTTGATCATGGAGGCCTGGAGGAGGTCGATATCGGCAGGCAGCTTCATGGCGAGATGCGCCTTGATGTTCACCCGCTCGACCCAGCAATTGAGGATCATCGGCGAGACGATGTCGCCGACGGCAAGGCCGCTGACGCCGTCGCCGACCGCCGCGATGCGGCCCACCGCCTCGCCGCCGGGAATGAAGGGCAGCGGCGGTTTCGACACGCCGTAGAGCCCCTGGATCTGCAGGAGGTCCGAGGGGTTGATGTTGAGCACCAGCATCTCGACCGTCACCTCGCCCGGCGCGGGCGCCGGCGGATCGGGGAGATCCTTGATCTGGATGGTCGCGGCTGGATCGCCGAACCCTTCGATGACGACGGCCTTCATGACGGCTCCTCCCTCCGGCCCCTCGCCCCGTTCCTCTTTCCATGTTCTGGAACGGGACGTCGGCCGACGTGCTGTTGCACGATTGGAGCATTGGCCCGCGGCGAAGACAAGCCGGGGCACCGCCGGCGTGACGGTCCCGTCGCCTGGAGGGAGGCGGGGCCGGTCGGAACGCTCAATGGCCGAAGGCGGAGAGGAGATGGTCGGGCGAGGAGGTATTGTGGCGGCTCGCAATATTGCGGCCGAGGCGCACCTCCATGCCCTGGCCGCCCTGAAACGCCATGACCGGGCTCTGGTGCCAGCGGTTCTCGCCCGGCGCGCGCCATTCGACCTGGGCACCGTCGGCATTGGTCTCGGTCACGTACATGGAGCGGAGCCCGGCAAAGGGACCGCCGGTGACCGGCCGCTCCAGGGCGACCTCGACCGCCACGCGCTGGTCGTCGACGGTGACGACCTTGAGCCTTGCCGAGCCGCCGGCCTTGAAGGCGAGATCGAAGGTCATGGCGGCCGGATCGAAGGCGATGGTTTCGAAATTGACCACCGGCCGTTGCATCATCTCGATCGGCCCGACCAGGAAGGAGGAGCCATAGACGATGTCGCGCAGGTGCGGCGGCGGGCGCGGCTTGATGCGCCAGTAGCCGTCGACCGGATAGAGCACGAGGAATTCGTAAGGTGGGCGGCCGCGCTCCTTGTGGAAGAGCTGGACGAGATGGAACCCTTCCTCGCGCCGGCCCGCCACCGTCACCGGCACGCGCTCCGGCCGCCAGAACTTGTCGAAGGTGATGCCGACGACGCGCAGGCGCGCATCATCGTGCAGCACGACCCGGCGCGGCGTGAACCGGTGGTCGGCCTTGTCGGTAATGGTGCAATTGGTGAAGTCCGGCGCTGTCGTGTCCCGGACGATCGAACCGATCACCGCCGGATGCTGCGCCTCGATGCGGAAGCGCCGGACGGTCGGCGAATGGAACCTGAGATCGACATTGTCCTCCTCGGCGCAGAGTGTCGCCACGCTCTCGTTGCTCACCGTCACCGCGACGTCTTCGGCGCGTGGCGGCACGATGCTCGCGCGGCTCGCAGTCACCGCGACGTCTTCGGCGCGGGCCGGCGGAACGAGGCAGGCGAGCGCGGTGGCGAGGACGACGGCAAAACGGGACATGCGGGCAGCTCCTGTTCGCAGAGGGGTAGCGGCGCCCTCTGCGAATGTGAAGCCGGAAGGTTATCATTTTCGATTGCGGCGACCGGCACGAAGGCCGGCCGACCCTGATGGAGATCACCGAAAACCCGAAGAAGCCAGGCTCCCCTGGCTTTCAGTTCCGCTCGTCGGGCAGAGTCGGCAGCGGATGGAACTCGATGCCTTCCTCGATCAGCTCGCGCGCCTCGTCGGGCGTCGCCGAGCCGTAGATCGAGCGCTGCTCGCTCTCGCCGTAATGGATCTTGCGCGCCTCTTCGGCGAAACGATCGCCGACACCTTCCGAATTGGCGACGAGATGCTCGCGCAGCTCGCGGATCTTGGCGCGCAATTCGCGCTCCTCCGGCGAGATCATCGCGACCTTCCTGTCGGCATCGGCTCTGGCAGCGCGCGCCTGGCGGTCCTTGCGGGCCACCTGCGGCGCCATGATGGTCTTGCCGACCTTGGCCGAGCCGCAGCTCGGGCAGGTGACGAGGCCGCGCTTCACCTGCGTCTCGAAGCTCTCGGAGGACGGGAACCAGCTTTCGAATTCGTGGGCCTTTTCGCAGGCCAGGGCATATTTGATCATGGCATGGCCTCCAGCCGGAACGGCCGGCCATTGGCAAGGGATGGAATCCGGCCGCGCGTCTCCTCGACCTTGGCAGGATCGATATCGGCGCAAATGACCGCCGGCTCGTCGTGATCGGCCTCGGCCAGGATCCGACCCCAGGGATCGACGATCAGGCTATGGCCATAGGTTTGGCGGCCGCTCGGATGCCGGCCGCCCTGGGCCGCGGCGATGACGAAGGCGCCGGTTTCGATCGCCCGCGCCCGCATCAGCACATGCCAGTGCGCCTCGCCGGTCGGCACGGTGAACGAGGACGGGATCGCCATCACGCCGGCGCCGGCCTCGGCGAGCGCGCGGTAGAGCTGCGGAAAGCGCAGGTCGTAGCAGATGGTCACGCCGAGCTTCGCCCAAGGCAGATCCGTGATCACGGCCCGGTCGCCGGGCGCATAGGCCGCCGATTCCCGATAGGTCTGGCCGCTGGCGAGATTCACGTCGAACATGTGGATCTTGTCATAGGCCGCGACGATCTCGCCGTCGGGCGAAATGAGATAGCCGCGATTGGCCGCCTGGGCCGGCCCGATCTTGATCGCCAGCGAGCCGATATGCAGCCAGATCCCGAGCCGCATGGCCTCGGCCTGGAACACCGGCAGCGAGGCGTCTTCGGCCTCCGGCCGGATCGCCTCGAAGAATTTCGGCCGGTCCGGCTGCAGGATATTGGTCATTTCCGGCGTCTGCACATAGGCCGCGCCGGACCGCGCCGCCTCGCGGATCAGCCCGACGGACTGTTCGAGGCTTGCCTTGACGTCGATATCCGCCCGCATCTGCACGCAGGCCGCGGTGAAGGTCCCGCTCATCACGCTTGCCCGGGGTCAGGCCGCCAGCAGGGAATCGAGCTCGCCCGCCTCATCCAGGGCATGGATGTCGTCGGAGCCGCCGATATGCCGGGAGCCGATGAAGATCTGCGGCACGGTGGTGCGTCCGCCGGACCTGGCGATCATCTCGGCGCGCCGTTCCGGGTGCTGCAGGATGTCGATTTCGGTGAAGCTTGCCCCCTTGCGCGCCAAGAGCGCCTTGGCCGCATGGCAATAGGGGCAGAAATCCTTGGTATAGATCACGATTTCGGGCATCGCGTACGCCTTGAGGAACATTCGGCCATCACATATGGCCTGCGATCGGGCCATCCACAACCCTTGCCGCCGTCAGGACGTCGATGCGCGCGGCGCCGGCCCGGCGCAGCACCCTTGCGCAGGCCTCGATGGTGGCCCCGGTGGTCAGGACGTCGTCGACCAGCACGAGCCGCCTGCCGGCGACCCAGCCGAGCCGGTCGGGCGCGATGGCGAAGGCGCCGGCAACATTGTCCAGCCTCTGGGCGCGGGTGAGGCCGACCTGGTGCAGCGTCCGCCGCCGCCGCTTCAGGACGAGCGCCTCGTTGGCGATGCCGGTTTGCCCCGCGAGATGTCGGGTGAGCTCGGCTGCCTGGTTGAACCGGCGGCGCAGCAGCCGGCTCCAGTGCAGCGGCACGGGAACGAGCGCATCGGCATCGACGAGGATCTCGCGGCCGGCCCGGGCCATCCAGCCGGCGAGCGCCGGCGCGATCTCCAGCCGGTCGCCATATTTGAGGCCATGGATCAGCGCCCGCCCGACCGTGTCGAAGCGGAAGGCGGCACGCGCCCGGTCGAAGGCCGGCGGATGGGCGATGGCCGCCGGCGACAATGCGCCGGGCCCGAGATCGAACGGCATGGGGGTACCCAGCCGATCGCAGACGGGCGTCTCGATATAGTCGACCTTGGACCAGCAGGCGGAACAGAGAGCGCCATGGTCGCCGACCGGGTTGCGGCAGGCGAGGCAGAGCGGCGGCAGGAGCCAGTCGAGCATCCGCCGGCCGCCGGAGCGCAACTTGGCACCTGCCCGCCTGTGCGCGGGCGGATTCCCGCTATCTGCCTCGTCCACGGACACGACAGACGTGCTCCAACATGGTCAAGTCACTGACTGCAACACAATCCGACATCGGCCTGCGGCATTTCGCCTGACTCGATCGGCCGGAATATTTGTGTCGGCCTCTGACCATTCGAGCACGGCCTCGATCTTCGGCGAAATGAAATAATCTTTGAACGCGATCTGCCGAACTGAAGCTGACTGACAGTGAAAATGAGGGTATCCCACGCACGCATGTAAAAAGGCGTGATGGATCATGAACCGCGTTTGTACGATCGGATACGAGGGAACAGACATTGAGCGTTTCATCGCGACGCTCAAGACTATTGGCATCGAGCAAATCGCCGATGTCCGTGCTGTGCCGCTTTCGCGCAAGAAGGGCTTTTCGAAGAAGGCGCTTACTGCACGTTTGAATGCCGAGGGAATTGACTACGTCCACTTCGTTGACCTCGGCGATCCAAAAGCTGGCCGTGACGCTGCGAGAGCGGGCCGCTACGACGAATTCCGTGCAATCTATAATAGCCACCTATCTACGGCAGTTGCAAGATTGTCTCTTGCGCAACTTGAGATTTCAATCAAGAATAAACTGACCTGCCTACTCTGCTTCGAGCGCGATCCAAAGACTTGCCATCGATCGATTGTTGCAGCCGAGTTGTGCAGGGCGACGAAGATTGAAATTCTCGACCTGTACGGGGATGATCCCAAAAAATATGTCCGTAACGCCCATAAATTGCCAGGTCACGATACTCGTAAAAGCGCTGCCGCAGCCCAGTAAGACCTACGGAGAGACCGTCTGCTGCGCAGGAATTACGGCTGATCGGCTATGGAAGCGGCTCTACCCCATTCGATTTCGGCATCTCACTGGGAAAAATAGTTTCAAGCGCTGGGATCGTGTTCAATTTCACTACACGAAGCCCAGAAGAGATAAACGCACGGAAAGCTGCCACGTTCACGAAGAAAGTATTGCAATACTAGGATCCGTGCCAGAGAGAGAGCGGGCTCGTTTGCTTGATCCCTTGGTAGTCCCATCGACAGCGGAAGCAGCACGGCGTGGACATTCACTCGCACTTATTCGACCGAAGAGCAGCCGGTTTCTGTACAAACGCAAGTCCGACGCAGATCTGATTGCTGAGCGAGAGGCGTATGCTCGGGCAGCTCGGCAAGGCTCATTGTTCGACAAGGAGCTCGCCTCGCTCGAGCCCACGCCATACGAGTTCAAGTTTCGCTTTCGCGATGAAGAGGCGGAACACACCTACACAAATGGCGATTGGGAAGCCCACGCCATGTTTTACAACGGCCGACAACAAGAGCGCTCGGAAGCCGAAGTTCTCCAGTGGATGGATACCGTTTTCAACGATGAGTATCCTCAGCGGGGCATGGCGTTCGCAGTGGGAAATCAGGCCAAACGCCCTCATGTTTGGCAACTTCTAGGCGTTATTCGGCTGGATGAACTCTCGAGCTCCGAAAAGGCACAGGGCGAGCTATTCTAGGATAGCCATCGGCTTGCCGGCACATCCAATGTGACCCCGAGCCGCAGATTTCGAAAGGTCAATTGATACGCAAAGAGCCGCCGGGGCCACCGGCGGCGCTCGACGATCGAACCGATATTGCGTCGCTCAGGCGTGGGTGGTGATCCACTGCTTCAGCGCCGCCTGGGGCGAAGCGCCGGTCTTGCGGTCGACCAGCTTGCCGTCCTTGAAGATCATCAGGGTCGGGATCGACATGATGCCGTAGTTGGAGGCGATCTTCGGGTTCTCGTCGACATTCACCTTGACGATCTTCACCTTGTCGCCGAGTTCGGTGGAGATGGCATCGAGCGCCGGAGCGATCATCCGGCAGGGTCCGCACCACGGCGCCCAGAAATCGACGACGACAGGCGCCTGGGCCTTGATGACGTCGTTCTCGAAAGTGGCATCTGTGGTGGCGGAAACGGCACCCATGGCGCTCTCCTGGAATCAAAACCGTGGCCGATGAAGGTAGGTATCAGCCCCCCATGGCGTCAAGGACGGCGCCCGGTCCCTTCACCGTCTCGTGACGCTCGATGCCAACGGGCATCGCAGATGACCGGTGGTTCTGTCTCGCAAATTGCCGTTCTCGTTCAGCAGTTTGCGAGGGCTTCAGCGGCCCGGCGCGTCAGCGTCTTCGGCCGTTGGTGTTAAGCGATGCCGAAGCGCCGGCAGAGCCGCTCGACACCGAGCGCCGCAAGGCCGATGACGAGGCCCCAGAAGGCCGAGCCGATGCCGAACACGGAGACGCCGGAGGCGGCCGTGGCGAAGGTGAGGATGGCCGGAAAGCGCGTCCTGTCCTCGGCCATGGCGATCGACAGCGCACCCATCAGCGCGCCGGCCAGCGCCAGTCCGGCGATCGTGGTGATCAGCGCCTTGGGCATGGCGGCGAACAGCGCGACGAAGGGCCCGACGAAGGCGGCGAGCAGGATGAAGGCGACGCCGTAGACGATGCCGCCCGGCCAGCGCTTGTCCTTGTCGGGATGAGCGTCGGGACCGGCGCAGATCGCCGCGGTGATGGCGGCAAGATTGGTGGTATGCGCGCCGAACGGTGCCGAAAAAAGCGAAACCAGGCCGGTCATGGTCAGGACCGGACCCGCTGGCGGATGGTAGCCATTGGCCCGCAGCACCGCGAAACCCGGCAGGTTCTGGGCTGCCATGGTGACGAGATAGAGCGGCAGGCCGAGGCCGATCAGCGCACCGGCTTCGAAGCTCGGCGTGATCCATTCGAGCCGGGCAAGGCCGAGATCGCCGGGCAGCGGGCCGGCAAGCCCGAGCGCGTAGGTCAGCCCGACGCCGAGCGCCACCACGACCAGCATGGCGCTGGCCGGGTGCACCAGCCGGGCGACGAGGAAGGCCGCCACCAGAGGCAGCACCAGGAGCGGCGCGCCGGGCACCGCGAGCGCGACATCGGCGACGAATTTGAACAGCACGCCGGCGAGCATGGCCGAGGCGATGCCGGCCGGAATGCGCCCGACGAGGTCGCCGAGCGGACGGATCAGGCCGGTCGCCATGATCATCAATGCCACCACCACGAAGGCGCCGACCGCCGCCGGCATGGTGACCGCGCCGCCGGTCGCGGCGATCAGGGCGGCCCCCGGCGTCGACCAGGCCATGATGATCGGCATCCTGTAGCGCCAGGTCAGCGCCATCGAGCCGATCGCCTTGGCGAGGCAGATGGCGGCGAGCCACGAAATGGTCTGGCCGGGCGTCGCGCCCACCGCCTGGGCGGCGGCGAAGATCAGCGCGACCGTGCCGGCATAGCCCACGAGCGGGGCGATGATACCGGCCGTGAAAGTGGAGAGCGCAAGCGGAAACATGGAGGGCTGTTATGGACCGCGCATGAAAAAGGCCCGGCTTAGCGCCGGGCCTTGTGATGTGTCGCAGAGCTTGCGCCCGCGATCAATAGCGGTAGTGGTCCGGCTTGAACGGACCTTCCGGCGTGACACCGATATAGTCCGCCTGCTCGGGGCGCAGCTTGGTCAGCTTGACGCCGAGCTTGGCGAGATGGAGGGCGGCGACCTTCTCGTCGAGCACCTTCGGCAGGGTATAGACCTTCTTCTGGTACTTGCCGGGATTGGCCCACAGCTCGATCTGCGCCAGCGTCTGGTTGGAGAACGACGACGACATCACGAAGGACGGGTGGCCCATCGCATTGCCGAGATTGACCAGGCGGCCTTCCGACAGAAGGATGATGCGGTTGCCGGCCGGGAACTCGATCTCGTCGACCTGCGGCTTGATGTTGGTCCACTTGAAGTTCTTCAGGCCGGCGACCTGAATCTCGTTGTCGAAGTGGCCGATATTGCAGACGATCGCCCGGTCCTTCATCTGCCGCATGTGATCGACGGTGATGATGTCCTTGTTGCCGGTGGCGGTGACATAGATGTCGGCGCGCGGCAGCGCGTCCTCGATGGTGGCCACCTCATAGCCTTCCATCGACGCCTGCAGGGCGCAGATCGGGTCGACCTCGGAGACGATCACGCGGGCGCCGGCCTGGCGCAGCGAAGCCGCCGAGCCCTTGCCGACATCGCCGAAGCCGGCGACGAAGGCGACCTTGCCGGCCAGCATCACGTCGGTGCCGCGGCGGATGGCGTCGACCAGCGACTCGCGGCAGCCGTAGAGATTGTCGAACTTCGACTTGGTGACGCTGTCGTTGACGTTGATCGCCGGGAACAAGAGCTTGCCCTGCTCGGCGAGCTTGTACAGGCGGTGCACGCCCGTCGTGGTCTCTTCCGACACGCCCTTGATGGCGTTGGCGACCTCGGCGAACCAGCCCTTCGGCTTCTCGGCGAGCAGGCGCTTGATCAGGGCGAAGAAGATCACCTCTTCTTCCGACTCGGCCTTGTCGAGGAAGGCGGTGTCGCCCTGCTCGGCCTTCAGGCCGTAATGGACGAGCATGGTGGCGTCGCCGCCGTCGTCCAGGATCATGTTGGGCGTGCCGCCGCCGTGCCAGTCGAACAGCTTGGCGGTGTAGTCCCAGTACTCGGTCAGCGTCTCGCCCTTGTAGGCGAAGACCGGAATGCCGGCGGCGGCGATGGCCGCGGCGGCGTGGTCCTGGGTCGAGAAGATGTTGCAGGACACCCAGCGGATGTCGGCGCCGAGGCTTTTGAGCGTCTCGATCAGCACGGCGGTCTGGATGGTCATGTGCAGCGAGCCGGCGATGCGCGCGCCCTTCAGCGGCTGCTTCGGACCATATTCGGCGCGGATCGCCATCAGGCCCGGCATCTCGGTCTCGGCGAGCTCGATCTCCTTGCGGCCGAAGCCGGCGAGCGAAATGTCTTTGACGATATAGTCGGTGGCGGCCATGGGATCCTCTCGAAGGACTTGAGGCGAAACGGAACGGCGTCGCCGGACGCTCATCCAGCGGTGACCGGCCGTCTAGCACGCGGGCCGCGGCGAGGCAATAAAGACATAAAGATTTCTTTATGTGCTCGCGGTCAGGCTATCGAACGCCCCCGCTGACGCTTGGGTGCACTCCGCCACTGGGCGCGTCAGGCCTCACATTCCCGGATCAAACCCGCCAGGAACGCGTCGCAGCGGGCAAGTTCCGAGACCTCGATCCATTCATCCGGCTGGTGCGCCTGGGCGATGTCGCCGGGGCCGCAGATGACGGTCGAGAGCCCGGCCTTCTGGAAGAAGCCGGCCTCCGCGCCATAGGCGACCACATGAGTGCCGTTGTCGCCGGTCAGCTTGCGGGCGAGCTGCTCGGCCGCCCCGTCCGGCTCGGCGCCGAGCGCGGGTGAAGCGATGCCGCGCTCGATGGTGACGCCGGCGCCCGCATGCACGGCCTTCATCGCCGGCTCGATCTCGGTGCGCACATAGCGCTCATATTCCTCGGCATAATGCTCGCCGTCGTCGCCCGGCACGACGCGGATGCCGGTGACGAAACGACAGTCGAGCGCGGTGATGTTGTGCGCCGTGCCGCCCTGGATCGAGCCGACATGCAGCATGGTCCAGCCGGGATCGAAATGCGGCACGCCGCCGGTCCGCTCGGCTTCCGCCTTGTTCTTCAGGTCACGGTCCTCGAGCCAGGTGACGAGCCGGGCCGCCACCATGACCGCGGAAACGCCGGCATAGCGGTTGCTGGAATGGACCTCGTAGCCGCGCACATGGGTGTCGAGCCGCAGATAGCCCTTGTGGCCGGTCACCACCTTCATCCGGCTCGGCTCGCCGACGATGCACAGCGACGGCTTCACCCACTCCTTGCCGAGCTTGGCGATGACGGCGCGCACGCCGCTCATCCGGATTTCCTCATCGGCCGACAGGCAGATGTGGATCGGCCGCTTGAGATCGGCCTTCAGCATGGCCGGCACCGCCGCCAGCACGCAGGCGTCGAACCCCTTCATGTCGCAGGCGCCGCGGCCATAGAGCCTGTCGCCGCGTGCCGTCAGGGTGAACGGGTCGCTTGTCCAGGGCTGGCCCTCGACCGGCACCACGTCGAGATGGCCCGACAGCACGATGCCGCCGTCGACATCGGGCCCGATCGTCGCCCATAGGTTGAAATTGCGGCCATCGGCCTGCGGCACCAGCTCATAGGCCACGCCATGGGCCTTGAGGTAGTCGCCGACGAAAGCGATCAGCGCGCTGTTGTCGGTGTCGGTGACCGTCGGAAAGCCGACGAGGCGGGCGAGCAGATCGGTGCTGGTCATATGCATGGTCGGATCGAAAACCGGCCGAGCCATGCACGTCAAGATGGCGCACCCGCATGCCTGCTCGATTGACCGGCGCGAGCCGCTCCGATTTGCTCTGGCTCACCGTCTCGAGGATCCGCGCGCGAGGTTTCATGCCGATCGTCAACCGCATTGCCGCCCTGCATGACGAAGTCACCGCCTGGCGCCGCGATTTCCACGAACATCCCGAACTGCAGTTCGAGGTGCACCGCACGGCCGGGATCGTCGCCGACAAGCTCAAGGAGTTCGGCTGCGACAAGGTCGTCACCGGCATCGGCCGCACCGGCGTGGTCGGCATTATCAAGGGGTCGAAATCGACCTCCGGCAGGGTCATCGGTCTGCGCGCCGACATGGACGCCCTGCCGCTCGACGAGATCTCAGGCAAGCCGCACGCCTCCAAGACCCCCGGCAAGATGCATGCCTGCGGCCATGACGGGCACACCGCCATGCTGCTGGGCGCCGCCAAATATCTCGCCGAGACACGCAATTTCGACGGCACCGTCGCGGTCATCTTCCAGCCGGCCGAGGAAGGCGGCGGCGGCGCGCGCGAAATGGTCGACGACGGCCTGATGGACCGTTTCGGTATCCAGGAGGTCTACGGCATGCACAACGGGCCGGGCCTGCCGGTCGGCACCTTCGCGCTGAGGCCCGGACCGCTGATGGCCGCCGCCGACGGCATCCGCATCGAGGTCGAGGGCAAGGGCGGCCACGCCGCCCAGCCGCACAATTCCATCGACACGGTGCTGGTCGCCTCGCAGATCGTCGCCAACATCCAGTCGATCGCCTCGCGCAATGTCGACCCGCTCGAACATGTCGTCGTCTCCGTCTGCACCTTCAATGCCGGCTTTGCCGAGAACGTCATTCCGCAAAATGCCGTGCTGACCGGCACGGTGCGGACCCTCAGCGAGGCGGTGCGCGACGTCACCGAAAAGCGCCTTCACGCCATCGTCGAGGGGACCGCCGCCCTGTTCGGCGCCACCGCGAAGCTCACCTATCGGCGCGGCGCGCCGGTCACCGCCAACCATGCGGCCGAGGCCGGCTTTGCCGGCGATGCGGCGGCCGCGGTCGTGGGCGAGGCCGCCGTCAACCGCGCCGTCACCCCGGTCATGGGCGCCGAGGACTTCGCCTTCATGCTCAATGCCCGCCCGGGCGCCTTCATCTTCATCGGCCAAGGCGACGGCCCGCAGGTTCACCACCCGGCCTACGACTTCAACGACGAGATCATCCCCCTCGGCATGAGCTACTGGGCAAGGCTCGTCGAGACCCGCCTGCCCGCCTGATCCCCTTCCTTCACCCGCCCCCACGCCCGCCGCCTCGAGGCCGCGATCGTGCTTTTTCCGGAGCCCCCATGCCGATCGTCAACCGCATTGCCGCCCTCCACGACGAAGTCACCGCCTGGCGCCGCGACCTGCACGAACACCCCGAACTGCAGTTCGACGTGCATCGCACGGCCGGCATCGTCGCGGACAAGCTGAAGGAGTTCGGCTGCGACGAGGTGGTCACCGGCATCGGCCGCACCGGCGTGGTCGGCATCATCAAGGGGTCGAAATCGACCTCCGGCAAGGTCATCGGCCTGCGCGCCGACATGGACGCGCTGCCGCTGACGGAAATGTCGGGCAAGCCGCATGCCTCGAAAATTCCCGGCAAGATGCATGCCTGCGGCCATGACGGGCATACCGCCATGCTGCTGGGCGCGGCCAAATATCTCGCCGAGACGCGCAATTTCGACGGCACCGTCGCGGTCATCTTCCAGCCTGCGGAGGAGGGCGAGAAGGGCGGCCAGGCCATGGTCGACGACGGCATGATGGAGCGCTTCGGCATCCAGGAGGTCTACGGCATGCACAATGCCCCGGGCTTGGCCGTAGGCGCCTTCGCGCTGCGCCCCGGTCCGCTGCTGGCCGCCGTCGACAATTTCACCATCCATGTCGAGGGCAAGGGCGGCCACGCCGCCAAGCCGCATCTGGCGATCGATACCGTGCTCGTTGCCTCCCATATCGTCACCGCCGCGCAGTCGATCGTCGCACGCAACGTCAATCCGCTGGAAAACGCCGTCGTCTCGATCTGCGCCTTCAATGCGGGCTTCGCCAACAACGTCATCCCGCAGACTGCCGAGCTGCGCGGCACGGTGCGCACGCTGAGCGCCGATGTGCGCGCCTTCGTCGAGAAGCGCCTGCGCGAGGTGGTCGAGGGCACCGCCGCGCTGTTCGGCGCCAAGGCGACGCTGACCTATGAACATGTCGTGCCGGTCACCGTGAACGACGAGGCGAAGACCCCGTTTGCCGTTGAAGCCGCCGCGGCGGTGGTCGGCGAGGCTTCGGTCGACCGCGACGCGACCCCGGTCATGGGCGGCGAGGACTTCTCCTATATGCTCAACGCCCGCCCGGGCGCCTTCATCTTCATCGGCCAGGGCGACACGGCGAGCGTCCATCACCCGGCCTACGACTTCAACGACGAGATCATCCCGATCGGCATGAGCTACTGGGCCAAGCTCGTCGAAAGCCGCCTCGCCGCCTGATCCGATCCGCCGGCCGCCTCCGTCTGTTCTCGGCGGGGGCGGCCGGTGCTATTCCAGGCTTGAAGTCCTCGGACGGCGGCCGCCATCCTGGCGGTCGGCCTCCCATGAAGGCCGAAAGCCCCGCTCTCTGCTCGGAGACATGCCATGCCCATCGTCAACCGGATTTCCGCCCTGCATGAGGAGGTCACCGCCTGGCGGCGCGACCTGCATGAACATCCCGAGCTGCAATTCGACGTCCACCGCACCGCCGGCATTGTCGCCGACAAGCTGAAGGAGTTCGGCTGCGACGAGGTCGTCACCGGCATCGGCAGGACCGGCGTCGTCGGCATCATCAAGGGCGCCAAGTCGGGTTCGGGCAAGGTCATCGGCCTGCGCGCCGACATGGACGCCCTGCCGCTCGAGGAGATCTCGGGCAAGCCGCACGCCTCCAGGACGCCAGGCAAGATGCACGCCTGCGGCCATGACGGCCACACCGCCATGCTGCTCGGCGCCGCCAAATACCTGGCCGAGACGCGCAATTTCGACGGCACCGTCGCGGTCATCTTCCAGCCCGCCGAGGAAGGTGGCGGCGGCGGCCGCGAAATGGTCAATGATGGCATGATGGACCGCTTTGGCATCCAGGAGGTCTATGGCATGCACAACACGCCGGGCCTGGCCGTAGGCGCCTTCGCGATCCGGCCCGGTCCGCTGCTCGCCGCCGCCGACCGGATCCGCATCGAGGTCGAGGGCAAGGGCGGCCATGCCGCGCAGCCGCACAATGCGATCGATACGATCCTCGTGGCATCGCAGATCGTCGCCAACGTCCAGTCGATCGTCTCGCGCAACGTCGACCCGCTCGACAATGCGGTCGTCTCGATCTGCGCCTTCAATGCCGGGTTCACCGACAATGTCATTCCGCAGACCGCGACGCTGCTCGGCACCGTCCGCACACTCACGCCGGAGGTGCGCGACCGCGTCGAGGCACGGCTTCAGGCCATCGTCGAGGGCACCGCGGCGCTCTTCGGCGCGACCGCCAGGCTGCACTATTACCGGGACTATCCGATCACCCGGAATACGCCGGAATATGTCGATTTCGCCGGCGATGCCGCCGCAGCCGTCGTCGGCGATGCGGCGGTGGAGCGCAACACGACGCCGATCATGGCGGGCGAGGACTTCTCCTTCATGCTGGAAGCGCGCCCCGGCGCCTTCATCTTCATCGGCCAGGGCGACACGCCGGCGTGCCACCATCCGGCTTACGACTTCAACGACGAGATCATCCCGATCGGCATGAGCTATTGGGCAAAGCTCGTCGAAAGCCGGCTCGCCACCTGAGCGCCGGCCTGCCCCCGCCGTCCGCCCCGCAACAATGCCATCGCCACCCGCCATTTCCATGCATCGGCAGGGTGGCCCCGCTTCAGGCCTCGAGGCCACCCGTTTTCTGTTCGGAGACTGCCATGCCCATCAACAACCGGATCGCCGCCCTGCACGACGAGGTCACCGCCTGGCGCCGTGACCTGCACGAGCATCCCGAGCTGCAGTTCGACGTCCACCGCACCGCCGGCATCGTCGCCGACAAGCTGAAGGAGTTCGGCTGCGACGAAGTCGTCACCGGTATCGGCAAGACCGGCGTCGTCGGCATCATCAAGGGCGCGAAGTCGGGTTCGGGCAAGGTCATCGGCCTGCGCGCCGACATGGACGCGCTGCCGCTGACCGAGATCACCGGCAAGCCCTATGCGTCCAAGACGGACGGCAAAATGCATGCCTGCGGCCATGACGGCCATACCGCCATGCTGCTGGGAGCCGCCAAATACCTCGCCGAGACGCGCAATTTCGACGGCACCGTCGCGGTCATCTTCCAACCGGCCGAAGAGGGCGGCGGCGGCGGCCGCGAAATGGTCAACGACGGCATGATGGAGCGTTTCGGCATCCAGGAGGTCTACGGCATGCATAATACGCCGGGCATGCCCGTCGGCGCCTTCGCGCTGAGGCCCGGCCCGCTGCTCGCCGCGGCCGATCGGATCCGCATCGAGGTCGAAGGCAAGGGCGGCCACGCCGCCAAGCCGCACCTCTCCATCGACACGGTGCTGGTCGCCTCGCAGATCGTCGCCAATGTCCAGTCGATCGTCTCGCGCAACGTCAACCCGCTCGACAATGTCGTGGTCTCGATCTGCGCCTTCAATGCCGGCTTCACCGACAACGTCATCCCGCAGACCGCGACCCTGCTCGGCACGGTGCGCACGCTGACGCCGGAAATGCGCGATTTCGTCGAGGCGCGCCTGCACGCCATCGTCGAAGGCACGGCCGCCCTCTTCGGCGCGACCGCCAAGCTGCACTATTACCGCGACTATCCGGTCACCCGGAACACCCCGGAATATGCCGTATTCGCCGGTGACGCCGCAGCCGCCGTGGTCGGCGAAGCCGGCGTCGAGCGCGAGGTCACCCCGGTCATGGGCGGCGAGGACTTCTCGTTCATGCTGGAAGCGCGCCCCGGTGCCTTCATCTTCATCGGCCAGGGCGACAGCGCCGGCCTGCATCATCCGGCCTACGACTTCAACGACGAGATCATCCCGATCGGCATGAGCTATTGGGCGAAGATCGTCGAGACCCGCCTCGCAGCCTGATCCCGGACCGGCGCCCGCGCCATGCGGGCGACGCCCTCCTTTTCCATTCGTGCTCGGAGTGTCCCATGCCCATCATCAACCGCGTCGCCGACCTTGCCGATGAAATCACCGCCTGGCGCCGTGATTTTCACGAAAATCCGGAACTGCTGTTCGACGTCCACCGCACCGCCGGCATCGTCGCCGAGAAGCTGAAGGAGTTCGGCTGCGACGAGGTGGTGACCGGCCTCGGCCAGACCGGCGTCGTCGCCGTGATCAAGGGCCGCAAGTCGGCCTCGGGCAAGGTCATCGGCCTGCGCGCCGACATGGACGCGCTGCCGATCGAGGAAGCGAGCGGCGTCGCCTATACGTCGAAGGTCCCCGGCAAGATGCACGCCTGCGGCCATGACGGCCACACCGCCATGCTGCTGGGCGCGGCCAAATATCTCGCCGAGACGCGCAATTTCGACGGCACGGCGATCATGATCTTCCAGCCGGCCGAAGAGGGCGGCGGCGGCGGCGACGCCATGGTCAAGGACGGTCTGATGACGCGCTTCGGCATCCAGGAGGTCTATGGCATGCACAACATGCCGGGCATCCCGCTCGGCACCTTTGCCGTGCGCACCGGCCCGTCCATGGCCGCGGCCGACCGCTTCGTCATCGACATCGAGGGCAAGGGCGGCCACGGCGCCATGCCGCATCTGTGCATCGATCCGGTGCCTGCTGCCTTCGCCATCGGCCAGGCCATGCAGACCATCGTCTCGCGCAATGTCGACCCGATCGAATGCGCGGTCATCTCGATCACCTCGGTCCATGCCGGCGAGGCCTTCAACGTCATCCCGCAGACCCTGCGCATGCTCGGCACCGTGCGCACCTTCAAGCCGGAGGTGCAGGATCTCGTCGAGCAGCGCATGAAGGAAACCGCCGAAGGCATCGCCAAGGCCATGGGCTGCACCGCCAAGGTCGACTATCTGCGCGGCTATCCCGTCACCTTCAACCACGAGGCGCAGACGCGTTTTGCCGCCAATGTCGCCAAGGCGATCGTCGGCGAGGACAAGGTGGAGACCAACACCCCGCCGCTGATGGGCGCGGAGGACTTCTCCTACATGCTCAACGAGCGGCCGGGCTGCTACATCTTCGTCGGCAACGGCGACACTGCCGCCTGCCACCACCCGGCCTATGATTTCGACGACCGCGCCATTCCCGCGGGCACCAGCTACTGGGCCAAGCTCGTCGAAACCGCCATGCCGGCCTGACCGGCTGGATGGCCGGCGCGCTCCATCGTCGCGCGCCGGCCGTGCCGCCCGGCCTCAGAGCCGGATCACATTGTTCGGATCGGGCTGCTCGTCGGCCGGCGCCTGGCTGTAGTCGCCGAACGGTCCGTCGCGGCGCTCCACCACCGCGCGTACGCCCTGCTTCGCCGCCGTTTCGATGAAAGCCAGCGCGTCGGGCGTGTTGCGCATCAGCCCGTCGAGGATCGGGCCGAGCGTCTGGGTGCTGGCGAGCCCCATATTCTCATAGGCCTGATTGACGATCAGCTTCATCGCGCTCAGCTGCGACAGCGGGATGCTGGCGAGCTGCTCGGCGGTGGCGCGCACGGTCGCCTCCAGCTCGGCGAAGGGCACCGACCGGTTGATGAGGCCGATCTCGGCGGCCTGCCGGCCGGATAGCGGCTTGCCGGTCAAGGCATATTCCTTGGCCTTGGTGAGGCCGAGGCGATAGAGCCACATGCCGCTGAGATAGCTGCCCCACATGCGGCTATAGGGCGTGCCGATGCGCGCATCGTCGCTGGCGATCACGATGTCGGCGCAGAGCGCCGTATCGCTGCCGCCGCCGACGCACCAGCCGTGGACCTGGGCGATGACCGGCTTCGGTGAGCGCCACATGCTCATGAACTTCTGCGTCGGTGCGATTTCCGGCGCGGTCGCGAAGGCGAAGTCCTTGCCCGGATCCCAGGCGCCGTCCGTCTCGAAACTGTCGCCCCAATGCTTGAAGCCGCCGCCGAAATCATATCCGGCGCAGAAGGCGCGGCCCGCGCCACGCAGGATGATCACCTTCACCGCGCGATCGCGGACGGCAAGGCCGACCGCCTTTTCGAATTCCTCCGGCATCGGCGGAATGATCGTGTTCAGCGCCTCCGGCCGGTTCAGCGTGATCGTCGCGATCGCGCCGTCGACGGCATAGACGAGTGTTTCGAACGTCATGGCTTCCTCCCGATGGACCGGACGGCGCCGCGCGGACAGCCATCGCATGGGAAGAACTGCTACCGACTGACCAGTCAGTCTGTCAATGGACAGGGTCGGCTGATATGGTCCTGAGCACGGTGTCGACGATCGTCCGCGGCCAGTCGGCAGCGGCGCCGAGCTCGGCCCTGTCGAGACTTTCGGCGAAGGTCGGCCGGACCGTGGCAGCATAGGCCGTGGTGCCGAGCACGAGCGTCAGGACCGCGGCGGGCTGAAGGTCGCGGCGCACCGTTCCGCCGGCCTGCCCGGCCTTGATCACGCCGAGCGCACGTTCCAGATAGGCCTTGAGCGGCAGGACATGGGCGAGCTGGACGCGCTCGGCATTGTCGAGCAGTTCGCGCTGGACGACGCGGAAGCCGGCGGGCCGGCGGTCGAAGAAGGCGAACTGCTCGGCGACGAGCAGTTCCAGCGCCGCGCGCGGCGCCGCGCCGGCGAGGCCGTCTTCGAGGTGGCGGGTGACATCCTCGGCGATGCTCTCGAGGACGGCACGATAGAGCTTCGCCTTGCTCGGGAAATGATACAGCAGGCCGGGATTGCCGAGGCCGGCCTCACGGGCAATCGCCGACAGCGACGCGCCTTGATAACCGGAGGCCGAAAAGTGCCGCTCGGCGATCGCGAGGATCGCCGCGCGCCGGTCGCCTGTCGCCCCGCTGTTCACCTGTCGCACCGCCTCTCGTCATCGACGGAATGCCGACCCTGCGGGCCGGCCTTCGCTTGTGCGTTTGATAGCGGGCTCCGGCGCCGGGCGAAACCGCCCCGGTCAGGCGCGCCTGGCATCCTCCAGGATCATGCGTGAACCCTTTTCGGCGATCATCAAGGTGGGCGTATTGGTATTGCCCGAGGTGATCGTCGGCATGACCGAAGCATCGACCACGCGCAGGCCGTCGATGCCGATCACCCGCAGCCTTTCGTCCACCACCGCGGTCGGATCCGAGGCAAGGCCCATCTTGGCCGTGCCGACGGGATGGAAGATGGTCGTGCCGATATCGCCCGCCGCCCTGGCGAGGCTCTCCGGATCGTCGCCCACCGACGGGCCTGGCAGGAATTCGGTCGGCCGGTAGGGTGCGAGCGCCGGCTGGCCGATCAGCCGTCGCGTGACACGGATGCAGTCCGAGGCGACCTGCCGGTCATGGTCGGTCGCAAGATAGTTCGGCGCGATCACCGGCTTGTCCGCCGGATCGGCCGAGCGGATATGGATCGAGCCGCGCGAGCTCGGCCTGAGATTGCACGCCGCCGCCGTGAAGGCCGGGAAGCGGTGCAGCGGCTCGCCGAACTTGTCGAGCGACAGCGGCTGGATGTGGAACTGGATATTGGCCCGCTCCTGGCTCGGATCGGAGCGCGTGAAGATGCCGAGCTGCGAGGGCGCCATGGTCAGCGGGCCCGACCGGAACAGGCCGTATTCGAGACCCATCCAGGCGCGCTTGACCAGGTTGTGATAGGTCTCGTTGAGCGTCTTGATGCCCTCGACCTTGTAGATGGCGCGCAGCTGCAGGTGGTCCTGCAGGTTCTCGCCGACGCCCGGCTTGTCGAGCGCCACCGCAATGCCGTGCTTCTGCAGCACCGCGCCGCGGCCGATGCCGGACAGTTCCAGGATCTGGGTCGAGCCGATCGAGCCGGAGGAGAGGATCACCTCGCCTTCGCAGCGCGCGACCAGCGTCTCGCCGCCGCGCGCGAGCTCGACGCCGGTCACCTTGCCGCCGTCGAGGATCAGCCGCCGCACCTGCGCGCCGGACAGGACCTCCAGATTGTCGCGCTTGTCGATGACCGGCTTCAGGAAGCCGCGCGCGGCCGACCAGCGCAGGCCCTTCTTCTGGTTGACGTGGAAATAGGCCGCGCCCTCATTGTCGCCGGTGTTGAAGTCGTCGATCGCCGCGATGCCCATCTGGGTCGCCGCCTCGCGCACCTTGTCGAGCAGATCCCAGCGCACGCGCGGCGCTTCGACGCGCCATTCGCCGCCGACCCCGTGATCCTTGCTCTCGCCGAGAAAATGGTCCTCGACGCTCCGGAAGATCGGCTGGACGTCGTCCCAGCCCCAGCCGGTCAGGCCGAGCTGGCGCCAGTGGTCGTAGTCCGCCGCCTGGCCGCGCATGACGATCATGGCATTGATGGCCGAGGAACCGCCGATCACCTTGCCGCGCGGATAGATCAGCGCGCGGCCGTTGAGGCCGGGCTCCGCTTCGGTCTTGAACATCCAGTCGGAGCGCGGATTGCCGATGGCGAAGAGATAGCCGACGGGAATGTGGAACCAGATCCAGTCGTCCTTGGTTCCCGCTTCGATCAGCAGCACCCGGTTGCGCGGATTGGCGCTCAGGCGATTGGCCAGCACGCAGCCCGCCGTGCCGGCGCCGCATACGATGTAGTCCCAGGATCCCGACAGGACGGTTGCCATGTTTCCTCCGCTCCGCGTCGCACGAGGCCATGCCCGCGGCTTGTGTCGTGCATGGCGCCTGCCGTCCCGCCCGTCAATGCGGCGGCCGCATCGAGCCCCGGCGTCGCGGCCGGTTCCAACCGCCCGGCCATGGCGCTAAGCTCCCGCTCCGATCTCCAGCCGACAGAGGACAAGCCCTTGCATATCCTGATCATTGGAGCCGCCGGCATGGTCGGCCGCAAGCTGACCGATCGACTGGTCGCCGACGGCCAGCTCGGCGACAAGCCGATCACCGCCCTGTCGCTCGTCGATGTCGTGGAGCCGGAGAAGCCGGCCGGCTTCGGCGGCCGGGTCACCGCCTGGGCCACCGACATTTCCGCGCCGAACACGGCGGGACCGATGATCGGCGCGCGGCCCGACGTCATCTTCCATCTCGCCGCCATCGTCTCGGGCGAGGCCGAGGCCGATTTCGACAAGGGCTACCGGATCAATCTCGACGGCACCCGCCAGCTCTACGAGGCGATCCGCCAGGAGGGCCTGCGCGCGCCCTATCATCCGCGCGTCGTCTTCACCTCCTCGATCGCCGTCTACGGCGCCCCGTTCCACGAGGTGATCGAGGACGAGTTCTTCCACACGCCGCTGACCAGCTACGGCACGCAGAAGGCGATCGGCGAGCTCTTGCTCACCGACTATTCGCGCAAGGGCGCCTTCGACGGCATCGGCATCCGCCTGCCGACCATCTGCGTGCGGCCCGGCAAGCCGAACAAGGCCGCCTCCGGCTTCTTCTCCAACATCATCCGCGAGCCGCTGAACGGCCAGGAGGCCGTGCTGCCGGTCGAGGACGACGTGATGCACTGGCATGCGAGCCCGCGCTCGGCCGTCGGCTTCCTGATCCATGCCGCGACCATGAACACCGAGGTGCTCGGCTGGCGCCGCAACCTGACCATGCCCGGGGTCGCCGCGACGATCGGCGAGGAGCTCGACGCGCTGCGCAAGATCGGCGGCGACAAGGCGCTGAAGCTGGTCCGGCGCGAGCCCGATCCGGTCATCATGAAGATCGTCGCGGGCTGGCCGCGCCGCTTCAACGCGGCGCGCGCCTCGAGCTTTGGTTTCACCGCGGAGAACAGCTTCGAGGAAATCGTCCGCGCCCATGTCGACGACGAGCTCGGCGGCAACGTTCCCTGACCCCGAGGCGGCCGGAACCGATCCCTTGCGTTTTGCCCAAGTCCTGACGACTGGCCGCCTGGTCCAGCGCTACAAACGTTTCCTCGCCGATGTCGTGCTCGACAGCGGCGAGGCGCTGACCGCCCATTGCGCCAATCCCGGCTCGATGCTGGGCCTCAATGTGCCGGGCGCGCGCGTCTGGCTGTCGAAATCCGACAATCCCGCGCGCAAGCTCAAATATTCCTGGGAGCTCGTCGAGATCGATTTCGGCCGCGGCCCGGAAATGGTCGGCATCAATACCGGCCATCCGAACGGCCTCGTCGCCGCCGCCATCCGCGACGGCACGATCACCGAGCTCGCGGGCTATCAGACCCTGCGCCAGGAGGTCGCCTATGGCCGGAACTCGCGGGTCGACATGCTGCTCACCGGCGAGGGGCGGCCGCCCTGCTATGTCGAGGTCAAGAACGTCCACCTGATGCGCATGCCGGGCCTCGCCGAGTTTCCGGACGCGGTCACCGCGCGCGGCGCCAAGCATCTCGACGAGCTCGGCAACATGGTTGAGGCCGGCGCCCGGGCGGTCATGGTGTTCCTGATCCAATATGGCGGCGCCGACCGGTTCGCCCTCGCCCGCGACATCGATCCCGCCTATGGACGCGCCTTCGACCGGGCGCGCGAACGCGGTGTCGAGATGCTCGCCTATCGCTGCCGCCTGACCCCCGAAGAGATCGTCGTCGAACGCCCCGTGCCGATCGTTTGAAGACGCGCCCTAGGCCTTCTTCAGGAACTCGGTGCGCAACACCAGGCCCTTCACCTTCTCGACCCGGCATTCGACCTCGTCGGGATCGTCGGTCAGGCGGATGCCCTTCACCATCGTGCCGCGCTTCAGCGTCACCGAGGTGCCCTTCACCTTGAGGTCCTTGATCAGCGTCACCTTGTCGCCGTCCTTCAGGACGGCGCCATTGCTGTCTTTCACGTCCATCGGATCACGTCTCCTCAAGGGCCTCGGGCGGATAGCGGTGGCGCCCGCCACGGTAGTCGGTGACTTCGCCAGGCCCCGAATAGTCGGGCCCGACGGGGACCTTGCCCTCGCCGCCGGGAATGTCGAGCACATAGGTCGGCTGGGCGAGGCCGGAGAGGCGCCCGCGCAGCTGGCGCATCAGCGCCTGGCCTTCGGCGATGCTGGTACGGAAATGCGCCGTTCCCGGCGCGAGATCGGCCTGGTGCAGGTAATAGGGCTTGACGCGGTTGGCGACGAAGGCGCGCATCAGCGCCGCCATCGTCTCGGCGTCGTCGTTGACGCCTTTCAGCAGCACGCTCTGGCTGACCAGCACGATGCCGGCATCGGCCAAACGGCCGAGCGCGGCTTCCGCCGCCGGGCTGAACTCGCGCGGATGATTGGCGTGCACCGCAACATAGACCGCCTTGCCGGCGGCCCGCAGCGCGCGTGCGAAGGCGACGGTGATGCGTGCGGGATCGACCATCGGCACGCGGCTGTGCCAGCGGATCGCCTTGACGTGGCCGATCGCGGCGAGCGCGCGCGTCAGCGCCCCGGCGCGCCGGGCCGACAGCATCAGCGGATCGCCGCCGGTCAGGATCACCTCGAAGATCTCGGGCCGCGCGGCGATATAGGCGAGCGCTCCGTCGAGCGCCTCCGCCGACAGCGTGCCGAGCCCCTTCGGCCCAACCATCTCGCGGCGGAAGCAGAACCGGCAATAGACCGGGCAGACATGCACGATCTTGAGCAGGACCCGGTCCGGATAGCGATGGACGATGCCCTCCACCGGCGAATAGGCGAGATCGCCGATCGGATCGTCGCGCTCCACGTCCTGGCGGTCCAGCTCGCGGCCGTCGGGCACGAACTGCGCGGCAATCGGGTCGTTGGGATCGCCCGGATCGATCAGCCGGACGACATCCGGCGTCACCGCGATCGCATAGCGCTGCGCCACCCGGTCGAGCGCGGCGCGGCTCGCCGGCTCGACAAGGCCGGCCGCGATCAGGTCGCCGGCGGAGCGCAGGCTGCGGGCGGCCGTTTCCGCGCGCGCCATGCTGCGCTGCGGTCCGTCATCCCCGGTCTTGCGGGCTGAAACCTTCATGGGTCGCGTCTCTGCCCCGCGGCGACCGGCTTGGCAAGCGGCGGCGGCCATTTTCGCCGCGCTGCAGCATCGCCGGTTCCGTCTTTTGGAACCGAAAGCTCCGTCATCGGTTGCACTTGCCGGCCAGGAACCTTTGGATTAGGGGAAGCGCCATCTTTCGTGAGCCCTTAACTGGGACCACCATATAGGCCCGCCAAGGCGGAGTTTGCCGGGGCGCAAGGGAGGACTTCCGTGAATCAGACCGGAACCTGGAATAAGGCGCACGGAGCCGAGGCATTCGGCTTTTCGGGGCTCAAGGCGATCCACTGGAACTATCTCGAAGCGCAGCTCGTCGAGCAGGCCATCGCCCGCGGCGAGGCGCAGCTTTCGGCCGGCGGCCCGCTGGTCGCCGAGACCGGCCAGCACACCGGTCGCTCGCCGAAGGACAAGTTCATCGTCCGCGACGCCACCACCGACAAGGTCGTCTGGTGGGACAATAACGGCGCCATCACGCCCGAAGCCTTCGAGCTTCTGATGAAGGACATGCTCGCCCATGCCAGCGGCCGCGAACTGTTCGCCCAGGACCTCTACGGCGGCGCCGACCCGGCCTATCGCATCAAGACCCGCGTCTTCACCGAATATGCCTGGCACAACCTGTTCATCCGCAACCTGCTGATCCGCCCGGCGCAGTCGGAGCTCGCCGGTTTCGTGCCCGACATGACGATCGTCGACCTGCCCTCGTTCAAGGCCGACCCGAAGAAATACGGCGTCCGCACCGAAACGGTCATCGCCTGCGACTTCACCCGCAAGATCGTGCTGATCGGCGGCTCCAGCTATGCCGGCGAGATGAAGAAGTCGGTCTTCACCATGCTCAACTTCCTGCTGCCGCCGCAGGGGGTGATGCCGATGCACTGCTCCGCCAATGTCGGCCCGAACGGCGACACGGCGGTCTTTTTCGGCCTGTCCGGCACCGGCAAGACCACGCTGTCGGCCGATGCGACCCGCACGCTCATCGGCGACGACGAGCACGGCTGGGGCAAGGACGGCATCTTCAATTTCGAGGGCGGCTGCTACGCCAAGGCGATCAAGCTGTCGCGCGAGGCCGAGCCCGAGATCTATTCGACCACGGAACGTTTCGGCTCCGTGATGGAAAACGTGGTGATCGACCCGGTCACCCGCGTGCCCGATTTCGACGACGGCTCGAAGACCGAGAACACCCGCGTCGCCTATCCCATGCATTTCATCGCGAATGCCTCGGAAACCGGTCGCGCCGGCCATCCGAAGAACATCGTGATGCTCACGGCGGATGCCTATGGCGTCATGCCGCCGATCGCCAAGCTGACGCCGGCGGAGGCGATGTACCACTTCCTCTCAGGCTTCACCGCCAAGGTCGCCGGTACCGAGAAGGGCGTCACCGAGCCGCAGCCGACCTTCTCCACCTGTTTCGGCGCGCCGTTCATGCCGCGCCATCCCTCGGAATATGGCAATCTGCTGCGCGAGCTGATCGCCAAGCACCATGTCGACTGCTGGCTGGTCAATACCGGCTGGACCGGCGGCAAGCACGGCGTCGGCCGCCGCATGCCGATTTCGATCACCCGCCTGCTGCTGCGCTCGGCGCTCGACGGCTCGCTGAACCGCGCCGATTTCCGCCGCGACCCCTATTTCGGCTTCGCCGTGCCGACCTCGGTGCCGGGCGTGCCGCCGCACATGCTCTATCCGATCAAGACCTGGCGCGATAAGGCCGAGTTCGACACCACCGCGCGCAAGCTCGTGGAGATGTTCCAGGAGAACTTCACCAAGTTCGAGCCCTATGTGGATGCCGACGTGAAGGCTGCCGCGCCGACCGTGCGTCTCGCCGCCGAATAAGTCTCCGGCATCGTCCCGAAAAACCAGCGGCCGGATGTCCTGCGCGGACATCCGGCCGTTGTCGTTCCGGACTGGCCTCTGCGGCCGGCTCAGCCGCGCGGGCCCTGGCCGGTCCGTCCGGCATGGGACGGCGCCGCCTGGCGGGCCAGCATGGCTCTGAGATAGGCGACATTCTGTTCGGCTTCGGCCGGGGCGAGATCCCGCCGGGCGAGCTCCTCGGCCTCGCCGAAGCGCCCCTGCAGGCCGACGACGAGCGCCAGGTTCTGGCGGATGCGCCGGTCCGCGGCCGGATGAGCCACGGCCTGGCGCAGCACCTGCTCGGCCTGGGCGAGCTTGCGCGACAGCGCCAGCGACAGGCCGAGATTGCTCAGGATCTCAGGCTGGCCGGGGGCGATCTTCAGGGCCTCGTCATACATGCGCTGGGCTTCGTCGTGACGCGCCATCTGGTCGAGGATGGAGGCCTGGACATTGGTGATGCGCCAGTCGGGCAGGTCCGGCCGCTGCGCGCGGTTGAGCACTTCCAGCGCCTGGTCGAACTGGCCGGCATCGGCCAGCGCCCGGCCATATTCACCGAGCAGAGCGAGGTTGCGCGGGTCGCGGATGGCCACCCGCTCGAGCACCGCCACCGCCTGCGGCGCTTGGCCGGTCGCCCTGAGCGCGCGGCCATAGCGCATGGCGTTGCCGGCATCCTGGGGGCTCGCGCGATAGCGCGCGGACAGGCTGTCGAGCTCGAGCCGGGCCTGTTGTTCGAGGCTCGGCTGCGGGGCGGCCGCCTGCGGCCGGATCGAACCGGTAATGTCGCCACCGCCCGAGCGCGCGCGCGGGCTGCAGCCGGCTGCTGCGAGCGCGATGATCGTCATGGTGAAGGCAAGGGCCGCCGGGCGGCGCGGGCGCAAAACGGTGCGCGGCATGGTGAACTCCGGAAGCGGGATCGAGAGGGCCCGATGCGTCCGGTGATAATCCGTTAACGTTAACAAGCCGTTGCCGCGACGACCGGAATTCTGACAGCCTCGCCGCTCCGCCCGACGCTCCGGCCTCAGCGGTGCCGACGGCGCGGCGGGGCCGGCGGCTGGCTCAGCCAGCGCAGGGCCTGGTCCGCGGCCCGTTCGCCGGATGCCCAGGCCCCGCCCACCGTGCCCCACAGGCCTTCGTCGGTCGCCTCCCCGGCCAGCAGGATGCGCTGCCCGATCGGTTCGGCGAGCCGCAGCCGCTGCGGCGTCGCGCCGGGACCGGCGACCGACCAGGCGCCGCGCACGAAGGGATCGGTGGTCCAGGAGGTGACATGGATCTCGCCCAGCACGCGGCGGGCATGCGGGCCGAGCTCGTTGCCGACGAATTCGCTGGCGAAGGCCTTCATGGCCGCAGGCCCCGCCGCCGCGAGGTCCCGGGCGAAACGCCCGCCAATGTCGAGATACCACCAGTCCGAGCCGCCGATCCGGGCGAGCGGCTTGGCCACCGCCGGGCCATCAGCCTTGATCACGAAGGGTTCGTCGGGGCTCGCCTCCATCGGATTGCCGGGCAGATGCACGATGAGATGTTCATAGGCGCCGCAGCTCAGCGCATTGATCGCGTCCTGCTGGCGTTTCGGCAGCGCCGGCGCGAAATGGATGGCATTGGCGGCGAGCACGGCGGTGGAGACGGTGACGATGCAGGTGCGGGCCTTCAGCGTCCCCGCCGGCGTCTCGACGCTCACCCCCCGCCCCGACCAGTCGACGCGCGTCGCGGCGGTCGACAGCCGTACCGGCACGCCCTCGGCGAGCTTCGCCAGGATCGCGCCATAGCTCTGGCGACAGAACATGTCGCGCGTTTCCACCGCATTGTAGAAATCCACGCAGGAGATCTGCGCCATTTCCTTGCCGGCATCCCAGGCGCCCTTGAGGAACTCCACCGTCGGCCGCCAGTCGCCGAGATCGTGCGGCACCACCTCCGACAGGGCGACCTCCCGGCCGGCCTCGCCGGCGTCCAGGATCGCGCGCTGCGACCGGCGCAGGGCGGAAGCGAAGTTCTCCCGCTCGCTTTCGCGCGGGCCGCGGCCCTTGATCATCAGGCGCGGCCGGTCGGGATCATCGTAGAGCGTAAAGCCGGCGGCGCGGGCGAGCGGCACGACCGGGTTTTCCGCCGGCGCGTGGATCCAGTGCGCGCCAAGATCCATGGGCAGGCCAAAATTGACGGTATCGGCGATGCAGCGGCCGCCGACCCGGTCCTTGGCCTCCAGGACCACCACGGAGCGGCCGGCGGCGGTCGCCTTGCGCGCGGCGGCAAGGCCGGCGGCGCCGGCGCCGATGATGACGATGTCGACTTCGGCCGGCGGCCGCTCGCCCTGGGCCTGGGCCTGGCTTGCCGCCAGGGCGGCCGAAGCGACGAGGAGGCTGCGCCGGGACATCAACAATTCGTTCATTGTGCTCCGCGAATCGCGTCGGTCTGTGACGCTTAGCACGGCCCGGCGGCATCGTCTTGGCCATGCTCCACCCCGTCGTGAACCTGATCGCAACCCGTGGCGACAGACACTGGACCTCCTGAACAGGGGTCCCGGGGAGGGACGAGATGGGAGAAAGGCTTCTCGAAACGCTGGGCCGGCACCTGGCGCATGTTCTCGACAAGCGCTCACCCGGCTATGAGCCGACGACGCCGAGCGATCCTGCCGCGCTCTGCGCCACGCTCAGGCCGGCCGACATCCTCCTCGTCGAGGGCGACACCCGCATCTCGGCCGTCATCAAGTACCTGACCCAGTCGACCTGGTCTCACGCCGCCATGTATGTCGGCCCGATCGCCGGGCGCCGCGAGCCGGACGGCGAACCTCATGTGCTGATCGAGGCCTATCTCGGCGAAGGCGTGATTTCCGCGCCGCTGTCGAAATATCGGGACTTCCACACGCGGATCTGCCGGCCGGTCGGGTTGACCGGCGAGGACCAGGCGCGCGTGACGCGCTTCATGATCGAGCGCATCGGGCTCGACTACGACCTGAAGAACATCCTGGACATGCTGCGCTTCCTCGTGCCGCTGCCGGTTCCCGTCCGCTGGCGCCGGCGCCTGCTCGCCTTCGGCTCGGGCGATCCGACCCGCGCGATCTGCTCGACCCTGATCGCCCAGGCCTTCGAGGCCGTGCGCTATCCGATCCTGCCCAAGGTGGAGCGGCTCGCCCATGACGGCGAGCAGCGGGTGCGCGGCCGGGCGGCCCGCCGCGAAATCCTGCACATCCGCCACCATTCGCTCTATGCGCCGCGCGACTTCGACATTTCGCCCTATTTCGCCGTGGTCAAGCCGACCCTGCTGCGCGGCTTCAAGTACAAGAAGCTGCAATGGGGCGACGTCCCGGCCGCCGCGGCGCCGATCGCCCCGCCGGAGCCGATGGCCGGTTTCGCCCGGCAGGTGTCGGACGGCCAGACCCGCCGGCAGCTGCTTACAGCAGCCCGTGCTTCTTGAACGCGTCGGCGAGCGTCATGCCGGCCTCGATATCGGCGCGCATGTGCCGTTCGCCGGTGATCTTGTCGAGCGCCGTGGCCAGGACCTGCAGCGCCGCCGCGCGCGGCACGACGACCACGCCGTCGACGTCACCGACAATCACGTCGCCCGGTGCGATATCGGTCTCGCCGATACGGACCGGCACGTCCTTGGCCGCCATCATGCCGCGGTGCTGGGTATCGGCCGGCGACAGCGCGCCGGCGAAGACCGGAAAGCCCATGGCGCGGATCGCCGCGACGTCGCGCACCGAACCGTCGGTCAGGAAGCCGGCCGCGTCGAGATAGCGCGCCCGGGTCGACAGGAGTTCGCCCCAGGGGCCGATATTCAGATTGCCGGCGCAGGCCATGACGCAGACCTCGCCCGGCTTCAGGTCGTCGACCAGGGCGATTTCGAGGTCGTAGATATTGGGAATGTGCTCCCAGACCGGCCGGTAGGAGCCGGTGCGGACCGGCCCGAACAGCACCGTCCGCTCGTCGACCGGCCGGATCGATGGCGGCAGGATCTGCCGGCGGAAGCCGTGCTCGTCGAGCGCGTCGGAGACCGGCGCGGAGGCGATCAGCGGGCGGGCGCGGGCGATGAGATCGGCAAAGGTATCGGTCATGCTGTATCCTTCGGCACCAGGGCGTGACGGAAATGGCCGCGCCGGCCCGCCGCGCGCCGGTCAGATCCGGCCGGCGACCAGCCCGGAGGCGTGGGCAGCCTCGATCTCCTGCCGGCTGAGCCCCGCGGCGGCAAGCACCGCTCCCGTCTCGGCGCCAGGCTCCTCCGCAGCGGCGCCGGCGCGCGCCGGCGTCCCGGAAAAGCGCGGCGCCGGATTCGGCATCGGCGCCCCGTCGGCGGTCGAAAAGGTGGCTCGCGCCACATTGTGCGGATGCACGGCGGCTTCGGCCGGGCTCAGCACCGGCGCGAAGCAGACGTCGCTGCCCTCGAGGAGATCGCACCAGGCCGCGCGCGTCCGCGACTTGAAGGTGGCGGTCAGGGTCGCCCTGAGATCCGGCCACATCGTCTTGTCCCATTGCTCGCCGAAACGCGGATCCTTGAGCTCGAGCAGGCGGATCAGCGCCGCGTAGAACTGCGGCTCGAGCGAGCCGATCGAGACATAGCCGCCGTCGGCGGTCTCGTAGACTCCATAGAACGGCGCGCCGCCGTCGAGCATGTTGGCCTCGCGCGCCACCGTCCAGCGCTTGTTGGCGATCATGCCGAAGATCAGCGTGCCCAGCACCGCCGCGCCGTCCACCATCGCGCTGTCCACCACCTGCCCCTTGCCGGTGGTGCGCGCGCTGATGATGCCCGCCGTGAGGCCAAGCGCCAGCATCATGCCGCCGCCGCCGAAATCGCCGATCAGGTTCAGCGGGATGGCCGGCGGCCGGTCGGCCGGGCCGATCGGCCAGAGCATGCCCGACAGGGCGAGGTAATTGAGATCGTGGCCGGGCGCCGCGGCGAGCGGCCCGTCCTGGCCCCAGCCGGTCATCCGGCCGTAGACGAGGCGCGGATTGACCTTGAGGCAGTCCTCGGGCCCGAGACCGAGGCGCTCGGTCACTCCGGGCCGGAACCCTTCGATCAGGGCATCGGCCTTGGCGACGAGGCGCAAGATGAGATCGGCCGCCCCCGGCTTCTTCAGGTCGACGGCGATCGACTTGCGGCCGCGGCCGAGCGAGCCGTCGGCCGACCAGGACGGGGCCCCGGCCCGGTCGACGCGGATCACCTCGGCACCGAGATCGGCGAGCATCATGCCGCAGAACGGCCCGGGCCCGAGCCCAGCCAGCTCGATCACCGTCACGCCAGCGAGCGGTCCACCTGTCGTCAAGATTCCCTCCTCGGAGCGGATCGGCCCGCCCGTCATGCTTTTTCCGTGCGCTTCGGCAAAGACGCTAGCCGGCACCCGGGGTGTGTCAAGCGATGCGCGTTAGGCCGGTCGGCCGATGGCCGCGCGACGGAGGGTCGCCCGCCCGCGCGCGATTTCACGTTGCAATTTGAGCCCGAGCGTCCATCTATGCCTCGAACAATCCGATCAGGGACGGGACCTCGCGGGTCCTGCGAGGAGCATGCGATGAGCGGCAATGGCGGCGCGAAGTTTGGTGGATCCTTCGGCGGCTCGTTCGGCGGCGGCTATGGCGGGGCAGCCATGCAGCAGGCGACGCCGGCCCCGGCGGCCGCTGCTGCGGCTGCGGCGCCCGCGGAAGGGCTGATCAGGGATACGACCACCAAGGATTTCGTCAAGGACGTGCTGGAGGAATCCAAGACCCAGCCGGTTCTGGTCGACTTCTGGGCGCCCTGGTGCGGCCCGTGCAAGCAGCTCACCCCGATCATCGAAAAGGTGGTCACCGCCTTCAAGGGCAAGGTGAAGCTCGTCAAGATGAACATCGACGACCACCCGCAGGTGGCCGGCCAGCTCGGCATCCAGTCGATCCCGGCCGTGATCGCCTTCGACAAGGGCCAGCCCATCGACGGCTTCATGGGCGCCTTGCCGGAGAGCCAGGTCAACGCCTTCATCGAGAAGCTGGTCGGCGCCAAGGCCGGGGCCGACCTCGCTGTCGTCGTCGCCGAGGGCGATGCGATGCTCGCCGAGGGCAATCTCGAGGCCGCGGCGGAAATCTACGCCCAGGTCCTGGGCGCCGAACCCAATCATCTCGGCGCGCTCGGCGGGCTTGCACGCGCGGCGGTGGCCGCCGGCGATCTCGCCCAGGCGAAGGCCGTGCTGGAGGCCGTGCCGGCCGACAAGGTGAACGACAAGGCGGTCGCCGCGGCCAGGGCCGCCCTCGAGGTTGCCGAGCAGGCTGCCGATCTCGGCCCGGTCCAGGAGCTGGAGGCCAAGGTGGCCGCCAATCCGGCCGACCACCAGGCCCGGTTCGACCTCGCGGTCGCGCTCAACGGCGCTGGCAAGCGCGAGGAGGCGACCGACCACCTCCTCGAAATCTTCAAGCGCGACCGCGCCTGGAACGACGACGGCGCCCGCAAGCAGCTGGTCCAGTTCTTCGAGGCCTGGGGCCCGATGGACGAGGCGACCCTCGCCGGCCGCCGCAAGCTGTCGTCACTGCTGTTCCGCTGACGGCCGCACCAGCCGGGCCGGGCGCCGTCAGCGGCGCCTGGCGAGGCCGAGAGCCTTGGCGGCGAGCCGGTCGAGCAGGCGGTCCGGCAGGAGCCTGGGCAGCGTCCAGCTCGTCAGCCGCGCCGGGCTCAGCGCATAGCGCGTCCTCGGCCGGGCCGTCGTGAGCGCGTGATGCACCGCCTCGGCAATGACGGCCGCCGGCAGTCCCTTGCCCGCGCGCGACAGCACCGCATTCTCGAAACGATCGATGATCGGCCCGTAGATCGTCGCCTGATAGCGCGAGCGGTCGATGGCGGCCGATGATTTCTGCCAGATCGGCGTCGCCACCGGGCCCGGCCCGACAATGACCAGGTCGACGCCGAAAGGCATGAGCTCGCGCCGCAAGGCGTGGCTCACCGCCTCGACGGCGTGTTTCGACGCGGCATAGCCGCCGACGAAGGGCCAGACGAGCTTGCCGGACACCGACGACATGGTGACGATCCGGCCCGGCGTGCCGGTGAAACCCTCGCGGGCGCCGGCGAGGCCGGCAAAGGCCTGGATCGTGGCGACGAGGCCCAGCACGTTGACCTGCCATTGCCGGTCGATCTCGTCGAGCGGCTGGTACAGCAGCGGCCCCGGCAGCGAGATGCCGGCATTGCAGACGAGCCCGGCGAGCGGCGCGTCGCCAAGGGCCGAGGCCACCTTGCCGGCGGCGGCGCGCAGCGCCTCGGGATCGGTGACGTCGGCTTCGAGCGCGACGAAGCCGGCGCCGAGCAGATCCGCCAGCCGCGCCGCGTCGGCCTCCCGCCGCACCGTGCCGAAGACCTGCCAGCCGCGGCGGACGAGATCGGTAGCGATCGCCTCGCCGATGCCGGTGGAGACGCCGGTGACGACCGCTGCCGGCATCGGCGTTATTCCGCTGCCTGCGGCCGGGTCACGCCGTAGCGCTTGTCGATATAGTCGATCACCATGGCCTTGAAGTCGGCGGCGACCGTCGGGCCGCGCAGCGTTGCGACCTTCACGCCGTCGACGAAGACCGGCGCCGCCGGGTTTTCCCCGGTTCCGGGCAGGGAAATGCCGATATCGGCATGTTTGGATTCGCCCGGCCCGTTGACGATGCAGCCCATGACCGCGACGTTGAGCGCCTCGACGCCGGGATAGCGGGTCTTCCACTCCGGCATGGACGCGTGGATGAAGCCCTGGATGTCCTGGGCGAGCTCCTGGAACAGGGTCGAGGTGGTCCGGCCGCAGCCGGGACAGGCGGCGACCAGGGGGACGAAGGTCCGGATGCCCATGGTCTGCAGGATTTCCTGGGCGACCTTCACCTCCAGGGTGCGGTCGCCGTTCGGCTCCGGCGTCAGCGAGACGCGGATCGTGTCGCCGATGCCGTCCTGCAGCACGACGCCGAGCGCGGCGGCGGAGGCGACGATGCCCTTCGAGCCCATGCCGGCTTCGGTCAGGCCGAGATGCAGCGCATAGTCCGAACGCGCCGCCAGCATGCGATAGACCGCAATGAGGTCCTGGACCGCCGAAACCTTGGCGGACAGGATGATGCGGTCGCGGGCCAGGCCGATCTCCTCGGCCCGGATCGCCGAGAGCACGCAGGACTGCACCATCGCCTCGTGCATCACTGCCCGCGCATCGAGGGGCTCGGGCTGCCGGGCGTTCTCGTCCATCAGATGGGTCAGGAGCTCCTGATCGAGCGATCCCCAGTTGGCGCCGATGCGCACGGCCTTGCCGTGCTCGATCGCCTTTTCGACGATCATGCCGAACTGCCTGTCCTTCTTGTCCTTGAAGCCGACATTGCCCGGATTTATCCGGTACTTGTCGAGCGCCTCGGCGCAGGCCGGATGGTCGGCCAGCAGCTTGTGGCCGATATAGTGGAAGTCGCCGACCAGCGGCACGTCGACCCGCATGCGGGCGAGCCGGTCGCGGATATGCGGCACCGCGGCCGCGCTCTCGTCGCGGTCGACGGTGATGCGGACGAGCTCGGAACCGGCACGCGCCAGGGCCGCCACCTGGGCGACGGTCGCCTGGATGTCCGCAGTATCGGTATTGGTCATCGACTGGACGACGATCGGCGCGCCGCCGCCAACCTGAACTTGACCGACCTTCACGCCGACCGTCCGCTGGCGGGGTTTCACCCCAAAGCCCTCAGTCATCGCTCTCGTCTCCGCTTCGCACCCGCAGCACATAGCCCTCCCCGCGCCGACAAGCCAGAGCCTCGGATGGCAGGCCCGCGCGGGGACATGCCGGTTGCGGCGGCACCATGACACCGCTCACTCAGAGTCATCGACAAAATTCCCAACGGTAATGGGACGCGACATCTCCGACTTAATCGAAACTTCACCAAGACTTGCTCCCCTGCCGCCGCAACAAAAAAGCAGATGGGAACTGGAATGCTCGCCTTCAGTCTTCGCAACAAGTTGATCGCCGGTTTTGCGGCCCTCATCGCGATCTCGGCGGCGAGCGCCGGCGTCTCGGTCTGGCGGGCGCGGGGCATATCGGACAGCATGGATCGCGTCGCTGCAGCGCGCGCGCCGGCGGCGATCCTCGGCACCCATATCGTCGACGAGCTGAACCGGACCCGCCTCGTCGTGCGCGATCACCTGATCGAGCCGGGCGAAGGTCCTCTCCGGCAATGGGAGCAGCTCTGGCGCGATCTCATCAAGGGGCGCGACGACATGGAGCGCCTCTCCGCCGGCTTTGCCGATCCGAGCCACCGCGAACGCTGGCGCGAGGCGTTTCCCCTGTTCGAGGAGATGCAGGCGGCGCAGCAGCGCGTCATGACCCTGATCGGCACGCCCGAGCACTACCCCGCCCTCACCGCCTATGAGCGCGAGGTCGTGCCGCGCCTGCAGCCGCTCGAGGAATCGCTCAGCGTGCTCATCACCAAGGAGATCGCCAATCCCGTCGCGTCCGAGCAGCTCCTGACGGCAGGCGTCGCGCTCCAGGCCAACATTCTCTCGGCGAGCCGGCACCTGCGCAGCTACATCCATCTCGGCCAGGATCAGGACAAGGCCGCCTTCGAGCGGGCCTGGACCAGCGCGGGCGAGCGCATCCGCGACATCGGCGGGCTCGCGAGCGCCCTCTCGGAAGAACAGACCCGGGCGCTCAACCTGATCCGCTTCGGCTTCCTGGCCGTGCGCAAGGGCTCGGCCGCGGCGATCGCGCTGCGCAGCGGCTCCGGCTGGAACGCTCCGCTCGCCATGATGCGCGACCAGGTGGCGCCGCTCACCAACCGCATCCTGGACGTGCTGGAGGGCCCCGCCGGCGCCGACGGGCTGCGTCATGGCGGCCTGATCGACGCCCAGGTCGCCCTGCTGACCGACGAAAGCCGCCAGGCGGCCGGCCTCGCCGATTCCCTGTCCACCATGCTGACGCTGGCCGCGCTCCTGTCGTTCGCGGCAGGCCTTGCCATCGCGCTCATGCTCGCCCGCATGATCGTCCGGCCGATCAGCGGCATGACAGCCGCCATGCAGGCGCTCTCCTCCGGCAAGCTCGACATTGCCATTCCGGGCGAGGGCCGGCGCGACGAGGTCGGCGCCATGGCCGGCGCCATGGCGGTGTTCCGCGACACCATGCGCGAGGCCGAGGCGGCGCGCGCCGAGGAGCAGCAGCGGCAGGCGGTCGAGGCCGAGCGGCTTGCCCGGCGCAACGCTGCGGCGGAAGCCTTCGTCGACCGGATGAGCGATCTCGCCACCGGCTTCACCGCGTCCTCCGGCCGTGTCGCGGCCTCGGCCAACGATCTCTCGGCGACGGCGGAAGAGACCTCGCGGCAGGCCGGCGAGGTGGCCGGCGCCGCCGAGACGGCCTCGCTGAACGTGCAGACGGTGGCCGCCTCGACAGAGGAGCTCGCCGCATCGGTGCGCGAAATCAATGCGCAGGTGATGAAGTCGGCAGCGAGCGCCGACACGGCGGTCGCGGAAGCCCAGCGGTCGGAACAGCAGATCCGCGAGCTGGCCGGTTCGGCCGACCGGATCGGCGACGTCGTCAACCTGATCAAGGCGATCGCCGACCAGACCAATCTGCTCGCCCTCAACGCGACGATCGAGGCGGCGCGCGCCGGCGAATCCGGCCGCGGCTTCGCCGTGGTCGCGGCCGAGGTGAAGAACCTCGCCGCCCAGACCGCCAAGGCGACCGAGGAGATCGCCACCAAGATCACCGAGATCCAGAGTGCGACCGCGACCGCGGTCATGTCGATCACCGCGATCGGCACGACCATCGACACGATCAAGGCGATCACCGCCGCGGTCGCCGCCGCGATCGAGGAACAGGGTGCCGCCACCACCGAGATCGCCGGCAACTGCCAGAGGGCCGCGACGGCGGCGACCGGCGTCACCGGCACGATCACCGGCGTCGGCCAGGCCGCAGAGACGACCGGCCGCTCGGCGAGCGAGCTGACCGGGCTTGCGACCGACCTTGCCGATCACGCCGGCACACTGCAGCAGGAGGTCCAGGCCTTCGTGGAGGCGCTGAAGGCGGCCTGAGCCGCCGTGGCGGTCACGCGCAGTGGGCGCAGCGGCCGAACAGCTCGACCACCTGCGAGGCCGGCCGGAAGCCGGCCTTGCCCGCGATCGCATCGAGATCGCGCTGGACGCCCGTCGCCGGCGCCTCCGAGACGCAGCCGCAGGCGTCGCAGATCATGAACACGACGAGATCCGAACGGTCGTGGCGATGGCCGCAGGCAATGAAGGCGTTGCGGCTTTCGATACGATGGGCAAGGCCCGCCTCGAGCAGGAAATCCAGCGCCCGGTAGACGGTGATCGGCGCCGGCCGGCGGCCGCTCGACACATGCATGCGCTCGATCAGGTCATAGGCGCCGACCGGCGCCGATGAGGCGGCGAGATGTTCCAGCACCTCGCGCCGGATGGGCGTCAGCTTGAGCCGGCGCTCGGCGCAGCGTGCCTCGGCGAAAGCCAGAGCATCGGCCGGCGGGTGGCCGTGCTCGCAGGCATGATCGTGAGCCGCAGCTCTCGCTTTCAACATGGCTTCGACCTCGATTCGGCCCGACCGGACAGGCTCCGGACGTTCCTTGCGATGCTTATCACGATGGCGTGTCGGCCCCAAACCGGGCCGCAATTCACGACAATGTTGCAGTGCAAGCCGATCTCGGCCATGCCAACATGCCGTGGATCGCCCATACCTGGAGATGGATATCATGGCCCTGAATGGAAAGACCGCGCTGGTCACCGGATCGACAAGCGGCATCGGCCTTGCGATCGCCAAGGCCCTGGCGCATCAAGGCGCCGACATCATGCTGAACGGCCTCGGCGATCCCGCTGACATCGAGGCGACGCGCGCGGCTCTCGCCGCCGAAAGCGGCCGCAAGGTGCTGTTCGCGCCGGCCGACATGACCCGGCCCGAGGAGATCGCGAGCCTCGTCAAGGCCGCCGAGACCGGCCTCGGCAAGATCGACATTCTCGTCAACAGCGCCGGCATCCAGCACGTCGCGCCGGTCGAAGAATTCCCGATCGAGAAATTCGACGCGATCATCGCGATCAACCTCGTCTCCGGCTTCCATCTGACGCGCGCCGCCGTGCCCGGCATGAAGAAGAACGGCTTCGGCCGGATCATCAACATCGCATCCGCGCATTCGGTGGTCGCCTCGCCGTTCAAGTCGGCCTATGTCGCGGCCAAGCATGGCCTGCTCGGCTTCACCAAGACCATCGCGCTGGAGCTTGCGACCTTTGGCATCACCGCCAATTGCATCTCGCCGGGTTATGTCTGGACGCCGCTCGTCGAAAAGCAGATCCCCGACACGATGAAGGCGCGCAACATGACCAAGGACCAGGTCATCAACGAGGTCCTGCTGAAGGCGCAGCCGACGAAAAAGTTCGTCACCACGGACGAGGTCGCGGCCCTCGCCCTCTATCTGGCCTCCGACGCCGCCGCCTCGGTGACCGGCGCCAATATGGTGATTGACGGAGGCTGGACCGCCGAATGACCCGCAAGAACGGCGGCAAGCGCATCAATCTGGCCCTGCAGGGCGGCGGCGCCCACGGCGCCTTCACCTGGGGCGTGATCGACGCGCTGCTCGCCGACGGGCGCCTGGCGATCGATGGCGTGACCGGCGCCTCGGCCGGGGCGATGAACGCCGTCATGCTGGCCGACGGCCTCGCCGAGGGCGGGCCGGAGGCGGCGCGCAAGCGCCTCGCCGCCTTCTGGAAGGCGGTCTCGGTCGACGGCGGCCTTGGACCGGCGCAACGGCGGGTGGTCGATCGCCTGCTGGCGGCCGTGCCCTATGAGGGGTCGCCCGTGCAGGCCTGGTTCGAGACCATGCAGAACCTGTTCTCGCCCTACGATCTCAACCCGTTCGACCTCAATCCGCTCGAAGACCTGATTCATCGTTTCGTCGATTTCGACCGCCTCACCGCCTACAAGGCGGTCCAGGTGTTCATCGCCGCGACCAATGTCACGACCGGCCGGCTCGCCCTGTTCAGCCGCGAGCGGCTGAGCTGCAAGGCGGTGATGGCCTCGGCCTGCCTGCCGACCATGTTCAAGGCCGTGGAGATCGATGGCGTGCCCTACTGGGACGGCGGCTATATCGGCAATCCGCCGATCTTTCCCCTGTTCCGGGCGACCGAGGCCGAGGACGTGCTGCTGGTCCAGATCAACCCGGTGATCCGCATGGAGGTGCCGACCTCGGCGCGCGACATCGCCAACCGGATCAACGAGATTACCTTCAACTCCTCGCTCCAGGCCGAGATGCGCGCGATCGAATTCGTCTCGCGCCTGGTCGGCGAAGGCAAGCTGCCGCGCGGCCGCCGGCCCGGCCAGTACCGCGAGGTTAAGATGCACCGCATCGCGCTCAGCGATTCGGTGACGGGCCTGACCGCGAGCTCCAAGAGCCACAACGACTACGATTTCTTCCTTGCCCTGCGCGATGCCGGGCGGCAGGCGGCCGAGGCCTTCCTCAAGGTCCATTATGACGATATCGGCGTGCGCGGCACGCTCGACCTGAAGGCCGAGATCACCGCCGAAGGCGGCTGAAGGACCCTGCCGGTCCCGGTCAGGAGGCTGGGCGCTGGCCGGCGTCGGCCACGCCCAGCAGGTCGGCGGCGCGCGCCACCACGGCTTCCTCGAACTCGTGCGCGGAACCGTCCGCCAGCACCAGACTCCACATCATCTCGACGATGCGCCGCCGTTCGGCCTCGTCGAGCTTGCGCACCAGCACGCCGGTGAAGGTGGTCAGGTCGACCGCCTCGTTCTCGGCATCGGTTGCCGCCTCGATCAACCGTTCCGTGTCATGGTCGCCGAGCGAGAAGCCACGTGACAGGATCGCCTTCAGCCGCGCCAGTTCCGCCGGCGCGACCTCGCCGTCGACGGTCATGACATGCACCAGCAGCGCCGCCGCGGCGACGCGGTGGTCGCCGGCTCCGAAATTTTCATGCTTTTCGCCGGTCATGTCGGCAATGAAGCGGAAAAACGTATCGAGCATGATCCCATCCGGCTTGGCGGCGCCAATCCTGCCGGCCTCGGCATCGACTCGGCAAGTGCTAGAAGGTCACAGGCGCCGGCCGTCGCTTCCGCCGCCGCGGGCGAAGATGCCTCGCCAGCGCATGGCCTCGTCCCGAGGCATCGGTTCGATAAGGGTTGGCCCGGCCGGCGGGGCGCGCTACGACACGGGCGGCCGCATTGCGGCGGCCCAGTCGAGGCTATCCTCCGGAGATCAATCCATGTCCATCGAGCGCAAGCAGGTCGGCCCCCGCATGAGCGGCGCGGTCGTCCATGGCAACACCATCTATCTCGCCGGCCAGGTGGCCAAGTCCGCGGCCGGCAAGTCGGTCAAGGAGCAGACCGCCGAAATCCTGTCGATCATCGACAGCCTGCTGGCCGAATGCGGCAGCTCCAAGCAGAACCTGCTTTCGGCCAATATCTGGCTGAGCGACATGTCGACCTTCAACGAGATGAATGCCGTCTGGGACGGCTGGGTCGTTCCCGGCCATACCCCGGCGCGCGCCACCGTCGAGGCGAAGCTCGCCGCTCCCCAGTACACGGTCGAGATCATGGTGGTTGCCGCCAAGGCCTGACGGGTCAGAGCAGCGACGGCCTGACGGCCTGATGCCATTCCGCCCGCCTGGGGGCCGACAAACGAAAGCGCGGCGAGATGATCTCGCCGCGCTTTCTTTTTGGTGCGGATCCCAGGCGGCGTCAGGCCGCGCGCACGCCCTCGAGGAAGGCCTGGATCTCGTGATTGAGCGCCTGCGCTTCCTCGCTGAGCCGACCGGACAGCGACCGGACGTCCTCGGCGGTGGCGCGCGCCGACTGGGCGGTGCCGCCGACACGCACCATGGCCTCGGTGCTGCCGCGCGCCTCGTCGGAGGCCCGGTTGACGGCGCTGGCGATCGTCGACACGGCAGCGTTCTGTTCCTCGACCGCAGCGGCGACGGAAGCGGCGATCGCCCGCATCTCGCCGATGACGGTGCTGACCTTGTCGATGGCAGTCACCGCATCGCCCGAAGCGTTCTGGATCGCGCCGATCTGGGCCGCGATCTCCTCGGTCGCCTTGGCGGTCTGGGCCGCGAGGTTCTTCACCTCGGACGCGACCACGGCGAAGCCGCGACCGGCCTCGCCCGCGCGCGCCGCTTCGATCGTCGCATTGAGCGCCAGGAGATTGGTCTGGCCGGCGATCGCCTGGATCAGGTTCACCACCTCGCCGATGCGGGTCGCCGCCTGGGCGAGCTGCTCCATGGTGAGCGCGGTGCGCTCGGCCTCGGTCACGGCGACGCCGGCCACTTCGTTGGATTTCGCCGCCTGCGTGGCGATTTCCGCGATGGAGGCGGACAGCTCCTCCGCCGCGGCTGCGGCGGATGCGACCGAGCCGGAAGCCTGTTCCATGGCGCCGGTCGCCGCCTGGGTTTCGCTGGTCACCGCGCCGGAGGCGGTTTCCAGATTGTCGGAAGCGCCGTCGAGTTCGCCGGACGCGCCGCGCAGCGCGCCGAGGGAGCGCTCGGCAGCATCTTCGAAGCCACGGATGAGCTGGTCGACCGCGGTCGAACGGCGGTTGCGGGCTTCGACCTCGGCGATCTGCTCGGCAGCCAGCCGCTCGCGCTCGATGGCATTGTCGCGGAACACGAGGACGGCGCGGGCCATTTCGCCGAGCTCGTCCTTGGCTTCCGTCGCCGGCACGTCGATTGCCGTGTCGCCGCCGGCGAGCTTGCGCATGGCCGCGGTAATACCGCCGATCTGGCGGGTGATCGACCGGCCGAGCGCCAGGCCGACGACGCAGCAGAGCAGGATCACCACGCCGATAATGCCGAACACCATCACGCTGGTCGCGTTCTGCGCCTCGAGCCGGGCGTCGCTCGCCTGCGTCTTGCCGGCATCGGCGGCGGCGACCAGCTTGTCGGTGGTCTGGTCGAGGCTGGTCAGCAGCTGCTCCAGCTCCCAGACGGTGGTCTCGACCGTGCGCGTGCCGTTGACGAAGGCGTCGAAGGCCGGCCAGTAGGTCTCGCCCG
This sequence comes from bacterium YEK0313, assembly GCA_000751295.2. NCBI lineage: Bacteria > bacterium YEK0313. The sequence goes on from CCMO02000001.1 coordinate 1,133,825, forward strand.
CCTTCATGAGATCGGCCTTCATCGCCGGGGCGATGACCGAGCGGCTGACCTCGTTGACGAACTTGGCGCGCGCCTGGCGGAAGCTCTCCAGATCCTCCTGGGCGCCGCGCAGCATGAAGTCCTTCTCGTGCCGGCGCATCTGCAGCACCTGCTCGAGAATGCCGGCGCCATCGTCGAAATTCTGCGCGACGCGGCGCGCCAGCACTTCCAGCTGCTGCACCGATTCCGTCATCCGGCCATTGAGGCCGGACCGCTCGTCGAGGCCGAGGGTCTCGATCGTCGCCTTCATCAGTTCGAAGGCCTGAGCCGCGCTGGCGAGCTGGGCCAGCGACTGGTCGATCTCGGCCGCGAGCGCCGCCGCCTCGGGTTTTCCGCGGGCCGCCCTCAGCGCCATGATCGCGTCGGCACGGGCCGTGTTGAACTGCATCGGCGCTTCGAGCTGGTAGCGCTCGGAATAGTCGATCGCATGGAAGCGCAGGTCGCGCACGCTGGCGCGCACCTTGTGGGCATCCTGTGCGAGGCTTGCGAAACCGTCATAGGATTCGAAGGCACGCGCGGCCGACCGCTGGCCGTACCATGAGGCGACACCGGCCGCGATCACACCCGCGATCGGGACAAGCGCCAGCAGCGCGATACGCAAGCGTATCGAGAGAGCGGGCAGACGAATCGACATTGACGAGAATCCCCCAAAACCTTCAGCGGCGGCACCATGACGATGAATCGTTAAGGAACCGCCCTACTGGTGCCTTGCCGGATTTGAATTCCCAGCGATTTCATGTAGTTCGTCGGCATATTACGCTGCGCGAGGCTCCCCTGCGCCGGTGCGGTTGAATGTCGCTGTGCGCGTCTCTAGGTTCGCGCTCCCCGCCGGAAGCCGCGATGCCCTCCTTCGTTCAGGCCGTTCCCGTCATCTTCGTGCTGATCTGGTCGACCGGATGGGTCGTGGCCGGTTTTGCCGCGCGTTACGCCGATCCGCTCTGGTTCCTGTTCCTGCGCTTCCTCCTGGCGGCAGCGGTCATCGCGGCGATCGCCGTGGTGACGCGCGCAGCCTGGCCGAGGAACCCTCGCGCCCTCGGCCATGCCCTGGCCTCCGGCATCTTCCTGCACACATTCTATCTCTGCGGCGTCTGGTGGGCCGTACGCAACGGTGTGCCGACGGGCGTTTCCGGCATCATGGCGGGCCTGCAGCCCGTTTTCACGGCCCTGCTCGCGCCGCTTTTCCTCGGCGAGCGCATCGCGCCGCGCCAGGGCCTCGGCATCGCGCTCGGCTTTGCCGGCATCGTCCTGGTGCTGGCGCCGAAGCTGCTCGGCATCGACCCGGCGCATCTCGCGACCGTGCTGGTGCCGCTCGGCGTCAACGTCCTCGCCATGCTGGCCGTGACGCTCGGCTCGTTCTATCAGAAGCGCTTCATCGCCGGCGGCGACCTGCGGACCACCACGGCCCTGCAATATGTCGGCGCGGCCGTGAGCACGCTGCCGCTGGTCTTCCTGTTCGGCGCGCCGGACGCGCAGTGGAACCAGACGCTGGTCCTGACCATGGCCTGGTCGGTGCTGGCCCTCTCGGTCGGCGGGGTCGGCCTCTTCCTCTATCTGATCGGCCGCGGTGAGGTCTCGCGCGCGGCTGCCTATATCTATCTCGTGCCGCCGGTCTCGGCGCTGATGTCCTATGTCGTTTTTGGCGAGTGGCTGGCCCCCGTGCAACTCGTCGGCATGGCGGTGACGGCGCTCGGCGTCTGGCTCGCGGTCCGCCGCGCCTGATCGCGCGCGGCCAGGCGGCCAGAACACGCGTCTTTTGGCGGATTGCTTCGTCGGCTCGCTGCGTTATTTTGCGTCGCAGCATAGCCAGGAAGCGCTCAGGCAAGCGCTCACGCTCGAAGGGAAACGCCATGAGCACCGCTCCCGCCGCCCAGGCCCGAACGGCCAACCTCATCGATCTCGCGCAGAGTGCCGTCGCGGCCGCGGAAGCGATCCTCGCCGAGGCGACGGCGAAGGTCCGCGCGCTGGTCACGGAGGACGGGCGGATCTCCAATGCCGCGCTGGAGCGCGAGCAGCGCGCGACCCATGGTCTCGCCTGGCTTGCGACCTATGTCGAAAGCGTGCGCCAGCTCGGCTCCTATGCCGAGCGCCTGTCGGCGGACGGCAAGTTCGGCGAGATCGAGGATCTGATCGTCCGCATCGGCCTCGGCGAATATCTCGTCCAGATCGCCGGCGGCATCGCCATGAGCCAGGGCGAGACCGTGCGCCCGACCGACCTCGGCCTGAGCCCGGCCGATATCGCCCGGCGCTTTGCCGGTGCCGTCGACACGCTGATCGCCGAGGGCAATACCAGCGCCAACCGGGCGCGGCTCGCCGCCCTGGTCGAGGCGCGCGAGACGTCGGGCCATTTCGGCGAACCGGCGCTCGATCCGACGCTGGAGGCGATCCGCGACGAGATGCGCAAATTCGCGCTCGCCGAGGTGATCCCGCATGCCCATGAATGGCACCTGCAGAACGCCTATATCCCGCTCGACGTCATCGCCAAGCTGTCCGAGCTCGGCGTGTTCGGCCTGACCCTGCCGGAAAGCTACGGCGGCATGGGCCTCGGCAAGGAATCCATGTGCGTCGTCTCCGAGGAACTGTCGCGCGGCTATATCGGCGTCGGTTCGCTCGGCACCCGTTCGGAGATCGCCTGCGAGCTGATCCTGGCCGGCGGCACCGAGGCGCAGAAGGACAAGTGGCTGCCGAAGATCGCCTCCGGCGAGGTGCTGCCGACCGCCGTCTTCACCGAGCCCAATACCGGTTCGGACCTCGCCTCCCTCAAGACCCGCGCCCAGCGCGACGGCGACGTCTACAGGATCTTCGGCAACAAGACCTGGATCACTCATCCGGTGCGCGCCGACGTGATGACCCTGCTGGCGCGCACCAATCCGGACGAGCCCGGCTACAAGGGCCTGTCCATGTTCATTGCCGAAAAGCCGCGCGGCACCGACGAGGATCCATTCCCGGCGCCCGGCATGAGCGGCGGCGAGATCGAGGTGCTCGGCTATCGCGGCATGAAGGAATACGAGATCGGCTTCGACGGCTTCGAGGTGAAGGCCGAGAACCTGCTCGGCGGCGTCGAGGGCCAGGGCTTCAAGCAGCTGATGCAGACCTTCGAGGCGGCCCGCATCCAGACCGCGGCGCGCGCGGTCGGCGTTGCGCAGGCCGCCATGGATCTCGGCCTGCGCTATGCCCAGGAGCGGATCCAGTTCGGCAAGCCCCTGATCTCCTTCCCGCGGGTCTCCGACAAGATCGCGATGATGGCGGTGGAGATCATGATCGCGCGCCAGCTGACCTACTTCGCCGCGCGCCAGAAGGATCACGACCGGCGCTGCGACCTGGAGGCCGGCATGGCCAAGCTGCTCGGCGCCCGTGTCGCCTGGGCCGCGGCCGACAATGCCCTGCAGATCCATGGCGGCAACGGTTTCGCGCTGGAATATCCGGTGAGCCGCGTGCTGTGCGACGCGCGCATCCTCAACATTTTCGAGGGCGCGGCGGAGATCCAGGCCCAGGTCATCGCCCGGCGCCTGCTCGACGGCGGAAACTGAGGCCCCGCCGCGCGCAACGGATCAGCAATCGAAATCCCCGATGATCGAAACGGGTTATCGGGGGCTCCATCCATGGTGCGTTACGCCGCAGCCGGCTCGATCCACGTCTATCAGCGCTGGATTTCGCCGCATAAGGGCTTCTGCTGCGCCTATCGCAGGCTGACCGGCGGCCGGTCCTGCTCGGAATATGCGCGCCAGACCGTTCTCGGTCATGGCGTGCTGACGCTTGCCAGAGCCCTGCCGCGCCAGTTCGCGCGCTGCCGTCGCGCGCATGCGACGCTCGTGGCCATGGCAAGCACACAGGCGGACGGCGAGACCGGCTCGGAGCAGCAGGGCAAACGCCGGGGCAACGCCAAGCGTTCGACTGCCAGCGACTGGTGCAACGGCGCCAATTTCGACTGCGCGAGCTTTGATGTCGGCTGCGGCACGCTCGACATCGGTTGCGACCTTGCGAGCGGCTGCAGCTGGTAGCCACGGCGAGGCCGGCTACTGGGCCGGCGCCAGTTCCTTGTAGCGCGCCAGAATGGCACGATCCTCCGCATTGGCCGTTTCCATCCACGCCCCGACCGCCGGCGCGGCGGCAACCTGCAGCGCCGCGACGAGGGGCGCGGGTACGGGGTCGGTGATGGTCATGCCGTTCTGCCGCATGGTCTGGTAGTTCTGCTCCACCCGGCCGGCCATGGCGGCCCACTGGCGTTCGGTCGTCGCCTGCCCGGCCGCCTCGAGACGCTTGCGGGTGTCCGCGTCGAACCCGTTCCAGAGATCGAGATTGATGGTGCCGAAGCTGAGCGGCACCGCATAGTTGAGCGCCGCGAAGCAGGGCAGCCGCCGCCAGAGCTGCCGTCCGGCGCCGCCGTCGCCCGAGGACAGCACGGCATCGATCGAACCGTCCGCCAGGCGCGATTCGAGATCGGCGAAGGACACGACCTCGGCGCTTGCGGCGAGCCGGCTGAACACGGCCGTGCCGGTCGCGTCATAGGTGCGCACGCGAAGCCGCGCGAGATCCTCCGGACCGGCGACCGGCCTTGTCGTCCACAGGCCGGAGGCCGGCCAGGGCGAAACGAAGAGCAGCCGATGATTGAGCTGCGCGAAGACCTCCCCATAGCGGGGTGCGGCGAGGTCGAACAGGCGCCGCGCGGCTGCCACGGTCGGCGTCTGGAACGGCAGCGCGGCCAGCGCCAGGGCCGGCCGGAACTGGGACAGCGCGCCGCCGAGCGTATTGGCCATGGCGAAGGTGCCGAGCGATACCGCCGAGAACTGCTGGCGCGCATTCAGGCCCGACCGGGCATCGGAGATCGGCCGCACATTGAGCTTGCCGGCAAGCTCCCTGGCGACCGCGGCCGCAAAGAAACTGTCGGCTTCGCCCGGCAGGGAGGTGGCCGGATATTCGTTGAGGAGATCGAGATTGAGCGGCTCGGCGCGGGCACGGCCGGCGCCGGCGCCGAGGACGAACGGCGCCGCCGCGATATGGCGTGCCGCGAGGCGGCGCGTGATGCTGTGACCTGTCATGGCAGCTCCTTGGCCGCCAAATCTAGGCGGGCCGCCGGCAGGAGCTCAAGAGGCCGAGGTTCAGCTGTTGGCGCCGCGCAGCGCCCGGTCGAGATCGTCGAAGAGGTCGTCGGCGTCTTCGAGACCGACGGACAGGCGCAGCAGGTCTGTCGGGCACGGCGAGCCGGCTCCCTCGATCGAGGCACGGTGCTCGATGAGGCTTTCGACGCCACCGAGCGAAGTTGCACGCTTCCACAGGGCGACGCGTGCAGCGGCCGAGACCGCCGCCGTCTCGCCGGCCCGGACCCTGATCGACAGCATGCCGGAGAAGCCCCCTGTCATCTGGCGCGCGGCCAGCGCGTGCTGCGGATGCGACGCAAGCCCCGGATAGAGCACCTCGGCCACGTCCGGATGGCCCTTCAGCCGCTCGGCGAGGCGCAGCGCGGCGCGAGCCTGCGCCTCGACGCGCACATGCAGGGTGCGCATGCCGCGCATCAGCAGGAACGCCTCGAACGGCCCGAGGATCTGGCCGTGCATGGACCGGACGCGACGAATTCTGGCCCAGAGGTCATTCTTTTCCCGCGTCACCAGCGCGCCGGCGACGACGTCGGAATGGCCGTTCAGATATTTGGTCGCCGCATGCATGACGATGTCAGCGCCGAGCGCCAGCGGCCGGGTGAAGACCGGGGTCGCAACCGTCGAATCGACCGCCACCGCCGCCCCGGCGGCATGGGCCGCGTCCGAGATCGCGGCAATGTCCGAAACGGTCCAGAGCGGGTTGGACGGCGTCTCCAGCCAGACGAGCTTGGTCTTGCCCGGCTCGATCGCCGCCTTGACCGCGGCGAGATCGGCCGTGTCGACGAAGCTCGTCCGATAGCCGTAGGTCGCCGCATCGTTCATCAGCCAGTTGCGCAGCGCCCAGTACATCACCGTCGGCGCGATGATATGGGCGCCGGCCGGCAGGGCCATGACGACGGCGGTCGCCGCCGACATGCCGGAGCCGAGCAGCAGGCTCTCGGCTCCGCCCTCGAGCGCGGTCAGCAGCGCTTCGCACTGGCGCACCGTCTGGTTGTCGGGCCGGCCGTAGACGAAGCCGTTGCGATACTGATTGTCGGGATCGCGGATGAAGGTGGTGGCGACATGGATCGGCGTCACCACGGCATGGGTTTCGTGCTCCTCCCAGCCGAGCGCCTGGGCGGCCAGGGTGCGCGGCTGCAGCGAAGGCCGCGAGGGGTCGGATGGCGCCATCATATCGCTCCTGTCTCAGGCCGCGCGGCGGCAGGCTGGCCGCACGGCGTCAGGAACGGACAACGATCCTGACCAATTCCAGGATCGGAGATTATGATTCTGAGATCGTGGAATCAAGAGCGGCCCAACGGCCAGAATGACAAGCCGGGCGCAGCAAAGCGAGCCCTCGGGCGAGGCGGTTGCCCCACGGCTAGTCCACCGTCCGTTCGACACGCAGGATCGACAGGGCGACGCAGCCCGTGCCTGCCGCCAGCAGCATGGCCTGCCCGCCCGCGGCCGGAAGGTTGTAGACGGCGACGCCGGCGAGATTGGCGGCCGGGCTGCTGCCCTGCGGCAGCCGGCGCGTCGCGGCATTGCAGTCTTCCGCGAAGGGCACGACCCGCACCAGATTGCCGTCGCAGCGATTGCCGCTGGGCGAGGCGAAGACCACTCCGGCGGCCGGCGCCGTGCCATAGGTCATGCCGACCAGCGCCAGGACCGAGCGAGCGTCGGGCGCCGCCCTGTTCCAGCTCGACTGGACCATGAACTGGCTGCCCTCGGTCAGCAGTTGGCCGAGCGCGGGGTAGACCGTGCCACAGGTCTTGATGCCAGCCTGGCGCATATGCGCGACAAAGGGCGGCTCGGGCTGCTGCACCCCTGCCGGGGCAGCCGAGGGAGCGGCCGCCGACGCAGGCTGCGGCGGCGGCGCGGGGACGGGAACCGGGACAGGTGGAGACTGGGTAGGCGCCGCGCGCGGATCGGCTGGCCGTGGCCGCGGCGACTGCGCGAAGCTGATCGGGTTGTCGAGCCCGACGACGGTCGCGAAGGCCGCGCCGATGGCAAACATCGCCAGACCGACGCCGATTCCCCTGCCGCGTTCGCGCCATCGCCGCTCTCGGCTCCATCCCGGCCGGTCGTGGCGACGCGGCACCTCGCTCACGCTCGGGACGGGCCGCGGCGCGATGGCGTGATCGCGCTCATCCCGCCGATGTTTCCGAAACAGCCTCGGCATCATCTGAATCATCTCTCATGTGCAGATCCATTCGAGCAGCCGGCAGTCGGCCTCGGCCGAGCACCGTGCTCTGGCGTCTCTTTCCGCCGCATCGCGCGTCGGACCGGATGCGGCCGCCCAGCGGGGACCGGCGCCGCCGGGCGAGCCCGCCACCAGCAAGGCCGCGCAGGCACGCGTCTGCCGCTCACCGCTCCCCGTCACCAGGCCCGGCCGCCCGTCCCTGACGATGGCGACGATGGCGCAGTGAGAGCCGCCGGCGCGACGGCAATGGGTCATCGCCGCGGTCACGGCCTCCGCTTCCCCCGCCGCTCCCCAGAAAAAGCCGTGCCGGCCGTCGGCAGGCGAAAAGGCGAGCGCTCCCCAGGCCGCCTGCGCCGGCGCAAGCCCGTCGCCGGCATCGGCATGGCCTGCCCAGACGCCGAGCGCGATCATGCCTGCCACGGCCAGCCGGTGCCGTCCGATACCCTCCCCATGCCGCCATCTCGCCATTGCAGCCTCTCTCGACCAACACCCGTCAGATCGCCTCGATCGCCTTCGACAGGCCTTCCAGCGGCGCGTAGAGCCCCGTCAGCGTCGGCGCTCCCGGCGCGCCAGCCGGCATCACAGAAAATGAGATCTGCACGACAACACCTTTCGCGATGTAGCCGCGCAGGCGTGGACCGACATGCTGGATCGCCACGCAGACGCTCGCGTCGCAGCCATTCGTCTTCACGAGGATCGGCGCGCTTCCGTCGCCGAACGCCAGGGTGATCGGACGGTCGGCGCCGACCGCCGCCGGCGTGCGCAGAATGAACACCGGCGCGCCGCTGTCCGAGCCGGCAAGCGACCAGCTGAACGCGACCGCGCCGGCCTGGTCGACGATGGCCTGGGTGATGTTGCAGACGCGCCGCCGCGCCCTGAGGTTCTCGTCGCAGATCAGCGTCCAGTTCTTGAAGGGGCGGATGACCCGCCGGTACTGCCCGAGCGGCACGTCGGCCGGCACTGCGACCTCCGAGCGCCTGACCGAATAGACCGGCGGGGAGCCCGGCTGCCCGAAGGCCGGAGCCACGCCGATGGCCGGCAGGATCGCAAGCAGCGGCAGATGGCGGAGGCTCAGCATGGCCGAACCTAGTTCAACGTGATGCTCAGGCCGGCGCCGACGCCCCATTCGCCACCGGTCGTGGTGGCCGACAGGTTGCCACGCATCAGGCCGTTCTCGCTCGTATATCCAAGGCCGATGGCAAAGGCCCCCTGGCCGCGCCACACGCCACCGCCCATGGAGGCGCTGAGCTTGCCCGGCCTGTCGTCATAGCGCAGCGAGGACGCGGCAAGGCCGATGGCGGCGGCCTGGCGGGCTTCCCGCCGCACGCCGCGAATATCGGCATTCAGGCCGGCGAACCTGGCATCCGTATAGGCATTGGCCTGGCTGAGCGTCGTAGCCGCGACCTGATCGGTGTAGGCCCGCGACTGGTTCAGGGCCGTGGCGAGGCCGTCGTTCAGCTGCCGGACGTTCACCGCATCGGTCGGCGCCGTGCCGGCCGCGACATTGCGGATGACCACCGGCGCGTTGGGGTCGCCGCCGACCAGCGATATCGAGTTCTGCCGGCTGCCGTCCGGATTGCTGTCATAGACCACGGCATGCCGCACGGCCTGGCCGATGCTGCTGACCGTGCCCGAGAGATTGTCGACCGCCTGGTTGGTGGCATGGAGCTGCGAACCGTTGATGGCGTCGGTGCTGGTCGCGCTGATCCGGCCGGCCGCGACATTGGTCACGGTCCGCTCGGCCCCGGCGGTTCCGACCGACACCGTTCCGACCGGCGCGGTCCCGGCGAACCGGTATTCCTTGCCGTCGATGACGGTGCTGGAGGTTGCGACCGTCGCCTGGGTCTCGGCGCCGGCGCCGAGCGCGACCGAACCGGCATGGCTGGCGCTGGCGCCTTCACCCAGCGCCATTGCGCGCGGCGCGGTCGCCCTCGCCCCCGCACCCGATGCGATACTGCCGTCGCCTGACGCCAGGGCGCCATTGCCCATTGCAATAGCATTGACGCCGGAGGCAACCGCCGCCGGCCCGATCGCAACGCTGTCGAGCCCCGTCGCGGAACTGTCCGGCAGCGTCGAATTGGCGCGGAAATAGCGGATGCCGCCGCCGCCATTGACCGCCCGGTCGAGCTGGTCGAACACGTTCTGCACCGTCGAATAGCTGTTGCCGGCAAAGGTGAACCCGCCGGTCACCTTGCCGGTGGCCGGGTCGTAGGTGGTATTGCCGCCGAACACGGCGGCGACGGAATCGCCGAGCCTATTGACGCGCCCGCCGACCACCTCGATCGCCTGGTTGGTGGCAAAGAGCTGGGATCCATTGACGGCATCCGTGCTGGTCGCGCTGATCCGGCCGGCCGCGACATTGGTGACCGTCCGCTCCGCGCCGACATCGCCGACGCTGAACGTGCTGGCGGGCGTTCTCCCCGCGAACTGATAGGCCGTGCCGAAGATGGTGGTGCCGGCCGTCGCCACCACCGGCGCCGTCCGCGAGCCCGCACCGATCGCAACGTCGCCGGGCTGGCCGGCGGCCGTCGTGGCGCCATTGCCCGCCGCGAAGTCGTTGGCATTCTGGGCCACTGCCGACGGGCCGATCGCGACACTGTCGGTGCCGGTCGCGGAGCTGTCCGGCTGGGTGGAATTGGCGTGGAAATAGCGGATGCCGCCGCCCTCGACGGCCTGATTGATCTGGTCGAAGACGTTCTGGACGGACGCGTAACTGTTGCCGGCAAAACTGAAGCCGCCGGTGATCTCTCCGGTATTCGGATTGTAGGCGGTCGATCCGCCGAACACGGTGGCGACGGAATTGCCGAGCGTGTTGACGCGGCCGCTGACGCCTTCAATCGCCTGGTTAGTCGCAAAGAGCTGCGAGCCGTTGACCGCATCCGTGCTGGCGCCGCTGATGCGGCCGGCGGCGACGTTGGTGATCGTCCGCTCCGCGCCGGCATCGCCGACGCTGACCGTGCTGCCCGGCGCGGCGCCGGCGAACGAATAGGAGCGCCCGTCGATGGTCGCGCTCGGCGTTGCGACCGCGGCGGCGGTGCGCGATGCGGCGCCGAGCGCGACGTCATTGGCATTCGTGGCGGTCGCGCCCGAGCCGAGCGCGATGCTTCGCTCGGCCTGGGCCTGCGCCGTGTCGCCGAAAGCGAGCGCGCCGGCAGCTCCGGCGGTCGAGCCATAGCCGAGCGCCACCGAGCCCTGTCCGACCGCCGTATTGCCGTTGCCGACGGCAACGGCGCCATTCGCCGCCGAGTTGCCGGCGCTGTCGCCAGCCGCGACATTGTTCGCGCCAATCGCCACCGCGCCATTGCCGTTCGCGGTATTGGGGTCGCCGAGAGCGACGGCACCGTCGCCGAGGGCCCGTTGATCCCGCCCGATCGCCACCGCCCCGCCGGCCGTGCTCGACGCGGTCGCCGTCGTCGTGCCGGAGCCGATGGCGACATTCTGCCCGACCGCCCCGGTGGCGACCGCATGGCCGATCGCGACATTGCTGCCGGCCGAATTGACGTCCGTCGACGCGCTGCGTCCGATGGCGATGTCGTCGGCTCCGTGAACGGCAGCGCCGTCGCCTTGCGCGATGCCATAGGCCGCGCCGGTGCCGACGGTCGCGCCACGGCCGATCGCAAGGCCCGACGTTGCGCCCGCGGCCACCGCGCTCTCGCCGCCCAGCGCGATCGCGTCGGCGGCACCCGCGACCGCCGCCGCCGTCGCATTGCCGCCGATGGCGATGGCACCGGCGCCCTGCGCCTGGGCGCCGGAGAATGTCCCGCCGCTGCCCGCCGTGCCGATCGCGATGGAATTCGGCCCGCTGGCATTGGCGGAATTGCCGAGGGCGGTCGCCGATTCGCCGCCCGCGCTGGCACCGTTTCCGAGCGCGGTCGACCAGTCGCCGGCCGCGCTCGAGAAATTGCCGAAGGCCGAAGCCCAGCGGCCCGCCGCATTGGCCGAATTGCCCACGGCCGCCGCGTTCCGGCCGCCCGCATTGGCGAAGTTGCCCAGCGCCAACGCGAAATGGGCGTTGGCCACCGCATTGTTGCCGAAGGCCGCGGCGTCGTTGCCGACCGCCCTGGCGCTCAGGCCGACCGCCAGCGCCGACAGATTGTCCGCCTGCCCGTCGGCCACCTCGTCGTCATCACGGAGCGCCTGCCTACTTTCAGCGCGAGCAAGGTCAGCTTCGCCGCTCGCCTGGCTGCCGGAAGGCGCACTGCGACACGTCGAGCAAATTCGGTGCTGGAAGCCAAATGAGCTTTATCAAAAGACCTCATTAATAAGATCAATATCAAAGAAATATCATGCAGATAGTGACGGCAGATTCGGACAATCAGAGAAACTTCCACCCCGTCCGCGATATTCTGGACACACTCTTCGCAACTACAAGGTTCAAATACAAAAACAGGCGCACCACTGGAAATAGAAAATAGTCCGACTCTATTTCGCAGGCTTCGAAGGTGCCGACCAAACATGGTTTGCGCGCCTGTTCGCCGGCGAAGGGGCGATTGTTCGGAGCGTTTTGCGGAATCGATATCCTCGCCGACCCTCGGCCACGCCGCGGCCGTGTCGCAGGCTGCCCGTCCCGGTTCTTCCGGCCCCCTGGGGCGTTGGCAGCCTCGGAACTGTGTCGCGCACCGCCAATTGCGCCCGTGCCGGAAAGCCGGCGCCGCGACCCGATCCCGCGGCGAAAAAGGCCAGTGATCGAGACTTTGTCGCTATCGGCGGTGCTCGACCACAAGTCGTGCGCGCGACTATTGAAGATACAGCCACAATGATTGTGTATAAAATGTCGCGGTGAATTGCTTATTGAGTTTGGTAAATATCGTGCATTGATTTTTCAAATTTGGAATGCAGATCGCGGCCGCCATTATGAGTGATCCGTAATTTGAAAATCAGTCACACTGATATCGGGAGCACTTTCCATTCATGCCAGCCAATCTCGATCTGGCCACTTTGCGATCTTTCACTTTGATTGCGCAAGGCCGAACCTTTGCCGAAGCTGCTGACGCCGTCGGCCGTTCGCAGTCGGCGATCAGCCTGCAGATCCAGCGGCTCGAGGCGGACGTGGGCGCGCCCCTGTTTCGTCGCAGCCGCCAGGGAGTCGAACTGACCATCGCCGGGGAGCGCTTCCTCGGCTTCGCGCAGCGCCTCGTGCAGATGAACGATGATGCCGTTCTGAAGATGAGCGGTCAGGCGCCGTGCAATATCAGCCTCGGCGTTACGCCGGACTTTGCCGAAACCGTCCTGCCTGAAGTGCTGGAACGGTTTCGCCAGGAACATCCGACGGCGGAACTGACGCTGCGCATTGACGGCTCGAAGGCCCTGGTCGAAGCCGTCGCTCGACGGGATATCAATCTGGCCATAGCGCTGCATCTCGACGATGCCTTGAACCAGGGCATCGTCGCCGAAGCCCCGATGCTCTGGATCGGCAGGCAAGGCTTCGAGCTGCGGGAGGGCCTCGCCTTGCCGCTGGCGCTGTTCGAGGCGCCCTGCGCCTTCCGGACCGCCGCGCTCGGCGCGCTCGGAGCCAACGTGCCGTTTCGCATCGCGGCCACGAGCCCGAGCCTCGGGGGCATCATCGCGGCGGTCCGTACCGGTCTGTGCGTCACGGTCCGGACACGGCACCTCCTCGTGCCCGGTCTCGCCGACCTCGGCGCCAGTCTCGATCTGCCGGCCCTGCCGAGCGTGACTTTCAGCCACTATGCCTATCCCAACGAGCGAAGCGTCGAGCGCGATACGCTGATCGAGATCTGCCGACGCTATCTCGGCGAGCGCGTGGCGACGCAGGAGCCGGATCGATACGACGAGCCCGCCTTGGCCAGCCTGGACGGCGTTGCCCAGCAGATCGCCGTACCGGCCCTCTGATCGCGGGACAACGAGGCAAGCGCCGACCGCGAACGCCCGGGCGCGCGACACCGCTCGCCTCGCCGCCCGTCATCGACCGTCATCCTGCCGATCTGCAGCAAAGCTTGGTCATCCCGCCCACGGCCGACCCTGCCGCAAGCGGCTCGCGGACCTGCTGTACTCTCTCAGTACAATCCGCAATTGAAGATCATTTCATCTTCATCTCGTGCACATCGAAATCAATACAAAACAACAATATGATTATACTATCGAAAATTACATGGTAATGGCAAATTTATATAACTCATCAGCGAGATGAGATCTTCAGAATTGAAAAGACATCAATATAACGGCACGTTCTCGTCGCAGAGACAGACCTCCCTGCGGCTCCGAGGCCGGGCACCGGCCATTCCCCCGCCCCAGCGCGCGGACCCGGCCTCGGCGCATTGACCGCAAGTCCGCCCCGCCGTGCCGGTCATGCCGTCGAGGCGCACCGCGCCATGCTCCGCCCCAAGCCGGATATTGCAACTGGTCCTGGCCGGCCGGGAATGCGAATATCCGTGACGCTTGACCAGGGTCCCCCATGTTTCTGCCTCTCGCCGATCAGAACCCGCATCGCAGCATCGTCTGGCCTTTTGTCACCTATGCCCTGATCGGCCTCAACGTCGCGGTCTTTCTGGCAACCACCGGGCTCGCGCCGGCCCGCACCGCCAATGCCAATGCGCTCGGCCTCGGCCTCATCCCGGCGGTGGTCACCTTCCAGGCGACCCTGTCGCCGGATCTCGCCCTGGTTCCGTCCTGGGCGACCTGGATCACCTACATGTTCATGCACGCCGGCTGGATGCATCTCATCGGCAACATGCTGTTTCTCTGGGTCTTCGCCGACAATGTCGAGGACGCGATGGGCCACGCCCGCTTCCTCATCTTCTATCTCCTGTGCGGGCTGATCGCCGGGACCTTGCACCTTCTCATCAATCCGGGCTCTCAGGCGCCGCTGGTCGGCGCCTCGGGCGCCATTTCCGGCGTGCTCGCCGCCTATCTCATCCTGTTCCCGCGGGTGCGCGTCTTCGGTCTCGCCTTCAACGTGCTGCCCATCTCCATTCCGGTCTGGCTGGCGCTCGGCGCCTGGATCGCCCTGCAGCTCTTCCATCTCCTCACCGCCGAGGGCAGCGATACCGCCTGGTGGGCCCATATTGGCGGCCTGGTCGCCGGCGCGGCGCTGGTCGGCCTGTTCAAGAGCCGCGACGTCATGCTGTTCTGCGACAAGCGGCATCTGCCGGTCAGCGTGCCCCGCATTCCGCTGCGGCGTCCGCCGTTCCGCTGATGCCGCGGCCCTTTGCCTTGCCGAATCCTTTCTTCTAAGACCGATCCATGGAGATTGGCCCGACGGTCGCTCGACGCCTGCGGCGAGGTTCCGTCCCAAGGAGGATCAGGATATGCAGATCGGCAAGGACACCGCAGCCATCGTCACCGGCGGCGCATCGGGGCTCGGCGAGGCCACGGCCCGGCGGCTCGCCTCCCACGGGGCCAAGGTGGCGCTGTTCGACATGAATGCCGAGCGCGGTGAAAAGGTCGCCGCGGAGATCGGCGGCCTGTTCTGCCAGGTCGACGTCGCCAACGAGGCCTCCGTCGATGCCGGCCTTGCCAAGGCACGCGCGGCCCACGGCATCGAGCGCATCCTGGTCAACTGCGCGGGCATCGCGCCGGCGCGCAAGACCATCAGCCGCGACCGCATCAGCGGCGCCATCGTGGCGCACGACCTTGCAAGCTTCACCAAGGTGCTGGCGGTCAACCTGATCGGCACCTTCCAGATGATCGCCAAATGCGCCGCCGGCATGGCCTCGCTCGAGCCGGTCACCGCCGATGGCGGCCGCGGCGTCATCGTCTCGACCGCCTCCGTCGCAGCCGAGGACGGCCAGGTCGGCCAGGTCGCCTATTCCGCCTCGAAGGGCGGCGTGGTCGGCATGACCCTGCCGGTGGCGCGCGACCTCGCCCGCGAGGGCATCCGCGTCATGACCATCATGCCCGGCCTGTTCTATACGCCGCTGTTCGACACGCTGTCGCCGGAAGCGCGCCAGTCGCTGGAGGCGCAGGTGCCCTTCCCCTCGCGCCTCGGCAAGCCGGACGAATATGCAAAGATGGTGGAACATATCATCGACAACGATATGCTGAACGGCTTCGCCATCCGTCTCGACGGCGCGATTCGGATGGCGCCGAAATAAGACGCGCCCCCCTGTCGAGGCTGCCGCGGCGGCCCCAACACCCGGATCGCCTGTTGTGGATGTCGCACCGCTCGTCTCGGCCTATCGCTACCGCTATCACGTCCTGGACAATTACGGTGCGCGGGTCGGCGGCCTCGCGCGCCCGGCGCCGACCATCGAGGATGCCCTGCGGCAGGCCGCCGCAGAGCTGAAGGTTACGGCGGATCCGCCGGCCGAACTGAGGCGGCGGGCCTACGAGACCAATGCCGAAACCCGGGCCGCGCTGCGCGACGTCATCGCGCGGGCCGAGAACGATCTGGCGATCGCGATCACCCGCTACGGCACGGAGTTGGGCGCGCCGCCCACCGGCCCGCATATCGACCTGCGCGCGAGCCTCGATGGGCTCGACCGCTCGTATCGGGGGCGCGAGCCGGCGCCCGACGACTTCGACGGCTGGTACGACCATCTCGACGCGCAGATTTCCCATCTCGCCGCGCTCGGTGCGCTCGAGCGCGACCTGGAGACGCTGCGCGGCATGCCGGCCACCATCGTCAAGGTGCCCGACAGCTCCCCCGGACGGCTCAAATGGTTCCTCGCCGCGCTGGTCGTCGCCGCCATGGCGGCGCTCGGCGTTGCCGTCTTCACCACCCTGCACCTCGCCGACAATCCGGTCGCGCAGGCACCGCCGGTGCCACGGACCGGACCGGAGGCACCGCGCGTGGTGCGCACCGTGCCGATCACCGTGACGCCGCCGGCTGAAACTCCCGAGCCTGCCGCCTGCCGCACGCTGCAGATCGAGATCGCCACGGAAGGCGCGACGCTGCTCGATGCCGCCGAGAATGGCCGCGCGATCGTCCGCCTGGAGCCGGGCGAAAAGGTGGTGCTCCGCCAAGTGCTGGATCAGGGCCTGACCCGGCTCATCGAGGTCGATGTGCCCGGCCGTTCGGCGCACGGCTTCATCACCGAACGCGAGGCGCGCCTGCCGGTCATGACCTGGACCTGCGACCGCTGACATCCGGCGCGGCGTTTCGCGCCCCGCCGCGTGTCACGGAGCTATTCGCCGACGATCGCATCCATGGCTTTCGCCAGCGAAATGTCGAGATGGGTGACGCCGCCCGCATCATGCGTCGACAGCGTGACCTCGACCGTCTTGTAGACGTTCGACCATTCGGGATGATGATCCATCCGCTCGGCGACCAGTGCGGCGCGGCTCATGAACCCCCAGGCCTCGGAAAAATTGCGGAAGACGAAACGCCTGGCGATGGCATCACGCCCGGCCACCTCGGACCATTGCGGCAAGGCGGACAGGGCGACGGTCCGTTCGACCGGATCGAGTTTGCTCGGCATGGCTTCACTCCCGTGGACGGGTCGGTGCGGCCAGCATGGCGCGAAAGGCATGGCTTGGTAAGGCACAAAAAAAGCGGGCCGGCGCCTGGCGCCGACCCGCACGTTCGCGTCGGAGGGGATGACCGAACGTTCACCGCACGCCACAACTGACGCGCGGCGCTCGTGCCCGATTCGACGTCACCCCGGGGGGCTGGGGGGCTGAAGAGTCCGGAGCAAGGTCGAACAGGCACGAGGCAACATTGACAGGGTCGCCTCGGCTCTTGGCTCCACCGGGGCCGAAATGCGGCCGTACCATGGCGCTGATCCTGACGCCGGAACCGATTTTCCGCGCCAGGCCTGGATTTTCCGCATGACGCAACGTCAGGCGCTGACCTGGAGAATCTGCGGCTCATGGCCAGTGGCCGAGAGGAATCGCACGAGGTCGGCCCGGCCGATGCTGGTGGTCGCGGTGTTCTCCAGCGGGTGATAGTTGAGCACCTCGTGCTCCATCATCGCGGCGTCCAGGATGACCGTGACGCGGCCCGCCGCATCGGCGATCGCGCCGAAGGGCGTGACCGAGCCGGGCTTCACCCCCAGCACCTCCTCGAGCAGTTCGCCGGAGCCGAAGGAGAGCCGCCCGGAGGCTCCGATCACCTCGTGCAGCCGCTTCAGGTCGATGCTGGCGGAGCCGAGCGCGACCACCAGGAACAGCCGCCCCTTCTTGTCCTTCAGGAACAGGTTCTTGGTATGGCCGCCCGGTATCGCCTCCTTGACGTGCTGGCTCTCGGCGACCGTGAAGACCGCCTCGTGCTCATAGGTGCGCGTCTCGATGCCGAGGCGCTCGAACAGGGCGAACAGATCGGCGCGCAGGCGGGCTGTGTCGGGCATTCGGGGTCCTGTGGGAGAGCGGAAGGCAGTGGTTAGCGGCCAAGCGCGGCGCGCACGAGGCGCAGGGCATCCTCGCTCGCCCACTCGGCCGGGCCGGCGAGATGGCCGAGCTCGCAACCTTCGGGATCGATCAGCAGCGTCGTCGGCATGCCGAAGGCCCGCCCGACGGCGCGCAGCTCCTGGAACACCTTGGCGGAATGGTCGGAATAGTCGGTCAGGTTGCGGATGCCGGTCTCCTGCAGCCAGGCGCGCGCCTTTTCCGGGTTTCGCGTGTCGATATTGACCGCCACCACCTCGAATGCCTGCCCGCCGAGCGTCGCCTGCAGCTTGTCGAGCGCCGGCATTTCGTGCCGGCACGGCACGCACCAGGTGGCCCAGAGGTTGAGCAGCACGGTCCGGCCGCGGAAATCGGCAAGTTTCAGCTCGCGGCCGTCGGCACCCTTGAACGTCAGGTTCGGCGTCGGCCGCGGCCGCTCGGTCACCTTGAAGGCGGCGAGCTCGCCGCGCGCCAGCGGCTCGAGCCGCCTGGCGAGCGAAGCCGCCGCCGAGCAGGATTGCACGCCCGCATTGCCGGGCAGCCCTCCTCTCCAGTAGAAGGCCCCGAAGCCCGCGCCGAGGCCGATCAGGCCAGCCAGCAGAATGATCACTTTCGCACGGGACACTGAGGCCACCCCATTTCGGCGGGCCGGATCTCCGAGAGCCTCGGATGGTCCGGTCCGGCCTGCAGAACAAGAACGATCGAGGACGAGACGATGAGCAATGCGATGTGGGGCGGCCGCTACGCCTCGGGACCTGCGGCGGTGATGGAGGACATCAACGTCTCGATCGATTTCGACAAGCGCCTGTATAGGCAAGACATTGCCGGCTCGAAAGCCCATGCGGCGATGTTGCGCGCTCAAGGGATCGTGAGCGCGGCCGACGAGGCGGCGATCCAGAAGGGCCTCGATCAGGTGCTCGCCGAGATCGAGGCCGGCAGCTTCACCTTCAAGCGCAGCCTCGAGGACATCCATATGAATGTCGAGGCCCGGCTCGCCGAGATCATCGGCGCTCCCGCCGGCCGGCTGCACACGGCGCGTTCGCGCAACGACCAGGTCGCCACCGATTTCAAGCTCTGGGTGCGCGACGCCGTCGACGGCCTCGATGCCCAGCTGAAGGATCTCGCGCGCGCCCTCGCCGAAAAGGCACTGGCCGAAGCCGCGACCGTCATGCCCGGCTTCACCCACCTGCAGGTGGCCCAGCCAACCACCTTCGGCCATCACCTGATGGCCTATGTCGAAATGGTCGGCCGCGACCGCTCGCGGCTCGCCGATGCCCGCCGCAGGCTGAACGAGTGCCCGCTCGGCGCGGCGGCCCTGTGCGGCACGTCCTTCCCGATCGACCGGCACGCCACCGCCGCGGCGCTCGGTTTCGACCGGCCGACCGCCAATTCCCTCGACTCGGTCGCCGACCGCGACTTCGTCATGGAGACCCTTGCGGCAGCCACGATCACCGCCGTGCACCTGTCGCGGCTCGCCGAGGAGATCGTCATCTGGTGCTCCTCGCCCTTCTCCTTCATCCGCCTGTCGGACGCCTTCTCCACCGGCTCGTCGATCATGCCGCAGAAGCGCAATCCGGATGCCGCGGAGCTGGTGCGCGCCAAGGTCGGCCGGGTGCTCGGCGGCTTCACCGCCATCGTCACGGTGCTGAAGGGCCTGCCGCTGACCTATCAGAAGGACATGCAGGAGGATAAGGAGCCGACCATGGACGCGCTGACCTCGCTGTCGCTGGCGATCGCCGCCATGGCCGGCATGGTGCGCGACATGAGCGCCAATGCCGGCGTCATGAAGAAGGCCGCGGGCCAGGGCTATTCGACCGCCACCGACCTTGCCGACTGGTGCGTGCGCTCGCTCGACATCCCGTTCCGCGACAGCCATCACATCGCGGCCAGATGTGTCGGTCTCGCCTCCGAACGCGGCGTGCCGCTGCACAAGCTGTCCCTCGCCGAGCTGCAGTCGGTCGACAAGCGCATCACCGCCGACGTTTTCTCGGTGCTGTCGGTCAGCCGGTCGGTCGCAAGCCGCGTCAGCTATGGCGGCACGGCCCCGAAAAATGTCCGCGCCCAGGCGCGGCGCTGGCTGAAAAAGCTCGCCGACTGAGTCCGGCCCAAGGGGCCAGGAACGGCCCCACCTGCCGCAACGGAAATTTGCTGCAACCTTTTGAACCTCGATGCCAGCGGGCGCCACCCATCGTCACCCTGCCGCATGGTGCGGACGGGCCGAACCAGGGAGGCGGCCATGGCCCGTTGCATCGACGTCAGAACCGCGGCGCGGACCCTGCTTCTGGCCGCGGCCTTGACCACCGGTGCCGGCCTTGCCGCCTCCGCCCACGCCTCGATCGCCTCGGCGAGCCTTGCCGCGGCACCGGCCATTGCCGGGGCGATCGGCACGGGCGCAACCGAAGGGGCCGGCCGCAGCGCGCACCGGCTGACCCGGCCGGCCAATCGCTTCGACGGTTCGGCGCGCGCACCAGGACAGAGGTCCGGCGCGACCGAGGGCCGCTGATCACTCCAAGGCCTGGCCGGCTTCATCGGACAGGAAAGCCGCCGGCTGCCAGAGCGCCCAGCCGTTCACGGCGATCAGCAGCAGCACGAGGGCGAAGGCTCCGAAGCCGCTGATCGAGGCACCGAGGCCGGCAAGCCCGACGGCATGTCCCGCGAGCGGGATGGAGACGAGCCCGAGCACGGCCGTCACGCGCACGGCCTGCGCCGGCGCAAGCCTGAGGCCTGCGAGCGTGCGCACAATCGCGCCGCCGTCGAGCGGAAAGGCCGGCAGGAGATTGACCGTGCCGAGCAGCAGGTTGAGCGTCACGAAGGTCTTCAGCCCGGCCAGCACGGCATTGCCGCCAAGCGAGCGCGCGAGCGGCGGCAGCGTCAGGCCGTAGGCGCCCACCCGTTCGGAGGCGGCCGGAACGAGGGCGAATTCGGCGATCTGGAGCAGCCCGTAGCCGGCCAGCGCCAGCGCGAGATTGGCGAGCGGGCCGGCCAGGGCGACCAGGATCCGATGCATCGGCGGCATGGGCACCGCATCGATGAGCGCAAAGCCGCCGAAGCCATGCAGGACGATCGCCCGGGCGCCGACCCCGACATGCCGCGCGGCCCGGACATGGGCAGCCTCATGCAGCAGGATCGAGCCGACCAGGGCAAGCGTCAGGACGAGGATCAGGAGGCCGCCGGCGACGACGCCGAACCGCTGAAACTGCATGCCCAGAAAGAGCGGGATCAGGATCAGGGTGCCGTGCCAATGGACCGGCACCCCGGCGAACGATCCGTAGCGATCGCTGCCGGGGACGAGCATGAGGCTCAGAGGCCCAGCTTCTTCTTGCGCTGGCCGAGTGTCCTGAGGCGCAGGGCGTTGAGCTTGATGAAGCCGGCGGCGTCGCGATGATCGTAGGCGACCGCGCCTTCCTCGAAGGTGACCAGTTCCTGGTCGTAGAGCGAATAGGGGCTCTCGCGGCCGACGACGATGACATTGCCCTTGTAGAGCTTCAGCCGCACGGTGCCGGTGACGAATTCCTGGCTCTTGTCGATCAGCGCCTGCAACATCTCGCGCTCCGGCGTGAACCAGAAGCCGTTATAGATGAGCTCGGCATATTTCGGCATGATCTCATCCTTCAGATGCGCCGCGCCGCGGTCGAGCGTGATGCTCTCGATCGCCCGGTGGGCGAAATAGAGGATGGTGCCGCCGGGCGTCTCGTACATGCCGCGCGACTTCATGCCGACGAAGCGATTCTCGACGAGATCGAGCCGGCCGATGCCGTTGATCTTGCCGAGCTCGTTGAGCTGCGTCAGGATGGTCGCCGGCGACAGCGCCGCGCCGTTGATGCCGACCGCATCGCCTTCCTTGAAGTCGATGGTGATATAGGTCGGCTTGTCCGGCGCGCTTTCCGGGCCGTCGGTGCGCGAATAGACGTAATCGGGCACTTCCTGGGCCGGATCCTCCAGCACCTTGCCTTCGGACGAAGCGTGCAGCAGGTTGGCATCGACCGAGAACGGCGCCTCGCCGCGCTTGTCCTTGGCGATCGGGATCTGGTGCTGCTCGGCGAATTCGATCAACCGGGTGCGGCTGGTCAGGTCCCATTCGCGCCAGGGCGCGATGACCGTGACATCCGGCTTCAGCGCATAATAGGTCAGCTCGAAGCGCACCTGGTCGTTGCCCTTGCCGGTCGCGCCATGGGCGACGGCATCGGCGCCGACCTGTTCGGCGATCTCGATCTGGCGCTTGGCGATCAGCGGCCGGGCGATCGAGGTGCCGAGCAGATAGAGCCCTTCATACATGGCATTGGCGCGGAACATCGGGAAGACGTAGTCCTTCACGAAGGTTTCGCGCAGGTCGTCCATGAAGATGTTTTCCGGCTTGATGCCGAGCAGCAGCGCCTTCTCGCGCGCCGGCCCGAGCTCCTCGCCCTGGCCGAGATCGGCGGTGAAGGTCACCACCTCGCAGCCATAGGTCGTCTGCAGCCACTTCAGGATGATCGACGTGTCGAGCCCGCCCGAATAGGCGAGGACGACCTTCTTGACGGCTTTCTTGGAGGCCATGGGCGTGATCCACACGAGAAGAGATGGCCGGACTTACCGAAGCCGGCGGGCGGGCGCAAGCGCGCTCACGAAGAGCGCCCACGCGTGAAGCGGCGCCTGAGACCGAGGCCGAGGCCGGCGAGCCGGTCGGCGATGACGTCGTCGTTCGGCGCGCCCCAGCGCCGGTAGAACCAGTAATGGCAGCCGACCACGATGACGAGGGTCGCGAAGATCGCGAGCAGCGTATCGGACAGGAAATGGCCGCCGAAGGCGATGCGCAGGGCGCTGATCGCCAGGGTATAGATGCCGGCGGCGGCGAGCGCGGCGGGACGCAGGGGCGGCGGTGCGACCAGCGCCGGCGCGACCAGCCAGGCCGCGCCCGAGGCTTCGCCTGAAATGAACGAGCAATTGGTCCGGCAGCCGCTGCCGTCGCCCGGCCGCCACCAGGGCGTGAAGGTCCAGGGACCGCCGAATTCCTGGACATGGACCGGGCGCGCCCGCTCCCAGTGCTCCTTCAGCACGACATTGACCAGGACGATCGAGGAGGCGAGCATCGAGACGACGAAGAACACCGCCATGCGGGCCGGCATCAGCGGTTTCGACCAGGGCCAGATGATCTTCGCGAGGATGGCGATCAGGGCGAAGATCCCGCAGGCGATGGTCGGATACATGCTGACGCGGCGGACCGCCTGCGGCAGCCCATAACCCGACAGCCAGAAGCCCTGTCCTTCCCGCCAGAACAGCCGGGAGACGGCAAGATCGAGGTCGGGCGCGATCGCCAGCACGAGGCTGGCGACGGCGAGCACGGCCAGGACGGCGGAGAGGGTCCGGGTGGACGTCACGTGGTGCGGTTCCGGGCTTTTCGACGAAGGATCCCGCCTTCTACATGAGCGGTGGCGCGGCCGGAACCCTCACGACGGCTCGCCGGAGCCGGCCTTGCTGTCGTGGCGCAGGATCAGCGGCATCTGGGCGAGCGCGAAGATCATCGTCAGCGGCATGATGCCCCAGACCTTGAAGGCGACCCAGAAATCGGTCGACTGGGTCCGCCAGACCACTTCGTTGACCAGCGCGAGGAAGAAGAAGAAGCCGGCCCAGCGCCAGGTCAGCAGGCGCCAGCCCTCGTCGGTCAGGTCGAACACGGAATCGAGCACGATCTTCAGGAGATTGCGACCGGTGAGCGCCGCCCAGGTCAGGATCGAGCCGAACAGCACATTGACCACGGTCGGCTTCAGCTTGATGAAGACCTCGTCGTGCAGGATCAGCGTCAGCCCGCCGAAGACGGTCACGACGACGGCCGAGACCAGCGGCATGATCGGCAGCTTGCCGATCAGCGCATAGGTGACGGCGAGCGAAGCCAGGACCGCGACGATGAACACGCCGGTGGCCAGGAACAGCCGCTGGGTGGCGTCGATGGCGAACCAGCGGTCGCCATAGGCATTGACCAGGAAAAAGACGACGAGCGGCCCCATTTCAAGCGCGAGCTTGAGGAGCGGCGGCAGTTCACGCTTTTCAGTATGTGTCGTCATCGGCTTCCGGCAATGGACAAATGGCGTGCGGAGATTAGCTTGTGCGCTCCCGCCTGACCATCTTCCCCGGAGCCGCACTTGGCCTTCATCTTCGAACCCGTCGCCCGCCCCGCCCTACCCATCGTGGGGACCGACAAGCTGTTCCCGGTCCGGCGCGTCTATTGCGTCGGCCGCAACTATGCCGCCCACGCCCGTGAAATGGGCGGCGACCCGACGCGCGAGCCGCCGTTCTTCTTCCAGAAGCCGGCCGATGCGCTGCAGCCGGTGCCGCACGGTACGGTGGTGGACCATCCCTATCCGAGCAAGACCGCGAATTATCATTTCGAGCTTGAAATGGTCGTGGCGCTCGCCAAGGGCGGCCGCGACATTCCCGTCGACAAGGCGCTCGACTGCGTGTTCGGCTATGCGATCGGCCTCGACATGACCCGGCGCGACCTGCAGGACGAGGCCAAGCAGCTGCGCCGTCCCTGGGAGCCGGGCAAGGCTTCGGACCTCTCCGGCCCGGTCGGCCCGATCTATCCGGCCGCAAGCGTCGGCCACAAGCTGAAGGGGCCGATCTCGCTCACCGTCGACGGCGTCGTGAAGCAGAAGGCCGACCTGGCGGACATGATCTGGTCGGTGGCTGAGCAGATTTCTTATCTCTCGGCCTATTTCGAGGTCTTCCCCGGCGACGTCATCTTTTCCGGCACGCCGGACGGAGTCGGCGCCGTGACCCGTGGCCAGACCATGGTGGCCGCCGTCGACGGGCTGGGCGAGATCAGCCTGAAGGTCGTCTGAGCCGAGGCTTCACCGCCATAAGAAAACGGCCCGCTGATCGCCAGCGGGCCGTTTTTGTTTTGAGAACCGGCCGGAGGGCCCGGCGGCCGCCTTACAGCGACCGCTTGATCTCCTCCACGCGATAGCACTCGATCACGTCGCCGACGCGCATGTCCTGATAGCTCTCGAAGGCCATGCCGCATTCCTGGCCGACCTGCACTTCCTTGACCTCGTCCTTGAAGCGCTTGAGCGTCGACAGCTTGCCTTCGTGAACGACGACGCTGTCGCGGATGAGCCGGACATGAGCGCCGCGCTCGACGCGGCCCTCGGTGACGCGGCAGCCCGCGACCTTGCCGACCTTGGTGATGTTGAACACCTCCAGGATCTCGGCATTGCCGAGCATGGTCTCGCGCAGTTCCGGCGTGAGCAGGCCCGACATGGCGGCTTTGATGTCGTCCACCAGGTCGTAGATGATGTTGTAGTAGCGGATCTCGATGCCCGCCCGCTCGGCCGCAGCCCGCGCTTCCTTGTGCGCGCGGGTGTTGAAGCCGATGATGACGGCGCCCGAGGTCTCGGCGAGACCGACGTCGCTTTCGGTGATGCCGCCGACGCCGGACAGGATGACCCTGGCCCCGACCTCGTCGTTACCGAGCTTGGCCAGCGCGCCGACGATGGCTTCGACGGAGCCCTGCACGTCGCCCTTGACGATGAGCGGGAACTCCTTCTTGCCGGCGCCAGCCTTCAGCTGGCTCATCATGTCGGCGAGCGTGCCGCGGCCGGCGCCCAGACGGGCAGCCTGCTTCTCGCGCTTCTGATGGGCGCGATAGTCGGTGATCTCGCGGGCGCGCGCCTCGTTCTCGACGACCGCCACGCGATCGCCGGCCTCGGGCGTGCCGTTGAAGCCGAGCACCTCGACCGGGGTCGAGGGACCCGCCTCGGTGAGCTGCTCGCCCTTGTCGGAGACGAGGGCGCGGACGCGGCCCCATTCGGCGCCGGCCACCACGATATCGCCAGTGCGCAGCGTGCCGCGCTGGATCAGCACGGTGGCGACCGGGCCGCGGCCGCGATCGAGCTTGGCCTCGATGACGGTGCCCTCGGCGAGACGGTCCGGATTGGCCTTCAGCTCGAGCACTTCGGCCTGGAGCTGGATCGCCTCCAGGAGCTTGTCGAGGTTCTGGCCGGTCTTCGCCGACAGCTCGATCTCCAGCACGTCGCCGCCCAGGCTTTCAACCTGGACCTCGTATTGCAGGAGGTCGGTCTTCACCCGCTCGGGACGCGCGTCGGGCAGATCGATCTTGTTGATCGCCACGATCATCGGCACCTTGGCGGCCTTGGCGTGATTGATCGCCTCCACCGTCTGCGGCATGACCGAGTCGTTCGCCGCCACCACCAGCACCACGATATCGGTCACCTTGGCGCCGCGGGCACGCATGGCCGTGAAGGCGGCGTGACCGGGCGTGTCGATGAAGGTGATCTTGCCGCCGAGCGGCGAAACCACCTGATAGGCGCCGATATGCTGGGTGATGCCGCCGGCTTCGCCCGAGACCACGTTGGTCTTGCGCAAGGCGTCGAGCAGCGAGGTCTTGCCGTGGTCGACGTGGCCCATGATGGTCACGACCGGCGCACGCGGCTGCAGGCTGTCCTCCGCGTCCGGCGCATCGAACAGGCCTTCCTCGACGTCCGACTCGGCGACGCGGGTCACCGTGTGGCCGAGCTCCTCGGCGATGAGCTGGGCGGTATCCGCATCGATCACGTCGGTGATCTTATGCATCTGGCCCTGCTTCATCAGCATGCGGATGATGTCGACCGCACGCTCCGACATGCGGTTGGCGAGGTCGGCAATGGTGATCGTCTCGGGAATCGTGACGACACGCATGATCTTCTCTTTCTGCTCGGTCACCCGGTGACCGGTCATGCGACGCATGCGCCGGCGCCAGGAGGCTTCCGAGCGCATGCGCTCGGACGCATCTTCCAGTGCGTTGGTGACCGTCAGGCGGGCGCGGCCGGCATTCTCTGCGCCGCCGGGACGCGGTGCGGAGGGGGTTGCCTTGCCCGGAACGCCCGGGCGGCGCGCGACGCGCGGCGCCTCGTCGTCGTCCCCGGCATTGGGGCGCGGACGGTTGCCTTGCGGCGGACCCGAGCGCATCGGGCCAGCGCCATTCGGGCCGGGTCGGAATGGCGCTGGCGGGTGCCGGGCCGGCGAACGAGCGCGGCGGACGCGGCCCGTCGAGACGCGGCGGGCGGCCGTCGAGGCGCGGCGGACGATCACCGAACGGACGGTCGCCGGGCGGACGATCGCCGCGCGGACCACCGAAACCTTCGCGCGGCGGACGGTCGCCGAACGGGCGATCACCTCTCGGCGGACGGTCGCCGGCGGGCCGGTCGGAACGCGGGCCGCCGAAACCTTCGCGCGGCGGGCGATCGCCGAACGGACGGTCGCCACGCGGCGGACGGTCGCCGAAACCCTCGCGCGGCGGACGATCGCCGAACGGGCGGTCGCCACGCGGCGGGCGGTCGCCGTAGGGCCGATCGCCCCGCGGCGGACGGTCGCCGAAGCCTTCGCGCGGCGGACGGTCCCCGGACGGGGCCGGAGCGCGGGCCGGACGCTCGCTTGCCGGGGCCGGGCTGCGCGCCTCGGCCGGCTGCTGCGGTTCCGGCGCGGCCGGAGCTTCGGCGCGCGGCGCGCGACCGAGGTCGTCGAGGCGCTGCGGCCGGCTGTCGCCGAAACGGCGGCGCGCTTCGAACTCGGCCCGGCGACGGGCTTCCTCTTCGCGCCGATGGCGGTCGTCCTCCTCGCGCTGCCGGCGCTCCTGCTCGGAACGCTCGGCGTTGCGGCGGGCCTCGTCGTCGGAACGGCGGCGCGCTTCGTCCTCGACGACCTTGCGCTCCTCGGCCTCCCGCGAGCGGGCATCGGCCAGGGCGCGGTCGCGCGCGTCGCGCTCCTCGTCGGAGAGCGTCCTGAGGATCATGCCGGCAGCCGCCGGCGCGGCCGGGCGCCGGGCCTCGGCGGCCGGCGGCGCAGCGGGCGCGGCCGGTGCCGCAGGCTGAGCCGGCCGGGCGGGCGGCGTGAAGCTGCGCGGCTTCGCCGAGACCTTCTCCACCACGACCGCCTTGCTGCGGCCATGGCTGAAGCTCTGACGAACCGTGCTGTGTTCGGGTCCGGCGGGTTTCTTCAGACTGAGCGTTTTACCGGTCAGGCTGATGGTCTTCTCGCCAGGGGTCTTCTCATCGGTCATTCGGTTCTGGTCCTGCGCCTAGCGGCTGGTCCTTAAGAATTTCAGTGTTTCGGCTCGTTGACGGGAGCCGGAAGTGCTCCGCCCGTCATGTCACCGGTGCGGAAAACCTCGAGGGCCGTGCAGCGCGCGAGAAAATGTGAGCTCGGCCCGCCGGCGAGCAGCGCTGCATGTACCACATTCATGCGCCCCAATGCCAAATCCAATTGTGTCGAGGTGAACAGGGCGACACGCGGCAGCCTGTCCTCCCCGTCATCCCGGCTGCGGCGGACGGCCTGGGCCATCTTTCTCACCCCGTCGTCCCCGGCATCGCTGGCGTGGACGAGCGCGGCAAGATGGCCCGACGCGATCGCCGCGTCCACCTTGGCGAAGCCCGTCACCACCGTGCCCGCCTTGTTGGCGAGCGAGAGGGCATCGAGCGCCTGGGCCTCCAGGAGATGGTCGACGAGATCGGCAAGTCCCGGCGCCGCCGTCACCGGCCGCTTGAACGCGCGGGCGAACAGATTGCGCCGGATGGCCTCCTCGAGCGCCGCACGGGTCGGCGTCAGCCAGGCCCCGCGGCCGGGCAGGCGCGCCTTGAGATCCGGCACGACCACCTCGTCGGGGCCGACGACGAAACGCATGAGCTCCCCGGGCGTTCCCGCCCGGCGGGTGACGATGCAGGTGCGCTCGCTCGCGCCGCGACGGACCTTGGGTCCCGCGTCGAGCCACAGCTCCTTGATGTCGTCATGCGCTGTCATCATGGGTGGTTAGCGTCTCCGAAGCTCAGGCCTCGGCCTCTTCCTGCGCCGGCTCGGCCTCGGTCTCGGTCTCGGCGGCGGCCTCGATCCAGCCCGCCTTGACGCGTGCCGACATGATCATGGCCTCGGCCTCGTCCTTCGACAGATCGAAGCCGTCGAGGAAGCCGGCATGCTTGGTGGTCTGGCCGTCCTTGCGCTCGGACCAGCCGATGAGGTCATCGGGCACGCAGCCGGCGAAGTCCTCGAGCGATTTGACGTCGTTCTCGCCGAGCTTGACCATCATGGCGGTGGTCATGCCCTCGACCTCGCGCAGGTCGTCGGCAACGCCGAGCTCCTTGCGCCGGGCATCGTGCTCAGCCTCGACCTTGGCGAGATATTCGCGGGCGCGGCGCTGCAGCTCCTCGGCGGTCTCCTCGTCGAAGCCCTCGATGCCGGAGAGATCGGACGCCTCGACATAGGCGACCTCCTCGACCGTGCGGAAGCCCTCGGAGGTCAGCAACTGGCCGACCACCTCGTCGACGTCGAGCGCGCCCATGAACAGCTTGGTGCGGGCCTCGAATTCGGCCTGGCGCCGCTCGCTCTCCTCCTGCTCGGTCAGGATGTCGATATCCCAGCCGGTGAGCTGTGAGGCGAGGCGCACGTTCTGGCCGCGCCGGCCGATCGCCAGCGAGAGCTGCGGATCGGGCACGACCACCTCGATGCGCTCGCGGTCCTCGTCGAGCACCACCTTGGCGACCTCGGCGGGCGCCAGGGCATTGACGACGAAGGTGGCGATATCGGGGTTCCACGGAATGATGTCGACCTTCTCGCCCTGCAGCTCGGCGACCACCGCCTGAACACGCGAGCCGCGCATGCCGACGCAGGCGCCGACCGGATCGATCGAGGAATCGCGCGAGACGACGGCGATCTTGGCGCGCGAGCCAGGGTCGCGGGCGACCGCCTTGATCTCGACGATGCCGTCATAGATCTCGGGCACTTCCTGGCCGAACAGCTTGGCCATGAACTGCGGATGGGTGCGCGACAGGAAGATCTGCGGCCCGCGCTGCTCGCGGCGGACGTCGAACAGATAGGCGCGCACGCGGTCGCCGTTGCGGAACATTTCGCGCGGGATCAGCTCGTCGCGGCGGATGATGCCCTCGCCGCGGCCGAGATCGACGATGACATTGCCGTATTCGACCCGGCGCACCAGGCCGTTGACGATCTCGCCGACGCGGTCCTTGTATTCGTCGAACTGGCGGTCGCGCTCGGCTTCGCGCACCTTCTGGA
Organism: bacterium YEK0313; assembly: GCA_000751295.2. Lineage (NCBI taxonomy): Bacteria > bacterium YEK0313. The sequence continues at coordinate 1,163,456 of CCMO02000001.1, forward strand.
CGATGACCTGCTTGGCCGACTGGGCGGCGATGCGGCCGAAATCGAAGGGCGGCAGCGTTTCGGCGATCCAGTCGCCCGGCTGCGCGGCCGGATTGCGCCGACGGGCATCCTCGGTGGCGATCTGAGTGGCGAGGTTCTCGACGTCGTCGACCACCAGGAGGAGGCGCGACAGCCGGATCTCGCCGGTCTTGCCGTTGATCTCGGCGCGGACCTCGGTCTCCTGGCCGTAGCGCGAGCGCGCAGCCTTCTGGATCGCGTCCTCCATGGCTTCGAGCACGATCTGCCGGTCGATCTGTTTCTCGCGAGCGACGGCGTCGGCGATCTGAAGCAATTCGAGGCGGTTGGCTGAGACGGCCATGTCTCTCTCCCCTTTAGCGGGTCGGCTTTGGTTTGGCATAGCGGCCCGGGCCTTTCGGCTGCGGACCTCGGGGACCGGCGCTGGGCCGGCCGGGCTTCAATTTCTTCGGCTGCGGCGTCGTCCTGACCGGCCGCGGTGACGGCTGGCGGATCACCAGGATCTCGTCGGCCGCATCGTCGTCGGAGGCGCCGTCGGCAAGGCCATCCGCCTCGTCCTCATCATCCTCGTCGTCGTCCAGGGCGCGGCCTGCCGCTTTGCCGCGGCGCAGCGCCTCGCGGATGAGCTCGTCGGTCAGGACCAGGCGAGCCTCGCCGATCTCCTCGATCGGCAAGGCGACCTCCGCCGGCTCGTCCTCCCTGGCATCCGTCCGCCTGAGGCGCGCCGTGGCGCCCTCGGCGCCGAGCACGACGCCCTTGAAACGCTTGCGGCCGGCCTGGGCCACCGCCATCTCGATGCGCGCCTCGTAGCCGGCCCAGCGATCGAAATCGCCGGCGCGAACCAGCGGCCGGTCGATGCCCGGCGACGAGATTTCCAGATTATAGGCCTGGACGATCGGATCTTCCACGTCGAGCACCGGCGACAGCGCACGGCTCGCCGCCTCGCAATCGTCGATGGTGAAGGTGCCGTCCGGCCGCTCGGCCATGATCTGCACGGTCGAGCCGCCGCCGGCCGCGCCCGACAGGCGCACACGCACCAGCCGGAAGCCCATGCCGTCGAGAACGGGCTCGACGATGGCCGCGACGCGGGCGGCCATTCCGGTTTCGACGATGAGGCGCGGGTCGTCCGCCGACAATGATGCGCTCCAGGGCTTTGAGTGGATTCCCGAAACAAAAAGAGCGGGCCCCCGAGGGAACCCACTCTCACGATCGCGTCCAATGGACGTTATGAGATGACGTGAAGTCGGCTCTCACATACGCCTGATCGGCGGTTTTCGCAAGAGGCGCTGGCGCCCCTCGCCGAAAGCTTACTGCTCGTCGTCGGTTTCGATGCCGTCGCCGATCAGGTCGGAGACGTCGTCGCCCTCGTCCTCGTCTTCCTCGAGGAAGGCATCGTCGTCGTTGCCGTCATCCTCGACTTCGACGTCGAGATCGTCATCGTCGACCGGAGCCGCCTTGCCCGGCGCCGCCGCCTCGTCGTCGGCCTCCTCGAGGCTGACCAGTTCGACGTCGGAATTGTCGAGCTCGGTATCCTCCTCCTCGGCCGGAGCGGGCTTCGGCACCGCCGCGCCGCGCCGGGCGGCCGGCTCGAACATGGCGCGCTGCAGCACCTCGCCCGTATAGGGCGAAACGATCGGGTCGCGGTTCAGGTCGTAGAATTTCTTGCCCGTGGTCGGGCAGATGCGCTTCACGCCGAGTTCGGGTCTCGCCAAAGCGGGCTCCTTCAGACAATCCAGGGCTTCTCTTGAAGGCCGGTCAGTTGGGCCCACGATGTCCGCTTGTCAAGAGGGATGAAGCGGGGGATAGAGCGCATTCGTCCGTTTGCCCGCATGGAAGGCCCCCCGATGAGCGCAACCGAAACCAAGATGCCGATGACGGCGAGGCGTGGCAAGCCTCTCGCCGGAACGGTGACCGTCCCCGGCGACAAGTCGATTTCGCACCGGGCGCTGATGTTCGGCCTCCTGACCGTCGGCGAGACCCGCATCACCGGCCTCCTGGAGGGCGAGGACGTCATCAACACCGCCAAGGCCTGCCGGGCGCTCGGCGCGCGGGTGGAGCGGACCGGGCCCGGCGCATGGTCGGTGCACGGCGTCGGCGTCGGCGGCCTGGTCCAGCCGTCCGCCCCGCTCGACTTCGGCAATTCCGGCACCGGCTGCCGCCTGATGATGGGTGTCGTCGGCTGCCATCCGATCCGCGCGACCTTCGACGGCGACGCCTCGCTCAGGAAGCGGCCGATGCGGCGCGCGCTCGACCCGCTGGCGCTGTTCGGCGTGCGTGTCGTCGAACAGGGCGACGGCGGCCGCCTGCCGATCACCATCGAGGGGCCGGCCAATGCCGTGCCGGTCATCTACGAATCGCCCGTCGCCTCCGCCCAGGTCAAATCGGCCGTGCTGCTCGCCGGCCTCAATGCGCCTGGCGTCACCAGCGTGATCGAGACGGAGGCGACACGCGACCATACCGAGCGCATGCTGGCGCATTTCGGCGCCCAGGTGACGGTAACGCCGCATGGCGCCCATGGCCGGCGCATCGACCTCGTCGGCCAGCCGGAGCTGAAGCCGGCGCCCGTCGTGGTGCCGGCCGACCCCTCCTCCGCCGCCTTCCCGCTGGTGGCCGCGGCCATCGTGCCGGGCTCGGACGTCACCATTGCCGGCGTGATGATGAACAGCCTGCGCACCGGCCTCATCACCACGCTGATCGAAATGGGCGCGCGGATCGAGAAGCTGAACCCGCGCGTCGAATCGGGCGAGGAGATCGCCGACCTGCGCGTGACCGGCGGCCGGCTCGCCGGCGTCGACGTGCCGGCCCACCGGGCGCCGGCGATGATCGACGAATATCCGGTGCTGGCGGTGGCGGCCGCCTTCGCCGAGGGCACGACGCGCATGCGCGGTCTGCACGAGCTGCGGGTGAAGGAATCCGACCGCCTCGCGGCGGTGGCCGACGGCCTCGCCGCCGTCGGCGTCGATCACGCGATCGAGGGCGACGACCTGATCGTGCGCGGCACCGGCCGGGTGCGCGGCGGCGGCACGGTCGCGACTCACATGGACCATCGCATCGCGATGAGCTTCCTGGTCATGGGCCTGGCCGCGGACACGCCCGTCAGCGTCGACGATACCGGCTTCATCGCGACGAGCTTCCCGGACTTCGTTCCCCTGATGCGCGGTCTTGGGGCGGATCTTTCATGATCATCGCGATCGACGGGCCGGCCGCATCGGGCAAGGGCACGCTGGCGCGGCGCCTGGCGGGCCATTACGGCCTGCCTCATCTCGATACCGGCCTGCTCTATCGCGGCGTCGGGCAGGCCATGCTCGAGCGCGGCCTGCCGCTCGATGACGCGGCGGCCGCCGCCGGCGTCGCGGCCCAGCTCAATCTCGGCGGCCTCGATCCGGAGACGCTGCGCACCGGCCCGGTCGGGGCGGCAGCCTCCGTCGTCGCCGCCCATGCCGCGGTGCGCCAGGCGCTGATCGCCCTGCAGCGCGCCTTTGCCGCCCAGCCGGGAGGCGCCGTGCTCGACGGCCGCGACATCGGCACGGTGATCGCCCCCGAGGCGCAGGCGAAGCTGTTCGTCACGGCGAGCGCCGAGGAGCGCGCCCGCCGCCGGTTCAGGGAACTGGTCGGCCGCGGCGAGCTTGCCGACACGCCCGACGGCCTTGCCGGCGTGCTCGCCGACATCAGGCAGCGCGATGCCCGCGATTCCGGCCGCGCCGCGGCGCCGCTGAAGGTCGCCGACGACGCCGTGACCATCGACACGACCGCGCTCGGTATCGAGGAGGCCTTCGCGGCGGCGCTCGCCGCCGTCGAGGCGCGCCGGCCGTGACGCCGTTCGGCGCCCGCGTCCGCCGGCTGCGCGAGGCCAAGGGCGCGACGCTCACCGCCATGGCCGAGGCGATCGGCGTCTCGGCGGCCTATCTCTCGGCGCTGGAGCACGGCAAGCGCGGCCGGCCGAGCTGGTATCTCGTCCAGCGCATCATCGCCTATTTCGGCATCATCTGGGACGAGGCGGAGGAGCTCGCCAAGCTCGCCGAGATCTCCCATCCGCGCATCGTCATCGACACGTCGGGCCTGTCGCCGCAGGCGACCGAGCTCGCCAATCTGCTCGCCCGCCGCATCGGCCTGCTCGCCGATGCCGAGATCGCCGAGCTGCTGTTCGTGCTGAAGTCGAAACTGCCGGGCAGCTGACGGCGGCCAGGAAGAGGCGCCGGCAAGCCCTCAGCCGAGGCCCTGGCGCACCGCCGGGCTCGGCCGCAGCGCCGGCTTGAAGATCTGGATCGCCCGCTCGCGCCGGACCGGCGCCGGCCGGTAGACCTGCTTGGTCGCCTCGACGAGATGGACCCCGGCAAACGGCAGGGACAGCGCCGAGCCGACCTTCTCCCAGGCACTGGCCGAGCCGAGCACCAGCGATTTCGTCACCGGCGGCACCCACAGCGCCTGGCTCCAGGCCACCGGCGTGAACGAGCTTTCGCGCATCAGCTCGGTGAGCTGGCTCGACGAATAGGGCCGGCCCTGTCCGAACGGCGTCGTGTCGCGCTGGGCCCAGAGCCCGCGCCGGTTGGGCACGACGGCGAGCACCCGGCCGCCGGCCGCCAGCACCCGCCAGACTTCGCCGAGCACGGCCTGGACGTCGTCCGCCACCTCCAGGCTGTGGACGATCAGCACCCGGTCGACCGCGGCATCGGCGAGCGGCAGGCGATCCTCTTCCACCAGCGCCGCCTTGCTCGGCCGCGCGGTCGGCCAGTGGATCACGCCCTGACGCGCCGGCATGAAGGCGATCGACCGTTCCGCATCCTCGCGGAACAGGCCGAGATAGGGCGTGCAGTAGCCGAGGCCGACGAGGCTCAGGCCGCGCGCCGTCGGCCAATGCGCCTGGATGGCATTGTTGACCATGCGCCGGGCCACCATGCCGAGCGAGGAGGAGTAGAAGGCGCGCAGGTCGATGACGTCGGACACGTGAACCGGGAACCTTGGGCTACAAAACTTTCAGGCAAGCTTTGCCGAGAATGAAATGGCGCAAGGCCGCCAGCAATGACATAAACCGCCGAGCCGCGCCGCGGAAGGTCAAAGCCGAGGGAGACGATCATGGCTGCCGATATCGAGCTCTTCACCTGCCTCAGCGACAATTACGGCGTGCTGATGCATGATCCCGCGACCGGCGCGACCGCCGCGATCGACGTGCCGGAGGCGGCCCCCGTGCTCGCCGCCGCGGCCCGCCGCGGCTGGACCATCAGCCATATCCTGGTGACCCATCACCATCCGGACCATGTCCAGGGCATTGCCGAGGTGAAGCAGGCGACCGGCGCGCGGGTCATCGCCAATGCCGCCGACGCCCATCGCATCCCGCTGGTCGACGAGACCGTGCTCGCCGGCGGCACGGCGCGGTTCGGCAACCAGAGCGCCGACATCATCGACACGCCCGGCCATACCGTCGGCCATATCGCCTATCATTTCGGCGCCGAGGGCCTTTTGTTCGCCGGCGACACCCTGTTCGCGCTCGGCTGCGGCCGCCTGTTCGAGGGCACGCGGGCGCAGATGTGGGCCGCGCTGCAGGCGCTTGCGGCGCTGCCGCCGGAGACGCAGGTCTATTGCGGCCACGAATATACCGAGTCCAATGCCCGCTTCGCGCTGACCGTCGATCCCGGCAATGCGGCGCTTCAGGCGCGCGCCAAGGCGGTGGCCGAGCTGCGGGCCGCCGGCCGGCCGACCATTCCGACCACCATCGCGCTCGAAAAGGCGACCAACCCGTTCCTGCGCGCCGGCGATCCGGCCATCGCCGCCGCGCTCGGCATGGCCGGCGCGACGCCGCTCGCCGTGTTCACTGAGCTGCGCGAGCGCAAGAACCGCGGCTGATCCGCCGGATCATCTCCGCTCGACCAAGCGGCGTCGTTCGCGCATTCTTGTGCGGGTTGTTCATCCTCGTGCCCTGCGGTGCTTCGTGTCGCAACGACCACCTTCTGGCTCTCACGGGCGATGAACAACCTCCTCAGACTCCACATCTAGAAGTCGACGGCGATGCCGCCGACCTCCCAGTCGTCATAACGCACGGGATCGGCGCCGCCGCGGCCGTGATGTTCGGGATGGCGTGCGAGCTCGGCCGCCTTGGCTTCGAGGGCGGCGCGCCGTTCGGCGGCTTCGGCGAGCGCGCGCTTGGCCGCTTCGCTCAACACCTTCGGCGCCTCGGGCGCCGCGAGCGTCGAGGGCTGAGCCACCTCGACCGCGGTCGAAAAACGTGGGTTTCCGGTCATGGCGGCATGAGAAACGCCCGGCGCCGTACAAAGTCAAGCGGCCGCCGTTGACCGCTCGCGGCGGCCCGCTATAGTCCGCCGCGCGTTGCCCCTATGGCGGAATTGGTAGACGCGCTCGACTCAAAATCGAGTTCCGCAAGGAGTGCTGGTTCGATCCCGGCTAGGGGCACCATCCTGATTTTGCGAGAGAATTTCCGAAATCAGGACGCAAGACGCAAGCTCGAAAATCCACCATGTCGCCACCATGTCGCCACGACATGAAAAATTCCGCATGGCAGAGCATCGTCCTGAGAGCACGCGGGTTCCTGCTGGCTCACGCCCACCGTTGGGAAAATTGCAAACGGCTATGGCCTTCACCATCTCAGCCTGCACTCTCGGCGCTGGTGCCGGAGCAACGAAAGGAGGTCTGCCATGAAGCTCGATTTCAAGCTTCGCATGACTTCGACCGGAAAACCCAGAGGGTAAGAACCACGCGTCACCGGGCTCGGACAGGCGGGCGATGACGATCCAACGTGGGGTAATGCTACAGCCGCAGCATTAGGCGGTGCGGATGGTATCCGCAGGGCAAATTGCGAGGAGGCTCCTACTCAGCCCCTCGCACCCTTATTAGCCAGCTATCTCGACATCACCACTGGCTACAGCTCAACCGCCTCTCGGAAAACAGATGACGACCTTGCGTCGACCTCTTACTGACGGGTGCCAGACCCGTAGCGAATACGGGGGCGCTGTGTTGATATGCCGGCAGGAAGGCACACCTTTCTGATTGGAGAACCGCCCGGCGGGGATAACCTGCCAGCAAGAGATCGTGATGCATCGTTACGGCCATGCCGAGTGTGAACCCCGAAATCCTGCGATGGGCGCGCGAGACCGCCGGTCTGTCGCTTGAGGAAGCAGCGGAGAAGCTGAGCATCCCGGAAGCCCGCGGAGTTCCGGGCGGGGAGCGTTTGAGCGCCTATGAGGAGGGCCGCGTGGAGCCGACGCGCCCTCTGCTGCTCAAGATGGTCAAGCAGTATCGCCGGCCGCTGCTGGCATTCTACATGGCGACCATTCCGCGAGAGGCTGCGCGTGTGCAGGACTTCCGCACCCTGCCCCCTGAGCACTCCCGCACTGAGGAAGCGCTTGTTGACGCCCTGATCCGTGACGTGCGGGCTCGGCAGGAGATTGCGCGCGCCATCTTGGAAGAGGAGGACGAGGCAGAGCATCTGGCCTTCGTCGGGTCTATGACCATGGCGGCGGGCGTGGATGCCGTGATGCAGACAATCCGGGAGACGCTTCACCTCAGCCTTGAGCAGTATCGCGCGCGAAACCCCCGCGGCGGTCTCTCCGGTTTCAAATACCTGCGGCGGCAGGCGGAGGAAGCCGGCATTTTTGTTCTGCTTATGGGCAACTTGGGGAGCCATAACACCAATCTGGATGTGGAGACCTTCCGTGGCTTCGCTCTCTCTGATCCGGTCGCGCCGTTCATCGTGATCAACGATCAGGACAATGAGAGGGCTCGCGCGTTCACGCTACTGCATGAGCTTTGCCACATCTGGCTTGGGCAGACGGGGGTAAGCGGAACGAGCGCGGCGAACGCTGTTGAGCAGTTCTGTAACGATGTCGCCGCCCGGTTTTTTCTGCCCGCTGGCGAGATCGCTACGCTTGGCCATCTGCGAGGTGCGGCGTTTGATACCGTTCGCACAGCCGTTGATCGGTTTGCAGACGAGCGCTGTGTCAGTCACTCCATGGTCGCATACAACCTCTATCGCGAGCGCATAATTGCACGCGACGTATGGCAGCAGTTGAGCGGCTTCTATCGGAGGCAGTGGAAGGCGGCTCGCGAGGCGGACCGCGAGAACAATCGCGACGGTGCCGGCCCCAGCTACTACGTCGTCCGCCGCCATCGCGTTGGCGAGGCGTTGCTGAACCTCGCCCGCCGGATGGTTGCGGGGCAGGCGCTTTCCCCTTCTAGAGCGGCCAAGCTCTTGGGAGTGAAGCCGTCCAACGTCTATCCCATGATCACACCCGATGCCCGCGCCACCAGCGGCCTTCGACTGGCGCAGGGGTAGCGATTGATCCACCTGCTCGACGCGAACGTCCTGATCAATGCCAACCGCCTCTATTACCAGATAGAGCGAGTGCCTGAATTTTGGGATTGGCTGCGTCACATGGGAGAGCAAGGGCACGTCAAAATTCCTACCGAAATCTACGAGGAAATGACTGACGCCACGGACGCGCTGGCAGATTGGTTGCGGTATCAAGATACCAAAGACGCGCTGCTGTTTGATGAAGAAAGCGACGTTGCGCTTGTGCAGCGGGTCATCAATCAGGGCTATGCGCCCGATCTAACGGACGTAGAAATCGAGAAGGTTGGGCGCGACCCATTCCTCATCGCCGCTGCTCTTTTCGATCCCGCCAACCGATGCGTCGTCACGGCAGAGGTGTCAAAGCCGACGACCACGCGAACAAACCGCCGCGTGCCCGATGTCTGCAACACGTTCGGGGTCTCGTGGATGGATAGCTTTGGCTTAATTCGAGTGTTGAATTTTTCTACCTCTTGGCGCGCGCAGGCCTAGTCAATCAGGCGAACACAGTCGCGCCCATCGCTTTTGGCCTGGTAGAGCGCGCGATCGGCCCGATTCAGCAGCGCGTAAAGGTCTTCGTTCTCGCGCGCGATGGCGATGCCGAAGCTGGCGGTCGGGTGCGCTTCGCCCGAAACGATGCCTGGTGCGACGTCCTTGAATGCCGACCGGGCCTGTTCGGCCAGCGCCTGTGCGGTGAGGCCCTTGCCCGGCGAAAGCAGGATGGCGAATTCCTCGCCGCCGAGGCGGGCCATGATCGCGTCGCGCGGCGCCGTCTTCTTGAGGACCTCGGAAAAGCTCTGGATGATCCTGTCGCCGCTGATATGGCCGAACCGATCGTTGATCGATTTGAAGTGATCGAGATCGCTCAGGATCATCGCGACCGGCGCGCCGGCGGTCTGCCGCGCCAGCGCTTTGAGCGCGCGCGGCTCGAAGCCGCGGCGATTGAACAGCCCCGACAAGGCGTCGACCTGCGCATCCGACTTGATGCTGTCCATGACGTCGCTCGCGATCACCGCGAATATCCCCACCGCCATCATCGCGCAGATGAGCGCATCGGAGATCGAGACGATCAGCCAATAGGCACCCTCGAACTGCTCGTCCGCGATGCCGGACGCCAGCAGAAAGAAGGGACGAAGAATGAAGCCGACGCACGAAACGATGATCAGTCCAAAGAGCACGTGCTCGACAGGCGTGGCGCCCGCGCGCTTCCTGACGTCAAACAGCATCAGCAGGCCGACGGCAGTGAGCCCCGAATTGAGGCAAACGACTCTCGCCAGCAGGCTGGGTTCGACGAACTGATAATAATAGAGAATTCCCAATGTGACGGCGGCGACGACCAGCAGGACGCCATGGCGTGGCGGCTGCCCGCGCCGGGCGGACAGACCGGCGGACAGCAAGGTCATCGACAGCATCAGGAACACGTTGGCCGAGAACCGGAGCACCGGATCCTGCAGTGCAAAGGCGAAATAGAAGATGCCGAAGCCCAGGGCCCGCGTCGCATATGACAGCGCGAGCACCCTGATATAGGCCAGATCGCGGTGATGATACCAAAGGGCGGAGAGCGCGGCGCAGAAGAGTGCGGGCATGCTGGAATTCAGAAGCCCGATCACATCCCTATAAGTCATGCTTCGCCACGCATGGTGACCAACTCTCGCACCCGCCTTCACTCTGCAACGGCGCGATAGCACATCGCCCGTAAATTGCAGGTGAACTCGGACGCACCCAAACGGACAACCGCCTGCCCGCTCGCGAGCCCGGCACCTGCCGGGCAAGCCCCGACCGGGCCACGGCCTGACGAGCCGCGCCAAGGAAATGGCGCATCCCTACCGTCGAGAGATAGAAAGCCCGCCGGGTCGATCCGCGCCCGCGGCGCCGTGGAGCCGCATTCGACCTGGGTGGGCCACGGACAGAAAAAGGCCCGCCTTTGGGGGAAGGAAAGGCGGGCCAAGCGACTTGAGGGCTAAGAATGCGGCATTCAAGGGAGCCCTTCGAGCGTCACGCGCCTCGTGAGCGAACGGAGCGTCCGGGGCTACGGTGTCCCGTCTCCGCATGTGCGGAGGGCGGGGTCGGGACACTGTATGTCGCCGAACGCGGCGGGTCCCGATCGGTTCCCGGCAAAACAATATTTCCTGCAGAAAAATCAGAAGAAGCCGGCGCGGCTACACCATGATACCTTGGCTTGCAATGGCGTGAATACTCGCCTACCAATAGTGGATCTCGCGGGCGGCTCTATGAGCTTTCGGCCGCCTTCCCTCTTCTCCAGCGCAGCAACATCACGCCGAGCCATCCGGCCGTCTCCGGCTGCGCAATTTGGTGCGCCGGTGGGGAAGCAGACGGACATTCTCCAAGCAGGTCAGCGCGCCGATTTGCCGTCAGCGCGGGAAGGGAATTTTTCCATGCCCCAAACCTTGCGCAATCTCACCGAGCGCGGCGTCTATGACGCCGAGGCGCTCGCCACGCTCGAGTGCATATATCTTGCCGTATGCGGCATGCTCGATATTGGCTGCGACGACCTGGATGGCCGGCATATCATCGCCAAGGCCGTGCTGTTCGCGTTCGATCGCGGCACGCGCGATATCGATCAGCTGAAGGCTGCGGCGATCATCGCCAGCAAGACGCCCCTTCTGGAGCGCGGGCGCCAGCGCACCGCGGCCTGAGCGCCGGCTATGACGCGCGAAAAGCCGGCCGCGCGGGTTTAGCGGCCTTCGGCGATGCGCTTAGCGGACCGCCTTCGCGCTCTCTCAGAACTCGGCATAGACCTCGACGACGTTTCCCTCCGGATCGCGCACGAAAATGGCACGATGACGGGGCCGCGGCAGGTCGATCGGACCGTTGATGATCTCCGCGCCCTTGGCGACGAGCTCGGCATGACAGGCCTCGATCGCCGAGGGCGGAACGCGGAAGGCGAGCTGCACGGCGGCCGAGCCGGGCACGGCGGGACCGTCCTCCCAGCCGAGCCATGGGCCGCGCGGCCGGAGGGTGAGCAAGGTCGACCCGACCCGGAACTCGACCCATCTCTCGCCGTCATGGCCGATCGGAAAGCCCATGACGTCGGCATAGAAGCGGCGCGTCTCGGTCATCCTGTCGCAGAGCAGGATGATGTAGTCGCAGATGCGGATCTCTCTCAGGCTCATCGCAGTCGCTCCTCGCCGGGATACCGCGATCGGCGTCGCGGCCAATCGACAATCGCCCTTGCTCAAATTATCTATAAATACATGAGCAAGCCGACCGAAGAAACACTTGCCGCGCGCATCAGCCGCATCCTGGCCGACCGCATCATTGCCGGAGAGATCGCGCCCGGCGCGCGGCTGCGCCAGGACCATGTCGCGGCAGAATTCGGCGCGAGCCATGTGCCGGTGCGGGAGGCTTTCCGCCGCCTGGAGGCGCAGGGCCTGGCGGTCAGCGAGCCGCGCCGTGGCGTGAAGGTCGCCTCCTTCGCCCTTGCCGAGGTGAAGGAAGTGGCGGAGATGCGCGCGGCGCTCGAGGCGCTCGCCCTGCGCCATGCCGCGCCGAACCTGACGCCGGCCATTCTCGCCGCGGCGGAGGATGCGACGCGGGCGGGCGACAATTCGCGCGACGTGCGGTCCTGGGAAGCGGCCAATCGCGGCTTCCATCGGCTGATCCTCGCGCCTTGCGGCATGGCCCGCCTGATGGCCTCCATCGACGATCTGCACGCGGCGAGCGCGCGTTTCCTGTTCGCCGCCTGGCGCTCCGACTGGGAAGCCCGCACCGACCACGACCACCGCGCCATCCTGGCCGCCCTGCGCCAGGGCGACGTCGAGACCGCCTGCGCGACCCTGGCCCGCCACGTCCAGTGGGTCGGCCACCGCCCGGTCGTCACAGCCGGCGGGCACCCGCGCAAGGTCTTCGCGATCGTCGGCTAGATTATCTATAAAATCGACTTTCGCGCTTGCGAATCCGATCATCCTGTGGATTCGCTATAGATGATGATCAATATTATCTATAATTTACAGGACCAGATATGACGGAGATCGTCTCGACGAACAAGCCACGCCCGCAATCGGCCGCGCGCACCATCGCAACGATTGCCCTCGGCGTCGTCTTCATCACCATCTGCGCCAAGCTGCGCGTGCCCTCCTGGCCGGTGCCGATGACCCTGCACACCCTGGCGGTCATGACATTGGCGGTCGGTTTCGGGCCAAGGCTCGCGACCGCGACCTTCCTCACCTATCTCGCCGTCGGCGCGGCCGGCCTGCCGGTCTTCTCCGGCTCGCCCGAGCGCGGCATCGGCCTTGCCTATCTGATGGGGCCGACCGGGGGCTATCTCGCCGGCTATCTCGCCGCCTCATGGGTCACGGGCACGCTGGCGCTCGGCCGCCGCACCCTCGGCCGCACGCTCGCCATGCTGGCGGGCCTCGCCGTGACCTATCTCGCCGGCCTGGCCTGGCTCGCGCTGTTCGTACCGCTCCGCGACCTCATGGCGCTCGGCTTCATGCCCTTCATCGGAGGCGACCTCGTCAACATCGCCATGGTCGCGACCGGCGCCCTCGTCCTGCCCGCCCGTCTTGCCGCGAGGCTCGGCCGATGAGCTGCGCCGAGGCACAGACGAAACCGACCGGCCGGCCGCCGGAGCCGGCGGCGCCGCCGCGCGGCGACTGGAGCCAGGCAGAGGCCCGGGCGATCTACGACCTGCCCTTTCCGGACCTGATGTTCCGCGCCCAGGCGATCCATCGCCGCCATTTCGATCCGACCGCGATCGAAACGGCGACGCTGCTGTCGATCAAGACCGGCGGCTGTCCCGAGGATTGCGGCTATTGCTCGCAGAGCGCCCGCTATCGGACCGGCGTCAAGGCGACCAAGCTGATGCCGCGCGAGGCCGTGCTGGCGGAAGCACGGCGCGCAAAGGAGGCGGGCGCCACCCGCTTCTGCATGGGCGCCGCCTGGCGCAGTCCGAAGGACCGTGATCTCGACGCGGTCTGCGCCATGGTCGCGGACGTCAAGGCGCTGGGCCTCCAAACCTGCGTGACGCTCGGCATGCTGACGCCGGCGCAGGTCGGACGGCTCGCGGCCGCCGGCCTCGACTACTACAGCCACAACATCGACACCTCGCCGGCCTTCTATCCCGAGATCATCACCACCCGGACGATCGACGACCGGCTGGAGACGCTCGGCCATGTCAGGGCCGGCGGCATCAAGGTCTGCTGCGGCGGCATCGTCGGCATGGGGGAGACCATCGACGATCGCATCGCCATGCTGGTCACGCTCGCCAGCCTTCCGGCCCATCCCGAAAGCGTGCCCATCAACCTGTGGAACCCGGTAGCCGGCACGCCGGTCATGGACCGGGCCGAGCCAGCCGAGCCGATCGCCTTCGTGCGTCTCGTCGCGCTGGCCCGCATCCTGATGCCGGCCAGCGTCGTCAGACTGTCGGCCGGTCGGCAGGCCATGAGCGACGAATGGCAGGCGCTCTGCTTCCTCGCCGGCGCCGGCTCGATCTTCACCGGCGACGTGCTGCTGACCACCGCCAATCCCGCGCGCTCGAAGGATGCCGAGCTCATGGCCCGGCTTGGCCTGAGGCCGGCGGCGCTCGACGCCGGAGCAACGCGGGCGCCGTGACCGCGCTGGCGCGGTCCCACGCATCAGCGTCACCGGCACCGATACCGGGGCCGGCAAAGACCGTCTTCGCCGCCGGTCGCCCCGGCGGCGCGACTTTGCGGCGCTGCGGCGCGCCTTCCGCGCCGCTGTCGACCCCGCCCGCCCCGGCATCTGAAACGGCAAAAGCCAATCCCGCCACACTTGTCACTCACGGGGCCCGCGCGAGCGGACCTAGCCTGCGCTCCGACGCCCCCACCCGTTGGAGTTGCCGATGTCCGCGCCCATGCATCAGACCCCTCCCTGGTCGCCCTCGACCTGGACTGCCGTCGCCTCGCTCGCCTTCGGCAGCCTCGCGCTGGTGTCGAGCGAGCTCCTGCCCATGGGCCTGCTCACCCCGCTTGCCCGCGACATCGGTGTGAGCGAGGGCGCCGCGGGCCAGGCCGTCACACTGACCGCGATCTTCGCCGGCATCGCCGCCCCCACCATCGCCCTCCTCATCGGCCGCACCGACCGCAAGCTCATCATGCTCGCGCTCTGCCTGCTGGTGACCGCATCCAATGTCGCGGCCGCTTTCGCCTGGACCTACTGGGCGCTGCTCGGCGCCCGGATTCTGCTCGGCATTGCGATCGGCGGCTTCTTCGCGCTCGCCGGCGCCACCGTCGCCCGCATCGTCTCGATGGACGGTTTCGGCCGCGGCATGTCGATCGTCTTCCTCGGCGTGTCGGCGGCAACCGTCGCCGCGCCGCCGCTCGGCGCCCTGATCACCGAGGCCTATGGCTGGCGTGCCGCCTTCCTCGCGGCGGCCGGCTTCGGCCTCGTCGCGCTGGCGCTCCAGGCGGTTTGGCTGCCGCGCGTGCCGGCAGGCGGCGCCACCAGCCTTGCCGCCCTGTTCGGCCTGACGGCCCGCGTCGACGTGCGTGTCGGCCTGGTTGCCGCCCTGGTGATCGTCGGCGGTCATTTTGCCGGCTTCACCTTCATCCGCCCCTATCTCGAAACCGGCACGCAGCTCGGCGCCGGCGAGATCGCCGCCGTTCTCTTCGCCTATGGCCTGGCGAGCCTCGTCGGCAATGCCGTCGCCGGCCCGTTGGCCGACCGGTCCCTGCGCAGCGGCTTCGCCCTGACCGGACTGGTGCTCGGCGCCGCCGCGCTCGGCCTCGCGGCCCTCGGCGGCAGCCTCGCGCCCGCCCTCCTCTTCAGCGCGCTCTGGGGGCTCGGCTTCGGCGCTGCGCCGGTCATGATCCAGACCTGGATGGGCCGCTCCGCGCCCGATCAGCTCGAAGGCGTCGGCGGCCTGTTCCTCGCCGCCCTGCAGTTCGCCATCGCGCTCGGCGCCATCGGCGGCGGCGTGGCGGTCGACCACTACGGCCCGACCGTGCCGCTCGGCATCACCGCCGCCTGTGGCCTCACGGCCGCAGTCCTCATCGCCGGCCGGTCGTCGCCCGGCACGCCGCGCGACGACGCCCTCGCCGCGGCCAGGTGACCGCTCCGCCGCCGTTCCCGTTTCAGGAGACCATCATGTCCACGCCATCCGATCGCACGCCCCGCGATGCCATATCGCGGCGGCACGTCGTCCAGGCCGCCGCCACCCTCGCAACCGCCGCAACGGCCGGCCCGGCTCTCGCCGACGGCCGCGCAGCGAGCCTTGCGGGCCTCACGCCGTTCAAGGTGGCGGTGCCGGAAGCCGCCCTCGAGGATCTCAAGCGGCGGCTCGCCATGACCCGCTGGCCGGAGCCGGCGACCGAACCGGGATGGTCGCAGGGCGTGCCGGTCGACAGGCTGCGGCGGCTCGTCGACTACTGGCAGGCCGGTTACGACTGGCGAGGCTTCGAAGCCAGGATCAACGCCTTTCCGCAATTTCGCACCGAGATCGACGGGCTCGGCTTCCATTTCCTGCATGTGCGCTCGAAACACGCAGAAGCGCTGCCGCTCATCCTCAGCCATGGCTGGCCCGGCTCGGTCGTGGAGTTCCTGAAGGTGATCGGCCCGCTCAGCGACCCGACGGCCCATGGCGGACGGGCGGAGGACGCCTTCCACCTCGTCATTCCCTCGCTGCCGGGCTACGGCTTTTCCGACCGGCCTTCGGCCGCCGGCTGGGACGCGCGCCGCATCGCGCGCGCCTGGACCGACCTGATGGCGCGGCTCGGCTACACCCGCTGGGTCGCCCAGGGCGGCGACTGGGGCGCGGTCGTCACCAATGTGCTGGCCCTGCAGAAACCGCCGGGCCTTGCCGCCATCCATCTCAACCTGCCGCTCGCCATCCCCGCGAGCCTCGAGGGCGAAGGCGCGACGCCAGCGGAAGGCGCAGCGCTCGCCGCGCTCCGGCGTTTCGTCACCGACGGCTGGGGCTACAACCTCATGCAGCAGACCAGGCCGCAGACCATCGGCTACGCGCTGGCCGATTCGCCGGTCGCGCTCGCCGCCTGGATCTACGAAAAATTCGCCGCCTGGACCGACAATGACGGCGATCCCGAAACCGCGCTGTCGCGCGACGACATGCTCGACGACATCACGCTCTACTGGCTGACCAATACCGGCGCGTCGTCCGCACGGCTCTACCGCGAGAACGCCAAGCTCGGCATGAGCCAGGGCGTCGTCGACTTTCCGGTCGGCCTCAGCATCTTTCCGAAGGAGATCTTCCGCACGCCGCGCAGCTGGGCCGACAGGACCTATCCGAACCTCATCCACTGGAACGAGCTCGACCGGGGCGGCCATTTCGCCGCCTTCGAGCAGCCGGCCTTGTTCACGCGGGAACTGCGCGACTGCTTCCGCACGGTGCGCCGCGCCTGATCCCGTTCGGGAGGCGGACGCCGGCGACCGACCCGGCCATCATGCGGCCCGATTCGTCCTGTGTCTCACCGGCCGTCGGCGGTCCCCGCCCACGGCACGCATTCCATGACCGAAGCAGCCCCTGCTCCGCCCGCCTTTCCCGCCGAATGGCGCATCGTCGCGGCCGAACTCATGGCCGACACCGTCTCGAGCCATGTCTGGCTGGTGCACCGGGCCGACGGCGGCCGCGCCGTGGTCAAGGACTGCAAGCCGATCCCCGATCTCGCCGACGTGCTGCGCGGCGCCCGCTATCTTGCCTGGCGCGAGGGCGACGGGGCGGCCCGGCTCCTCGCCGAACATGGCCGGATGATGCTCATCGAACATGCCGGCAACCATATGCTCGCCGAGGAGATCGCAACGGCGGGCGATGCTGCGGCCACGCGCATCGCCGCCGATCTGCTGGCGCACCTGCTGGCCCCTGCGCCGGTGCCCGACGCCGCGGACTTCCAGCCGCTGCACGGCGCTTCGCCGGCCTGTTCGCCAAGGCCGATGCCGACCGCAAGGCGGGCCGGCCGGGGCTCTATGGCGAGGCCGCCGCGCTCGCCGAGCGGCTCACCGCCGCGCCGGCGCGCAGTGTGCCGCTGCACGGCGACGTGCACCACGAGAACATCCTGAAAGGGCCGCGCGGCTGGCTGATCATCGATCCCGTCGGTCTCATTGGCGATCCCGCCTATGACGCCGCCAACCTCTTTTCCAATCCGCTCGACCGCGACGATCTCTGCCTCAGCCCGGAGCGCATTGCCGGCATGGCCGCGATCCTCGGGGAAGCGCTCGGCATTGCGCCCCGCCGCCTCCTCGACCACGCCTTCGTCCATGCCTGCCTGTCGGCCGCCTGGCACGCCGAGGACGGGAGCGACGAGGACGAAGCGCGCGAGCTCGCTGTCGCCCTGGCCGTCCGAAGCGTCCGCGACGCAGGCGACTGAACGCGCCCCATGGCGCTTGCGGACGAAGGCTACGCTTCGCGTGACCGAAACGCGTCGGAAAGCCTCTAGCCCAGAGCCGCTGCGCGCGTCACCAGCTCAGCCTTGCGGATCTTGCGGGTCGGCGTCATCGGCATGTCGTCGATCAGCTCCAGCCGCTCCGGCCAGCGCAGCCGTGCCACGCCCTCGGCCTCGAGAAAGGCACGGAGCCCGGCAAGGTCGAGCTGTGTCCCCTCGCGCGCCACTGCGAAGCAGCAGGCCCGTTCGCCCAGAACCGGATCGGGCATCGGCACGATGGCGCAGATCTCGACGGCCGGGTGGCGCGCGATCGTCGCCTCGACATCGGCCGGATTGAACTTGACGCCGCCGCGGTTGATCACCTCCTTGAGCCGGCCGGTCAGGGTGAGATTGCCACCGGCATCGAGGCGGCCGAGGTCGCCGGTGCGGAACCAGCCGTCCGCGGTGAAGGCCGCCGCGCTCGCTTCGGCATTGTCGAGATAGCCGGCAAAAACCGAGGCACCACGCACCTGCAGCTCGCCCTCCTCGTCCGCGGCCGCCGGCCCCGCCTCGCCGGCAATGCGCAGCTCGGTGCCCGGGCTCGCCCGGCCGACCGTGCCGAGCCGCGCCGCCTCGGCATCGCCGGGCCGGGTGAAGCTGCCCGCCTGCAGCTCGCTCATGCCCCAGAGCTGGCACACCTTGCCGTCGGGCATGAGGTCCTGCAGCGCCCGCGCGAGGTCCGGCGGGCAGAGGCTGCCGGAAATCAGCACGAAGCGCAGCGAAGCCAGCCTGTCGCGGTCGATCAGCCCCTGGGCGAGGCCGGCCGCCAGATGCGCCGGCGCGACGAACAGGCCGCTCGGCCGGTGGCAGGTCAGCGCCTCGGCGAGGCCGGCGGGCGTATAGGCGGGCAGGATCGCCGTGGCGGCGCCGGCGGCGAGCGCGAGATTGACCGAGAACAGGCCGTAGAGATGGCTGAACGGGGCCGCCGACAGCAGCACGGCGCGCGCGTCGATGCCGAGCTCGGCCGCGCTCAGCCGGGCATTGGCGAGGAACCTGCGCGCCGGCACGGGCACGCCCTTGGGCGCGGCCGTCGTGCCCGACGTGTAGAGCAGGACGAAACGGTCGTCGGGGCCTGGCCGCGCATCGGGCAGCGCCGTGGGCGCGGCCCTCAGCGCCTCGAAGGCGATCGCCTCGGGCGTGCCCGCCCCGACCGCCGCCACCAGGCGCAGATGCGGCAGGCGCGGCTGCAGCGACAGGACCAGCCGGGCCGGGCTGCCGTCCTTGCCGGCGCCGAGGCAGATCATCGCCCTGGCGCGCGAGTGGGCGACGAGCGGCTCGATCTCACCGGCGCGATAGGGCATGTGAACGGTCTGCAGCACGGCGCCGAGATAGCCGCAGGCGAGATAGGTCGTGACGAAGGCGGCGCCGTTCGGCAGCTGCACCGCAACGACATCGCCCCGGCCGATGCCGTGGGCCGCAAGCCCGGCCGCGAGCGACATGGCCGCCGCCCGCAGCGCGCCGTAGCTGAACGTGCCGTCGGGCCCGGCAAGCGCCGGGGCATCGGCGTGCATCGCGGCATGACGGTCGAGCCAGGCGGCGAGCGTGTCCGGCACCGGCGCCACATCCTGCACTGCGGCAACCATGACCGGCCTCCCTCGTCGATCGTGTCAGGCGGCGCGCGCCGGCTCCGCGCGGGCCAGCCCGCCATGGAGGTCCAGCATGGCCTCGCGCCAGGCCGCCAGCCGGTCGGCCGGATCGAGCAGCTCGAACCGGCTGACGATGCGCGCCCACTGGAACAGGCTGAACAGGATGTAGTCGGCATAGGCCGGCTGCGCCCCGCAGAGGAACGGCTGGCCGCGCAGGGTGGCGCGGAACGGATCCAGCAGCTTGCGGAAGCCGAGGATATCGGTGTCGCGCGCTGCGGCGAGCTCCTCGAGCGAGCGGCGGAACAGGGCCTCGATCTGACCGCGCAGATGCCCGGCATCTTCGGGCCCGACGCAGGCGACGACGTCGACCATCACCAGCGGCACGAGCTGGGGCACCAGGCTGCGGTCGACATAGGTATTGACGAAGCGGCTGAGGCCCGTGCCGATCGGTCCGCCGAACAGGCTCGGCCGGTCCGGCCAGGCCTGCTCGAGATAGGCCGCGATGGCCCAGGAATCGGTCACGACCGTGTCGCCGTCGACCAGGATCGGCACCTTGTCCTGGCCGCTGAAGGCGATGGCCTGCTTGTCGCTGACGGCAACCGGCCGGACGTCCGCGGCAAGCCCCTTGTGGGCCAGGGCGAGTCGTGTCCGCCAGGAGAACTGGCTGTAGCGGCGCCCGTCCAGCCCACCGAGCTCGTAGAGGATCAGGGTCATGGCAACCGCACCGGTTCCGTGCTTAAGTCATCACTGATTTTACGTCGCACTTTCAGTGAGTCAATGACCATGCCGGCGCATCGCAAGGCCCCCGCCCGGATCGAGGCCACCGACGGCAAGGCGGCAGGCCGGCGTTCCGCCCCGCCGGCGCCGGCGCATCTTGCCTCGGGCGATCACGAGGCGGCGGTGACCGAGTTCGAGCAGGCGCTGATCTGCGCGGGCGAAGCCTTCGTGCGCTTCGCCGGCGCCCTGCTCGGTCCCGAGGCGCGCGAGCACAATCTTTCCGGCCAGGACTGCGTGATCCTGCAGCAGCTGGTCACCGCCGGCGAGCCGCGGCGGGTCGCCGACCTCCTGCGCTTCGCCAATCGCGAGGACGTCTCGAACGTGCAGTACAGCCTGCGCAAGCTGATCAAGGCCGGGCTCGTCCGCCTCATCCGCGGCGCCACCAACCGCGACGCCGCCTATGCCGTCACCGGCGAGGGCCTTGCCGTCACCGGGCGGCTGGTGGCCGCGCGGCGCGAGCTGTTGATGCGGCCGACCGGCGCGATCCCCGGGCTCGACGGCCAGCTCCGTGCGCTGACCGACACGCTCGGTCTGCTCACCGGGCTCTACGACCACGGCACACGCCTGCTCGCCGGACGCCGCCCGGGCTAGGGTTCGGCCGCTCTCGCGCCAGGTCCGCGGGCCGTCCGGCCGGACAAGGCCGCCGGACGGCGCGCATCCCTGCCCGCCGCGCTGGACTGGCGCGCGATTTGGACCGACAAGGGCCGCGGCGGGCCGACGGCCCCGCCCCGGCGGATGCCGGACCGCACGGAGAGCGAGGCATGCGGCTCAACAGACGGCTCGTCCCCGACATCCGGACGCTGCAGGCCTTCGAATGCGCCGCGCGGCATCTCAGCTTCACCCGTGCGGCGGTCGAGCTGAACCTGACCCAGAGCGCCGTCAGCCGGCAGATCCGCGAGCTCGAAGTCCAGCTCGGCGTCGCGCTGTTCGAGCGGGTGCGCCAGCGCGTGGTGCTGACCGCGAGCGGCGAGGCGCTGCTGCGCGACGCGCAGAAGCTGCTGGTCCAGACCGAGGACGCGGTGATGCGCGCCATGGCGACCGCCCATGCCGCGGTCTCGCTCGACATCGCGGCGCTGTCGACCTTCGGCAGCCGCTGGCTGATGCCGCGCCTTCCGGGCTTTCTCGCGGCCCACCCCGGCACCGTGCTGCACATGGCGACGCGCGACGCCCCGTTCAGCTTCGAGGACGAACCCTTCGATCTTGCCATCCATCACGGCAAGCCGGCCTGGCCGGGCGCGACCTGCACCTTCCTGTGCGACGAATGGATCCTGCCGGTGGCAGCTCCCGCGGTCATCGCCGCGCACCGGCCCGCCGGCCCGGGCGATCTCGCCGCGCTGCCGCTGCTGCACCTGTCGACGCGCCCGGGGCTCTGGGCCCAATGGTTCGCCGACAATGGCGTCGAGACCGGCAGCGCCTATCGCGGCCACCGGCTCGACCAGTTCGCGCTGGTCATCGAGGCGGTGACCGCCGGGCTCGGCCTCGCCCTGCTGCCGCGCTATCTCATCGAGAAGGAGCTGGAGGCCGGCACGCTGGCGGCCGTCTTCGACCGGCCGCTGCAGACCGACAGCCGCTACTATCTCGCCGTGCCCGACAACCGCGCCGGCAGCGCGCTGACCCAGGCCTTCTCGGCCTGGATCATCGGCCAGGTCAGCCCGGCCGGCCGGGCGCGCGGCCCGGCCTGACCCTCATCGGCCCGGCGCCGCGCCGATCAGCCGGCGCGCGGCGTCCGTCGCCTCGGTGATGCTCATGCCGCCGCGCGGCGCGCGCAGCAGCATGACGCCGTGGCTGAGCGCCAGCTTTTCGCTCAGGCTGCGCCGCTGCCGGTCGGCGATGGCGTCATAGTCGGGCGTATGCGCCCGGCCGAGCGTGCGGCGGATCATCTCGACGCCGGCAAAGCCGAGGGCATCGGCGAGCACGTCCTGGAGATAGCGCGCCAGCACCGCCTCGAGCGCCGCCGCCTCAGGGAAAAGGCGCGTCGGATAGGCGTCGCCCGTGCGCTTTTCGCGCCAGAGCGCCGCGAAGCGCGCGGCAAAACCGGTCCAGATCTCCTCGACCGCGCCGAGCACGAAGCGGCGATAGGCGGCGCGGCCGCCCGGCTCGGTCTCGTAGGCGAGCTGGGCGAAGCAATTGAGGAAGAGGTTGCCGATCAGCATGCCGATGTCGAAACCCATCGGGCCGAACACCGCGAATTCGGGATCGATCACCCGCGTATCGGTCTCGGTCAGCATGATCGAGCCGGTATGGAGGTCGGCATGAAGCAGGGCGTCGCTGCGCGTCAGGAAGGCGAGCTTCAGCGCGCTGACCGCCTGTTTCAGCACCTCGTCGCCGCGGATCGCCGCGGCCTCCGCGTCGAGCTCGGGGCTCGTCCAGCGGTTGTTGTCGGACAGCGTGAACGGCTCGGTGAAGACGAGGCGCTCGGTGATCTCGCACAGCTCGACATTGCCGGCGAAGCGGGCGACCTTCCGCCGCTTGTCCGAAGCGGTGAGCGCGAAGTCGGAGGTGGCGAACAGGCAGGCCGACAGATAGGCCGCCATATGCGCGGCGAAATGCGGATAGACGATGCCGTCCATCATGCCCTTGCGCATGATCACGTGCGGGCTGAGGAATTCCTGGCCGAGCAGGGCGCGCTCGGCGTCGAAATGATGGATGGCCGGCACATGGGCCGGCGCATGGCGGGCGAACTCCTCGAGCGCGAGCTTCTCGTAGGTCAGCCGCTCGGCGGTCAGCGCCCGCGCGCCGCCCGACATGCGCGAATAGGGCATGGCCTGCTTGATCGCCAGCGCCCGGCCGCCGCCGGCGACATGAAAGACGAAATTGAGGTTGCCGTCGCCGATCTCACGGATGCTGAGGTTGGCCATGTCCGCGCCGAAGAAGGCGGACAGCCCGGGATCGGCGGCAATGTGCGCGGCGAGCGCCGCGGCATCGAGCGGCTGGGACGGGGCGGCGATGGCCGGAGAGGCGGTCATGGGGAGGTCTCGTCGGTCGAACGGCTGGCCGGCCGTCCCGGGGACGGCGCGGCGCGGGAATAGGGGCAGGTCCTGCGGCCTCGCATCCGGCGCGCCGGCCCGGACCTCCGCTATCGGGGACCCGATAAGCTGAATCCGGTTGAAACTCGAAAAAGAAATATCACAATAGCGCCAACATGCGTCAATATGGTGCTGCCGATGCGGTGCCATGCGGACGGCATTGTCCACGCCCCATTGCGCGCGGGCCGGAACGGCGATAGCGGCGGAGGTCCTGGAAGAAGCGCCATGAACGACCAAGCCCCCGAATCACATCCTGCCGAGCAGCAGGCCGCGCCCGCGCCCGGCGGCGTCACCCGTCATATCGCCGACAGCATCCGCGCCCGCATTCTGGCGGGCGGGCTGAAGAGCGACGAGCGGCTGCCGACCGAGGACGAGCTCGCCGAGACCTTCGGGGTCTCCCGCCCGACCATTCGCGAGGCCCTCAAACGGCTCGCCGCCCAGCATCTGATTCGCTCCAAGCGCGGCCCGGGCGGCGGCGTCTTCGTCAACCGGCCGAGCCTCGAGCAGACGCGCGAGAGCGTGGTCGGCATGATGGCGCTGCTCAGCAGCATGGGCTCGTTCTCGCTGGTCGACATTGCCGAGGTGCGCCACGACCTCGGCATGGTCTGCCTGCGCTACGCCATCCAGCGCCGCAGCAATGACGACCTCGCGGCCATGGAGAGCCAGGTCCTGCTGCAGGAGGACGCCTCCCTCTCCGATACCGAATTCTGCGCCGCCGACGTCGGCTTCCACCGCGCCATCGCCGGCGCCGCGGGCAATAGCGTGATGAGCTTCGTCATGCAGGTCCTGCTCGACGCGCTGATGCCGCCGGCCAACATGGTGGTGTTCAAGTTCCGCGACCGCGAGAAGATCGCCGCCTATCACCGGCGCATCCTGCTGGCGGTCCACGCCCGCAACCCACGCGCCGGCGAAGAGGCCTTCACCGAACTGATGGACTACCTGCGTGCCCGCTATGCCGAGGCCCAGGACTGGCGCCGCCGGCGCGACGGCGGCGAGCGCGCAGGCTGACGGCTGCGCCGGGCGCTGGCGCCGCCCGGCCGGCCAAGGCCCGGCACTGTCGGGACAGCCCTGTCGAATTGATATTGATATTTTGAATTCTCATATTGTAATTATCCAGCGCCCGGACCGTTCCGGCGCCGGCTGCCGCATGCAGCCGCCGATGCCAGGTGCCCGATGTCCGACATAGCCGTGACCATGCCGACCCTGATGCGCGAGAGCGTGCTGCTCGAGCCCGAGCGCGTGCGCATTCTCGATCGGCGGGTCTTCCCCTTCGAGACGCGCTTCGTCGACTGCGCCACGGTGGAGGCGGTCGCCCGGGCCATCGAGGAGATGGTCACGCAGAGCGGCGGCCCGTTCTATGCCGCCAGCGCCGGCCTCGTCCTCGCCGCGCGCGAGGCCGCCTCGCTGGCGACCGCGGAGGCCCGTCTCGATCATCTGCGCGCCGCCGGCCGCCGGCTGGTCGCAACCCGCGCGACCAACGACCATATTGCGGGCGTCGTGAAGAGCCTGATCGGCGAGGCCGAGGCTCTGGCCGGCACCGATGTCGATTTCGCCGCGGCCTTCGAGGCCGCGACGCGCGCCGCCTGGGAGGCGCGCCGCGAACGCGGCCGCCGCCTCGGCCGCCACGGCGCTTCGGTCATCGCCGACGGCGACACCGTCATGACCCATTGCTGGGCCGAGGCGACCATCGTCGAGACCATGGCCGCCGCGATCCGGGCGGGCAAGACGGTCAAGGTGATCTGCACCGAGACCCGGCCCTATCTGCAGGGCGCGCGGCTCACCGCCCACAGCCTCGCCGAGATGGGCCTTCACGTCACCGTCATCACCGACAATATGGGCGCCCATGCCATGGACCGCGGCCTGGTGCAGCGGCTGATGACCGCCGCCGACCGGGTCACCATGTCCGGCCATGTGGTCAACAAGGTCGGCACGCTGCAGCTCGCCATCGCCGCCCAGCGCTACCGGATCCCCTATTTCGCCATGGTCCAGGCGCCCGATCCGCGCGCGGCGGGACCGGCCGACGTGCCCATGGAGGAGCGCGATCCCGAGGAGAGCCTCACCTGCATGGGCCGGCGCACGGCAACACCGCTGGCGCAGGGCTGGTATCCCGCTTTCGACGTGACGCCGCCGGACCTCGTTTCCGGTATCGTCACCAGCAAGGGCGTGTTCCCGGCGGCGGCGCTGCCGGTGCATTTCCAGAGCGCGGGAGACCATTGACCATGACCGCCTTCATCAGCGTGGCGGAGCTTGCCGCCGCCATCACGCCGGGCCAGCGCCTGGCCGTCCCTGTCGACTATGCCGGTGTCGCCATGGCGGTGACGGACGAGATCATGCGCCGCGGCACCGGAGACCTCCGGCTCGTCTGCGTGCCGACCGGCGGCATGCAGGTCGATCTCCTCATCGGCTCAGGCCTCGTCGCGTCGGTCGAGACCAGCGCGGTCAGCCTCGGCGAAGCGGGCGGCGCGCCCTGCTTCAACCGCGCGGTGCGCGAGGCCTCGATCAAGATCATCGACGCCACCTGCCCCGCCGTCCATGCCGGCCTGATGGCGGCGCAGAAGGGCGTTCCGTTCATGCCCATGCGCGGCCTGATCGGCACAGACGTGCTGGCCAACCGGCCGGACTGGCTGACCATCGCCAATCCCTTCGCGCCCGACGATCCGATCGTCGCGATTCCGGCGATCCATCCCGACGTCGCCCTGTTCCACGCTCCGGTCGCCGACCGCGCGGGCAATGTCTGGATCGGCCGCAGGCGCGAGCTCGCGGCCATGGCCTATGCCGCCCGCCGGAGCCTCGTGACCGTCGAGCGGATCAGCGAGACCTCGCTGCTCGCCGACGAGAAGACCGCCGCCGGCATCATTCCGGCGCTCTATATCGACCGGATCGCGGTCGCGCCGAACGGTGCCTGGCCCTATGGCCTGTGGGGTGAATATGCCCCCGATACCGCCGAGCTCGTGCGTTATGCGGAGGCCGCCCGCAGCCCCGACGGCTTCCGGGCCTATGTCGCGGCACGCGGCGAGAAGCTGAGGAGCGCGGCATGAAACCGGCAAGCCACCGCGAACGGCTGATCGCGACCATTGCCGACCTGCTCGCCGGCGTCCGCCATGTCGCGGTCGGCGCCTCCTCGCCGATACCCGCCGCGGCGGCCATGCTGCTGCGCGCCCGCCAGGAGGCGGCCGGAGGCGACGACGTCCGGCTCTCGATCCTCGGCTCGGTCGAGCACAACTTCTTCACCAACGGCAGCGCCGAACTGTTCGACTGCGCCGGCCAGGGCCGCATCGACGCCTTCTTCCTCGGCGGCGGCCAGATCGACGGCGCCGGCAACATCAATCTCGTCGGCGTCGGCGACTATCCCAACACCAAGGTGCGCTGGCCCGGCTCGTTCGGCTCGAGCTACCTCTATTTCGTGGTGCCGCGGGTCATCCTGTTCCGCGAGGAGCATACGCCGCGGGTGCTGGTCGAGAAGGTCGACTTCATCAGCGCGCCGGGCACCAGCGTGCCCGGCGTCCACCGGACCGGTGGGCCTCACGCCCTGCTGACCAGTCTGGCGCTGTTCGCCTTCGACAAGGACAGGGGCCGCTTCCGGCTGACCAGCATCCATCCCGGCCACGACCTCGCCGAGATCCGGGCGGCCACCGGCTTCGCCTTCGACGCGCCCGACACGGTGCCGGCGACGCCGGATCCCGACCCGGACACCCTCGCGCTGATCCGCGGCCGGATCCTCGACGAGCTCGCGGAAACCTATCCCCATTTCGCCGGCCTCCTGAAGGCCGAACTCACCGGCGCCGACGCCGCGGCATGATGACGGAGTTGCAGAGGATGACGAGCGCCAGCCAGGACGCGGGCACCCCGACCGAAACGCCGCCGGGCGCGCTTGCGGGCCTCAAGGTCATCGATGTCAGCCGGGTCCTGGGCGGCCCCTACAGCACCCAGATCCTGGCCGACCACGGCGCCGAGGTGATCAAGATCGAGCCGCCCCAGGGCGACGAGACGCGCGGCTGGGGACCGCCGTTCCAGGGCGATGCGGCGAGCTACTTCCTCGGCCTCAACCGCAACAAGAAGGCGATGGCCATCGACTTCTCGCAGGCCGCCGGCCAGGAGCTGCTGCTGCACCTGCTCGCCGATGCCGACGTCTTCGTCGAGAACTTCAAGATCGGCACGCTGGAGAAATGGGGCCTCGGCCAGGACGTGCTCCGGGAGCGTTTTCCGCGCCTGATCCACTGCCGCGTCTCGGGCTTCGGCGCCGACGGCCCCTATGGCGGCCGTCCCGGCTATGACGCCGCCATCCAGGCCCTGTCGGGCATCATGAGCGTCAATGGCGAACGCGGCGGCGAAGGCTTGCGCGTCGGCCTGCCGGTCGTCGACATGGTCACCGGCCTCAATGCCGCGCTCGGCGTCCTGATGGCGCTGCAGGAACGCGAGCGCAGCGGCCGCGGCCAGTTCGTCGAGGCGACGCTCTACGATTGCGGCTTCTCGCTGCTGCACCCGCACCTGCCGAACTTCTATCTCAACGGCAAGGTGCCGAAGCCGTCGGGCAACGCCCATCCGAACATCTGTCCCTACGACACCTATGCCACCGCCACCGACCCGCTGTTCCTGGCCGTCGGCAACAACAGGCAGTTCGCATCGCTCTGCCGGGTGCTCGGGGTCGAGGCCATTCCGGCCGACGAGCGCTTTGCCAGCAATGCCGCGCGCAACGTCAACCGTGACGCGCTGAAGGTGCTGCTGGAACAGGCGCTGTCGAAACGCGACTGCGCCGAGGTGGCCGAAACCCTGATCAAGGCGGGCGTGCCCTGCGGGCCGGTCCGCTCGATCGATGCCGTGGTCGCCGATCCGCACACCCATGCCCGCGAGATGGTCGTCGACATCGGCGACTATCGCGGCACCGGCAGCCCGATCAAGCTGTCGCGGACCCCCGCAAGCTACCGGCTCAAACCCCCGGCCTTCGCCGAGCATGTCGACGAGATCCTCGCCGCGGCGGGCGTCGACGCGACCACCTATGCGCCGGTCCTGCCGCGCAAACCCGTCACCTGAACCGGCCGGCTCCGCCGACCCGTTCCCGCAGCCAGTGAGCCTTCGTTCCATGTCCGCCTTCCGCGCCCTCGTCGTCGACAAATCCGAAGCCGGCTATGGCTGCCGGCTCGACACGCTCGACCGGTCCGCCCTGCCCGCCAGCGGCAATGTCACGGTCCGCGTCGAGCGCTCGACGCTCAACTACAAGGATGCCCTTGCCATATCGGGCAAGGCGCCGGTCGTCCGCAGCTTCCCGATGGTGCCGGGCATCGACTTCGCCGGCACGGTGGAGGCAAGCGACGACCCCGCGTGGAAGGCCGGCGATGCCGCCGTGCTCAACGGCTGGGGCGTCGGCGAAACCCATTGGGGCGGGCTTGCCGAACTCGCCCGGGTCAAGGGCGACTGGCTGATCCGCCGGCCGGCCGGCCTCACGGCCGAGGACTGCATGGCGCTGGGCACCGCCGGCTATACCGCCATGCTCTGCGTCATGGCGCTGGAGCGCCAGGGCGTGACGCCCGACAAGGGCGACGTGCTGGTGACCGGTGCCTGTGGCGGCGTCGGCTCGGTGGCCATCGCGCTGCTCGCCAGGCGCGGCTACGGCGTGATCGCCGCGACCGGCCGGCGCGAGGAGGAGGCCTATCTGAAGGAGCTCGGCGCGAAGGACCTGATCGACCGCGCCGAACTCTCCGGTCCGGGCAAGCCGCTCGGCAAGGAGCGCTGGGCCGGTGCCGTCGACACGGTCGGCAGCCACACGCTCGCCAATGTCTGCGCCGGCACGCGCTACGGCGGCGCCGTGGCCGCCTGCGGCCTCGCCCAGGGCCTGGATTTCCCGGCCACCGTCGCGCCCTTCATCCTGCGCGGCGTGACGCTTGCCGGCATCGACAGCGTGATGGCGCCCAAGGCGCTGCGCGAGACGGCCTGGCGCCTGCTCGATGCCGAGATCGACCGGCCGCGCCTCGCCGCCATGACGAGCCGCATCGGCCTTGCCGACGCGCAAGGCGTCGCATCCGATCTCATCGCCGGCAAGGTCCGCGGCCGCGTGGTCGTCGACCCCAGCGCCTGAGCAGCCCTTTACGCCCCCGTTTCCACCCGACCAGCGAGGCCATCATGAGCCAGCATCCGATCAGCCGGTTTCCGGTTCCCGCCATTGCCGACATGCCCGAGGATATCCGCACCCGCATCCTCGCGGTGCAGGAGAAGTCCGGCTTCGTGCCCAATGTCTTCCTCGTCCTGGCACACCGGCCGGACGAATTTCGCGCGTTCTTCGCCTATCACGACGCGCTGATGGACAAGCCCGGCAACCTGACCAAGGCCGAACGCGAGATGATCGTGGTGGCCACCAGCAATGCCAACCAGTGCCAGTACTGCGTGGTCGCCCACGGCGCCATCCTGCGCATCCGCGCCAAGAACCCGCTGATCGCCGACCAGGTCGCCATCAACTACCGCAAGGCCGACATCACCGAGAAGCAGAAGGCCATGCTCGACTACGCCATGAAGGTGGCGTTCGAGGCCTATGCGATCTCCGATGCGGATCTCGCCACCCTCAAGTCCCACGGCTTCACCGACGAGGACGCCTGGGACATCAGCGCGATCGCGGCCTTCTTCGGCATGTCGAACCGCCTCGCCAACGTCACCAGCATGCGCCCCAACGACGAGTTCTACACGCTCGGACGCGCCTGACCCCTTAGCCCCGATCCCCTGCCCGAGCCGAAGCCCGGCGAGCCGGCTGACCTTGCGCGGTCCGCCCGGCAACGGCTCCGGCTGCTCCGAAAGACGATGCCGGTCATGACCGCACCCTCCCCCGCACCAGCCCTTGCCGTCGGCGTCATCGGCGACGGCTTCATGCAGCCGTCCTATTTCGTCGATGCGCTGAACGAGCGCCTCGCCGGCCGTGCCCTCGCCATCGAGACCATGGCGCTCAACTGGCCGATCGAGCGCAACATCACCAAGGTCGACCCCGAGCTCTCGGTCCAGGAATTCGTCGGCCGCCCCGAGCAGTTCTACGACTTCATCGGCCGCGCCGAGATCCTGATCAATCACCTCGCCCCGGTGACCCGCGAGACCTTCGCCCGTGCGCCGAAGCTGAAGCTGATCGCGGTGTCGCGCGGCGGCCCGATCAATATCGACATGGCGGCCGCGCGCGAGCACGGCGTCCGGGTCGTCAACACGCCCGGCCGCAACGCCTCGGCGGTGGCCGAATTCACCATCGCCTCGCTGCTCGCCGAGACCCGCAATCTCATCCGCGGCCACGTGGCGCTCGCCGCCGGCGACTATCGCGGCGACCTCTACCATCGCGACATTACCGGTCCGGAGCTGTGCGAGCTGACCGTCGGCGTCATCGGCTATGGCCATGTCGGCACGCTGGTGGTCAGGATGCTCAAGGGTTTCGGCTGCCGCATCCTGGTCCACGATCCCTACAAGCAGCTCTCGCGCGCCGACCAGGACGACGGCGTCACCATGGTCGACCTCGACACGCTCATCGCCTCGAGCGACATCGTCACCCTGCATCCGCGCGTCACCAGGGAGACGCGCGGCATGATCGGCGCCGCCGAGTTCGCGGCGATGAAGCGCGGCGCCTATTTCGTCAACACGGCACGCGGCCCGCTCGTCGACTATGCCGCGCTCTACGAGGCGCTGACCTCCGGCCAGCTTGCCGGCGCCGCCCTCGACACGTTCGAGTTCGAGCCGCCGCCCGCCGACTGGCCGCTGCTGAAACTGCCCAACGTGACCCTGTCGCCGCATATTGCCGGCGCCTCCCGCTACACCATCCGCAAGGCCGCCGTGATGATCGCCGAGGACGTCGCGCGCTTCCTCTCGGACGAAGCTCTCATCAACCCGTGTGACGGCCAATGACCGACAGTGAACTGAAGCTTCGGCTCGAGCTGATCGAGACCTGCCGCGGCATGAACCGGCTCGGCATCAACAAAGGCACGTCGGGCAATGTCAGCGTGCGCCACGGCAAGGGCCTGCTCGTCTCGCCGACGGGCATCGGCTACGACGCGATGCGCCCCGAGGATGTCGTGCAGCTCGACTGGGACGGCGGTTTCGACGGCGACGTCCTGCCGACCAGCGAATGGCGCTTTCACCGCGACATCCTCGCGGCGAGGCCCGACCTCAACGCCGTCGTGCACACCCATTCGGTGCATGCCACCGCCGTCGCCATCATGGGCCGCGGCATCCCGGCCATTCACTACATGATCGCCGCGGCCGGCGGCCCGGACATCCGCTGCGCGCCCTATGCCACCTTCGGCACCCAGGAGCTGGCCGATGCGGTGCTCGAGGCCATGGCCGGGCGGCGCGCCTGCCTGCTCGCCCATCACGGCGTGATCGCCGGCCATGTCAGCATGGCGCGCGCGCTGGCGCTCGCCGGCACGGTCGAGGAGCTCGCCCAGCAATATCTGCTCTGCCTGCCGCACGGCGAGCCGCCGGTGCTCGCGCCGGACGAGATCGCCCGCGTCGTCGAGAAATTCCGCAGCTACGGCCAGCAGCCGAAGCGGCAGGACTGAGCGGCACCATGACCGGCGCCATCCTCTGTCTCGATTCCGGCACGACGGTGGTGAAGGCGGCGCTGTTCTCCGCCGACGGCCATCTCGTCGCGCTGGAGGAGGCGCCGAACACCGCGCTGCGGCGCGCCAGCCTGCATGTCGAGCAGGACATGGCCGCGACCGCGGCCATCGCCATGAGCCTGCTCGCCCGCCTCGCGCAACGCCTCGGCGGCCATAGGCCCGGCGTCCTCGTCGTCACCGGCCAGGGCGACGGCCTCTGGCCGGTCGATGCGGCGGGCCGCCCGGCCGGCCCCGCCATGACCTGGCTCGACGGCCGCGCCGCCGAGCTGCTGCCGGAGCTCGAGGCGGCCGGCGTGCTCGACCGGATCAGGCAGGTCACCCTGTCGCAGCCGACGGCCGCCTCGCAGCCGCTGCAGCTGCTCTGGCTCGCCCGCCGCGAGCCGGCCCGTTTCGCTGCGGTCCACCGCGCCCTGCGCTGCAAGGAATGGCTGCAGCTCGCCCTCACCGGCACCGCCCTGACCGACCCCTCGGCCGTGCTGCCGAGCTGGGGCGACTGGCGCCGCCAGATGCTGTCGCGCGAGGTCGAAACCTGCCTCGGCCTTGCCCGCGGCATCGACCTCCTGCCCGACATGGTCGCCATGGCCGACGCCGCACGGCCGCTGTCCCCAGCCGCCGCGGCGGCGACCGGCCTGCCCGCCGGACTGCCGGTCCTGCTCGGGCCGGGCGATGCCCAGGCCTCGGCGCTCGGGCTCGGCATCGGCCTGCTGCCCGGCATCGCGCGCGTCTCGCTGTTCGGCACCAGCGCGATCCACATCCGCCACCTCGCCGATCTCGCCGACGTGCAGGCCGAGCCGCCCGGCGCGATGCTCCTGCCCTTCGCCGAGCCCGGCCAGTTCCTGCGCCTGATGCCCTCGCTCAACGGCGCGGCGGCCCTCGCCCATCTCGCGCCTCTCGTCGGCGACATGCAGGCCGCGCCCTACCGGCCGTCGGGCCTCCTCGTCCAATCCTTCTTCGAGCCGGTCGGCGAGCGCGCTCCGGTGACGTCGCCTCATGCCCGCAGCACGGTGTTCGGCTGGGCCGCCGGCGAGGAGCCGGCCGCCCTTGCCGCCGCAGCCCGCGAGGGCCTCGCCTTCGCCGCCCGCATGAGCCACGACCTGATGGGCCTGGAGCCGGGTCCGGTCGTGCTCGGCGGCGGCCTTGCCGCCGACGCCGACTTTGCCCGCATCATGGCGGCGACGCTCGGGCGGCCGGTGCTGCGCCCGCCGGCGCGCCACGCATCGCTCACCGGCCTCGGCCTTGTCGGCATGCGTCATCTCGCCGGCGGCCGCCTGGCCGACCATGCCGGCCGCTGGCTCGGCGGGAAGCCGGTGGTCGACGCACCGGACGAGGGCCCCTTCGGCACCTATCTCGCGCGCAAATACGTGCTCTACGCCAGCCTGATGGAGCGCATCGCGCCGCTCTGGCCGGACCTTGCCGCCGTCGCGGACCTCGCCGCGCGGCTCAGCCACCCACCAACACCTTCAAAAAATTGAGGACATTCTCGGGATGAGGAAAACGCTCGCAGCTCTCCTGGCGCTCGTGACCCTGTCGGGCGCGGCCGCCGCCCAGGAGCGCATCCGTATCGCCGCCGCCGCCCAGCCCGGCTCGGTCATGGAAGGCATCATCAAGACCTTCATGGACGACTTCAACGCCAAGGCCGGCGGCGCCTATCGGATGGAATATCAGTTCGTCGCCTCCGACCAGGAGCTGACCCAGCAGGTCGTGCGCGGCCGCCTGGAAATCGGCACGACCTCGCTCGCCGGCGCCTCGGTGACGGTGCCGGAGGGCGGCGTGCTGTCCATGCCCTATCTGTGGAAGACCGACGCCGAGCGGCGCTGGGTCATCGACAATGTCGCGCTTCCCGCGATCGCCGATCTCTACCGCCAGCGCGGACTGGTGGTGATCGGCCTCGGCGATACCGGCTGGTCCAACGTGTTCTGCAAGGCGCGCTGCGACAGCCCGGCCGAGCTCGCCGGCCGGCGTTTCCGCCTGCCGCCGGCAACCGCCGCCAAGATGTTCTGGGACCGCCTCGGCGTGAACGGCGTGCAGCTGTCGCTGCCGGATTTCTTCACCGGCCTCGAGCAGGGCATGGTCGAAGGCGGCGACCTGCCCTTCACCTTCTACGTGACGACGCCGGCCGCCCAGATCGCCCGCCACTATGTGCTGACCCAGAACTATCACCACGACCAGGTCTTTTTCGTCAACAAGCGCTTCTTCGATGGGTTGCCGGCAAACATCCAGGCGCTGGTGCGCAGCGCCATGCCCTCGGCCGCCGAAATGCGCCGGCGCCAGGACGCCGATCTGAAGGAGCGGATGGACGCCTTCGTCGCCGGCGGCGGCACCATCGTCGCACTGACCGACGAGCAGCGCGCCGCCTGGGCCGCCAAGGTCGTCGACGGCCTCGCCGCCCTCGTCGCCAGCCTGCCCGGCCAGTCGCGGGCGCTCTACGACACGGTCATGGAAGGCAAGCGCCGCTATGCAGCCCAACAGTGACCCGGCGGCGGCCGCCGCCGCTCCCTCGGGCGGCCTCGCCAAGGCCTATGCCGCCCTCCAGAAGGTCGAGGCCTTCATCTGCTTCGCCGCGCTGATGGCCGGCACGCTCGCCCTGTTCGCCGACATTGTCGGCCGCGAGATCCTCGGCCAGGGCATTTTCGGTGCCCAGCGCACCGCCGTCTACTGCATGGCGGTCGCCGGTGTCCTCGGCTTTTCCTATGTCGTCTCGCAGGGCGGCCACCTGCGCCCGAACATCGTCGACAAGCTGCTGCCGCGCCATCTCGACCCGCTCATGAGCCGCATCGGCGATTTCGTCTCCGGCCTCATCTGCGCGGGCCTCGCCTATGCCGCGGCGCTGTTCGTCGACGGCACCTACGGGCTCGGCGAATACAGCATGACGCTGCCGATCCCGATCTGGACGGTGCAGATCGTGCTGCCAATCGCCTTCGGTCTCGCCGCGCTCAAATATTTCCTCTTCGTCCTGTCGCCCGCGCTGCGGCCGCAGGAAGCGAGTTCCGAACTATGACCGGCGCCGCGATCACGCTCGGCAGCCTGCTGCTGCTCATCCTGCGCCAGCCGGTCGTGCTGGTGCTCGCCGTGGCCGTCGCCGCGATCCACCAGTTCGTCGCGCGCAACTCCTCGGCCGAATTCCTGATCCAGGACTTCTGGTTCACCATCGACCGCGACGTCCTGCTGCCGATCCCGATGTTCATCCTGGCCGGCAACATCATGAGCCGCGGCGAGATCGCCCAGCGCCTCATCGACATCATGGTCGAGCTCACCGGCGGCATCCGGGGCGGCCTCGCGGTCGCCGCTGTGCTCGCCTGCGCCGCCTTCGCCGCCATTTCCGGCTCGTCGATCGTCACCCTCGCGGCGATCGGCTCGATCATGTATCCGGCGCTGCTCAAGGAAGGCTATTCCAAGCAGTTCTCGCTCGGCCTCCTGTGCTCGGCGGGGACGCTCGGCATCCTGATCCCGCCGTCGATCCCGATGATGCTCTACGGCATCATCACCGACACCTCGATCATCAAGCTGTTCATGGGCGGCATCGGGCCTGGCCTGCTGCTCACCGTCGTGCTGGCGCTCTATTGCGTGAAGGCCTCGCCGGTCGCGGCGCGCGGCCGCTTCTCGCCCAGGGGCTTCCTGCGCGCGCTCGGGCGCGGCGGCCCGGCCCTGCTGCTGCCGATCATCCTGCTCGGCGGCATCTATTCCGGACACTTCACCACCACGGAGGCGGCGGTCGTCTCGCTGATCTACGCGCTGCTGGTGGAGGGCCTCTACTACCGCGACCTGACCTGGCCGGTGCTGCTCGGCATGATCGGCGAGACGGTGAAGCTGTTCGGCACGCTCCTGCCGCTG
Organism: bacterium YEK0313; assembly: GCA_000751295.2. Lineage (NCBI taxonomy): Bacteria > bacterium YEK0313. The sequence goes on from CCMO02000001.1 coordinate 1,198,922, forward strand.
CTGGCGCTCGCGGGCAGCTTCAACACCATCCTCGACTACGAGGGCATTCCGAAGCTGATGGTCGAATGGCTGAGCCAATGGATCCACAGCCCGCTGACCGCCGGCCTGACGCTGAACGTGATCCTGCTGATCGCCGGCTGCTTCATGGATGTCGGCTCGGCGATCCTGATCCTGTCGCCGCTCCTGCTGCCGCTGATGAAGGCTCAGGGCTTCGACCCGGTCCATGTCGGCGTGATCACCACGATGAACCTGGAGATCGGCTACATCACGCCGCCGGTCGGGCTCAACCTGTTCGTCGCCATGGCGGTGTTCAAGGAAAGCTTCGGCACCATCGTGCGCGGCGCCTGGCCTTTCGTCGTCCTGATGATCATCCCCCTGCTGATCGTCACCTACTACCCGGCGATCGTCTTCCTGTTCGTCAAATGAGCCCGGCGCGGAGGGGCGCCCCGCCGCCTCCGCGCCATCGGCCCGGAAAACCCAATTCCACCGTTCCCGATCGAGGACCAGCCATGAACCGACGCACCATGAAGGCAGCGCTGCTCGCGCTCGCCGCATCGGCCCTGATGACATCGGCCGCCACCGCGGCGGAGACGATCCGCATCGCCGGCTCGCTCCGCCCCGGCTCGATGATGGATGGCATCATCCAGACCTTCATCACCAACTTCAACAAGGAGGCCGGGCCGGACTACCGCATGGAGTACCAGCTGGTCGCCAACGACCAGGAGATGACCCAGCAGGTCATCCGTGGCCGGCTCGAGATCGGCACGACCGGGCTTGCCGGCGCGGCGGTCTCGATCCCGCCGGGCGCCGTCCTGTCCATGCCCTATCTCTGGGACAACGACGCCCAGCGCCGCTGGGGCACCGACAATGTCGTGCGCCCGGTGCTGGAAAGCATCTTCGCCGGCAACGGCCTGGTGCTGATCGGCGTCGGTGACGCCGGCTGGTCCAACATTTTCTGCAAGGGCACCTGCGACACGCCCGACGAACTGCGCGGCCGGCGCTTCCGCGTGCCGCCGGCGGCTTCCGCCCGCGCGTTCTGGGAAAAGGTCGGCGTCAACGGCGTCCAGCTCTCGCTGCCCGATTTCTTCACCGGGCTGGAGCAGGGCATGATCGAGGGCGGCGACCTGCCGCTCACCTTCTTCGTCACCACGCCGGCCGCGCAGTTCGCCCGCCGCTACGTGCTGACCCGCGCCTACCACCACGAGCAGGTGTTCTTCGTGAACAAGCGCTTCTACGAGAAGCTGCCGCCCCGCATCCAGGCCCTCCTGAAGAGCGCCATGCCGTCGACCGACGAGATGCGCCGGCGCCAGGACGAGGACGAGACCCGGCAGGCCGAGCTGTTCACCGCCAATGGCGGCACGGTGGTGCAGCTCTCGGCCGAGCAGCGCGCGGTCTGGGCGCAGCGCGTCGGCAATGTCCATGACAGCCTGCTCGCCGCCCTGCCCGGCCGGGCGCGGGAGCTCTATGACGCGGTCCAGGACGCCAAGCGGCGCTACGCCGCCCGGACGAACTGATCGAGGCCGGACGGCCATCGACCGGCCCTGCCTGCAGCACGCCCCGCAGCCGTTCCAACGGTTCGCGGGGCTCATTTTTCGTGTGGCGGAATTCCCACGATCAAACAAATGATAATGCAAATTGCCAAAGGCATTTGCAATCGGTTGTTCGCTCATGCAATTTCAGCAAGGCGATTGTCGCCGCCTTCCGGCGGCAGAGGAATCCGCACGAGAGGTTGCAAAAGTCAGCGGATGACGAGCTCCGTCAGCGAACCAAGGCCCCGGGTCAATCTGCGCCGCCTCGCCGACGAGGTCGGCGTCCATCCCTCCACCGTCTCGCGCGCTCTCGATCCGGCCAAGCGCCATCTCGTCGCCGACGACGTGGCCGACCGGATCATCGCCGCCGCGCGCGCGCTCGGCTACCGGCCGAACCCAGTGGCGGCGAGCCTGCGCACCCGCCGCTCGACCCTGGTCGGCGTGCTGGTGCCCGACATCACCAATCCGGTCTTCTCGCCGATCATATCGGGCATTGCCGAAGTGCTCGGCGCCGAGGGCTATTCGACCATCGTCGCCGATGCCGGCAGCGAGTTCGGCGCCCGCATGGCGCTCGTCGACGAACTGATCGCCCGCCGTGTCGACGGCCTCGTTCTGGCGACGGTGAGCCGCGACGATCCGATGCTGGAACACTGCCTCGCGGAAGGCATCCACGTCGTGCTGGTCAACCGCGCCGACGATGCCGACCGCGCGCCGTCGGTCGTTTCCGACGATGTCGCCGGCATGCGCGTGGCTGTCGAGCATCTCCACCGGCTCGGCCACCGGGCGATCGGCCATCTCGCCGGCCCGTCCACGCTGTCCACTGGCCATCTGAGGCGCCTTGGCTTCGAACAGGTGATGCGCGAGCACCGCCTCGCGGTGCCGGCCGGGGCCATCGTCGAGGCGCGCAGCTACGACCGGGACGAAGGCGAACGCGCCACCGCCGCCATGCTGGACGCCTGCCCCGGCATCACCGCCATCGCCGCCGCCAACGACCTGCTCGCGCTCGGCGCCTACAAGGCGCTCGCCGCCCGCGGCCTTGCCTGCCCGGCCGACGTCTCGGTCGTCGGCCACAACGACATGCCGCTGGTCGACATGGTCGAGCCGCCGCTGACCACGATCCGCATCGGCCCGCGCGACATGGGACGCGATGCCGCACGCCTGCTGCTCGAGCGCATGACCGGCTCGACCCTGCCGGCGCGGCGCATCGTCCTCGCCCCCGATCTGGTGCAGCGCGCCTCCACCGCGCCGCCGCGCGCCGACAGGTCAGCGGCCGCGCCGGCCGTTTCGGCTGTCCTCAAAGGCGGATACGTTCTTCGCCCGGCGCCGCCGCTGACCTGTCGAAGCCTTTCTGCCGCCGCCCGGAAGCCCGTCTCCTCCAGGCCGCCGCGGCGCCGCCGGGCGGCAACGCCCAGCCTGCCGCATTGCTGGAATCCGATCGCGCACGACAAACTCCGATTGACTCGCCGCGCCGTCTCGACCTAGCTTGCAATCGATTGTAGTCGATCATTCGGGCCGCTCGGAGGCGCTCCGCGTGATGGGCTTGGTTTGACGACACACAGAAAATGACAAGAGGGGTGCTATGGCCAGGATCACGCGGCGCGGGTTCGTGGGTGCATCGGTCGCAGCGGCGGGCCTGGTGCAGAGCCCGCTGGTTTTCGCGCAGTCCAACTTCATGGACCCGGTGCGCATCCGCATGGGCTTCGCGCCCTATATCTCGGCCGGCCCCTATCTGATCGCCGAGGCCCGCGGCTACTTCAAGAAGCTGAACGTCGAGATCGTGCCCTCGAGCCATGTCGACGGCAGCCTGTCGATGCCGGCGCTCGCCGCGGGCGAGCTCGACATCACAGGCGCGACGCTGAGCGCCGGCCTGTTCAACCTGATGGCCAAGGGCGCGGGCCTCAGGATGTTCTTCGAGCGCGGCCGCGAGGCGGCCGGTTGGGGCTCCAATTCGATCATGGTGTCGAACGAGCTCTGGGAGAAGGGTTTCCGCGGGCCGGAAGGCTACCGCCATGCCAAGGGCGCCGTCATCGGCATCTCCTCGCGCGGCAGCGTCGCCCACTATCTGCACACGATGGGCCTCGAACGGGCCGGCCTGAAGGCCGACGACGTCGAATGGTCCTGGGGCATGACGCCAAGCGTCAGCCTGCCGCTGATGAAGCAGAACCGCGTCGGCATCATCAACATGCCGCTGCCCGGCGCCTATGCGGCGCAGAAGCAGGGCATCGGCAAGGTCGCGACCTGGAGCGACGAGCTGGCGCCCGATTTCGTGCTCGCCTGCTCGGTGGCGAGCGAGAAGTTCCTGCGCGACCAGCATTCCGCGGCGGTCCGCTTCTCCATGGCGATCATGCAGGGCAATGCCGACTTCATGGCCGCCGCCAAGGACGGCAATGCCGAGGTGCTGAAGATCATTGCCGACGGCACCGGCCTGACACCGCCGGTCATCGACGAGACGCGGCCGCGCTGGACCTTCATGACCGTCGACGGTACGCCCAACATGCCCTCGATCATCGCCCAGCAGAAATTCTGGCGCGAACGCACCGACCTGCTCGCCCGTGCCGTGCCCGACGACAAGCTGTTCGACGACCGCGCGATCAAGGAGGCCAAGCAGCGCATGACCGAGAAGAACCCGTTCATCTGACCGTATCGGGGCCGCGCGCTGCGCCGCGGCCCCGAACGGCGACGAGGCATAGGAAAGAGCGCGAGGGAGGCGCTTGCCGCACCATGCAATTCGAAGCGATCTCGATCGAAGGCCTGTCGCACCGGTTCCTCAGCCGGACGCGCCCGCCGACCACTGCGCTGACCGACGTCAACTGCATCTTTCCGGCCGGCAAGGTCACCGCCATCGTCGGGCCGAGCGGCTGCGGCAAGTCGACCCTGCTCCTGATCCTGCGCGGCCTCGTCGAGGCCAGCAGCGGCAAGGTCCGCTTCCTCTACGGCGACGGCTCCGGCCAGCGCAGCGCTGGCGAAGCGCCGCGCATGGCCACGGTCTGGCAGTCGTTCAACCTCCTGCCCTGGCGCTCGGTCCTCGACAATGTCGCCTTCGGCCTGGAGCTCGCCGGCGTGCCGCTGGCCGAACGCCAGGCCAAGGCCGCCGAGGCGATCAAGGCGGTCGAGCTCGCCGGTTTCGAGAAACACTATCCGGGCCAGCTGTCGGGCGGCATGAAGCAGCGTGTCGGCCTCGCCCGCGGCCTCGTCCAGTCCCCCGACATCCTGTTCCTGGACGAGCCTTTCGGTGCGCTCGACGCGCAGACGCGGCTCTACCTGCAGGAGCAGCTCTCGAGCCTGGTCGAGACCAGCGCCAAGACCGTCATCCTCATCACCCACTCGATCGAGGAGGCGATCTTCCTCGCCGACCACGTCGTCGTCATGACCGCCCGTCCCGGCCGGATCGCCAAGAGCCTCGACATCGATCTCGCCCGGCCGCGCGGCATCGACGTGCAGAACGACAAGCGCTTCGGCGAATATTTCTCCGAGATCTACGGGCTGCTGCGCGACGAAGTCCGCAAGGCGATGATGAACTGAAGAGGCAAGCGCGATGTCGGACACCAACCGGTCGGCGCTGGCCGACCCCAAGGCCATGATGGACACCCGAACCACCGCCCAGAGCAAGCCGCAGCCCGACGTCAAGGACGAGAGACTGCGCGACGACACCTGGTATTACGGGCCGGTCGCGATGGCCCTGTTCCTGGCTTTCTGGGAGCTCTCGGTCCCGCTCTTCGACGTTCCCGAGATCTTCCTGCCGCGGCCATCGCTGGTCATCGTCACGCTCTATGACCTGTTCGCCACCAAGGCGCTCGCCTACGACCTGGTGCTGACGCTCTACCGCATCTTCGCCGGCTTCTTCCTGGCCGCCGTGATCGGCATCGCCCTCGGCCTGCTGATGGGCATGTCGCGCCGCATCTATGCGATCTGCGACGTCTTCGTCGCCGCGCTCTATCCGGTGCCGAAGATCGCCCTCGTGCCGCTCCTGGTCATCTGGCTCGGCAGCGGCAACGCCTTCCAGATCGCCCTCTCGGCGCTCGGCTGCATCTTCCCGATCCTGGTCAACACCATCATCGGTGTGCGCCAGTGCGACGAGGGCCTGATCCTGGCGGCGCGCGATCTCGGCGCCAGCGCCGTGCAGATCCAGCGCAAGGTGGTGCTGCCGGCCGCCGTGCCCGCCATCTTCGGCGGCCTGCGTCTGGCGCTCGGCATTTCCATCATCCTGGTCGTCGCGGCCGAAATGCAGACCGCCCGCTATGGGCTGGGCGCCAAGCTGCAGCTCGCCGGCCAGATCCTGGAAACCGGCCAGGTCTTCGCCATCCTGCTGCTGCTCGCGATCCTCGGCATCCTCCTGACCAAGGGCCAGCAATATCTCGACGGCAAGATCAACCGCTGGCGCACCCGCTGAGGCCGGATGAGACGGACGACAGCGGCCGGGCCTGATCCGGCCGCCGCCATGTGAAGGATCGCACCCGGCCCGCTCGTCCGCGCCGCCTGCGGACCGAAGCCGGCCGCGCCGGTCATTGATTGATGTGAGTGCCGCTTCGACCGCGACGCCCTGCCCCGCGCACCCCCGCAGCGCGACCGGCAGGCATTCGCGATCACGGCACGATGGGAGAGATACCATGAAACGGACGCTGATCGAATGCGGCTGGCTGGTCACGATGGACGAGACCATCGGCGACCACCGCGACGCCCGCATCCTGATCGAGGGCAACCGCATCCTCGCCGCCGGCAAGGGCATCGAGGCGGATGCCGACGAGGTGATCGACGCGCGCGACAAGATCGTCATGCCCGGCCTGATCGACGCCCATGTCCACACCTGGCAGACCGGCCTGCGCGCCATCGGCTCGGAATGGCTCGGACCGGACTATCACGCCAACATCCATGCCAATCTCGCCACCCGCTACGGCCCCGACGACAATTATATCGGCAACCTCATCGGCGCCCTCGGCAAGATCGACGGCGGCACCACGACCATTCTCGACTGGTGCCACAACCTGACCTCGCTCGACCATGCCGAGCGTTCGGTCGACGGCCTGGAGGAATCCGGCATCCGCGCGGTCTTCGCCCACGGCACCGCCAAGCCGCCGACAAAGCCCGGCGAACTGCCCTATACCCATGTGCCGCACCCGCGCGACCGCATCGAGGCGCTGCGCAAGGGGCGCTTTGCCTCCGACGACCGGCGGGTGACGCTCGCCATGGCCATTCTCGGCCCCCACTGGGGCACCTATGAGGTGGCGGAGCAGGACCTCAGGCTCGCCCGCGAACTGAATCTCCTGTCGAGCTCGCACGCGACCCGCAAGATCCCCGACCAGGTGGCGCCCGGCGGCTACGGCAAGCTCGTGGCGGCCGGCCTCATCGGCCCCGACCACAATCTCGTCCACGGCAACTACATCGAGGACGACGAGCTGAAAGCCCTGGTCGAGGCCGGCGCCTCGGTCACCGGCACGGTGCTGGTCGAGCTGCACGGCCATGCCGCCGAACCGGTGACGCTCCGCGTGCGCAATTTCGGCGGCATGCCGTCGATCGGCATCGACGTCGAGCCGATCGTCACCGGCGAGATGTTCCGCGAGATGCAGGCCGCGCTCCTGCACGCCCGCTGGGCTTCGCTGCGCGACAATGCCGCTGCCGGCAGGCCGCCCTTGAAGACCATTCCGATCCGCTCGCGCGAGGCGTTGACCTGGGCGACCATCGGCAACGCCCGGGCGATCGGCCTGGAGAACGAGATCGGCTCGCTCACCCCCGGCAAGAAGGCCGACATCGTCATGCTCAGGGCGAACGACCTCAACCTCTTCCCGGTGCACGACCCGCTTCTGTCGATCGTCGAGCAGGCCCATGCCGGCAATGTCGACACCGTCATCGTCGACGGCGTGGTGCGCAAGCAGGGCGGCCGGCGCCTCTTCGCCGACGACGTGCTGGCGCGCCGCAAGGCCGAGCTCGTCGCCTCGGTCGAGCGCGTCATGCGCGACGGCGGCTTCACGATCAAGCCGGCCTGAGGAGCAGCGGTCATGACGCGGACATTGATCAAGTGCGGCTGGATCGTCTCCATGGATCCGGCCATCGGCGACCTCATCGGCGGCGAGATCCTGATCGAGGACGACCGCATCGTCGCGGTCGGCCGGAACCTCGAGGCGACGGCAGCAACGGTCGTCGAGGCCGGCGACACGATCGCCATGCCCGGCATGGTGAACGCCCATCTGCACACCTGGCAGACGGGCCTGCGCGCCATCGGCTGCGAATGGGCCCATGGCGAATATTTCAAATATCTGCACGGCGGCATGGCGACGCGCTACGGCCCCGAGGACAATTATCTCGGCAACCTGATCGGCGCCCTCAACCAGATCGACGGCGGCGTCACCACGCTCAACGACTACTGCCACAACATCACCTCGACCGAGCAGGCCGAGCGCTCGGTCGACGCGCTGGTGGACAGCGGCATCCGCGCGGTCTTCACGCTCGGCGCCGGCAAGCTGCCGCCCGAGCGCGAGGCGCTCGAGCCCTTCGAGAAGCGCATCAACCCGCGCGAGCGGGTCGAGCGCTTCCGCAAGGGGCGGCTCGCCAGCGACGATGCCCTGGTCACCATGGCGCTCGGCGTCGCCGGCCCGCACTGGGCCGAAATGGAGCCGACCCGCGTCAATCTGCGGCTCGCCCGCGAGCTCGGCCTGCGCTCGTCGAGCCATGCCACCAAGCGGCCGGAACTGGCAGTCGATCCCCGCGGCTATTTCCCGCTGCTCGACGAGGGGCTGATCGGCGCCGACCACACCGTGGTGCACGGCAACTATCTCGGCGACGAGGAGCTGCGGCGGCTCGTCGGCGCCGGCGTCACCGCCTGCGCCACCGTCCAGACCGAGCTGCGCGGCTATGCCGGCGATCCGCTGGTCGGGCGTGTCCGCGCGCTCGGCGGCATGCCCTCGCTCGGCGTCGACGTCGAGCCGCGCGTCTCCGGCGAGATGTTCCGGGAAATGCAGATCGCGCTGCTCTATGCGCTGTCGGTCTGCCAGCGCGAGAATGCCCGCGACAGGAAGCCGCCGTTCCAGGTCGTGCCGATCCGCTCGCGCGAGGCGCTGGCCTGGGCGACCATCGGCGGCGCCGAGGCGCTCGGCCTCGGCCACCGCATCGGCACGCTGACGCCGAAGAAGCAGGCCGACATCGTGCTGCTGCGCGGCACCGATCTCAACCTCTTCCCGGTCCACGACCCCGTCCTGTCGATCGTCGAGCAGGCCAATGCCGGCAATGTCGACACCGTCTTCATCGGCGGCGTGGTGCGCAAGCGCGGCGGCAAGCTGGTCTTCCCCGAGGATGTCAGGCGCCGGCGCATGGCCGAGCTCGCCCAGTCGGTGGAGCGCATCATGGGCGAAGCCGGCTACGTGCCGTTCGGGCGCTGACGGCCATGACCCGCACGCTGATCCGCTGCGGCTGGCTGATCACCATGGACGAAGCCCTCGGCGATCTCGCCGGAGCCGAGCTCCTGGTGGAGGACGACCGCATCGCGGCGGTCGGCCACCGGCTCGGCGCCGCGGCCGAAACCGTCATCGACGCGTCGGACATGATCGTCATGCCCGGCCTCGTCAACATGCACCTGCACACCTTCCAGGCCGGCCTGCGGGCGATCGGCTCGGAATGGCTGGCGCCGGACTATTTCCGCCATTTCTACGGCGACATCGCCACCCGCTTCGGCCCCGAGGACAATTATCTCGGCACCCTGTTCGGCGCCCTGAACCAGCTCGACAGCGGCGTCACCACGCTGTTCGACTATTGCCACAACATCCGCTCGCTGGAACAGGCGGAACGCTCGGTCGATGCGCTCGCCGATGCCGGCCTGCGCGCCGTCTTCGTCCATGGCGACGGCCTGCGCGAGCCGGCCGCGCCCGGCCGGCTGCCGGAGCGCCGACTGCATCCGCGCGAGCGTGTCGCCGCGCTCCTCGACAGCCGCTTCTCGGGCGCCGGCAAGGCCGCCCATGGCGGGCGCGTCACGCTGGCGCTCGGCATTGCCGGCCCGCACTGGGCCGACTGGGAAGCCTCGCTCGCCAATGTGCGCCTCGCACGCGATCTCGGCCTGCTCGCTTCCTCGCACGTCACCAAGGCGCGGCGCGACGCTGTCGTGCCCGACGGCTACGACCGGCTGGCGGCCATGGGCTTGCTCGGCCCCGACCACAATCTCGTCCACTGCAACCTCCTGGACGAGGACGAGATCGGCCGGCTCCTCGATGCCGGCTGCTCGATCACCTCGACCAACATGAACGAACTGCACGACTATCCGCACGGCTCGGCCCTGACCAAGGTGCGCGCCCGCGGCGGCATGCCCTCGATCGGCATCGACGTCGAGCCGATGGTGTCGGGCGACATGTGGCGCGAAATGCAGATGGCCTTGCTGTTCGCGCGCAACCGCGGGCTCCGCGAGCGGGCGGCCGCCGGCCTCGGACCGGCCATGATCCGCTCGCGCGAGGCGCTCGCCTGGGCGACCGTCGGCGGTGCTGAGGCGCTCGGCATGGCCGACACGATCGGCCGGCTCAAGCCGGGCTTCAAGGCCGATCTGATCATGCTGCGCAGCGGCGACCTGAACCTCTTTCCGGTCCACGATCCGGTCTACGCGGCAGTCGAGCAGGCGCATGCCGGCAATGTCGACACGGTGATGGTCGACGGCATCCTGCGCAAGCAGGCGGGCCGCCTGCTGTTCCCGGCCGATCGCCGCCAGGCGCTGGGCGAGGCGCTGGCGGCCTCCGCGGCGCGGCTGATGGCGGAGGCCGGCTATCGGCCGGCCCCGGCATGACGACGCCGGGAGCGGCCATGGTCGCGGCCCCCGGCCGACAACCCAAAAAATCCCGGCGTTGCGGCTCGCGCGACTGTGAAAGTCGCGGCCTTGACCATTGCAATCGTTTGCAATAGATCTTGAGCAGGGAGCAAACGAATGATCATCGAACGCCAGGAACAGGTAACCGAGGCCGTCCTTGCCGCCATGGCGGGAACGCCGGATCCGCGCCTCGCCGAGATCATGACCGCCTTCGTCAGGCACCTTCACGCCTTTGCCCGCGAGGTCCGCCTGACCGAAGCGGAGTGGGAGAAGGCGATCGAATTCGTCGTCGGCCTCGGCCAGTTCACCAACGACACCCACAACGAGGCCGTGCTCGCCTCCGATGCCGTCGGCTTCTCGACGCTGGTCTGCCTTCTCAACAACGGCAATGCCGGCAACAGCGAGGCGGCGAGCGCCCTGCTCGGACCGTTCTGGCGCATGAACTCGCCGCGCACGGAGAACGGTGGCTCCATCGTCCGCTCGCCGACGCCCGGCGATGAGCTCGTCGCCACCTGCCGCGTGCTCGACGGCGCGGGCCAGCCGATCGCCGGGGCGGAGGTCGACGTCTGGCAGGCCTCGCCCGTCGGCATGTATGAGAACCAGGACGACAGCCAGGCCGACATGAACCTGCGCGGCAAGTTCACCACCGATGCCGACGGCCGGTTCGCGTTCCGGTCGGTCAAGCCGGCGGGCTACCCCGTGCCGGTCCATGGCGTGGTCGGCAAGCTCCTGGCGGCACAGAACCGCCATCCGTTCCGGCCGGCCCATGTCCATTTCCTGATCTACAAGCCGGGCTTCAAGACCCTGATCACCCAGATCTTCGTGCCCGGTGACGAATATCTGGAGACGGACGTGGTGTTCGGCGTGACCAAGGCGCTGATCGGCGGCATCGACAAGGCGGGCGATGGCTATACGTTGAACTACGATTTCGTGATGGAACCAGGCGAGGCGGTGCTGCCCGTGCCGCCGATCAAGTGAGGCTGCGGCCACCAGGCGAGGCGGCGCCGATCGAATGAGGCGCCGCGCATCGGACAAGGCCCGGCCCATCAAGCGAGGACGGTCATGAGCCAAGGAACGACATTGAAGGACAAGGTCGCCGTGGTGCTGGGCGGATCCGGCGGCATCGGCGCCGCCGCGGCCTATCAGTTCGCCGCCGAGGGCGCCCGGGTCGTGGTGGTCTACCGCTCCGACAAGGCCGGCGCCGACGTTGTGGTGGCGAGCCTGCCCGGCAGCGGTCATCTCGCGGCGGCAGCGGCGGTGGAAGACACGCCTTCGCTCGAGGCGCTCGCCGCCCTGGTCGCGGACACGTTCGGCCGGGCCGACATCCTCGTCAATTCGGCCGGCTTCACCAAGCCGGTGCCCGCCGGCGATCTCGACGCGCTGGACGATGCCTTCATCGACAAGATGTTCCAGGTCAACTGGCGCGGCCAGTTCGCCGCCATCCGCGCCTTCCGCAAGCTGCTCGAGGCGAGCGGCGCCGGGCTCGTCGTCAACGTCTCCTCGATCGCCGCGCTGAACGGCGTCGGCTCGAACATCGCCTATGCCGCGGTCAAGGCCGGCATGGACACGCTGACCAAGTCGCTGGCCCGCGCGCTGGCGCCCGACATCCGCGTCATGAGCGTCTCGCCCGGCGTGGTCGATACCGATTTCGTGCCCGGCCGCGGTGCCGAACAGCTCGCCCGCATCGCCCCGACCATTCCCCTGAAGCGGGTCGCGACGCCGGACGATGTCGGCCGGGCGATCGTCGCCTGCGCCACCCACCTCACCTATTCCACCGGCTCGCTGATCGTCGTCGACGGCGGACGCGCGCTCTAGGTCCTTTCGAAAGGACCTACGCTTTTGTTTTAACGCGTTTTCTTCGCGCGGACCGGTCTCCGCTTCGCTCGCAAACGCTACAGAGGCCCGACAAGGAACAGATCATGCGCCCGATGCGGAACAAGATCGTCATCACCTGCGCCGTCACCGGCAACCTGACGACGCCGGACCAGACGCCACACCTGCCGATCACGCCCGAGGAGATCGCCGAGGCCTGCCTCGGCGCGGCGGAGGCCGGCGCGGCCGTTACCCATATCCATGTCCGCGACCCGGCCACCGGCCGGCCGTCCATGGCGCTCGAATATTACCAGGACGTCGTCGCCCGCATCCGCGCCCGCAACAGGAAGCTGATCCTCAACATCACGACCGGCCCGGGCGGCCGCTTCGTGCCCTCCGAGGACGATCCGAAGGTTGCCGCCGCCGGCACCACCCTGCTGGCGCCGGAAAAGCGCGTCGAGCACATCGCCGTGCTGAAGCCCGACATCTGCACGCTCGACCTCAACACGATGAACTCCGGCGGACAGGTGGTGATCAACACGCCCGGCAATGTCCGGCGCATGGCCAAGGTGATCCGCGAGGCCGGCGTCAAGCCGGAGATCGAGCTGTTCGATTCCGGCGACATCGCGCTGATGCACGACCTCCTGAAGGACGGCTCGATCTCCGGTCCGTCGATAGCCTCCTTCGTGCTGGGCGTGAAATACGGCTTCCAGCCGAGCCCCGAGACGGTCATCTACGCCCGCGACCTGCTGCCGCCCGAGACCGAGTTCACCGTGATCGGCACCGGCCGCTCCTGCTTCCCAATGGTCGCGCAGTCGGTGCTGGCCGGCGGCCATGCCCGCACCGGCCTCGAGGACGGCGTCTATCTCGAGCGCGGCGTGCTCGCCCCCTCGAACGCCGCCATGGTCGAGAAGGCGAGGCGCATCGTCGAGGAGCTGGGCGTGCAGATCGCGACGCCCGACGAAGCGCGCGAGATCTTCCATCTGCCCTCGGCCGCGGCCTGAACCGGAGCCCCTCATGCACGCCAAGACCGACAGCGGCAGGATCGACAGCGCGGCGTCAGCGACGATCGCCGCGCGCTGCCTGCGATTGACCGCCAAGGCCGAAACCGTGGAGGCCGTGGCGCCGAGCATCGAGACCCTGCCGCTCGGCTGCGCCGGCCCGGCCGACGCGCTGGTCGAGATCCGCGCGGCCGCCGTCAATCCGTCCGACGCCAAGGCGGCGATCGGCCTGATGCCCTATGCCAAGTTTCCGCGCACGCCAGGCCGCGACTTCGCAGGCATCGTGATCGACGGACCGGCCGAACTGGTCGGCAAGGAGGTCTTCGGCTCGTCCGGCGACCTCGGCATCCGGCGCGACGGCACCCATGCCTCGCATCTGGTGGTCGAGGCGGCGGCCCTCGTCGAGAAGCCGGCCGGCATCGGCCTCGCCGAGGCGGCCGGCATCGGCGTGCCCTTCGTCACGGCCCAGGAGGGCTTCCGCCGCGCCGGCATGCCCAAGGCCGGCGAGACCGTGCTCATCCTCGGCCTCAACGGCAAGGTCGGCCAGGCGGCGACGCAGATCGCCACCTGGCAGGGCGCGCGCGTCATCGGCGTGGTGCGCCGCGCCGAGGACTATGCCGGCCATGCCAGCGCCGCCGTGACCGTCATCGATTCCTCGCGCGAGGACGTGGTGGCGCGGGTGCGCGAGCTGACCGGCGGCCAGGGCGCCGACATCGTGTTCAACACGGTGGGCGAGCCCTATTTTGCGGCCGGCACCGGCTCGCTGCGCGTCACCGGCCGGCAGATCTTCATCGCAGCGCTCAAGCAGACGGTGCCCTTCGACATCTTCGCCTTCTACCGCGGCCGCCACACCTATGTCGGCATCGACACGCTGGCGCTGTCGTCGACCGCCACCGCCGAGGTCCTGCGCGATCTCGTGCCCGGCTTCGCGAGCGGCGCGCTGAAGCCCTTCCCGATCGAGGCGCGGGCGATCTATCCGCTCGACCGCGCGCGCGAGGCCTATGTCGCGGTGCTCAGCGCGGCCCGCGACCGGGTCGTCTTCCTGCCCAACGGATGAGCCGAGAAGGGACGAGCCCATGCACGTCAACCGCTTCGCCGATCTGAAGCCCTACGAGGCGCCCGGCCATCACGACATGCGCATGCTGCGCATGCAGGGCCGCGAGGCCGGCCCCGCCGACACGACCTGGCTCGGCGTCTCGCAGATCCTGCCGGGCGGGCGCGTCGACCTCTCCGGCTCGCCGGACGAGAAGTTCTATGTCGTGCTCGAGGGCGAATTGACCGTCGAGACCGAGACCGGTTCGGCCCTGCTCGGCGTCTGGGACAGCTGCCGCATCGCGCCGAACGAGAAGCGGGCGCTGAAGAACCAGACCAACCGCACCGTCGTGGTGCTCATCGCCATGCCCCTGCCCAAAGCATCGTCGTGACGGCCGCCGTCATGACCGGTTGAAACCGAACGCGCCGGCAAGAGCGCGGCAAGCCGTGATCCGGAGGAATCGCCATGCCGTGCCTTGATGATCTCTCGAAAGTCCGCCTCGACCGCCGCGCGGCGCTCGGCCTTGCCGCCGTGGCGGCCTTTCTCGCCGCCCGCCGCGCGGCCGTGGCGCAGGGCGCCGGCGCCACCGGCTTCCCCAGCCAGATGGTTCGGCTGATCGTGCCGTTCAGCGCCGGCAGCATGACCGATATTCTCGCCCGCTCGCTCGCCGAGAAGCTGCGGGAAAGATGGCGCCAGCAGGTCATCGTCGAGAACCGGCCGGGCATTGCCGGCACTGGCGGCGTCGCCCGCTCGGCACCCGACGGCCTGACCCTGATGCTGACCTCGAACGGCCACACCGTCATTCGCAGCGTCAATCGCGAGGTCACCTTCGACCCGGTGAAGGATTTCACCGCCATCGCCAAGGTCGCCTCCATGCCCTCGATCATGGTGGCGCCCGCGGAGGGCGACATCAGGACGCTGAACGACCTGATCGCCGCGGCCAGGGCGAAGCCAGGCCAGCTCAATTACGGCTCGGCCGGCCTCGGCAGCGCGACCGGCATCGCCGCCGAGCTGTTCCGCCACATTACCGGCACGCGCATGCAGCTGGTGCCCTATCGCGGCATGCCGGAAAGCCAGACCAGCGTGCTGCGCGGCGACAGCGTGTTCTGCTTCACTTTCTTCAATGTCGGCGGCGACCTGATCCAGGCCGGGCGCCTGCGGGCGCTCGCCGTCACCGGCGCGCGCCGCATGCGGCAATTGCCGGACGTGCCGACCTTCCGGGAGGCTGGCCTCGCCGACTTCGACTACGACGCCTGGTTCGGCGTCATGGCGCCCGCCGGCCTTCCCGCTGCGCTGACCCAGCAGATCGCCGCCGACATCGCCGCGAGCCTCGGCGACACTGATATCAGGACGCGCTTCGCCGAGCAGGGCGTCGACCTCGTCACCACGACGCCGGCCGCCTTCACGGCCGAAATCGCCGCCGACGCCGAACGCTACGGCCCGCTGGTGCGCCAGGCGGCCGGGGGTTAAAGCGCGATCATTTCAGGATGATCGGCCCTTCATGCAGGACAGACGGCCTCGAACGGCTCAGGCGGCGAGCGCTTCGCGGCCGTCGTGGCCGGCAACCGTCAGGCCGAGGATCTGCCCGGGCTCGACCGGGCTGCGGAACCGCACCGGGGTGAAGTGCTCGGTGCGGCCGAGATCGCGCGTTTCGGTCAGCACCTGCACCTGCCGGCCGACCATGGCCTCGAGATGGGCGGCGAGCGCCGCTTCTCCGCGGCCACGCAGGCGGCGGGCGCGTTCCTTCACCACCTCGCGCGGCACCTGCGGCATGCGTGCCGCCGGCGTGCCCGGCCGGGCCGAGAACGGGAAAACGTGCAGATGGGTCAGCCCGCATTCCCCGACGATGTCGAGCGAGCGGGCGAACATGGCTTCGGTCTCGGTCGGAAAGCCGGCAATGATGTCGGCGCCGAACACCATGTCCGGGCGCAGGCGGCGCACCTGGTCGCAGAAGGCGATGGCATCGGCCCTGAGGTGCCGGCGCTTCATGCGCTTCAGTACCATGTCGTCGCCAGCCTGCAGGGAGAGATGCAGGTGCGGCATGAACCGGGCTTCGCCGGCGATCACGTCGTAGAGGTCGGTGTCGGCCTCCACCGAATCGATCGAGGAGATCCTCAGCCGCTCCAGCTCCGGAACGTGCCGGAGGATCGCCTTCACCAGCGCGCCGAGCTTCGGCTCTCCCGGCAGGCCCTGGCCGTAGCTGGTGATGTCGACGCCGGTCAGCACCACCTCGCGATAGCCGTTGCCGGCGAGCCGGCGCACCTGGGCGACGACCTCGCCCATCGGCACCGAGCGTGAATTGCCGCGGCCGAAGGGAATGATGCAGAAGGTGCAGCGGTGGTCGCAGCCGTTCTGCACCTGCACGAAGGCGCGCGAGCGGCCGGTCAGCCCGTCGACGAGATGCAGGGCCTGCTCGCGCACGGCCATGATGTCGTTGACCGCGACCTTCTCGCTGGCCGCGACGCCGAAATCGGGCCCGCGCGCCAGCGCCTGCCGCGTCTCGCCCCAAGCCGAGGCCTTCATCTTCTCATCATTGCCGATGACGCGGTCGACCTCGCCCATGGCGGCGAACATCTCCGGCTCGGTCTGCGCCGCGCAGCCGGTGACGACGATGCGTGCCGCCGGGTTCTCGCGCTTCATCCGCCGGATCGTCTGGCGCGCCTGGCGTGTGGCTTCCGCCGTCACCGCGCAGGTGTTGATGACGATCGCATCCTGAAGGCCCGCCTCGGCCGCGAGCTTCTGCATCACCTCGGACTCGGAGGTATTCAGGCGGCAGCCGAACGTGACGACTTCGACGGCCATGGCTCAGGCCGCCGCCTGGAACAGGGCGGGGTCGAAATGGCCGCGATGTTCGAGCTCCGTCGGACCGCTCATGATCACATGATTGTCGTCGCGCCAGTCGACCGTGAGCTCGCCGCCGGGCAGCGACACGCGCGCCGACCGGCCGGTGCGCCGGGTCCGCGCCGCCGAGACGAGGGCCGCGCAGGCCGCGGTGCCGCAGGCGCGGGTGATGCCGGCGCCGCGCTCCCAGACCCAGAGCACGATATGGTCGGGCGCCTTCACCGCCGCGAGCGAGATATTGGCGCGGTCGGGAAAGATCGGATGGTGTTCGAGCAGCGGGCCGATCTTGGCGAGGTCGTAGGCATAGGGATCCTCGACCCAGAACACCGCATGGGGATTGCCCATCGAGACCACCGAGGGAGAATGCAGGATGGGCGCGTCGATCGGCCCGATCTGCAGCTCGATGGCGCGGGTGTCGCGGAACTCCTCGGCGAGCGGAATGTCGCGCCAGCCGAACTTCGGTTCGCCCATGTCGACCGAGAAGACGGCCGGGCCCAGCCGGCGGCAGGCGAGCAGACCCGCCCTGGTCTCGACCACCAGCCGATCGCGGTCGGTCCCCTCGGTCAGCACCCAGGCGACGCAGCGCGTGCCGTTACCGCAGGCGCCGGCTTCCGACCCGTCGGTATTGTAGATCCGGATGAAGGCTTCCGTGCCCGCCGTCACCGGCGCATGCATCACCATGAGCTGGTCGAAATGCGAGCCCTCGGCGGCGGCGATGGCGCGCGCCTCCGCCGCGGTCACGACATGGCTCGAGCGCCTGAGGTCGACGACCACGATTTCATTTCCAGCACCGTTCATCTTCCAGAACGGATGGTTGCCGAGCGGGCTCATGGGACGAGCTCTATCCAGAAAGCTTGAGGCCACAAACAAAAATGGCGTGCCGCTAAAAAGTCACGGCCGGGGGTTTGCCTCTTCTATATAGGTTATCGTCGATCTGTCCAAAACGGTCGCGCATGCCGCATACGGGGTTCGCGCCGAACGCGTGTGAGAGGCAACTGCCATGAAGCCAGTTCTTCTGTTCGCCTCGGTCGCCGGGCTGATGGCCTTTGCCCCGCTCGGCCAGGCTGCGGCACAGGCAACGGCGCCCGCCCCGCAGACCGCACAGCCCGCCGCTCCCGCGGAACCCGCCCCGCCCCAGGCCCAGACCGCCCCTGCCGCCCCCGCGCCGGCCGATCCCGCGGCCCCGCAAGCGCAGCCACAGCCGGCGACGCCGGCCCCGAACGCCTCCACAGCGCAGTCCGGCGACGGCGTCGATGCCGCCGGTTTCGGCGACGAAGTGACGCTCACCGCGCGGCCGGCCCTGGTCCTGCCGGGCAAGGCGACATGGGATGACCTCTACGGCACCTTCCGCCGCAGCCTCGACGAGTTGGCCGGCATTGCGGCGGCGCAGAACCTCACCCGTGCCGGCCCGCCGATGATCCGCTTCCTGTCGTCGACGGACGAGCAGGCCGATTTCGAGGCGATCCTGCCGGTCTCCAGCCCGCTCGACCAGCCCGACAAGCTGCTGCCCGCCCGGCCCGGCATGACCCCGGGCGGGCAGGCCTACCGCTTCGTCCATTTCGGCGGCTACGACACGATGGAACAGACCTACGACGAGATCACCAATTTCCTCGACGAACGGTCGATTCAGGCCGAGGATTCCTTCGTCGAGGAATATGTCCGCGATCCCAAATCCACCTCCGAGGTGGATCTGGCGACCTATATCTACGTCTTCCCGAAACGTTGACGTCGCGCTGTTCCCTCCGGCCGGCGCGCTCGGCCGGAGCGCGCGCGGGCCAGAGGCCGGCATCCGAGCTTCGCCGGCCCTTGCGGGCGCCGGCGGCGGATCAGCGCGTCACGACCACGCGCGTGCCGACGGTCACCCGGTTCATCAGGTCGACGATGTCCTCGTTGAACATGCGGAAGCAGCCATAGGACACGGCACGCCCGACCGAACGCGGCAGATTGGTGCCGTGAATGGCATATTCGCCGCCGGCCAGCGTCATGGCGGCCTCGCCCATCGGATTGTTCGGCGCGCCACCCGGGATCATGTCCGGCAGGCTCGGAACATCCCGCTTCACCACCGCGGGGGGCGCCCAGGCCGGCCGGACATGCCGGCCGTTGATGACCGTCTCGCCTTCCCATTGCCGGCTGCTGGCGCCGACCGCCACCGTGTAGCGGATCGCCGTGCCGTCGCCCTGCACCAGGTAGAGCCGGCGCTCCGAATTGCGGATGACGATCGTCCCCGGCTCGGCCTGCATATGAAATGGCACGATCTCGCGCGCTTCTACTTGCCCCATCGCGCCGAATATTGGCGCAACACAACATGCGGCGGCGAACAGCCGCCTCGCACTCGTCCCCATAACACTCTCCCACGCCGCTACTTCCGTCCCAGCGGTCGAGCGCCAGGAAACAGGGCCGCGCTTTCTATTCAGTTGTTGAGTGAAGTTTTTTGGCGACAAGAGTCAACGAGTGGTTGCTTGACGGCGCCAAGGTTCCGGCAGCGTGTTGCCGCCGTGCAACGTTGCGTCAGCTTGATGACACTCCGTTCACCATGATGACGGCGAACGCTTCCTTAACCACGATGCGAAACCCCTCCCTCACCGGCGGCCTTCATGCTCCGTGCACCAGCAGGAGTTGCCGTGGCCGAAACCGGTACCGAACGTTGCGCGACGACGCCGCAGCCGCCGTGGCCGAAGGCCCGGCGCAACCTCGCCGTGCTCGCCACCCTGTTCGGCCTCGCTTTGGCGGTTCCCGCGCTCGCCCTGTCGACGGCATCGCCGGAGCGTGGGGTCCAGCCGCCAGCCGGCGCCGCGCCGGCCGTGCCGGCCTGGCAGATCGCCGGCCCGCGTCACGGCGGCTTCGACCTCGACGCGCCGCGCTGGCGGCCGCTCGGCCAGATGACCCGGGTGCTGCGCCGTGCCGATGGCCTGACCCGTGATCTCTTCCTGTTCGGCGATGCCACCGGCAGCCGGCGCCATGCGGCGCTCGCGGTCGATCGCGGCGCCACCGGCACGGCCAGCGCCGCCGCCGACCTTGCCTCCCTTCTTGCCGATCTCGGCCTGCCGGCCCGGCTGCTGCCGAACCATCTCGCGCTCGACAGCAAGTTCGGGCCGCTATCGACCGCCGACATCGCCATGGACGGGCCGGACGGGCCCAAGGCCTGCCTCGGTTTCGCCCTGCGCTCGGCCGAGGCCGAGCTGCGTGTCGCCGGCTGGATCTGCAACGCCGGACCGGAAATCGTCAGCCGCACCGAGGCGAGCTGCTTCATCGACCGCCTGGTGACCATCGGTGCCGGCGACGCATCCTTGACGCGGCTCTTCGCCCAGGCGGAGCTGCAGCGGCGGCCCTGCAATCCCGCTCAGCCGGGCGCCAGCGCGGGCGCGGGTCGGACCATGGACAGCCTTCCCGGGCGGCTGCGCCTGCACCGGCTGTAGGACCGGCATTTACCGCCGGTTAACCATGATGGGCCAATATTGCTCCGCAACAGGATCGGAGACGACCATGGCTATCGGGCAGGTGGGTGCGCCGGGTGCCGGCGCCGCGGCGCCGGACCCGGCGCGGGCGGCGCGCGCAATGCCGCGCCGCAGCGGCTCGCCAGCACCGACGTCCGCGTGACCCTGTCGCCGGCAGCCCGCCAGCATCTCTCCCGGGTCGAGGGTTTCGTCGCCACGATCGGCACGCCGAAACAGCCGAAGAGCATGGAAAAGCCCGGCGGCAATATCGATCTCAGGATCTGACGGGCCGGACGGCCCGCCCCCTCCCACGCAGGATCGCAGCGGCGCTCCTCCGGCCCCTCAGGCCGACAGGCGCTCGAGTTCGGCCAGGATCGCGTCGCCCATCGCGGCCGTGCCGACCACATGGGTGTTGTCCGACTGGATGTCGGCCGTGCGCAGGCCGGCGGCCAGCACGTTGGTGATCGCCTTGTCCAGCAGGTCGGCGGCCGCGATCGCCTTGAACGAATAGCGCAGCGCCATCGAGAAGGACGAGACGGTCGCGATCGGGTTGGCTATGCCCTTGCCGGCGATGTCGGGGGCCGAACCGTGCACGGGCTCGTAGAGCGCCTTGCGCTTGCCGGTCGCCGGATCCTCGGCGCCGAGCGAGGCCGACGGCAGCATGCCGAGCGAGCCGGTGAGCATGGCGGCGATGTCGGAGAGGATGTCGCCGAACAGGTTGTCGGTGACCAGCACGTCGTACTGCTTGGGCCGGCGCACCAGCTGCATGGCGCAATTGTCGGCGAGGACATGTTCGAGCTCGACATCGGCGAACTCGGCCTTGTGTACGCGCGTCACGACCTGCTTCCACAGGACGCCCGACTTCATGACATTGTGCTTCTCGGCCGACGACACCTTGTTGCGCCGGGTCTTGGCGAGCTCGAAGGCGACGCGGGTGATCCGCTCGATCTCGCCGGTCGTGTAGAGCTGGGTGTCGACGGCGCGCTGCGAGCCGTCCTCCAGCGTCACGATCTCCTTGGGCTCGCCGAAATAGACGCCGCCGGTCAGCTCGCGCACGATGAGGATGTCGAGGCCTTCGACCACTTCCGGCTTCAGCGACGAGGCCGCTGCGAGCGCCGGGAAGCAGATCGCCGGCCGCAGATTGGCGAACAGGCCGAGATCGCGGCGCAGCCTGAGCAGGCCCGCTTCCGGGCGCTTGGAATAGGGCACATCGGCCCATTTCGGTCCGCCGACCGCACCGAACAGCACCGCGTCGGCCGCCTGGGCCAGGGCCATGTCGGCATTGGAAATGGACTCGCCATGGGCGTCATAGGCCGAGCCGCCGACCAGGCCGCGCTCAATCTCGAACGCGGCGACACCCCGGCGGGTGAACCAGCCGACGATCTTCTCGACTTCGCCCATCACCTCGGGACCGATGCCGTCGCCGGGCAGGACGAGAAGCTTTTGCGTGGCCATGACTGTCTTCCGTTGTTGGCAAGCCCGGCGGCTTTAGCGTGCCTCACGGCTTCGGCGCAAGATGCCAAAATGCCGGGCCGCCCGAACGAAAAAGGCGCACCCGGCCACGCCGGATGCGCCTTTGAGATCGCGAGCCGCAGCCGCCCGATTATTCGGCGGTCGACTTCTCGGTGCTGGTTTCGGTCGCGGTTTCTTCGCTCGCGCTGATCCGCGGGGTGCGCCGGCGGCGCGGCTTCGGCGCCAGAGCCGGCTCTTCCGCCACCGCCTGGGCCGCCACCGGGGCGGCGCCACCGCCAGTGATGAAGGCCGGCAGGCCGATATTCACATCCTCCTCGCGCGGCGCCGGAGCCGGCGCTGCGGCCGGAGCCGGCGGGCCGTCCTGGGCCTGAACCGGCGCCTGGCCTTCGCCTTCCGGCGCACCGTCACGGCGGCTGCGCTCGGCGAAACGCTCGGCGCGGCGGCGCTCGAAGCGTTCGCGGCGGCTCTCGTAGGGCCGCCCCTCGGGGCGGCCGCCCTCGCGCGCGACGCCGCCCTCACCATCGCCCTGGCCACCGGCAATGTCGGGCTGCTCGGCATTGGCCGGGTCACCCTGGAAGCGCTGGCGGTCCTGGAAACGCTGGCGATCCGGGAACCGGTCGCCACGGCCCTGGCCCTGGAAATCCCGGCGCTCGCCCTGGTAGTCGCGGCCCTGCTCGCGGAATTCCCGGTTCTGGCCCTGGAAATCGCGGTTCTGACCTTGATAGTCGCGGTTCTGACCGCCGCCCTGCTGGCCTTGCGGCTGGCCGTGCTGCTCCTGGCGGGTCTGCAGCGGCGATTCGAAGCGCTTGTCGAAGGGGCTGGCGAACTCGTCGTCGTCCTCCCCCTCGTCGCCCTCGTCCTCGCTCGCCGGCTGGCCATCCTGCCGGCCGAAGGAGTTCTGCTGGCGCAGCCCCTCCTGGGCGGCCGCGATGATGCGGAAATAGTGCTCGGCGTGCTGCAGGTAATTCTCCGCCGCGACCGGATCGCCCGAGGAATGGGCGTCGCGCGCGAGCTGCAGGTATTTTTCGGCGATATGCTGCGCAGTGCCGCGGATTTTCACGTCCGGCCCGTTCGACTCATATCCGCGCGAGAGCGGATTCGGGCCCTTGCCGCCGCGATTGTTGCGGCCGCGCATGCGCTTGTTGTTGCCGTTTCTCATGTCGGTCCTTCTTCGACCTGGACTGGCCGCCCCATACACGCGGTGCGGCCTGATTCCGGAGCCGCTGCCGACAGAGACCACAGGCCGTCAAGGCCCGGTCCTGCCGCACGCGCGGCGTTCTTCGATCCTGCAGGTGACCGGCGCGGACACTTGGCCCGGCCTGCTTCGCTGTCGTCTTGCGAAGTCCCTTCTCGGGTTCGGCTCGTGACGCCCCTCGCGTCGCGTGTCCGAAGTTTCGACCCCACCAGATCTGTTTGATATCTCTGGCCGATGCGCGGATTTTACCCGGACCGCACCGATTCCCATGGCCTCAAGCTAGCCGGTCCTTCCGCCGATTCCAAGCGGTTTCTGCTGCAATGTCGTCATCAAGGCGAGGGGTTACCCCTTAACTGGTGCACCGCATCGACCTTCGCAAGCACATCGGCGGGCAAAATTCGTGTCCCCGCATCGATCGCGATCTTCAGCTGTTCGAGCGAGGTCGCCCCGATGATCGTCGAGGTGACGAAGCTGCGGCTGGCGACGAAGGCGATGGCCAGCGTCGCGCCGTCCATGCCGGCCTCGCGGGCGATGCCGAGATAATCCCTGATCGCCGCCTCCGCGCCCGGCTTCTGGTAGCGCTGCTGGCGGTCGAACAGCGTGACGCGCGCGCCAGGCGGCCGCGCGCCATCGAGATATTTGCCGGTCAGGAAGCCCTGCGCCAGCGGCGAATAGGCGAGCAGGCCCACCTGCTCGCGCAGCGCGACCTCGGCCAGGGCCGTCTCGAAGGTGCGGTTGAGCAGATGATAGGCGTTCTGCACCGACTGCACCCGCGGATGGCCGTGCCGGTCGCTCGCGGCGAGGAACGACATGATGCCCCAGGCGCTTTCGTTGGAGAGGCCGACATGGCGGACCTTGCCGGCGGCAACGAAGTCGGCCAGCACGGAAAGCTGTTCGGCGATCGGGGTCTCGTCGGGGCGCGGCGCCCACAGATCCGCCTCGAACCGGGTCGGATTGGCGCCGAACGGCGCCGGCCGGTCCGGCCAATGCAGCTGGTAGAGATCGATATAGTCGGTGCCGAGCCGCTTCAGGCTGTTGTCGAGCGCCTCGGTCATTTGCCGGCGGTCGAGGCGGGTCGGCCGCCGGTCGGCGCGCAGCCAGTCCATCGGGCCGGCGCCGGCGATCTTGGTCGCGATCACGATATCGTCACGCCGGCCGCGCCGCTTCAGCCACGACCCGACGATCCGTTCGGTCGCACCGTAGGTTTCCGGCTTCGGCGGCACCGAATACATTTCGGCCGTATCGAAGAAAGTGACGCCACGCGAGACGGCATAGTCCATCTGGGCGTGGCCTTCCGCCTCGCTGTTCTGCTGGCCGAAGGTCATGGTGCCGAGACAGATGGCAGAAACCTGCAAGCCGGTGCGGCCGAGAGGGCGGGTCTGCATGACGGGCGGTTCTTTCGATGAGGATGGCGCGTCGTTAGCCGCATTTTCGCGCCACCGCTGTGGCATCGCCGCAACCCGCGGGCGGAAAATGCAAGCGGCACGCCTTGCCGGGCGCTAGCTGTGGGTTCTGGTCAGGTTGTTCCGGCGAGAGCTTGAGCCGGTGATCGTCGTGCGAGGCTAGCATGCGGCCGGTGCTGGTTGTACCAGGCCAGCCATCGCGTGAGATCTGCGGTCCTGCGGGCGGAAGAGGGGAACGGGATGGCATAGGCCCATTCCCTAAGCATGGTCTGAATGAAGCGCTCTGCCTTGCCGTTCGTCTTCGGGGTGTAGGGTCGGGTGCGGATGTGCCGGATGGCGAGCATCCTCAACGCTTTGCGGAAGAGCCTGGCGATGTATCCCGAGCCGTTGTCGGTCATCACCCTTTGCACGCTGACGCCCCGCTCCTTGAACCAGCGCAGCGCCCGCACGAGGAACCCGGTGGTCGACCACCGCCGCTCGTCGGGCAGCACCTCGACATAGGCGAGCCGGGTCGCATCGTCGATGGCGACATGCAGGAAGTCGTAGCCAAGCCCCTGGCTGGCGCCACGCCGGTTGCCGGTGATGCGGTGGCCGACGCCTTCAAAGCGGGCCAGCCGCTTGATGTCGAGATGAAGCAGCTCGCCGGGACGCTCGCGTTGATAGCGCCGCACCGGCTCCTTCGGATCAAGCGCGGACAGCCGGCCGAGACCCATCCGCGTCAGCCAGCCGGCAACCGTCGATCGCGCCAGTCCGAGGCGGGACGCAATCGCCTCACCCGTCAACCGGTACTCGCGGCGCAGCTTGGCCGCCAGCCCGGGCCAGAACGCGCTCGTCGCCGATCGGCACGCATGGGGCCGGGACGAGCGGTTCTGCAGCCCGGCTTCTCCATCGCTCCGCCATCGCGACAGCCATTTGCGGGCGGTTCGTTCGCTGACCCCGAAGCCGGCCGCCACTTCGCCGACAGGCCGGCCCTCTCCTAGGATCCGCCGGATCATCTCCGCTCGACCAAGCGGCGTCGTTCGCGCATTCTTGTGCGGGTTGTTCATCCTCGTGCCCTGCGGTGCTTCGTGTCGCAACGACCACCTTCTGGCTCTCACGGGCGATGAACAACCTCCCCAGACTCCACAGCTAGCCGCCGCGCCCGGCGCGCACTTGGGCGATCAGGTCCTCGACCTTCGGCAGGATGCGCTCGACCATGACGCCGACGCCGCGCGCGTTCGGATGCATGCCGTCGGGCAGGGTCATGCCCGCCACGGTCATTACCCCTTCGAGAAAGAACGGATCGAGGATCAGCCCGTATTTCGCCGCCAGTTCGGGAAAGATCGGATTGAACGCCTCGGCATAGGCCGCGCCCATATTGGGCGGGGCGAGCATGCCGGCGAGGAGGATCGGGATCCGCCGCGCCTTCAGCCGCTCGATGATCGCCTCCAGGTTGCGCCGGGTGATGGCCGGGTCGATGCCGCGCAGCGCGTCATTGCCGCCGAGCTCCAGGATCACCGCGTCGGTGCCTTCGCCCACCGACCAGTCGAGCCGCTCGAGGCCGCCCGTCGAGGTGTCCCCGGAGACGCCGGCATTGTCCACCTGGACGGCCTGTCCACGCGCCTTCAACGCCGCCTGCAGCCTGGCGGGGAAGGCGTCGGCGGCCGGCAGCTGATAGCCCGCGCTGAGGCTGTCGCCGAGCACGACGATGCGTATCTCCCGCCCCGGCGCACCCGCCGTCTGTGCGGCAGTCTGCCACAGGCCCGCCAGCGACAGTCCGGCAACCAACAACGAAGTGAACAGGCCGCGCATGCTATTGCCTCTTTCAAAGCCGGCTGAGACCGCCATCTAAGAGTCTTCATTGACCGCCGCAATCGCCGAGCCCCGTTGACGTGCCAGACGACGTGACCATGGATGCCCTGACACCCTCATCGCTCACCACACGCCGGTCGATCAGCCTGCAGCATGTCGATCTCTCGCTCGGCCGCGGGGCCTCGCGCGTCCACATCCTGAAAGACCTGACGCTGTCGATCGCCGCGGGCGAAAGCGTCGGGCTGGTCGGCCCGTCGGGCTCGGGCAAGTCAACGCTGCTGATGGTCATGGCCGGATTGGAACGGCCCGATTCGGGCGCGGTCATGGTCGCCGGCGAAGACATTACGCGTTTCGACGAGGACGGCCTCGCCCGTTTCCGCGGCCGCCATGTCGGCATCGTCTTCCAGTCCTTTCACCTCATCCCAACCATGACGGCGCTGGAGAACGTTGCGGTGCCGCTGGAGCTGGCGGGCGACGGCGAAGCCTTCGACAAGGCGGCAGCCGAGCTCGAGGCGGTCGGCCTCGGCTCGCGCCTCAATCACTATCCCGCTCAGATGTCGGGCGGCGAGCAGCAGCGCACGGCGCTGGCGCGCGCCCTGTCGGTCAGGCCGGAGATCCTGTTCGCCGACGAGCCCACCGGCAATCTCGACGAGGGCATCGGCCGCCACATCATCGACCTGATGTTCGCCAAGCAGGCCGAGCGCGGCACCACCCTGGTGCTGGTGACCCATGACCGCGGCCTGGCGGAGCGCTGCGACCGCGTGGTGCGGCTGCGCTCCGGCACCATCGTCGAGGATGTCAGGCCGGCGGAGCGGGTGGGATGACGAGCTTCGTCGCCCGTCCCTCGCGCCTGCCCACCCCCATCCGCCTCGGCCTGCGCGAACTGCGCGGCGGCGTCAGGGGCTTCGGCATCTTCCTGGCCTGCATCGCGCTCGGCGTGACCGCCATCGCCGGCGTCGGATCCTTCTCCCGCGGCCTCGTCGAGGGCCTGCATCGCGAGGGCCGCGCCATTCTGGGCGCAGATGCCTCGTTTCAAGTCATGCACCAGGAACTGCCGCCGGCCATCGTCGCGGCCATCGCCCGCAACGGCACGCTCGCCACCATGGCGACGACGCGCGCCATGGCACGCACCGACGGCGGCTCGGCGCTGGTCGAGCTGAAGGCCGTAGATCCCGTGCTCTACCCCCTGATCGGCAGCCTGGAGAGCGAGCCGTCCGGCAGCACGGCCGACCTGCTGGCGGAGACTGACGGCCGGCCCGGCGTGCTGGTGGAGCCAGCCCTGCTCGCGCGCCTCAACCTCAAGGCCGGGGACCAGTTCATCCTCGGCGACCTGCCCGTCACCATTCGCGGCGTGATCCGCCAGGAGCCCGACCGGCTCGCCGGCGGCGTCGGCTTCGGGCCGCGCCTGATGATCTCGCTCGACGGCTTTCGCAAGACCGGCCTGATCCAGCCGGGCTCGCTGATCCGCTGGCTCTATCAGCTTCGCCTCGATGGCCGGCTGGCCGGCGATTCGGATGTCCGCCGCGTCGTCGCCGACATGCGCGAGCGCTTTCCGGAAGCCGGCTTCGAAGTGCGCACGCGCATGAACGCCTCGCCCCAGCTCGCCAACCAGGTCCAGCGCTTCTCGCAGTTCCTCACCCTGGTCGGGCTGACCGCGCTGCTCGTCGGCGGCGTCGGGGTGGCCAATGCGGTGGCGAGCCTCATCGACCGCAAGCGCAACGATTTCGCCACCCTCAAGGCGCTCGGCGCGACCGGTGGCCTGGTCTTTTCCATCACGCTCACCCAGATCGGCGGGCTCGCCCTGATCGGCACGCTGATCGGGCTCGTCCTCGGCGCGGCGCTGCCCTATGCCATCGTCTCGCTGGCCGGCACGCTCATCCCGATCCCGATCGCCGCCGACATCTATCCCGGCGAACTCCTGGTCGCAGCCGGCTACGGTCTTCTCGTCGCCCTCGCCTTCACCCTCTGGCCGCTGGGTCGCGCCCACGACGTGCCGGTGGCCGCGCTGTTTCGCGACACGGTCGACAGCGACGGCCGGCTGCCGCGCAAGCGTTATGTCGCCATGACGGTCGCCGCCCTCGGCGGCCTGGTCGCGCTGGCGGTCGCGGTCGCCTTCAACCCGCGCCTCGCGCTGATGTTCATTGCCGGGGCCGCCGGCGCCTTCGTCATCCTGCGGCTCGTCGCCCATGGCCTGATGGCGCTGGCGCGCCGCCTGCCGCGGCCCCGCCATACCGGCCTGCGCCTCGCGCTCGGCAATCTCCACCGGCCCGGCGCCCTGACGCCGGCGGTGGTGTTGTCGCTCGGCCTCGGCCTGACCCTGCTCGCAGTCATCGCGCTCGTCGATTCGAGCTTCCGCCGCCAGATCGAGACCGCCCTGCCGGAGCGGGCGCCGTCCTTCTTCTTCGTCGACATCGCCAATTCCGAGGTGCCGCGCTTCGACGCCTTCATTGCCGGGCATGCGCCGGGGGCAGTCCTCGACCGCGTGCCCATGCTGCGCGGCCGCTTCGTCCGCCTCGGCGGCCGGCCGGTCGAGGAGATCCGCGCCCGCGACGAGATCCGCTGGGCGCTGTCTGGCGACCGCGGCATCACCTATTCGACGGATGTGCCGAAGAATTCGCATGTGGTCGAAGGCGAGTGGTGGCCGGCGGACTATGCCGGGCCGCCACTGGTCTCCTTCGACGAGCGGATGGGTGCCGGTTTCGGCCTGAAGCTCGGCGACGAGGTCGTGGTCAATGTGCTCGGCCGCAACATCACCGCGCGGATCGCCAATTTCAGGCGCATCCAGTGGGACAATCTCGGCATCAACTTCATCGTCGTGTTCTCGCCCAACACGTTCCGCGGGGCGCCGCACAGCCATCTGGCGACCCTCACCTACCACCGCCAGCAGTCGACCGCGGCGGAAATCCAGCTGCTGCAGGCGGTGGCCGGCGCCTTTCCGGCGGTGACCACCGTCAGGGTCAAGGATGCGCTGGAGGCGGTGGGCGAGCTTGCGACCCAGATCGCCACCGCCATTCGCGGCGCGAGCGTCGTGACCCTGATCGCCTCCATCCTGGTACTGGCCGGAGCGCTCGCCGCCGGCCATCGCGCGCGCGTCTATGATGCGGTGATCCTGAAGACGCTGGGCGCCAGCCGCGCCATGCTGATCGGCACCTATGCAATCGAATACGCGGTGCTCGGTCTGGTTACCGCGCTGTTCGGCATCGTCGCCGGCAGTCTCGCGGCCTATCTGATCACCACCGAGGTCATGACCATTCCTTTCACCTTCTCGGCCACGGCGGCGATCGGCATCGTCGGCCTTGCCGTCATCTTGACCGTCGGCTTCGGCCTCTTCGGAACCTGGCGCGCGCTTGGAGAAAAACCTGCTCCCGTCCTGCGCAACATGTGAGCGTTACATATAGCTGTCATGATTAATGCTCGTGCGAGGCGGCGTGAGACGCTCGGAAATTGCGACAAAGGGCCGCGCCGGGAGCGGTTTTGCTGGCCGCGTCATCGTGAGCACTTGTGCCGCCCTGCCCGTCCGCCATATTTTAGCGTCCAAGGCAGCTATGCCTGCGCCGTCCACGTCCTGAGGGAAAACCCAGAGGTTCATCGATGACCAATTACGATCCCAACGCCCAGGCCTATGGTGGCTATGGTTATGGCCAGGCCACGGCCGCCCAGCAGGCCCAGGTCGACCAGGGCCTGCGGTCGTACATGATCGGCGTCTACAACTACATGATGCTCGGCCTTGCCATCACCGGCTTCGCCGCGCTCGGCATCTACATGCTGTCGGTGACCGGCGATGCCTCGCTCGCGGCGCGCGGTGCCCGCGGCGGCGCGCTGGCCGTTTCGCAGGGCCAGTATCTGACCCAGTTCGGCGCCTTCCTGTTCGCCAGCTGGTTCAAGTTCGTCGTCATCCTGGCGCCGCTCGGCGTCGTGCTGCTGCTGTCGTTCCGCGCCGACCGGATGAGCGCCTCGGCCGCGCAGATGACCTTCTGGGTCTATGCCGCCCTGGTCGGCGTGTCGCTGACGACCATCCTGCTCGTCTACGCGCACACCTCGGTCGCCCGCGTGTTCTTCATCACGGCCGCCTCGTTCGGCGCGCTGTCGCTCTGGGGCTACACCACCAAGCGCGACCTGTCCGGCATGGGCACCTTCCTGATGATGGGCCTGTTCGGCCTGATCATCGCCTCGCTCGTGAATATCGGCATCGCCGCCTTCACCGGCACGGCTTCGACCATGCTGCAGTGGATCATCTCGGTCGTCGGCGTTCTCGTCTTCGCGGGCCTGACCGCCTACGACACGCAGAACATCAAGAACGAGTACATCTACAGCCTTGCCTATGCCAATGACGGCTCGCTGGTGCAGAAGGCCGCCATCTTCGGCGCCCTCCAGCTCTACATCGACTTCGTCGGCATGTTCCAGTTCCTGATGTCGATCCTCGGCAACCGCGAGTAATCGCTCCAGGATCGCCCTCGCAGTGGACGATCAGCCCCCGGCCTTCCCAGGCCGGGGGCTTTTTCATGTGCAGGTCGTGCCCTCCCACAGGGCAGCGCCATTTCCGTGACGCCGGCACGCGCGCTATATTGCAAATCGAAGGGACCGCCTGTACAAGGCGGCGCGTGTCGCCGCGGTAGCTCAGCTGGTAGAGCAACGCATTCGTAATGCGTGGGTCGGGGGTTCGAATCCCTTCCGCGGCACCATTTCCCGCATGTCCGACCCGGACACATGGGTAACAGATTGTACCTAAGACATGGGTGACACTCTTGGCCCGAACGGGTTGTCGAGTGGCTGCAGGGTTTTCTGTTCCAAATCGAAGTAGCCGAGATCGTAGCTCATGAAGCTGACGAGCCAAATGCCCTCGTCGACTTCCTTGATGCCGACGCGCTGACCGGCGAGCACGGTCGAGACGTTGATCTTCTTTCGGTGCAGGCACAGGCGGCCGCAGGCGGTGATCATCACGTCGCGGTCATGCAGGGGATAGCTGAGCTCCGGCAGGCCCGTGTAGGGCCTGCATGATGGCGTATAGACCTCGGCCGGACACTTCATGTCGAGCCCCTCGTGAGGACGCTCGGTGTTGAACTCCTTCTGGAAGGCATCGAACCGGCCCTGCTGCTGCAGGCTGTTCTGGCCGGCCGGACGGGTCGCTTCCTTCTTCAGCGTGAGATGCATGCGCTCGTGCCGCCCATTCTGCTGCGGCTGGCCGGGCTGGATGCGTTCGATGGCAATGCCGAGCCTGAGCCACCAGACCGAGAGCCTGGACAGATTGAACAGGCCGTTCGGGCTGGCAAAGGGCACGCCATTGTCGGAGCGAATGGCCTCCGGCAGGCCCCGCTCGCGGAACAACTGCTCGAAGGCCGTGATCGCCAGCTCTTCCCGCACCGAGTCCAATGCTTCGCACATGAGCAGGAAGCGCGAGGCGTGGTCGGTCACGGTGAGCGGGTAGCAGTACTGTCCGTTGCCGAGCTTGAACTCCCCCTTGAAGTCGGCGCACCACAGCGCATTGGCGACCGCCCCTTGCGACAGCGCCGTGCCATGGGCCCGATGGCGCGGGCGCCCCGGCGGCTTCACCAGGCCGTGGCGATGCAGGACCGCATGGATGGTGCTACGAGCCGGCACCCGTACGTCGCCGGCCAACCGCCGCACGATCAGTTCGCGCAGCTTGCGCGCGCCCCAGTGCGGCTTGTCCCGCTTGAGCGTCACGATCAGGCTCTCGATCTGGCCGGGCAACTGGTTGGCATAACGCACCGGCCGGCGCGAGCGATCGCTCAGGGCCTCCTGTCCGTGCTCCTTGTAGCGGCTGAAGATCTTGTAGCCGGTCTTGCGTGAGATGCCGAAGGCCCGACAGGCCTCCGTCATCGCCTCTCCATCCAGCAGGCGGGCAACGAAGCGAAGACGCTCGTCCATGACCGAACACTCCTTCCATGGCATCCCACCCTCCGCTTCCAGAACAAAAGCGGAAACTGTAACCCATGTGTCCGGTACGATCTGTCACCTGTGTCTCAGGCCGCTCAGCATTGTCCGACCGAGTTGCCCGGGCCGATCTCGTGATCGCCGGCCGGCCTGGATGCGGCAGCCGCACGGGTCTCCCAGCCAAGCCGCGGCACCTCCCGCAACCGCCGACGCCCCTTCCCTACCGGCAAATGCCAGTGCCCCGCCTTTCCATGCTCTGCTAGCGTGCTTGCCGGGGACCATGAGCGCCCCGGCTGCACCGCGACCGAACGGTTCACCCGGACGGAGGACGAATGGCGGACGAGGACGTCGCGGACCTGATCTACGAAGCCGCCTTCAATCCCGATCAATGGGTGCCCGTGCTCGACGGCCTCGGCCATATCAGCCGGACGATCGGAGGCTGCATGGCGCTGATCAACGGCTACGAGCCGCTCGGCGCGAAAAACAGCGAGGCGACGCGCGCGCTCGGCGAGGAGATGACCCGCAATCCCGACCCGGCCTCGCTTCGCCGTTTCGGATATTTCCACGCCAATGCACCGCCGGGCTTCATCGTCGCATCGGCCTTCTTTCCGAGAGAGCTGCAAGACGCCGATCCCGTCGTGCGCATCAAGCTCATGCGAGGCCTGGCCGAAGAGGCCGCGACGATCATCGCCCTGCCCTCGGGCGAAACCGCCGTCTTCTCGCTCGACCGCCGGACCGAGAACGGACCGTTCCTCGCCGAGGAGATCGCGCGCCTCGATGGACTCCGCCCGCATCTCGCGCGCGCCTCCCTGGTGTCGGCCAGGCTGCGCATGGAGCGGGCGCGGGCGGCCGTCTCGACCCTGCAGGCACTCGGCATACCGGCCGCCGTGCTTGCCCGCTCGGGCCGGGTCCTCGCCAGCAACGAGGAGCTCGAGCGCATCACCGACCGGCTGATGCCGGTCGCCTTCGGCGGCATGGCCATTGCCCATGCGCCGGCCAACAGACTGTTCCAGGAGGCGATCAAGCTCTCGGACCGGACCCATGACGGCATCGTCCGCTCGATCCCGGTGCCGGCGCAGGAGGGCGCGCCCGCCCTCGTCGTCCATGTCCTGCCGCTGAAACGCTCGGCCCACGACATCTTTTCCGGCGCCGACGTCCTGGTCGCGGCGACCGTGGTCGGCGCGGACCAGGGCGTGCCGTCACCGCGCATCCTCACCGGCCTGTTCGACCTGACTCCGGCCGAGGCGCGGCTCGCCTCGGCGCTCACCAGCGGCATGCCGCTGAAGGCCGCCGCCGCCGCCGGCGGCATCAGGTTCACGACCGCCCGGGCCTATCTCGAGAAGATCTTCCGCAAGACCGGCACCAACCAGCAGAGCCAGCTCGTGGCGCTCCTGAAAACCGTCCACGGCGCTCTGCCGCCCGCGAATCCGGGCTGACGCGGGGCCCGTCCAGTGCATCGACCGCCTGGGTCGTCGAACCGGGATCACGGACGACGGGCGGTGCTGTGACCAGACAGGCCGCGCCGGCCGGATGGGAGGCTGAATGGCTGAGAACGCGGTAGCCGACCTGATCTACGAAGCCGCCTTCAATCCCGACCAGTGGCTGCCCGTCCTGGACAGGCTCGGCGATGTCGGCGGCGCGGCGGGCGGCTGCATCGCGCTGGTCAACGGCCAACGGCTGCTCGGCCTCAGGAACAGCGAGATTATCCGC
Organism: bacterium YEK0313; assembly: GCA_000751295.2. NCBI lineage: Bacteria > bacterium YEK0313. The sequence continues at coordinate 1,232,812 of CCMO02000001.1, forward strand.
CGGATCGGCGGCGATCTCGCGCGCAATCCCGATCCCCGCACATTTCGCCGCCTCGACTACCTCCGTCCCGACCCGCCCCCGGGCTTCATCGTCACGTCGACCTTCTTTCCGCAGGACATCCTCGACACCGACCCTTTCATCCATATCAAGCAGACGCATGGCCTGGCGGAGGAGGCGGCGACCTACATCCCCCTGCCATCGGGCGAGCTGGCCATGGTGTCCCTCGACCGCCGAACGGAGAACGGCCCGTTCCTCGCCGCGGAGATCGCGCGCCTCGACGCGCTCCGCCCGCATCTCGCCCGCGCGTCCCTGGTCTCCGCCCGGCTGCGCATGGAGCAGGCGCGGGCGACAGTCTCGACCTTGCAGGCGCTCGGCATACCTGCCGCCGTGCTTGCGCGGTCGGGCCGGGTTCTGGCCGGCAACGACGAGCTCGAACGCATTGCCGACCGGCTGGTGCCGGTCGCCTTCGGCGGCATGGCCATTGCCCACCCATCGGCCAACAGGCTGTTCCAGGACGCGGTCAGGCTGTCGCACCGGACCGATGACGACATCGTCCGCTCGATCCCGGTCCCCGCCGCGTACGACGCGCCCGCCCTGGTCGTCCACATCCTGCCGCTGAAGCGTTCGGCCCACGACATCTTCGCCGGCGCCGACGTCCTGGTCGCGGTGTCGGTGGTCGGCGCGGATCAGGGCATTCCTTCGCCCGCCGTGCTCGCCGGCCTGTTCGACCTGACGCCGGCCGAGGCGCGGCTCGCCGCAGCGCTCACCAGCGGCACGCCGCTGAAAGCCGCCGCCGCGGTCAACGGCATCAAGTTCACGACCGCCAGATCCTATCTCGAAAAGATCTTCCGCAAGACCGGCACCAACCAGCAGAGCCAGCTGGTGACACTGCTCAAGACCGTCCGCGGCGCGCTGCCGCGACCGGCCGCCTGACGATCGCGCCCGGCCTCACGGCCGGCTTTTGCCGCGGCCGGGCGTGATCACGATCATCAGCACGCCGACCAGCACCACCGCCGTGCCCGCCGCCATGCGCCCGTCGAACCGGTCGCCGAGCAGCACCACGCCGAGCCCGATGGCCATGAGCGGGCACATCAGGGTCAGCGTCGAGATCAGGTTCGCCTCGTATTTCTGGACAAGCCGGAAGAACAGCGAATGACCGGCGAGCGAAACCGCCAGCGCCGCATAGACGACGGTGGCGACGAACCACCAGCCGGCTTCCAGCGCCAGCCTCACCTGCCCCGTTTCGAGCATGGCCGAGGCGATGCCGAGCGGCACGGCCGAGGCGAGCCCGACCCAGGCCTGGAACTGGAACGGCTGGACGCTGCCGAGCTGCTTCACCAGCACGATGCCCAGCGCCGAGGCGAAGGCGCTCAGCAGAACGAAGATGAGGCCGTAGGAGAGCGACAGGCCGCTCGGGTTCCACATCACGGCCATGGCCCCCGAAAAGGCGAGCGCTATGCCGATGCCCCGGCGCCAGCTGATGCGTTCGCCCAGCATGACGACCGACAGGAGCGCGGTGATCGGCACGCCGAGCTGGGTGACGACCGCCGCGCTCGACGGGCTCGCCGTCAGAAGGCCGATGCTGACGAGGCCGAAACCGCCCGCCCCCATCAGAAGGCCGACCGCCAGCATGCGCCAGCGCGGCCGCGGCATGGGCAGAAGCCACGGCAGGGTCGCGAGCAGGACCAGGCCGAACCGCACCGCCGAGAAGAACAGCGGCGGGGTATGCAGCTCGGTCAGCGCGATCTTGGAAATGATGAAGTTGGACGCCCAGGTCAGGCAGACGAAGACCAGGATGGCGAAGTCGCGCGGGAGCATGATCCTCGCCTAAGGGTCGGGGCGGGCGCGATCAACCGATCCGCCCGCGCCTCAGACATGCATGCGCCGGCCGCGCAGCCGGCATGAGCGGTCCTTTGCCGCCTGAGGACCCGACGATCAGTTGAGCGTCTGCTGGTAGAGAAAATCGACATAGGGCAAGGTCAGATAGGTCCGGCCCGGCGGCTGCGCCGCCATGGCCGCGCGGCCGCAGCCGGTGCTGGCCACCATGCCCGAGCGCCGGCACAGCGCTTCCGGGCTGTCGAGGAACCGCAGCCGGCCGCGGCGCTCGACGATCTCGGTCTTGCCGACCGTGCCGGTCTCTGCCGCCGGCGTGACCAGCACGGTGCAAAAGGTCACAAAGGCCGCGCCGAGGCCGGCGGCGACCAGAAAGACCAGGATGAGCCTCATCATCATCTCCTTCACGACGCGCCAACCTCTAAGGTGACGCAAGGGAAGGAAAGTAGACCCCGCATATGGGGCCAGACGATGGCAGGATCCGTTCAGGCGAGCGCAGGCCGGCGCACCGGGACGCCGCTATTCCTTGGCCGCGATCAGGCCGAAGATCAGATGCAGCGTCGCGGCGGCAAGGCCGAGAAACAGCACGTCCGTCACGGCCGGCGTCAACGGCACCTGGCCACCGAACAGCACGAGCGAGAGAACTACCGCCACCAGCCCCGAGACAGCGGTCGCAACCATTTGACGCCCCCATACAATCCCCGGCGGAGACAAGCCATGGCGGCCCTTAATGTTTCGCCAAAAGACGACGGCGCGATGAAAAGATTCGCGCGCGATCGCCGCTCATGCCCGGCCCGGGCTGCGGCTGCCGATCGCGGCGATCGCCATGCCGGCGAGCGCGGCGACGATAAGGGCGATTTGCGCACCGATCGCCTCCCAGGAGCCGTTGTTGAGCCCGTAGTCGACGACCCATTGCGGCACGACCGCCGGATGAACGTCGACATAGGCCTGCTCCTGGAACTCCTGCACGGCGCTGGCGACGAACCGCAGGCCCATGGCGAACAGGAACAGCGAGGTGAGAAGGAACAGCGGCCGCAGCGGCAGCCGGAAGGCGATGAGCTGCATGACCGCGAAGAGCACCGCGAGGAGCGCCGCGGCGCCGGCAAGCCCGGCGAGAAGGGCAAGGCTCCAGCCACCCGAGCTCTTGGCCAGCGCATGCAGGAACAGCGCGGTCTCCGCCCCCTCGCGGAACACCGCGAGGAAAGCGAGCAGGGCGAAGGAGAGCGCCGAGCCGGCCGCGACCGCCCGGCCCGCCGCCGCATTGAGATCGGCCTGCCAGCGTCGCGGATCCTGCCGCAGGAACAGCCAGCCGCTCGCATAGAAGAGCAGGGCCGCGGCGGCCAGCATGACCACGCCCTCGACGGTGTCGTCATGGACGCCGCCGAACCAGGTCTCGAAAATATAGGCCGCGGCCAGGCTCGCGAGAATGGCCGCGAGCGCGCCGGAATAGAGCATGGCAAGCCGGTCGGCGGCACCGGCCCGGCGCAGGAAGGCGGCGAGCGCCGCCACCACGAGCAGAGCTTCCAGCCCCTCGCGCAACAGGATGGCGCCGCTCTGCAGTGCGATCGACCAGGCGTTCATGGCGGACCTCTGATCTCGGGCCGGCCGCGCGGGACCGGCGTTCCGCGGCCGCTATAGACCATGGCCCGTCTTTCCGGCATTCGCCAAATTACATAGATTTTACCGCGAGTTAGGATTGATCTAAACTGGCTGGCCCATGACGCGGTCAGGCCTGGCGCAGCACCAGCGCGCGCGGCACGCCGGCAAGATCGGACCTGAGGCCCGCGACGCCGAAGCCATGGGCGCGGGCAATGGCGGCGACGGCCGCCGCCTGGCCGATGCCGAGTTCCAGGACGACGTGACCGCCGCCCGCCAGGAGGCCGGGCGCGGCTGCGAGAATGGCGCGATAGGCATCGAGACCGTCCGGTCCGCCATCGAGGGCCAGGCGCGGATCGTGCTCGCGCACCTCACGCGCGAGGGCGTCGCAGGTCGCCGAGGGAATATAGGGCGGATTGGAAACGACGAGGTCGAAGCGTCCCTCGGCCGCCGCGCCCCAATCGCTTTCCGCGAAGCTGGCGCGCGCCCCGAGGCCCAGCGTCGCCGCGTTGAGCCGGGCCGCCTCCAGCGCCTCCGCAGAACGGTCGAGGCCGAGCCCTTGGGCGGCCGGCCGCTCGGCGAGCAGGGCGAGAAGGATGGTGCCGGGCCCGGTGCCGAGATCGAGCACGCGCGCCGCGCGGTCGCCGGGAAGCCGCTCGAGCGCCGCCTCGACCACGGTTTCGGTATCCGGCCGCGGCACCAGGCAGGCCGTGTTCAGCACGAAGTCATGGCCGTGGAATTCGCGTCGGCCGAGAATGCGCGCCACCGGCTCGCCCGCCAGCCGGCGTCCGGCAAGGCCTTCGATGCGCTTCGCGGCCTCGGCGCCGAGCGCCCGGTCGGAAGCCGCGCCCGGCAGGGCCGGGTCGAGGCCGGTCGCATGGCGCACCAGCACGCGGGCGTCGAGCTCGGCCTCGTCGATACCGCCGGCGGCGAAGGCCCGGGCGAGGACCCGGCGCGCGGCGCGCACCGTCAGCTCCGGGCGCAGAACGGGCGCGGCGCTGGTCAAGCCGCGTTCTCGAGCGCGAGCAGGCTCGCCTGATGGTCGGCCACCAGCGCGTCGATGATCTCGCCCAGCGCCGTGCCGGCGATGATCTCCGGCAGCTTGTAGAGGGTCAGCTCGATACGGTGATCGGTGACCCGTCCTTGCGGAAAATTGTAGGTGCGGATGCGCTCCGAACGATCGCCCGAGCCGACCTGCAGCCGCCGATCGGCGGCGCGGCCGGCGGCCTGGCGTCGCCGCTCCTCGTCGAACAGGCGCGAGCGCAGAATGGCGAGTGCACGAGCCTTGTTCTTGTGCTGCGACCGCTCGTCCTGGACCAGCACCACCGTGCCGGTCGGAACATGGGTGATGCGCACAGCCGACTCGGTCTTGTTGACGTGCTGGCCGCCGGCGCCGCCGGCGCGCATCGTGTCGATGCGCAGATCGTCGTCGTTGAGCGCGACATCGACATCCTCGGCTTCGGGCAGGACCGCGACGGTCGCGGCCGAGGTATGGATGCGCCCGCCCGACTCGGTCGCCGGCACGCGCTGCACGCGGTGCACGCCGCTCTCGAATTTCAGCTTGGCATAGGCGCCGGCGCCGCGCACTTCGGCGACGATTTCCTTGTAGCCGCCGACCGTGCCTTCGCTGGCCGAGATGGTCTCGACCGTCCAGCCCTGCAGGGCGGCGAAGCGCTCGTACATGCGGTAGAGGTCGCCCGCGAACAGCGAGGCTTCGTCGCCGCCGGTGCCGGCACGGATTTCGAGAATGACGTTCTTGGCGTCCGCCGCATCCTTGGGCAGCAGGGCGATGCGGAGATCGGCCTCCAGCGTCGCGATGCGCGCTTCCAGCGCGTCGCGTTCGACGCGCGCGAGATCGGCCATCTCGGCATCGGTCGCGGGGTCGGCCATCATCTGGTCGAGGTCGTCGCGCTCGGCCAGTGCCGCGCGATAGGCCTTGACCGCGCCGACCACCGGATCGAGCTCGGAAAATTCGCGCGACAGCGCCACGTAGCGGTCGCCGTCGACGCCTCCGGACAGTTCCGCCTCGATGACGGCATGGCGCGTCACCAGCGTATCGAGCTTCGCGATCGGCAGCATCAGAGCGTCACGCCCTCGGCCTCGACGAACTCCATCAGCTTGTCGCGGATCGAAACCCCCTGCTTGGGCTCGTCGATGAGCTTGGTCAGCACGGCCTCCAGACGCCCGAGATCGAGCTCGAGCAGCATGGACTTGACCGGTCCCATGGCTGCCGGCGACAGCGACAGCGAGCGATAGCCGAGCCCGGCGAGCACCATGGCCTCGAGCGGCCGCGAGGCGAGCTCGCCGCACAGCGTCACCGGCTTGCCGTGTTCCCGGCCCTTGGCCGCCAGCGACCGCAGTGCCCTGAGGATCGGCGGCGACAGGACGTCGAACCGGTTGGCGACGCGGTTGTTGCCGCGGTCGACGGCGAACATGAACTGGACGAGGTCGTTGGATCCGACCGACAGGAAGTCGACCCGCGGCAGCAGCTCGTCGAGCTGGAACAGCAGGGCCGGCACCTCGACCATGGCGCCGATCTGGACCCGGTCGGGCATGCGGTGATCGTGCCGGCGCAGGTGGGTCAGCTCGCGCTCGACGATGGCTTTCGCCTCGTCGAACTCCTCGACCGCCGCGATCATCGGGAACATGATCCTGACCTCCCGGCCGGCGCCGGCGCGCAGCATGGCACGCACCTGGCTGCGCAGCAGGCCCGGACGGTCGAGGCCGAGCCGGATCGCCCGCCAGCCGAGCGCCGGGTTCTCCTCCTGAATCACCTCCATATAGGGCAGCACCTTGTCGCCGCCGATATCGAGGGTGCGGAAGGTCACGGGGCGGTCGCCGGCGGCGTCCAGCACCTTGCGATAGAGGTCCAATTGCTCGGCGACGCGCGGCAGGGCATTGGCCACCATGAACTGCAGCTCGGTGCGGAACAGGCCGATGCCCGAGGCGCCCGTCTCGTCGAGGAACGGCAGGTCGACGAACAGGCCCGCATTCAGCAGCAGGCGGATCTCGACGCCGTCCCTGGTCACGGCCGGCTTGTTGCGGATCGCCTGATATTGCGCCTGCCGCCGGGCGCGGAAGCGCACCTTCTCGGCATAGGCGTTCTCGACGTCGCTGGTCGGCCTGAGCTGCACCTCGCCGGTAGCGCCGTCGATGATGATGGCATCGCCCGGATCGGCCAGGCTGGTGGCATTCTCCACCTGACCGACGGTGGGAATGCCGAGCGCCCGCGCGACGATCGCGACGTGGCTGGTCGCCCCGCCCTCCTCGAGCACAAGGCCGCGCAGCCGCGTACGGTCGTAGTCGAGCAGCGAGGCCGGGCCCATATGGCGGGCCACCACGATGGCATTGTCGGGCAGGTCGGCGCAGGCGGCCGGATGGTCGCTGCCGGTGAGCTGGCGCAGGATGCGCATGGCAAGATCGTCGAGATCGTGCAGCCGCTCGCGCAGGTAGGGATCGGTCTGGCGCATCATGCGCGCCCGGTTGTCGGACTGGACGCGCTCGACCGCCGCCTCCGCGGTGATGCCCGTGCCGATCGCCTCCTTCATGCGCCGCATGAAGCCGCGGTCGTGCGCGAACATCCGGTAGGCCTCGAGGATGTCCTTGTGCTCGCCGCCGCGGGCGACGTCCTCGGTCTCGAGCATGTCGTCGATCGCCGCGCGGATGGCCTCGACCGCCTGGTCGAGGCGCGCCATCTCGCGGTTCGGATCGTCCGCGATGAGCTGCTTCACCAGGATGCGCGGCTCGTGCAGCACGACATAGCCGAGGCCGACGCCATCGGCGAGCGGCTCGCCGCCGAGCCGCAGCGGCCGGCGCGCCGCGGGCTCCTGGCCAGGCGGGGCGAGCGCGGAGAGCTCGCCCGAGGCGATCATCTCGGCCAGCACCATCGAGGTCGTCTGCAGCGCCTCGATCTCGTCTTCCTCGTATTTGCGGTGCGCGCGGTTCTGCACCACGAGCACGCCGAGCGTATTGCCGCCGCGCAGGATCGGCACGCCGAGGAAGGAGTGGAAGATCTCTTCGCCCGTCTCCGGCTTGTAGGAATATTGCGGATGGTCCTGCGCGTCGGAGAGATTGAGCGGGTCGGCGGTCTGGGCGACGAGGCCGACGAGACCTTCCCCGGCCCGCATGACGGTCAGGTGCACCGCCTCGCGGTTGAGGCCCTGGGTGGCATAGAGTTCGAGCGTGCCGTCGACGCGCAGGACATAGACCGAGCAGACCTCGGCCACCATATTGGCCGCGATCAGCACGACGATCTTATCGAGGCGCTCCTGCGCGGAAATCTGCTCGGCCATCACCTCGCGCAGGCGACGGAGCAGAAGGCGCGGACCACCGAAGGCGGCACGAATCGGCATGGTCACGTTCTGGGCATCATGCCCTTCATCCTGGCAGCAGGAACGACGGGGGCCCCCGCCGCGCCCTCACCATTAAGGGCGCGATCGGCATTTGCAAAGGGCGGGCCGGATTCGCAAGATCGTGATTGGCCGATATTGCGGCGCAATGTCGGGAAAATGGACCGGAACCGGCGACCGGCCGCGCCATGCCCCGGCGGCCGGCGGTCGCCGGGCGCTCAGCCCGCCTTGTCGAGGCCGTAGAGCGAATGGAGCGTGCGGGCGGCAAGCTCGGTATAGGCCGCGTCGATCAGCACCGAGAACTTGATCTCGGAGGTGGTGATGGCGCGGATGTTGATGCCCTTTTCGGCGAGCGCCTGGAACGCCCGCGCCGCAACGCCGGCATGGCTGCGCATGCCGACCCCGATGCACGACACCTTGACCACGTCGGAGGCGGTCTCCAGCGCCGTGTAGCCGATCGTCTCGCGCACATCGAGCAGCACCTTCTGGGCGCGTTCGAGATCCGCGCCCGGGCAGGTGAAGGTGATGTCGGTGGTCGCGCCGTCCGACGAGACGTTCTGCACGATCATGTCGACATTGATATTGGCGTCCGCCAGCGGGCCGAAGATCGCCGCGGCGACGCCCGGCTTGTCGGCGACCGACCGGATGCTCACCTGGGCCTCGTCCTTCGAGAAGGCAATGCCCGTGACGACCTGCTTTTCCACGATTTCCTCCTCGTCGCAAATGAGAGTGCCGAGCTGCGGCTGGTCCGGATTGTCGAAAGACGAGCGGACATAGGTGCGCACGCCGTGAATCATCGAGAGCTCGACCGAGCGGACCTGCAGGACCTTGGACCCGAGCGATGCCATTTCCAGCATCTCCTCGAAGCCGACCTTGTCGAGGCGGCGCGCCTTCGGAACGATGCGCGGATCGGTCGTATAGACGCCGTCGACATCGGTATAGATGTCGCAGCGCTCGGCCTTGATCGCCGCGGCGATCGCCACCGCCGAGGTGTCGGAACCGCCGCGCCCGAGCGTGGTGATGCGGCCGGTCTCCGCGTGGATGCCCTGGAAGCCCGAGATCACCGCGACCTGCCCCTCGGCAAAGGCGGCGTCGAGATTGGCCGAGGGAATGTCGGCGATGCGCGCCACGGCATGGGCGGAATCGGTGAGGATCGGGATCTGCCAGCCCTGCCACGACCGTGCCTTGATGCCCATGGAATTGAGCACGATGGCGAGCAGACCCGAGGTGACCTGTTCGCCGGAGGCGACCACGGTATCGTATTCGGCCTGCTCGTAGAGCCCCGCCGCCTCCTTGCACCAGGCCACCAGCTCGTTGGTCTTGCCCGACATGGCCGAGACCACCACCGCCACCTGATGACCGGCCTCGACCTCGCGTTTGACATGGCGGGCAACGTTCTTGATCCGGTCGACATTGGCGACGGAGGTACCGCCGAACTTCATCACGAGACGGGACATGGTGAAACGTTCTCTGGCGCGACGCCGCGCACGCTTTGAAAAAAGGCGCGTATGCATAACGATCGATCGGGGGTATGGCAACGCGTCAGGAAGACCGGCGCTTCATTTGGAAATTCGGGGTGAACCATGGCGGCCACGAGCCTCGACCAGGCGGAAGTCGAAAAATTCTCCCAGCTGGCTGCGGAATGGTGGAATCCGACCGGCAAGATGGCGGTGCTGCACAAGTTCAACCCGGTGCGGCTGCGTTATGTCCGGGACCACGCCGTCGCAGCCTTCGACCGCGATCCGAAGGCGATGCGGCCGCTCGCCGGCCTGCGGCTGCTCGACATCGGCTGCGGCGGCGGGTTGATCGCCGAGCCGCTCGCGCGCATGGGCGCCGACGTGGTCGGCATCGACCCGGCCCGCACCAATGTCGAGACGGCGCGCATCCACGCCGCCCAGTCCGGCCTTGCGGTGGACTATCGCAACACCACGGCCGAGGCGCTGGCCGAGGCCGGCGAGCGCTTCGACATCGTGCTGGCCATGGAGGTGGTCGAGCATGTCGCCGACGTCGCGCTGTTCACCCGCACCTGCTGCGACCTCGTCCGTCCAGGCGGGCTGCTCGTCATGGCCACCATCAATCGCACCATGGCCAGTTTCGGCCTCGCCATCGTCGGCGCCGAATATGTGCTGGGCTGGCTGCCGCGCGGCACCCACGACTGGAACAAGTTCGTCACCCCGCGCGAACTCGAGACGGCCATCGCCGCGGGCGGGCTGCGCGTCTTCGACGATCGCGGCGTCTGGTACAATCTTCTCGCCGGCCGCTGGGAGGAGACCCGCAGCCTCGACGTCAACTACATGATGGCGGCGCGCAAAGCGGCATGACGGCTGGATTCCGGCCGCCCGAACGGCGCCGGCGTTCCTTTGCGAAAACCGTAGCCGACACGAAAATTCCGCGCTAATCTTCGAGATTATGCGCCGGACGGTCTTCTCGCTCCTCGCCGTCGCGCTGGTCGCAGGGTCCGCGATGGCCCAGTCCGGCGATACGCCGCGCCGCGAGCCGTTCACGCCGGGCCCCCCCGTGGCCCTGCCGGATTGCACCTGCCGGGCGCAGGGGCGCGAATGGGGTCTTGGCCAGACGGTCTGCCTGAAGACCGCGTCCGGCGAGCGCCTGGCCGTCTGCACGATGGATCAGAACGTGACCTCGTGGCGTATTAGCGAGGTCCCCTGCGCCACGTCTTCTTTGAAACCCTGGGTAACGGCGGCCTTGACACAGCGCAATCGGCCGTAAATCCGTAAAAATCGGGGTTGTACAGCTTGAATTTTCCAGGTTACGCTTGTGGTGGCTCTCAGGTTCGGGCGGCAAGGACCTGGCGGCGGATCGAGTGTGCCATGCGCTTGATGCAACGCGGATATTCCTGGTCCGGGGCCCTGACAGGTTCGCAATCGTGCGGAACCGGCAGTGCATACGGAAAGGCTGACCGGCATGTCGATGACGGGGATCGTCAAATTTTTCAACACCGAGAAGGGCTACGGCTTCATCAAGCCTGACGACGGAGGCAAGGACATTTTTGTCCATATCTCGGCCGTCCAGCGCTCAGGGCTCGCCACGCTGGCCGAGGGCCAGAAGCTGGAATACGAGCTCGAACCGGATAAGCGCGGCAAAGGACCGAAAGCGGTCAACCTCGCCATCCGTGCCTGAGGCGGCTGTCTGACCGCCAACGATCGCGCCGCACGGCTCTGCGTGCGGCGGGGTCAGTATTGCGCCGTGCCTGCGGCCAGCCTGTCGACCACCCCGGGCGGATCACGCGATCCGCCGTCGATCGGCGTTGCTTGTTCCGCGCGATGCCTGTTCCGCGTGATGCATGGTGCGCCTGCCGCGCGCGGGGATGCGCGCTACCCTTCCGCGACCTCTTGCGCGCTCGCCATGCCGGCGCTTTTCCGGTAACACCGCGGCCATGAACACCGCCGCCAGCACCGATCGCGCCCCCTCGGCCTCGCGCGCCGATATCGTGATTGCCGGCGCCGGCCTTGCCGGCCTCTCGCTCGCAGCCGCGCTGAAAACGAGCCTCGGGGCCGATCTCGCCGTCGTCATCGTCGACCCGGCCGCGGCAAGGCCGCCCGTCGACGACGGCCGTGCCTCCTCGTTCGTCGCCGCCGCGCGCCGGCTGCTCGAGACCGTCGGCGCCTGGAGCGAGATCGCGCCGGACGCCCAGCCGATCGTCGACATGGTGGTGACCGACAGCCGGACGCTCGACGTCGTCCGCCCGGTCTTCCTCACCTTCGACGGCGATGTCGCGCCCGGCGAAGCCTTTGCCCATATGGCGCCCAACACGACGGTGGCGCGCGCCCTGCGCGGCCGCGCCGAGGCACTCGGCGTCCAGTTCCGCGCCGCCCGCGTCACCGCCCTCGAGACGACGCCCGGCGCCGCCGCCGTCATTCTCGACGACGGCTCCCGCATCGACGCGAGCCTCATCGCCGCCTGCGACGGCGGCCGCTCGCCGCTGCGCGACATGGCCGGCCTCCGCACGGTCGGCTGGGACTATGGCCAGTCGGGCATCGTCTGCACGGTGGCCCATGAATACGACCATGGCGGCCGCGCCGAGGAGCATTTCCTGCCGGCAGGTCCCTTCGCCATCCTGCCGATGACCGGCCGCCGCTCCTCCATCGTCTGGACCGAGGAGACGGCCCGCGCCGAGCGGCTCTGCGCCCTGCCGAAAGTGCTGTTCCAGGACGAGCTGGAAACCCGCTTCGGCCTGAAGCTCGGCACGATCGAAGTCGTCGACCAGCCCAGGGCCTATCCGCTCGGCCTGAAGGTCGCCCGCGGCTTCGTCGCCGAGCGGCTGGCCCTCGTCGGCGACGCCGCCCATGTCATTCACCCGATCGCCGGCCAGGGCATCAATATGGGCTTCCGCGACGTCGCGGCGCTCGCCGAGTGCATCGTCGACGCCGCCCGGCTCGGGCTCGACCCGGGCGGGCCGGACGTGCTGGCCCGCTATCAGCGCTGGCGGCGCTTCGACACGGTCGTCATGGGCGCCGCCACCGACGGGCTCAACCGGCTGTTCTCCAATGCCTCCGATCCCTTGCGCTTCGTGCGCGATCTGGGGCTCGGCCTGGTCGACCGCATGCCGGGCCTCAAGCGTTTCTTCATCCGCCAGGCCGCCGGCCTCGGCGGCGAGGTGCCGCGCCTTCTGAAAGGCGAGGCGCTCTAGCCGTCCGGTGCGGGACGCCGGGCGCGGGACTGCCCGGGCATGGTGGTTTTTCCGTAGTTTCCGATCGCCGGCGGACGCCGCACGATCGTCCCGCCAGAATGACTGGCGGGAGGAATTCTCGATGAAAAGAAGCTTGCTCGGCCTCGCGCTGACGCTCCTCGTCGCGACGGGAGCCTTGGCGCAGGGCAACTACATCATCGTCGCCAATGACGAAAAGACCTTCTTCGAGGCCAACGGAACGCGCAACGGCGAGCCCGGCAAGGACACGGTGACGATCGTCGACATCAGCCGGCCGCTCAACCCGCGCATCGTCACCAGCCTGCCGCTGATCAATTCCGTCTTCGGCCCGCCGACCAATCTGCAGATCACCCCCGACGGACGCCTCGCGCTGGTCGCCAATCCCGTCGTGATGAACCAGGACGGCGCCAACTGGCGCGCCGCCCCCGACAACAGGCTGCACGTCATCGACCTCACCGCCAATCCGCCGAAGCTCGTCGAGACGATCACGGTCGGCCGCCAGCCCTCGGGAATGGCGATCTCGCGCCGGGGCGATCTCGCGCTCGTCGCCAACCGCAACGGCAAGAGCGTCTCGGTGCTCACCATATCCGGCACCACGGTGCGCCAGATCGCCGAGATTCCCATGGAGGACGAGGTGGCGGCGGTCGCCATCACCCCCGACGGCCGGCGCGCCTTCGTGGCCAAGAACGCCGCCCACAAGGTGGCCGTGCTGGCGATCGACGGCACCACCGTCACCTATGACAAGAGCCAGGACATGGTCGTCGGCTACGGCGTCTACAATATCGAGACGACGCCGGACGGACGCTATGCGCTCGCCGCCAATACCGGCATCGGCGGCGACGGTCATTCCGACACGATCAGCGTGATCGACGCCCGGGCCAATCCGCCGCGCGTCGTCGACAACGTCAATGTCGGCGACGGGCCGGAGGGTTTCGCGATCGCCCCGAACGGCCGCCACGCGGTCGCGGTGCTGCTGCGCGGTTCGGCCGCCGTGCATTCGTCCTGGTCCTACAGCCGCAACGGCTCGGCACGGCTGATCCGCATCGGACCGAACGGCCGGCTGACGCCGCTCAACGATGTGCCGGCGGGCGCGCTGCCGGAGGGCATCGCCTTCAGTCCCGACAGCCGCTACGTCTTCATCGGCAACTATATCGACCGCAACCTGCAGGTCTTCCGGATCAACGGCGACCGCCTGGTCGACACCGGCGTGAAGCTCGCCCTGCCGGGACAGCCCGCCTCGATCCGCGGCCGGCCCTGACCGCGCTCAGAGCTGCGACGCGAGCCAATGCAGGTTCGCGTCGCGGAACCCCTGCTCCTCGATCGCCGCCACCGTGTTCTTGACGTAGTCCCGGTTGGCGCCAGAGTGGCCGTGCCCCTGCCGCACGAGATGGAGCTGCTCGTCGGGCTTGAGGCGGCCGGCATACTGGGCATGGCCGCGGTCGGCGATATAGGTGATCGCGCGGACCCGCGGCTCGCCGGGCTGCTGCAGCGTGACGACGCGCTCCACCTCCAGATAGACCGAGGTCACCTGCTCGCGCTCGCGCAGATACTGGATGGTGGCGGCCCGATTCGCCGCGGCGACGCGGAAGGCGATGCCGCGGCAGGCGCCGCCCCGGTCGAGGCCGAGCACCAGTCCCGGCCGTTCCGGCGTGCCGCGATGGACATGGGAGAAGACGCACAGGGCCCGATGCAGGCCGATCAGCCGCGCCTGCGCCCGTTCGACGAAGTCGAAACCCGGGCGCCACATCAACGAGCCGTAGCCGAAGACCCAAAGATCGCCTTTTTCACCGGTCATCGGGAGCGGCATCGAAATGAGGAAAAGCAGACCGGGTTCTGGTAAAGACCCAGACTTCGCGATGCAAGCCTTGCCCAGGGATCATCACCCATGCCCCGTCTGCGTACCGTCATCCTTCCCCTCGGCGCCGCCGCTCTGGCCTTTGCCGGCTGGACCGCCGTCTGGCACTGGGGCGCCAACCGGGCCGAGGAGATGATCGACCGGGCCATTGCGAGCGAAGCCGCCAATGGCCGGGTGATCCAGTGCGCCGAGCGCACGCGCGGCGGTTATCCTTTCCGGCTGGAGCTCACTTGCGCCAAGCCGGTCGTCGAGCTGCGCGACGAAAGCCAGCCGATGCGCACCATCCGGCTGGAGCGCCTGCAGGCGGTCTCGCAGATCTGGAGTCCCGGCCATGTCATCGCCGAATGGACCGGGCCGCTGACGGCCAGCGTCGAGGGCGATCCGGCCGTCTACAGCGCGCAATGGCGGCTCGCCCAGACCTCGGCGCAGCTGAGCGTCAACGGCTTCGAAAGCTCGAATGTGGTGATCGATGCCTTCCAGCTCTCGCGCGACAGCACCGTGCTCCTGCGCGCAACGCGCGGCGAGCTGCATACCCGGCCGAGCCCGGCCGATCCGGTCAGCCTCGACGTCGTGGCGAACCTGCAGGGCGCCGCCCTCGGCGATGCCGTCCGGCCGCCGGTGGATGCCGAGATCCAGTTCACCGCGCGCAAGCTGCTGCGCAGCCCGAACCGCCCGCAACCGCTGCCGCTGCGCCAGTGGCAGGCCGCCGGCGGCGCCATCGACCTCGTTCTGCTGCGGGTCGCCCAGGCGAATGCCCTGGCGATCGCCAAGGGCAATCTGAAACTGACCGCCGACGGCAAGCCCGACGGCCAGATCGAGCTGCGCGTCGCCAATCTCGAAAGCGCGGTGCAGGCCAACGGCCTCGGCGGCACGGTCGGCGCGATCGTGGCCGGCCTCAATTTCACCAGCCAGCCGACCGATGTCGACGGCCGGCCCGGCCGCCTCCTGACCCTGCGCGCGAGCGATGGCCGGCTGCAGCTCGGCCCGATCCGCATCGGCCTGCCCTCGCTGCTGCCCTGACCAGCTTTCGCCCAGCGGGGCGGCGCGCGCCTCAGGCCGCGCCGGTCGGCTGCGCGAGCACCAGCGCCCAGAACACCCGGTAGCGCGAGCCCGGGCGGTAGCCGGTGGCAAGGCCGAGCCGGGTCACCGCCGGGTGCAGCATGTTGGCCCGGTGCGGCGGCGAATCGCGCCAGCCGGAAAAGGCCTCGGCGAGCGTCATGTAGCCGGCGGAGGTGTTCTCCACCGCCGCGCCATGGGCATAGCCCTGGGCATTGAGCCGGGCACCGACCGTGCCGGTCCTGACGCCGACCTGGTCGGCCCGCGCCATGGCGCTTGCCTGCGCCTCCGCGATCCGCATCAGCACCGGATCGACGGCCAGCGGGCCACGGCCGTTGTTGCGCCGGTAGCCGGTGATCATCTCGGCGGCCATGGCCGCATCCACCCGCGCGCCGGCTTCGGCAAGATTGCGATAGAAGCTCGGCTGCCCCGGCGGCGTCGGTGGCGGCGGCGCGGAACAGGCCGACAGAATGAGCAGCGATCCGCCGCCGATCACGATCTGGCGACGTCCCAGGATCCTGTCCGTCGCCTTCAGCTCACGTTCAGCCATTGAACCTTTTCCTGTATGCGCGTCACCCACGTTCGCGCGAGTGATGCGCGCTAAAAGTTAACCGATCCTGTCAAGCCTCTATCAACCCTATGGTGGTTGAGTGACGGCTGGGGACAGATTGGGAAGAGGGACAGGATAGTCTGTATGCCTTGGTATCGATGTGAGGCGCGCGGCCTGGAGGCCGCCGGCGCCGGGATTTCCTTTGCCGCCACCCGCTTCGTCGAAGCCGATGCCGCCGAGACGGCGGCCCTGAACGTGCGCCGGAGCGTCGGCCGCGAACTGGTGCGCCGCGGCGTCGATCCGCTCGCGGCCGAGGCCTGCGTCAAGGTCGATGAGGTGAGAAGGATCGACGAGGAGGACGTGCCCGGCATCGTCGCCCCCGATCTCGTCTGGCTCGCCCGCGCCTGACGGAACACGCACCGCCTGGCGGGGCCTACAGCGGCCCCGCGGCGACCGAGCACCGGCCGCCGATGCCGCCCGGGGGCGAAAGCTTCGAATGTCGGGATCGTCGCGTTACTGGAAGCGCGCCATCGCCGCGCCGAGCACGGGCCCCGGATGACGCGGGCCGCCGGCCTGGACCAGCACCACCGCCCGTTCGCAGCCGGGCGCGAAACGCTCCAGCCGCGAGGCGGTGAAGCTCTGCGCCGCGCCGGTCCATTCGCCGAGCCGGGTCTGCGACCGCACCACATTGCGATAGGTGACGGAATGGCCGCGGTTCTCGCCGCGGGAAATGTCCACCGCCTGGCGCGAGGAGACGCCGAGCAGCACGATGCTCGCGGGCTTTTCGGCCGAGACCAGCGGCCCGTCATAGGCCGGCAGCGACACCGTCACCGTGTCGCCGGAATAGCTCAGCGTCACGGGGATGCTCAGCACGCCGGCCTGGCCCGCCGACTGCTCGATGGCCCGCTCGACCGCCGGACGGTCCGAACCGATCGCATGGGCGACGCCATTGATCACCATTTGCGGCGTATAGACCTGCCGATCGCCGCGGACATAGGCATAGGCCTTCTGCCGCTTGGCATTGGCCGGATCGGCCAGCGTGTCGCGCCAGCCGAGATAATCCCAATAGTCGACCGGAAAGGTCAGCGCGATGACGTCGGGGCGGTCGGCGATCTCGGCGAGATGACGGTCGGCCGGCGGGCACGACGAGCAGCCCTGGCTGGTGAACAGCTCGATGACGGCATGGACCTGGCCGCCCGCCTCGACCGGTGCGGCGGTGAGCGGCGCCGTTCTCAGCGCCATCAGGCCGAGCACGGCCACTCCCCAGATCTTCGCCCTCAGCATCGGTCTCCGCCCCGATCCAACTCTACACAGACAGTGCGTTTGTCCTAGCTTGTCGCATGGCGGTCAGGCGAGTCACGGTTGGGTGAAAATCCCACAAGCGCGCGTGATGAGCCGCCAAAAAACACAGGGGCGGCGACGGTCACGCACCGCCGCCGCCCCTGGCATTCAGGCCTTAGGCCGCGAGGTCGCGCAGCACATATTGCAGGATGCCGCCGTTCTTGAAGTAGTCGATCTCGTCCAGCGTATCGATGCGGCAGAGGATCGGCACCTTCTTCACCTTGCCGTCGGAGAAGGTGACCTCGGCCTCCATCTTCTGGCGCGGCTTCACCGTTTCGAGGCCGTGGATGGTGACGGTCTCGTCACCCTTCAGGCCGAGCGAAGCCCAGGTCGTGCCCTCCTCCAGCGTGAACGGCACGATGCCCATGCCGACGAGGTTCGAGCGGTGGATGCGCTCGAAGGACTGGGCGATGACCGCGCGCACGCCGAGCAGGTTCGTGCCCTTGGCCGCCCAGTCGCGCGAGGAGCCGTTGCCGTATTCGACGCCGGCGAAGACGACGAGCGGCACCTTCTCCTGGCGATACTTCATCGCCGCGTCGTAGATCGGCATCTCCTCCTTGGAGGGATAGTGGATCGTGTAGCCGCCTTCGCGGCCGTTCGGCCCCATCATGAAGTTGCGGATGCGGATATTGGCGAAGGTGCCGCGCATCATCACTTCGTGGTTGCCGCGCCGGGTGCCGTACTGGTTGAAGTCGGCGACCTCGACCTTGTGGTCGATGAGATACTTGCCTGCCGGGCTCGCCGCCTTGATCGAACCGGCCGGCGAGATGTGGTCGGTGGTGATCTTGTCGCCGAACAGGCCCAGGATGCGCGCGCCCTTGATGTCGCTGATCGCCGCCGGCTTCATGCCCATGCCGACGAAATAGGGCGGGTTCTGCACATAGGTCGACTTGTCGTCCCAGCTGTAGGTCTGTCCAACAGGCGCCTTGACCTTGGCCCAGTTGGCATCGCCCTTGAACACGTCGGCGTATTTTTCCTTGAACAGCTTCTTGGTGACGTTCTTGGCGATGAAGGCCTGGATTTCCTTCGACGACGGCCAGATGTCCTTCAGGTAGACCGGCTGGCCCTTCTTGTCGGTGCCGAGCGGGTCCTTGGTGAGGTCGAGCTGGACCGAGCCGGCCAGCGCGTAGGCGACCACCAGCGGCGGCGAGGCGAGATAGTTCGCCTGCACGTCGGGCGACACGCGGCCCTCGAAGTTGCGGTTGCCCGAGAGCACCGCCGCGGCGATCAGGCCCTGATCGTTGATCGCCTTGGAGATCTCCGCCGGCAGCGGACCGGAATTGCCGATGCAGGTGGTGCAGCCGAAGCCGACCAGGTTGAAGCCGAGCTTGTCGAGGTCCTTCTGCAGGCCCGAATTGGCGAGATAGTCGGCCACGACCTGCGAGCCGGGCGCGAGCGAGGTCTTCACCCACGGCTTGGTCTTCAGGCCCCGGGCGACCGCGTTGCGGGCCAGCAGGCCGGCGGCGAACAGCACGGCCGGGTTCGACGTATTGGTGCAGGAGGTGATGGCTGCAATCGCGACGTCGCCGTGGCCGAGCGTGAAGTCGCGGCCCTCCACCTTCACGCGGCGCGAGATCTCGGCCGCCTTCTTGTAGTCGGTCTCCATCGCAGCGGCGAAGCCGGCGCCGACGGCCTCCAGCGCGACGCGACCCTCGGGACGCTTCGGACCGGCCATGGACGGCACAACCGTGCCGAGATCGAGCTCGAGCGTGTCGGTGAACACGGGATCGGGCGTCGTCCTGGTGCGGAACAGGCCCTGGGCCTTGGCATATTTCTCGACGAGGGCGATGCGCTGGCTCTTGCGACCCGACGTGGTCAGATAGTTCAGCGTCTCCTCGTCGATCGGGAAGAAGCCGCAGGTCGCGCCGTATTCCGGCGCCATGTTGGCGATGGTGGCGCGGTCGGCCAGCGTCATGTTGTTGAGGCCGTTGCCGAAGAACTCGACGAACTTGCCGACCACGCCCTTCTTGCGCAGCATCTGGGTGACGGTCAGCACCAGGTCGGTCGCGGTCACGCCTTCCTTCAGCTTGCCGGTCAGCTTGAAGCCGATCACCTCGGGCAGCAGCATGGACTGCGGCTGGCCGAGCATGGCGGCTTCCGCCTCGATGCCGCCGACGCCCCAGCCGAGCACGGCGAGGCCGTTGACCATGGTGGTGTGGCTGTCGGTGCCGACCAGCGTGTCGGGATAGGCGACCTCGACCGTCTCCGACTTCTTCTTGCCGCCGACGACGCGCGTCACCTTCTCCTTGCGGGTCCAGACCGTCTGGGCGAGATATTCCAGGTTCACCTGGTGGCAGATGCCGGTGCCGGGCGGCACCACCGAGAAGTTCTTGAACGCCTGCTGGCCCCATTTCAGGAAGCGGTAGCGCTCGCCGTTGCGCTGATATTCGAGGTCGACGTTCTTCTTGAAGGCCTTGGCCGAACCGAACTCGTCGACGATCACCGAATGGTCGATGACGAGATCGACCGGCACCAGCGGGTTGATCTTCTGCGGATCGCCGCCGAGCGCCTTCATCGCATCGCGCATGGCGGCGAGGTCGACCACCGCCGGAACGCCGGTGAAGTCCTGCATCAGCACGCGCGCCGGGCGGAAGGCGATTTCCTTGCCGGCCTTGCCCTTGTCCTTCAGCCAGGCGGCCACCGCCTGGATGTCGGCCTTGGTGACCGAGCGGCCGTCCTCGGCGCGCAGCAGGTTCTCGAGCAGCACCTTCATCGAGAAAGGCAGCGCCGCAATCCCCTTCAGCCCGTTCTTCTCGGCATCCTTCAGACTGTAATAGATGTAGCTCTTGGTACCGACCTTGAGCGTCTTGCGGGCCTTGAAGCTGTCGAGCGACATGGGGCGATGATCCCTTCGAGTAGGAAGGCCGACATCGCGTCCGAAGTTCCCGGCGCAGTCCGTGGACCAGAGTGGGCGCGGCGACCAATCGGCGGCGTTATAGAGGGATTCCAATCAACCCGCCATATGGCTAGCGGCAATGATCGGCCCTGCATGCTCACTCTTTCGTCGCGGGGCATCCGCCGCCCGCGCGAGGCCCGGCGCCGGCGCCGGCAGGCGGCATCGCTCCCGCCGCAGCCGAACCCTATCCATGCTGCGCAACTGCCTCTAAGAACGAGCCATGATGCGCCTTCATGCCGAAGCCCTCGCCTGTCAGCGCGGCGGCCGGACCGTGTTCCGGGATTTGAGCTTTCAGGCCGAGGCCGGAGAAGCCCTGCAGGTGGTCGGCCGCAACGGCGCCGGCAAATCGAGCCTGCTGCGCATGATTGCCGGCCTCGTGCCGGTGGCGGCGGGAGAGATCCGGCTCGACGGCGGCGATCCCGAAGCCTCGATCGGCGAGCAGGCTCATTATTGCGGCCACCAGGACGCCTTCAAGCCGGCTCTGACGGTGAAGGAGAACCTCGCCTTCTGGACCGCCTTCCTCGGCGGGCCGGCGGCCGGCGACGGTCTCCTCGCCGCCCTCGCCCGGCTCGGCCTCGACCATCTCGCCGACCTGCCTGCCGGCTATCTCTCCGCCGGCCAGCGCCGGCGCCTGGCGCTCGCGCGGCTCGTCAGCATCGCCCGCCCGCTCTGGCTCCTGGACGAGCCGACCGCCGCGCTCGACCAGGCGAGCCAGCAGGTGCTCGCCACCCTCATGGCGGCGCATCTGGCCAGCGGCGGGCTGATCCTCGCCGCCACGCACGGCCCGCTCGGCATCGCCGCGCGCGAGCTCGTCGTCGGGCCCGCGCCATGACAGGGCCGCTGAAGGCGCTGTTCCTGCGCGATCTCCGGCTCGCCGCCCGCATCGGCGGCGGCGCCATGGTCGGCGTCGTCTTCTTCCTGTCGGTCGTCACCATCGTGCCCTTCGGCGTCGGCCCCGACATGAACCTGCTCGCCCGCATCGGCCCGGCCATCCTGTGGATCGGCGCGCTGCTGGCGAGCCTCCTGGGCCTCGACCGGCTGTTCCAGGCCGATGCCGACGACGGCTCGCTCGACCTGATGATGATGGCCGGCACGCCGCTCGCGCTCACCATCCTCGTCAAGACCGCCGCCCATTGGCTTGCGACCGGCCTGCCCTTGGTGATCGCCGCGCCCGTGCTCGGCCTTTTGATGAACGTGCCAACCGAGGCCATGGCGGCAGTTGCCCTGACGCTCGTCGCCGGCACGCCGGCACTGACCGGGCTCGGCACGATCGGCGCGGCGCTCTCGGTGGGTCTGCGCCGCGGCGGCCTGCTGATGGCCGTGCTGGTGCTGCCGCTGTGCATTCCCGTGCTGGTCTTCGGCGTCGCCGCCACCCAGGCGGCGATCACCGGCCCGGCGCCGTTCGGGCCGACCTTCGCCATTCTGGCGGCGCTGTCGCTGGCAAGCCTGGTGCTCGGCCCGGTGGCCGCGGCGGCGGCGCTGAAGTTCGGCCTCGAATGAACGCCCGGCCCGCTCGGGTGCGTCCGCGCCGGCCCGGTCTTGTTCTCGCCGCATCGCGGCGTGACAGTGTTCCGGCTGCCCATCCGGGTGTCGCGATGTCGAAGACCGCCCCGATCCCCATGCCGAGCACTTGAGCGGCCTTCGAAAGCAAGGACGACACCCGCCATTCCAATGGTTCGGTGTCCGGTTTTTCGAGAGGTCCGCCGCGCGCGCATCCGTCGCATGCGGCGCCGGATCACAAAAAACGCCGGCACTGGCAGGAGACCTGACATGCACCGTCCGATCCTGGCCGCCTCCCTCCTTGTCCTCTCCGGCTGCAACAGCCAGCCGGATCTGGTCGTGGTCTCGCCGCCGATCCAGGCCGAGACGACGGCGATCTGCGCCACGACCGGGCGCGGCGCGCGCATCCATGTCACCGCCAGCAACAATTCGCCGCGGCCGATGATCTGCCAGGTCGCCTGCTCGTTCGAGCGGCCGGGCGGCGAAACGGGGCAGGTCGTCTGCGACGGAGCGGTGGCCGGCAATGCCGATGCCGCCCCGTTCTGCGAAAATATCGACCGGAACCGGCGCGTGCGGCGGCTGACCGGTACGCTGGTCGACTGCACCTTCGCCCGGGAGCCGGGCTGATGCCGGTGATCAGGCCGGGCTCGTCCGCCGCCAGGCGGCGGGCATCAGGCCGATGAAGCCGTCGAGCCAGGCGACGAGCCGCGGGTGATCCGCCCGCCAGGCGCCGTCGAAGCGGATGTCCTGGTAGCCGAGGGCGCAGGCGAGCGCGAGCGTGCCGACATGAATGTCGAGCGTGGGCGGCTCCGCCTCCAGCCGCGCCATGGCGCGGGCGACCTTGCCGCCCTGGTGGTCGAGCCAGCGCGGTTCGCGCCGGTCCTCGGGCCGGAACATCGCCTCGTAGCGCTGCAGGATGAGCGCGTCGAGAATGCCGTCGGCAAGCGCCTGCAGCGTCAGCACGGCGATCCGTGCCCGCGGTTCGGCCGGAATGATCTTGTTTCCGCCGGCTTCCATATCCAGATATTCGACGATCACGCGGCTGTCGTAGACGACCGATCCGTCGTCGAGCACCAGGGCGGGAATCTTGCCGAGCGGGTTCTGCTCGCGCAGGATGTCGCCGGCATCCATCGTATCTGCCGTCTCGACGATCACCCGGTCGGCAAGACCGAGATGGTCGAGTGCGAGTTTGACCTTGCGGCCGAACGGCGAAAGCGGAGAAGAGCGCAGAACGAGCGGCATGCCCTGGAGCTTCCTGTGTCTTTGGGAAATGGCGGCGAGACCCTGCGCAGGCGGCCGGCGGCCGGTCAAGAGGCCGGCGCCCGAACTGCCCCGCGCCCGTGACCGGAATTCATCGGGGCCGGCAAACCGGCCTCGTCGTCTTGCCGCGCCGCGCCGGCGCCCTCATAATTGCCGTTCGCTTCGAAGCTGAGCCACATGAAGATTGAATCGCCCTATTTCGACCGCATCCGCGTCAAGCCGGAAGACGATCGCCGCGCCAAGGCACGTCCCGGCATGCGCGTCTGCGGCGCCCCCGGCTGCGACTGCGAAGCGACGCACCGAGCCCCGCTCGGCCGCGACCGCGAGGGCGAGTTCGTCTGGTTCTGCCTCGACCATGTGCGCGAGTACAACGCCACCTACAACTATTTCGCCGGCATGAACGATGCCGCCGTCGCCGCCTATCAGAAGGACGCGCTGACCGGCCACCGGCCGACCTGGAACATGGGCGTCAATGCCTGGAGCCGCGGCGGCCGGCGTGCCGGGCCGGAGGTCCATATGGGCCCGCGCGGCGCGGCCGACCCCTTCGGCATCTTCGAGGGCGAGGCCTGGCGGCCGGCAGGCAGCCACCAGGCCGAGCCGGAAGGCGGGCGGATGATCCGCAATGCCGAGCGCAAGGCGCTCGGCGCGCTCAATCTTGACGTGCATGCCACCGCCGCCGAGATCAAGGCGCGCTTCAAGGAGCTCGCCAAGCGGCTGCATCCGGACGCCAATGGCGGCGACCGGTCGCGGGAGGACAAGCTGCGTGAGATCATCCAGGCCTACAACTATTTGAAGCAGGCTGGCTTCTGCTGATCGGACGCATCAATAATGCGAATGGCATTCCCGCATGTGGCGGCCTTCCGGGCGCGACCCGCGATCTGATAAGGTCCTGCCGATCTTTTTAAGAAAACGGCTCGCCGCTGAAGGAGCGGCATCGGAGGTATTCGTGACAGTGCAGCCTGAAAAGGGTACCGGGACCCCGGATACCACGGTGTCGGTGCGCAAGGTGTTTGGCATCGATTCGGATATGACCGTGCCGGCCTATTCCAAGCCCGACGACCATGTTCCCGACCTTGATCCGGACTATCTGTTCGACAAGCCGACGACGCTCGCGATCCTCGCAGGCTTCGCCCACAACCGTCGCGTCATGGTGTCCGGCTTCCACGGCACCGGCAAATCGACCCATATCGAACAGGTCGCGGCCCGGCTGAACTGGCCCTGCGTGCGCGTCAACCTCGACAGCCACGTCTCGCGCATCGATCTCGTCGGCAAGGACGCGATCGTGCTCAAGGACGGCAAGCAGGTCACCGAGTTCCGGGACGGCATCCTGCCCTGGGCCTACCAGCACAATGTGGCGCTCTGCTTCGACGAATACGATGCCGGCCGCCCGGACGTGATGTTCGTCATCCAGCGCGTCCTGGAATCCTCCGGCCGCCTGACCCTGCTCGACCAGAGCCGGGTGATCCGCCCTCATGCCGCCTTCCGCCTGTTCGCCACCGCCAACACGGTGGGTCTCGGCGACACGACCGGCCTCTATCACGGCACGCAGCAGATCAACCAGGCGCAGATGGACCGCTGGTCGATCGTCACCACGCTGAACTATCTGCCGCACGACAACGAGGTCGGCATCATCCTGGCCAAGGCCAAGAATTTCGCCAAGACCACCGAGGGCCGCGACCAGGTGAACAAGATGGTGCGCGTGGCGGATCTGACCCGCAACGCCTTCATGAACGGCGACCTGTCGACGGTCATGTCGCCACGCACCGTGCTGACCTGGGCCGAGAACGCCGACATCTTCAAGGATATCGGCTTCGCCTTCCGGCTGACCTTCCTGAACAAATGCGACGAGATGGAGCGGACCCTGGTGGCCGAGTTCTATCAGCGCTGCTTTGGCCAGGAGCTGCCGGAAAGCGCCGTCAACGTGGCGCTGAGCTGACGGAGGCCGGGCGGTGCGCGTCGTCGAAGAACGGACGACAGGCGAAACCGCCCGAACCGTCGCCAAGGGGCTTTCGGCCTACAATACGGCGAAGGCCGGCAAGCCCCGCTACAGGCGTTTCGCCGTGTCCGTGCGTGACGACCGGAACGCCATCCGTGGCGGCATCGTCGGCTACACGGTCTGGAACTGGTGCTTCGTCGAGATGCTCTGGCTGGACGAAGCGGCTCGCAGCGGCGGTCTCGGCACCGAGCTGCTGCAGCGGGCGGAGAACCGGGCCGTGCGGATGGGCGCAAGGCACGTCTTTCTCGATACGTTCAGCTTCCAGGGCGACGGATTCTATCAGCGCCTCGGCTACGAGGTCTTCGGCGAGCTGACCGATTTTCCGCCCGGCGAGCGCCGCATCTGGTTGAAGAAGGATCTTCCGTGAGTTCCAATTCCAAGGCCAAGCCGTCACAGAAGGAAAGTCCGACCGAACCGTTCAAGCGGTCGGTGGCCTCGTGCATGCGTGCCATTGCCCGGCGCGAGGACCTCGAAGTGACCTATGCGGCCGACAAGCCGGGCCTTGCCGGCGACAAGGCGCGCCTGCCCGAGCCGCCGCGCAAGCTCTCGGCCCATGACGCGGCGATCGTGCGCGGCCATGGCGACGCCATGGCGCTGCGGCTTGCCGTCCACAATCCGAAGGTCCATCGCGCCATGGCGCCGGACGGCCAGGCGGCGCGCGCCGTGTTCGAGGCGGTCGAGACCGCCCGCATCGAGGCGATCGGTGCCAACCGCATGGCCGGCGTCTCCAAGAACCTGACGGCGCGGCTCGAGGATCATTATCACCGCCTCGGCAAATACGAGGACATCACCGACAAGGCCGATGCGCCGATCGAGGACGCACTGGCCCTGATGGTGCGCCAGCGCCTCACCGGTCTCGAGCCGCCCGACCAGGCCGCCCGGATCGTCGACCTCTGGCGCGAGACGATCGAATCCAAGGCCGGCAAGAACCTGGAAAACCTGGTCGGCCTCGAAAACGACCAGCGCGCCTTCGGCAAGGCCGTCCGCGACCTGCTCGTCTCCCTCGACATGGGCGACGAGAAGGGCCAGGCCGACGAGAACGACGAGGACGACAAGGACAGCCAGGAGCAGGAATCGCCCGAATCCGGCGAGAGCCCCGACAGCCAGCAGGACGAATCCTCCGACGGCATGCAGATGGAGGAATCCGAGCAGATGTCGGACGAGGCGCCCGACGGCGCCGAGGAGGCGTCCGACGCCCAGGCCGCCGAGCTGCCCGACGAGAACGACATGGGCGACGCCGACGAGGCGAGCGAGCCCTGGCGGCCAAAAAATCAGGGCAGCGAGAAGAAGGGGCCCGACTACCGGCCCTTCACCGCCAAGTTCGACGAGATCGTCGATGCTCAGGATCTCTGCGACACGGAAGAGCTCGACCGCCTGCGCGCCTATCTCGACAAGCAGCTCGCCCATCTCGGTCCGGTCGTGGCCCGGCTCGCCAACCGCCTGCAGCGCCGCCTGATGGCGCAGCAGAACCGGGCCTGGGACTTCGATCTCGAGGAGGGCGTGCTCGATCCCTCGCGGCTGCCGCGGGTCATCATGGACCCGATGGCCGCGCTGTCGTTCAAGCGCGAGCGCGACACCAATTTCCGCGACACGGTGGTGACGCTGCTGCTCGACAATTCCGGCTCGATGCGCGGCCGCCCGATCACGGTCGCCGCCACCTGCGCCGACATCCTGGCGCGCACGCTCGAGCGCTGCGGCGTGAAGGTCGAGATCCTCGGCTTCACCACGCGCGCCTGGAAGGGCGGCCAGTCACGCGAGTTCTGGCTGCAGAACGGCAAGCCGGCCAATCCGGGCCGGCTCAATGACCTGCGCCACATCATCTACAAGTCGGGCGATGCGCCCTGGCGCCGCGCACGCAAGAATCTCGGGCTGATGATGCGCGAGGGCCTGCTGAAGGAGAATATCGACGGCGAGGCGCTCGACTGGGCCCACAAGCGGCTCCTGGCCCGCACCGAGCAGCGCAAGATCCTGATGATGATCTCGGACGGCGCTCCGGTCGACGATTCAACGCTGTCGGTGAACCCTGGCAACTATCTGGAACGACACCTGCGCTGGGTGATCGAGGAGATCGAGACGCGCTCGCCGGTCGAGCTCATCGCCATCGGCATCGGCCACGACGTCACCCGCTACTATCGGCGCGCCGTCACCATCGTCGACGCCGAGGAGTTGGGCGGCGCCATGACCGAGAAGCTCGCCGAGCTGTTCGACGAGTCGGCCGGCGGCGCCGAGCCGGCCGCGCCGCCGCGCCGCAAGGTCGCCTGATGCGCATGGAGGACCAAGACGGTCCGCCAGCCGCTCCGTCCGCCGAACCGTCGCCAGCGGACCTGCGCCTGTCCCGCCGCCGGCTTCTTGCCGCCGGCGCCGGGGCCGCTCTCGCGACCCTGGCCGGAGCGGGACGGGCCGCGGCCCAGCCGGCCCGCGCCGTCGGCACCGACATCACCATCCGCTCCTTCCCGATCAATGTCTTCTCGCCGGGCCAGCCGACGCGGACGGCCTTCGGCCGCCTCGAATTTCGCGGCGGCCTCGAGCTGCAGTCCGACTATCGCGGCTTCGGCGGCCTGTCCTCGATCCGCACGGACGCGACAGGCCAGCGGCTGACCGCCGTCACCGACAAGGGCCAGTGGCTCGGCGCGCGGCTCGATACCGAGGGCGGCAAGATCACCGGCCTGTCCCAGGCCCGCATGGCGCCGATCCTCGGGCCGAACGGCCGCCCGCTGGCCGAAACCGGTAATTGGGACACCGAGGCGCTCTGGATCGAGGGCGGCACGGCCTATGTCGGCGTCGAGCGCACGCATCGCATCTTCCGCTTCGACAGTTTCGGCCGCGACGGCTTCGCCGCGCGCGGCACCGCGATCGCGGTGCCCATGGGCAACCGGCGCCTGCCGGGCAATGGCGGCATCGAGGCGCTCGGCGTGCTGCCGCGGCCCTCGCCCCTCGCCGGCACGCTGATCGCGATTTCCGAGCGCGGCCTCAACGAACGCGGCGACATCAGGGGGTTCCTGATGACGCCGACGCCCGCCGAGTTCTTCGTCAAGCGCACCAACGAGTTCGACATCACCGACCTCGCCTTCCTGCCTGGCGGCGACCTGCTCATCCTGGAGCGCTGGTTCTCGGTCTGGCGCGGCCTCGGCATGCGCATCCGGCGCATCGACACGGCCGGCATCCGTCCCGGTGCGACCGTCGACGGGCCGATCGTGATCTCGGCCGATCTCGGCTCGCAGATCGACAATATGGAGGGGCTGAGCGTGCACCGCGACAGCCAGGGCGAGACCGTCTTGACGCTGGTCTCCGACAACAACTTCTCGTTCCTGCAGCGCACCGTGCTGTTGCAGTTCACCTTCAAGGGCTGAACCGGAGAGCGCCGCAGCGGCATCCGAGATTCCCTCTGGAACATCGGCCCGAAGTCGTGTATAGGCCCGCGACTTGACGATTTGCGTGCCGCTGGCCCTGGAGCCCTGTGGCCCCGCTGGAGAGAGTTCCATGGCCGTTCCGAGAAGAAAAACATCGCCGTCGCGTCAGGGCATGCGCCGCTCGCACGACGCCATCAAGGCTCCGACCTATGTCGAGGACAAGGACTCGGGCAATCTGCGCCGTCCGCACCATGTCGACCTGAAGACCGGCATGTATCGCGGCAAGCAGATCCTGAAGCCGAAGGCGACCAGCAACGACTGAGCGCCGGCGGCAACGCTGCGCAGGCGACAAAAAAGCCGGTCTCGCGACCGGCTTTTTGCTTTTGTGCGGGAGGCTTGGCTCAGGCGCCGGTATCGGCCTTGAAGCCGGCCGCCTCGATGCCGGCGATCGCCGCGAGCTCGTCATTGTCCGAGGTGTCGCCGGAAATGCCGACGGCGCCGATCAGCGCGCCCGCCGCGTCGCGGATCAGGACGCCGCCCGGCACCGGCGTCAGCCGGTCGCGGCTGAGGCCGCCGAGCGCGGTGATGAAGTGCGGCCGCTCGACCGCGAATTTCTGCAGGGCGCGGCCGCCGACCCCGACCGCCACGCAGCCATAGGCCTTGCCATGGGCGATGTCGGCGCGCAGCAGGGCATTGTTGTCTTCCACCACGGTCATGCGCACCGCCCCGCGGGCATCGACGACGACCACGCCGATCGGCTTGAAATTTTTCTCGCGGGCGAAGGCCAGCGCCTTGTCGGCGATGGTGCGGACCGAGGCGAGTGTCAGCTGGGTCATAGGCGTCTCCAGACAGGTATTAGGACAGCAATAAAGCCCTGCGCCATGCGCGGAACGACGGTCCTTCCGGAGCCATGGCGCAACCGGGGACGCTTGTGTTAGGCCTGCGACAATAGGCCGGCCCTGCTTGCCGGTCATGACAGGTTTCGGCCGTCAGCGGAAGGCCGGGCCGCATGGAGGACGCCAATGACCGCCCAGCTGCGTGACTTCCACAAGCCTGGCCGCTCGCCCGTCTATGCCACCGAGGCGATGGCGGCGACCTCCCATCCGCTGGCCACCGCAGCCGCCATCGAAATGATGCGGGCCGGCGGCACGGCCGCCGACGCGGCGATTGCCGCGGTGGGCGTGATGGCGGTGGTCGAGCCGCACATGACCGGCATCGGCGGCGACTGTTTCGCGCTGGTCTCGCGCCCGGGCAAGCCGATCTGGGGCTACAACGGCTCCGGACGCGCCGGGCGGGCGGCGAGCGCCGCCGCGCTGCGCGACCAGGGCCTGACCACGATCCCGATCGATTCCGTCCATGCCGTCACCGTTCCGGGCGCCATCGAGGCCTGGGAGACCATCCTGAAGACCCACGGCCGGTTCGACCTCGGCCGCGTCCTGGAGCCGGCGATCCGCTACGCGCGCGACGGCTGGCCGGTCGCGCCGCGCGTCGCCTTCGACTGGGTGGCCGACGAGGCGGCGCTCGCCAAGGACGAGGGTGCGCGCCGCCACTATCTGCTGAACGGCCGCGCGCCGCGCGCCGGCGAGCGCATGGCGAGCCCGGCCCTGGCCGAGACGCTCCAGACCATCGCGCGCGAGGGCGCCAAGGGCTTCTACGAAGGCCGCGTCGCCGAGGACATCGTCCGCACCGTCCGCGCCAAGGGCAGCGTCCTGACGCTCGAGGACCTGGCCAGCCACCATGGCACGGTCGAGACGCCGGCCCGTTCGACCTACAAGGGCGTCGAGGTGGTGGAGCTGCCGCCGAACGGCCAGGGCATCACCGCGCTGATCCTGCTCAACATCCTCGAGAACTTCGACCTGCGCAGCCTCGACCCGCAATCGCCGGAACGGCTGCATCTCGGCATCGAGGCCGCCCGCCTCGCCTATGCGGTGCGCGACCAGCACATTGCCGATCCCGCCCATATGCGCTTCAGCGTCGACCAGCTGACCAGCAAGAGCTTCGCCAAGACGCTCGCCGCCATGATCGATCCGGGCCGGCGCACGCCGCTGCTGGTGCCGCCGCCGCCGGCATCGGACACGATCTACTGCACCATCGTCGACCGCGACCGCATGGCGGTGTCCTTCATCAACTCGATCTTCCACCATTTCGGCGCGAAGATCTGCACGCCCGACACCGGCATCCTCCTGCAGAACCGCGACGCCAGCTTCCGCCTGGAGGACGACCACGCCAACTGCCTCGGATCGGCCAAGCGTCCGATGCACACGATCATTCCGGCCATGCTGGTCGAGAACGGCGAGGTCACCACCAGCTTCGGCGTCATGGGCGGCTCGTACCAGTCCTCGGGACACGCCCATGTCGTCGCCAACATGTTCGACTACGGCATGGACCCGCAGGCGGCGATCGACGCGCCGCGCGCCTTCTTCGAGGGCGAGAAGACCACGGTCGAGCCGACCTGGCCGGACGCCACGATCGCCCGACTGGCGGCCATGGGCCACGATGTCGAGATCACCACCAAGCCGATCGGCGGCGGCCAGATGATCCGCATCGACCGCTCCGGCTTCCTGATCGGCGGCTCGGATCCGCGCAAGGACGGCTCGGCGCTCGGCTACTGAGCGCCCTTCAGACCTTTCGGCTGACCAGCCGGCCACGGCCGGCCGGTCCGCTGCGCCTGCCCTGATATTGCGCCTCCGCGGTGGCGACACGCTGCCGGCGCGTCACCGGGCTTTCCGGCTGCGGCATCACCTCGGACAGCAGGTGCGTGGCGAAGACCGCGGTCAGCGGCCGGTTGACGATGCGCCGCTCGACGGTCGGGCGCACCACGACGACGACCTCCTCGGTCGGCTCGGCCGCCATTTCCCGCTCGCCGCTGCCGCGCTCGTCGCGCCGCTGATCGACCGGCCGGCGGTCGGTCCAGCGTCGTCCGTAGGTGATCGTCGTATCGGCACCGACGCCGCGGATCGCCATGACTGCTCCTGAATGCGACCGGCGGGACGCCGGCCGGCGACACGGCGCAAGAGCCGTGCCCATCCGATCCGTTCCGGATTGGCACAGTGAGTTAACAACCGCCTGCTTCGCAAGCCCGCCGCAAACCGAGCCTTTGCCTGGACCGGAGCGATCCGCGCGGGCCGATACGCTTCATTCATCATTTATGCCCGATGATGGCAGGCGACGGGCTTAGGCCGGGGTGGACAAAGCTGTGGACAGGGCGGACGGGGTGAGCGCGGTGTCGGGCGCTCAGGATCCCGAAGCATCGATCGATCTTGGGGCGGGCGTCGCGCTGGTGCCGTCCCAGACCGCAACCTATGAATGGGCCGTACCGTCGGACCGGCTGAGCTGGAGCGCGGAGGCGCCCGCCATGTTCGGGGTGGAGGATTTCGCGCCTTTCGGCACCGGCCGCGGCTATGCGGGCATGCTGGCGGCCGAGTCGCCGGCGGGCCGCTACGAGGCGGTCGTCAATTCACCCGGCACCGACCAGGGCGAAGGCGTCGCCTATGCGATCGAATATGCCCTCTCGCCCCGGCCCGGTCTCATCCATTGGGTCGAGGACACCGGCCGCTGGTTCGCCTCCAGCGAAGGCCGGCCGCTGCGCGCCGAGGGCACCGTCAGGATCATCACCGACGAGAGCGACACGCGCCGCCGGCATGCCGCCGCCAATGCCATCGATCCCTTGACCGGCCAGCTCTCGCGCACCTGCTTCCTGGAGGTGCTGGCCGCGACCCTCGACGATATCGGCAAGGTGCGCGGGTCGATCGGCCTCCTGGTCGCCGCCATCGACAATCTCGCCCGCATCAACGAAGCCTACGGTTTCGACGAGGCCGACAACATCATTGCCGCGGTTGGCCGCCGCATCCGGTCGCGCATGCGCGGCGGCGATCTGATCGGCCGGCTGTCCGGCAACAAGTTCGGCATCATCATGCGCAACTGCCAGCCGGACGACATGGCGACCGCTGCCGAACGGATCCTGGCGAGCGTGCGCGACGAGGTCTTCGCAAGCCCCGCCGGCCCGGTATCGGTCACCGTCACCATGGGCGGCGTCATCGCGCCGCGCCATGCCCGCGACGCGGCCACGGCTCTCGCCCGCGCCCAGGAAGCCCTCGACGGCGTGAAGACGCGCCGGCGCGGCGTCTTCCAGGCCTACCTGCCCAATCTGGAACGCGAGCAGAGCCGGCGCGAATACCGGCGCGTCACCGACGAGATCGTCAGCGCGCTGGAGCAGAACCGGATCAGGCTCGCCTTCCAGCCGATCGTCGCGGCGAAACCGCCCTACCGGGCGGTGTCCTATGAATGCCTGCTGCGGATCAGCGCCGCCGACGGCACGCTGCTGCCGGCTGCGACCATCGTGCCGGTTGCCGAGAAGCTCGGACTGATCCGGCTCATCGACCAGCGCGTCCTGGATCTTGCCATCGGCGAGCTGGTGTCCGCCCCCGGTCTCCACCTGTCGATCAACGTCTCGCCGGCGACCGCCATGAGCCAGGACTGGGCGGATGCGCTCGCCGCCAAGGTCAAGGCCTGCCCCGGGCTTGCCGGCCGCCTCACCGTCGAGATCACCGAGACCGACGCCATTGCCGACGTCGAGGATACCCGCCGCTTCGTCGCCCGGGTTCAGGCCCTTGGCATGCAGGTCGCGATCGACGATTTCGGCGCTGGCCACACCTCGTTCCGCAACCTGCGCCAGCTGCGCGTCGACCGGGTCAAGATCGACGGCGCCTTCGTCGAGAATTTCGAGCGCTCGGACGACGACCGCCACTTCGTCATGACGCTGCTCGGGCTGGCCCGCCACATGGGGCTCGCGACCGTCGCCGAATGGGTGCCGAACGAAACGGTTGCCGAAGCGCTCGCAGCGCTCGGCTGCGACTATCTGCAAGGGGCCCATTCGGGCCTCGCCAGCGAGGCGCGGCCCTGGCGCGACCAGGCCACCGGGGCCTGAATGCTCTCGCGCGCCTATTTGCGCGACAGGCTCTCGAGCTTGCGCTGCATCTCCGCGAGCTGATGCTTCAGCTCGTCGATGTCACCGTCCTTGGACGACGCGTCCGGCGCGGCGGCCGGGGCCGGGCGCCTGTCTTCCGGTGCCAGCTCCGCGCTCGGCCGCTCCTCGCGCTTGGCGAAGGGCGAGAACATGGCGAAGGCGCGCTCGAACAGCTCCATATTGCGCCGCACATTGGCTTCGAACGGCTGCACCAGCGGATTGGCGCCGAAAGCCGAGCCGAGCTGCTGGCGCAGCCGGTCCTGCTCCTTCGAAAGGCTGTCGATCGACAGCTCCAGGAAGCGCGGCACCAGGAGCTGCATGCTGTCGCCGTAGAAGCGGATCAGTTGGCGCAGGAAGGCGACCGGCAGCATGTTCTGCCCGTCCTTGTTCTCCTGCTCGAAAATGATCTGTGCAAGCACTGATCGGGTAATGTCGTCGCCGGTCTTGGCATCGTAGACGACGAAATCGGTGCCTGCCTTGACCATCACGGCCAAGTCCTCGAGCGTCACATAGGTCGAGGTGCTGGTGTTGTAGAGACGCCGGTTGGCGTATTTTTTGATCGTGACCAGGTCGTTCTTGGCCATCGTTCCCCTCGGTCTGGGTGCGGTGGCCCCGATACCGCCGCATGCCATCATTTCATCACGTTATGACGTTTCCGCACGACCTGCTACGGTTTTGTGCAGCGCCGATCGCGCATGGCTCCCGTCGTTTTATCGGCTCGGTTGACACACCGCCGATATCGTCGACATGGTCTCATTCGACACAGATGCCGGCCGCGGCCTCGCGGAGGCCTGGTGAGATGAGGAGACACAAGTCATGTCCGAGCAAGTCGTCATCGTCGGCGCTGCGCGCACGCCCGTCGGTTCGTTCAACGGCGCGCTGTCCAGCCTGCCCGCCCATGAGCTCGGCGCCACCGCGATCAAGGCCGCGCTCGAACGCGCCAACGTCAAGCCGGACGAGGTCGACGAGGTCGTGTTCGGCCAGATCCTGACCGCGGGCGAAGGCCAGAACCCGGCGCGCCAGGCGGCGATCAAAGCCGGCATTCCCGCCGAGAAGACCGCCTGGGCGTTGAACCAGCTCTGCGGCTCGGGCCTGCGCACGGTGGCCATCGGCATGCAGCAGATCGCCAATGGCGATGCCAAGATCATCGTGGCCGGCGGCCAGGAGAGCATGTCCCAGGCGCCGCACGTCGCGCATCTGCGCAACGGCACCAAGATGGGCGCGCTGGAAATGACTGATTCCATGCTGAAGGACGGTCTGATCGACGCCTTCCACGGCTACCACATGGGCATCACCGCCGAGAACGTCGCCGAGAAGTGGCAGATCACCAAGGACGAGCAGGACCGCTTCGCCGTGTCCTCGCAGAACAAGGCCGAGGCCGCGCGCAAGTCCGGCAAGTTCAAGGACGAGATCGTCCCCGTCACGATCGCCAGCCGCAAGGGGGACGTCGTCGTCGACACCGACGAATATATCCGTGACGGCGCCAATCTGGAGGCCATGGGCAAGCTGAAGCCCGCCTTCAAGAAGGACGGCACGGTCACCGCCGGCAATGCCTCCGGCATCAATGACGGCGCCGCCGCCGTGGTGCTGATGACGAAGTCCGAGGCCGACCGGCGCGGCCTGAAACCGCTCGCCACCATCAAGTCCTGGGCGACCGCCGGCGTCGACCCGGCGATCATGGGCTCCGGCCCGATCCCGGCTTCGCGCAAGGCTCTGGAAAAGGCCGGCTGGTCGGCCAAGGACCTCGACCTCGTCGAGGCCAACGAGGCCTTTGCCGCCCAGGCCATCGCGGTCAACAAGGACATGGGCTGGGACACCGACAAGGTGAACGTCAATGGCGGCGCCATCGCCATCGGCCATCCGATCGGTGCGTCGGGCGCCCGCGTGCTCGTCACCCTGCTGCACGAAATGCAGAAGCGCGACGCCAAGAAGGGTCTCGCCACGCTCTGCATCGGCGGCGGCATGGGCGTCGCTCTCTGCGTCGAGCGCTGAGCCCGACGCGGCACCGGCAACTTCGGGCAGGGGCGGCCGCCGCCCCTGCCTCCCCCTTAAGACTTCAGGACGAAAAGACTTCCAAAAACCCGGTCCCAACAAAACCCGGTCCAACAGAGGCCGGGAACGACCAACTGACCTTCCAATAAACCAAGTGAGGGAATCATCATGGCACGAGTCGCATTGGTCACAGGCGGTACACGCGGCATCGGCGGCGCCATCTCCAGGACGTTGCACGCCGCAGGCTACAAAGTCGCCGCCAACTATGCCGGCAACGACGAGGCCGCCGCCAAGTTCAAGGCCGAGACCGGCATTCCCGTCTTCAAGTTCGACGTCAGCGACTACGATGCCTCCGCAGCCGGCGTCGCCGCCATCGAGAAGGAGGTCGGCGGCATCGACATCCTGGTCAACAATGCCGGCATCACCCGCGACGGCTTCTTCCACAAGATGACCAAGGAGCAATGGTCGGCGGTCATCCGGACCAATCTCGACAGCCTGTTCAACGTCACCCGCCCGGTGATCGACGGCATGCGCGCGCGCTCGTTCGGCCGCATCGTGGTGATCTCCTCGATCAACGGCCAGAAGGGCCAGATGGGCCAGGTGAACTATTCCGCCTCGAAGGCCGGCGATATCGGCTTCGTCAAGGCGCTGGCCCAGGAGAACGCCAACAAGGGCATCACGGTCAACGCCATCTGCCCCGGCTATATCGGCACCGAGATGGTCGCGGCCATCGATCCGGAAGTGCTGAAGTCGCGCATCCTGCCGCAGATCCCGGTCGGCCGCCTCGGCGAGCCCGCCGAGATCGCGCGGGCGGTCGCCTTCCTCGCCTCCGACGAAGGCGGCTTCATCACCGGCTCGACGCTGACGATCAACGGCGGCCAGTACTTCACCTGAAGCCCTGCACTGCCGGCGAAGCGAAAAGGCCGGGGTCCATGCCCCGGCCTTTCTTGATGGCGTCGACCGCGCGGGCGGTCAGTCGCGGGCTTCGCCCAGGAGCTCGGTCAGGAACGGGATCAGCGGCTCGTCCGCCGCCGGCATCGGATAGTCGCGCAGCCGTCCCGGCTTGACCCAGGCGAGGCGCTGGCCTTCGCGGCCCGTCACCGTCCCCTGCCAGCGTCGGCAGACCCAGAGCGGCATGAACAGGTGGAAGGTCTCGTAGGAATGGCTCGCGAAGGTGAGCGGGGCGAGACACGGCTCTTCCACGGTGATGCCGAGCTCTTCGTGGAGCTCCCGGATCAGCGTCTGTTCCGGCCGTTCGCCAGGCTCCAGCTTGCCGCCGGGAAACTCCCAGAGGCCGGCCAGCGCCTTGCCCGCCGGCCGCTCGGCGAGCAGGATCCGGTTGTCCGCGTCGACCAGGGCGCAGGCCACCACGAACACCATTTTCAGCGGGGCGGCGGGAGCGGCGCTCACGACCGGTAGTCGCCGTTGATCGCGACATAATCCTTGGTCAGGTCGCAGGTCATCACCTTCGCCTGGCCGCGGCCGAGGCCGAGATCGGCGGTCAGCACGATCACGTCCTCCTTCATGATCCGGCTGACGGCGGCCTCGTCATAGGCGGGATCGCGCTCGCCCTCATGGGCGACGCGGATGTCGCCGAAGGAGATCGACAGCCGGTCACGCTCGGCCGGCTCGCCGGCCTTGCCGACGGCCATGACGACGCGCCCCCAATTGGCATCCTCGCCGGCGATCGCGGTCTTCACCAGCGGCGAATCGGCGATCGACTTGGCGACCTTGAAGGCCGAGGCGTTCGACACCGCGCCCTTGACCACGACGTGGACGAGCTTGCGCGCGCCCTCGCCATCGCGCGCCACCTGCTCGGCGAGGTCGGCGAGCACAGCGTCGAGCGCCTTCTTGAAACCGGCGAGCCGGCCGTCGCCGGCTTCGGTGATGCGCGGCGCGCCGCGCTTCGCGGCCGCGCCGGTGGCGAACAGCATCAGCGTATCGGAGGTCGAGGTGTCGCTGTCGACCGTCACCGTGTTGAAGGTCGTCTTGACGCCCTTGGCGAGCAGCGCCTGCAGCGCCTCGGCCGCGATCGGCGCGTCGGTGAACACGAAGGACAGCATGGTGGCCATGTCGGGCGCGATCATGCCGGCGCCCTTGGCCATGCCGTTGATGGTCACCGTCGCCGCGCCAAGGCGGGCGGTGGCGGTGGCCACCTTCGGGAAGGTGTCGGTGGTCATGATGGCGCGCGCCGCCTCCATCCAGGCATCGGCCTTGCCTGCAGCGAAGGTGCTGTCCAGCACGCCTTCGTATTTGCGCGCATCGAGCGGCTCGCCGATGACGCCGGTGGAGGCGAGGAACACCTCGCTCTGCTTGCAGCCGGCCGCCTTGGCCGCGATCTTGGCGGTGAGCGCCACCGCCTCGCGGCCTTTCTTGCCGGTGAAGGCATTGGCATTGCCGGAATTGACGACAAGCGCGCGGGCAGTGCCACCGGCAAGGTTGGCGCGGCACCAGTCGACCGGCGCCGACGGGCATTTCGACCGGGTGAACACGCCGGCGACCGTGGTGCCCTTGGCCAGGCCGACGGCCAGCACGTCGGTGCGGCCGCTGTAGCGGATGCCGGCTTCGGCGGTGGCGAGCGTCACGCCTTCGATGCCGGGCAGCACGGGGACCGTCTTGGGGGCGAGCGGCGAGACGGGAGGCACGAATTTGGCCATGAACTTCATTCCTCGAGGGCGCAGGTCTTCGGCAGGCTTGTCGTCAAGCCCTTAGCCGATCGCATGGATCGCGCAAAGCTGGATGACGGTTGGACAGGGCTGCATGCCGGCGGATCAGAGGATGCGGCCGCGCGCCCGCCAGATCGCCGCGTTGAGTTCGCCGCCGAGCACGAAAATGGCGGCGATGTAGTAGAGGAAGACCAGCGCCACCATGCCCGAGGCGAGGCCCGCATAGGTGTTGACGTAGTTCTGCACGAAGCTGGCGATATAGCTGCCGAACAGCGTGCCGCCGATCAGCCAGAGCACGAGGGTCACGGCGACGCCGGGCATGACGTCGACGAAACGCCGCCGGCCGGCCGGCAGGAATAGGTGCACGATGGTCAGCGTGACGATCAGCACGAGGGACGCCGCTGCCACGCGGATGAACAGCACGACCCAGCCGAACGGCGCGAGCCAGGGCACGAAGCGCACGGCGGTCGCCCAGAGCAGCGGCCCGAGCACGACGAGCACCGAGACGACCAGCAGCGCCACCGCGCCGACCAGCACGTAGCCGATCGATTCCAGGCGGCACACATACCACCAGCGCGTCTCGCGCACGTCATAGGCGCGGTTGAGACCGACCCGCAGGGCCTCGACGCCGTTCGAGGAAAAATAGACCGAGAGCAGGACGCCATAGGTCAGGAGATCGGTGCGGAAGGTGGTCAGCACCGTGCTGAGCTCGTGGGCGATCGGCCGCGCCACGGTCTCCGGCCAGGCTTCGAACAGGAGCTGGGTCACCGTGTCGGCATAGGCCTTGGAGCCGAACAGGCCGCCCATGGCCGTGACCACGATGAGGAAGGGAAACATCGACATCAGCCCGTTGAGCGCGATATGGCTGGAAATCGCCCAGCCATCGTCCTCGAGGAACTGTTCACAGGCGTCCCAGGCGATTTTTGCGGCGCTGATGATCATTCCGCTTCCCGTTCCAGTGGCCGGTCCGTTGTCGACTGATGCGGGAAAGCGCCGGCCACGGCAAGAGGGCCGGCCAGCGCCGCGGCCGCAGGACCCGGGCGTTTGACCTTGCGCCAGCGAGCCGCCATATGCCGGTCATGAGCGCTCCGCTGCAGTTCGACCGAACCCTTCTTGGCGTCCGCCGCCGGCGCGCCGCGCGCGGCGAGCCGGCCGATTTCCTCATCCGCCACGTCGCCGAGGACCTGGCCGACCGGCTCGGCCTGGTGCAGCGCAGCTTCACCCGCATCGTCGATCTCGGCTCCCCCACCGACGCGCTGCGCGAGGCGCTCGCCGCCCGCGGCCTCGCCATGCCGATCGGCACCGAGACCGTGCCGGTCCTCGCGCCGCGCCGCGCGGCGCCCGTCGTCGTCGCCCAACACGACGCCCTGCCCTTTGCCGGTGCCAGCCTCGACCTCGTCGTCTCGGCCCTGGCCCTGCAGCTCGTCGACGACCTGCCGGGCGTCTTCGTCCAGGTGCGGCGGGCCTTGAAACCCGACGGCCTGTTCCTCGCCGCCCTGCTCGGCGGCGAAACCCTGACGGAGCTGCGCCAGGCCTTCGCCGAGGCGGAAAGCGAGATGGAGGGCGGCCTGTCCCTGCGCGTCGCCCCCTTTGCCGACGTCCGCGACATCGGCGCGCTGCTCCAGCGCGCCGGCTTCGCCCTGCCGGTCGCCGATGCCGACAAGCTTACCGTGCGCTATGGCGACGTGTTCGCCCTGATGCGCGACCTGCGGGCCATGGGCGCCGCCAACCCGCTCGCCCAGCGCCGGCGGACGCCGCTCAGGCGCGCAACCCTGATGCGCATGGCGGACATCTATCACCAGCGCTTTGCCGATCCCGACGGCCGGATCCGCGCCACGTTCCAGGTCATCACCCTGTCCGGCTGGTCGCCGCACGAGAGCCAGCAGCAGCCCCTGAAGCCCGGCTCGGCCAAGGCCCGCCTCGCCGATGCGCTGAACGCGATCGAGCTGCCGGCCGGCGAGAAGCCCGGCGGCTGAGCGGCTCGACAGACCGGGCCATGCCGCCCTACTGTTCACCCCACCCAAGAACGATTGAACGGATCGGGACGACGTCCATGGACATGACAGGTTCGCAGCGCATCGAGGCCCCGCGCGAGGTCGTCTGGGAGGCGCTGAACGATCCCGACGTGCTCAAGCAGTGCATTCCCGGCTGCCAGAGCATGGAGCGGTCCGGCGATCACGGCTTCAATGCCAAGGCCGTGCTCAAGATCGGCCCGGTCAAGGCCACCTTTTCCGGCTCGGTGACGTTGTCCGACATCGATGCGCCGAACGGATACACCATTACCGGCGAGGGCAATGGCGGCGTGGCCGGCATGGCCAAGGGCGGCGCGACCGTCCGCCTGGAGCCGGAAAGCGAAACCGTCACCATCCTGCACTATGACGTGAAGAGCCAGATCTCCGGCAAGATCGCCCAGCTCGGCTCCCGCCTGATCGACGCAACGGCGAAGAAGCTTGCCGGCGAATTTTTCGAAAGCTTCGGCAAGGTCGTGGCCCCGCCGGCCGAAGGCGAGCAGCCGACCGAAGCCAAGAAGAAGTGGTGGAGCTGGAAGAAAAAGAGTTGAAATAGCGAATGGCGAATGGCGAGTAAGAATGTCGCCGCACTCGTCGCTTCATCCCTACTCGCTACTTCCTACTCGCTACTCGCCAA
Organism: bacterium YEK0313; assembly: GCA_000751295.2. Lineage (NCBI taxonomy): Bacteria > bacterium YEK0313. Next base: position 1,273,330 of record CCMO02000001.1, read on the forward strand.
CTACTTCCCTTCCCAGGCCGGCCGCGGGATGGCGTCGATGTCGTAGGGCGTGACCTCGTAGAGCGCCTTGATCCAGTTGGTGTAGATGTGGGCCGTGTGGCGCCAGGTGTTGCGCGGCGCCCTCGCCGGATCATCGCCCGGGAAATAGTGCAGCGGCAGCGGCCATGACGGGTCCCGCGCGACGTCGCGGCCATATTCGACGCCGAGCGTCTCGGTGTCGTATTCGGGATGGTTCAGGATGTAGAGCCGGTGCGGGCAGGACGGTGCCGTCGGGCTGCCGGCCATGCTCTCGGCAAGGATATTGGGCCCGGCCTCGTCCGAATCCGCGACGATCTCGATCGCATCGTGCTTGAGGATGTCCTCCCGCCGCGGGCTTTTCCAACGCGAGACGGGAACCGGAAACGTATCGGGAAAGCCGAACAGGATGCCGGTCCGGTCCGAGACGATGCGGTGCTCGAACAGGCCGAACAGCTTCTGCCGGCCCTTGTAGCTCTCGACATCGTGGAAATGCTTCAGCGCCGCCTTCGCGGCCCAGCACAGGAACAGCGAAGACAGGACATGGGTCTGCGACCATTCCAGGATGTTCTGCACCTCCGGCCAGATCGTCTCGTCGCTGACGCGCTCCTTCAGCGCATTGACCCCGGTGACGATCAGGCCGTCGAACTTGCGGTCCTTGATCTCGCTCCAGCCGGAATAGAACTTGCGGATATGCTCGGCCGGCGTGTTCTTGGTCTCGCGCCCGGCATGGACGTCGCGCACATAGCCGTCCGTGGTGGCGAAGGTGATCTTCACCTGCAGCATGGTGTTGCCGAGCCAGAGCGCCAGCTGCCGCTCGGTCGTCTGCTTGTCGGCCATCAGGTTGATGATGGCGATCTCCAGCGGCCGGATGTCCTGCTTCTCGGCCTTCGCACGCTCGATCGCCAGCGACGTGCCGAGCGAGGGCAGGAAAGGATGGACCGCTTCACTGTTGACGATGACCGGCATGACAATCCTCGGCGCGTATCGGGCTCCTTGGCCCTCGCTCGAGCCCGATATGGGGGCGGACGCAAGCGAAGGAAGCAAAACGACACGTTTATCGATCGGTTGCTCGTGTCCCTCTGGCCCCGGCATTTGCACCCGTCCGCCAGCGAAGGCAAGCGAATGTCGGTGCCGGAGCGCGGCGCCGCGGCCGGGGGCGCCGGCAGCCTCGGCCCACGGCGGCCGGCCGATCTAGCCGGCGCGGCGCTCGATCGCTTCCATATCGGCATCCGACAGGCCGAAATGATGGCCGATCTCGTGCACCAGCACATGGGCGATGATCGCGCCCAGCGTGTCGTCGTGCTCGGCCCAGTAGTCGAGAATCGGACGGCGATAGAGCCAGATCATGTTGGGCATGGCCGCAGTGAGCTGCTCGGAGCGGAACGGCAGGCCGATGCCCTGGAACAGGCCGAGCAGGTCGAAATCGGTCTCCGCCCCGAGATCCTTCAGCACCTCCTCGGTCGGAAAGTCGTCGACCTGGATGACGAGCCCGGCGCAGAGCTTGCGGAAATCCTCCGGAAGCCGGCCATAGGCATCGTTTGCCAGGGCTTCGAAGGTCTCGAGGTCCGGCGCCTTCAGCGCCGCCAGTTGATCATGGGAAAGGGTCATGGCCTTGCATGGAGCGCGAGGGATCGGACCTATTGGATATAGGTGATGTAGAGGTAGATCAGGCAGCCGATCGCACCGATGACGGCAAGGGCCCGGCCGACCCGCTTGCCCCAGATCTCGGCCGGGTCGGTGCTCTCGTCCTTGGCCGAGAAAAAGTCGGCGCTGCGCTGCAGCAGCGAGCCGAGCACGGTTTCCGACTCCCGCTCGACCCGGTCGAGCGCGCGCCGCGCCTCTTCCTGCCGCTCGCGGTCGTGCCGGCTGCGATGATCGTCCTGTGCCATGGGCGGCGATCCTAGCCCGGATCGCACCGGCCCGCCATGGGCCCGCTCACGGCCAAGCCTTTCACCGGCAAGGGGAAAAGTGGCAGGGGACGGTAGCCGCCGGCGGCGGCGGCCGCGGCCGCGCCCGGCAAGGGATTGGTATGATCTTCGCGGTAGGCTCTGCCTCCAAACCGGAGACCAAGGATGATCGTCAGGCCCGCCGCGCCGCTCACCGCCGCCGCCCTCGTCGCCGCAACCCTGGCCTTGCCGGCGCCCGCCGCGGCCGGCTTTTTCGGGCGCTCCTACGACGATCCGGTGATCTATCGGCCGATCGTCAGCCCGCGCGTCTACTATTACCAGCCGCCGCGCGCCGACGAGGTCCTGCCCGCACCGCGCCACCGGCTGAGGACATCGGGCGCCTGCCGCATCCCGAGCCATCACGCCGTGCGTCCGCTGCGGCGCTGCCGCTGACCCGGCGCCTGCGTTTCAATCGTCCATGCCGACAATGGCGCGGGCGAAATCCCGGGCGGCGAAGGGTTCGAGATCGTCGATGCCCTCGCCCACCCCGATGAAGTGGACCGGCAGGCCGAAGCGGGCCGCCACCGCCACCAGGATGCCGCCGCGCGCGGTGCCGTCCAGCTTGGTCATGACGAGGCCGGTGACGCCGGCCGTGCGGCCGAAGGCCTCGACCTGGGTGATGGCGTTCTGGCCGGTCGTCGCATCGAGCACCAGCAGCACCGAATGCGGCGCAGCGGCGTCGATCTTGCGGATCACCCGCAGCACCTTTTCCAGCTCGGCCATCAGCTCGGTCTTGTTCTGCAGCCGGCCCGCCGTGTCGAGGATGAGAATGTCGGCGCGCGCCTCCTGCGCGGCCTTCATGGCGTCGAAGGCAAGGCCGGCGGCGTCCGAGCCCTGCTCGCGCGCGATGACCGGCGTGCCGGTCCGCTCGCCCCAGACCTTCAACTGCTCGATGGCGGCCGCGCGGAACGTATCGCCGGCCGCCAGCATGACCGACTTGCCCTCGGCCCGGAATTTTGCGGCGAGCTTGCCGATCGTGGTGGTCTTGCCGGATCCGTTGACGCCCACCACCATGATCACGAACGGCGCCTTGCCGGCCCCGATGGCCAGGGGATGGGCCACCGGCTCGAGCACCTTCTCGATCTCGGCGGAGAGCACGCTGCGCACCTCCTCGGGAGCAATGTCCTTGCCGTAGCGGCCCTTGCCCAGCGTCTCGGTGATCTTCGCCGCCGTGTCGACGCCAAGATCGGCCTGGATCAGCAGATCCTCGAGCTCCTCGAGCGTCGCCCCGTCGAGCTTGCGCTTGGTGAAGACGTCGGTGATGCCGCGGCCAAGTTTCGAGGAGGTCCGCGACAGGCCTTCGCGCAGACGCTGCCACCATTTCTTTTTCGGCTCGACGGGGGCTGCCGGCTCGGCGGGTGGCTCGGCGGCCGGGGCGCTGGCGACCGGCGGCGCGGCCGGCACGACCGGCTCGCTCGACGGTCCTTCCGGCTGCGGCGCGGCATTCTCCTCGCGTCCGAACAGCCGCTTGAAGAAGCCGCTCTTCTTCGGCTCGTCGGACTTCGGCTCATCCACCATGGCAGGCGATCTCTGTTGTCCGGCGGCGCGGGCCGTGCGCCGTTGACGGGGTCAGGTTGGTTTCGGCGGTCCCATTGCGGCGCGAAAGGCGTGCCGCCGAAGGGAGCATGTTGACTTCGGCTACCCCTTAGGGCGATCGGTGATGCCGATGCAAGCGCCGAACCCGCACAGCCCCGGGCACCCTGCCGTCGACGACCCCCTGGGTCTGCTGCCGCGCGTCCTCCACCGCGACGCCATGATGCTGATCATCGACAAGCCCGCGGGATTGCCGGTGCACAAGGGGCCGGGCGGCGGCGCCAATCTGGCCGACCATCTCGGCAGCCTGCGGTTCGGCCTGCCGCGCGACCCCGAGCTCGCCCACCGGCTCGACAAGGAGACATCCGGCTGCCTGGTGCTCGGCCGCCACCGCAAGGCACTGGCCCGGCTCGCCGACCTGTTCAAGGCCAACCAGATCGACAAGACCTATTGGGCGGTCGTCGAGGGCGGCCCGCAGACGGAAACCGGCACGATCGACCTCGCCATGGCGCCGCGCGATCCGAAGCGCGGCTGGTGGATGAAGATCGACCCGAAGGGCCAGCCGGCCGTTACTCGCTTTCAGGTGCTCGGCCGCGGCGGCGGCCTGACCTGGCTGGCGCTCGAACCCGTCACCGGCCGCACGCATCAGCTGCGCCTGCATTGCCAGGCGTCGGGCTATCCGATCCTTGGCGATCCCATCTATGGCCATGCGCCGCGCCACGGCGGACCCGGCCTTCACCTGATGGCACGCGCCATCGCCATTCCCTTCGACGCCAAAAAACCCGCCGTGACGGCCACCGCGCCGCCGCCCCGCCATATGCAGGGCGCGCTCGCCGCCTGCGGCTGGACGGGGGTCTGACCGGGCCTGCCGGCCCCGGCCGCGTTGGACACGCCGCTCATGGCAGGCAGCCGCCCCCTGCGGCCGGCGCATGGCGAGCCGTCACCGCGGCCGGCGGCACTGGCCTCGGCCCCGTGCGCCTGTCATAGAGGATCGTCTCTTCCTCCGGCCGCTGCGTGGTGTGGACCGCCGGCGAGGATGGAGCACCTCGACCATCGACCGTGCGGCCGCCGCGGGCGACTGCCGCAGATTTGCCGATGCCCGACCTTCGGAGGGTTCGCTTTTTGCGTTCGCTCCGGGTTAGGCTTGGCCGAGAGGGAGAAATGACCATGGCTGGCCACTACGACAAGCGGGAAACCCGCGACCCGAGCGTGCGCGAAAAGGACCTGTTCAAACGCCTTCCCGCCGTGATCGCCACCGCCCTGACGGCGCCTGGCTGGAAGCGCCATCTCGGCAAGATCGATCCGCGCGCCATCACCTCGCGCGCCGCGCTTGCCGAGCTGCCCATACAGCGCAAGTCCGAGCTGCCGGCCCTGCAGAAAACGCATCCCCCGTTCGGCGGCTTCATGCCAGGCAAGACCGGCACTTTCGGCCGGCTGTTCGTCTCGCCTGGCCCGATCTTCGAGCCCGAGCCGGTCGGCCACGACGTCTGGCGCATGGGCCGCGTCCTGGCGGCCGCCGGCTTCAGGCGCGGCGACATCGTGCTCAACACCTTCTCCTACCACCTGACGCCCGGCGGCTGGGCCTTCGATTCCGGCGCGCGTGCCGCGGGCTGCGCCGTCATTCCCGCCGGCCCCGGCAATACCGAGCAGCAGCTCGACCTGATCGAGGCCTACCGGCCGGTCGCCTATACCGGCGTTCCCGACTTCCTGAAGATCCTGATCGACACCGCCAAGGCGAAGGGACGCGACGTGTCCTCGATCACCAAGGCGCTCGTCTCGGGCGCCGCCTTTCCGCAGTCCCTGCAGGCGGAAATCGCCGGCCATGGCATCAGCGCCTTCCAGGCCTATGCCATCGCCGAATGCGGGCCGATCGCCTACGAAACCGAGGCGCGCGACGGCCTGGTGCTGAACGAGGACATCATCTTGGAGGTCGTGAGGCCGGGCACCGGCGATCCGGTGCGCGACGGCGAGGTCGGCGAGATCGTCGTGACCGTGCTCGACGTCCACCATCCGCTCATCCGCCTGGCGGTCGGCGACCTCACCGCGGTCATGCCCGGCAGTTCGGCCTGCGGCCGCACCAATACCCGCATCCGCGGCTGGCTCGGCCGCGCCGACCAGACCGCCAAGGTGAAGGGCATGTTCGTCCGCCCCGAACAGGTGGCCGAGGTGGTGCGCCGCCATTCAGAGATCAGCCGCGCGCGCCTCGTGGTCGCCCGCAGCGGCGAGACCGACACGATGACGCTGCACGTCGAGACCCGTGCCAAATCGGCCGAGTTCCTGGCCGAGGTCGGCGCCACCGTTCAGGCCGTGACCAAGCTGCGCGGCCAGGTGACCGCGGTCGCTCCGGGCAGCCTGCCCAACGATGGCAAGGTGATCGAGGACGTGCGGCCGGTCGGCTGACCGGCCTGGCGCCCGCCTCAGCGCAGCAGGGCGGCGTAGCGGTCGCGATAGGCGACGATCAGCATCACGCTCAGCAGGGCGAGGATCGCCGCGACCGGCATGCCGCCGGGATTGAGCGCGAGATGGAAGCCGATGATCACCGTGATGATCGGCAGGAGCAGGGCGAGGCCGAAGGCCGGCGCGCGGTTGGTCAGCAACAGCGCCGCGCCGACGAGATCGATCGTCTTCATCAGCGGCCAGAAGAAGCCCGACGTCTTGAGCGCATGCTCGAAGGCCTCGCCCGCCGGCGAGGTCGGCGGGTTGATGTAGTTCGTCCCGGTGAAGACCAGGAGAAGGCCGTCGATCCCACTGACCAGGAACAACAACCCAAGAAGAACACGTGGAATATCGACCAGAACGATCCGCATCTTTTCAGCCCCCACACTGCATCAGCACCCATGCGCCGGTTAGCAATGCGACGGCCGGCGGTCAATGAGACCGGAGCTGCTACCGGTCGCGGCCGGCCACCCACAGGGCGAGACATTACACGGCCGTCCACGATTTAGTTGCATTACTACATTGTGGAGTGAGGATGACGCCGATCGAATGTCGCGGATTCCGCAGCGTTCGGCGTCGCGCTTCTGGCCCCGTGGAGCGCGCAAGTCCGCGGCAGTTGACGATGAGACCCAGCGCGGCGCCAGCCGTTCACAGCCAGCCCATCAGCTCGCGCGCGACGAGGTCCTCGATCACCTTCATGCCGAGATCGCTGTCGTTCAGGCAGGGAATGTAGCTGAACTTCTCGCCGCCGTTCTCTTCGAAGATGTGGCGGTTCTCGCCGTCGAGTTCCTCGAGCGTCTCCAGGCAGTCGGCGGAAAAACCGGGGGCGATGATCGCCATCGACTTGACGCCCTGCTTGGCCAGCGCTTCCACCGTCGCATCCGTATAGGGCTTGATCCATTCGTCGGGCCCGAAGCGCGACTGGAAGGTCATGGCCAGCTTGTCGGGTCCCATGCCGAGCGCGGCGCCGAGCCGCGTCCAGGTTTCATGGCAATGGCGGTAATAGGGGTCGCCGGCGTCGATATAGGCCTGCGGCACGCCGTGGAACGAGGCGAGGATCACCTCCGGCTCGTAATCGAGGCTCGCCAGATGGTTGCGCACCGAACGGGCGAGCGCGTCGATATAGACCGGCATGTCGTGATAGGGCGGCGCGATGCGCACCGTCGGCTGCCAGCGCATCTCCATCAGCGCGCGGAACAGCTGGTCGTTGGCGGTGGCGACCGTCGCGGCGGCATATTGCGGATAGAGCGAGACGGCGAGGATCCGGTCGCAGCCGGCGGCCAGAAGGCGCTCGACCGCCGGCTTGATCGCCGGATTGCCGTAGCGCATGGCCCAGTCGACGATGATCCTGTCGCTGCGGCCGGCCAGCGCCGCGCCGAGCTTTTCGGCCTGATTGCGCGTGATCGTCTTCAGGAAGCTCTCGTTCAGCTCCTTGTTCCAGATCGTCGCATAGTCCCGGCCCTTCTTCTGCGGCCGGGTCTGCAGGATGATCAGGTTGAGCAGCGGCCACCAGATCGCCCGCGGCGTCTCGATCACCCGCCGGTCCGACAGGAACTCCTTCAGGTAGCGCCGCACCGACCAGTAGTCGGTGCCGTCGGGCGTACCGAGATTCATGATCAGAACCCCGATCTTGCCTTCCTTGGCCGGCTTGGGATCGGGCGGACGCGGCAGTTCGGGCATCAGCGGCTCGCGAGTTCGAGGACGACGGCTCGGATTTCGAGACGAGCCGGGTGATACGCCGGATTTGGAAAGGTTGAAAGCTGCAAGGCGGCTGCCCCGGCCTGCCACGGGGACGGGCGCCGCGAAATGCGCGCCGCCGCGGCGCGCCATCGCAGCGAAACCGGCCGACGGGCATGCTAGCCTTGCGGCGGGGCGGCGCAGGTGCGGGCACCGGCCGCCGCCCGTGCGCGTTCCATCGGAGGCCTGACATGGTTCCCTTCTCCGGCAGCGACATCGCCCTCGTCGCGCTTGTCGCCCTTGCCGTTCTCATCGTCTTCTTCGGCGTCAAGACCGTGCCGCAGGGCTATCAATGGACGGTCGAGCGCTTCGGCCGCTATGTCCGCACGCTCCGCCCCGGCCTGTCGCTGATCATCCCCTTCGTCGACCGGATCGGCCACAAGGTGAACGTCATGGAGCAGGTCCTGGACGTGCCGAGCCAGGAGGTGATCACCAAGGACAATGCCAAGGTGACGGTCGACGGCATCGCCTTCTTCCAGTCGCTCGATGCCGCCAAGACCAGCTACGAGATCACCAATCTCAACCAGGCGCTGCTCAACCTCGCCATGACCAATATCCGCACGGTGATGGGCTCGATGGACCTCGACTCCCTCCTGTCCCATCGCGACGAGATCAACGAGCGGCTGCTGCGCGTCGTCGACCATGCCGCCTCCCCCTGGGGCGTCAAGGTCAACCGCATCGAGATCAAGGACATCGTGCCGCCGACCGATCTCGTCGCGGCCATGGCCCGCCAGATGAAGGCCGAGCGCGAGAAGCGCGCCATGGTGCTGGAGGCCGAGGGGCACCGCCAGGCCGAGATCCTCAGGGCCGAGGGCGAAAAGCAGGCGCAGATCCTGGAGGCCGAAGGCCGCCGCGAGGCCGCCTTCCGCGACGCCGAGGCGCGCGAGCGCCAGGCCGAGGCCGAAGCCAAGGCGACCGACGTCCTGTCGGCGGCCATCGCCAACGGCAATGCCCTGTCGGTGAACTATTTCGTCGCCGAGAAATATCTCAAGGCGCTCGGCGCGCTCGCGCAGTCGCCCAACCAGAAGGTGCTGATCCTGCCGACCGAGACCACCCAGGTGCTCGGCTCGCTCGCCGGCATTGCCGAGATCGCCAAATCGGCCTTCGGCCCGGATGCGGTGCCGGCCGGCCGGCAGCCGCAGCGCGGCAGCGTGCCGCCCGCAGGAGGCTGAGGACGGGAACCATGATCATCGACAGCTTTGCCGCGCTCGGCGCCTGGGGCTGGATCGCGCTCGCCGCGGTGCTGCTGGTCGCCGAGATCGTCGCACCCGGCTATTTCCTGGTCTGGCTCGGCGCCGCCGCGGCGGCGACCGGCGTGATCTTCCTCGTCCTGCCCGGCGCCGGCTGGCAGTGGCAGACCGGCGTCTTCGCCGTGCTGGCGCTCGCCAGCGTCGTCGGCTGGTTCCGCTTCGCCTGGAACCGCAAGGCCGAGGAGAGCGACCAGCCGCTGCTCAACCTGCGCCTCGAAAGCCTGGTCGGCCGCGAATTCGTCATCGACGAGCCGATCCAGTCCGGCCGCGGCCGCCTGCGCGTCGCCGACAGCGTCTGGGCCGCGACGGGTCCGGACTGCCCGTCCGGCACCCGCGTGCGCGTCAGCGGCATCGACGGCACCACGCTGGTGGTCGAGCCGGTCTGAACCTTCTCAGCGGCGCGGCGGCCAGGGCGCTTCCGCGACCGGCGTCAGCGGCCCCTTGCCGTCGGCGAACGAGACGAGATTGTCGACGACAAGCTGCGCCATGGCCCGGCGGGTATGGACCGAGGCCGAGCCGACATGCGGGAACAGCACGATATGGTCCATGGCGATCAGCTCGGCCGGGACCCGTGGCTCGTCCTCGAACACGTCGAGCCCGGCTGACCTGATGGTCTTCGCCTTGAGCGCGGCGATCAGCGCCTGTTCGTCGACGACGGAGCCGCGGCCGACATTGATCAGCACGCCGTCCGGCCCCAGTGCTTCCAGCACCTCGGCATTGACGATCTTGTTGGTCGCCTCGCCGCCGGGCGCGACGATCAGCAGCACGTTGACGTCCTTGGCCATGCCGACGAGCGTCGGATAGTAGCGGTAGCCGACATCCTTCTGCTCCGTGCGGCCGTGATAGACGACGGGCACGCCAAAGGCGTCGAGCCGGCGGGCGATCGCCTTGCCGATCCGGCCGAGGCCGAGAATGCCGACCTTGCGGTCGCGCAGCGTGCCGGTCAGCGGATAGGGCTTGTCGAGCCAGCGGCCGGCGCGCAGATAGCGGTCGGTCTGCGGCAGTTCGCGCACCGTGCACAGGAGCAGGCCGAGCGCGGTATCGGCAACCTCCTCGTTCAGCACGTCGGGCGTGTTGGTCACGACGATGCCGTGCTCGCCGGCCCAGACCGCGTCGACCGCGTCATAGCCGACGCCGAAGCTGCCGACGATCTTGAGGTTGGGCAGCCGGCCCATCAGGGCCGCGTCGGTCGGCGAATGGTTGCCGGTGGCAATCGCCACGATCGACGGCGCGACCTCACCCAGCATGGCCTCCTTGTCGGCCGCCTCCCACAGCTTGTGCACCGTGAAGCGCTGGGCGAGGCCCTCCTGGACCAGCGGCATCATCGGTCCGGTCATCAGGAGATCGGGCTTCGTCATGATCTGGCTCCCTTGGCGGCGAGCCCCGTCCGCGAGGCCGCACTCGATATCATCCGCGAACTTTCGAAGGGCCGGAAGCGCGACTGTGATCACACTTGATTTCGGAAATTCCAGCGTGCCACACTCCGGCCAACGCACGACCCCTTCAGTCCGGCCACACCGGACCGGATCACAGAGCCCAGGTCAAGGGGCCGAGACGCGAGGGGCACCAGTCCATCCTGGGAGGAAGCATAGATGGCATCCGTCGACATCCGCGACGTGCGGAAGGCGTTCGGCTCGACGCAAATTCTGCACGGCGTCTCGGTGCCGATCGCAGATGGCGAATTCGTCGTGCTGGTGGGGCCGTCCGGCTGCGGCAAATCGACCTTGCTGCGCATGATCGCCGGCCTGGAAAACATCACCGGCGGCGAGATCGCCATCGGCGGACGCGTGGTCAACAACGTTCCTCCGAAGGAACGCGACATCGCCATGGTGTTCCAGAACTACGCGCTCTATCCGCACATGACGGTGGCCGACAATATGGGCTTCTCGCTGAAGCTCCGGAAAACCGTCCAGTCCGAGATCGACGTGAAGGTGAAGCGGGCCGCCGAGATCCTCAATCTCGGCGCGCTGCTCGAGCGCTATCCGCGCCAGCTCTCCGGCGGCCAGCGCCAGCGCGTCGCCATGGGCCGGGCGATCGTCCGCGACCCGCAGGTCTTCCTGTTCGACGAACCGCTGTCCAATCTCGATGCCAAGCTCAGGGTGGCCATGCGCACCGAGATCAAGGAGTTGCACCAGCGGCTGAAGACCACCACCGTCTACGTCACGCACGACCAGATCGAAGCCATGACCATGGGCGACAAGATCGTGGTCATGCATGACGGCGTGGTCGAGCAGATGGGCGCGCCGCTCGAGCTCTACGACAATCCGCGCAACATGTTCGTCGCCGGCTTCATCGGCTCGCCGGCCATGAACTTCCTGCGCGGGCGGATCGAGGGCAAGGACTTCGTCCTCGACGGCGGCCAGCGCCTGCCGCTCGGCCGGCCGCCCGCCGGACAGGACGGCCGGCCGGCCGTCTACGGTATCCGTCCGGAACATTTCGTCCTCGACAATGAAGCCGGCGCCGAGGCCGAGGTGACGGTGGTCGAGCCCACCGGCTCGGAGATCCAGGTGATGGCCAGGCTGAACGGCCAGGACGTCATCATGGTGTTCCGCGAGCGCCACGACTTCCGGCCCGGCGACATCGTCAAGGTCAGCACGGATCCGCGCGTGACCCATCTCTTCGACGCCGAGACCGGCAACAATCTCGGCCAGCACTGACCGCCCCGCCCGGGCCCGCATCGTTCAAGGGGGAACCAACCCTTCGCTTCCACGCTTTGGCAAAGACCTGCGCAAGACGGGTCGCCGCAATCATCCAAGGGAGGACAGACCGACATGACCCGCATCGACCGCCGCACCCTCGTCAAGGGAACCGCCGCCGCCGGCATGCTCACCGCATCGGGCGCCACCGAATGGGCCAGGGCCTGGGCGCAGGCCTCGCCCTTCAAGCCCGAGCCGAACGCCCAGATCAGCCTGCTGCGCTGGCGCCGCTTCGTCGAGGCCGAGGACGCCCAGTTCAACAAGATGGTCGCCGCCTTCACCCAGGCGACCGGGGTCAAGGTGCAGGTCGCCAGCGAGAGCTTCGACGACGTCCAGCCGAAAGCATCCGTCGCCGCCAATACCGGCGCCGGGCCCGACCTGTTCTGGGGGCTCTATTCGCTGCCGCACCTGTTCCCGCAGCGCTGCGTCGACGTCAGCGACGTCGCCGACTATCTCGGCAAGAAATATGGCGGCTGGGTGCCGCTCGCCGAGGCCTATGGCAAGCTCAACGGCAAGTGGATCTCGATCCCCGTCGCGGTCAATGGCGGCTACATCAACTACCGCATCTCCGCGGTCAAGGCCGCCGGCTTCAACGAGGTGCCGGGCGACAATGCCGGCTTCCTGGAGCTGTGCAAGGCGCTGAAGGCCAAGGGCACGCCGGCCGGCTTCCCGCTCGGTCGCGCCACTGGCGACGGCAATGCCTTCGCCCACTGGCTGCTCTGGTCGCATGGCGCCTATCAGGTCGACGACAAGGAGAAGATCACCATCAACTCGCCGGAAACGATGGCGGCGCTGCGCTATGCCAAGCAGCTCTACGAGACCTTCATTCCCGGCACTGCGGCCTGGAACGATGCCAGCAACAACCGCGCCTATCTCGCCGGCGAGATCGCGCTGACCGCCAACGGCATCTCGATCTATGCGGCGGCCAAGATCTCGCCCGACGCCAAGCAGCGCGAGATCGCCGCCGATACCGACCATGCCTTCTGGCCGGTCGGCCCGGTCGGCAAGCCGGCCGAGATCCAGCTCGCCTTCCCGATGCTGGCGATGAACTACACGCGCTATCCGAACGCCTGCAAGGCCTTCATGGCCTTCATCCTGGAAGCGGACCAGTTCAATCCTTGGCTCGAGGCGGCCAACGGCTACCTGACCCACATGCTCAACGCCTATGACAGCAACCCGGTCTGGACCACCGATCCGAAGACCCGGGTGTTCCGCGAGGCGGCCAAGCGCAGCCTCGTTGCCGGCGCGCGCGGACCGCTGAACGAGAAGGCGGCGACCGCCACCGCCGATTTCATCATCGTCGACCTGTTCGCCAATGTCTGCACGGGCAAGGAGACGGAGGCGAGCGCCATCCAGATCGCCGAGCGCCAGCTCCGCCGCATCTACCGCTGATGCCGCTGCGGGCGGCGGCGCGCGGCCGCCGCCCGCGTTCCGGCAGGGTCGGCCGCGCGCCGCCCTGCCGCCGAGTGCCGGAGATCCGCCATGACCGACACCGCCCTGAGCCGAAGCCCTGCGGGAACCCATGACGTGACGTTGTGGACGCGCCTGAGGACCAACCGCAACTGGCTCGGCTTCTGGTTCATGCTGCCGGCCATGGGCTTCCTCGTGTTCTTCCTGGTCTATCCGCTGGGCAAGGGCATCTGGATGAGCTTCACCGACATCCGCATCGGCCGCGGCGGCGCCTTTGTCGGCCTGGAAAACTACGAGTGGCTGCTCGACGACCGCGACTTCATCCGCGCGCTCGTCTTCACCATCGTGTTCACGGTCGTCGCCTCCGCGGTCAAATTCGCCATCGGCCTCTATCTCGCGCTGCTGCTCAACAACAACCTGCCGTTCAAGGCGCTGATCCGTTCGGTCGTGCTGATCCCGTTCATCGTGCCGACCGTGCTCTCCGCGGTCGCGTTCTGGTGGATCTTCGACACCCAGTTCTCGGTGATCACCTGGGCCCTGGTGAAGGTCGGCCTGCTGCCCAAGGGCGGCGTCATCAACTGGCTCGGCGACCCTTTCCTGGCCCAGTGCTCGGTGATCTTCGCCAATATCTGGCGCGGCATCCCCTTCGTCGCCATCACCCTGCTCGCCGGCCTGCAGACCGTGTCGCCCTCGCTCTACGAGGCGGCGACCCTCGACGGCGCGACCAAGTGGCAGAATTTCCGCTATGTCACCTATCCGCTGCTGACCCCGATCATCGCCGTGGTCATGACCTTCTCGGTGCTGTTCACCTTCACCGACTTCCAGCTGATCTGGGCGATGACCCGCGGCGGGCCGGTCAACGCCACGCACCTGATGGCGACGCTGTCCTATCAGCGCGGCATTCTCGGCGGCAATCTCGGCGAGGGCGCGGCGATCGCCACCGCCATGGTGCCATTCCTGCTCGCCACCATCATGATCTCCTGGTTCGGCCTGCAGCGGCGCAAATGGCAGCAGGGCGAAAGCAATGACTGATCGCCCGAGCCTGCCTCCGTCCACTCTTGCGCGCGGGAGGACCGCATGACCGCCACCAGCACCGCCCGCAGGCCCGATGCCGTCGCAGACGCCCACGAGGGCATGAGCTATCTGGAAAGCCTGCCGCGCAAGACCATCACGGTCTATGTGCCGCTCATCCTGATCATGATCGTGCTGCTGTTCCCGTTCTACTGGATGGTGATCACCTCGATCAAACCCGACCAGCAGCTGCTCGACCTCAACAACGGCAACCCTTTGTGGGTGACCGAGCCGACGCTGCGCCACATCCACAAGCTTCTGTTCGAATCGAACTATCCGACCTGGCTGTGGAACACGATGTTCGTGGCGATCTGCGCCACCGTCCTGTCGATCATGTCCTCGGTGCTGGCGGCCTATGCCATTTCGCGCATCCGCTTCCGCGGCGCCCAGACCGTCGGCGGCCTGATCTTCCTCGCCTATCTGGTGCCGCCCTCGATCCTGTTCATCCCGCTCTCGACCATCATCCACTACTATGGCCTGTTCGACACGCCCTTCGCGCTGATCCTGACCTATCCGACCATCCTGATCCCGTTCTGCACCTGGCTCCTGATGGGCTATTTCAAGACCATCCCCTTCGAGCTCGAGGAATGCGCGCTGATCGACGGCGCGAGCCGCTGGCAGATCCTGACCAAGATCGTGCTGCCCCTGGCGGTGCCCGGCCTGATCTCGGCCTTCATCTTCGCCTTCACCCTGTGCTGGAACGAGTTCATCTACGCGCTCACCTTCATCTCCTCGAACTGGAACAAGACCGTGCCGACCGCCATCGTCTCGGAATTCGTCGACGGCGACGTGTTCCGCTGGGGCTCGCTGATGGCCGGCGCGCTGGTCGGCTCGCTGCCGCTCGTCATCCTCTATGCCTTCTTCGTCGAGCACTACGTGTCGGCCATGACCGGCGCGGTGAAGGAATAGGCCGATGGCGCGCATCGCCTTCATCGGCCTCGGCGCGATGGGCCGCCCCATGGCGGCCAACCTCGTCAAGGCCGGCCATGCCGTCTCCGGCTACGACGTCAACGCCGCCGCGCTCGACTGGCTGCGCGAGGCCGGCGGGACGCCCGCGCCGAGCGCCGCGCAGGCCGCCGGGGGCGCAGACGCACTGGTGCTGATGGTGGTCAATGCCGACCAGGCCGAGGCCGTCCTGTTCGAGGCGGGCGTGCTCGACGCCCTCGCGCCCCATGCCCTGGTCATCCTCTCGGCCACCTGCGCACCGGCCCGCGCCGCGGCGATCGCCGACCGGGTGGCGGCGACGCAGCGTCGCTTCGTCGACGCCCCGGTATCGGGCGGCGTGGTCGGCGCCGAGGCGGGCACGCTGACCATCATGGCCGCGGCGCCAAAGGCCGATTTCGCCGCCGCCGAGCCGATCCTCAAGGCGATGGGCTCGCGGCTCTACCATGTCGGCCTGAAGCCCGGCGACGGCGCGATGGTGAAGACCATCAACCAGCTGCTCTGCGGCGTCCATATCGCCGCCGCCGCGGAGGCGCTGGCGCTCGGCGAGCGCGCCGGGCTCGACACCGCCATGCTGCTGGAGATCTTCGGCGCGAGCGCCGCCGGCAGCTGGATGCTGAACAATCGCGGCCCGCGCATGCTGATGGACGATCCGCCGGTCACCTCGGCGGTCGACATCTTCGTCAAGGATCTCGGCATCGTGCTCGACGCCGGCCGGAGTGCCCGGGCGCCGCTGTTCCTGGCGGCCGCCGCGCACCAGCTCTTCCTTGCCGCCTCCGGCCTCGGGCTCGGCAAGGCCGACGACGCCCTGGTCATCGAGGCCTATCGGGCGCTGGCGCCGAAGGATGGGAACTGAATCCGGAAGACGCAGTGAACGTGCCGAGCGACGTTCGATGCAAGGCACGCCGATCCGAAACGGCCCCTCACGCGTCGCCGTCGTCGTCCTCGTCGTCGCCGCCGACATGGTCGTGCGGCTGCAAGGTCTTCTCGATCCGGCGAAGCAATTTCCTGAGCCGCTTCACGTCCTTGCCGTCGAGATCGGCAAGCATCTCGTCCTCGGCCGCGAACCAGAGGTCGTCGAGCGCCTGCGCCTTGGCACGGCCCGCCTCGGTGAGGCCGACGCGCACCAGGCGGCCGTCGCCGCCTTCGCTGGTCTTGCGCTCGACGAGCGCCTGGACATGCAGTCGACCGACCGTCTTGGAGGCGGTCGGCGGCCTCACCCGCAGCGTCGCGGCGAGGTCGCCCATCGTCATGTCGCCGGCATCGGCGAGAATCTTCAGCACCTGTTCCTGGCCGGGATAGAGGCCGAGCGCGGTCAGCTTGCGCGCCACCAGCGCGCGGTGAACGCGCGCGGCGTGCTGCACATGGGCCCCGATCGTCTTGCGATAAGGCTCTCGGACCGGCCTTTCGGCCTCCTTCGTGCGGGTCATGCCATCCCCCTGAAGCCTGACCGGCGCGCTGCTCCATGCCCCGCGCGGCCTCGTGACGTCGCCGAAGCGACCGGCGCATATTCCCCTTGCCAACGTGACAACATCGTGACCAAGCCAGCCGGCTCACAAGCTGGTCATCGCGCCGCGCACCCGGGCAAGGAAGGCGGCGCGGCTTTCCGGCGTCGACCGGTTCATGTCGTAATGGGCGAGATAGCGCACCGCTCCGCGGGTGCGCGTGATGCCGCGCAGCGAGCGGGTGCAGAACTTGCGCGGCGGATTGCCGAGCAGGAAGGCCTTGAGACGGGTGGCGCCGTAGCTCGTCACGACCGCCACCTTGCGGATGTTGGTGAGCATGCCGCGCGCCTTGCCATCGACGAGGCCGAAGGAAACGCCGGGCAGGAAGACCCGGTCGAAATAGCCCTTCAGCATGGCCGGCAGCCCGAAATTCCACACCGGAAAGACCAGGACGAGAGCCTCGGCGGCGCGCAGCCGCGCGACATGGCCCGCCACCGGCAGCGTATTGCTGGCAAGGTCATGATAGCCCGCGCGCTCGGCCCGGTTCAGCACCGGGTCGAAACCTTCCGCGTAGAGATCGCAATCGTCGACCTCGTGGCCCGCCGCCGCGAGCGTCTCGACGACGGCCCTGTGCAGGGCGCCGACATAGCTCTCCGGGTTGGGGTGGCAGTAGAGCACCAATATGCGCATCGTCACCTCGGATCCCGCCGGCACGGCCCATCATGGCCGCCGCCGGCACGGACCGTCATTCCGTGACGCCGGCCTCCGCCAGGCTTTTGAACAGGAAATGCTTGCCCGACCGGTAGTCGTAGGTCGGATCCTCCCAGGCGATCATCTTGCCGGGATTGAGCAGGCCTTTCGGATCGGCTTCCTTCTTGAAGGCGAGCTGGGTTTCGTCGGTCTGCTTCATGCCGCCCTCTTCGAGCGTATAGCGGTGCGGATTGAACACCGGCACGCCCATGTCCTCGTGGATGCGGACGATCTCGTCGAGCCGCTCCTCGGTGGTGAAACGCACCATGGGCAGGCCGAAGCAGGTCACCTTGCCGTCGAACCGGACGAATTCCAGGTGGCCGATCACCTCGTCGCCAAACTGCGCCTCGAGCTTGGTGGCGAGCGCCACCTGGTCGGGGAACGGATGCAGCGTCTGCAGATAGGTGAT
Organism: bacterium YEK0313; assembly: GCA_000751295.2. Lineage (NCBI taxonomy): Bacteria > bacterium YEK0313. The sequence goes on from CCMO02000001.1 coordinate 1,290,973, forward strand.
GGTCGGGTCGATGCGCAGGGCCCTGAGCGTCGTGTGGTTCCAGGTCAGCTCGAAGCCCGGCGGCAGGCGCCTGCCCTCGGCCTCGTCCACCGTATCCGACCGGAACAGGAGCTCCGCGCCGGCCCGGCGCGAGAAGGCAAGCGTCGCATCGACCGCGAAATCGGCGATCATGGCGATCACCACGTGGCTGTCGCGCGGCAGGTAGTCCTGGTGGCGCAGGAAATAGGTGTTCGGCGCCGGCGCGGCGACCACCGAAATGTTCTTCTTGGCGATGCCGTCCTGTTCGCCGAGGCCGTTGGCGAAGGCGGCGGCGCGCTCGTAGGTGTCGAAGCCGAAGATCAGGTCGACCCAGCCATAGGCGGGGCCGAGCGGCATCTCCACCTCGGTGATGATGCCGTTGGTGCCATAGGCGTGGGCGACCTTGGCGAGATCGTCGCCGGCAAGCTCCAGCACGCGCGGCTCCGCCTCCATGGTGACCACCTTGAGGCGGATCACGTTGCCGGCATCGCGCAGGCCGCCCCAGGTGATCGAGCCGACGCCGCCCGACCCGCCGGCGATGAAGCCGCCGACCGACGCGGTCGCATAGGTCGAGGGGTGCATGCGGATTTCCTGGGCCTGGCCGCGCGCCAGCTTGTCGATATCGGCGATGACCGCGCCGGCTTCGGCGACGAACCGGCCGGGCTGCACGGCGATCACCGTGTTCAGACCGGAAAGGTCGAGCACGATACCGCCCGACAGCGGCATGGCCTGGCCGTAATTGCCGGTGCCGGTGCCGCGCGGCGTGACGGGAATGCCGAGCTCGTAGGCGGCGGCCAGCGTGCGCACCACCTCCATCTCGTTGACCGGCGCGACGATGATGTCACCGACGACATGGTCGAGCTGACGCTTCAGCGTCGGCGAGTACCAGTAGAAGTCGCGGCTCTTCTGCTTGACCAGAGCCGGGTTCTCTTCCGTGCGGATGCCGCCGAGGCGGCTCTTCAGGCCCTGGAGGTCGTAGCTCGTCATGGGGTCAGCTCCAGAGGCTGTCGAGGTCGCGATAGTCGGGCAGGGTCGTGTCGATGACGGCGCCCGAGCGGATCACCGTGCGGTCGGCCTCGGGCCGGGACAGCAGCTCGGTCCAGGTGCGGCCGCGGAACAGCACGAGATCGGCACCCAGCCCGGGTCCGATGAAGCCGCGCCCGGTGAACCCGCAGACCTCGGCCGGAGTTCCCGTCACGGTCAGCGGCCAGTCCGCCACCGGGTGGTCGAAATGGAGGATGCGGGTGGCCTCGCGATAGACTTCCAGCATGTCGAGGTCGCCATAGGCATAGAACGGGTCACGGGTATTGTCGGAGGCGACCATGACGGGCGTGCCGCGCTCCTTCATTTCGTGCAAGAGCGTGACGCCGCGCCGGCGCGGCGTGCGGCCGAACAGCCGGTCCTGCAGGTACATGTTGCACATGGGCAGGGAGACCACGGCAAGGCCTGCCTCGGCCACCAGGTCGAGCGTGCGCAGGGCCTCCTCCTCGCCCTGTGCGGCGAGCGAGCAGCAATGGCCGACGACGATGCGGCCATTGCCGTTGTCCGCCCAGCCGAACCGCAGGGCCGCCTCGGCGATCAGGCGCAGCGAATGGGCGCCCGGATCAAGCGTTTCGTCGACGTGGAAATCGAGGCGGAAGCCCTGCGCCAGCGCGGTCGAGAACAGCTGCTCGAGCCCGTCGGCGAGATTGGCGGTCATGTAGGTGACGGCGCCGAGCCCGCCGCCGGCCCGCTTCAGGGCGCCGACCAGGCGGTCGAGATAGCCGTCCTCCACCACCACGTCGATGCCGCAGAGCGAGGAGGCCTGCAGGTCGACGCGGCCCTTCCACTCCTCGCGGATCTCGGCGATCAGCGGCCAGGAAATGCCGATCTGGGCGGGCAGCGAATCGATATGGGTGCGCAGCGCCGCCGTGCCGTGGGCATAGGCGGCCTTCAGCGCGAAGGTCACCCGCGCCCGCACGTCCTCGGCCTTCCAGTTGGCCTCGCGGTCGGCCGCGACCGTCGCCAGCGCGCCGGCGAAGGTGCCGTCCGGATTGGCCGCGCGCGGCCAGATATGGCCCTTGTCGAGATGGACGTGGCTGTCGACGAAACAGGGCAGCACCATGCCGCGGTCGAGGTCGAGCGTCGCGATCTCGGCAGTTCCGGGCGCGCCGACCCGTTCGATCACGCCGTCGTTGATCACGATGTCGACGGCGACGAGGTCGGCCGCCGGCCTGCCCGCCTCGGACGGGGCCGTGTCGACGCCGCGCAGCAGCGCCGCCGGCACCGTCGCATTGGCGAGCCGATAGCGGCCTTCGGATGGAAGGGTGGCGAAACCCGAACCCATGCATGTCTCCTGCGCTCTGCTCCTGCCGCCGCGCGTGCCCGCTGCGATCGAGGCGAGTCGCAGGGGGCGGCAGGCCCCGCAATAGACCACGAGCGGGGCCACCCCGGCCAGCGCCGCGCCGCGGACAGGCCGCGAAGGGCGCCGGGAGGGCCGATTTTTTCATCTTGCCTGGGGACTGCGGGCGGGCTCATCCACATGACGCGAAAAAAGTGCGAGGAGGCCATTGCAATCGTCCGCGTCCTTTGGCATAGAACCGCCCTCTTCGATGCTTCGGCGGTCGAGAGACAAGTTGATGCGGGAGTAGCTCAGGGGTAGAGCACAACCTTGCCAAGGTTGGGGTCGAGGGTTCGAATCCCTTCTCCCGCTCCAATTTGTCTTCCATTCGCGACAGCCGCCAGCCGGACTTCCGGAGATTTTCGTCATGACGTTCGGTTCCGTGAAGTCGCTCATCCGAGCCGTCGATGGCGATTTCGTGCGCGTCGACGGATCCACCGAAACCGCCCGCTTCTTTCTGCCCGCTCCGGGCCGGCGCATCGAGATCGCCGCCCGCGGCGTCACCGTTACCCGCCGCACCCTGAAGCCGCGCGCCCGCGTGAAGCGGTTCATCCGGGTTTCGTGAGGCCGCCCAGGCGGGCGCAGCGTTTTGCTCGGCATCGCCACAATGCGCAGCACCTTCGATCTTTGAGCGGCCCTCGCGATAGCTAAAGCCAAGTCGTTCCGGTTGCTGCTGGACAGAGATCTCCAAACCACGATCGATCGTCGACATCGTTGCGCGGCTGACCGATAATTCGACCCGTTGGGCGCACCTGTTGGGGCGTATCCGGATCCCGAAGAGGCGCGCGAAGTGATGTCAGATGCGGCGCGCATCCACGTGCCTCGCCGATCTCCGGCCCAAACGTGAGCTTTTCGCAGCGGACGCGGCAAGATCGAGACCTACGCCCAAACCATCTAGCGGCATGAGGCAAGCTTGTCGGCTTTTGCAATCATTGCGGCCGTAAGCGGAGCATTTTGCGTCGCACAGATTGGGAGACGGGGCGGAGCTTTATGACCCCGCGAAGGGACAGCGAGAGCGACGAAGAAGAACAGCAGCCCCGCCATCAGCAAGCTAACGTCGATGGTCACGCGGTTCAGCATCGCGTTCAAATCATCTTTGGTCGCGAGGTCTTTCATTTGCGCCCCTCACCGATAGACCGGAATGGAGAATAGCACAGCGAGACGTCGCGCAGGAGAGGCCAGTCAATCCTCGACGGAGGACCAGCCGGATACCAATGAGGCTGCAAGGGCGGATTGCGGTTTTGTCCCATTCCTCTTCCCTCCGTGTCGTCTCTGCGGTGTGATCATGCCACAAGGCCGCCGCCTGGGCCGCCACCGTTGCCGCTGGACCGCGATCTCTGAACCGCTATCGTGCCGGCCGGTGACGGACGGCGCGCCCAGCAGTTGCCGCTGGACCGCGATCTCTGAACCGCTATCGTCCAGGCCGAGCGCGGCTCGATCGACGGCAGGTTGCCGCTGGACCGCGATCTCTGAACCGCTATCGTGCAGTGCTTGCCGGCCTGCAGGACGAACACGGTTGCCGCTGGACCGCGATCTCTGAACCGCTATCGTCAGGGCCATGATGGTGCCGTCGAACGCCATGTTGCCGCTGGACCGCGATCTCTGAACCGCTATCGTCCACTTCGACACGCCCACCGATGCATGGCGGTTGCCGCTGGACCGCGATCTCTGAACCGCTATCGTGAGAACCGGCGTGCCGCTGTTGACCATGCTGTTGCCGCTGGACCGCGATCTCTGAACCGCTATCGTCGTCCAGGCACCGCGGCCGCGCACGGTATTGTTGCCGCTGGACCGCGATCTCTGAACCGCTATCGTACGTCGGATCGTTGACCGGGCGCGGGTCGCGTTGCCGCTGGACCGCGATCTCTGAACCGCTATCGTAGCGGAGCTCGATGCGAGCCTCGCGGGGCAGTTGCCGCTGGACCGCGATCTCTGAACCGCTATCGTCGACTGGAGCCACCACCGCCTGCCCGGCATGTTGCCGCTGGACCGCGATCTCTGAACCGCTATCGTTTTGGACTTCAGGCCCTCGATCGCGAACTTGTTGCCGCTGGACCGCGATCTCTGAACCGCTATCGTCTGGCCCATGAGTTGGACATGGTTCGCACGGTTGCCGCTGGACCGCGATCTCTGAACCGCTATCGTATCGCCGGCCACCTGGACGCCCTCATTGGGGTTGCCGCTGGACCGCGATCTCTGAACCGCTATCGTTAATGCAGGCACCCGCCCCCACGGCGGCCCGTTGCCGCTGGACCGCGATCTCTGAACCGCTATCGTGAGGATCACGATCATGACTGCGCTCACGGGGTTGCCGCTGGACCGCGATCTCTGAACCGCTATCGTGAAAATTGATTGGCCCAATTGTAGGTTAGAGTTGCCGCTGGACCGCGATCTCTGAACCGCTATCGTCATATCGGCCTCGTCTACAATCCCGGCCATGTTGCCGCTGGACCGCGATCTCTGAACCGCTATCGTGGTCGAATTGTCCGGAACGCCGGGGCCGTAGTTGCCGCTGGACCGCGATCTCTGAACCGCTATCGTCATTTTCCGTCGTGCCATACTGCTGCTTCAGTTGCCGCTGGACCGCGATCTCTGAACCGCTATCGTAGCGATTTCGCTCGACAAGGACGCGACCCCTGTTGCCGCTGGACCGCGATCTCTGAACCGCTATCGTTTGTCGTCGTCGCGCTACCTAACCGTCTTGGTTGCCGCTGGACCGCGATCTCTGAACCGCTATCGTGCCCGGCCAGTGGAGCGAGGGTTGCGTGGGTTGCCGCTGGACCGCGATCTCTGAACCGCTATCGTCGTCGCCGGTGGTCACCTGATCCTTCAGGAGTTGCCGCTGGACCGCGATCTCTGAACCGCTATCGTGATATAGGGTGATCGCGCGGCGCGTAACACGTTGCCGCTGGACCGCGATCTCTGTTGCCGCTGGACCGCGATCTCTGAACCGCTATCGTCTGCTCCTCCCGCGAGCCAGTTTGTGATGAGTTGCCGCTGGACCGCGATCTCTGAACCGCTATCGTTGGTCTTGTCTCCGGCGATGCGCAGGTCGGGTTGCCGCTGGACCGCGATCTCTGAACCGCTATCGTGGTCGCTCATGCCTTGAAGTCCTCTGCAACGTTGCCGCTGGACCGCGATCTCTGAACCGCTATCGTCAGCCCGGACGCGCTGTCGAAGCGCATTCGGTTGCCGCTGGACCGCGATCTCTGAACCGCTATCGTTATATGCTCTATGTCGAATGTCCTTGCCCAGTTGCCGCTGGACCGCGATCTCTGAACCGCTATCGTCATGGCCAAGGCATATCGACAGGGCGATATGTTGCCGCTGGACCGCGATCTCTGAACCGCTATCGTCCTTGTTGGCGCGTTTGCTGTTGTTGGGTGGTTGCCGCTGGACCGCGATCTCTGAACCGCTATCGTCTCGGCAGGCGCTTGGCGGCCGATGAAATGGTTGCCGCTGGACCGCGATCTCTGAACCGCTATCGTGGGTGTTTCTATGACTCCGGCGACCGCCATGTTGCCGCTGGACCGCGATCTCTGAACCGCTATCGTGCGTCATCGCGCGGCCTCCCTGATGGCCGAGTTGCCGCTGGACCGCGATCTCTGAACCGCTATCGTCGTGGCGCTGGCCGCACCCTGGTAGCCCGTGTTGCCGCTGGACCGCGATCTCTGAACCGCTATCGTCGATCCGGAGACGTTGGCCCTCGTCGCGCCGTTGCCGCTGGACCGCGATCTCTGAACCGCTATCGTCGTCGGCCGGATGGCATCGCCGACCGCGCCGTTGCCGCTGGACCGCGATCTCTGAACCGCTATCGTCGGCCAGCCGATGGCTACGGAAAAGCCATGTTGCCGCTGGACCGCGATCTCTGAACCGCTATCGTCGTGGCGCTGGCCGCACCCTGCTCACCCGTGTTGCCGCTGGACCGCGATCTCTGAACCGCTATCGTATCGCATCGGCGCGCTTGACGACACGCTCGGTTGCCGCTGGACCGCGATCTCTGAACCGCTATCGTGCTCGGGGTGCGCGGGTCCATACAAGCAGTGTTGCCGCTGGACCGCGATCTCTGAACCGCTATCGTTTTCGGCTGCGGCGTGAGCACTCTCTTGGTGTTGCCGCTGGACCGCGATCTCTGAACCGCTATCGTGTGGGCCTGCAGCATCTGGTGCAGCATGTAGTTGCCGCTGGACCGCGATCTCTGAACCGCTATCGTCAAGGGCGATGAGGCGAAGCCGCGCGTCATGTTGCCGCTGGACCGCGATCTCTGAACCGCTATCGTGTGGCAAGAGTTCAGGCACATGCTCGCCAGGTTGCCGCTGGACCGCGATCTCTGAACCGCTATCGTGCGCTCGGCGGCGATGCGGGCGCCGTCCTCGTTGCCGCTGGACCGCGATCTCTGAACCGCTATCGTCAGGTCGAGGACCAGCGCCGCGAGGTGGCGGTTGCCGCTGGACCGCGATCTCTGAACCGCTATCGTCGGCTTGCTAGGCGCAAGTCTCACCGGTACGTTGCCGCTGGACCGCGATCTCTGAACCGCTATCGTCGAGAAGGCCAAGACGAGGACGAAGCGTCGGTTGCCGCTGGACCGCGATCTCTGAACCGCTATCGTGCGATGGACAAGGTCTCGGGCGCGCGCCATGTTGCCGCTGGACCGCGATCTCTGAACCGCTATCGTTCACATGAAGACGCTGCATAGCCTCGAAAAGTTGCCGCTGGACCGCGATCTCTGAACCGCTATCGTGACGACATCCGCGTCAACGATGTGATGCACGTTGCCGCTGGACCGCGATCTCTGAACCGCTATCGTCGCGAGCGGCAATCAGCAGCGAGCCGCGCAGTTGCCGCTGGACCGCGATCTCTGAACCGCTATCGTTCGATCAAATTCACGTTCAGGGCGGTCGTTGTTGCCGCTGGACCGCGATCTCTGAACCGCTATCGTGAATCGGCGCGGATCTCGGCGAGCGAGTTTGTTGCCGCTGGACCGCGATCTCTGAACCGCTATCGTCGGCGCGGGCGTCGCGCAGCGCTACGCCAAGTTGCCGCTGGACCGCGATCTCTGAACCGCTATCGTGTGGCTCTTGACGCACCCAGTCCGTGGCTTGTTGCCGCTGGACCGCGATCTCTGAACCGCTATCGTCGCTGGCAATGGCGTTGCCGCAATCATCTAGTTGCCGCTGGACCGCGATCTCTGAACCGCTATCGTCCTTGGCGTTGCGTCCTCGCCCTTTAGCTCGTTGCCGCTGGACCGCGATCTCTGAACCGCTATCGTCGCGACCGTCGTTGACCACATCGTGCCACAGTTGCCGCTGGACCGCGATCTCTGAACCGCTATCGTGGCCGCGAGGAGCGCAGGCGCGCCTGGCTGGTTGCCGCTGGACCGCGATCTCTGAACCGCTATCGTGTTGCGTGGGCGCAGTACGACGCTGCGCAGGTTGCCGCTGGACCGCGATCTCTGAACCGCTATCGTCCGGGCGGGACAATACTGCGGCCAGCTCAAGTTGCCGCTGGACCGCGATCTCTGAACCGCTATCGTGCAGGGCACATAGACCCGGCCGAAGGCCGCGTTGCCGCTGGACCGCGATCTCTGAACCGCTATCGTCATGCCGGCGAACGCCCACCTGCAAACCTTGTTGCCGCTGGACCGCGATCTCTGAACCGCTATCGTGCAAGAAACGTCGTCAGGAACGTCGTCAGTGTTGCCGCTGGACCGCGATCTCTGAACCGCTATCGTGCAGGGCGACAGCCAGCCCGGTGAGTACTAGTTGCCGCTGGACCGCGATCTCTGAACCGCTATCGTCCATGCGAGCTTCCGTCGCACCATCTTCCTGGTTGCCGCTGGACCGCGATCTCTGAACCGCTATCGTACTCCTAAGGACACCCGCACTGCGGCGCAAGTTGCCGCTGGACCGCGATCTCTGAACCGCTATCGTCGATACGATCGTGAGCACGCCGTCGGGCAGGTTGCCGCTGGACCGCGATCTCTGAACCGCTATCGTTCCCGGTGTTGTGTCCTCGCCCTTCATCTCGTTGCCGCTGGACCGCGATCTCTGAACCGCTATCGTGCGGACGAAATCGTAGTGTCTCCGTCCGGCGTTGCCGCTGGACCGCGATCTCTGAACCGCTATCGTGATAGGTGATGCGGTCAGGCACGTTGCCGCGTTGCCGCTGGACCGCGATCTCTGAACCGCTATCGTCGTCGCCGCGTATTCCTGGCGGGTCCGCTGGTTGCCGCTGGACCGCGATCTCTGAACCGCTATCGTCTGCCGGCATTGTACGGCGCCGTCGCCTCAGTTGCCGCTGGACCGCGATCTCTGAACCGCTATCGTTAGGCGGCACGCAGACAGTCACCTGCTGCGGTTGCCGCTGGACCGCGATCTCTGAACCGCTATCGTCTCGCCGGCATCGTCGAACTTTGCCGCGTTGTTGCCGCTGGACCGCGATCTCTGAACCGCTATCGTGGTGGGTTTCATCACCGGCTTGCCATCAGGGTTGCCGCTGGACCGCGATCTCTGAACCGCTATCGTCCAGAATTGCGCCGAACGGTCCCGGTGGCAGTTGCCGCTGGACCGCGATCTCTGAACCGCTATCGTACCACGTGCCACTGTGTGCTTGGCGTGCTGGTTGCCGCTGGACCGCGATCTCTGAACCGCTATCGTCCCGGCCGCCTCGATCGGCGCAATGGCCAGTTGCCGCTGGACCGCGATCTCTGAACCGCTATCGTGCCGCCGTCATAGCTCACCTCTGCGACATGTTGCCGCTGGACCGCGATCTCTGAACCGCTATCGTATAGATGAGGTTCGGTGCGAACCCACCGCTGTTGCCGCTGGACCGCGATCTCTGAACCGCTATCGTCGACGGCTTTGCCTGGCAGATGACGTCGAGGTTGCCGCTGGACCGCGATCTCTGAACCGCTATCGTAATCGCCGGATTTATCGTCACTGGCGCGGTGTTGCCGCTGGACCGCGATCTCTGAACCGCTATCGTCATGGCCAAGGCATATCGACAGGGCGATATGTTGCCGCTGGACCGCGATCTCTGAACCGCTATCGTTCTTCGGGTGTGCTTTAGCGTCGGCGAGACGTTGCCGCTGGACCGCGATCTCTGAACCGCTATCGTTCTTCGCTCGAGTTGCAGTGGTCGTTGTCGGTTGCCGCTGGACCGCGATCTCTGAACCGCTATCGTGCCGGTCGCATAGGGCGCGAACACGGTGAGGTTGCCGCTGGACCGCGATCTCTGAACCGCTATCGTCGTCATGCTGTCGTAGGCGAGGTCGAAATTGTTGCCGCTGGACCGCGATCTCTGAACCGCTATCGTGCGCTGCTCGGTCACGGGCCGCTCCATCAGGTTGCCGCTGGACCGCGATCTCTGAACCGCTATCGTGGCGATATGGTCGAACACCTCCTCGCCCTTGTTGCCGCTGGACCGCGATCTCTGAACCGCTATCGTTCGCCGATCGCGCGCAGCACCTGGCTCTGAGTTGCCGCTGGACCGCGATCTCTGAACCGCTATCGTCCGATCGTCGCCCTCGAACAGGCGGCCTGCGTTGCCGCTGGACCGCGATCTCTGAACCGCTATCGTGCGTCTGAGTGGCCATGTGCGTCTCCGGAAGTTGCCGCTGGACCGCGATCTCTGAACCGCTATCGTAGCGCCGGCCGATGGCGCGGCGCCGGCGGAGTTGCCGCTGGACCGCGATCTCTGAACCGCTATCGTTGCGGTTCGTCGAGGCCCAACTCCTTCTTGTTGCCGCTGGACCGCGATCTCTGAACCGCTATCGTGGCGATACAAATGGAGCCGGGCCGGGCGGTGTTGCCGCTGGACCGCGATCTCTGAACCGCTATCGTCAGATCCAGGTCATGTCGGCCGCCGCCGCGGTTGCCGCTGGACCGCGATCTCTGAACCGCTATCGTCCCGGCGGCCTGGGTCTTGGCGCGCAAGGCGTTGCCGCTGGACCGCGATCTCTGAACCGCTATCGTCCCGGTCTCCGCCTCCAGGGCCAGCGCGGCGTTGCCGCTGGACCGCGATCTCTGAACCGCTATCGTGCCATGCGAAACAGGCACCCGTCGTCATGAGTTGCCGCTGGACCGCGATCTCTGAACCGCTATCGTTCGACCTGGCCGTCGTGGCTGGTGGTCGACGTTGCCGCTGGACCGCGATCTCTGAACCGCTATCGTCAACGCCGCGGCCGGGCGCGAGGCGGCCATGTTGCCGCTGGACCGCGATCTCTGAACCGCTATCGTAATGCCGAGATCAACCGCATCCTCCGGATCGTTGCCGCTGGACCGCGATCTCTGAACCGCTATCGTGTGGTTCGCCGCGTGGAGCGCCAGCGCCTCGTTGCCGCTGGACCGCGATCTCTGAACCGCTATCGTATCAAGGTGCGGCACCTCTTGGAGTCCACGGTTGCCGCTGGACCGCGATCTCTGAACCGCTATCGTCCACGGCAGCATGTACCGGGCCGACGATGCGTTGCCGCTGGACCGCGATCTCTGAACCGCTATCGTTCCGGGGTCCGACGGCCGTGGCTTGGTTGAGTTGCCGCTGGACCGCGATCTCTGAACCGCTATCGTTCGCGGTTCATGTCAGCGGCCCTCCGCTTTGTTGCCGCTGGACCGCGATCTCTGAACCGCTATCGTCCAGGTGTTGTTGGCCGCGTCGCAGTCGAGGTTGCCGCTGGACCGCGATCTCTGAACCGCTATCGTCTTGGCTGTGCTGCAGCGCTCCATTGACAAGTTGCCGCTGGACCGCGATCTCTGAACCGCTATCGTAGATGAAGCGATATCCCGTTGAAATCAAACGGGATATCGCCTTCTCTGCGAACCTCAAAACAAGCGTCCAGATTAGAAAAGCGCGAGCTGGTCGGGATTTTTCTTCGGGCGTTTCCGGCGTTGCCCGGAGAATCGGACAATATTTTCATATTGCTTGTCGGTGAAAGTGAGGATGTGGATCTCGCCGCGATCGGGCAGATTCGCCTCGATGCGCCGCATATAGGTCTCGAACTGTTCCTTGCCGTTGCAAAAGCGAGCGTAGACCGAAAACTGGCTCTTCTCGAAGCCTTGATCGAGCAGAAACTCACGAAATTTCGTCGCCGCGCGGTTTTGCACCTTGGTGGTAACCGGCAGGTCGAACATGACGAAGATCCACATCAGCCGGTATCCGTTGAGCTGGGTCGGAATCATGTCGCAAGTGCGCCGAGGCCGGCGAGCTCGATGGCTGTCGGCGGCCGTGGCAGAACAAGGTTTGACGCATTGCCTAGCTCGAAGCAGCGCGCAAGGGACTGCGCCAGCCGCCCGGCAGCCACGGTCACGGTCGTCGTACCTTCATCGCTTGCCAGATCGAGCGCGATGAGTCCGGCAAAAGCGCGTTTTGCCTCGGGTGTCACCTCCGTGCAGCCCCGCGCCATAAGCAGAACCGTCATCGCATCGACAAGCGGCCTGAATGGCTCGATGAGGTCGTCGGCCAGGGCGAAGGCATTGCCGCGATTGGCATGGTGAATGCCGATGGAGGGATGAAGGCCGGCGGCGACGATCGACCGCGCGACCAGCGATCGCAGCACGGTATAGCCGTAGTTGAGCAGACCATTGGCGCCACCGGCGTCGCGGTCGCGCCGGAATGCCTCGCCCATCAGAAGTGGCCAATAGCGGCGCGCCACTTGCGCCTCGACATTGTCGGGATCTCCGGAACGCACGCGCCGCGCCAGCAGATCGAAGGCATCGGTCGATAGGCCGCGCGACGCGAGGACCGCCGCCTGCCAACGGATCTTAGCAACGACGATCTCGCGCCAGAGCTGCTTTGCCAGAGGCTTGCCGGCCTCCCACTGGGCACGCATGCGCGCGTTTTGCCCATGATGACCCTCCAGTGGCAGGCACACCGCCATCGGCGCGTGATTGGCCCCGCACAGAACCATGACGGAGCCACGCTCGGCGAGAGCCACCACGAGGCTGGTGCTCCAGGTTATCCCATGGGCATGAATGATGACGGCTGCGACATCGTCGAGCGGGATGCGGCCAACCTCCTCGCGTGCCTCGCTGACGACGAGAAAACCGCGATGCGCCGAGAGGTGCCGGCCATCGGTGGCAATATCGACGATGCGCTCCATCAGGCAGCGCCGCGTTCGCGGTCCCGTGACCCGGGGTCGAGGACGCGGCCGAGTTCGTCGACCCGCACCTGCCGTGCGCGGACCCGCTTGAGCCCGCCGGCGGTCGGCGAAAAATACTTGAACGGGTCGACTTCATTCGATTCGGCGTCCCGCCGTTTCAGATCACCGGCCTCATGGCAGGCGGCAAGGGTGATCTGGCCGCCTTGGCGAAGCTGCGCGACGCGCATCAATTCTCGTTCCTTGCCCTCGGGCTCGATGGCCACAATGTCGTTCTGCTGCAGCGACAAGACCTTCCTTGCCGTGGGGTTCTCGCGTCTGACCGGCGAGGTCCAGGACGATTGATGGGCATCGAACATCGATACCACCTCGGCCACCCATTTGCCGTCCTTCAGCTCCCAGACGTCGTAGCGATAATTCGAGTCACCCTTGTAACCCTTGTAGACGCGCCCGCTGCTGTCGCGGATCGGAATGACCGTCAGCGGCTCGACCACCCGTACCCGCCTGATGCCTCGGAATTGGAGCGGTCCCAACTCCGGGAACCGCGACAAGCGCGCCTCAAACGCCTTGCCGTCATAACCCCGTGTCCAGACAGAAAGTGCCTTACGCAGTTCATCGTCACGCACGGCCTCGATGCTGGTCGGCTTTTTCAGCGCCGTCAGAGGGACACGGCGAACCACGATCGTGTTGCCCTTCTCGTCGGTCTGGCCAGTCAACCCATAGGCCGTATCGTTGTGCAGACGGCCAGCCGTCGAGTCCTGCCCCTTGGCAGCCCCGGCCTTGGATACCGTGCCATGGTCAGCCCGGTGACTGACGACAACCTGCCGGATCACCTGCCCGACATCCCGATCGAAGTCCGGCCATGGCACGGGCAAATCCGCGGTCATCCGGTTCGCCGCCTCATGGCCGCGCTGCCCCGCCTCGCGTGCGATCGCCTGAAGGAGATGCCGGTCGGTGACGGCGACGACGATCGCATCGATGGCATGATGACGATGGTCACGCCGATTCTTCGGCTGGTCCGCACCTCCGCCGAGATTATGATCCGGCAGGAGATGGTTCAGTCCCCAGCTGCGCCGCAGCATCTCGGTCAGCCGGCCCGGGGAAACCCAGACCCGGCCGCTGCCCTCGCCCTTATCGGGAAACAGCACGCCAAGATACTCGCGCGCAAGCCGGGACAAATATTGAGTATCGACCAATTGTCGGGCGAGGAACTTCTCCTCCGTATCGAATCGCGCCATCGCATCGGGCTCGAAACGCCAGCGCTTCTCGCGCGGTAGGCGGGCAGCCCGGGCTGCGATCTCCTCCCAATCGGCCCCCTGCCCGAATGCCTCGAACGGCGAACGGCGGCGCTTGTTGCGATTGGCCTCGCGCAGGCAAAGGAGCTTGTTTGCGTTGGAATCGTCGAGTGTCGCGGCGAAAGGCAAGATGTGGTCGACTTCGACCGCGCCCGAAAACAACATTTCGATGGAGATTTGCCGGCCGGTATAGACACAGCGCCGATCGAGCGCATTGTCGGGATTGAGTTCCTCCCAAAGCTTCAGCAGGGCGCGGTTGGCACCCTTGTCGGCGATGCCGATGTCGACGAGCTTCTGCGAACGCCGTTCGGCAGCCTCGCGGTTCTGCCTGTTGCGGCCGTTGATCTCGCGTTTGTGCTGATCGTCGAGCTTCAGCTCGCGCGCGAGTTCCACGGCAATCTGGCGCGGCGGCCCATAACGCTTGATCAGCCGATTGACGACGCGGCGGAGCTGATTGAGCCCGATATGGACGGTCGGATTGGTGACGCGCCCGACCCGCATTTCGTCGCTGTCGCCGGGATCGCCCGTGCCCGGCATGATGTGGCGCTCCAGGGCGATGCCGTAATAGGGCAGTTCGGCCAAGACCTCGCCGTTGCGAAAATCCGAGTGGTGGCCGAGCCCTGTCTTCTGGACCGCTTCGCTGTAGACGATCACCTCATCTTGCAGCGCCTTGATGAGACGCGTCGTCGCGGTCAGGCCGAACCGGCCGAAACCTTGCGGCAAGCGAGCCGCCGCAACCGCGCGGGCCTGCTCGGAATCCAGGCCGTAGCGTTCGGACAGCCAGACGCAAAACTGCGCTTCGTCGTCGTCGCTTTCCAAAGCCTGGATCCGGGAGACGATCTCCCACTGATCTGCCGGTGCGGTATGGCCCCACCGCCCTCCGAAGCGACTCTTGGCTCCAAGCTCGGCCGCAACCTCGTCGCCCTTCAACTCGCTCCTGTTCTCGCTTTCCTTGTTGAAGCGCGCATCCGGGTCGAGCTTAAGCGCCTTGCGCAGGCTCTCGAAACGAACGGCCCGCTTGTCCTTGAGCTTGAGATAGGCAAGGTCCCGCTGTTCCCGAGACAGCAGCTCGGCCTGCACACCAGGCCACACGATGCGCAATGCGTTCAGCTCCTCCAAAAGCCGACGCTTCTGAAACAGGGGATGGGCCTTGGGCAGCCGCCTTTCACCTGCCACGAGGGTGCAGGTGCCAATCTCCGGCTGTTTCAGCGGCCGCTGATAAAAGATCACCTCGAAGAAGCGTTGCTTGATCTCGTCCGTGAGAACGGCCGGGTGGTGAACCTGCTGGCTCTCCCAGATCGCCTCGAATTCGTCTTCCAGCATGCGCCGGTCGGGATAGAAGTCATAGCCGTCCCCCCGCGCGCCCTCGCCGCTTTCAGCGCGCAAGCGCGTGCGCACGCTGGGGATCTGGTTCGGATCAGTTGCTGCAGCCCGCCGGCCATGGAGGAATTCGCCGAGGGTCGCAGATCCCTTCTCGTGCATCGCTTCCTGAAGTCGAGCGACACCGAGCCGGATCTTGCCTTCGTCATCCGCCTTGCCACGATCGGTCTTACGGTTCGATTTGAAGCCGCGCCGCTGGTTGAGATGAAAAAGCGCACGCCCAATATGGTTGAGCGGCAAGGCCTCGTGCAACGCCCGGGCACGCAGCTCATAGGGGTCTAGCCCTGCGAGTTCCCGCCGCGCCGCTTCGTCGGCGGGGAACAGCCCGACACCTGCCAAGTGTTTCAGCAGCGCTGCTTGGCGCTGCTTGAAACGATCACGTCGCCGACGCATGGCGCGCGCCGCACGACGATCGACAGCTAGGGAAGCCTCAGATTTCGGATCTCTTCCATCGCTGAAAATACGAGAGCCAGCAGCAATGAGCCTGATCGGTACATCGTCGCGATTGAGTTCAACGATCGCCCATCCAAGAGATGCGGTTCCAAGATCAACGCCGATACGATAATTCAAAGCCATGCACGCCCCCCTAGCTGCAACAGCCTATCCGAACACGCTGAAGTGTCGAGTCACAACTGATCTGAGGAGCCTACCGATTGGCAACCGACAGGGCAGACCGGTCGGTGCGCCCGTACCGATCGGCTTTTCGTTGTTCATCCGCGGGCGACGTTTCGCGCCCGAGCGCGCCAGTCTCTCGACGAGCTTGACGGCCATAAGGTTTCGCGCAATGGTTGCGCCTTCAGAGATCGTGGTCTGGCGGTTAACAAGTAGCCAGTCTGCACCAGATAAGGGCGGCGCTCCGGCGCCGCCTTTTTTGTTGCGATGGCACGTTTAATCCGACGCGTCCGCGGAGCTCGATCAAGCCGATTGGCGCCATATGCCCAATGGCTCGCATCTGTGTCGAAGAGCGCTTACAGGCGGCGAGCGTCCCGGCCGGCACTCACGGGAGAGGACGGTCGAAACAGGATATGGCGTTCTCCATCCTATGCCCGAGACAAAGCATTGATGAGGTGGCCTTGCCCGCACCATTGTGGCCCGCCGGCGCGACATGGCCTATCCTGTCGCCGTCATGACGCGCGCCAGGCGCGGTGCAGTGCCAGGAAAGGCAGGCCATGTCCGAGGTTGCAGAGCCGACGGCCTCCACCGACGGCGGCAAGGTCCGCGCCGGCGGCCTGGTGATCCGCGAAATCCCCTTCGTCGCCATCCTGGTCCTGACCGTGCTGGGGGTGGGCTATGTCGCGATGACGCGGCATGCCATTCCCTTCTACTGGCAGGGCCTTGCCGTGTTCATCGCTGTGGTCGCGATCGCCATCGGGTGGCGGCGCGCCGAGACCGCCGGCGAGCGCTGGCACGTGATCTGGACCCAGTGCCTGCACTGGGGCGCCTTCCTGGTCGTGATGAACCTCGTCTTCCTGCCGAGCGTTCAGGCCATCACCAATGCCGATGCGACGAGCCTCACCATCCTCTTGCTGCTGGCGCTCGGCACCTTCACAGCGGGCGTGCACACGCCGTCCTGGCACATGTGCTTCAACGGCGTCGTCATGGCGCTGAGCGTGCCGGCGATCGCCTGGCTCGACCAGTCGGCGCTGCTGATGACGCTCGGCGTGCTGGTTGTGCTCTCGATTGCCGTCGCGCTCACCTGGCGCCGCTTCAAGGGGTGACGCCGGAAGGGCCTTGCGGCCCTATTGCACCACGCGCAGCGGCTTTTCCAGGACCGCGAGCACGCGCCTCAGGTCGTGCCCGCGCTTCAGGATGAGGCCGGTCGCGGCGATCGCCGCATAGGCGCCCTGCCGGCTCGCCAGCTTCGGATCCTTGACGATCCGGTAGAGCGGCATTTCCGACGCCCGGCGGAACACCGAGAACACCGCCTTGTCCTTGAAGAAGTCGATGGCGTAGTCGCGCCATTCGCCGGCGGCCACCATGCGGCCGTAGAGATTGAGGATCTCGTCGAGTTCACGCCGGTCGAAGGCGACACGCGGGGCGGCGGCACCGGCGTTCAGGGAAACGACAGTGCCCAGGTAACTCGTCTCGGCGTCGGACATGAGGCTCCTTCCAGCGCTCCATCTTCGCGTCACGATCCGGTCATGATCGACCGGCCCGCGCCGCTTGGCAAGGCGGCAGGTAGGAAGGCCGCGCCCGAAAAGGAAGGCCCGCCGGCCCCCGACCGCTCAGACCGGCTTGTCGCTGCGCTCGAACATCGGCAGCGTCTTGTACTGGCCCTTCGGGATCAGGATCCCCTCGGCCACCAGCCGGTCGTGCACCTCCTTCGCCTTGTCGTAGGCATAGGAGCCCGCATAGAAGGCGATGGTGCCGCCCGGCCGGGTCCGCCCGGCCAGCAGCCGCACCATGGCATCGTCCGTGAGGCCGCCATAGGCGTCGTTCTTCTCGGTGCGGAACTCGCCGACATGAAACAGCGTGACGATGTCGAAGACCGGCAGAAGCCGCGCGTCGAGCTGGTAGATGTCGCCGAAATAGGCCTTGTAGCCCCAGCCGAGCTCGGGATTCTCGGTGATCATGGTCTCATAGGTGCGGATCTCGCCGGGCGAGGCGGTAATGCCGAGAATGGCATTGCCGAGCCCCTTCTCGGCGTTGTGCAGGCCGAGCAGGTGGTGGCCGCCGGTGCCGAAATGGAAGATCGCCTTGCCGCGCGTGCCGGTCTCCTCCAGCCAGTCGCAGAAATGCGCGTCGCAGGGACATTCCTTCACGCGCAGGTCCCAGAAATGGTCCCAGATATGCAAGGTCATCGGCAGGGCTCCTTCGGGCGCGGCAGCAGCGGCGCGGACAGATCAGGATGTCGGGGCGGGTGAACGGGCGGCGAGCGGCGCCGAGCTTAATATGGCCCCGCCATCGCCGCGGGCGAGCACCAGCTTGCGGTCGTGCAGCGCCTCGAGACCCGGCCGCAGGCCGACGCTGATCAGCGTCGCGCCGTCGAGCGCGCGGGTCAGCACGGCCATCAGCCGGGCTTCGCCCGCCTCGTCGAGCGCGCTGGTCGCGCCGTCGAGAATGACGAGGTCGGGCTTCTGCACCAGGAGACGCGCCACGGCCAGGCGCTGGCGCTCGCCATTGGAGAGGATCTGGTCCCAGCGCTCGGCGTCGTCGAGCCGGCCGGCGAGATAGCCGAGGCCGACCTCGGCGAGCGCCTCGGCGAGCACGGCATCGTCGAGCGCCGCGGACTGGGCGGGATAGGTGAGCGCGGCGCGCAGCGTGCCGACCGGCAGATAGGCCCGCTGCGGCACGAAGGCGACGGCCCCGCCGGCCGGCAGCGCGATGGTGCCAGAGCCCCAGGGCCAGAGCCCGGCGAGCGCGCGCACCAGGGTCGACTTGCCGGCGCCGCTCTCGCCCGAGATCATCACGCGCTCGCCGGGGGCGATCGCCAGGGTGACCGTGTCGATCAGCGGCCGGCCGGAGCGGCCGGCAATGGTCAGCGCCTCCAGGCGCACCGCACCCGACATGCTGGGCGTCAGCCTGACGCCGCCGGTCTCGCCCTCACCGAAGCCGTCGTCGATCTCGTCGATGGCGCGGGTGAGATCCGTGACGCGCTGCATCGAGGCATAGCACTGGGCGATGGCGCGGTAATTGTCGACGAGCCAGGCAATGGCGAGCTGCACCTGCATGAAGGCGCCGGCAAGTTGGGTCACCTGGCCGAGGGTGAAGTCGCCCGACAGATATTTCGGCGCGGCCAGCAGCAGCGGCAGGACCGGGATGAACACGCCGTTGGAATTGGTCAGCCAGGTGATCCGGCCGTGGCGGGCGACGACACCGAGCCAGCGCCCGACGAGATCGGCATAGGTCGCACCCAGCGCCCGCCGCTCGTCGGCCTCGCCCCGGATCAGCGCGACGCTCTCGCTGTTCTCGCGCAGACGCGTCAGCTCGAAGCGCAGCTTCGCCTCGCCCTCGTTGCGGCGCGCCACGGCGCCCGGCAGCGACCGGCCGATCCACAGCATGAGGCCGGACATGGCGACGCCGTAGACGATGGCGGCCAGCACCATGTAGCCGGGCACGACGAAGCGGCCGTCGCCGACATGGATGGTGAGCGAGCCGCCGACCATCCACAGCACGCCGACGAAGGTCAGCGCCGAAACGAGCGAGGACAGGAGGCCGATGGCGAAGTCGACGATCGGCTCGGTCGCCATGCGGGTGTCGTCGGCAATCCGATATTCGGGATTGGCCGGCTCGGTGCCGGCAAGGCCCATGCGATAGTAGCGCTGGCGGCCGATCCAGCGGTCGAGCAGGGTCGCCACCAGCCATTCGCGCCAGCGCACCTGCAGCGTCTCGCGCGACATGACGACGCCGACGCCGACCGCCGCGGCGCCGAGGACGAGGCCGACGAAGGCGACGACGGCCCAGGCGACGGTCGCCGTCTCGGTCGCCTCCAGCGCGTCGAAGAAGCGCCGGTTCCAGGCATTGACCAGGAAGTTGATGCCGACATTGACGACGAGGAGCGCGGCGAGCGCCGCGGTCAGGAACCAGGCCCGGCGGGCGGTGGTGCCGCTCCACCAGCCGCAGGCGAGCGCGAAGAAGTCGCGCACGACCTTGTGGTCGAGCCCGTCATGGGCGCTTTGGACGCTGCCGGACTGGGCGCTGGCGCCGGGCGCGGAAGGGGCCATGAACTACCAACCCACCTGTCGGCCCGGGGAGAGGCCGGAAGAGCCATCAGCCTGAACACGAATTCGTGAACGACTCTCCCGGCCATCCGGTGAACCCCAGGTGAACGGCAGGGCCGTGAGACTGCGGCAAATAGCGCGGGCGTGCCCGACGCCAAGTCCCCGAGGACGCACAATTGGTTCGTGCCATGCGGAAGCCGGCGGAGCGGCTCAGCCGATGCCGAGCATCCAGAGCCAGAGGATGGAGGTGGCGACGGACAGGATGGTGGAGAGCGCCACCGCCGTGGAGGCGATGCCGACGCCCTGGCCGTAGCGGGCCGCGAACAGATAGGCGTTGATGCCGGCCGGCATGGCGGCGAACAGGACGACCGTGCCGGTCCAGACCGGCGGCAGGGCGAAGATGCGCGTCGCGACCACGTAGGCGATCGCCGGGTGCACGACCAGCTTCAGGAGGCTGATCATCAGCGCGACCGGCAGGTCGGCCCTCACGCCATAGGCCTTCAGCGACAGGCCGAGCGCGAACAGCGACAGCGGCACGGTCGTGTCGGCAAGCATGCCGAGCGTCGTGCCGAACGGCCCGGACGGCCGGAAGCCGACAAACTGGCAGAGGATGCCCGCGGCCATGGCGATCAGCAGCGGATGGCTGGCAAGGCCGCGCACGAGCTTGCCGGCGACGCCCGCGCCATTGGCCGAGCGTGTCCCCTCCAGCATCAGCGTCGCCACCGTCATGGTGATCGGAAGATTGACCGAAAGCAGCATGGCGATCGGAAAGCCGGCTTCCTCGCCATAGGCCTTCAGGATGATCGGAATGCCGATCAGCACCGTGTTGGCCTGGCCAGCGGCGAGGCCGGCAATGACCGCGTCGCCATGCGAGGTGCGGAACAGCTTGGCCGCGAGCACCGTGGAGGCGAGCCAGACCACGCCCACGCCGGCGTAGTAGGCGATCCAGAAGCCCCAGGGGAAGGCGCCCGGGAACACCGCGGCGGTGATCAGCTTGAACAGCAGGGCCGGCGCGCCGACCGCGAACAGATAGGCGGTGATGCCCTCGTTGGCGCGCTCGCCGAGCAGCCCGGTGAGCGCCGCGACATAGCCGAGCGCCACCAGGCCGAAAACCGGTGCGACGAGCGAGACGAGATCGAGCATGGGGCGGCGGGTTCCGCGAAAAGAATGGGGGCAATAAACACTTTCTTGTCTATTCGGCGTTAACCCTCGCGCATGCCCGCCATGCCGCTGTCCGTCCTGATCGCCGACGATCACCCGTTCTCCCGCGACGTCGTGGCGCGGATCGCGACGGCGCTCGGCCACAGCGTGACGACGGTGGACGGCGGCCAGGCCGCGCTCGACGCCGCATCCACCGCCCATTTCGATGTCGCCGTGATCGACCGCCGGATGCCCGACATGGACGGCGTTGCGGTGGCCCTGGCGCTGAAATCGCATGGCGCTCATCCGCGCCTGGTGGCGCTCTCGGGCGACGATCCCGCGGACATGCTGCCGGGGCTGTTCGACGTCGTGCTGCAGAAGCCGGTCGAGGCGACCGTGCTCGCCAAGGCGATCGCCGGCTGACGTCCGAAGGTTAAGATCCGGCGCGCAAGGCTGCCATTCGATTAACCAATCTTTCAGCACGCCGCGTTTTTCATCAGATGAAGGACAGATGTCCGCGCCTGGTGATTCTGAGGCGATGCTCGTACCTTCGCAGCTTCCTTCCGAACCGAAACGTCCCGGTCCGCCGCGGCCCGGCCGGCCGCAGCCCGACACCATGCTGATCGTGCTGCACCAGGAGCAGTCGACCCCGGGACGGGTGGGCCGGCTGCTTCAGGAGCGCGGCTACCGCCTCGACATCCGCCGGCCGCGCTTCGGCGATCCGCTGCCGCGGACGACGGCCGACCTGGCCGGCGCCGTCATCTTCGGCGGGCCGATGAGCGCCAACGATTCCGACGACTACATCCGGCGCGAAACCGACTGGATCGGTGTCGCGCTGAAGGAAAACCTGCCCTTTCTCGGCATTTGCCTCGGCGCGCAGATGCTGGCGCGGCATCTCGGCGCGACGGTGGCGAGCCATCCGCAGGGGCATGTCGAGATCGGCTACTATCCCTTGCGGGCGACCGAGGCGGCGAAGGCGGAGCTGCCCTGGCCCGACCATGTCTATCAGTGGCACGGCGAGGGCTTCGAACAGCCCCGCGGTGCCGAACTGCTCGCCACCGGCGACTGTTTCCCCAACCAGGCGATCCGGGTCGGGCGCGCCGCCTACGGCATTCAGTTCCACCCGGAGGTCACCCACTGGATGATGTGCCGCTGGACCACGCGGTCCGGCGAGCGTCTGTCGGCCCCCAACGCCAGGAGCCGCCAGGAGCATTTCGACGGCCGGTTCGCGCACGATCCGGCAGTGCGCCGCTGGCTGGATGCCTTTCTCGACCACTGGACCGCCCTGAAAGCCGCCTGAAATCGCCGCACTGCGCGGCGCATGTCACGGGCGTGACATCGGGACCGGTCAGCGTCATCCTTGATCGATCCTGGAGCGATTCGGGATCCTGATAGCAGGGAGGTTGCCCATGCCCCGCCTCTTCACCGGCCTCGACGTCCCGGAGAGCATGGCAGACGACCTCTCCAGGCTGCAGGGCGGCCTCGGGTCCGCCCGCTGGATCGACCCGGAAGACTTCCACATCACCTTGCGCTTCATCGGCGATGTCGGCGAGCGGGTGGCCAACGACATTGCCGACATGCTCTATGCGGTGCGCAAGCGGCCGCTGGAAGTGACCCTGACCGGGCTCGGCTCGTTCGGCGGCGACAAACCGCACACCCTCTACATCGCCGTGAAGCCGAGCCCGCCGCTGATGGAGCTGCAGGCCGAGCACGAGCGGATCATGCGGCGCGTCGGCATGCCGCCGGAAACGCGCAAGTTCACGCCGCACGTCACCCTGGCGCGGCTCGGCCGCAACGCCCGTTCGCGCGATGTCGCCGACTGGATCGCGCTGCGCGGCCTGTTCATGAGCCGCACCTTCCTGGTGCCGGAATTCGCGCTGTTCTCGGCCAAGGAATCGGTCGGCGGCGGGCCCTATCTGGTCGAAGAGACCTATCCCCTGGCCGCCTGACGCGTTGATCTGGCCTTTTAAAGCAAGCCTGCACAAAGGCTAGCCGTCCTTTGCGGCCGCTACGCTCACACCTCAGGATCAAGAGTGTAGAGAGCTGTATCTCGGCTGTTTATGCGGCGTAATGGACTGCGTTTTATTGCGCAGATCTGGGTGCGATACTCGACAAGCCTCATGGTGAGGTGCGAGCGCAGCGAGCATCGAACCACGGTCGACTTTCGTGCAGCACGCCTCCGCACGACATGACTGTCGCATACAGCCAGGAAACCGAAAGGCGTCAGTTCACGCGGGCCGGCGTTGCGACCGAAGCCTGCGGGCGGGAGGCAGGAACCGGCGCGCCGGTGGCGGGCGTCGCCGTCGGCGCCGGGGCTTCCACGGCGGGGGCCGGGCCGGCCGCCTGGCCCTGGCCGAGCAGACGCGTGAACCAGTTGCCGGACTGCTGCGGCGCGGGCGCCTCCACCGGGGCGAAAGCCGAGGCCTGGACCGGTGTCGCGGCCGAGCCCGTCTGGGCAATGACGGTGGTCGCGCGCAGCGGCGAGGCGACCGGCACGGGCGCCGCAGCCATGGCGAGGCGGGCGTGCCGGTGGTGGCCGGCGCCGCCTCGGCGACGGCGGCGCGCCTGCGGTCGGCAGGGTCACGGGGGTCGAATCCTGGCTCGCCAGCGAGAAGCTCGGCTCGCTGGAGCCGATGCGGATGCGCCGATTGGCGAAGCGGTCGGCAAAGCGCTGGTTGGTGCCGCCGTCGATGCCGGAACGGGCGGGAGCAGCCTCGACCTGGCCGGTGAGGCTTGCGACCTGCGCCATGTCGCGGGCGTTCTTGGCCGCGACCGCCTGGCGGATCGCCGCCGGTACGACATGCGGCGGGCAGGCGGAGGCGGCCTGGAACGACGGCCGGGCGACGCCATCGCCGCTCACCGCGGTCAGACGGCTGCGCACGCTGCGGGCTGGAATGCTGCTCGGCGCGGCCGAAGCCGCAACCGGCTGGGCCGGATCGTTGATCGACACCGGCACGGCCGCGGAGGTCGAGACCGCGGCGGTCGCCGACCGGCCGGCGCGCGTGCCGGCCCAGGGATCGGTGCCGATCATTTCGCGGGTGCCGCCCTGGGCGAGCGAGGAGTTCGGCGAAACCGCATTGAACACGTAGCGGCGCTCGCAGACGTCGACCTGCGGCTCCTGCCGCGTCACCTCGAAATGATCGTAGCCTTCCTTCAGGTTGCGCCAGAAGGCCATGTTCGGGTTGTTGCGGTGGCGGGCAAGATTGCGCGGCGTCATGCGGAACGGATAGGCCTGGACCTGGAAGGTCTCCTGGCCACCGCGCAGCGCGTCGCGCGCCAGCGCATAGACCTCGGCGATCGCTTCGTCGGTCATGGCGTAGCAGCCGCGTGACGAGCAGTCGCCATGGACCATGAGATGCGAGCCGGTCCGGCCATGGGCCCGATCGAAATTGTTCGGGAAGCCCATGTTGAAGGCGAGATAATAGGACGAGTTCGGGTTCATCAGGCCCGGAGTGATATTGTAGAAGCCCTCCGGCGACTGGCGGTCGCCCTCGCGCACCTTCGGCCCCAGCTCACCGGAATACTGGCAGATCGGGTAGATCTTGAAGAGCGCATAGCGGCCCGTGGCGTCGCGCTTCCAGACCTCGAGCTCGGCTTCCTGCTTGAAGATGCGCATCAGCACCGGCGAGGTGCTGGTCATGCCCTTGGCCTGCAGCTCGGCCAGCACGGCCTGGGACAGCGCGATATTGCCACGGTTGGGATTGGACCGGGACATGGTGCTGTCCTGGCAGGCGGCCAGAGCGAGCGCCATCACGGCCGCCGAAGCGAACAGCCTCAAGCCCCTGGTCCGCGATGCCACCGAGGCGGCTCGAGCCATGTGACGCAATGCTCTGCTCCCGACTGAGGGCAAATCCGCCCAATTGCGGTGTCAGTCTGACGCCTGTGATCCTTAAGGGACCCTTATCGGAGACCGTTAGCGTCAACCCGCGGTTACCGCAAGATGCCTGAAACGCGACGAACGGTTAATGAATTCTACGTGAAACGGCGGCCGAGGCAACAGGCCGGGCGTGGCGCTCCGCGCGGCTCAGGCCGTGCGGCCGATGGCCAGGAACTTCTCGCGCCGGAGCCGCCGGATCTCCTCGGGAGACTGGCCGGCCAGCTGCTTCAGGCCCTGTTCCAGCGCGTCGCCGACCCGCAGAATGGTCGAATCGGGGTCGCGATGGGCGCCACCGACCGGCTCGGCGACGATCTGGTCGATCACGCCGAAGCGCAGAAGGTCCTGGGCGGTGATCTTCATGTTGGTCGCCGCGTCCTGGGCCTTGGCGGTGTCGCGCCAGAGGATCGATGCGGCGCCCTCGGGCGAAATGACGCTGTAGATCGCGTGTTCCAGCATGAGCACGCGGTTGGTCGCGGCGATCGCGATCGCCCCGCCCGAGCCGCCCTCGCCGATCACCACGGCCAGGTTGGGCACGCCGAGCATTAGGCTGCGGTCGGTCGAGCGCGCGATGGCCTCGGCCTGGCCGCGCTCCTCCGCGCCGATGCCGGGATAGGCGCCGGCCGTATCGACCAGCGAGATCACCGGAATGCCGAAGCGCTCGGCGGTCTCCATCAGGCGCGCCGCCTTGCGGTAGCCCTCGGGCCGGGCCATGCCGAAATTGTGCCGGATGCGCGTTTCGGTCGTGTCGCCGCGCTCATGGCCGAGAATGCAGACGCTCTGGCCCCGGAAGCGGCCGAAGCCGCCGACGATCGCCTCGTCCTCGCCGAACACGCGGTCGCCGGCGAGCGGCGTGAAGTCCTCGATCAGCTTGGCGATATAGTCGAGCGTATGCGGGCGCGCCGGATGGCGCGCCACCAGCATCTTCTGCCAGGGCGTGAGGTTGCCGTAGAGGTCCTTCAGCGCCTGGTCGGCCTTCTGCTCCAGGCGCGCGATCTCCTCGGCGATCGAGACGCCCCCATCGCGCGTGGCGACCTCGCGCAGCTCCTCGACCTTGGATTCGAGTTCGGCGATCGGCTTTTCGAAATCGAGATAGCTACGCATCGGGTACGGATCGAGCCCAAGCTTTGAGGGCCGGACGACGTCCGGCGGAGGGCGAGGAAATGGCCCTTGTGGGGGGCGGAAGTCAAGGGACGACGGTCCGCAAACGGCAAAGGTCTTGCGATTTTAACGGTTTGCCGGCGACTGAAAGCGGCACGCCCGGCCGCGGCCGAAGCCTCAATCCTCGTCGGCGAGCGGATGCAGGTCGCGGACGAGACCGGCGAGCCGCTCGTCCAGGACATGCGTATAGATCTGCGTCGTCGCGATGTCGGCATGGCCGAGCAATTGCTGCACCGAGCGCAGGTCCGCCCCGTTCTGCAGGAGGTGGCTCGCAAAGGCGTGGCGCAGCACGTGCGGGCTGACCTTGGCCGCCGGCAGCCCGGCCGCCGAGGCCACCTGCTTCAGCTCGCGGCCGACATATTGCCGCGTCAGATGGCCGCTCTCGCCCGAGGACGGGAACAACCATTTCGATGGGCCGAGGCCAGCCTCCTCGCGAAGCCCCAGATAGACGGCGATCGCGTCCTTCGCCGCCTGGTTGAGCGGCACGATGCGCTCCTTGTTGCCCTTGCCGCGCACGATCAGGAAGCGCTGGTCGCGCCGGGCGGCGGCGATCGGCAGGCTGATCAGCTCGGAAATGCGCAGGCCGCTGGCATAGAGCAGTTCCAGAAGGGCGGCCATCCGCGCCGCCTTCAGCCGTTCGCCCAGCGGCCGGGCGGCGGCGTCGAGGCCCTCATGCGCGACTTTCAGGAGCCGGTCGACCTCGTCCGACTTCAGGACCTTGGGCAGCGGCCGGCCGCGCTTCGGCCCTTCCAGCACCGCCGCCGGATCCTCCGGGCACAGGCCCTCGCCATAAAGGAAGCGGTGCAGCTGGCGCACCGCCGACAGACGGCGGGCGACCGAGGCGGTCTTCAGCCCGCGGCCGGCGCAGTCGGCGAGATAGGCGCGGACCATCTCGGTGGTCGCCGCCTTCGGCGCGGCGCCTTCGCCGGCGAGGAATTCGGCATAATCGTCGAGGTCGCGCCGGTAGGCGCTGAGCGTATTGGCCGCGGCGCCCCGTTCGGCCGCCATCATGTCGAGGAAGAGATCGATCTCGCGGGGGACACGCGCCATCGGCTCACCGGCGCGGCTGCAGGCGGTTCGCCGGGATCGTCACCGTCATCTCGCGCGAGGTCGGCTCGACCAGATAGGCGAGCGCCAGCATGCCCGAGAAGACGAGGCCACCGAGCACCAGCATGATGACGAGGAAGCGCGTCAGGGTCGGCATGCGGAAGAACAGCCCCTCGGATCGGCATGTGGAGCGACCGAGACTGACCACGAATGATCCTGCGCCGCAAGCGCCGCGGCGAAACGGTGCATGACCGGCGCACCGAGGCTTCCCGGCGGCGGCGGCGCTCTCTATGGTCCGGCGGCCCGCCCGCCCGAGGATCGCAATGCCGCTGACGATCGCCACATGGAACATCAATTCGGTGCGCCTGCGCATCGATACCGTCGCCCGCTTCGCCGAGACCTACCGGCCGGACGTCCTGTGCCTGCAGGAGACCAAGTGCCAGGACGGGCAGTTTCCGCTCGCGGACATCAGGAAGATGGGCTTCAACCATGTCGCCGTTCACGGCCAGAAGGGCTATCACGGCGTCGCCGTGCTCTCGCGCTTCGCGCTCGGCGACATCGAGCGCAAGGCCTTCTGCGGCAAGAACGACGCGCGCCACGTCGCCGTGACGCTGGCGGACGGCCCGGCGGCCGGCACGCGCATCCACAACTTCTATGTTCCTGCCGGCGGCGACGAACCCGACCCGGCGATCAACGACAAGTTCGCCCACAAGCTCGGCTTCCTCGACGAGATGGAAGGCTGGGACGCGCTGAGGGTCGGCGCCGGCACGAGCCGGACGGTGCTGGTCGGCGATCTCAACATCGCCCCGCTCGAACATGACGTCTGGAGCTCGCGCCAGCTGCGCAACGTCGTCTCGCACACGCCGATCGAGCGGCGCCGGCTGACGGAGGTCGCGACCACGGGCGGCTGGGTCGACATGATGCGGACGCTGACCCCCGAGCCAGAGAAGCTCTATACGTGGTGGAGCTATCGCTCGAGCGACTGGGTGGCGGCCAACAAGGGCCGCCGGCTCGATCACGTCTGGCTGAGCCCGGCGCTCGGCCAGGCCATGCGCGGCTTCGAGATCGTCCGCGACGCGCGCGGCTGGACGCGGCCGTCCGACCACGTTCCGGTCATCGCCACGCTGGACCTCTGACCGCGGTCTGCGGGCCCGCGTCGAGCCCGCTCTGCTACAATGCCGGCACAGGCCGCCGGACGGTTTCTGTTGCATTGCATCATCCGAACGCCCTATGGGGCTGGACCGGCCGTTTCGTTGACACCCCGCAGGCCCGCTTCTAGGGTGCCCGCCCGGCTCGAATGGCCTGAAAACCGAACATCCGAACGGCAATTGCGCCTGTTTCGGGGAGGGACATGATGAAGATCCTTGTGCCCGTGAAACGGGTTGTCGACTACAATGTGAAGATCCGCGTGAAGCCCGACGGCTCGGGGGTCGAGCTCGCCAATGTGAAGATGTCGATGAACCCCTTCGACGAGATCGCCGTCGAGGAGGCCCTGCGCCTGAAGGAGAAGGGCGCGGCGACCGAAGTGGTGGTCGTGTCGATCGGTCCGCAGGGAGCCGCCGAGACGATCCGCACCGGTCTCGCCATGGGCGCCGACCGCGGCATTCATGTGAAGACCGACGCGACCGTCGAGCCGCTGGCCGTCGCCAAGATCCTCAAGGGCGTGATCGGCGAGGAGGCTCCGGGCCTCGTCATTCTCGGCAAGCAGGCGATCGACGACGATTCCAACCAGACCGGCCAGATGCTGGGCGCCCTGCTCGGCTGGGGCCAGGGCTCCTTCGCCTCCAAGGTCGAGCTCGGCGCCGATGCGGTCTCGGTCACCCGTGAGGTCGACGGCGGCCTGCAGACGGTCAAGCTGAAGCTGCCGGCGATCGTCACGACCGACCTGCGCCTCAACGAGCCGCGCTACGCCTCGCTGCCGAACATCATGAAGGCGAAGAAGAAGCCGATCGACGAGAAGACCCCGGACGCCTACGGCGTCGATGTCGCGCCGCGGCTGAAGGTCCTGAAGACCGTCGAGCCGGGCGGCCGGAAGGCCGGCGTCAAGGTGGGTTCGGTGGCCGAACTCGTCGCGAAACTGAAGAACGAAGCCGGGGTGCTCTGATGTCGACCCTTCTCCTCGCGGAACACGACAACGCCACGATCAAGGATCCGACCGCCAAGGCCCTCACCGCCGCGGTTGCCCTTGGCGCCCCGGTCACCGTGCTGGTCGCCGGCTCCGGCTGCGCCGGCGCGGCCGAAGCGGCCGCCAAGCTCGAGGGCGTCGCCAAGGTGCTCGTCGTCGACAACCCGGCCTATGAGCATCTGCTCGCCGAGCCGACCGCCGCGCTGATCGTCTCGCTCGCCCCGGGCTATGCCAATATCGTCGCGCCGGCCACGTCCAACGGCAAGAACATCCTGCCGCGCGTCGCCGCCCTGCTCGACGTCATGCAGATCTCCGACATCGTCAAGGTGATCGCGCCCGATACGTTCGAGCGGCCGATCTATGCTGGCAATGCGCTGCAGACCGTGCAGTCGAGCGATGCGACCAAGGTCATCACCGTCCGCACCGCCTCGTTCCAGGCGGCCGGAACCGGCGGCAGCGCGCCGGTCGAGACGGCTGCCGCCGCGACCGATCCGGGCCTGTCGAGCTTCGTCGGCGAGGAGCTGTCGAAGTCGGACCGGCCGGAGCTCGGCGCCGCCAAGATCATCATTTCCGGCGGCCGCGCGCTCGGCTCCAAGGAAGCCTTCACGAAGGTGATCGAGCCGGTGGCCGACAAGCTCGGCGCCGCCATGGGCGCCTCGCGCGCCGCGGTCGATGCGGGCTATGCGCCGAACGACTGGCAGGTCGGTCAGACCGGCAAGGTCGTGGCGCCCGAGCTCTACATCGCCGTCGGCATTTCCGGCGCGATCCAGCATCTCGCCGGCATGAAGGACTCCAAGGTGATCGTCGCCATCAACAAGGACGAGGAGGCGCCGATCTTCCAGGTGGCCGACTACGGCCTGGTAGGCGATCTCTTCACGGTCCTGCCCGAGCTCGAAAAGGAACTTGCCGCAATCGGCAAGTAAGGTTCCGACCTTGAGGCCTGGGCGGGGCGCCTTCCTGGCGGCCCGCCCTTGTCTCTATTATGATGCCGGTGGCATCGTACGGCGGACCGTCGTAGAGATGTCGCTGAGTTTAGATGGATTCGTGCCGTCTCACGCTCCGGCGTGACGGTTGCCAGGTGTAGCCATGGACATCAGAAAGATCGGCGTAATCGGCGCCGGACAGATGGGCAACGGGATCGCGCATGTCGCGGCGCTCTCGGGCATCGACGTGGTGCTGCACGATCTGTCGGAGGACCGCATCCGGTCGGGGCTCGCCACCATCAACGGCAATATGAGCCGCCAGCTCTCCAAGAACCTGATCTCCGAGGAAGAGCGCCAGCAGGCGCTGCTGCGCATCACGCCCGGCCCCAAGCTCGACGATTTCGGCGACTGCGACATGGTCATCGAGGCCGCGACCGAGAACGAGCAGGTCAAGGTCAAGATCTTCCAGTCGGTGGTGCCGGTCGTCCGCCCCGACGCGATCCTGGCGAGCAACACCTCGTCGATCTCGATCACCCGGCTCGCTTCCGCGACCGACCGGCCCGAGCGCTTCATCGGCATCCACTTCATGAATCCGGTGCCGGTCATGCAGCTCGTCGAGCTGATCCGCGGCATCGCGACCGAGGACGAGACCTTCGAAGCCTCCAAGGCCTTCGTCAGCCGGCTCGGCAAGACGGTGGCGGTGGCCGAGGATTTCCCGGCCTTCATCGTCAACCGCATCCTCCTGCCGATGATCAACGAGGCGATCTACACCCTCTATGAGGGCGTCGGCTCGGTGGAGGCAATCGATACCGGCATGCGGCTCGGCGCCAATCATCCAATGGGCCCGCTGCAGCTCGCCGACTTCATCGGCCTCGATACGTGCCTGTCGGTGATGCAGGTGCTCTACGAAGGCCTCGCCGATTCCAAGTACCGGCCCTGCCCGCTGCTGGTGAAATATGTCGAGGCCGGCTGGCTCGGCCGGAAGACGCAGCGCGGCTTCTACGACTATCGCGGCGAACGGCCGGTTCCGACCCGCTGATACCAGCCTCTTTCAGCGATCGCGCCAAGGCTTCGTTAAGCCGCGGCGGTTAGCTCTTGCATGGGCCCGCACGGATGCGGGCGCGCAGGCGAAGGATCGCGCGATGTCGACTGACAGCATCGTCGGAGCCATGGTCGGCATGGCCATGGATCGCACCCAGATCGGGCTGCAGGCGGCCATGGTGCGCCAGGAGGTCAAGGCCGACCAGGAACTGGTCGCCCTGCTCGCCAATGCCGCCCAGGCGGCGCCGGCCCCGGCTCCGGGCACCGGACTGATCGTCGACAAGACCGCCTGACGGCGCGAGGCGCGCAAGCTTCGCGTCGGGTTTGGCACAAGATCCTGTCGTGTCGACAGGCTTTGCACCAGGCGCCGAAGACACCAACAAAACGGCTGCCTCACGCCCTGAAGCTCGCATGCAACGCCGCCTCCTTGCGATTGCGCCTCAGCGGAACCGCAGGATGAAGCGTTCCACCGATGGCTCCCAGAGATCGAGGCCGGGCGGATCGGGCAGCAGCGCGTGCCCGTCATGGACGAAATCCGGCAGGGCAACGAACTCCGCCGCGCCGCCGGCGCGGGTGAAGGCCTGGTGCAGCCGGCGCGCCAGCACCGGCGGGAACGACCGGTCGTTGGCGCTGTAGAGCCAGAGCATGGGCGTGCGCGCCCGCCGGCCGAGCACGGCCGCGTCGCGCACGAGTTCGTCCAGGGCGCAGGTCTGGCCGGTCTCGCCGGACCGGCCGAGACGGCCGCCGGCGAAATTGATGATGCCGGCCACCGCCGGGTGGTTCTCCGCGGCGAGCGCCAGCATGGCCCAGCCTCCGGTCGACTGGCCGATGGCGATGACGCCGTCGTCGCGCACGAAGGGCTGGGCCGTCAAGGCGTCGACCGCGGCCGCGACATCGGCGGCATCCGCCCGGCCGCCCGCGACATGGCTCGGCCGCCGGCAGGCGAAACGTTCGGCGCGCTCGACGCCGGTGAGGCCGTAGCCGCGCCGGTGCACCACCGCCACGACATAGCCGCGCTCGACGAACCAGTTGACCGCATGCGCGTAGACGCCGTGCCGCGGCTCGCGGTTGCGCGCCGCATCGCCCGAGGTGTGGTGGGTCATCACCACGAGACGGCGCGGCGCATCGTCGCGCGGCCGGTAGACCAGCGCCGCGATCGTCCGGCCCTCGTCGGCCGGATGCGGGATGCGCCAGACCTGCTCGCGGTGGGGCGAGCCCTCCGCGCCCTCGGGTTCGGCCGTCTCGGCCGCCGCCCAGCCGAGGCCGGCCAGCAGCACGGCAAGCTGGACGAGGCCGGCGAGCCACATGCGCCGGCCGATGCTCGCGCCCGGCCTCATCCCCGCACGAGGTCGCCGAGCAGGCTCGCCGCCACCGTCGCCTTGGAGACGGTGAGGCCCGAGCCGGCGATCTCCGACACGGCCGTGCGAATGCGCTCGGCGCGCGCGCCGTGCACCGCCATCCAGGCCGCCACGGCCTCGTCGCCGACGACGCCGCCGCCATTGACCATGTCGGCGGTGATGCGCCGCTCGGCATTGGCGATGCCGTCGAGCGCCCGGTCGAGCGCCAGCCGGTCGAAATAGTCGGTCACCGTGATGGCGCGCGCCGCGGTCTTCACCGCGTCGAGCTTGAACACGGCCGCGGCCGCGAAGGTGGTGGCGGCGACCTCGGCCACCGGCCGGCCGGTCTCGTCGGCGACTGCGACGATGTCGGGCGCAGTCGCCAGGTGATCCAGGCTCGCCAGCACGCCCGCCAGCGGATCCGGCACCCCGGCACTCTGCAGCTCGGCGGTGCGGGCCGCCCGCGCGGCCGCCGCATCCGGCGGCAGCGCGGTGTCGAGGCTCGCCGCCACCGCCTCGATGCCGGCCCGGTGATGGGCCACCACGTCGGCGAGGCCCTTGCTCAGATCGACATTGCGGATGAACCAGACGACCCGGTCGATCAGCAGGTTCTGGATCTGCGCGTAGAGATCGAGCTGCAGGCTGCCGGCGATCTTGTTATCGAGGCCGTCGAGCTCGGTGTTGAGCGCCGTCATGCCATAGGCGTCGCGCACGGCCGCGAAGGCCGAGGCGATGGTGGAAACGTCGGCGCCGGTCTGGTCGGCGAGACGCACGACGAAGGTCGGGCCGCCGCGATTGATCATCGAATTGGCCAGCCCCGTCGCGATGATCTCGCGGCGCAGCCGGTGGCTCTCGATGGCATCCGGGAAACGGTCCTGGATCGGCCGCGGGAAATAGCGCACGAGCTCGCGGCCGAGATAGGGATCGTCCGGCACGCTGGAGGCGAGCAGGTCGTCGTAGAGATCGAGCTTGGCATAGGCGATGAGCACGGCCAGCTCAGGCCGCGTCAGCGGGTCGCCAGCACGCCGGCGCTCGGCGAGCTCGGCCTCGTCGGGCAGATATTCCACCACGCGGTCGAGCTTGCCCTGGGTCTCCAGGCTCTGCATCAGCCGCTGCTGGAAGCCGAGCTCCTCCAGGCCGCGCTTCTGCGACAGCGACAGGGCCAGCGTCTGCAGATAGTTGTTGCGCAGCACCAGCTGGCCCACCTCATTGGTCATCTCGGCAAGCAGGTGATTGCGATCGTCCAGGCTGAGCCGGCCGTCGGTCTCCGGCGTCTTCAGCGCGATCTTGATGTTGACCTCGACGTCCGAGGTGTTGACCCCGGCCGAGTTGTCGATGGCGTCGGTGTTGATGCGCACGCCGCGCCGGCCCGCCTCGATGCGGCCCTTCTGGGTCACGCCGAGATTGGCGCCCTCGCCCACCACCTTGGCCCGGATGTCGAGCCCGGTGATGCGGATCGCGTCGTTGGCGCGGTCGCCGGCCTGATCGTTTGTCTCCGCGCTGCCGCGCACATAGGTGCCGATGCCGCCGAACCAGAGCAGGTCGACCGGCATTTTCAGGATGGCGTTCATCACCTCCTGCGGCGTCGCCTCGGGTTTCGGCAGGCCGAGCATGACCTGGGCATGGGCCGAAAGCGTGATCGACTTCGACGACCGCGAATAGACCCCGCCGCCTTCCGAGATGAGGGCCTTGTCATAGTCGGCCCAGGACGAGCGCGGCAGGTCGAACAGCCGCTTGCGCTCGGCCCAGGACTTCGCCGGGTCCGGGGCCGGATCGAGGAAGATGTCGCGATGATCGAAGGCGGCATTGAGGCGGATGGTCTTTTCCAGCAGCATGCCGTTGCCGAACACGTCGCCCGACATGTCGCCGACGCCGGCCACCGTGAACGGCGTCACGCCGATATCGACGCCCATCTCGCGGAAATGCCGCTTCACCGCCTCCCAGGCGCCGCGGGCGGTGATGCCCATGCCCTTATGGTCGTAGCCCTGGCTGCCGCCGGAGGCGAAGGCGTCGCCGAGCCAATGGCCCTTCTCCTCCGACAGGCCGTTGGCCGTGTCGGAAAAGGTCGCCGTTCCCTTGTCGGCCGCCACCACCAGATAGGGATCGTCATCGTCGTGGCGCACGGTATCGGCCGGCGGCTCGATGCCCTGCGCGGTGATGTTGTCGGTGAGTTGCAGGAGCGAGCGCACGAAGATGCGATAGGCCTCGGTGCCCTCGGCGAGCCAGGCATCGCGCTGGGTGACCGGCGGCAGGCGCTTCGGCACGAAGCCGCCCTTGGCGCCGACCGGCACGATGACCGCATTCTTCACCTGCTGCGCCTTGACGAGGCCCAGCACCTCGGTGCGGAAATCCTGCGGCCGGTCGGACCAGCGCAGGCCGCCGCGCGCGACCTTGCCGAAGCGCAGATGCACACCCTCGACCCGCGGCGAATAGACGAAGATCTCGTAGAGCGGCTTCGGCGCGGGCAGACCGTCGATGCGCTTCGATTCGAACTTGATGGCGATCGTCGGCCGGACCCGGCCGTCCTGCCCGATCTGGTAGAAGTTGGTGCGCACCGCGGCCTGGACCAGATTGATGAAGCCGCGCAGGATGCGGTCCTCGTCCAGCACCGAGACATGGCCAAGCGCCTCCTCGAGCCGCGTGACGATCTCCTGCTGCTTCACCTGCCGCTCCTCGATCGACAGCGCCAGGCGCGGATCGAAGCGCAGGTGGAACATCAGCACCACGCCCTTGGTGACGCTCGCGTGCTTGCGCAGCGTGGTCCACAGATAGTCCTGGCTGAACGGCAGGCGGATCTGCCAGAGGACGCGCGCGAGCGTGCGGATCAGCGCGACGTCGCGCCAGCCGAGCGCGGCCTCGAGCGTCAGCGCATTGAAGCCGTCGCTTTCGGCTTCGCCGCGCATGACCGCCATCAGCGCCGCCTCGAGCTTGTCGTCCAGCGCCTCCAGATCGATCGCCGCGCCGCCCGGGCGGGTCAGCGACATGTCGTGCAGCCAGATGATCTCCGAACCGCCGCCGGCCGGCATCACCTCGTAGGTGCGCTCGTCGACCACGGCGAAACCCATCGCCTCGAGGATCGGCACCCGCTGCGACAGCGGAATCGGATTGCCGCGGGCGAACACTTTCAGGCCGGCCTCTGCTTTGTTAGCCGGCTCCGAGCGATAGAAGTCGATGGCGATCGGCCGCTGCTCGGACAGGCCCTCGATGATCCGGATGTCGCCGATCGCGGTCTCCGGCGTCACCGCCTCGCGATAGGCCGCCGAGAAAGCGTCGCGATAGCGGCCGACGAGGGTCGTCGCCTTGCCCGGATCGTGGGCGAGGGTAAGGGCCTGGCCAAGCCCGTCGCTCCAGCTGCGCACGATGCGCGAGACGGCGCTTTCCAGCACGGCGCGATCGACCTGCGGCGTCGCGCCGTCGTCGCGGCCGATAATGTAGTGGATGCGGGTCAGCGTGCCGTCGGGATAATAGGGATAGAAGGCCGAAATCCGCCCCTTGAACGCGCCGGCAAGATATTGGCCGATCTGGGCGCGCACCGTCGTGTCGTAGCGGTCGCGCGGAACGTAGACGAGGATCGAGACGAAGCGGTCGAACCGGTCGGCCCGCGCCAGCACCCGCACGCGCGGCCGCTCGTCGAGCTGCAGCACCAGCAGCGAATGGGAGAACAGCGTCTGGTCGTCGATCTGGAACAGCTCGTCGCGCGGATAGCTCTCCAGCACGTTGACCAGGGCCTTGCCGGAATGGCCGTCGGGATCGAAGCCGGCGCGGGCGAGCACCTTCTCCACCTTGCGCCGGAGATAGGGAATGGTCTTGGCCGAACGGGTATAGACGGTGGAGGTGAACAGGCCGACGATGCGCAGCTCGCCGACCAGCTCGCCGGAGCGGTCGAACCGCTTGACGCCGATATAGTCCATGTGGACCCGGCGGTGCACGCGCGAGCGCACATTCGCCTTGGTGATGATCAGCGGGACCGGCTGCATCAGGAATTCGCGCGTTTCCGGCGTCATGGTGACAAGCTCGGTGCCGCGCCTGAGGATGCGCACGTTCTCGTCGCGCAATATGCCGAGGCCGGACTCGAATTCCGGCTCCAGCTGCCCATCCGCGAGGCCGCCGACATAGGCATAGTCACGCAGGCCGAGCAGGGTGAAATTGTTCGCCGCCAGCCATTCCAGGAACTGGATGCCCTCGGCCATTTCGGTCACCGGCAGAACCGGATTGTTCTTCAGGTCATCGATGATGCTGCCGAGGCGGGCCAGCATCGGCTTCCAGTCGGCGACGCAGATGCGCACGTCGGCGAGCGTCGCCTCCAGCTCGGCGACCAGCGCGGCCCGGCGGGCTTCGTCGGCGATGCGCGCGACATGGATATGGATGACGCTTTCGCGCAGCGAGGGCGGTTCGCCGTGCTCGAAGCGGCGATAGGCGGAGAGCGCGCCGTTCGGCTCGCGCTCGACGGTGATGATCGGATGCGCGACGAGGCGGATATCGGCGCCCTGCTCGGCCAGCACGCCCATCACCGAATCGACCAGGAAGGGCATGTTGTCGTTGACCACCTCGATGACGGTGATCAGGCCGACCGCCGAGCCCGGCGAGGGGGGCGCGGGATCGTCGAGGCGGATCGTGCTCTGACCGGGCGCGCGCCTGGCGAGATTGGCGAAGCTCGCCGCCGCGAGGCTCGCAAGATCGCGTGCATCGTAGACGATCACGTCTTCGGGCGCGGCGCGCCCGAACAGATCGGCCACATAGCTTTCCGGGATATCGCCGAGGGTGCCCCTGAGAATGATCGTCGCCTGCTCGATGATGCCTGCCGTTCCGCTCGCATCCTCGGTCCGGTTGGTCATGCTCTGCTCCCTTGGCTCATACCGGCTGCTCTTGTCGGCCCTGGCGGCCAAGCATGACCACGCGATCGGACTGCCGTAAAGACAATTTCCACCGCTACCGAGGGCGGCCGAGGTCATGCTACGAGGCTGTGACCGCATCAAGACGTGGCCCCCCGCAGGGGAGCCACCGCGCAAGGGAGGGACGCCATGGGCGAGGTGCTCGCGAACACGACCGAGGAGCCGATCGCCCTCGATTTGCCCGAATCGACGCTGGACGCGGAAATGGAGGCCTACTTCCAGAAGTGCCGCGACAAGATCGGCTATGTGCCGAACGTGCTCCGGGTCTATGCGCACGACCTGGCCAAGCTCAAGGCTTTCGTCGCCATGTACAACGACCTGATGCTGGCGCCGTCCGGCCTCAGCAAGCTTGAGCGCGAAATGATCGCGGTCGTCGTGTCGTCGGTGAACCGCTGCTATTATTGCCTGGTGGCGCATGGCGCGGCGGTGCGCCAGCTCTCGGGAGACCCGGTCCTCGGCGAGCAGCTCGTCATGAACTATCGCGTTGCGCGGCTCGAGCCGCGTCAGCGCGTCATGCTCGATTTTGCCGTCAAGCTGACCGAAACGCCCTGGACCGTCGGCGATGCCGACCGGGAGGGCCTGCGCGCCGCCGGCTTCAACGACCGCGACATCTGGGACATCGGCGCGGTCGCGGCCTTTTTCAACATGTCGAACCGGTTCGCCTCGGCGACCGACATGCGGCCGAACGCCGAATATCATGCGAGCGCCCGCTGAGGCGGCGGGGCTGGCAATCGCCGGCCCTTCGCCTACATTGCAGCTTGAAGGTATCCTTTGCGTTTTCGCGGAGCCCCAGCCATGGCGATGAACGCCGTCTATCGCGGGCCGGCTGATCTTCCCGACGTCATCCCGGTCTTTCCGCTGCCCGGCGCCCTGCTGCTGCCGCGCGGCCAGCTGCCGCTCAATATTTTCGAGCCGCGCTATCTCGCCATGATCGACGATGCGCTGACCTCCGGCCATCGGATCATCGGCATGGTCCAGCCCGTGCCGGCCGAGGAGGACGCCAAGCGTCCGACCCTTGCCGATATCGGCTGCGCCGGCCGCATCACCCAGTTCTCCGAGACCGGCGACGGCCGCTACATGCTGAGCCTGACCGGCATTGCCCGTTTCAGGATCGTCAGCGAGGTCCTCGCGACCACGCCCTATCGGCAGGCCAAGGCCGATTTCCAACCCTTCGCGGCCGATTTCGAGGCGCGGGTCGGCGAGGAGGCGGTCGACCGCGACAGCCTCCTGAAGGCGCTGAAGGAATTCCTGGAAGCGAACAATATGGAAGCCGACTGGGACGGCATCCGGCGGGCCCCGACCGAGGCGCTGGTCAATGCCCTCTGCATGATGTCGCCCTGGGGCGTGCGCGAGAAACAGGCGCTGCTGGAGGCGCCCGACCTGAAGACGCGCGCGGCGCTGCTGGTCGCGGTGACCGAGGTCGCCCTTGCCAAGGACCAGACATCGGACGAAAAGCCTTCGCTGAACTGATCGCCGCGCCGCCCGCCCGGGCCCGGCATCGCCAATGGACCGAACGATGAGCAATGACGAGACCGCCGGCGCCCCGGCCGGGACGCCGCCTTCCGACCCCCGCATGGCCGTGCCGCCGACGCGCCCGGGTACCGTCGATCCGCGCCTTCTCGAAGTGCTGGTCTGCCCGGTCACCAAGGCGAGCCTCGTCTACGACGCCGAAGCCAACGAGTTGATCTCGCGTGCCGCGCGGCTCGCCTATCCGATCCGCGACGGCATTCCGATCATGCTGCCGGAAGAGGCGCGGCCGCTGGCGGACTGACCGCGCAGGACCCGTCCGTCCCTTCGGTCGACGCACGCCAAACGCCAGGCACGGCACCCGGCCGCCAATGCCGGCCCGCCGCGGCGGGGCCCCCTTTTCCGGGCCTTCGTGACCGGCGGACATGATGGCGGAACACGCAAGCGGCCGCCCCGCCCTCCGCTGCAGGCATGACCGGCTCGCCCATCGACAGGCGCTGCGCGCCGCCGCTTGCCGTCATGCGCGATCCGGCGCCCGCAACCGGCCTCCATCATATATCTGATATATGCTCCGCCGCCCATGATGGATCTGGACGGTGCTGCTAGGCCGATGACATCCTCTCAAAAACCACGCGGGAGGAAGAGCGGCCATGGTGCCAGCAGTAGAAACCGCTTTGCCGAACGATGTTACCGGCCACATTGCTTCGCGCGGTAGAAACATTACGTGGAATGACCTTCCGGACGATGTCAGGATGACTGCACGTCAGTGCATTCTCGACTGGTTCGGCGTGACGATTGCAGCCCAGGACGAAGATCTTGTCCGGGTCCTCACCGAGGATGTGCTGCAGGATGGCGGCCATCCGGCGGCAACGCTCGTCGGCCAGCCGCTCAAGGTCTCCGTCCGGCAGGCCGCGCTCGTCAACGGAGCCGCGAGCCACGCCCTCGACTATGACGACGTCAACTACGCGATGGGCGGCCATCCGACCGTCGCCGTCCTGCCCGGCTTGCTCGCGCTCGCCGAGGAGCGCAGGGCCTCGGGCGCGGCGCTGCTGACCGCCTTCGTCGCCGGCTACGAGGTCGGCGGCATGATCGGCCTCCTGGTGGCGCCGAGCCATTATGCGCGCGGCTTCCACGCCACGGCGACGGTCGGCAGCTTCGCATCGGCCGCGGCCTGCGCGCGCCTTCTCGATCTCGACGCGCAGGCGACGCGGCGCGCCCTCGGCATTGCCGGCACCCAGGCCGCCGGCCTGAAGGCGCAGTTCGGCACGATGTGCAAACCCCTGCACGCCGGCAAGGCCGCCGAGAACGGCCTGATGGCAAGCCGGCTCGCGGCGCGCGGCTTCACCTCGCGGACCGACATTCTCGAATGCGTCCAGGGCTTTGCCGCCACGCAGAGCGACAATTTCGACGCCGAAGCGGCGCTGCGGCCACCGGTTGGCGGCTTTCACCTCCGCAGCAACCTGTTCAAGTTCAACGCCGCCTGTTTCGGCACCCACGGCACGATCGAGGCGCTGCGGCGGCTGCGCGCCGACAACGACGTTGCGCCCGGCAGCATTGCCGCCGTCCACGTCATGGTCGAGCCCGGCGCGGACCGGATGTGCAATATCCGCGAGCCGACCACGGGGCTCGAAGCCAAGTTCAGCCTGCGGTTCAACGCCGCCCTGAGCCTGCTCGGCCGCGATACGGCGGCGCCGCAGACCTATTCGGATGCAGCGACCGCCGATCCCGATCTCGTGCGCCTGCGCGACCGGGTCGTCGTCCACCCGATGCCGCCGGGATGGAGCCATTCGCTGACCGAATGCACCGTCGAACTCCACGACGGACGGCGCCTCTCCGCCCGGCACGATGTCGGCATCCCCGCCACCGACGTAGCGGAACAGGGCCGGCGCATCCGCGGCAAGTTCATGAGCCTTGCCGGCCCACGCCTCGGCGAGGCGCGCGCGCACCGGCTGGCGGAGGCCGTCGAAGGCCTCGATGCCGGTTCCGACATTGCCGGCCTCATGGCCCTCGCCCGGCCCTGACGCCGAGCTTCGACCCTGCCGGACGGCTCCGCGCCGCCCCGGCGACACTTCAGGACAGATCCATGCCCCAACCCGACTTCATGACCAAGGCCGACGACTGGCCGAAAGGCAATCGCTACGAGGATTTCGAGCCCGGCCGCGTGTTCCACCATCACTGGGGCCGCACGATCACCCAGGCCGAGAACGCGCTGTTCACGACCCTCACGCTGCATTTCAACCCGCAATATTTCAACGCCGAATTCGCCAGGGCGATGGGCCACCGGGAGCCGCCGATCAACCCGCTCCTGGTCTTCAACACGGTGTTCGGCATGTCGGTGGAGGACCTCTCCGAGGGCGGCGGGCCGTTCCTCAGCGTGGAGGAGCTCTCCTACCGCAAGCCCGTCTATCCCGGCGACACGATTTTCGCCCGCTCGACCGTGGTCGAGCGCCGCCTCTCGGGCAGCAATCCCGCCATGGGCATCGCCAAGTGGCACACCGAGGGCCTCAACCAGCACGGCGAGCTCGTCTGCGACTTCAAGCGCTCCAACCTGATCAACAGGCGCAACCCATGAGCTACATGACCGACGAACGCCGCATGATCCAGGAGGCGGCGCGCGAATTCACCCTGAAGGAAGTCCTGCCGGTGGCCAACAGGCTCGACCCGGTGGAGGGCGAGATCCCGATGGCGCTGCGCGAGAAGCTCGCCGAGATGGGCTATTTCGGCATCCTCATTCCCGAGGAATATGGCGGCCTCGGCCTCGGCTGCTTCGAATATTGCCTGATCACCGAGGAACTGGCGCGCGGCTGGATGTCGGTCGCCTCGCTGATCGCGCGCGGCAACAGCCTGATCGGCATGGAGAAGATGAGCGACGAGCAGCGTCGCGCCTATGTGCCGAAAATAGCGCGCGGCGAAATCCTCGGCGCCTTCGCGATGTCGGAACCGGGCGCCGGATCGGACATCGCCAACATTTCCTGCCGCGCCCGCCGCGACGGCGACTCTTACGTGATCACCGGCAACAAATACTGGTGCACCTTCGCCGACGGCGCCGACTTCCTGATCGTCATCGCCCGCA
Source organism: bacterium YEK0313 (assembly GCA_000751295.2). Classification (NCBI taxonomy): domain Bacteria; species bacterium YEK0313. The sequence continues at coordinate 1,332,880 of CCMO02000001.1, forward strand.
CCGGCGAAGGCAAGCGCCGCCACGAGGGCCTCTCCGCCTTCATGATCCCGAAGAAGCGCGGCGAACTGCCGGAGGGCGTCCAGGGCAGCCCGATCCCGAAGATCGGCTATTTCGGCTGGAAGACCTGGGAGCTCGCCTTCGACGGCTGCCGGGTGCCCGCCGACTGGATGATCGGCGAGGAGGGCAAGGGTTTCTATCTGGCGACCCACGGACTGGAAAAGGCGCGGGCGCATACCGCGGCCCGCGCCATCGGCCTCGCGCGTGGCGCGCTCGAGGATTCCATCGCCTATGCCGGCGGGCGGGTGCAGTTCGGCGAGCCGATCAGCCAGTTCCAGGCGATCCGCTTCAAGATCGCCACCATGGCGACCGAGATCGAGGCCGCGCGCCAGCTCATGTACCACGTCTGCACCGAGATCGACTCGGGCCGGCGCTGCGACCTGGAAGCCTCCATGGTCAAGCTGTTCGCCTCGGAAATGGCCGAACGCGTCACCTCCGAGGGCATCCAGATCCATGGCGGCGCCGGCTACACCAAGCTGCATGCCGTCGAGCGCTACTGGCGCGATGCGCGCCTCACCAAGATCTTCGAGGGCACCTCCGAGATCCAGCAGCGCGTGATCTCCGACCGCATCCTGGGGAGGTGAGCCATGAAGCTCTCCGACTATACCGGCAAGACCAATTATTTCGAGGACTTCAAGGTCGGCGCCGTCATCCGGCACGCCCGTGGCAAGACCCTGGAGCCGCTCGAGCAGGTGATGATCACCAACCTCGTGATGAACACGGCCGAAGGCCATTTCAACGAGGACCTGATGCAGAAGAACGCCTCCGGCAGCGCCTTCGCCGGCGGCCGGCGCGTCAGCTTCGGCGGCGTCAACATCGCCATGTTCATCGGCCTCGCGGCCCAGGACACGGCGGAGAACGCCATCGCCGAGATCGGGATGGACGGCATCCGGCTGATGCGGCCGGTGTTTCACGGCGACACGCTCTATGCCTATTCCGAGGTGCTGGAGACCAGGCCCGCCGACCGTCCCGATGCCGGCATCGTCCGCTTCAAGCATTACGGCGTGAAGCAGGACGGCCAGCAGATCTTCGAAGGCGAGCGCACCGTGATGATCAAGCGCCGCAGCCATTGGGGAGACCGGTAATGGCCGCGACCGGTTTCGGAGCGCTCGACGGCATCCGCGTCATCGACCTCACGCAGATGCTCGCCGGCCCCTTCTGCACGCAGCTGCTCGCCGACCAGGGCGCCGAGGTCATCAAGATCGAGCCCTTGGAGGGCGACAACACCCGCACGAGCGGCCCGTTCCATGCCGACGACCGCCTGCGCGCCTTCGGCGGCTACTACGCCTCGGTGAACCGCAACAAGCGCTCCATCGCCATCGATCTGAAGACCGAGGAGGGCAAGCGGATCCTGCTCGACCTGATCGCTTCCGCCGATGTCCTGGTCGAGAACTATCGCGCCGGAGTCATGGACCGGCTCGGCCTCGGCTACGAGACCCTGCGCGCCCACAATCCAAGGCTCGTCTACGGGGCCATCCGCGGCTTCGGCGATCCGCGCACCGGCGCGAGCCCCTATGCCGACTGGCCGGCTTTCGACGTCGTGGCGCAGGCCATGGGCGGGCTGATGCAGATCACCGGTCCGGACCGGGACACGCCGATCAAGGTCGGCCCCGGCGTCGGCGATCTGATGCCCGCCGCCATGTGCGCCTTCGGCATCCTGGCTGCGGTCGTCCACGCGCAGAAGACCGGCCGCGGCCAGTTCGTCGATGTGTCCATGGTCGACAGCGTCCTGTCGCTCTGCGAGCGGATCGTCCACCAGCATGCGTTCCAGAACGTCGTGCCGCACCCGGAGGGCAATCGCCATCCGCTGATCGCGCCGTTCGGCCTGTTCCGGGCCGCCGACGGCTGGGTGACGATCGCCTGCCATACCGATGCCTGGTGGGCCCTGCTGTGCCGGCTGATCGGGCGCGGCGACCTGATCGACGACCCGCGCACGGCCACCTCGCCGGCGCGCGTCGCCCATCGCGACCTCGTCTATGACGAGATCGGCGCCTTCACGGCAACGAAGACCAAGGCCGAGCTGCTCGCCCTGCTCGGCGGCAAGGTGCCGTTTGGTCCGGTCTACGACGTCGCGGACATCGTCGCCGACCCGCATTTCAAGGCCCGCGACATGGTGGTCGCCCTGCCGCATCCCGGGCTCGACCGCCCGATCGCGGTGGCCGGCATCCCGATCAAGATGACCGAGACGCCGGGGGCCGTCACGCGCCATGCCCCGCTCCTCGGCCAGGATACCGACGCGATCCTCGCCGAGCTCGGCCGCTCTCCCGAACGCATCGCCGCTCTGCGGTCGGCCAAGGCGGTCGGCTAGCCGCGGTCGCTTCTTCCTCCCCACATCCGAAAGGCTCGTCCCATGGCCATCAGCCGCCCGCAGCGCCGCCGGCGCTCCCAGCTCTCGACGCCCGGCTCGTCCGAAAAGATGATGCAGAAGGCGGCGAGCTCGAAAGCCGACCACGTCTTCCTCGATCTGGAAGACGCGGTTGCCCCGAACCAGAAGGTCGGCGCGCGCGCCAAGATCGTCGAGGCGCTCAACACGCTCGACTGGACCGGCAAGGTGCGCTGCGTGCGCATCAACGATCTGACCACGCCCTATGCCTACGAGGACATCATCGAGGTCGTCGAGGGCGCAGGCGAGAACCTCGACACCATCATGATGACCAAGGTGCAGACGCCGGCCGACATCCTGTTCGCCGACAAGCTCCTGACCATGATGGAAAAGAAGCTCGGCCTGAAGAAGCGCATCGGCCTCGAGGCTCTGATCGAAGAGGTCGAGGGCATGCAGAACATCGACGAGATCGCCCGCTCCTCCGACCGGCTGGAATGCCTGATCTTCGGCATGGGCGACTTTTCCGCCTCCATGGGTGTCGACCTCAAGATGGTCGGCGTCGCCGACGGCTATCCCGGCGACATCTGGCACCATGCCCGCTTCCGCCTGGTCATGGCCTGCCGCGCCGCCGGCATCGATCCGGTCGACGGCCCCTATGCGGACTTCCGCAATCCCGACGGCTACCGCGAGGAAGCCAAGCGCGCCATGGTGCTCGGCTGCGTCGGCAAATGGGCCATCCATCCGAGCCAGATCGACATCGCCCTGGATGTCTTCAGCCCGAGCCGCGAGGACGTCGACAGGGCCCGCGCGCTGGCCAAGGCCTATGCCGAGGCGGAAGCCCAGGGGCTCGGCGCCATCAATGTCGACGGCGTCATGGTCGACGTCGCCTCGATCCGCATCCTCAAGAACACGGTCCTGCGCAAGGCCGATCTCTACGGCCTGTGATGCTGCGACCGGCGCGGCCCGCGCGGCCGCGCCTCCGCCCGCCTGTCCGGGCCCATAAGCAAACACCCAATGGAGGAACATCATGGCAGGCTGCACACGGCGTCAGGCCACGGTCTTTTCCGCTCTCTTCGCACCGGCCCTGCTGGCGGCGCGGGAAGCGGCGGCGCAGGTCAAGCTGCGCGTCTCGCTCGACACCTCGTCCACCCATATCCGCACGGTCCAGGTCGGGCGCTATCTCGACGCCTTGAAGCGCCGATCCAACGGCGCGATCGAGCCGGAACTGTTTCATTCCGGCCAGCTGTTCCGCGACCGCGACGTCGGGCGCGCGCTGCGCCAGGGTTCCGTCGACATGGCGGTGCCGGGCACCTGGATCGTCACCGGGCTCGAGCCCAATGCCGACTTCGTCGCCCTGCCCGCGCTGTTCGGTCAGCCGCGCGAAGTGCTTTACAAGGTTTCCGACGGCGAGGTCGGCCAGACCATCAACAGGCTGCTGGAGGCCAAGCTCCGCATCAAGGTGATCGGGCCCTGGCTGGACCTCGGCTATTCCAACACCTATGCGGTCAAGCCGATCAGCCGTCCCGGCGACATGGCCGGACTGAAGATCCGCACCTCCGGCGGCCACGGCCAGTTCCTGCGCGTCGACTTCTTCGGCGGCGTCCCCAACTTCACCGCCTGGCCGGACGTGCCGCTGGCGCTCAGCCAGGGCACGTTCGACGGCCTGATCAGCACCAACGAGAGCATCGCCTCGGCCAAGCTCTGGGAATCCGGCCTCAAATTCGCGCTGCAGGACTACCAGTTCTACGGGCAGTACATGCCCATGGTGAGCGATGCCTTCCTGCAGAAGGTCCCGGCCGAGGCGCGCAAGCTGGTCGCCGATGTCTGGAACGAGATGATCGGCGACTTCCGCAACGAGGCCAATGCCGCCCAGGCCAAGGCCGGCGAGGCCATGGCCGCCAACGGCATGACCGTCACCGCCATCGACCAGTCGGTGCTCGCCGACATCCGCCGGCGCATGCTGCCGATGCAGGACCGGGTGGCGGGCGAACTGAAGCTCGACCCTGCGCTGGTCGCGAAGATCACCACCGCGGCCTCGGCCTGAGGCCGCGCCCGGCGTGGCATGCCGCAGCCGCGGCCCGATCGGACAATCGTCAGAAAAATATCGTGGGAGGGAAACACGTGACCATGCGTGTCTGGGACGTGGTGGAGCGATGGATCATCGGCATCCTCGGGACATCCGCGCTCGTCATCTGCCTCTGGCAGATCATCGGGCGCTATCTGTCGACCAGCTTTGCGACGAGCTGGGGCGAGGAGCTCTCGGTCTATCTGATCATCTGGGCGACGCTGCTGACCGCCAGCGGCCTCGTCCGTGACGACGGCCATGTCCGGGCCGACCTGATCGTGGCGCGGCTCTCCGACGCGACCCAGCGGCGCGTCGAGATCTTCAACTGCACGGTTGCCGTGGCGTTCTGTTCGGGCCTTGCCTGGTTCGGCTATCTGGTCACGCGCGACGCCTACGAGCTCGGCGAGCGCAGCATGACGTCGTTGAGCTTTCCCATGTGGCTCTACTATGCCGCGCTGCCGACCACGGCGGCGCTGATGACCGCGCGCTACGTCGTCCGGCTCGTCCAGTTCGTCTTCTGGTACGACCCGGCACGGATGCGGCTGCATTCGAACCAGGACAGCTGACGCCATGCCGGTTCAATCCTTAGCCGTCGTCTTTTTTGTTTTCCTCGCCCTCGGCATGCCGATCTACCTGGCGCTCGGCACCACCGCGGCGAGCCTCTTCCTCGCCTCGGGCCAGCCGCTCATGGCGGTCGCCCAGAAGATGCTGGACGAGCTCAACTCGCCCCTGCTCCTCGCCGTGCCCTTCTTCGTCATGGCGGCCGCCTTCATGCAGCGCGGCGGCATCGCCCACGCGCTGGTGAACTTCGCGGCCGCCTGGCTCGGCACGGTCCGCGGCGGCCTCGGCGTCGTCACCGTCTTCGGCTGCGCCATGTTCGCCGCGATCTGCGGCTCCTCGGTCGCGACCGCGCTCGCGATGGGCACCATCCTGGTGCCGGCCATGGTGACGCGCGGCTATCCGCCGTCTTTTGCGGCCGGCACCGCGGCGGCCGCGGGTACGCTCGGCATCCTCATCCCGCCGAGCCTGCCGCTGATCCTGTTCGCAGTGCTCGCGGACGAGTCTGTGCCGCGCCTGTTCCTTGCCGGCATCATTCCCGGCTTCCTCCAGGCGGCCCTGTTCATCGGCTGGGTGCTCCTCTACGGCCGGCTCAAGAACCTGCCGCCGGAACCGGCAAAGAGCCTGCCGCAATTCGTCAAGGTGAATCTCAACGCGCTGCCCGCCCTGTCGCTGCCGGCCTGCATCGCCATCGGCATCTATGGCGGCTACACCACCGCGACCGAAGCCAGCGTCCTCGCGGCGGCCATCGCGCTGGTCGTGGCGCTGGTCTTCTACCGCGGCTTCCATTGGACCGAGACGCTGTCGGTGATGGGCGATTCCATCCGCAGCGCCGGCACCATCATGATCATCATCGCGACGGCGCTGGCCTTCGGCCACTGGATCACCGAATCGGGCATGGCCGCGGCCCTCGTGCGCTTCATCGTCGATCTCGGCGTCAGCTCCTGGCAGTTCCTGCTGTTCGTCAACGTCGTCCTGCTGATCATGGGCATGTTCCTGGAGGTCGCCTCGATCATGCTGATCACCATGCCGATCCTGATCCCGCTCCTGAAGCCGCTCGGCATCGACCCGATCCACTTCGCCATCATGGTCACGATCAACATGGAGCTGGCCTTGATCACCGCGCCGGTGGGGCTCAATCTTTTCGTCATGGCATCGGTCACCAAGCGGCCGCTGAGCGAGGTGATCCGCGGGGTCAATCCCTATCTCGCGCTCATGCTGCTGCTGCTCGCCATGGTCACGTTCCTGCCGGAGATATCGTTGTGGCTGCCGAGGAAGGTCTACGGTTGATCAGGAGCGAACCGGTCGGCGACGACCGGGCCGGCATCGGCGCGATCAAGTCGGCCAAGCGCGTCCTGGAGGTGCTCGAGCTGTTTGCCGAGCGCCGCGAAGCGCTCGGCGTCGGCGACGTCGTCGAGGCTCTGGGCTATCCGCAATCCAGCACCTCGACCCTGCTGCGCAGCCTGGTGCAGCTCCACTACCTTCACTACGACCCGGCCACCCGCAAGTTCCTGCCGACCATGCGGGTGGCGCTGCTCGGCAGCTGGATCCACGACCGGCTGTTCACCAGCACCAGCCTGAACGCGCTGATGGAGGGGCTGCACAGGGCAACCGGCTATACGGTCCTGCTCGGCATGCAGAACGACATCTATGTCCAGTACATTCACCTGATCTCCGGCACGCTCGGCGAATGGTACATCAAGCCGGGCTCGCTCAGGCCGCTGTGCCGCGCCGCTGTCGGCAAGATCCTGCTGGCCCGCAAGCCGGACGTCGAAGTGCTCGGCCTGCTCCGCCGCATCAATGCCGAGGAGACCAGTGCCGAGAACCGCATCCGGCCGAACGACCTGTTCGAGGACCTGAACCGGATCCGCCGCGACGGCTATGCCTGGACCGAGGGCGCGGTGATCCCGACCAACGGCGTGGTGGCGATCGAGCTGCCGACGCCGCCGTCCCAGCCGCCCATGGCCATCGGCATCGGGGCGGCCAACAGCCGCGTGCGCGCCGAGCGGGACCGGCTCCTCTCTCTGCTGCGCGAGGCCGTGCATCCCTATGTCCAGTCCCGCCCCGCACCGTCCCTCTGACGATATCGGCCGGACGCTGCGGACGGTCGGCGTCACCGTCGCGATCCAGGCCGTTCACTCGCTGGCCGTGCTGGCCATTCCCGTCATGCTGCCGGAGGCTGCGCCGGCCATCGGCGTCGAGCCCCGTTTCGCCGGCCTGTTCACGGCAATCGTCTACGGCACGTCGATCGTCGCCATGCTGATCCTGGCGAGTTCGATCAACCGCATCGGGCCGATGACGCTCTGCGTCTTCGCCACCGTCTCGGCCGCCGCCGGCCTCGCGCTGTTCGCGGGCGGCAGCCTGGCTTTTCTCGTCGCGGCGGCCGTCCTGCTCGGCCTCGCCTACGGCCCGATCACGCCGACCACGGCGGGCATCCTCGCCGGCCGCGTGCCGCAGCGCTGGTTCGGCCTCGTCTTTTCGCTGAAGCAGACCGGCGTGCCCATCGGTTTCGCCGCCACCGGCCTTCTGGTGCCGTTGCTGGCCGGGCTCTGGGGCTGGCAGCGCGCCAGCCTCGTCCTGGCCGCGGCGCTGATGATCGCAGCCGTCCTCATGCTCGCCCTGAGACGGGCCTATGACGGCCGACGCGCCGCGATCGCAACCGACACGTCCGGCCGCCTCGCGCCGCTCCTCCTCGTCCTGCGGCATCGGCAGCTGCGCGCCCTGGCGGTCGGCTCCGCCATGCTACTGATCCCGCAGGCCTGCCTCGGCAGTTTCCTCGTCGCCTTCCTGATGGAGAAGGCCGCGCTGACCGCCATGGCCGCAGGCGGCATGCTTTCCGCCGCGCAGTTCGCCGGCATGGTCTGCCGCATGGCGTTCGGCGCGCTGGCCGACCGGCTGGCGGAACGGTTCACGCTGCTCGCCGGCCTCGGCGCTCTCTCGGCCTGCGGCACGGCGGCCACCGCATCGGCGGAGGCCGGCTGGCCGCTCGCCGCCGTCACGCTGGCCTGCGTCACCTATGGCGCCGGCGCGGTCAGCTGGAACGGCGTCGTACTCGCCGAATTCGCCCGCTGGTCGCCCAAGGGGCAGGCGGCGGCCGTCTCGGCCGGAGCGACGGCGGTCACCTATGCCGGGGCGGTGCTCGGGCCCGCCCTGTTCGGCCTCGCGGTCGGCACCATCGGCTACCGGATGAGCTTCCTGGTCGTGGCGGCGGTTGCCGGCCTCGCGGGCGGCTGGTTCGCTGTGGAAGGCCTGCGGATGCGGCGGCATGGTCTGCCGGACGCCGGCCCGACGGAAGCGCCGGAGACGGTGAAGGCGGTCGAGCGCGACAGCCGTACCTGAGGCCCGCCAGCAGACGCACTTCGCCCCTCCGGCACCCGGATGGCCAGCTCCGCTCCGGCACGAAGCGATCAGGGCGGTTGACATAGCCGACTCTTTTTAGGAACTATTTAGTTCCGGAACTGAATGGTACCTCAAATGACGGATGCTCAGCTCGATCTCGCCTTCGCCGCCCTGGCCGACGCCACCCGTCGCGCCATCCTGGCCCGCCTGCTCGACGGGGAAGCTTCGGTCGCCGAGCTCGCCGCCCCCTTCGCCCTGACGCCACGCGCGATCAGCAAGCATGTCGGTGTGCTCGAGGCGGCCGGGCTGGTGGCGCGCAGCCGGGATGCCCAGCGCCGGCCGAGCCGCCTCCGGGCCGAGCCGCTCGCCGGCATCGACCGCTGGCTCGATCCCTATCGGGCCCTTTGGAACGCACGTTTCGATCGCCTCGAACGCCGTCTCGCCGAACAGTAAGGGAGTTCATCCATGGCCGCCTCGCCCGCGCTCGACATCACCATCTCGCGCTTCTTTGCGGCATCGCCGGAACGGGTCTTCGCGCAGTGGCTCGACGCCGACGCGCTGATCGACTGGTTCGCCCCCGACACCTATACTGGCCTGTCCGCCGAGGCCGACCCGCGCATCGGCGGCCGCTGGCGCGTCGACTATAGGTCCGACACCGGGCATCGCTTCAGCGAGCACGGCGAATTCCTCGACATCGTGCCGCCGCGGCGCCTGGTGCTGAGCCTGTCCCAGACATTGGACGGCACGGCGCGGGAGACCACCGTGGTCGTGACCTTCGAGCCGCGCGACGGCGGCACGCTGATGCACTTCCGCCAGACCGGCCTCGACGATGCCGCCTGGCGCGACGGGCTCGCCGAGGGCTGGATCGGCTGCCTCGACAAGCTCGGCGCGCGGCTGGCGGCCGAGGCGGCGCAGAGGCGCGGCGAGGTCGAGATCCGGTCCCTGTTCGACGCGTGGTTCGACGCGTCCGCGCGCAAGGACCTCGATGCGGCCATGGCCCCGGTGGCCGAGACCGTCGTGGCCTACGAGCATTCACCGCCGCTCGCGGTGCACGGCCCCGCGGCGCTGCGCGAGGAATGCCGCCGCGGCTTCACCCTGGCCGGGCCGGAATTTCGCTGGGACATTCCCGACCTGCAGGTCATCGTGCGCGGCGACATCGCCGTCACCTGGGGCCTCAATCGCATGACCGATCTTGCCGACGGCACGGTCAGGAACCGGATGTGGTCGCGCGGCACGCGGGTGTTCCAGCGCGTCGAAGGCCGCTGGCGGATGATCCACCAGCACGTCTCCTTCCCGGCCGATCCGGAGACCGGCGCGGCCCGGGTCGATCTTGCTCCGTGACGGCCGGCATCGGTCGGCAGATCCGTCTCAGGCGAGCGCCACCGCCGCGTGGCTATGCCGGTCGACCAGGACCTTGCGCAGCTTTTGCAGCGCCCGGTTCTCGATCTGCCGCACTCTTTCCTTGGAAATGCCGAAGCGGTCGCCGAGGCTTTCGAGGGTTGCGCCATCGTCGTTCAGCCGACGCTCGCTGAGGATCTTCAGCTCGCGCTCGGACAGGATGCCGAGCGCGGCCCGAAGCCAGCGCACGCGCCGCTCGCCGTCGATCGCCTCGCCCACCTGCTCGTCCGGCAGCGGCGCCCGGTCGACCAGGAAGTCCATGCGCTCGGCGCCCGGCTCGTTGTCGCTGTCGTGGTTCGCCGCATTGAGCGACATTTCCGGATGCGACAGGCGCGCGTCCATCAGCGCCACGTCCGCCTCGGAGACGCCGACCGCGGCGGCGATCTCGCGATGCATCGCCGTGCGCGCGGTGGTCGCGTCCATGGTCTGCGACAGCCGGGCGCGCAGCCGGCGCAGGTTGAAGAACAGCGCCTTCTGGTTGGACGACGTGCCGCCACGCACGATCGACCAGTTGCGCAGCACATAGTCCTGCAGCGCGGCCCGGACCCACCAGGTCGCATAGGTGGAGAAACGCACGTCGCGTTCGGGCTCGAAGCGCGAAGCGGCTTCCAGGAGCCCGACATGTCCCTCCTGGATGAGATCGGCCATGGGCAGGCCGTAGTGCCGGAACCGGTGCGCGAGCGCGATGGCGAGACGCATATGGGCCTGGGTCAGGCGGTGCAGCGCGACCTCGTCGCGGTCCTCCTTCCAGCGCAGGGCGAGCTGGTGCTCTTCCTCCCGCTGCAGGAACGGCGCATCCCGTGCAGCCCTGATCAGCCCGCGCCGAAGCCGCGACCCCTGGTCCATGACGTCCTCCCCCTGGCAGCGCCGCGGCGGGTTTGCCCACTCTTCGGCTGCCTAGGAGAAATGCGTATGCGATCTCGGCCGGAATCTCCAGACTGGTGAAGGGGTTACCGGATTATTGCGACATTCTGCCGCATGCGCGACGGGGACGGCCTGGCGAGGCTCCGGACAAGCAAAAGCCCGGCGCGCGGGCCGGGCTTTCGCTATGTCGGATCCGAACCCGTAGCCGGGACGGCGCCGGATCAGGCGGCCTCGACCTCGGCCTCGTCGGCATCGTCGAGATCCTCGGCCTTGGCCGCGCCGCGGCGCGGTCCCTTGGCGAGCTGGGCCTCGATCTGCTTGATCGCCTCGGCCTCGCCGACGCGCTCGACGGCGGCGAGCTCGCGCGCCATGCGGTCCAGGGCCTGTTCGTAGAGCTGGCGCTCGGAATAGGACTGCTCGGGCTGCGTGTCGGAGCGGTAGAGGTCGCGCACGACTTCGGAAATGGCGATCAGGTCGCCGGAATTGATCTTCGCTTCGTATTCCTGGGCACGGCGGGACCACATGGTGCGCTTGATGCGGGCCCGACCCTTGAGCACATCGAGCGCCTTGGCCATCACGTCGGCATCGGCGAGCTTGCGCATGCCGACCTGTGCGATCTTGGCGGTCGGGACACGCAACGTCATCTTGTCCTTCTCGAAGGTGATGACGAACAGCTCGAGCTTGAAGCCGGCAATATCCTGTTCCTCGATGGACACGATCTGCCCGACCCCGTGGGACGGATAGACGATATACTCATTCGTCTTGAAGCCCTGACGGGTCTGCGCGTTCTTCTTTGTGGTCATTCTGCGCCTTACTCCTCGCCGGCCACGGGGGCCGCTGGTGACGCCGGACCGACGGCGGACCACCGCCGGCAGCCGGTCCACGCGGCCCGACGGGCCGGTGGTGGTTCGCGTCAGAAGCCTCGCGCAATCCCCAGGAGGATCCGCCCCGGCCCTTGACGTTAGTCGACGACAAAAATAAGTCCCACGGCACGGTGAAAACCCGGGAATTGGGTTTCATCGCGTCGTTTCCTCGGAGTTTTCCGAAAAAAGGCGCCTCGCAAAAAGCGAGCGCACGGGCTTGACCGTTGTTTTGATCGACTGTGTCAGGACAATATCACAATTTTCGCCGAAATCAAAGGCTTAAGCTCCCGCCCCCTGGCGGGGCCGGTAACATGGCCGTTGATTCGTTGGCCGCGGCGGCGGCGCGAATGGGTCAGTCGCCCTGTCCCGGTTCAGGCGACAACAGCGCTTCCTTGCCGGGTTTTCCGTCCCAATCCTTGGCATCCGCAGGCGACTCGCGCTTCTGCGTGATGTTCGGCCACTTGGCTGCGAAATCGGCATTGATGCCGAGCCATTTTTCGAGGCCCGCCTCGGTATCCGGCTTGATCGCCTCGGCCGGACATTCCGGCTCGCAGACGCCGCAGTCGATGCACTCGTCCGGATGGATCACGAGAAAATTTTCGCCTTCGTAGAAGCAGTCGACGGGACAGACTTCCACGCAGTCCATGTATTTGCACTTGATGCAATTCTCGGTGACCACATAGGTCATGGACAGGCTCCGGCGTGTCGCGACAGGCGACCCTGGCGGATTACCAGATCAGAACGTTCGTATGCAAGCGAACCCGTGGCGGCGGGCATGGCAGTCTTGCCGTTTCGCCTTTGCCGCACGATCTATGGTCCGTCGCAACCCACGGGGAATTTTGATGAACTACGCCAAGACCGCCATGCTTCTGGCCGCCATGACCGCCCTGTTCATGGGCCTCGGCTTCCTGATCGGCGGCAGCACCGGCATGGTCATCGCACTCGTCGTCGCGGCCGCCATGAATTTCTGGAGCTATTGGGGCTCTGACCGCGCCGTGCTCACCATGTACGGCGCGCAGGAGGTCGACCAGAACTCGGCCCCCGAACTCTATGCCATGGTCCAGGGCCTGGCCGAGCGCGCCGGCCTGCCGATGCCGCGCGTCTATCTCATCCACGAGGACCAGCCGAACGCCTTCGCCACCGGCCGCAACCCGGAAAACGCCGCCGTCGCGGTCAATACCGGCCTGCTCAACCGGCTGACGCGCGAGGAAGTCGCCGGCGTCGTCGCGCATGAGCTCGCCCATATCAAGAACCGCGACACGCTGACCATGACGGTGACCGCGACCCTTGCCGGCGCGGTCTCGATGCTGGCCAATTTCGCCGCCTTCGCCGGCTCATCGAACGACAACCGCCATCCGGTCGGCCTGATCGGCTCGATTGCCATGATGATCCTTGCGCCGCTCGCCGCCTCTATCGTGCAGATGGCCATTTCGCGCTCGCGCGAATATGAGGCGGACCGGCTCGGCGCGGAAATCTCCGGCAACCCGATGGCCCTCGCCTCGGCGCTCGCCCGGATCGCCGGCGCTCACGACGAGGTCAACGTCACCGCCGAGCGCAATCCGCAGACCGCGCACATGTTCATCATCAACCCGCTCAGCGGCCAGCGGATGGACAATCTGTTCTCGACCCATCCGGACACCGGCAACCGTATCGCCGCGCTGCAGCAGCTCGCCGCCGCCTGGGGCCAGATGCAGAGCGCGCCGCCGCCGCGCGCACCCTGGGGTGGCGGCCGGCGGGCCGGCCCCTGGGGCTGAGCCCACAGGCTCTCCCGAAAGCGAAGCGGCCGGGATCCCGCAAGGATCCCGGCCGCGGCTTTTCCGATCAACCGCCGGCAGCCTTCAGGCCGCCCGCAGGTTCTTGACGAATTCGGCCACCTCGGTCTTCAGCTCCGCCGCCTTCTCTGTGAGGTTGGACGACAGGCTCATCAGCTGGGTCGAGGCGGCGCCGGTCATTTCGGCGGCCCGGCCGACGCCGTTGATATTGCCGGTCACCGCTTCCGTGCCCTGCGCGGCGCGCTGGGTGTTGGAGGCGATCTCCTGGGTTGCGGCACCCTGCTCCTCGACCGAGCCGGCGACGCTGGTGGAGATCGAACGGATCGAGGCGATCGTGCCGACGATCCGCTCGATCGAGCCGACGGTGCGCTGGGTCGCCTGCTGGATCTCCGTGATCTTGGCGCTGATCTCGTTGGTCGCCCGGCCGGTCTGCGCGGCGAGCTGCTTGACCTCGCTCGCCACCACCGCGAAGCCCTTGCCGGCTTCGCCGGCGCGCGCGGCTTCGATGGTCGCGTTCAGCGCGAGCAGATTGGTCTGACCGGCGATCGTATTGATCAGCTCGATGACCTGGCCGATCTTCTCGGCCGCCTCCGACAGGGCGCGAATGTCGTTCTCGGTCCGCGCCGCCTCGTCGGCCGCGGTATTGGCGATATCGGCCGACTGATTGACCTTCGCGGCGATCTCCTGGACGGACGCCGCCATTTCTTCCGTCGACACCGCCACCGTCTGGACGTTGAGCGAGGCGCGCTCGGCCGCACCCGAAACCGCGGTCGCCTGGCGCGACGTCTCCTCGGCGGTCGCCGCGAGATTGCGCGCGGAATCCTCGAGCTCGCTGGACGATTGGGAGAAGCCCTCCGCGAGCGCGCCGAGCTTGGCCTGGAAGGCGTCGGCAATGGCGTTGCGCTCGCTCAGCAGGCGCACGGCGGCGCGCTTTTCCGCCTCGGCCTGTTCCTCGCGCAGCCGCTCGGTCTCGGCAAGGCCGTCGCGGAACACGACGAGGGCGCGCGCCATGTCGCCGATCTCGTTCTGGGTCTTGGCATTGGGAATGGTGGTGTCGAGCTGGCCGCCGGCGACCGCCTGCATCGCGCCGGTCAGACGGCCGAGCGGATTGGTGACGCCGAGAATGACGAAGGCCGCGGCGCCGAGGCCGAGCAGGAGGCCGATGCCGCCGAGGAGCAGGGTCTGAAAGCGCGCGCTGTCATAGGTCGCGATGCTCTGGGCATATTGCGCCTCGCTGCCCTTGGCATTGAATTCGAGCGCCCTGTCGGTCGCCGCGATGAGCTGGTCGAACAGCTTGACCGCGCCGGCGACGAGACCGGCAGCCTCTTCCTCGCGGCCGGCCCGCGCCGCCGAGACGATCCGGTCGGAATTGGCCTTGTATTGCGCCCAGCTCGCCTTGATCTGCTCGTAGAGCGCCCGCTCCTCGGCATTGGCCAGCATGGCTTCGTAGCGGGTGAAGGCCACCGCGATCTCGCTCGTCACCTGCTCGCGGAACTTTTCGAGTTCGGCGGTCTGCCCGCCGCCGCCGGCGCCCGCCAGCCGCAGTTCGGCGACGCGGGTGCGGGCGAACAGATATTTGACCGCGCCGAGGGTGCGCACGCTCGGCAGCCAGTTGGTCGCCATTTCCTTCACGTCGTCATTGACCGCGGCAAGCCGCGAGGTCGCCGACCAGCCTTGGATCCCCGATACGCCGATCAACAGGAGGAGGGTGGCGGTCAACACCGCTTTGACTGGGATTCTCATTCTGGGAAAACATCCTGTTCTTTGCCGGGGATCGGCATGGCTCCGGATTTAGATATTTCCCGTAAAAGCATGGTTAAATTTGCCTGAGTACAACCTACGGGTCTGTTCTGTTTCGTGGCGAAGCGAGGCCGTCGGATGTCTCTGTCCGGCGCTGCCCCTTGCGGCGGTCCGAGCCGCCGCCTAAACCGCCGCGATGACCAAACGCCCCTTCCGACCGGCGGGCCGCCGGCCAAGCCCGAAACAGGCGTCCGCGCCCGGCCTTGCCGCGCGCCGGCGCGCCTGCGAGCTGGTCGAGGCGGTGCTGCTGCGACGCCGGCCGCTCGACGAGGTGCTGGATGAACCGACCGAGCTCGATGCCGCAGACCGCGCCCTGGTGCGCAAGATCGCGGCGACGACGCTGCGCCGGCTCGGCACGATCGATCGGCTGCTCGACAGCCGGCTCGCCAAGGGCCTGCCGGACGGCCTGCCACGGCTGCGGACCGTGCTGCGCACCGGCGCCTGCCAGGTGCTGTTCCTTGATCTGGCGGACTATGCCGCCGTCGACATTGCCGTGCGCCTCGTCGAGGCTGACCGCAAGGCCCGGGGCTTTGCCGGCCTGACCAATGCCGTGCTGCGCGGCCTTGCCCGCGACCGGGAGCTGATCCTCGGCCAGCTCGACCCGCTCGACGATCTGCCCGCCTGGCTGCGCCAGCGCTGGATCGCCGCCTATGGCGAGGCCGAGACGCGTGCCATCGCCGCCATCCAGGCCGTCGAGCCGCCGCTCGACCTGACCGTCAAGGCGGATGCCGAGGGCTGGGCCCGCCGGCTCGGCGGCACGACGACGCCGACCGGCTCGGTGCGCCTCGTCGATGCCGGCCAGGTGACGGCCCTCGATGGTTTCAGCGAGGGCGCCTGGTGGGTCCAGGATGCCGCCGCCGCGCTGCCGGCCCGGCTGCTCGGCGACGTTGCCGGCCGCCGCATCGCCGACCTCTGCGCCGCCCCCGGCGGCAAGACCGCGCAGCTCGCGGCGGCCGGAGCCACGGTCACCGCGGTCGACCGCTCGGCGCGGCGGCTCGAGCGGCTCGCAGCCAATATGGACCGGCTCGGCCTTGCGGTGGCCGTGGAGGCGACCGATGCCTTGACCCTCACCGGTACGTTCGACGCGGTGCTGCTCGATGCCGCCTGCAGCGCCACCGGCACGGTGCGCGGCCATCCGGACGTCATGCATCTCAAGTCGGCGGCCGATGTCGAAGGCCTCGCCCGCATGCAGGCAAGGCTGCTCGACCGGCTCGGCGACCTGCTCGTGCCGGGCGGCAGGGCGGTCTATTGCACCTGCTCGCTGGAACCGGAGGAAGGCGAACAGCAGATTGCCGGCCTCCTCGGCCGCGACGCCCGGATGGCGGTCGATCCGATCCGGTCCGACGAATTCGCCGGCCTTGCCCCCTTCGTCACCCCCGACGGCTTCCTGCGGACCCTGCCCTCGGCCTGGAGCCATGCCGAGCCGGCGCGTGCCGGGCTCGACGGCTTTTTCGCCGCGCGGCTGATCCGGCGGCCGGATTGACCCCGCGGGGTGCTTGCCACGGTCCCTCTCGCAGTGCAGGGAATGTTCCGTTATGGTGCCGCCCGCTTCGTCCCCAAGAGGCCCTGCATTGACCGCTTTCCCGTCCCGCCGAACCGCTCTCGTCCTTGCCGTTTCGGGCGCGCTGGCGCTCGGCGCCTGCGGCCGCCGCGGCAATCTCGAACTGCCCGGGCCAACGCCGTCGACGATCGGCGGGCCGACGCCGCCGAACCTGCCGCCGCGCGCCGACGCCTCGATCGATCCTGCCAATCCGGCTGCACGCCAGCCGGGCGGCGCTGCGCCTGCGGGCGCCCCCCGCCGCGACTATGACCCCTATCGCCCGATCGGCCAGCGGCCGATACTGCCCTCGGGCCAGTTCGTTCTCGACCCGCTCTTGTAAGCCATGCACCACTTCGCCTACCGGGCCGGCGTCATGCACGCCGAGGATGTCGCGCTCGACCGGATCGCCGGCGAGGTGGGCACGCCGTTCTATTGCTATGCGACCGCGACGCTGGAGCGGCACTACCGGGTGTTCTCCGAGGCCTTTGCCGGGCTCGACACGCTCGTCTGCTATGCGATGAAGGCCAATTCCAACCAGGCGGTGATCAAGACCCTGGCCCGCCTCGGCGCCGGCATGGACGTGGTCTCGGGTGGCGAGCTGAAGCGCGCCCTGGCGGCCGGCGTGCCGGGCGAGCGCATCATGTTCTCCGGCGTCGGCAAGACGCGCGAGGAGCACCGGGCGGCGCTCGAGGCCAACGTCTTCTGCATCAATGTCGAGAGCGAGCCGGAAGTGCTCCAGCTCTCCGAGGTGGCGACCGCGCTCGGCGCGACCGCCCATATCTCATTCCGCGTCAACCCCGATGTCGATGCCCGCACCCACGCCAAGATCTCGACGGGCAAGAGCGACAACAAGTTCGGCATTCCGATCTCGACCGCGCGCGAGGTCTATGCCCGCACCGCCAAGCTGCCCGGCATTCACATTGCCGGCATCGACATGCATATCGGCTCGCAGATCACCGAGCTCGCGCCCTTCGACGACGCCTTCGCCCTGCTCACCGATTTCGTCGGCCAGCTGCGCGCCGACGGGCATCGCATCGACCATGTCGATGTCGGCGGCGGCCTCGGCATTCCCTACAAGGACGACAACGAGCCGCCGCCGGACCCGGCCCGCTATGCCGAGGTCGTCAAGCGCCACACGGCGGGCCTCGGCGCCAAGGTGATCTTCGAGCCGGGCCGGATGATCGTCGGCAATGCCGGTGTGCTGGTCACCCGCGTCATCTATGTGAAGCAGGGCGAGAACCGCACCTTCGTGGTGGTGGACGCGGCGATGAACGACCTGATCCGCCCGACGCTCTACGACGCCTATCACGAGATCAAGCCGGTGCGGGAAGCCGCCGCCGGCGCGCCGCGCGCCAAGGTCGACGTGGTCGGCCCGGTCTGCGAGAGCGGCGACTTCCTGGCGCTCGACCGCAAGCTGACCGCGGTGAAGCCGGGCGATCTCCTGGCGGTGATGTCGGCCGGCGCCTATGGCGCGGTGCAGTCCGGCACCTACAATACCCGCGCCCTGTCTCCCGAAGTGCTGGTCGCCGGCGCCGACTGGGCCGTCGTCAGGCCGCGCGTCTCGGCCGAGGAGATCATCGCGCTCGACCGCCTGCCCGGCTGGCTGTGAGCCGATTGCCGACAGGACATTGCCAAACGGCGGATTGACCTCGCGACCCAAAAAGGCGTTGAACGGGGCATTTCGCAGTTGCGAGGTGCCGCCATGCTACCGACCCGTTTGATCGACGGCTACGCCGCCTTCCTGGACGGCCGTTTCCCGCGCGAGTCCGAACGATACGAGAAGCTCGCCAAGGACGGCCAGCATCCGCAGACCATGGTGATCGGCTGCTGCGACAGCCGCGTCTCGCCCGAGGTCATCTTCGACGTCGGCCCGGGCGAGCTCTTCGTGGTGCGCAACGTCGCCAATCTGGTGCCGCCCTACGCGCCCGACGAGAACTATCACGGCACCTCGGCCGCGCTCGAATTCGCCGTGATGGCGTTGCGCGTCACCGACATCGTCGTGCTCGGCCATGGCCGCTGCGGCGGCATCCGCGCCGCCGTCGCCGAGGATGCCGAGCCACTCTCGCCGGGTGACTTCATCGGCAAGTGGATGGGCATGATCGCTCCGGCCATCACCGAGGCCGGGCCGCGCGGCAGCCTCTCCATGGACGATTACCTGAGGAAGCTCGAACACGCCTCGGTCGCGACCTCGCTGAAGAACCTGCGCACCTTCCCCTGCGTCCGGATCCTGGAGGAACGCGGCAAGCTGAAGCTGCACGGCGCCTTTTTCGGCGTCGCCACCGGCGTGCTCAGCGTGCTCGACGAGGAAACGGGCGTGTTCTCGCCGGCCCTCGACCGTCCGGGCCGCGTTTTCGATTGCGCACCGGTCGCCTGACCGGCCGCGTATTCGTCTCAGGCCGCAGCGCTGCCCGCCGATGAGACAGCCTCGAACCACGGCCACCTTTCGTGCGGAGCGCGTCGGCGCGGATGAAGCAAAAACGGCGGGCCCGTGGCCCGCCGTTCGCCGATGGCACGAAAGTGAGCCTCAGGCTCAGGCTCAGGCTCAGGCCGCGGCCCTGGCCTTCGGCTGGATCAGCTTGCGGTTGACCAGCACCTCGGCGATCTGCACCGCGTTCAGCGCCGCGCCCTTGCGCAGATTGTCCGAGACGCACCAGAAGGCGAGGCCGTTCTCGACGGTCGCGTCCTCGCGGATGCGCGAAATATAGGTCGCGTCCTCGCCGGCCGCCTCGATCGGGGTCGTGTAGCCGCCGGCCTCGCGCTTGTCGTCGACCAGGATGCCCGGGGCCGCGCGCAGGATCTCGCGCGCCTCGTCGGCCGTCACCGGCTGCTCGCATTCGATGTTGACGGCTTCGGAATGGCCGATGAAGACCGGCACGCGCACACAGGTCGCGGTCAGCTTGATCTTGGGGTCGAGGATCTTCTTGGTCTCGACCGTCATCTTCCACTCTTCCTTGGTGAACCCGTCCTCCATGAAGACGTCGATATGCGGGATCACGTTGAAGGCGATGCGCTTCGAGAACTTCTGGACCTCGGGCTCCTTCAGCGAATAGAGCCCCTTGGTCTGGCGATCGAGCTCGTCCATGCCTTCCTTGCCGGCGCCCGACACCGACTGATAGGTCGAGACGACCACACGCTTGATGCCGAAGCGGTCGTGCAGCGGCTTCAGCGCCACCACGAGCTGGGCCGTCGAGCAGTTCGGGTTGGCGATAATGTTGCGCTTGGTGAAGCCGGCGACGGCATCGGCATTCACTTCCGGAACGACCAGCGGCACGTCGGAATCGTAGCGGAACGCCGAGGAATTATCGATGACGACGCAGCCCTGCGCTCCGATCCTGGGCGACCATTCCTTCGACACCGAGCCGCCGGCCGACATCAGGCAGATGTCCGTGTCGGAAAAGTCGTAGTTCTCCAGCGCCCTGACCTTCAGCGTCTTGTCGCCGAAGGACACTTCCTGGCCGACCGAGCGGCGCGAGGCGAGCGGCACGACCTCGGAAACCGGGAAGCCGCGCTCCTCGAGGATGGCAAGCATTTCGCGGCCCACATTGCCCGTGGCACCGACGACGGCGACCTTGTAACCCATGATTTAAGCCCTTGAGTTTGAACTCTCCCCCAGGACCGGAACCCAGTTTTGCCTCGGGGTTCCGTTACGCCCATCTCCCCCGTCGGGGGAGCACCCGGAAGCGAGGACTAAGCGTCAGCCTGCCGTGCCGCTTTTGGCGGCCGGCGTGGTTTTCGTGCGTTTCGTCGTTGCAGCGAAAGCCATTGGCGATAAGGGGTCCTCGGCGGAAGCGCCGTAAGGCACGTCTCAAACATCAGGCGCGGTAAAAAGTCAATGCGAATGACGCGGCAAGGACTCAAAGCAGCCATAAGGCCCGCCGGCAGGCGCGAAATCGCACGAATGCCGCGGCCACGCCAAAGAGCCGCATGCCCCGCCGCATATTCGCCGGAAAACCCGTGTCATCACAGCGCCCCGGCCATAGCCCGCGCGACAAATCCGGGTTAGTGCCTAGTCCCTCGATGCCGCGCGCCGGGATCGTGCATGTTGATGGGTGATCAGATGGTCCAGACGCTGTCCCGACGCAACCTCCTGAGCCTTGCAGCCGCTGCCGGCATGGCGCCGGTCCTCGCCGCCGAGGCGCGCGCAGCCGCCACCGAGCTGAAATTCGGCCCGGCCCGGCCGTTCAGCTACGACGCCCTGAAGGCCATGGCGCGCGAGCGCGCGGCAAAGCCCTATGTCGCCCCGCCCCGGCCGAACCAGGAGATCGTCGCGCAGATCGACTACGACAATCACGGCAAGCTGCGCTTCAACAAGGACGTCGCGCTGTTCGGCACCGGCCCCGGCGCCTATCCGGTCACCTTCCAGCATGTCGGCCGCTATTTCCCGAAGACCGTGCGCATGTATTCGCTCGTGGGCGGCCAGGCCCGCGAAGTGCTCTACGACCCGAACTATTTCACCATCGGACCGGAGCATCCCGCCGCCCGGCTCGCGCCGGAACCGTCGGCCTTCGCCGGCCTCTGGCTGCAGGAAGCCCGCTCGCGCGACTGGAAGGCGGAGGAGCCCTGGGCGACCTGGCTCGGCGCCTCCTATTTCCGCGCGGTCGGCGAGCTCGGCCAGGTCGGCCTCTCCGCCCGCGGCATCGCGCTCGCGCCGGGCCAGGGCCCGGGACCCGAGGAATTCCCCGACTTCGTCGCCTTCTGGATCGAGGCGGCGGCGAACGAGGGCGACCCGGTCACCCTCTATGCCCTGCTCGACAGCCCTTCGCTCTCGGGGGCCTACCGGTTCCTGTGCCGGCGCACCAGCGGCGTCATCATGGACATCGACGCGTCGCTGAACTTCCGCGCCCGGGTCGGCCATCTCGGGGTCGCGCCGCTCACCTCCATGTACTGGTATTCGGAGACGACCACCTCGCGCGGCATCGACTGGCGGCCGGAGGTACATGACAGCGACGGCCTGGCGATCTGGACCGGCACCGGCGAACGGATCTGGCGGCCGCTCAACAATCCGCCGCGGATCATGACGTCGAGCTTCGTCGACCGCGCGCCGCGCGGCTTCGGCCTGCTGCAGCGCGACCGCGAATTCCTGCACTATCTCGACGGCGTCAAATACGAGAAGCGGCCGTCGGCCTGGGTCGAGCCCCTGGGCGACTGGGGCCGCGGCGCGGTGCAGATCGTGGAAATGCCGACTGACGACGAGATCCACGACAATATCGTCGCCATGTGGGTGCCCGAGGAAGCCGCCGAAGCCGGCTCCTCGCGCGACTACCGCTACCGGCTGTCCTGGCTGGCCGACGAGCCGACGCCGACCCCGCTCGCCCGCGTGATGGCCACCCGCCTCGGCCGCGGCGGCCAGCCCGGCCAGCCGCGCCCGATCGGCGTCCAGAAGTTCCTCATCGAGTTCAAGGGCGGCCCGCTGGTCAACC
This sequence comes from bacterium YEK0313, assembly GCA_000751295.2. Taxonomy (NCBI): domain Bacteria; species bacterium YEK0313. The sequence goes on from CCMO02000001.1 coordinate 1,354,879, forward strand.
TGCCGCGGGGTGTCAAGCCCGAGCCCGTGCTCTGGGCCTCGCGCGGCACCTTCGGTCCCTACCGCCATGCCGAGGCTGTGCCGAACGACGTGCCCGGCCATTGGCGCGTGCAGTTCGACCTCGAGGTTCGGGACACCGAGCCGGTCGAAATGCGCTGCTACCTGAAGGTCGGCGATCAGGTCGCGTCCGAAACCTGGCTCTATCAGTACCTGCCGCAGGCCTGACCCGGGGCAGCCTCTCCGGCCCGGCATGCCGCAGGCGAGGCTAGGCTATACGCTGTGGACGTCCTATCGTCCGCGCGACCCTGTCCGCCATCCGTTCGAAGAGGATCGACACGATGAAGACCCGCGCCGCCGTCGCCTGGGAAGCCGGCAAGCCCCTGTCCGTCGAGACGATCGAGATTGCCGGACCGAAGCCCGGCGAGGTACTGGTCGAGGTGATGGCGACCGGCGTCTGCCATACCGACGCCTACACGCTCTCGGGCCTCGATTCGGAGGGCCGCTTCCCGGCCATTCTCGGCCACGAAGGAGCGGGCATCGTGCGCGAGGTGGGCGCCGGCGTCACCACGCTGAAGCCCGGCGACCACGTCATTCCGCTCTACACGCCGGAATGCCGCCAGTGCAAAACCTGCCTGTCGCAGCGCTCGAACCTCTGCACGTCCATCCGTTCGACCCAGGGCCGCGGCCTGATGCCCGACGAGACCACCCGCTTCAGCTGCGACGGCGGCGAGGTGTTCCACTATATGGGCTGCTCGACTTTCGCCAATTTCACCGTGCTGCCGGAGATCGCGCTCGCCAAGGTGCGCGAGGACGCCCCCTTCGACAAGATCTGCTATATCGGCTGCGGCGTCACCACCGGCATCGGCGCGGTGATCTACACGGCCAAGGTCTGGCCGGGCGCCAATGTCGTGGTGTTCGGGCTCGGCGGCATCGGCCTCAACGTGATCCAGGGCGCGCGCATGGTCGGCGCCGACAAGATCATCGGCGTCGACCTCAACCCCGGCAAGCGTGCCATGGCCGAGAAGTTCGGCATGACCCATTTCGTCAATCCGGACGAGGTCGGCCGCGACAAGGTGGTCGAGGCGATCGTCGACCTGACCGGCGGCGGCGCCGATTTCTCGTTCGAATGCATCGGCAATGTCCACACCATGCGCCAGGCGCTGGAATGCTGCCATCGCGGCTGGGGCGAGAGCATCATCATCGGCGTCGCCCCGTCGGGCACGGAGATCTCCACCCGGCCGTTCCAGCTCGTCACCGGGCGGGTCTGGAAGGGCTCGGCCTTCGGCGGCGCGCGCGGCCGCACCGACGTGCCGAAGATCGTCGACTGGTACATGGAAGGCAAGATCGACATCGACAGCCTGATCACCCACACCATGCCGCTCGACGAGATCAACACCGCCTTCGACCTGATGCACGAGGGCAAGTCGATCCGCTCGGTGGTCGTCTACTGACGGCGGCCGGGCCGGCCGGGTTCCCGCGCAGCTCCCGGCATCGCGATCAGGTGGTCTCGCCGAAATCGAGATGGACCGGTAGCACGATGTCCCGCTCACGGAACCGATGCTCGGCGAACCTGTCGAGCAGGGCCTGTCCGGCGCGCTCGCCCAGCGCATAGGCGGGCGACATCACGGTCGTGATCAGCGGCCGCGCATAGCGCCGGGACTCGAAGCCGTTGAACCCGGCAATGCGGACCTGATCGGGAACGGCGACGCCTCGTGCCTGAAGCAGCAGCAAGGCGCCGATCGCCAGGCGGTCATTGGCGCCGAAGATCGCCGCCGGCAGGGGCTGGCGGTCGAGATAGGCGGCGACGCTCGCCTGGACGCTGTCGAAATCTTCCGTCGCCGTGCTGATGGTGTCGACCGTCGCCTCGGGCATCAGCCGTGCCGTCGCCTGGCAGAAGGCGGAGACCCGCGCCTCGATCGCCGCCCATTCGGTTTCCGGCCTGATCACCAGGTAGCGCGGAGGCCGACGGGCGGCGAAATGATCGGCGAGAACCCGCGCGCCGCCGTCATCGTCCTGGCGCACCACGCAGATGTCCGGCGCCTCGGGCGCGCCGGTCTCCTGGATCAGCACCACCGGCTGGTCGAGCTTGATCAGGGTTTCGACGATCTCGCGCCGCCGGGCCGGCGGGCCGGACATGATCACGCAGAAACCGTCGACGGCGAAGTTCTGCACCACCATCGACTTGCTGAACTGGCGCGGCGGTATGCCCTGCACCATGAGGGTGTGATTGTTGCGGCTGAGCACATTGCTGAGGCCCGCCACCACCTGCGCATTGAAGTGGTCGGAGAGGAAGCTGCGGGTCTCGTCGACGATGGCGATGCCGACCGAGCGCCGGTACGCGGTGCGCAAGCCCCGCGCGCTCTCCTGGACGCGATAGTTGAGCCGCGCGATCTCCTTCTCGACGAGCTTGCGCGTCGCCTCGCTGACGAACTGGTGCCGGCCGTTGATGACGTTCGACACCGTCATGGGCGAGACATTGGCGGCGGCCGCGACGTCCTTGACGGTGACGCGCCGGCGCCGGGGATCTCGATCGGCCGGCGTCATGACCGCCCCGCCGCCAAGTCGATCCGCTCGCCCGTCATGGCCACTGCGTTCTCCCGATCTTCGGCACGCCGCCGGTCCTCCGTCTCACGCCCCCCGGGGCAGGCGCCGCCGCGCACGTCGCATCTCTCCATGCCGGATCGGGCGCTCCCGCGCCAGCCGTGCCGCAGGCAGCGCTCTCCGGGCGCGCGCGTTGAGATAATTTAACGATACATGGCGGAGAGGCAAGGCTCACGCCGCAGCGCCCCGCTTCATAAGCTGCAATCTCACGGGGATTGCCATGCAAATCGAACATGCCTCGAGCGCTTGAAGCAGCCGATTGATCACATGTAACGTTAAATGCTCAAGGCCCATGAGCGGCACCGCGAGACGCCGCCCGCGACAGGAGGACGCTGTGATCGTCGACTGCCATGTGAACGTGTTCGACGCGGCGCAGACGCGGCCGCTGTTCCACAGCCTCACGCCGTCCTCGCGCCCGGGCGCGATGGGATTGGCGGCCGATCCCGACACGGTCCACAGCGCCATGGCCGGTGTCGACAAGGCGATCATCTTTTCGTTGCGCTACGGTGATTCGATCGGCGTCGACGGCGACGACGAGGTCACCGCGCGGGCCGTCGCCCGGTATCCGGACAAGTTCGTCGGCTTTGCCGCGGTCGACCCGCGCCGGCCCGACTATATGGACCTGCTCGTCCACGCGATCGAGGACCTGAAGCTGAAGGGCGTGAAGTTCGGCCCGATCTACAACGGCGTCTCGCTGCTCGATCCGCGCATGGTGCCGGTCTACGACTATCTGCAGAAGCACAATCTGCCGCTGACCATGCATATGGGCACGACCTTCGGCGCCAATGCACCGGTGCAGTACGGCCGTCCGCTCGATGTCGACACCATCGCCACGCGCTATCCCGACCTCAAGATGATCATGGCCCATATGGGCCACCCCTGGTACGAGGAGTGCATCATCGTCGCGCGCAAGCAGCCGAACGTCTATTGCGAAGTGTCGGCGCTGTATTACCGGCCGTGGCAGTTCTACAATATCCTGGTCTGCGCCCAGGAATACCTGATCACCGAGCGCGACAAGATCTTCTGGGGAACCGATTTCCCCTGGAGCACGGTCGAGGAATCGATCGCCGGCCTGCGCGGCATCAACGACCAGGTCGAGGGTACGCGCCTGCCGCGTGTCGCCGCCACGACGATCGACCGGATCCTCCATTCCAACCCGTTCGAGCACTGGTGGCACGGCGGCTATCCCGGCTGATCCCGATCCGCCCGCCCCTGCCATCCCCTGCCCCCTTCAACCGTCCGTTCCGGACGACAGGACAGCCCATGCATCTCGTTCAATACCGCGAAACCGACCAGACCCGCCGCGTCGCCATCGTCGGAGACGACGGCCGGACCATCACGCCGCTTGCCGGCTACGGCACCACCTACGATCTCGCGACGGCGGCGATCGCCAGCGGCCAAACGCTCGCGGCCTATTGCGCGACGCTGACGCGCGGGGCGCCGGTCGACTATGACGACATCCTCGCCTCGGGCCGCATCCTGCCGCCGCTCGATCATCCCGAGCCTGCGCGCTTCCTGGTCACCGGCACCGGGCTCACCCATCTCGGCAGCGCCGATGCCCGCGACAAGATGCATGCTCTCGAGCATGGCGAGGACGCCGAGCTCTCCGATTCCATGAAGATCTTCCGCATGGGCATCGACGGCGGCAAGCCCGCCGAAGGCGAGGTCGGCGTCCAGCCCGAGTGGTTCTTCAAGGGTGTCGGCACCTGCATCGTGGCGCCGGAAGCGCCGCTCGAACTGCCGGCCTATGCGCTCGCCGGCGGCGAAGAGGCGGAAATCGTCGGGCTCTATCTCATCGGCCCCGACGGCACGCCTTGGCGCCTAGGTTTTGCCATGGGCAACGAGTTCTCCGACCAGGTGACCGAAGCGCTGAACTATCTCTACACGGCCCACTCCAAGCTGCGGCAATGTTCGATCGGCCCGGAGCTGCTGGTCGGCCCGCTGCCCGACCATGTCGAAGGCGTGGTGCGCATCCGGCGTGGCGACGCGACGCTCTGGGAAGGCCAGTTCCTCAGCGGCGAGCGCAACATGTCGCACTCGATCCGCAATCTCGAACATTACCATTTCCGGTACGACACGTTCCGCCGCCCGGGCGACCTGCACGCCTATTTCATGGGTGCCGCGCTGCTCAGCTGCGCCCATGGCGTCACCGCGCAGGACGGCGACCGCTTCGAGATCGACGTGCCCGCCTTCGGCCGGCCGCTGCGCAACACGATGACCGCCGTCGAGGCGCCGCGCTTCGCCGTGAAGTCGCTGTAGCGGCCGGACGCCGCCGCACCACCACCAACCAACAGCAGATGCGGGCCGGCCCCCGGGCGGCGGCCCGCGTGATCCCCGGGGGGAAACATGCAGCCATCGGCCTCAGAGCTCGAACAATCGACGATCCGCAAACTCGACCGCCGGATCATCTTCATTCCGTTCATCCTGGCGGTCGTGTCGTTCATCGACCGCGTCAACATCAGCTACGCCGCGCTGCAGATGAACAGCGAGCTCGGGCTCACCGTCACGACGTTCGCGCTCGGGGCCGGGATCCTGTTCGTCGGCTACTGCCTGTTCGAAATTCCCAGCAATCTCGTGATGCAGAAGGTCGGCGCGCGCCGCTGGCTCGCCCGCATCGCCATCACCTGGGGCCTGGTCACCATGGGCATGGCCTTCGTCGGCGGCATCTGGTCGTTCTACACGCTGCGCTTCCTGCTCGGGGTCGCCGAGGCCGGCCTGTTTCCCGGCGTCTATCTCTACCTGACCTACTGGTATCCCGACGCGCATCGCGGCAAGGCCAATGCGCTGTTCCTGACCTGCATTCCGGTCGCGGTCATCGTCAGCGCGCCGCTGTCCGCCTGGCTCGTCAGCTTCGACAAGACCATCATGAATCTTTCGGGCTGGCAGCTGATGTTCCTGGTCGAGGGAGCCCCCGCCATCCTGCTCGGCTTCATCGTCCTCGCCTGCCTGCCGGACCGGCCGCGCGACGTCGCCTGGCTGAGCCCCGCCGAGAAGACCTGGCTGACCGACACGCTCGAGCGCGAGGTGCGCGCCGCATCCAGCGACGGGCGGCACGACTTTGGCTATGCCCTGCGCAGCCCGACCGTCTGGGGCTTCGTCATCGCCTATTTCTGCTATGCCTGCGGCTCCTATGGACTGACCCTGTTCCTGCCGCAGATCCTCGCCCAGCTGAAGTTCACGACACTGCAGACCGGCTTTGTCGGCGCCTTGCCCTATGTCGCCGGCCTCATCGCGATGGTGGCGAACGGCAAGCATTCGGACGCGACCGGCGAGCGGCGCTGGCATTTCGCGCTGCCCATGCTGGTCGCGGCCGCCGGCCTGTGGCTGGCCGGCATGACCATGGCCCAGCCGCAGCTCGCGCTGGTCTTCCTGACCATCGCCGGGGCCGGGCTCTATGCCTCGCTCGCCGCCTTCTGGGCGCGCCCCATGGCCTTCCTGGTGGGCACGGCCGCCGCCGCCGGCATCGCCCTGATCAATTCGCTCGGCAATATCGGCGGCTTCGCCGGCCCCTACATGGTCGGCTATCTGAAAGCGGCGACCGGCGACTATTCCGCCGGCCTGATCGTGCTGGCCGGCCTGCTGGCCGCCGGCGCCGTGATCTGGCTGCTGCTGCGGGACAGGCCGGCCCGGGCCTCCTGAGGCAGCGGGTCCGGCCCCGGATCGCTGCGCCGAAGCCGGCCGGCCCCGGCCTTGGACAACAGGGCCGACGCGCCGAGCGCCGTCGCCGGAGGCAGACGCCAGGCCGACTGTCGGGTAAATGTCGGGGCGCTGGCGGGGTCGTGACGTGGCGCCCGCCGGCCGTACGGCATCTGATCGGCGGGCCATGATCGAAGACCCCACCATTCTCGTCCAGAAGCTCCGGATCCAGCGTGGCTGGTCCCAGGAGCAGCTCGCCGCGCTCAGCGGCCTCAGCGTGCGCACCATTCAGCGGATCGAGCGCGGCCAGCCGGCCAGCACGGAGACGCTGAAGAGCCTGGCGGCGGTCTTCGAGGTGGATTTCAACACCTTGAGGAGTCCGGAAATGCCCGCCATACCGACCAGCCCGACCCTTCCCGTTCCCGAACCGACCGTCGGCGAGGACGAAGCCCTCGTCCTCCTGCGCGTCAGGAAGATCAAGGCCTTCTACCTGCACCTCATATGCGCTGATCCTCGCAGTGCTGACGATCGTCAATCTCTGGACCTCGCCGCGCTATCTGTGGGTCGGCTGGGTCGCGCTCGGCTGGGGCCTCGGCCTCGCCATGCACGGCCTGAAGGCCTTCGACAAGATCCCCTTCCTCAATGGCGACTGGGAAAGGCGCGAGGTCGAAAAGCGCCTCGGCCGCCGGCTCTGAGCCCCGGCGCGCCGGCAGCCCGCAGTTTCGGCCAATACGCCGGGCCCGTCCGCAGGGTCTGATGGCGCTCCGACACGGGAGGGCCCGGAATGATCGCACGGATCTGGCGTGGCTATGCTGCCTCCGCCGCCACCGCGGACGCCTATCAGGCGTTCCTGCGACAGAGCTTCCTGCCGGCCGCGGCACGCCTTCGCGGCTTCGCCGGCGTCAGCGTGCTGCGCCGCGACGGCGCCGACGGCGAGATCGAGTTCACGACCGTCACGCGCTTCGTGTCGCTCGAGGCGGTCAAGGCCTTTGCCGGCGAGGACTATGAGCGCGCCAATGTCGCCCCGCGCGCCCGCGAGCTGCTGTCGCGGTTCGATGCGACCTGCTCGCACCACACAGTCGTCGTGACCGAGGCGGATCTCGACGCCTGAAGCGCCTCCGCCGGCGCGGACGGACCGGCGATCAGGCCGGCTGCTCGCCTTCATAGCCTTCGAAGATCACGAGATCGGCGATCGAGGAGGCTGTCCTGTATTTGAGCACGGCCTGATATTCGGGCGAATGCCAGCAGGCGCGGGCCGCCTCGTAGGATGGGAACTCGACCACCACATTGCGTTCGCGCGTGGTGCCCTCCACCACCTCGTAGCGGCCGGCGCGCACCAGGAAGCGGCCGCCGAACTTGGCGAAGGCCGGTCCGTTGCCCTCGACATATTTGCGATAGGTCTCGACGTCGTTGATGTCGACATGCGCCACCCAGTAGCCGCGTGCCATCCTGTCCTCCTGTCGCCCCTTGCCTCCCCCGCCGCGGCGCCGGGCGTGGTGTTGCATATCGCTGATATTGATCCTGTGTGGCCGCAGCCGGATGGCCGCGGCTCAGGCTCCCGGCGCCAGGCCGACGAGGCCGATCTTGATCCGCCGGTTGTGCCGGCCCTTGTTGTCGATCTTCAGGACCTTGACCGGGCGCGACGCGCCGGTCGAGGCGAGATGGGTGCCGCCGCAGGCCTGGCGGTCGAGCCCGGCGATCTCGACGATCCGGATCAGTCCGTCGGCGGTCGGTGGTGGAGCGGCCGACCGGGTGCGGATCAGCCCATGCTCGGCCTGGGCTGCCGCCAGCGGCACATAGCTGTCGGTCACCGCCAGGTCCTGGCGGATCGCCGCGTTGATCGGCTCGTCCAGGCGGCGCAGCCGCTCGCTGTCGGCATCCGGCAGGTCGAAATCCATGCGCGCCGTGCCGTCCTCGTTCATCTGCACGCCGGTCACCAGGGCGCCGTCGAAGAGCTGGAAGACATAGGCGTTGAGAAGGTGGGTGTCGGTGTGCAGCTCGCGCATCATCTGCCGGAAGGCCGGATCGACCACCGCTTCCACCGTTCCGGCGGGCTCGACCGGCTCCGCGAGCAGCGCCCAGGCCTGGCCCTCGGCCGTTTCGAAACCGGCAATGGCGGCTTCGCCGCCGCTCCAGCGGATCAGGCCGCGATCGGCGAGCTGGCCGCCGCCGCCCTGGAAGAACGGCGAGCGGGCGAGGGCCACGCGCCCTGGCCTTGCCGCGACGACTTCGGTCGTCACGGCGAGATCGTCGGGATGGTCATGGTAGAATGGCCGTTGCATGAAGACTGCGGCTCCTGATCGAAGAGCCCGGCAGCCTGCCCGACGCCGCGCCGCCGGTATTGGCGAGAATTGCGCCGGGCGCCCGCGTCAGGCGGCGGCCTTGGCGAACTGCAGGGGCGTGATGCCGTAGCAGCGCTTGAAATGTTTGGTCAGGGCGCTCTGGTCGTAGAAGCCGGAGGCGAGCGCGACGTCGGCGATCGCCTTCTGCCGTTTCAGCATCCGGCAGGCGGCGTTCAGCCTGAGCTGGGTCAGATAGGCATGGGGGGTGATGCCGGCGACGCGGTTGAACAGGCCGATCAGCTGGAATTCGGTGAGGCCGAAACGCAGGCCGAGCTGGTCGAGCGTCAGCGGCTCGGCCGCCCGCTCGGTCATCTCCTGCCTGATCCGCTCGAACAGCACCCGGTCGGCGGGCGCCGCCTCGGCCCGCTCGCCGCCGCTGCCGTGGCGATCGAACAGCATGCCGAAAGCCGACAGCAGCGCCTCCCTCCCTTCGAGCGGATCATCATCGGCCTGCAGCCGGCGGTGCAGCGAAAGGAAGGCGGCGATCAGGTCGGGATCGGCGAAATCGTTGCGTGTGAAATAGGGAATGCGTTCGATGCCGAGCCCGGCGGCGAGCGCGTGAATGGCCTGCTGCGGCAGGTAGAAGCCGCGGTAGCGCCAGCGCGGGCTCGCGCCCATCCAGCCGGAATGCGGCTCCGCCGGATTGAAGGCGAAAAGGCATGCCGCATGGGCCTGGCCGATCTGGCCGCGGCTCTTGACCTCGGCCCCGCCATCCTCGGTCACCGCGACGACGAAGGCCTCGTGCACATGCGGCGGATAGGAATGGGTGGTGAAATCGGCACACATCAGGCTGAGGCCCGGTATGTGCCGGTCGTTCCAGTAGACCGTGCGGTTGTGTGGATCGTGCCGCGCCATCGCGCACTCCGAGGCTGAGGCCGAAACGTCCCGCGGCCCCGGCGCTTCGCCGCGAGGCTCGCGGCGGCGCCGATGATGTCGCCGGATCGGCGCCTGCGTCAACCACGGCGCTGCGGCAGCCTGCGGCGCGCCGCGCTCAGCCGACCAGGCGCAGGGCCGTGGTTCGGGTGCGCAGACGCAGCAGCACCTCCTCCGCCGTCGGCTGCGGCCGGGCGCCGAAGCCGGCTGCGGCCAGCACGCCGGCAATGTCCATCGAGACCGCGGCATTGTTGAGCGCCTCACGCGCGCTGGCGGCGGCCTCGCTCCTGGCCTGGTTCGCCCTGAGCCGGGCGAGCGTCGCCTCGGTCTCGGCGAGCTGCTCGTTCCGCGCCCGGCCGGCCGGGCGCTCGCGCAGCCGCTCGGCGACCGCGACGAGATGGGCGATGCGCTGGTCGCGCTCCCAGTCGGCGAGGCGGTCGCGCGCGGCGGCAACGTCCCGCTTCAGCCGCCGCACCTCCGAGGCGAGTCCCTTCTGCGTTTCGCAGGCCGTGATCCGCAGCCGCTCGAGGCTCGCGATGCGGCCGGCCGTCTCCGCCGCCGCGGGGATCCGGCCCTCGCCGAGCTCCTGGCTGGCCCGCTGCGCGAGCTGGGCGATCCGCCTGTCGAGCGATGCGACGCGGCGCACTTCCTTGGCATTCGCACTGACGGCTGCGCCGAGTGCGCGTTCGGCGAGATCGAGCGACAGCGCGGCCTCGCGCCGATCCTCATCGATGAAGCCGGCGACGCGCAGGGCCGACAGGAGGCCGGGCGAATAGCGGCCGCGGAACAGGGAGATGACGGTCTTGAACATTGGGCGCTCCGTCGCTATGAACATCGTTCATGTGCGATCCATAGCAGCATCGTGAACGGCGTTCAAGAGAATTTTTGAACATCGTTCATAATTTTTCGAGAGCGGGGACGAGATCGGATGAACAGCACCGAAAGACGGGCGCGGCTGCGCGATGCGCTGATCGACGCCGCCGACGAGGCGATCGGGCGCGACGGCCTCACCGGCCTCAAGGCGCGGGCGCTCGCGGAGGCCGTCGGCTGCGCGCTGGGCGCGATCTACAATGTCTTTCCCGATCTCGACGCCCTGATCTTCGAGGTCAATGCGCGCACGCTGAAGCGCCTCGACGCCACGCTCGGAGCCGATCTGCCCGTGCACGATCCTGAGGCAGCCATGCTGCAGCTGGCGCTCGGCTATCACCGGTTCACCCGCGGCGACAGCCGGCACTGGCGCGCCGTCTTCGCTCACCAGCTGCCCGAGGGGATCATGCCGCCCGACTGGTACTTGGCGCTGATCGGCCGGCTGTTCCGCCATATCGAGGAGCCGCTGGAAACACTCGTGCCGCATCTCGACGCCAACGCCCGGCAATCGCTCGCCCGCACGCTGTTCTCGGCAGTCCACGGCATCGTTTCCATCGGGCTCGAGGAAAAGCTCGGCTCGACGCCCGACGCGGTCATCGCCCGGGGCCTGACGGTGATGGTGCGGGCCTGGGTCGCCGGCCTTCCGGCCGCAACCGGAGCGCCGGTCGCCGCCTAGGTCCTGTCCTGCCCGAGTTCGATGCGCTCCGCGCCGGCCCGCGCCTTCAGCGCCGCCACGGTGACGACCGCGATCCGCCCGTCGAACGTGCCGATGGCGAGCGTCTCGTCGCGGGCGTCCATCGCATAGATCACGGTCGGAACGCCGCCGATGGTCACCCGGCCGGCGACGGCCGCCGTGCCGTCGGCGGCATCGAAGAGGCTCAGCCTGCCGTCCAGAAAGGCGACGGCGACGAGCCCCGCGGCGGGCATGAACACCATGGCGCTCGCCGCCGCCGCGGTGGCATGGCGCCAGGTGTCGGCCGGGACTGCCGCGCAGCGCAGCCGGCCGGGCGAGCCCGTGCGTCCGGCGTCTGGGGGACCGATGGGGCGGCGGAACAGGAAGCCTCGCTCGCCGCGCTGCGGATCGGGATCATAGTGCCGGCCGGCGAGAACCACGGCCGGCCCGAGCTCGTCCTCGACGTGACAGCCGAGGCATTCCATCGCATGGCTCGCGGGACTGCCGTCGTCGGCCAGCAGCGGCCAGAGCGGCTCGACCGTCCCGTCGGCCCGGACGCGGCAAAGCCGCTTGTGCTGGTGCTGGTCCGGCGGTGCTCCCTGGATGACGAAAAGCGCCGGCGCGCCGTCGATGCCGAGAAAATGGTTGAAACAGTCGTAGTGGCCGAGATCGACCGGCCGCGGCGCGGCGGTCGCCGACGTCATGATCACATCGGCCGAAGCCTTGCCGGCACGGTGCCGGTCCAGCCGCCCGACGAGCGCTCCGTCCGACGCGGCGCTGAAAACGTAGTGGCCCTCGAAATGCGCGACGTCGACGAGCCGCTCTCCGGTGAACCGCAAGAGGTCGACGCCCTCCCCTGCGAGGCCGGGGCCGGCACGGGCGACGACGAGAGGCGGCACGGTTCGCAGGATGGCGGCGCCATGACGCCCGTCTTGCCGGAAGCTCTTCACCGTGCCCGCGGCAAGGTCATGCACCTCCATGAGGCAGCCGTCATGCACCGCCGCGACGCGCCCAGCATCGAGGAAGGCGAGGTCCCAGATCGCGCCGCGCCGGTCGAGCGCGCCGACGGCGAGCCAATCCTTCAGGCTGCGTTCGACAGCCGCCGCGTCGCGCATCCCGTCGGCCGCGACGGGCAGGGCGTCGCGCGCAATCGCGGCCGCGGCATCGATGACGACCGCGACCGGCTCTGCCGAAGCAGCCGGAGCGTAGGGCACGCGGGCCGGATAGAACCGGTCGAAGGGATCCTCCTCGGCCTCGGCCCAGCCCTCGTCCCATGGCCTGACCAGGATGTCGAGCTGCCGACCGTCCGCGCTGAACCGGCAGCGTTCCACCTCCGGCACGGCCTTGGCGGGCTGCCAGGCGCGGTCCGAGCGCCAGTCCCAGAACCAGAGCTCGCCTTCGAAGACATAACCGCCGTCATAGCTGCCGGCGGCGATGGCGACGACCGGATCGGAGGGATGGAAGCCGACATCGTTGATCGGCAGCCGCAGGCGGTCGAAGACCGCGAAGGGCGCTGCCTCGCCGGGCCGGTGCAGCGCGAGCCGATAGCGCAGGTGTTGGCCCGCATAGGCCGCCCGCCCCGGCGGATTGGTCAGCAGTGGAAAGCTGCTGGCGACCGCCAGCATGGTTCCGGCCGGCCCCGCGAACACGGCCGAGATCGCGCCGCTGCCCGCGATGGTGGGTGTCGATATGATCACGCCCCCCTCACTCCACCCGCACCGTCACGCTGGCGCTGCGACCCTCCGCATCGATCACCGACAGGGTGGTGAAGCCCGGCCCGTCGGGCGCGACATTGGCCTGCCGCTGGGCCCCGAAACGCGCCACCGGCCGGCCGTCGACGAGCACGGTGAAGGGTGGCCGCCCGCCGACGGTGCGCACCGGCAATTGCTCCATCGGGCCGGCCGCGGCGCCGAGATCGATGCGCACGCCGTCGGGCGGGAAGGCGATCTTCAGCTCGCGGGTATCGCCGGCCTCCTCGCGCGCCGCGCCGAACCGGCGCAGCGGCGGCGGCAGCTGGCTGTTGGTCAGGGCCTGCAGATGAGCGGGCCGGCCGGGCAAGGGCGCATAGGGGCCGAGCCGGGCGAAGGCGTCGAACAGGATGGGCGCCGCGGCGGTGCGTCCGATCAGGCCGGGGATCGAGGATCCGTCAGGCCGGCCGACCCAGACCGCGATGGTGCGCTGGCCGTCGAAGCCGATCGCCCAGGCGTCGCGGAAACCATAGGACGTGCCGGTCTTGTAGGCATAGCGCCCGGTCAGGGCCGATTCCGGGGCCGGCGCATCGGTCAGGATGTCGCCGACCGCCCAGGCGGCGGCCTCCTCGGCCAGCGGCCGCGGCGACGGCGGGGCCGGCAGGTCGCGCCGTTCGATCAGCGCCGGCATGTCGCCGAGTCGGGCAAGCCCGGCATAGAGCGCGGCGAGGTCGACGAGACGCAGGCCGACACCGCCGAGACCGATGGCAAGGCCGGGCACCTCGCCGCGCGGCAGCGCCGGCCGGACGCCGGCCTGCTCCAGGCGCGACATGAAGCGCTGCGGCCCGACGGCCTCGAGCAGCGCCACGGCCGGCACGTTGAGCGACATCTGCAGCGCGTTGCGGGTCGAGACCGTGCCCTGGTAGCCGCGATCGAAATTGACCGGCGCATAGCTGCCGAAGCGCTGCGGCCGATCCTCGATCAGCGTTTCCGGATGGGCGAGCCCGGCCTCGTAGGCGAGCGCGTAGATGAAGGGCTTCAGGGCCGAGCCGGGCGACCGGATCGCACGGGTCATGTCGACGGCGCCCTGGCGCTCGGTATCGAGCGGATCGGCGGCGCCGATCCTGGCGATCACTTCGCCGCTGCGGTGATCGATGGCGACGAGCCCGGCCGAGATCTTGGCGCCGGCGGCACGCGCCCGCTCGCGCACCAGCGCCTCCAGCGCCTCCTGATGGCCGCGGTCGAGGGTCAGCCGATGCACCCGGCGGCCAGGTTCGGCGGCAACCGCCTCGGCACTCGCATGCCAGGCGAAGGCCGGCATGGCGCGCCGCGCCGTCGGCACGTGCTCCGCCTTGCCGGCCGCGACCTGCTCCGGCTTGAGCACGCCGGCGAGCAGCATCCGATCGAGAACGCGGTCGCGCGCCCGCCGGGCCCGCTCCGGGAACCGGTCCGGCCGGCGCGTTTCCGGCGCCTGCGGCAGGGCGACCAGCAGCGCCGCCTCGCCCGGCGACAGGCGGCGCGGCTCCTTGCCGAAATAGGCGAGCGAAGCGGCCCGGATGCCTTCGACATTGCCGCCATAGGGGGCGAGCGACAGATAGAGATCGAGAATGCGCTCCTCGCCCAGCGTCTGCCTGAGCCTGACCGCGCGCGCCATCTCGCGCAGCTTGACGAACAGCGAGCGGCCGTCCTCGCGCTTGTCGATCAGCCGCGCGACCTGCATCGCCAGCGTCGAACCGCCGGAGACGATGCGCCCATTGGCCAGCCACTGGCCAGCGGCACGGCCGAGCGCCAGGGGATCGACGCCCGGATGCGACGAAAACCGCCGGTCCTCATAGGCCTTGAGCATGCGCAGGAACAGCGGATCGACGGCGCCGACCGCTCCCGGGAAACGCCACATGTCGTCATCGGTCTGGAACGGCCGGAGCAGCCGGTCCTGCCGGTCGACGACCTCGCGCGAAAAGGCCGTGGCACCGCCGTCCGGGCCCTCGCCGAGACGCCAGAAGCCATACCCCCCGGCAAGGCCGGCGAGCGCGAGCCCCCCGGCCGCCAGGCCGATGAGGCGCCGACGCCTGACCGCCGGCCACCTCCTGGCCGCGAGGCCGATGAGGCGGCGGCGTGTCACGGCCGCCCGCCCGCCGTCACTTCGGACTGTCCGGCCGCCGTGCGCGCGCTGCGCTCGGGCCGGTACATGTCCTCGACCGTCGCCGGCGGCACGACATACTGGCCGGGCGTCACCGCCCGGATCATGTAGGCCGCCTGCCAGGCGCTGCGGGCGCCCGGCGAGCGGGCATAGGAGGCCATGAAGCGGTCGTCGCGGAATGCCTGGTAGGCCGGCTGGACCGGCTCGCGCGGCAGCCAGCGCAGGGCCGAGGTGTCGGCGCTGGCGACGAGGCTCGGATTGTCGATCTCAAAGCCTGCCGGCAGCCTGTCCACCAGCATGACCTGACCGAGCTGGGGCGCGGCCTCGGTGACGGCGAGCACCACGACGAGCCGCGTGCCCTGGGCGACCCGTGTTATGTCGGCCGGCCGGCCGTCCAGCGTCATGTAGCGTCGCTGCAGGGTGAAGCCGTTCGCCGCCGCCGGCTCGGGAGCCGTCGGCGTGCCGGTGGCGGTCACCACGGCGCGAATCGGGTCCGGGCCGGTATTGCGCAGGGCAAGGCCGTCATTGACCTCGGCCGAGCGCAGGGTGCGGGCGAGCGCGCCCTGGTGCTGGGCGCCGCCGACGTCGAGCGAGATGCGCTTGGCGTCCTCGATCAGCGCCTGGGCAGCCAGCACCAGCCAGACCTGCTCCTGCGTCGACAGGTAGCGCGTCCGGCTGCGCAGATCCTCGACGATCTGCTGGGCGCGGGCCGTGACCCGCCGGTCGAGCCGGGCCTCCGCGCCGAGCGCCATGATCGCCGCCGCGTCGCGCAGGCGCGAACCGTAGTCATAGCGGCCGAGATCGACCTGCCTGGCATCGCCGAGCAAGGCGACCGCCGAGGTGAAGACCCGTTCGGCCCGGGCCGTGTCGCCCATCAGCGCCAGCGCCGTGCCGAGCTGCGCCCGCGCCATCGGTGTGCCGATCTGGCCGACCTGGGTATCGGCGAGCCAGCGCAGTTCCGACAGCGCGCCGCGGCCGGAGCGGGCGAGCACGTAATGGGCATAGGCGAGGTCCATGCCCTTGTTGCTGCCGACCCCGTTGGTCGAGGCGACGATCGTCCGCAGCCGGTCGACGGCGAGCTGGAAGGCCGTCGCCGGCACGCTGTAGCCCTGCTCGCGGGCGCGCAGCAGGAAGTCGGTGACATAGGCGTCGAGCCAGGAATCCTCACCGCTGCCCGCCGACCACAGCCCGAAGCTGCCGGAGCCCGACTGGCGCGACAGGATCCGGTCGATCGAATCGCGGATCCGCTCGGCGACCGGCGTCTCCATGCCGAGCCCACCCTCGGCGGCCGACAGCACGCCGAGATAGAGCAGCGGCAGCGCGCGGCTGGTGGTCTGCTCGGTGCAGCCATAGGGGTAGCGATCGAGCGCCAGCAGGAGGCCGGGAATGTCGATCGCCGTCGACGGCCCGACCGACACCGCGACCTGGCCGGAACCGGGCACGAAGTCGCGCACGAGGTCGCGCGAGACGGTGACCGATTCGCCCGGGTTCATGGTCAGGATCGTCCGCGCCGACACGTCGGGCAAGGCCGGCCTGACGCCGAGCGCATAGCGCGAGGTGACGTCGAGGCCGCCGGGGCCGGTCAGCCGCACGCCGAGCCGGCCGACGCCGAGCCCACTTGCGCTCAGCGGCACCGAGACGGCGCCGCGGCCGCCATTGGCGCCGAGGCGGACGGTCGACTCGGCCCGGCCGATCTGCAGCGGTCCCTCCGGGGTGACGGTGAGCCGGTATTCGCCCGCCGGTGCCTCGGCATTGACGAGGTCGAACCGCGCCGTCGCCCTGTCGGCATGGCCGAGCACGCGCGGCAGCGTCGCCGAGACCACGACCGGATCGCGGGCAACGACGTCGTGCGAGGCCGAGCCGTGCTTGGTGGTGGTCCAGGCCATGGCCATCAGACGGACCGTGCCGTTGAAGTCGGGAATGTCGAACACCGCCTCGGCACGGCCGTCGGGACCGACGGTCAGGATGCCCGAGAACAGCGACAGCGGCTCCTGCGCCGGCGGCGCCCCGTTGAAGCGGCTGGCCGGGCCGTCGCCGCCGGAGCGGATCGAGCCGCGCGCCGCCGACATGCCGTCGATCAGCAGGCCGTAGAGGTCGCGGACCTCGGCCGAGAGCCGCCGCTGGCCGAGATAGTAGTCGTCGGGTTTTGGCGGCTGGTAATTGGTCAGCGTGAGAATGCCGACATCGACGGCCGCGACCGTCACCCGCGCCTCCTCGCCCGGGGCGAGGCCTTCGACCTTGACCGGCACCCTCAGCGCCGCGCGCGGCGCGATCTTCTCGGGCGCATCGAAGCTGACCCTGAGCCGCCGCTCGGCCGTGTCGACGCCGAACCAGGCAAGGCCGATGGCGCGGCCCGGCATGCGCGAGGCGGCGGCATCGAGCGGCCGGCGCAGGAACACTGTCGCATAGGCGCCGGCTCCCCAGTTCTCGCCGATCGGAACGGTCACCTTGCTCTGGCCCTGCGGCACCTCGATCGTCCGTTCGGCGAGCAGCCGGTCGCCCAGCACGGCGACCGTCGCGGTGCCGGCAAAACGGGCATTGATCGAAATGGTCATGGTGTCGCCGGTGCGATAGGCCGGCTTGTCGAGGCTCATGTCGAGCACGTCGGGCGTGTCGGCAGTGCCCTCCCCGCCATAGCCGGCGGAGAACACCACGGTCGAGATCGGCCCGGCGACATCGCCGCCCGATACCTCGACGCGGTAGCGGCCCCACTGGACCGGCACCTGGATGCGCGCCGCCTGTCCGGGCGCCGTCTGGATCTGGCCGCCGTCGACCCGCCGGGTCGTGACGATCGCCTGGCTCGCCCAGCCGGTGACGCCCCGCGTCCAGGCCCAGCGCGTCTCCAGCTTCAGGACCTGCCAGGTCAGCGTGCCGCTGGTGCGGGTCCGGCCGTCGCCGGCGACGCTGATCACCTCGAAGGCCGCGGTCTCGTTCTCGCCGGCCCGGTGGCTGTCGAACAGCGGCTTGATGCCGATCATCGGCGTGCCGGGCAGGACCGGCAGGGCGGTGCTGCGCTCGACCGCGCGCCCGCCGGGTTCGGCGACCCGCACCTGCAGGCGGGCGGTCAGCGGCCGGGTCGTGTCCTCCATCCGCGGCAGTGGCGCGGCCAGCGTCACCTTGCCCTGGCCGTCGGTGGTGATGCCATCGGGCAGCGGCTGGCGGTCGCGCTTGGTGTCCTCGTCGCCGAGGCCGAACTCGTAGCCGGGAAAGTCGGGAAGGCTGGTGGTGGTTTCCATCACCACCTCGCCCTCGACGCCGAGATCGGCGCCGGGCATGCCGAACAGATAGCGCGCGTCGACGCTGGCGCCGAAGCTGCCGCCCCGCGTCAGCCGGTCGGTCGTCGGGGTCAGATCGAAGGCGATGCGGTCGGGCACGAAGTCCTCGACCAGGAACGAGACCGTGCCCGCCACCGGACTGCGCGGATCGGTGATCGCCTGGACGCGCCAGGTGCCGGTCGGCGCCGAGGAGACGATCGGGATCGGCACGGCGCGCGCGCCCGCGCCCTGGTCCTGGGTGACGATGCGCCGGTATTCGACGCCGTCGGGCCGCGTGACGACCAGCGTCAGCGGCACGTTCGGCACCGCATCGCCCTTGCCGTCGCGCAGCAGCGTGGTGAGGTAGACGGTCTCGCCCGGCCGGTAGATGCCGCGCTCCGGCACCAGGAAGGCATCGAGAGGACCGCTCACCTCGCGGCCGGCGACGCCCCGGTCCGAGAGGTCGAAGGCCGGCTGGCGCAGGTTCAGGAAGGCGTAGTCGCCCTGGGTCGTGGAGGCGACCAGCAGCGCCGGCTGCAGCGCGCCCTCGCCGCGCGTCAGGCCGGGTTCGAAGCGGACATGGCCGCTGGCATCGGTGCGCTTGACGCCGAGCACCTCGTTGTTGCGGGCGATGAGCCGGACCTCGGTATCGGCCAGCGGCTTGGCCGAGTTCAGCGAATGGACGAAGCCATGCACGCCGTCGACCCCGGACAGGCCGGTGAGGCCGAGATCGGAGACGATGAACCACTGCGCGACCAGGCCGCTGCTCGAATCATCGTCGTCCGGCGTCGCGGGACGGCCGTTGCTCGGCCGGGCGGTGATCAGATAGACGCCGGGCTCGAGCGATCTGACGGCCTCGTCCACCGGAAAGGCGGTGGTCACGTCGGCATTGAGCCGGTTCTCGACGCTGAGCTTGCCCTTCCAGGCGGACATGCCGCGGTCGGAGATGAGCTGGCGCAGCTCGTAGGAATCGAGCGGCTTCGGGAAGTCCTGCGCCACCGTCTGGGCGATCGAGCGGTCGCCCAGCCGGATGATCTCGACATCGACGGAATCGACATTGACGCTGACCACCGGCACGCCGCGCTGGCCGTTGCGCGGCAGCACATAGGCCCGGCCGGTGAAGCGCACCGACGGCGTGCGGTCGCGGACATAGATCGAGACGTCGACGTTGCGCATCAGGGTCTCGCCGGCGATCTCCGAGGGCAGGCCCTGCAGGAGCTGGAACTGATAGCGCTCGCCGTGGCGCAGGCCGTCGACGCAGATCTGCCGGTCCTCGACCGTGATCGGCGGATTGGTCACGCCGATCTGGCGGATGAAGGGAGCGAAATCGGTCCGGCCCTTCTGCAGGTTCTCGGAGAACTGGAAGCAGGCGCGCGGGCGCATGCCGTCCGAATCGATCTTGGTCTCGCGGAAGCGGAAGCCGTGCTGCTCGCGCAGCCGGTCATAGGCTTCCCGCGCCTCCGGCGTGTCGCGCGTTTCGACGACCGCCCGGGCGAGGTCGATCGCCGGCCGCCACTGCTGGCGCGCCACCATGATCTGGCGCAGCTGGCCGAGCGCGAAGGCCTCCTCGTTGCGGTTCTGCGAGCGCTGATAGGCATAGTAGGCGGCGCCCACCATGTCCTCGCTGTTCTGCTGCCGCTCGCGCCAGTTGTCGGAACGGATGCCGCCGAGCGCCTGCGAATAGCGCACCCAGGCCGCGGTATCGGGTGCCGAGCGCAGCGCGATCACCTCCCAGGCGCGCGCCGCGGCGCGGAAATCGCCGCGCTGGGTCGCCGCGTCGGCATCGCGGCGGATATCGGGGATCGGGCGGGTGTCGCCAGCGTTGCGCGTCGCGACCCAGGCGGAGAACTTGCGCCCGAGCTCGTTGAGATCGTCGCGCTGGAAGATCCGCAGAGGCGGCGGCGCGGGCGCCGGCTGCGCCTGGCTGCGCTGCGCTTCGGGCGCGGGCCTCGCCGGCTGCGGCCGCGGCACGGGTTGCGCCGGCCCCTGGGCCAGCTCCATGTCGGGCGTTCTGGATATCTGGGCGAAGCTGAAATCGGAAAAAGAAAAAGCAAAAGCCGCAGCAAAAACGAGCGGCCCCGCGGCCGCCAACAGACCTCGGATGCGCATCATGATGTCCTCTGCGTGGTCCGACGCCCCGACGGCCGCGCGCCGGGAGTGGATCATTCTCCTGCCGTTGCGGCAATCAGGAGAGATACGGGCTTGTCCTGATTCGCCTGTTCCTGTCCGGCCGGACTGCCAGAGGCGGCCAATGCCCGCGGACGCGGCACGTCAGCCTTCAGGCCCCGGTCTTGCCAGCTCCTCCTCGACCTGCCCGAGCCGGTCCTTGCCGAAAAACATTTCGGTGCCGACGAAAAAGGTCGGAATGCCGAAGACGCCCCGCGCCACCGCGGCCTCGGTATTGGCGACGAGCCGTTCCTTGATCGCGCCGTCCTGGGTGCGGGCGATGATCGCCGCGCCGTCGAGCCCGGCCGCGTCCAGCACCCGGTGCACCACCGCCGGATCGTCCATCTTCTCGCCGTCCTCCCACATCGCGGCCAGCACCGCGCGGCAGTAGGGCTCGGCCACCCCCGCCATCTCCGCGGCGATCAGGCCGCGCATGATCATGAGCGTGTTGACCGGGAAATGCGGGTTCATGCGAAAGCGGGCCAGGCCGTGGCGGGCGACGAAGCGCCGCAGCTCCAGCATTTCGTAGGCGAGCTTGCCCTTGATGGGGGCGAAGGCCTGGGCCGGCGACTGGTTGCCGGTCGCCTTGAAGATGCCGCCGAGCAGGCAGGGCGTCAGCCTGACGGCCGCGCCGTGGCGGGCGGCGATGGCCGGCAGGACCTGCGCGGCCAGATAGGCGTTGGGGCTGCCGAAATCGAAGATGAACTCGACCGTTTGTGGCGCGGCGCTCATGGCGTCAGAAGGTCTCCGTCCAGGGCCTCAGGTCCATTTCATGGGTCCAGGCCGAACGGCCCTGCCGGTGCAGCCAGACATAGTTGCGGGCGATCTCGTCGGGCCGGAGAATTTCGTCGCGGGCGAGCTGGGCGTCGAGATCGGCGATCCGGCCGCGGGCGAAGGCACCGTCGATCGTGCCGTCGATCACCACATGAGCGACGTGGATGCCCTTCGGCCCGAGCTCGCGCGCCATGCTCTGGGCGAGCGCGCGCAGGCCGTGCTTGGCGCCGGCGAAGGCGGAGAATTCGGCCCGGCCGCGCAGGCTGGCGGTCGCGCCGGTGAAGATGACCGTGCCGCGCCCGCGCGGCGTCATGACGCGGGCCGCCTCGCGGCCGGTCAGGAAGCCGGCGAGCGTCGCCATTTCCCACACCTTGGTATAGACGCGCGTCGTGGTCTCGACGATCGGGAACCAGACATTGGCGCCGACATTGAAGACCACCACTTCGAGCGGCCCGATCTCCGCCTCGATCCGGTCGATCAGCTCGACCATCTCGGACTCCTCGCGTGCATCGACGCCGAAGGCATGCGCCTTGCCACCCTCGGCGCGGATCGATGTGGCAAGCTGTTCGAGCACGTCCAGATGGCGCGGCCGACGGGTCAGGCAGACGCTGAGACCCTCGCGGGCGAAGGCCCGGGCGACCGCCGCCCCGACGCCCTCCCCGGCACCGACAATGAGGCAGGCTCCTGTCGACTGTTCGGTCATCGTCATCGCCCCGGCTGGTGGCTCGCTGGCCGAGAGTTCACCCGAACGCTGCTCCCGTCAATCGGCCGGCAGGCGGCGCCAGGGCAGATTTCGGCAGGCGCCGTGCCGGTTTTGCTTGACAGGACCGGCCGGCATCACTATCGGGTCGCGTCTCCGAAAAGGACTTGAACTTGTCCCGCGTCCGGCGCCTGCCGTCGCCACGTCTTTAGGATCCGACCGATGTCGCGTCGTTGTGAACTCACCGGTAAGGGTGTTCTGGTTGGCCACCGGGTCAGCCATTCGAACATCAAGACCAAGCATCGCTTTCTGCCGAACCTGCAGAACATCTCCTTCACGTCCGAGGCCCTCGGCCAGACCGTGTCGCTGCGGGTTTCGACCCATGCGCTGCGCTCGGTCGACCACAATGGCGGCCTCGATGCCTTCCTGATCAAGGCCCGCGCAGAGAACCTGTCGCCGAAGGCCCGTCAGCTCAAGGCCAACATCGCCAAGAAGCGCGCCGAAGCCGCCGCCGCCTGACGGCTGCGTCGCTCGCGACATTCCAGCCAACCGGCGCCGGGAAACCGGCGCCGGTTTTCGTTGTTGGCGATGCGGCATTGTCCCGCAGCGACCTGGCTCCCATATCACGCTAAGTTGAGTGTCAAGCGTGGACGCACCCGCGTTTCGCGCATTGGGGAGACAGATGAAGACCAAGAGCCTCTTTCGCATGACCGCCGTGGCTTCCGTGGCTCTCATGCTGGGCGCGCTTTCGGCCGAGGCTCGGCCGGGCGGCGGACGCTCGTCCGGCAGCCGCGGCAGCCATACCTATTCGGCACCGCCGAGCACCAACACAGCCCCGTCCACCGCGCAGCCGATGCAGCGCTCGACGACGACGCCCGCCCCCGGCATGCAGCAGCCCGGCATGGCCCAGCGGCCGCAGGCGACCCCGCCGGCCCAAGGCTCGCGCTGGGGCGGTCTCGGCATGGGCCTCGCCGCCGGCTTCCTCGGCGCGGGCCTGTTCGGCCTGCTGAGCGGCGCCGGCTTCCTGAGCGGCCTCGGCTCGCTCATGGGCATGATCGGCTTCCTGTTCCAGATCGCGCTGATCGCCGGCATGGTGTTCCTGGTCATGCGCTTCCTGCGGGCGCGCCGCGAAGGCGCGCAGGGTCCGATGCCCGCCAATGCCCGCATGGGCGGCATGGGCTCCGGACCGATGGGCCGTGGCGACCGCATGCCGCCGCAGCCGCTCGCCGGCGGCCCGATCCCCGGCATGGCCGGCGGCTCGGTCGCCGCCCAGACCGGCCCGGTCGACAAGATCGGCGTCACCGGTGCCGACTTCGACATGTTCGAGCGCCGGCTGCAGGAGGTGCAGGACGCCTATTCGCGCGAAGACCTCAACGCCCTCAGGGCGATCGCGACGCCGGAAATGGTGTCCTATTTCGCCGACGACCTGAAGGCCAACGCCCAGCGCGGCGCGGTCAACCGCATCTCCAACGTCAAGCTGCTGCAGGGCGACCTTGCCGAGGCCTGGCGCGAGCAGGATGGCGACTATGCAACGGTCGCGATGCGCTACGGCCTGACCGACGTGACGCTCGAGCGCAGCTCGGGCCGAATCATCGGCGGCGAGCCGCGCGGCGAGGAGGTCACGGAGGTCTGGACCTTCCGCAGGCCGCATGGCGGCGCTTGGCAGCTTTCGGCGATCCAGCAGACCGCTTGACGGCCCGAAGCCCAGCGTTCAAACAGAAGCGAGCCCCGGCGATGAGCCGGGGCTTTTTCGTCGCCCGGTCCTTCGCGTCCGGCGGCCACCCTTCGGCCGTGAATATTAACCCTTTGATCATACCTGTTGACGAACGCTTAACGAAACCGTTGCGAGCCGGGAGCCTTCGTGGTTCCATTCGAACACCATGAAGACCGTCACGACCGAAATCCGTCTTGCGCGCATCGTTGATGCTTCGATCGTGGCCGAGGTGCACGACGAGGCCTGGCGGGCGGCCTATCGTGGGCTCATCCCCGGAGCGGAGCTCGAGAAGCTGATCTCGCGGCGCGGTCCCGGCTGGTGGGAATCGGCGATCCGCAAGGGCAATCGCATCGCCCTTCTCGGCTTCGGCGACGAAGTCGCGGGCTACGCCAATTACGGCCGCAACCGCGCCCGGGCGCTGCCTTATGACGGCGAAATCTACGAACTCTACCTCAGGCCCAAATTCATCGGCCTCGGCCTCGGCCGCAAGCTGTTCCAGGCGGCCCGCAAGGATCTCGGCGGCCACGGCCTGGACAGCATCGTCGTCTGGGCGCTGAGCGACAACGAGACGGCGGTCGGCTTCTATCGCGGGCTCGGCGGCAAGCCGGTCGCCCGTTCGTCCGAAACCTTCGGCCACCGTTCGCTCGACAAGACCGCCTTCGGCTGGTCGGCCTGACCGGCTTCAACCACCCGCTGCGGCGCGGGTTCCATCAAAGCATGCCATTGCAGGGCAGATATTTAGTCTTTGGGCGCACTTGCCGCACAGGGGCCTCTGCCGCTATCGAGGCGGCCACCTTCTTCCGGAGACAGTCCTGATGCGTATCGACGCCGTTTCGATTGGCAAGAACCCGCCCCACGAGGTCAATGTGATCGTGGAGGTCCCCGTGGGCGGCGAGCCGATCAAATACGAAATGGACAAGGAGGCCGGCACGCTCGTGGTCGATCGGTTCCTCTATACCTCGATGCGCTATCCCGGCAATTACGGCTTCATCCCGCACACGCTCTCCGAGGACGGCGACCCCTGCGACGTGCTGATCGCCAACCAGCGCGGCATCGTGCCCGGCGCCATTGTCGCGGTGCGCCCGGTCGGCGTGCTGAAAATGGTCGACGAGGCGGGGGGCGACGAAAAGATCGTCGCGGTTCCCGTGCCAAACCCCCCCCGCCGCTACGAGAACGTGCACGAGGCATCCGACCTGCCGGAAATCACCCGCCAGCAGATCGAGCACTTCTTCGAGCACTACAAGGATCTTGAGAAGGGCAAGTGGGTGAAGGTCGAAGGCTGGGGCGACGCCGCCGAGGCCCGCCGGCTGATCACCGAGGCGATCGAGCGCGCCAAGGCCGCCAAGGCCTGAGAGCGCGCGGATCCGGGGTCCCGCGCGGCCGGTCCGGGCCGCCCGGTTCGCCGGTCAGGCCGGCCGCTTCGGGCCGGCCGCCAGCGCTTCGGCCACCTTCGCCCTGATGTCGGCGAGCGAGAAGGGCTTGGTCATCACGTCGTGAACCAGGGCGTCGAGCCCGTGCGCGCGCTCGCGCTGGTCGGCATAGCCGGTCATCAGGAGGATGATCAGCTGCGGGAACTGCGGAGCCGCGGCGAGCGCCAGCGCGATGCCGTCCATCAGCGGCATGCGGATATCGGTCAGCAGCAGGTCGAAGGCGCCCTTCTCGCGCTCGAGCACGTCGAGCGCCTCGGCGCCGTCCATCGCCTCCACCACCGTGTGACCATCGATCTCGAGGGCCCGCCGGACGAAGACCCGGACGGGTTCGTCGTCCTCGGCGACCAGCACACGTGCCATTGCCGTCAGCCCTCGATCCTGTCCGCGAAACGCACCATTCGTTCAGTCCTCGATCACGCCGACGAAGGGCAGCTGGCGCCAGGCATGGGCGACGTCCATGCCATAGCCTACGACGAACACGTCGGGGCAGACGAAGCCGACATAGTCGGCATTCAGGTTGACGGCCCGCTTGCCCGGCTTTTCCAGGAGCACGCAGGTGCGCACGCTGCGCGCGCCGCGCGCGCTCAGGAGGTCCTTGGCATAGGTCAGCGTGCGGCCGCTTTCCAGGATGTCGTCGACCAGCAGCACGTCGCGATCGGCGACCGGGCTTTCGATGTCGTGCACGACGCGCACCGTGCCGCTCGACACGGTGCCCTCCAGATAGCTCGACAGCGACATGAACTCGACCTCCGGGGCCATGCCGGCGGCATCCATGGCGCGGATCAGGTCGGCCGCGAACACGAAGCTGCCCTTCAGCACGGCGATGACGAGCAGACGATGCGGATTGGTGTCGGCGATCTCGCGCACCATCTCGGTCTCGCGCTGCGCGATGGCCTCGGCCGAATACAGCACGCGAATCTTGGAACGGTCCATCACGGGCCTCCGGGGATCCTGAGAGCAAATCGGGTCATGGTCATTGGCTTAGCGCGGCCGAACGGCCGCGTCATCTGCCGCCGGCATCCTGCCGGGCGAAGAAGCGCACCTCGACGGTAGCCCCGTCCGGCGGCGGCGAGGCGAGCCGCGAGCGGAACGGCGCCGCCTCGCCAGGGGCGAGCTGCGGCTTCGGGGCGGTGGCGGTCCAGGTATAGATTTCCTTGCCCGTGGCGTCGCGCACGGCCAGGCGCAGCCGCGGCAGGTCGATCGGCCGGCCGGAAATATTGACGAGCTGGCCCTCCACCACCAGGACGACCACGCCGTCGACGATCTCGTTGGCGCCCTTCACGTCGCGAAAATCGACGCCGCGCAGGTTCACCGACAGGCCCACCGCGTCATAGACCGTCGCGCTCTCGGGCACCGTGCGCACGACCTGCTCGCGGCCGAGGAAGAAGGTCGCAAGCAGCGCCATGCCCAGCAGCACGATGGTCATCGGCACCGGCAGGCGCAGGCCGCTGCTGCGCGGCCGCGCGGCATAGGCGCGCCTGCGGCGCTGGGCGGCGCGCGACTCGATGTCGCTGCGGCTGCTGCGGGCGCGACGCCGCCGGGCGTCTCGTCGGCGCGCCGCGGCAGCAGCTCGGCCGGCGCGACGGGTGCGATCGATGGCGATTCGGCGACCGGCACCGCGGGCAGCGGTGGCGCTTCGTTGGCCTGCCGGTCCCGGTCATGCGCCTCCGCGGCGAGCGCGGCGCCCCAGTCGTCGGCAGGATCTTGAGCGGGCGTCTCGACCGGCGCGGCGGCGCGCGCCTCCGCCTCGTCCTCGGCCACGACGATGGCCGGCTCCGGCAGGGCGCTGTCGAAGGTCGCATGCCAGACGGTCCGGCAGCGGGCGCAGCGCACCTGCCGGCCGCCATCGCCGAGCACGGCCGCATTTACCCGAAAAGCCGTCGCGCAGGACGGGCAGACGATCAACATGGAATTCAGCCCCGGGACCGATGTCCCTGGCCAGCACAGTCGCTCCGGCGTGGTTAACCGCCCGTTAAGCACGGCTTCGCGTCATGCGGGAAAAATCGGGGGGTGCGGCAGTTCGGCGCGGGGCCGGCCGCGCCGGCGGATCAGCGGCGCCGGCGAGCGCCTTCCGCCATGGGCACGCCACATCCCTCGGATCAATTGGTGGCGTGCCGTGGAGCGTCAGCCTTTCGTCCGTGGCATGATCGCGCGCGAATCAGGCGCGCCTTGCGCGCGTTGAGACGAAAGAGATAGTGCCCCTTGGTTCGTTTCGAGAATGTCGGCCTGCGCTACGGCCTCGGTCCGGAGGTGCTGAAGGATCTGACCTTCGGCATCGAGCCGCATTCTTTCCAGTTTCTCACCGGCCCATCCGGCGCCGGCAAGACGAGCCTTCTGAAGCTGCTCTTCCTGTCGCTGCGGCCGACCCGCGGCCTGGTCACCGTGTTCGACCACGACACCGCCCGGCTGTCCAAGGACGAGCTCAGCGTGCTGCGGCGGCGCATCGGCATCGTGTTCCAGGACTTCCGCCTGCTCGATCACCTGACCACCTACGAGAACGTCGCCCTGCCGCTGCGCGTGCTCGGCAAGGACGAGGCGACCTATCGCTCAGAGGTGATCGACCTCCTGGAATGGGTCGGTCTCGGCCACCGGATCAGCGCCTTTCCGCCGATCCTGTCGGGCGGTGAAAAGCAGCGCGCGGCGATCGCCCGCGCCGTGATCGTGCGGCCGGAAATGCTGCTCGCCGACGAGCCCACCGGCAATGTCGACCCGCCGCTCGCCAAGCGCCTGCTGCGCCTGTTCGTCGAGCTGAACCGCACGGGAACCGCCGTTTTGATCGCCACCCACGACCTGTCGCTGCTCGATCAGGTGGAAGCGCGCCGGCTGGACATTGCCGACGGCTTCATCTCGATCAGCGACCCGCATCACGCCGAGGACGACCGCTGGTGATCGATCTCGACAGGCTGAAGCAGACCCTTCTCGGCCTTGCGGCCCGCCTGGGCCTGCCGGTGGCGCCGCCGGCCGAGCCGGGCGAGAACGAGGACGAGCGCCTGCCGACCGCCAGCGGCGCCTCGCTGGTGCCGCCCTCCTCGATCGCCGGTCGCGCGCTGATCGTGATCATCGCCATCATGACCTTCCTCGGCTCGCTGACCGTCGGCGCCGTCGATCTGGTGCGCACGGCCGCCGACGACTGGACCACGTCGATCGTGCGCGAGGCGACGATCCAGGTCCGCCCGGCGCGCGGCCGCGACCTCAAGGCCGACGTCGCCCGCGCCACCGAGATCGCATCGGGCTTTCCCGGCATTGCCGACGTCTCGCCCTACACGGCCGAGGAGACGGCCCGCATGCTGGAACCCTGGCTCGGCAGTAATCTTGCGACCGACGACCTGCCGATCCCGCGGCTGATCGTCC
The DNA here is from genome assembly GCA_000751295.2 of bacterium YEK0313. Lineage (NCBI taxonomy): Bacteria > bacterium YEK0313. The sequence continues at coordinate 1,383,087 of CCMO02000001.1, forward strand.
TGCGCCTTGCGACCGAGCGGCCGGCCGACCTCGCGGCGCTGAAGCAGACGCTCGCCGAGGCCCTGCCCAGCGCCAGCCTCGACGACCATCGCCAATGGTTCGACCGGCTGAAGGCGATGGCCCGCGCCGTGGTGGTGGTCGGCATCGTCATCGTCACGCTGATGATCCTGACGACCGGCCTGTCGGTGATCTTCGCGACCCGCGCGGCGGTCGCCACCAATCGGCCGGTCCTGGAAGTGCTGCATTTCGTCGGCGCCCGCGACGCCTTCATCGCCGGCGAGTTCCAGCGCCATTTCCTGTGGCTGGCGCTGAAGGGCGGCCTCGCCGGCGGCGCCGCCGCGGTCACGGGCATCGTGCTCGCCGGATTGATCGCCTCGCGCTGGCGCGCGACCGCCGGCGGCGACCAGATCGAGGCGCTGTTCGGCACCTTCGCGCTCGGTCAGACCGGCTATGTCGGCATTCTCGTGCTGGTCGTCCTGGTGACCGCCGTCGCGGCGCTGACGTCGCGCTGGACGGTCATGCGCACGCTGAGTGCCATCGACTGAGGTGGGTGGTGGATAGTGGAAGGTGGCGCGAGGCGACGCGCCTGCGTGGAGCACCCCTCTTGGCTGGGCGCCGTCACGTTAACGCCTCGGGCGCCGAGAGGCGCGATCGGCCTGGCAGGACGTACAGGCAATGGGGCAAGCCTTAGAGCTTCGCCACGCTCGCTTTCAGCGCGTCCACCGCCTCCGGATTGACGAGGCCCGAGAGGTCGCCGACCGGCTGGCCGAGCCAGATCGAGCGCACCACGCGACGCATGATCTTCATGCTGCGCGTCTTCGGGATGGCCTCGACAAAGACCACCGTCTTCGGCCGGAACGAGGCGCCGAGGCCGGCGACCACCGCCTTCTTCATCGCGTCTGCCAGGTCCGGCGTGCCGGTGACGCCGCGCGCCGGCACGCAGACGCACACCACCGCCGAGCCCTTCGCTGGATCGGGCACGCCGATCACCGCCGCCTCGCCCACCTTGCCGGTGCCGAGCAGCAGCGCCTCGATCTCCGAGGGGCCGGTCCGCTTGCCCGCGATCTTGATCGTGTCGTCGGAACGGCCGTGGACGAACCAGTGGCCATCGGCGTCCACCGATGCGAAGTCGCCGTGGATCCAGAGATCCGGCACCTTGTCCCAATAGGCCTCGATGAACCGCTCGGGGGCACGCCACAACCCGCGGGTGAGGCCGATCGACGGGACCGTCAGCGCGAGCTCGCCGACCTGGCCGCGCGGCAGCGGCTTGCCCGTCTCGTCCACCACCGCCGCGCCCATGCCAGGAATTGGCCCCGCGAAAGCCCCGGGCGGCAGGTTCCGGTGCAGCATCGTGCCGGCGACGATGCCGCCGCCGATCTCCGTGCCGCCGGAATAGTTGAGGATCGGCGCGCGGCCCTTGCAGACATGGGCAAGGAACCAGGTCCAGGCCTCCGGTGTCCACGGCTCGCCGGTCGACGCGGTGATCCGTAGCATCGGGAAGTCGAAGCCGGCGATCACCTCCGGCGGCTGCTGGATGAAGTTGCGCACCATGGTCGGCGCGACACCCAGGAACGTGACGTCGTGGGTCGCGGCGAGGCGCCAGAGCCGGCCGGCATCGGGGAAGTCTGGCGTGCCCTCAGCCAGCACCATGCTGGCGCCCACCAGCGGCACGGCGACGGCGAGGATCGGCCCGGTCAGCCAGCCCATGTCGCTCATCCAGAGCAGGCGGTCTCCCGGCGTCAGGTCGAGGATGATGCCGAAGTCGAGCGCCACTTTGGTCATGAAGCCGCAATGACTGTGCACGGTGCCCTTCGGCTTGCCCGTCGTGCCGGACGTATAGACGACCATGCACGGTGCGTCGGCCGGCATCGGCTCGGCCGGGCATGAGGCCTTGTCGGCGACGAGATCGCGCCACCACAGTCGTTTTCCGGCTTCGCGCCCGGGATGGCGCGCCACCACCACGACATGGGCAAGCGAGGGCACCTCCGGCCGGACCTGGTCGATGATGTCGGCCATGGCGATCGGCTGGCCGCGCCGGTAGGTAATGTCGACGGTGATCACCGCCTTCGCCTCGGCGTCCTTCAGCCGCTCGATCACCGCCTGAGCCCCGAAGCCGGAAAACATCGGCAGCGCGATGCCGCCGATGCGGGTGACGGCCAGGAACGCCGCGATGGTCTCGGGCAGGAACGGCATGTAGATGCCGACCACGTCGCCCGGTTTCAGGCCCAGCCGCTTGAGACCGGCGGCGGCACTTTCCGCCTGGGCGGCAAGCTCGCCATAGGTCCATACCCGCGTCTCGCCGTCCTCGCCTTCCCAGAAGATCGCCTGCTTGCCGGCATCACCGCGCGCCAGCGTCCGCTCCATGCAGTTATAGGCAATGTTGGTGGTGCCGCCGATGCACCACTGAGGCCATTGCACGCCCTTTGACGTGTCCAGAACCCGCTCGAACGGCTTGAAATAGGCGAGACCGTGGAAGTCCATCACGGCCGGCCAGAACCATTCGGGATCGCGGTCGGCGCGGGCGATCAGGTCCTCGTAGGACGCGAGGCCGTGACGCTCCATGAAGAGCTGCAACTGGTAGCGCGCGCCCGCCATGGCTCAGGCTCCGGTTTCGGTGTCGAGGACGACGATGCGGTCCATGCGCGTCGCCATGAACGCCTTCATTTCCTGGTGGACGGCCGAGACCTGGTAGGCGTCGTGCGCGGCCGAGGAGGTGAAAACGCCCACGATGCCGTGGGTCAGGCCATCGCTGCGGGATGCGATGTTGTCGGCCAGAAAATAGGTGACGACATCGGCGCATTCCGCCTTCACGCGCGCGACATAGTGCTGGGCCGTCGCGAAAAAATCCTGTCCCGTGCCGGGCTTGAAGCTCATCAGGACAACATGGTGGAACATGACACGGATCCTCTGAATGAAGAGCGTCAGCCGGCGGTCCAGCCACCGTCGACGACCAGCGCCGAGCCGGTCATCAGGCTGGCGGCGTCGGATGCGAGAAAGACGCAGGCGCCCATCAGGTCCTCGACCGCGCCGACGCGGCCGAGCTTTATCTTTGTGGTGACGAAGGTGCGGAAGGCGGGGTCAGCCAGCGCCGGCCGGGTCATCGCCGTCTCGATGAAGGTCGGGCACAGACTGTTGACGCGGATGCCGAGCGGGGCGAGGTCGGTCGCCATCGCCTTGGTCATGCCTTCTACGGCGAACTTGCTGGTCGTATAGGCCGAGCGCGCGGCGAGCGCGATGTGGCCGGCCTGCGAGGACATGTTGATGATCGAACCCTTCACGCCCTCCGCCGCCATGCGCTTCGCCACGGCCTGGGCGGCAAAGAAGGCGGCGCGCACGTTGAGGTCGATCACCGCGTTGAAATCGGCCTCCGTCACCTCGAGGAACGGGCTCGGCCGGTTGGTGCCCGCATTGTTGACGAAGATGCCGAAGGCCGGCCGCGCCTCCATCGCCGCGCGGAAGGCGCTGGTGTCGGTGACATCGACGACCAGTGTCTCGGCCTTGCCGCCGGCCGCGCGGATCTCGGCGGCGGCGGTCTCGATCTCGGAGCCCGTGCGGTCGGCGAGCGTGACGGCAGCACCCGCCTCGGCGAGCGCGGCTGCGAGCGCCACGCCGAGGCCGCGCCCGGCACCGGTGACGAGGGCGCGCTTGCCCTGAAGGCTGAAGCTCGGGGTCTTCGGGAGCATGGCCTTGTCCTCCACTTAGCCGAAGGCGAGATAGACGCCGTCGGCGATCACCACAGGGCCGTTGACGAAGGCGTCCATGGGCCGGCCCGTCGGTTCCGTCAGGAGATCGCGAGGCCGCTGTCGACGGCGAGGATATGGCCGGTCGTGCGGGCGGATTCGTCGGAGGCGAGGAACAGGGCGGCGTGCGCAACGTCCTCCGGCTCGGCGAGGCCGGCGAGATGGCGCTGGGCAATCTTCTGCGTCGTCTCGCTCTCGGCGAGCTGGGCCATCACGCGCGCCGTGCGGGTGACGCAGGGCGCCACCGCGTTGACCCGCACCTTCTGGGCGGCGAACTCCACCGCCATGGAGCGGGTGAGTGCGGAAATGGCGCCCTTCGATGCAGTGTAGGCGTCCTTGCCCGGCCAGCCCATCATCGCAACGATCGAGGACGCATTGATCACCGATCCGCCGCCCGAGCGGACGATCTCGGGGATCGCGTGCCGGCTCATCAGCCAGGTGCCGAGCAGGTCCAGCTTGATGGCGCGCCAGAACTCGTCGATCGGCGCTTCGGTGAGCGGGCCATCCTGCAGCGTCGAGCCGCCAACGTTGTTGTAGAGGACGTGCAGGCCGCCGAAGCGGGAGACGGTTGCCGCGACCGCCGCCGAGACGCTCGCCTCATCCGTCACGTCGGTCTGCACGAACAGCGCCTCGCCGCCGGCGGCTTCGATCGCGATGGCCGCCTCGGCGCCGGTCCTCGGGTCGAATTCGGCGATGGCGACCCGTGCGCCCTCGCGGGCGAACAGTTCGGCCGTGGCGCGACCGATGCCGCTGCCGGCGCCGGTGATGAGGGCTATCCTGTTTTTGAGCCTTGCCATGTCGTTCCCCGTTCCCGGCGCATTTCAGCGCATGCAGGCGCCGCTATTGACGTCGATGGTGGTGCCCCGGACGACGTTCGTTCCCACCGAGCACGGGAAGACGATCGGCCGGGCGTTCATGCCAGGCAGCCGGGCGCTCTGGCCGGTCAGGTCACAAGGACGGAGCGTCGTGGGAGCGGCGACATCCGGCATGATGGAACTTCACCATAATTCTTACTATACGAGATAATTGAGTCAGCCAGTATCCGAGTCAACCTGCGGCATGACTGCGCGTGTCTGCCCTGCACGGCCGCGGCTCAATGGATGTGGTAGCCGCCGTTGACGTCGATCACCGTGCCGGTGAGATAGCCGGCGAGCGGGCTCGCCAGGAACAGGATCACCCGTGCCACGTCGTCGGCCGTGCCGAAGCGGCCGAGCGGAATGGTCTCGCAGATCGCGCGGCGGCGGTCGTCATCATATTGGCCCCGGGTCATGCCGGTATCGATGATGCCCGGCGCCACCGCGTTGACGCGGATGCCGAAGGGCCCGCCCTCGCGCGCCGTCGCCTTGGTGAAGCTGATCACACCGCCCTTGGCGGCGGCATAATGCGCCCCGCCGAGGAGACCGCCGCCGCGCTGCGCCGCGATCGACCCGACATTCACGATGGCGGGGCTCCGCGTGCTCTTCTTCAGGTGCGGCAGCGCCGCCTGAGTGACGTTGAAGGTGCCCACGACATTGACCTCCAGCATCCGCGCGAAGTCGGCGGCAGTGAGGTCGGGGATACGGGTGGGAGCGACGATGCCGGCATTGTTGACCACGACGTCGATGCCGCCGAGCGCCGCGGCCGCCTCGTCCACGGCCTCGCGACAGGCGACGGGATCGGCGACGTCGAGCCGCCGCGCGGTCTGGCCGGCGGGCAGCGCGCCGATCGGGAAAGCGCGATCGAACACGACAATCTCGGCACCCTCGGCGGCGAGCAGGCGTGCCGTCGCCTGGCCGATGCCGTCGGGATGTCCGCCGCCTGTGACGATCGCCCGGTGACCCTTCAAAAGTGACATCTCTTCACCGTCTGAACCATGGTCCTGTGCCGGAAGGCGTTGCCCGGTCGCGCCGCCTCCCGGCGCCTGCGGATCATTGCCTAGCCAGCGGGCAGACGCTCTCGGCCAGCGGCCGGAAGGCCTTGTCGGCCGGTATCGTGGTGATGAGCCTGTAGTAGTCCCATGGCTGCCTGGAATCGGCCGGGCTCTTCACCTCGACGAGATACATGTCGTGGATCATGCGGCCGTTCGGGAGCAGCTTGCCATTGCGCGAGAACATGTCTTCGACGGGCGTCTCGCGCATCTTCGCGAGGACCTTGTCCGGATCCTTGGTGTTCAGCGCCTGCACGGCCTTGAGATAGTGCAGCACGCCGGAATAGACGCCGGCCTGCGACTCCGACGGCATCTTGCCGAGCCGGTCGTAGAAGCGCTTGGCGAAGGCGCGCGTCTTCTCGTCCATGTCCCAGTAGAACGGCACCACGAATTGCAGGCCCTGCATCGTCGCAAGGCCAAGCGAGTGCACGTCGGTGATGAACGTCAGAAGGCTCGCCAGCCGCTGGCCGGTTTGATGCAGACCGAACTCGCGGCCCTGCTTGATCACGTTGACGGTGATGTCGCCTCCTGACGCGAGGGCGACGATCTTGGCCCCGGAGCCTTGCGCCTGCAGCAGGTAGGACGAGAAATCCAGCGTCTGCAGGGGATGGCGGACACTGCCGACGATCTTCCCGCCGCTGGCCACGACGGCCTCGCGCATGGCCTGCTCCATGCTGTGGCCATAGGCATAATCGGCGACCAGCAGGAACCAGGTATCGAAGCCCTGGTCGACCAGGGCACGGGTCGCGCCGCGCGTCTGCGAATAGGTGTCGAAGGTCCAGTGCAGGCCATAGGCGGTGCACGAATCCTCGGTGAGGCGATCCGTGGCCGCGTTGGCGTAGATGGCGATCTTTTTCCTTTCCTTCGTCAGGTTGTTCACCGCAAGGGCAATCGCGGAATTGGGCACGTCGAGGATCACGTCGACGCCGTCGAGGTCGTACCACTGCCGCGCCAGATTGAGTCCGACGTCGGGCTTGTGTTGATGATCGGCGAAGACCAGTTCGATCGGCGAACCGAGCACGCCGCCGCCGATATCCTCGATGGCGAGCCGCGCGGCCTCGACCGAACCCTTTCCGGAAATGTCGGCGAATGGCCCGCCCATGTCGGCCAGCACACCGAACTTGACCTTTTCGGTGGCGGCGCGGGCGGTGGTGGTCATCGCCATGGCCGCGCCCGCGGTGAATGCCCTTCTCGTAACCGATGCCATGAGCAGTTCCTTCCCTCGCTTTTCTCCAGGCGACGCCACCCCGGCAGGAGGCCGGTCGAGCCGGCATGCCTGCGCGTCCGGAAGACGACGCCCTGCACGGCGGTGACCTGCTCATGGCGGGTGTGGGGAAGCTCCCTGGCACCGACCGTCATGAAGCTTCGGCCGTGATTGAAGGTAGGATGATTGATAAATCTCATAATGCAATAAAAATCACACAATGACTTCTACGCCGCTTTCTGCCAGAGAATAAGTCTCCCTCTCGTTCCAAGGAATTTCTGCCCGAAAGCCCATGACCAGCCTCGCCAAGATGCTCAGGATTCTCGAGCTTTTTGAGGATGATAAGAGCAGTTTCCAGGTCGACGACGCCGTCGCGGCGACCGGCGCCTCGCGGGCAACCGTCTATCGATACCTCCAGGCACTCTCCGCCTCCGGGCTGATCGCGCCCGCCACCGGCGGTAGTTTCGTGCTGGGGTCGAAGATCATCGAGCTCGACCGGCTGGTGCGCCGCACCGACCCGCTGGCCACCAGCGCGCGGCCGATCATGGAGGCGGTGAGCGCGCGCCTCGGGCTCAACATGCTGCTGTGCAGCTATTACGGCGACAAGGTCATGTGCGCGGAGATCGTCTGGCCCGACCGCAGCGTGAAGCCGGCCTATGAGCGCGGCCGCAAGATGCCGATGTTCCATGGCGCCATGGCCAAGCTGATCCTGGCGCATCTCAGCCCCTATCAGCTGCGCAACATGATGCTCTGGCACGCCGACGAGATCCGTGCGGCCGGCCTCGGCGCCAGTTGGGAGGAGTTTCGCCAGGCCATGGCGCTGATCCGCCGGCAGGGCACCTGCATCACCCGCGGCGAGGTGGTCGAGGGCCTCGTCGGCATCGGAGCGCCGGTTTTCGATGCCGACCGCCGCATCCTCGGCAGCATCGTATTCGCCGTTCCGGAGGCGCGGGTGGCAGACATTGGCGAAGACAGGTTGCGTGCGGATGTCGCCGCCATAGCGGCCGAGATCGACGCCACGATTGCCCGCCACATGCCTGCTGGCAGCCCCAAGGCCCCCCGCTCAGCGCGGCCGCGCCGGGCGCCGGCGGACTAACGGAATCGAGCAGGCACCCTGCAAATTCCGCCCGAATTCCAACGCCGGGCGCCGTGCCGTCGCATCGAAAACGGCGATGCCGCGCTCGCGCTGAATCTTCGCGACGAAGCGAAGGCCCAGCACTCCATGGGATCGTTCGCTAGGCGCTGCTCGCCATTCCCACTATTGCAGAATGCGCTCGTAGTTGATGCGGAACAGCCGCTGGTCCGGCCGGCGGGTCGTGTCGAGATTGTGCACGGCGACCGAGGTCTCGTAGCCCTGGGCGTCGAAAACCGTCCACTGCCTGAGCGTGAAGTCGTTGGCATTGAACAGGATCATCAGGCGGTTGGTGCCGCCGATCGCCTGCCGTTCCTCCAGCATGACGATGACATATTCGGGATCGCGGGTCACCGAGGTGACATTGGCATCGCGCAGGATGTCGACCCGGTCGGACAGCAGGAAGCGCAGCGGCGTCTGCGACAGGGGATAGATGTCCTGGGTGTTCAGCCGCCGGTCGCGCACCGCCACCGACTGGCCGTCGGCAATGATCTCCACCGGGCTCGGCGCATTGTACTGGAAGCGGATCTTGCCAGGCTTGTCGAGATAGAGCTTGCCGGTGGTGCGCCGGCCGTCGGGGCCGATCTGGACGAAATCGCCCTGCATGAAGCGGATGCCGTTGAAATAGGCGTTGACCCGCTGGGCAATGTCGCGCGTGTCGGCATCGACGCCGCGTGCGGCGCGCGGGGCCTGGCGCCGCACCGGCGTCGATGCCGACACATTCTGGCCCAGGGCGCGCCATTGCAGCTGACGCCGCCGCCCCCGGGCGGCGGCGTCAGCTGCAATGGCGCGCCCTGGGCCAGAATCACCCGGTGATCCGATGCCACCGCGTGCGAATGCGCGCCGATGAGCGCGATCCCGGCCGCCAGCAGAAAGGCCGGTCCCGCGACAGTCAGGCGTCTCGTCATCGCTGCTCCATGGGGATGTGTTGGCGCGGGTGATAGGCAGCCGATAGGGCGAATTCGAGGCGAAAGCCAGCCCTCACTCGGTCCCCTCCGGCAGCAGGATCTCGCGTTTGCCGGCATGATTGGCCGGACCGACGATGCCTTCCCGCTCCATCCGCTCGATCAGCGAGGCGGCGCGGTTGTAGCCGATCTGCAGCCGGCGCTGGATGTAGGAGGTCGACGCCTTCTTGTCGCGCATGACCACCTGGATCGCCTTGTCGTAGAGGTCGGCCGGCTCGTCGCCGAACGAGCCCTTGTCGAACACGGCGCCGTCGTCGCCCTCGCCTTCGCCGGCTTCGTCCTCGTCGGTCGTGACCGATTCCAGATAGTCGGGCGCGCCCTGCATCTTCAGGTGGCCGACGATCCGCTCGACCTCCTCGTCGGAGACGAAGGGACCGTGGACGCGGCTGATGCGGCCGCCGCCGGCCATGAACAGCATGTCGCCGCGGCCGAGCAGCTGCTCGGCGCCCTGCTCGCCGAGAATGGTCCGGCTGTCGATCTTGGAGGTGACCTGGAACGAGATGCGCGTCGGGAAATTCGCCTTGATCGTGCCGGTGATGACGTCGACCGACGGACGCTGGGTGGCCATGATCAGGTGGATGCCGGCGGCGCGAGCCATCTGGGCGAGGCGCTGGATCGCGCCTTCGATGTCCTTGCCGGCGACCATCATCAGGTCGGCCATCTCGTCGACGATGACCACGATATAGGGGATCGGGTCGAGGCCCATTTCCTCCTGCTCGTAGATCGCCTCGCCCGTCTCGCGGTCGAAGCCGGTCTGCACCGTGCGCGTCAGCGTCTCGCCCTTGGTGCGTGCCTGCGCCATGCGTGCGTTGAAGCCGTCGATGTTGCGCACGCCGAGCTTCGACATCTTCTTGTAGCGCTCTTCCATCTCGCGCACCGCCCATTTGAGCGCGACGACCGCCTTCTTCGGATCGGTCACGACGGGCGTGAGCAGATGCGGAATGCCGTCATAGATCGACAGTTCCAGCATTTTCGGGTCGACCATGATGAGCCGGCATTGCGACGGCGTCAGCCGGTAGACCAGCGACAGGATCATCGTGTTGATCGCCACCGACTTGCCCGAGCCGGTGGTACCGGCGACCAGGAGGTGGGGCATCTTGGCGAGGTCGGCGATGACCGGATCGCCGCCGATCGTCTTGCCGAGCGCGATCGGCAGCTTTTCCTTGGCGGTGATGAAGTCCTGGCTCGCCAGCATTTCGCGCAGCATGACGTTCTCGCGCCGCGCATTCGGCAACTCGATGCCGATGGCATTGCGGCCCGGCACCAGCGCGACGCGGGCGGAGACCGCCGACATGGAACGGGCAATGTCGTCAGCGAGGCCGATGACCCGGTTGGACCGCGTGCCGGGCGCCGGCTCCAGCTCGTAGAGGGTGACGACCGGACCGGGACGGACATTGATGATCTCGCCGCGCACGCCGAAATCGTCGAGCACCGAGCCGAGCGTCGCCGCATTCTGCTGCAGCACGTCGGTCGACATGGACGGGTCGCGCTCGGAGGGCTTCGGCTCGGTCAGGAGGTCGAGCGGCGGCAGCTCGTAGCTGTCGTCGACGCCGGCTGGCGGCGGCAGCGGCAGCTTCTGCTGCACGGCGACGGGGCGCGGCGCGGGCGCCGGGGCATGGATGCGCGGCGCGCGGGCATCGGCCACCGGGCGCGCGGGCACCTCGAACGGCGGCTCGTCGTCCTCCTCGTCGATCGGAGCGGCCGGCGCCGCGCTCGGCGCGATCCGCGGCGCCTCGATCTCGGCATCGTCCGGACGGGTCCGTGCCGGCGGCACGTGATAGGTGCGCGGCGCCCGCTCGGGCTGGGCCTCGACGGTCGGCTCGCGGCGCGCGCCGGAAGCGCGGGGTGCGATCGGCAGATCGTCGTCGGGCTCGGTGAAGAAGGCCTTGGCACGCGCGGCAATGCCGTTGGCGCCGCCGCGCGGTGCGGGAGCGCCCGACGGTTCGCCGGCGGCGGCCCGGGCAATGTCCGGCGCCTCGCCGGCCATGCGCTTCAGCTTGGCCTTGGCCGACAGCACGCCATGGGTCAGCGCGCCGAGGCTGTTGGTGGCAAGGCCGCCGAGACGGCCCGGCTCCCGGTCGTCGCTGTCGCGCTGCCGGGCGACGCGCGCCGGCGCGAGATCGTCGGCGGCATCGTCCTGCGTCTCCTCGTCGCGGCGGATGGTGAGGCCGGTCGCGACCGCCGCAACGGCGAGGCCGATGGCGAGCACGACGAGGGCCGCGACGCTGCGCGTCGCGCCGGAGAGATTGCCGAGCACGGCGCTGATCACGGCCAGGCCGCCATCGCCGATGACCCCGCCGATGCCCGTCGGCAGCGGCCAGCCGCGCGGCGCCGGCACCAGCGAGGCGGCCACGGCCAGGATCATGCCGGCCGCGATGCCGAGCGGAATGCGCAGGCCCTCGCGGTCGAACGGCCGGCAGGTGACGAAACGCCAGCCCCAGACGGCGGCGATCAGCAGGAGCCCGATGGCGCCGAGCCCGAACAGCTGCATGAGGAGATCGGCAAGGATCGCGCCGGGACGGCCGACCCAGTTCTTCACCGGCGCATTGGTGGCGTGGCTCAGCGAGGGATCGCCCGCCGTCCAGGTCAGGAGCGCCAGAGCGGCGAGGCCCACGGCGCCGAGGATGGCAAGTCCGCCCAATTGCCGGATCTTGCGACGCATGGCGCCTTTCATCGCTTCGGGAAGGAGAGAGAGGCCGGTATGCCGCCGCGCCACAGCCATGTCGGTCGCATCCTGTGAAGGGAGACCGAGCGGGAAATCCGCGCGACGGCGGACGCCCCGGAGGGCCATCCGGTTCGTGATCGCGACCTTACCGAGGCAAGGGTTGACGGGTGATTAACCATCGCCGGCCTGGAGAATATCGCGGTGGACAAGTCCCCATGAAAAACCCCGGCGCCAAGGGCGCCGGGGCCTGAAAACAGGGAATTTCGGGCCTTGCGGCCGTCAGAGATTGTAGGCGCGCTCGCCATGGTCGGCGAGGTCGAGCCCCTCGCGCTCGCGGTCCGGCGAGACCCGGAGGCCGACGACGACGTCGACGATCTTGTAGAGGACGAAGGAGCCGACCCCGGACCAGACGAGCGTCAGGAGCACCGCCTTGATCTGGGCGATGACCGCGGGCGCGAATTCATAGGCCGCGACCGAGAGCTCGCCCGGCTTGGCCTCGTAATCGGGAATGCCGACGCCGCCGAGTGCGGTGTTGACCAGGATGCCGGTGGCGATGGCGCCGATAATGCCGCCGACGCAGTGGATGCCGAACACGTCGAGCGAGTCGTCATAGCCGAAGGCATTCTTGACCGTGGAGCAGAACACGAAGCAGACGCCGCCGGCCACGAGACCGAGCACGATCGACCCCATCGGCCCGGCGAAACCGGAAGCCGGCGTCACCGCGACGAGGCCGGCGACCGCGCCCGACACCGCGCCGAGCAGCGAGGGCTTGCCCTTGGCCGCCCATTCGACGAACAGCCAGGACAGCGCGGCCGCGGCGGTCGCGACGAAGGTATTGATCATGGCGAGCGCCGCCGTGCCGTTGGCCTCGAGGTTGGAGCCGGCATTGAAGCCGAACCAGCCGACCCACAGGAGCGCGGCGCCGATCAGCGTCATGACCAGCGAGTGCGGCGGCATCAGCTCCTTGCCGTAGCCGATGCGCTTGCCCACGACGAGGCAGCCGACGAGGCCGGCGATGCCGGCATTGATATGGACCACCGTGCCGCCGGCGAAATCGAGCGCGCCCCACTGGTAGATGAGGCCCGCATCGGCCTTGACCGCGGCGAGCTTGGCTTCCGCTGCCGCCTTGGCGGCGGCGTCGGAACCGGCGGCCGCAACCGCCTTGGCCGCTTCCGCGATGGCGTCGGGGCCGGCCCAGTACCAGACCATGTGCGCGATCGGGAAATAGACGAAGGTGACCCAGAGCACGGTGAACAGGACGACCGCCGAGAACTTGGTGCGCTCGGCGATGGCACCGACGATCAGCGCCGGCGTGATGCAGGCGAAGGTCATCTGGAAGGCGATGTAGACGAGCTCGGGAATGACCACGCCGTTGGAAAAGGTCGCGGCGGTGGAATTGGCGTCCACCCCGATGAGGAAGGCCTTGGAGAAGCCGCCGATATAGGCGTTGAGCCCGCCGCCGCCGGTGAAGGTCAGCGAGTAGCCGTAGACGACCCAGATGATGGCGACGAGCGCGACGATGACGAAGACCTGGGTCAGCACCGACAGCATGTTCTTCGAGCGCACCAGGCCGCCATAGAAGAGCGCGAGGCCCGGCACGGTCATCAGGAGCACCAGAAGCGCCGAGGTCAGCATCCAGGCGGTGTCGCCGGCATTCGGCTTCGGCGGCGTGGCGGCCTGGGCGAGCGCCGGATCGGCCTGGATCGCCACGGCGCAGGCGAGCGCAAGCGCCGCGACGCCCCACCGGGACAAGAGGGAACGGATCATGTGCGAGAACTCCGGGAGGATGTTTCTTGAGCTGCGCGCCGCTCAGAGCGCGTCGATATCGGTCTCACCGGTGCGGATCCGCACGGCGTGCTCGATGGAGGTGACGAAGATCTTGCCGTCGCCGATCTGGCCGGTCTTGGCGGCACCGGCTATGGCGGCGACCACCTTGTCGGCCTCGCTCGCGGGCACCGCGACCTCGACCTTGAGCTTAGGCAGGAAGCTCACGGCGTATTCGGCGCCGCGATAGATTTCGGTATGGCCCTTCTGCCGGCCGTAACCCTTCACTTCCGTGACGGTCAGGCCGTGCACGCCGATGCCGGTCAGGGCATCGCGGACCTCTTCGAGCTTGAATGGCTTGATGATAGCCATCACGATTTTCATGTCGGCATCCCCGAACTGGCTTCCCCCGGGAGCACCGGGTGAAGGGTTGCTGGTCGCTTCCGACGCGACCCGAGGGGGGCATGCGCCGAACCGAGCTATCGGGAATCAAGTCGCGTGCCAGTCGCCGCACGCTGGATAAAATCAAATAATCTCAATCAGTTACTGGAAGCGACATCAGTGCATGCGGAGGCCATCGCCTGCTTTCGCCTAAAATTTAGGCAAGACAGGACTGCTGCAAAGCCGCCGCAATTGGCTTTGTCCGGCATGCCCAATATTGAGGCAGGTGCGCGGAGGTCAGCTTTCGCGCCGCGGCCGGATCAGCCCCTCCTGGGCGACCGAGGCGACCAGCACGCCGTCGCGCGTATAGATCGAGCCGCGCGAAAAACCGCGCGCGCTCTGGGAGGACGGCGAATCCTGGGCGTAGAGCAGCCATTCGTCGGCGCGGAATGGCCGGTGGAACCACATGGCATGGTCGAGGCTGGCGCCCTGGATCGTCGCGTCGAACAGCGTGCGCCCCTGCGGGATCAGGGAAGCGTCGAGCAGCGTCATGTCGGAGGCATAGGCGAGCACGCAGCGATGCACCACCGGATCGTCGGGCAAGGTGCCGGTGGCACGGATCCAGACATGGAACCGGCCCTCGGGCTGGCGCACCCCCTCGTAGCGTTCGATCTCGACCGGGCGCATGGCGATCGGCCGTTCGCGGGCGAAATAGGCCTTCACCGCCGCCGGCGTCGAGGGATGCAGGTTGCGGCCGATCTCGGCTTCGGCCGGCAGGCTTTCCGGGCCCGGCACGTCGGGCATGGCGAACTGATGCTCGAAGCCCTCCTCCTCGACCTGGAACGAGGCCGACAGCGAAAAGATCGCCGCCCCGTGCTGGATCGCCTTGACCCGCCGGGTGGAAAAGCTCCTGCCGTCGCGGATCCGCTCGACCTCGTAGATGATCGGCGCCTTGGGATCGCCGGGCAGCACGAAATAGCCGTGCAGCGAATGCGGCGCGCGGCCCTCGACCGTGCGGCAGGCAGCGACCAGCGCCTGGCCGATCACCTGTCCGCCGAATACGCGCTGCCAGCCGTCCTTCGGACTTTCGCCGCGGAACAGATTCACCTCGAGCCGCTCGAGATCGAGGATCTTCAAAAGGTGTTCGACGGCCGCGGACATGACGGCGGGAGCTCCGGTCGGCTGGGACATCAGGCAGAGACCATTTGCCCCGGCGGCGGTCAACCCCCGCGCCCGCCCGCGGCCTTGTCGGCGAGCGGACATCGCTTCGCGCGAACGCGGGAGCCTCGGCCCTCAGCCCGGCTTGCCGAGCGCCTGGCGCTTGGTGGCGAGCGAAGCGGCGATCACGGCGACCGTCACGGCGGCGATCATCAGGGTGCAGATCGCATTGATTTCGGGCGTCACGCCGAGCCGCACCTGACTGTAGATGCGCATGGGCAGGGTGGTGGCCCCCGGCCCCGTCGTGAAGCTCGCGATGACGAGGTCATCGAGCGACAGCGTGAAGGCAAGCAGGAAGCCGGCGATCACCGCCGGCGCGATGATCGGCAGCGTGATGCGGAAGAACACCTGGGCCGGCGAGGCGCCGAGATCGGCCGCGGCTTCCTCGAGCGAGGCGTCGAAGGCGACGAGCCGCGACTGCACGACGACGGCGACGAAGCCGAGCGTGAAGGTCGCGTGCGCCACCGTCACCGTCCAGAAACCACGGTCGATGCCGAGGGCGACGAACAGCAGCAGCAGCGACAGGCCGGTGATCACCTCGGGCATGACGAGCGGCGCATAGACCATGCCGGTGAACAGGACGCGGCCGCGGAACCGGAGGTAGCGTGTCAGGGCGAGCGCCGCCAGCGTGCCGATGACGGTGGCGAGCGTTGCCGAGACGAAGGCGACGTTGGCGGTCATCCAGGCAGAATCGAGAAGCTGGCGGTTCTGCAGGATCTCGGCGTACCAGCGCGTGGAGAAGCCGCCCCAGACGGTGACGAGCTGGCTGGCATTGAACGAGAAGATGATCAGGATGACGATCGGCAAGTAGAGGAAGCCGAAGCCGAGGGTCAGCGCGGTCGCGTCGAGGAAGCGCGCGGATCGGTTCATCTGGCGGCCTCCAGCTGGCGCGCCTGCAGGTGCTGGTAGACCATGATCGGGCCGACCAGCACGACCAGCAGCAGCACGGCGACGGCGGAGGCGACCGGCCAGTCGCGGTTGGCGAAGAATTCCGTCCACAAGGTCTTGCCGATCATCAGCGTCTCCGAGCCGCCGAGCAGATCGGGGATCACCACCTCGCCGGTGATCGGGATGAAGCAGAGGAAGCAGCCGGCGACGATGCCCGGCAGGGTCAGCGGCACCGTGATGCGCCAGAATGCGCCGGCGGGCGAGCAGCCGAGATCGGCCGCTGCCTCGAGCAGCGTCCGGTCGAGCCGCTCCAGCGCGGCATAGAGCGGCAGCACCATGAACGGCAGATAGGAATAGACGACGCCGATCAGCACCGCCGCCTCGGTATTGGCGATCTGCAGGCGCGTGCCGATGAGGCCGAGCCCGAGCAGCAGCTCGTTGAGCAGGCCTTCGGGCTTCAGGATGCCGATCCAGGCATAGACGCGGATCAGGAAGCTCGTCCAGAACGGCAGGATCACCGCCATCACCAGGAGCGGCCGCAGCCACTCGGGCGCCCGCGCCATGGCATGGGCCATGGGATAGCCGAGGACGAGCAGGATCACCGTGCCGATCGCGGCGATTCTCAGCGAGGAAACGAAGGCGTCGACATAGAGCGCGTCGCCGGTGACGATGCCGTAATTGCCGAGCGAGAGCTGGCCGAGCTTGTCGCGCCAGCCCGCCAGGCCGTCGCCCAGCCCGAAGACCGGCTCATAGGGCGGCACGGCGGTCGCCACCTGCGACAGCGACATCTTGGCGACGATCGCGAAGGGCACCAGGAAGAACAGGACGAGCCAGAGATAGGGCACCAGGATGGTGACGCGGCGGGTGGCGCGATCGGTCATGGCCGGCTACCGCGCGAGCAGTACGAAGGAGGACGGCGCGACCGCGAGGCGGACCGGTTCGTCCCAGGTGACCGGCCGCTCGACGAGACGCGCCGCATTGGCGACCGCGGCCCTCAGCCTGAGCCCGCCGGCGACGATGACATAGGTCGTCCAGTCGCCGAGATAGCCGATATCGTGCACCGTGCCGGCGATCGTCGCCCAGCCGGCGGGCGCCTCCTCGCCGGCCCGCAGGATGCGCGTCTTTTCCGGCCGCCAGGCGACCGCGACCTGCTGGCCGGCGCCGAGCGCCTCGTCCGTCTCCACCGACAGGCGGCCGGCGATCTCGGTCTCCACCGCGACCGGACCCGGGCCGGCCGCCGCGGCGACCTTGGCTTCGATCAGGTTGATGTCGCCGATGAAGCCCGCGACATAGCGGGTGGCCGGCGCCTCGTAGATGACCGGCGGCGGGGCCACCTGCACCACGCGGCCCTTGTCCATGACCGCGATGCGGGTCGCCATGGTCATGGCTTCGTCCTGGTCGTGGGTGACGATGACGAAGGTGACGCCGAGCCGCTCCTGCAGCGCCATCAGCTCGAACTGGGTCTCCTCGCGCAGCTTGCGGTCGAGCGCGCCGAGCGGTTCGTCGAGCAGCAGCACTTTCGGCCGTTTCGCCAGCGCCCGGGCGAGCGCCACGCGCTGGCGCTGGCCGCCGGAGAGCTGGTGCGGCCTGCGGCCCGCATAGGCCTCGAGCTTGACCAGCTTCAGCATCGCCGCGACCCGCTCGCGGATCTCCTCGCGCGGCAGGCCTTCCATGGTCAGGCCAAAGGCGATGTTGCGCTCAACCGTCATATGCGGGAACAGCGCATAGGACTGGAACATCATGTTGACCGGGCGCCGGTGCGGCGGCACGCCGGCAAGATCCTCGCCGGCGAGCAGGACGCGGCCCGCGCTCGGCGTCTCGAAGCCGGCGAGCAGCCGCATCAGCGTGCTCTTGCCGCAGCCCGAAGGCCCGAGCAGGGCAAAGAACTCGCGCTCGTAGATGGCAAGGCTCAGATCC
Source organism: bacterium YEK0313 (assembly GCA_000751295.2). Taxonomy (NCBI): domain Bacteria; species bacterium YEK0313. Next base: position 1,400,867 of record CCMO02000001.1, read on the forward strand.
GCGACCGCGGTCTCCGCGCCATAGCGTTTGGTCACGCCGTCATAGACCACCAGGGGTGCGAGCGCCGGATCGTCCCACGGCGCGAAGGTGGAGCGCACCGCTCCAAGCGATGTCGTCAATTGATGAGCCCGCCCGATCTCGTTCACACCATTCGCATAGAGCAAAAACGGTTTCGGGGGAAAGGCCGGCACCGGCGCCGACCCGTCCCGGCGAAAGCGCTGGCGACCGGCCGTGTTGGTCGGCGGTCAGCGCCGGATGCTTCAGCGTCCGGTCTTGGCCCGCGTCCAGGCGCGGGTGATGACCCGCTGCAGGCGCGCATCGGGGCTCGTGACGGTGAACAGCCGCTCCATCACCGCATCGGGCGGATAGATCGCGGGATTGTCGCGCACCGCAGGGGCCACCAGCGGCCGCGCCGCGAGATTGCCGCTCGCATAGGAGACGAAGCTTGCCACCCGCGCGCCGACCTCCGGCCGGAGCAGATAGTTGATGAAGGCCTCGGCGAGATCCGGATTGGGCGCATCGGCGGGGATCGCCATCTGGTCGAACCACATCTGCGCGCCCTCGCGCGGGATGACATACTGGATGTCGATGCCGTTGCCGGCTTCGCGGGCGCGTTTCTGGGCCTGGAAGATGTCGCCGGAATAGCCGACCACAAGGCAGATGTCACCGTTGGCGAGGGCCGAAATATATTCCGAGGAATGGAACTTGGTGACCAGTGTCCGAAGCTGCTGGATATGGGCGGCCGCCGCCTCCCAGTCCTCCGGCTTCTTGGAATTGGGATCGCGGCCGAGATAGCGCATCACCGAAGGCAGCAGGTCCTCGGCCGTGTCGAGGAAGTGGATGCCGCAATCCTTGAAGCGCTTCAGCACCTCCGGATCGAAGGCGAGGCGCCAGGAATCGAGCGGCGCATCGGCCATCCGCTCGCGGATCTTGGCGACGTTGTAGCCGATGCCGGTCGTGCCCCAGAGATAGTTCACCGAATAGGCGTTGCCGGGATCGAACACGGCGACGCGGCGCTGCACGTCGGGCCACAGATTGGTCAGGTTCGGGATCTTCGAGGGGTCGAGCCGGCGGTGGACATTGGCCGCGATCTGCCGCGACAGGAACGGTCCCGACGGCACCACGATGTCGTAGCCGGTGCGGCCGGCGAGCAGGCGCGTCTCCAGCACCTCGTTGGAATCATAGGTATCGTAGACGACCTTGGCGTTGAACTCGCGCTCGAAATCCCGGAGCACCTGCTCGTCGATATAGTTCGACCAGTTGAAGATGCGCAGTTCCCGCGTGCCCTGCGCCGCGGCGCTCGCCGCAAAACCGACCGCCGCGAGCGCGACGGCAAGGCCTCTGAGCAGGGTGCAAGTCTTCATGATGCCGTCCTTGACCAGGGAATGGAGGGGGATGCCGGGCCCCGCGGGCGTCGCCGACGGCCGCAACTTAGCGGGGAATTGCGCCGGGGGCTATGCCCGAAACGGCAGCGGCCGCGCGTCAAACAGACAAGGCCGGCGGGGCATGCCCGCCGGCCTGAAGGATCGAAGGACGCCCCGGCACGGCGGAGCGCCGGCCGGAGCCCTGTCGTCAGTCGCGCACGAGGATGTTGCGGAACTGCCAGGGATCGGAGGTGTCGATATCCTCTGGGAACAGGCCGGGACGGCCACTGAGCGGCGTCCAGTCCGTATAGGTGCCGACCACCGGTCCGAGATAGGGCAGCTGGACTTCCAGGCACCGCTTGAAGTCGACATCGTCGGCTTCGACGATGCCGGCATTCGGATTGTCGAGCGCCCAGACCATGCCGGCGAGCACGGCCGAGGTCACCTGCAGGCCGGTGGCGTTCTGGTAGGGCGCGAGCCGCCGCGTCTCCTCGATGGAGAGCTGGGAGCCGTACCAGTAGGCCCCGCCGGCCTGGCCGTAGAGCAGCACGCCGAGCTCGTCGATGCCGTCGACGATCTCGTCCTCGCCGAGGATCTGCCATTCCGGCTGACGCTGGCCGGCCGCGCCGAACATCTCGTGCAGCGACAGCACCGCGTCGTTGCAGGGATGGTAGGCATAGTGGCAGGTCGGCCGGTAGGTCACCTTGCCGCCGGCGTCGCGCGCGGTGAAATAGTCCGCGATCGAGATCGCCTCGTTATGGGTGACCAGGAAGGCATGCTGGGCGCCCATCGTCGGGCACCAGGACCGGACGCGGGTATTGGCGCCCGGCTGCAGCAGATAGATTGCCGGCGCATCTTTGTCGCGGTACTGGCGGGCGGTCGCCGGCATCCACTTCTCATGCGTGCCCCAGCCGAGCTCGGCCGGCTGCAGGCCCTCGGAAATGAAGCCCTCGACCGACCAGGTGTTGACGAACACCTTTGGCGGCTTCGGCTGGCGCGCGCGCTGGGTATCCCGCTCGGCGATATGGATGCCCTTGACCCCGACCGTGGCGGCGAGATCGGCCCATTCGGCCTTCGAGGTCGGCGTCGAGAAGGTAAGGCCGCTGTCGGTGGCGACATTGAGCAGGGCCTGCTTGACGAACCAGGAGACCATGCCGGGATTGGCGCCGCAGCAGGACACCGCCGTGGTGCCGCCCGGCGAGCGCTTGCGGGCATCGAGGACCCGCTCGCGCAGCGCATAGTTGGTGCGGTCGGCGGTATCCATCTTGGCGTCGTAATAGAAACCTGGCCACGGCTCCGCCACGGTGTCGATATAGAGTGCGCCCACCTTCCGGCACAGCTCCATGATCGCGACCGACGAGGTGTCGACCGACAGATTGACGCAGAAGCCCTGGCCGCCGCCCTGGGTAAGCAGCGGCTCCAGCAGGGTCACGTAGTTCTCCGGCGTGACCGCCTCCTGTATGAACTTGATGTCGCGCTCGTCTACGAGGTGCCGGTTGGTGTCCACCGGGTCGATCACCACCATCCGGCTCCGGTCGAAGCGGAAGTGACGTTCGATCAGCGGCAGGGTGCCGCGGCCGATGGAACCGAAACCGATCATGACGATCGGGCCGGTGATATCGTGATAGACGGGCCACTGGCTCATAAGGGGTCTCCTGAAGAGGCAGGTCTTACAACGAATGAAAGGCCCCGGCCTTGCGGACGGGACCCTGCACAACGAGCAGGCGTGCATTGGCCATGCGAAAGCCCCCCCGTCAACGCCTATTCACGTGACGCGGTCATGACGAGGCCCGGCCGGACGTGAATTTGACCGCCGCCGGCGCCGTCCGCCGAGGCGCCCGGCAGCGTCTCGCGGGGACACGAAGATGCTGCGCCGCGACCTCTGGTCCCTCTGGTCGGACGGCGTGACTCAGGTAATATATTCCCTCCTGACGGGCGCCAACGACAAGGAAATGCTCGGCGGACGGGGTGTGGGAGAGAATTTATGGCGACGAAAAAAGAACGCTCGGTCGAAGAGCTCTATCGCGACGACCCGGAGCGGGCCGATGCCGAGGTCTTCGGCCGCAAGGCGGCGAAAGGTCGCGCCGCGGGCGAGTCCGCCTCGCGTCGCGGCTTCCTCGGTGGCGCCGGGCTCGCGGCCATGTCGGCGGCGGTCGGCGGCCCGATCGTCTATTCCGCGGCCATGCCCGGCGGTCTCGTGCCCGCGGCGCTGGCGCAGGGCGCCCCGGCCGCGCCGGCCCAGGGGTCGGGCACCGGATCCTCCGCCGCGGCACCGGCGGCCGCCGCGGGCCCGCAGCCTTTCGACTATCCCGGCAAGGCCCGCGGCCTGATGCTGCTGCAGGTCCGGCCGCTGGTGGCCGAGACGCCCGAACATATGCTCGACGATGCGACGACGCCGGTCGACCGCTTCTTCGTGCGCAACAACGGCCAGATCGCGCCGGAGATCACCAATCCGGACGCCCACGCCTTCGTCATCGACGGCGAGGTCAACACGCCGCTGCGCCTGACCCTCGGCGAGCTCAAGTCGCGCTTCCGCCCGGTCACCTACCGGCTGCAGATGGAATGCGGCGGCAACGGCCGCTCGTTCTTCTCGCCGCAGGCGCGCGGCAATCAGTGGGGCAACGGCGCCATCGGCTGCGCGGAATGGACCGGCGTGCCGCTGCGCGACATCCTGCGCGCGGCCGGCCTGAAGGACAGCGCGCGCTTCACCGGCAATTACGGCGCCGATCCGCACCTGTCCGGCGATACCGGCAGGCAGTCGATCTCGCGCGGCATGCCGATCGCCAAGGCGCTGGAGCGTCACACGCTCGTCGCCTTCGCCATGAACGGCCAGCCGATCCCGCATATCCACGGCGGCCCGGTGCGGCTGATCACGCCGGGCTGGCCGGGCTCGCTGTCGCACAAATGGCTGACGCGCATCTGGATCCGCGACAAGCCGCATGACGGTGCCGGCATGGGCGGCACCAGCTATCGTGTGCCCATCGTGCCGATCGTGCCGGGCTCCAATGTCGACGGCCGCGAAAACTTCGCCGACATGACCTCCATGCCGCTGCGTTCGATCCTGACGAGCCATGCCAATGGAACGCGGCTCGCCAAGGGCACGCGCTCGCTCGACATCCGCGGCGCCGCCTGGGCCGGCGATCTCGACGTCCAGCGGGTTCACGTCTCGACCAATTTCGGCCAGACCTGGAAGGCCATGCGGCTGGCGGCGCCGAAGAACCGCTACGACTGGCGGCGCTGGTCCGGCTCGATCCAGTTCCCCACCGACGGCTATTACGAGGTCTGGGTGCGCGGCCAGGATTCGACCGGCAAATATCAGCCGCACACGGCCGGCAACTGGAACCCGCAAGGCTATGGCGCCAATTCCTTCCACCGCATCGCCATGCTGATCGGGTGACGGGATGCGCCTGACGACAGTCCTGGCCCTTGCGCTGGCGCTCGGCGCCGGCGCGGCGGCCATGCCGGCCCTCGGCCAGCAGCCGCCCGCCTTCCAGCCGCAGGCGGAGACGCCGGAGGCCTGGCCCGCCGGCGAGGGTCGCGAGGAGACCTTCTACACCTGCACCGCCTGCCACGCGACCGGGCTGATCACCCGGATCGGCCAGACCCGCGAGCAGTGGAACGGGGTCGTCGATCTCATGGTCGCCAAGCACGGCATGGCCGCGCCCGAACCCGCCGACCGCGCGATGATCGTGAACTATCTGGCGCGCGCCTTCCCGCCGCGGGCGCCGGCGCAGGGCGGCGGCTGGCGCAATCCGTTCCAGCCCCAGCAGTGACTCGTGCCGCCGCGCCTCAGCGCGCGGCGAGCGCCGCTTCGATCTGCGGCTTGATGCGGGCGGTCAGGATCTGCGGCGTGATCGGGCCGACATGCTTGTAAAGGATGCGCCCGTCGCGGCCGACGATGAAGGTCTCCGGCACGCCGTAGACGCCCCACTCGATCGCCGCCCGGCCGTTCGGATCGACACCGATCCGCTGATAGGGATTGCCGTTGCGCTCCAGAAACCGCCGGGCATTCTCCGGCTGATCCTTCTGATTGATGCCGGCCATGCGGATCCGGCTGTCCCGGGCGAGCTCGACCAGCTGGGGATGCTCCTCGTGGCAGGGAATGCACCAGGAGGCGAAGACGTTGACCACGGTGACCGCGCCGGAAAGGTCCGCCGTGGCGAGGCCGGGCCGCTCGATGCCCTCGAGGGCGCTGAGCGAAAAGTCCGGCACGGGCTTGCCGATCAGCGCCGAGGGCAGCTTCTGCGGGTCGCCCTGCAGGCCGATGAGGAACAGCGCGGCCAGAGCGATGAACACGGCGAGCGGCACGAAGGCGAGCCAGCGCCGCCGGGGCGCGGCCGGAACCGCCAGGTTGCTCATGGTGCCCCCTCCTTCCGCGCCGGCTCGCGCGGGCCGGATGCCGACCGGCGGGACACGCCGCGCGCCGCAAGGTCGGCGAGCAGCGCCGTCTGACGCCGGTGATCGACGACGATCCAGGCGATGAGCCCGCCGACCGTCAGGAAACCGAGGCCATAGGCGGCGAGGATGAAGGCGGCGTGCGGTCCGAGCGCGCTGAACGCGGCCATGCTCTCAGCCCCCCGTCGCCAGCCCGGCGCCGGCCGGCAGGCCGTCGCGCTGCGCCTCGATCAGCCGCATGGCCCTGACGCGCCGGCGCAGCACCTCGTTGCGCATGGCGGCGAGATGCAGCGTCACGAACAGGACGGTGAAGGCGAGCGCCGAGACCATGAGCGGCACCAGGATGGAGCTGTGGATGGTCGGCCCGCCGGCGCGGAACACCGAGGCCGGCTGGTGCAGCGTGTTCCACCAGTCGACCGAGAACTTGATGATCGGAATGTTGACCGTGCCGACGAGGGTCAGGACCGCCACCGCGCGGCCGGCCCGGCCGGGATCGTCGACCGTCCGCCACAGCGCGATCAGGCCGAGATACATGAGCAGCAGCACGAGCTCGGAAGTGAGCCGGGCGTCCCAGATCCACCAGGTGCCCCACATCGGCTTGCCCCAGAGCGAGCCGGTGACGAGGCACAGAAAGGTGAAGGCGGCGCCGATCGGTGCCGCCGCCTTGGCGGCGACGTCGGCGAGCGGATGGCGCCAGACCAGCGTGCCGAGGGCGGCGACCGCCATCATCGAATAGCAGGCCATCGACAGCCAGGCGGCCGGCACGTGGAGGAACATGATCTTCACCGTGCCGCCCTGCTGGTAGTCGTCGGGCGCGACGAACAGGACGAGATAGCCTGCCACGGCGAACAGCAGCACCGTCGCGGCGGCTAGCCACGGCAGCGCCCGCGCGACGAACGCGAGAAAGCGGGTCGGATTGGCGAGGTCGAGAAGCGCCATGATCGGGCTGGTTTAATCGCGCCCGCGCCCGGGCGCAATGCGACGGATCAACCGGGGCCTGCGGTTCCCGCGGCGGATGGGCGCAAAACCAACGGCCCGGGCAAGGCCCGGGCCGCCATGCCAGCCGGAACGGAGCGTCAGAAGCGGAAATTCACGCCGGTGCGGATCTGGTGGCCGGTGAAGCCGACGCGCGGCTGCTCCCAGAGGTCGCCATAATTGCCGTGGCCGAGGCTGATGTAGCGGTATTCCAGCATGGCGGTCCAGTTGCGGCTGAAGGCATATTCGCCGCCGACGCCCGCAGTCCAGCCCGACAGCATGCGCGTCTGCGTCATCGGGCGCAGGCTCGCATCGGTCACGCGGACATTGCCGAAGGCGTAGCCGCCGGTGGCATAGACCATGAAATTGCTCTGCACGACGTAGCCGAAGCGCGCGCGCAGCGATCCGTTCCAGTTCATGCTGGCGCGGATGTCGGTCGGCAGCGTGTCGTTATAGGTGCGCTTCAGGCTGCTGTAGTTGATGTCGCCGGCCACGCCCAGCACGAACCGGTCCATCTGGAAATCGTAGCCGCCCTGCAGGCCGCCGGTGAAGCCGGACGCCCCGCCGAGCTCATACTTGGCGGTATTGCTGAAACGCGACGCGAAGTTCAGGCCGATATTGCCGCCGAGATAGAAGCCGGACCAGACGCCGGCCGGCACTGCCGGCATGAAGCCCGGCTCGGCATAGGGCCCGCGGCCCGAAAAGTCCGCGGCCAGCGCGGGACCGGCGAAAAGCGCCGAGGCCGCCGCAGCCCAGATGATCTTTTTCATGTCCCAACTCCTCTCCGGCGGTGCCGCGGAACAGGCTCCGTCGCGGGTCGCGCCCGGATGCGAATGCGATGAACAAGCCATAACCACATTCGCTCAAATTTTCTCGTTCTCAGTAGTATCATCGTGAATAGATTATTACCGCCCCTGTCTATGATAGCGCACCTCAGCAAATCGCGGCTTGCGATGCGAGGATATGCCCGCGGCGGAACACGCAATGTTCATGCAATAATCGGAAATATGAAATTACTATTCTGATACTTCCTGTGAAAATACGCGAAAAATTCAGTAAAGCGACAGCAAAAACGACAATGATCGTGTCAGAATGGTGACGAAGCAAGCGCTGCCGGATGTTCAAGCAAGACGAGCGCGAATCCATGCGCCCTTCCGTGCCGGCAGCGCCGGCGATATGCCGCGCGGCTGCGCGTGACGGTCCGCGAAACGACTGGAACCGGTGGCGGAAATGCACGCCGGCGCCTATGTCGACAGACTGATCTTCACGCAATGTGCCGGGACGTCATGGCCGAAGTCGAAACTGCATTGGTCACCGGTGGCGCGCGCCGGATCGGCGCGGCGATCACCGAGGCGCTGGCCCGCGCCGGCTTCGCCGTGGTCATTCACGCCCATCGCTCGGCCGAGGCGGCTCAGGCGCTGGCCGCGCGCATCGCCGATGCCGGCGGCCGGGCCGCCGTGGTATCGGCCGATCTCGCCGAGCCCGCCGATGTCGACGGCCTCATCGCGGCGGCCGCTCGGCCCTTCGGCCGCCTGAGCCTGCTCGTCAACAATGCCAGCGAATTCGAGGAGGACCATCTCGGCAACCTGACACGCGAGCGCTGGAACCGGCAGTTCCGCGTCAACCTGCAGACCCCGTCCTTTCTCGCCCAGGATTTTGCCGTCCAGGCGCCGGACGGCGCGGCGATCGTCAACATCGTCGACCAGCGCGTCTTCAAACCGACGCCGCAATTCTACTCCTATACGCTGACCAAGATCGCGCTGGAGGCGGCGACCCGCACCATGGCGCAGGCGCTGGCGCCGAGGATCCGCGTCAATGCGGTGGCGCCGGGGCCGACCGCCGCCAATGTCCGGCAGGATCCCGCCGATTTCGGCCGTCAGGCCGAGGCGACCCTGCTCGGCGCGCCCGTCGCCCCGGAGGCGATCGCCGAGGCCGTGGTCCACCTCGCCCGGGCTCGCGCCACGACCGGCATCACCATGGCGGTCGACAGCGGCCAGCATCTGGCCTGGAAGACGGCTGATGTCTGGGGCATCAAGGAATAGACTTGCCGCGCGCCTGATTCCCGCGCCGGCGCCAGCGGTCGCTCCGCCGGCCGACAGGACCGAACCGAACAGACATCCGCCATGACCGCCCGTCCCGGCCCCGCCAATCTCGAACCCGACCTGACCGATCTCGACCTGCCCGAAGCGGACGAGGCGGAGGACGTCGTTCTGGATCTCGCGGCGGAGGAGGACGCCGGCCCGGCCGCCGGGCCGCTCGCAGCCGGCATCGACGTGATCAAGGCCGCCGTGCGCCACGCGCCGAAGGGGCCCGGCGTCTATCGCATGATCGATGCTGGCGGCGAGGTGCTTTATGTCGGCAAGGCAAAGTCGATTACCAAGCGCATCGTGTCCTATACGCGCCCCGTCGGCCTCGTCACCCGCATCGCCCGCATGGTGGCGGCGACCGCCGCCATGGAATTCGTCTCGACCAAGACCGAGACCGAGGCGCTGCTGCTCGAAGCCAACCTGATCAAGCAGCTGCGCCCCCGCTTCAACGTGCTGCTCAGGGACGACAAGTCCTTCCCCTATATCCTCATCACCGCCGATCACGCCGCACCGCGCATCGCCAAGCATCGCGGCGCCCGCTCGATCAAAGGCGACTATTTCGGCCCCTTCGCCTCGGCCCAGGCGGTCGGCCGCACCATCAATGCGCTCGAGCGCGCCTTCCTCATCCGCTCCTGCGCCGATCCGGTGTTCGAAAGCCGCACCCGGCCCTGCCTCCTGTTCCAGATCAAGCGCTGCGCGGGTCCCTGCACCGGCGAGATCGCCCAGGCGGACTACGATGCTCTCGTCGGCGAGGCCAAGCTGTTCCTGTCCGGCCGCAGCCAGGCGGTCAGGGAGGTGCTGGCGCGCCAGATGGAGCAGGCCTCCATCGACCTCGAATTCGAGCGTGCGGCCGTCTATCGCGACCGCCTCGCCGCGCTGTCGGCGGTTCAGGCGACCCAGGGCATCAATCCGCGCGGCGTCGAGGAGGCCGACGTCTTCGCCGTCACCCAGCAGGGCGGCCAGACCTGCATCCAGGTGTTCTTCTTCCGCACCGGCCAGAACTGGGGCAACCGCGCCTATTATCCGCGCGCCGACCGCTCGATCGAGCTGGCCGAGGTGCTCGGCTCGTTCGTCGCCCAGTTCTACGACGACAAGCCGCCGCCCTCCCTCGTGCTCACCTCGCATGACGTCGAGGACCGCGAGCTGCTCGCCGAGGCGCTGTCGACGCGGGCCGGCCGGCGCGTCGAAGTGGCCGTGCCCAAGCGCGGCGAGAAGAAGGATCTCGTCGATCACGCGCTGCAGAACGCCCGCGAGGCGCTCGGCCGCAAGCTCGCCGAGAGCGCCTCGCAGATGAAGCTGCTGGAAGGTCTCGCCGCGGCCTTCGGGCTCGCCACGGTCCCCCGCCGCATCGAGGTCTACGACAATTCGCACATCATGGGCACCAATGCGGTCGGCGCCATGATCGTCGCCGGCCCGGAAGGCTTCCGCCGCAAGGACTACCGTACCTTCAACATCAAGTCCGACATCGCCCCGGGCGATGATTTCGGCATGATGCGCGAGGTGCTGGAGCGCCGGTTCAAGCGGCTCCTGAAGGACGCGGCCGAGCCCGCGGCCGCGCCCAGGGAGCCCGACGAGGACGGCTCGGCCTGGCCGGATCTGGTCGTCATCGACGGCGGCCCGGGCCAGCTCGCGGCCGCCCAGAAGATCCTGACCGAGCTCGGCATCGATACGGTGCCGCTGGTCGGCATCGCCAAGGGCCGCGACCGCGAGGCCGGCCGCGAGACCTTCCACATGGCCGGCCGCGAGCCGTTCCGGCTCGAACCGCGCGATCCCGTGCTCTATTTCATCCAGCGCCTGCGCGACGAGGCGCACCGTTTCGCCATCGGCACCCATCGCGGCCGGCGCAAGAAGGACATCAAGGAGGCCGGGCTTGCTGAAATCGCCGGTGTCGGCCCCTCGCGCAAGCGCGCCCTGCTCAACCATTTCGGCACGCTGAAGGCGATCGAGCGGGCAAGGCTCGAGGACCTGCAGCGGGCCCCCGGTATCAATGCGGGCACGGCCAAGGCGGTCTACGACTATTTCCACCCTGCGGGATGAGTGGATGGCGAGGAGCGAATGGTGAATAGGGCGCGCAGACTGTCATGAGGTAGCAAGGCCCTGGACGCGCTCCCTGCTGGTGTGCGCCCCCTCCCAGGCCCCTGTCACTCGATTACCGTGTCTCACTCAAGGGGTGCACTCCACCACCACTACCCGCCACTCGCTATTCGCCATCCACTATTCGCGCGCTTGCGCTCGCGCCTCGGCGACCAGCCGGTTGGTGGCGGTCTCGATGGTCGTCTTGAGACGTTCGGCGAAGATCTCGGGCGGCAGGCCCGGCGGGATCGGGTCGAGGCATTCGACGATCACCGTGCCCGGCCGCCGCAGGAACGACCGGCGCGGCCAGAACAGGCCGGCATTGTGCGCGACCGGCTGGCAGGTGGCGTCCAGCGCCGAATAGAGGTGGGTCACGCCATATTTGTAGTCCGGCGGCGCATCGACCGCCCGGCGCGTGCCTTCGGGAAAGATCATGACCTGCTGGTCGCGGGCGAGCGCGGCGCGCGCGCCCGCCGTGATCGAGGCCAGCGCCTCGCCCTTCTTGCCGCGATCGACCGGGATCTGATGCGCCCGCCAGATCGCCCAGCCGAACAGCGGGATGTAGCTGAGCTCGCGCTTGTAGATATAGGCCGGCCGCGGGAACGGCACGAAGAAGGCGAAGGTTTCCCAGGCCGACTGATGCTTGGCCGCGACCAGCACGGCGCCCGACGGCACCTTTTCCAGTCCCCGGTAGTCGACGGTCAGGTTGCAGATGGTGCGGAGCGCCCAGAGATTGCCGTGGCACCAGACGCGGCCGATGAACAGGACGGGGTTGCCGAACGGCCAGATCATGGCCGGGATCAGCACGATCAGAAGGACGAAGGTCCAGAGATAGAAGAACAGGTTGAAGATGACCGAACGCAGCAACAGCATCAGGCGGGTCCCCCGCCCGAGGCGGTGCTCAGTAGCTCGCGGCGCGTACCGTACGTGGTTCCGCTGTCGGAATATCCAGCCTGAGCCGCACGGCAGCCATCAGATATTTTGCATATTCGAAGCCCAGAATCTTCAGGCTGGGCGGATCTTTCCACCAGACATTGCGCTTCATCGCCTCGGTCGAGACGGGATGGGCGATCAGCGTCACGTCGGGCAGGACGCGCTGCAGCTCCAGCATGGTGCGCGGCATATGGTAGCTGGACGTCACCACCAGCACCGAACGGAAGCCGTTTGAGCGCACCCATTTGCCGGTTTCCATGGCATTGCCGAGGGTGTTGAGGGCGCGGTGGTCGAGATCGATGCAGCATTGCATGAGCGCGGCCGAGCCCGGGATCAGCCGGGCGAGCTCACGCTCGCTCACCATCGGGTTGACGCCGCTGATGAGCAGGCGCCGGCCCTGGCCGGTGCCGAGCAGGGAGACCGCGTCGGACAGACGCGAGGAGCCGCCGGTCATGGCGACGATGGCCTCGGCGCGAGGCCCGTCCCTGTCCGCAACCTGCGTTGCCTGGAAAACGAAGGCGACGAAGCCGCCGGCAAGGCCGAGCGCAAGGGCCAGACAAAGGGCCAGGATGGCCGGCGCCGGGCGAAGCAATAGCCACCCCCGTTCCCGTCTTACCGCGGCGGGGGGCACATCCGGCGCGCTCGTGAGCGCTGCCCATGTACGGCTTCGCGACATTGCCTGCACTATACCAGAGATTGCGGCGACCTGACGGCCCAGGTAAGGCGTAGCGCCATGGTCATCAACGATCCGTTAACCGCGTCGGCGGCGGTTCGCGGCCTGCCCTGCCCGTTCGGCCGAGGTTGACGTTAGCGGCAGCTGCTGGTGGTGTTGCCCGCACGCAAGGGAGACGAGACCGATGAAAGCGGTGATGTGCAAGACCTTCGGGCCGCCCGAAAGCCTGGTGATCGAGGACCTGCCGGATCCGAGCGCCGGCCCGGGCGAAGTGGTGGTTGCGGTCACCGCCGTCGGCCTCAATTTCTTCGACAACCTGATCATCAAGAACATGTATCAGGTGAAGCCGCCGATGCCCTTTTCGCCCGGCTCCGAATTTGCCGGGCGGGTGCTGAGCCTCGGCGAGGGCGCGACCGGCTTCAAGGTCGGCGATCGCGTCGCCGGCAACGTGCCCTATGGCGCGGCGCGCGGCCAGATCGTCGTCAAGGCGAGCGCGCTCGCCCCGATTCCCGACGCCTTGACCGACGAGCAGGCCGCCGGCCTCGTCATCACCTATGGCACCACCATCCATGCCCTGAAGGACCGGGCCGAGCTGAAGCCCGGCGAGACGCTGGCGGTGCTCGGCGCGGCGGGCGGCGTCGGCCTCGCCGCCATCGAGCTCGGCAAGGCGATGGGCGCCCGGGTGATCGCCTGTGCCTCGACCGACGACAAGCTCGCCTTCTGCAAGGCGCATGGCGCCGACGAGGTGATCAACTATTCGACCGAGGACCTGAAGGAACGCTTGCGGGCGCTGACCGACGGCAAGGGCCCCGACGTCATCTACGATCCGGTCGGCGACAAATATGCCGAGCCGGCCCTGCGCGCCATCGCCTGGCAGGGACGCTTCCTGGTCATCGGTTTCGCCGGCGGCGAGATCCCGAAGATACCGCTGAACCTGACGCTGCTGAAGAGCTGCGACATCCGGGGCGTGTTCTGGGGCGCCTTCGCCCAGCGCGATCCGAAGACCAACAGCGCCAACCTCGCGCAGGTGGCCCGCTGGACCGCCGAGAAGAAGCTGTCGCTGCACGTCCACGCGACCTATCCGCTGGAACAGGTCGCCGAGGCGCTCAACGAGATCGCCAGCCGCAAGGCCAAGGGCAAGGTCATTCTCAAGCCCTGAAGAAGCCTGCCGGCCGCGGCGCAAGCGCCGCCGCGGCTAGTGGTTCCCCGCCTGCAGCATCTGCGCGCCCGGCCTGTGTCGCGGCCATGCCGAGGCCGTGGCCGGACCGCGGGCTGGCGACGCGAAATCCGCCTCGACCCGTGCCCGCTCGTCGTCGTTCTCGGCGATCAGGTGAATGTGCACCTCGCCCGCGCGCTTCATTTGGGCGAGCCGGGCGAGCGCCCGTTCCGACCCCGGGGCGCGGCCGGCCCAGACGGCCACGCGCGTGCCGTCGGCCTCGCGGCGGGCAAGCACCACGACCGCGCCCTCATAGGCCGGCGGCGCGTCGGCCGGATAGACGGTTGCCAGATAGCGCCGGCCGGAAATGCCGCGCCAGGCATGAAACCGGCCGGCCAGGCCGACCGCCGCCAGGGCCTGCGGCGGCCCGGCATCGAATGCATGGATGATTCGCCGTCTGCTCATGATTCGCCGTTCTCTTCAGCGGAACATAATGAGAACAAACGGCATCGACGTCAATGGCCGGGAATGGCTGGGCGCAGCTGCCGCTACGGCGGCTCAGCCGTGGCTGAGAATGTTGACGAGCTTGCCCAGCGGGTCGCGCACATAGAAGCGGCGCACGCCCCAGGGCTCGTTGGCCGGGCCGTATTCGATGGCAAAACCCGCGGCGCGCATGCCCTCGAACGCGGCATCGAGGTCGTCGACCTCGATCGACAGATCCGGCACAGGCGTGCCGGAACCGCCTTCGGTTGCGACGCTCACCTGCACGGACGCCTGCGCAGGGGTGCCGTAGGTGGCGATCCAGCCGTGATCCATGAGAATGTCGAGGCCGAGCACGTCGCCATAGAAGCGCCGCGCCGCGGCGACGTCGGTGGCCGCGATATTGGCGACGATGCGCGTGACCTTCATGAGCGGACATCTCCCTGATGTCACGGACCGGCGGCGAACGTGCCGCGCTGGCGGCTGTCGGACGCGCCCGTCCAGCCCGAGGGCGTTGCCAGGATGGCGTTGACATTGCCGAAGGCGGGCCGGGGCTGGATACGGTGGCCGAGCCCGGCGAGCAAGGCGAGCGTGTCGACCGAGATGCCCCGCTCGACGTCGATCGCGTCGGGCAGCCACTGGTGGTGCACCCGCGGCGCGGCCACCGCCTCGGCAATGTTCATGCGGTGATCGACGACATTGAGGATGGTCTGCAGCGTGATGGTGATGATCCGGCTGCCGCCCGGCGAACCGGTGACCATCGCCACCTTGCCGTCGCGAAACAGGATGGTGGGCGTCATCGAGGACAGTGGCCGCCGGCCGGCCGCCGGCAGATTGGCGGCGCCTTGCACCAGCCCATAGGCGTTGCTGGCGCCCGCTTTGGCGGCGAAATCGTCCATCTCGTTGTTCAGCAGGATGCCGGTGCCCTCGGCGACCAGGCCCAGCCCATAGGAGAAGTTGAGCGTATAGGTGTTGGCGACGGCATTGCCGGCACGGTCGACCACCGAGAAATGGGTGGTCTGGTCGCCTTCGTGCGGGACTGGATCGCCCGGGCGGATCTCCGCCGCGGGCCGGGCGCGCGCGAGATCGATCAGCGGGCGCAGCCGGTCGGCATAGGCCCTGGAGACGAGCCCACGCACCGGCACGCTGACGCTGTCAGGATCGCCGAGATGCTGCGCGCGGTCGGCATAGGCGAGCTTCATCGCCTCGACCATGACGTGGATCGCCCGGGCGCTGTTGTGGCCCATGCCGGCGAGGTCATAGGGCTCGAGCAGATTGAGAAGCTGGATCAGATGCACCCCGCCCGAGGACGGCGGCGGCATGGAGGCGATCTCGTAGCCGCGATAGCGCCCGCGCACGACCTCGCGAATGACCGGCCGGTAGGCCCTGAGGTCCGCCGGCGTCATGATCCCGCCGTGGGCACCGAGCGTCGCGACGATGCGCTCGGCGATCGTGCCCTCGTAGAAGCCGGCCGGGCCGCGCTGCGCGACCGCCTCCAGCGAACGGGCGAGATCGGCCTGGACGAGCATCTCGCCCCGCCGCGGAGCCGAGCCGTCCGGCTTCAGGAAGATGCGCGCCGAGGACGGGAAGCGGCCGAGCCGGCGGGCGGCGGCCGGCAGCGAATCGGCGAGATCCTCGTCGACCGGGATGCCGTCGCGGGCAAGGCGGATCGCGGGGGCGATCAGCTCGGCCAGGCTGAAGCGTCCGGAGCCGTAGCGGCGATGCGCCTCGGCAAGTCCGGCGACGGTGCCGGGGACACCGGCGGCAAGGCCGGTGTCGCGCGACAGGCGCGCATCGGGCTCGCCATTGCCGCCGAGGAACATGGTCGGCGTCGCTGCCGCCGGGGCGGTCTCGCGATAGTCGATGGCGACCGTCTCGTTGCGTCCGGCAAGATGCACCAGCATGAAGCCGCCGCCGCCGAGATTGCCGGCCCGCGGCAGCGTCACGGCGAGCGCAAAGCCGACCGCCACTGCGGCATCCACCGCATTGCCGCCGCGCGCCAGCACCTCGACCCCGATGCGGGTGGCCCGCGCCTCCTGGCTCGCCACCATGCCGTCGGCGGCGACCGCCGGGAGAATGCGCGCGACCTCGGAAATGATCGGCCAGGCCGGCACGGCCGCGGCAGGCGCAGGCTGCGGCTGGGCGAATGCCGGCGCCGCCGTGAGAAGAACGGCCAATGCAAGAGCTGTCGAGCGCATCGATGCCTCCGCGGAGAACGGCACTCTTGCCCGAAATGGCGCGCGCCGCCACTCGGCGGGACGGGGGCATGCAGGATGACGTCTTGGCCGCGCTCGCCGGCCGGCCGATCATGCCGCCGTCGCCCCCACGTGAGAAAACCATGGCTGCCCCAGACCGCCTGCCGCCCATCCCGCCGTCCGCCTATGACCAGGCCCAGGCCGAGGCCGCCGCCGAATTCCGCGCCCGACGCGGCTCGGAACCCTTCGGCCCCTATGCCCCCCTGCTGCGCTCGCCGGCGGTCATGCGGGACGTCGAGGCGCTCGGGGTGCGCATGCGCCACCATTCCTGCCTTTCGGAAGATCTGAAGGAGCTCGCCATCTGTCAGGTCGCGCGCGCCTATTCGCAGCAGTTCGAATGGTCCGTGCATGCGCGCGAGGCGGAAAAGGCCGGCGTCTCCAGGACGGTGATCGCCGCGCTCGCCGAAGGGCGCAGGCCGGACGGCATGAGCGCCGACGAGGCCCTGATCCACGACGCGGTCGCCGAGCTGCTGTCGACCCGGCGCTGGTCGGACACCACCTATGAGCGCGTCGTCGCGCGCCACGGCGAACGCGGCGCGGTCGAGATTCCGGCCCTGGTCGGCATCTATGCACTGCTCGCGCTCGTGCTCAATGTGGCGCGCACGCCCGCCGACGGCGCCGAGGGTCTTGCGCGCTGGCCCGAATAGCCGCGCCGGAGCGGGCACGCCGGCCCGGATTACCGGCACCCGGCGGGAATTGCTAACGATTGCACGCGATAATCGCCGCCGCCCAGGAACTGAGCCCGATCAGCCGTCATGTCGACCGCATCCCCCGCCGCCGTCCAGGCCCCTGCGAACCGCGCCGCCATCACCGGCTGGGTGCTGTTCGACTGGGCGGCCCAGCCTTATTTCACGCTGATCAACACTTTCGTCTACGCGCCGTTCTTCGCCAGCGCGGTTGCCGCCAATCCGGTCGAAGGCCAGGCCATGTGGGGCTTTGCCAGCAGCGCCGCGGGCCTCGTCATCGCCTTTCTGTCACCCGTGCTCGGCGCCATCGCCGACGCCTCGGGCCGGCGCAAGCCGTGGATCGCCGCCTTCGGTCTGCTGCTCGTCGTCGGCTCGGCCATGCTCTGGCTCGGCCGGCCCGGCATGCCGGAGACGGCGGCGATCGTGCTCGCCGCCTTCGTCATCGCTACCGTCGGCGCGGAGTTCGCCACCGTCTTCAACAATTCGATGATGCCGACCCTGGTGCCGCCCGACCGGATGGGCCGTTTGTCCGGCCTCGGCTGGGCCATCGGCTATGTCGGCGGCATGCTCTCGCTGATCTTCATGCTCGGCTTCCTGGTCGCGAGCCCGGATACCGGCCGCACGATCATCGGCCTCAACCCCCTGTTCGGCCTCGACGCGGCGGCGCGCGAGGGCGATCGGGCGGCCGGACCGCTCACCGCGTTCTGGTTCATCCTCTTCGTCATCCCGATGTTCCTGTTCACGCCCGATGTCCCCGCCAAGATGGGGCTCGCCGCGGCGGCGAGATCGGGACTGAGGAGCATCGGCGCGACGCTGGCCGAAGTGCGCAAGCATCGCAACATCATGCTCTTCCTCATCGCCAACATGATCTACATGGACGGCCTGGTCGCCATCTTCGCGCTGGGCGGCATCTATGCCGCCGGCGTGTTCAGCTGGACGACCATCGAGATCGGCCTGTTCGGCATGCTGCTGACCGTGACCGGCACGTTCGGCGCGCTGATCGGCGGCAGGCTCGATGATGCCATCGGCTCGAAGCCGGTGATCCTCGGCTCGATCCTGTTCCTCTGCACCGCCACGGCCGCCATCCTGCTGATCGGCCCCGGTCATGTCTTCTTCGTTTTCGAGACGGCCAGGCCCATGCCCGGCGACGGTTTCTTCGCCACCGTCCCCGAGCGGATCTATCTCGTCCTCGGCGGCATCATGGGCGCCGCCGCCGGCCCGCTGCAGGCGGCCTCCAGGTCACTGCTCGTGCGTCTCGCGCCGCGCGACAAGATCGGCCAGTTCTTCGGACTGTTCGCCCTGTCGGGCAAGGTAACGGCCTTTGTCGGGCCGTTCCTGTCGAGCATGGTGACGCTGGCGCTCAACGACCAGCGCGCCGGCCTCGGCGTGCTGCTGATCATGTTCGCGGTCGGCGCCGCCATCCTGACGCGGGTCTCGACCCGGCCCGCGGCCGCGTGAGCCCGCCGCGGGCGCTTCGCCCTACCGCAACTCCGGTAGGCTCCTGATCAGCCAGTCCAGCACGCGCTGGGCGATCGCGTCCGAATTGCGATCCATCATGACCATATGAGAATTGCCGCGAATGCCTTCCGCCGGCAGGTCGAGCCAGGTCGCCGCGCCGCCGGCCTCGGCGAGCGCGGCAGCATAGCGCCGCGGCGCCCGCACGAAGGTCTGCCAGGGCGTCGAATCCTCAAGGTGATCGCCGAACACGACGAGATGCGGCACGCCGCGGATCCGCGCGAGGTCGACCGTTGCCGGGTCCGGCGCGCCCGAGGGTTCGATGGCGACCAGGGCCCGCACCTTGTCCGGCGCGTTCAGCGCCGCGCGAAAGCCGAAATTGCCGCCCTGGCTGTGGACGATGACGATGCAGGGGCAGACCTTCTGGACCAGCGCGTCATAGGCGGCCTGCGTCGCGGCATCGTTCGATGCCCAGCGCGGCACCTGCTGGCGCGCGAACTGGTCGAAGGCCTCGATCGGAAACTGCGTGTCGGAAAAGGCCTCGCGCCGTCCGCCGACCTCATAGGTGGGGCCGATGCGGAACAGCTCCCAGGCCTCCTTCTTCGGCCGGAAGAACGGCGCGCTCGGATAGATCTCGGGATAGCGGGCCCAGGACGCCCGCCCACGCTCCACCGCGTCCGAGACATAGGTGTCGTAGCCCGCCGCGAGAAAGAACTGCTGCCAGCCGGGCTTGCCGTCCGGCTTGGTCTCCCAGGTGACGCCGCTCAGGCCGCCGCCATGCCAGAACAGGATGGGCAGGCGGCGCGGCTCGGCGAGCCTGACATACTGGACATACATCTGGCCGGCGACGAACTCGCCGTTCGGGTCGACCTTGATCGGCGCCATGCCCGCCGTGAAGCTGAGTTCCTGGATCGGCAGCCCCGACAGCACCACGTCACGGCCGCCGATATGGAAGCTGCCGACTTCCCTGACCCGGTAATCGGCGACCGCCGGACCGCCGCCGATCAGCACGGACATGAAAGCAACGAGAACGCGCAGGCGCATGCCGGTCTCCTCCCCTTGGCATTCCTGGCGGGGAGTATTGCCGGCGCGCCCGGTCATGCGAAGGCGCCGGGTGACAGGTCTGCGCTGCGGATCAGAACCGTGAAGACCCGGAACCGTCGAGACGGGCGCCGCGCTCAGGCGCCGCGGCTGCCCCAAGGCGCCTGGCCATAGCCGCCCTGCGGCGGCACGGAGGGACCGCCCAGCGCCATGTCGACCGTCACCGCGGTGCCGCTGACGCTCACCATCAGCATGGACTTGCCCGGCGTCTCGTAGTCGATGTCGATGCCGACGATGGCGTTGGCGCCAAGCCGCTGGGCCTCCTGCATCATCTCGCCGAAGGCCGTGTTGCGGCCGTCGCGCAGCACCGTCTCGTAGGAGCCGGCCCGGCCGCCGACGATGTCGCGGATGGAGGCGAAGAAGTCGCGGAAGAGATTGGCGCCGAGGATCGCCTCGCCCGTCACCACGCCGTGGTAGCGGATGATGCGGCCACCTTCGAAGGTCGGCGTCGTCGTCAGCAGCATGGAACAGCCTCCGGTCCCCGCGCGGCACGATGGCGCGCGTTCGCGTCATTTCGATAGCAAGCCGCGCGCGAAGGCAAGGAACCTGACGCCGCGGCGGCGCGTCTCAGTGCCGGAAATGCCGGGTGCCGGTGAACACCATGGCGAGCCCGGCCTGGTCGGCGGCGTCGATCACCTCCTGGTCGCGCATCGAGCCACCGGGCTGGATCACTGCGGTGGCGCCCGCCTCGACCGCCGCCAGGAGCCCGTCGGCGAACGGAAAGAAGGCGTCGGAGGCCACCACCGACCCCTTGGTCAGCGGCTCGCCGCCGCCGGCCGCGAGCGCCGCATCCTCGGCCTTGCGCGCCGCGATGCGGGCCGAATCGACCCGGCTCATCTGGCCGGCGCCGACGCCCACCGTCGCGCCGTTGCGGGCATAGACGATGGTGTTCGACTTGACGTGCTTGGCGACGCGGAAGGCGAAGCGCAGATCGGTCAGCTCGGCCGCAGTCGGCGCGCGCTTCGTCACCACCTTCAGGTCCATCGTGTCGACCACCGCATTGTCGCGCGACTGCACGAGGAGCCCCCCCGCCACCGTCTTGACCATCAAGCCGGACGCACGCGGATCGGGCAAGCCGCCCGCCACCAGCAGGCGCAGATTCTTCTTGGCGGCGACGATCGCCTTGGCTTCGTCCGTCGCGTCGGGCGCGATGATCACCTCGGTGAAGATCTCGACGATCCTGCGCGCCGCCTCGGCGTCGAGCGTGCGGTTGAGCGCGACGATGCCGCCGAAGGCGGAGACCGGGTCGCAGGCGAGCGCCCGCTCATAGGCCTCGATCAGCGTCGGCGCCTCGGCGACGCCGCAGGGATTGGCGTGCTTGATGATCGCCACCGCGGCGGTGCGCGCCGGGTCGAACTCGCCGACCAGCTCATAGGCTGCGTCGGTATCGTTGAGATTGTTGTAGGAGAGCTCCTTGCCCTGCAGCTGGCGCGCGGTGGCAACGCCCGGGCGGGCGACCGCACCCTGCGGGGTCTTGTAGAAGGCTGCCCACTGATGCGGGTTCTCGCCGTAGCGCAGCGCCTGGGCGAGCTCGCCGCCGAAGGCGCGGTAGGGCGTCGCGGTTTCCTCCAGCGCGTCGAACAGCCAGTTCGAAATGGCCGCGTCGTAGCTCGCGGTGCGGGCATAGGCCTTGGCCGCCAGGCGGCGGCGCAGGTCGCGCGTCGTCGCCCCGCCATGCGCCTTCATGGCGGCGATCACCGGTCCGTAATCGGCGGCATCGACCACCACGGTGACGGCGTCGTGGTTCTTCGAGGCCGCGCGGATCATGGCCGGGCCGCCGATGTCGATGTTCTCGATCGTATCGTCCCAGCTCGCGCCGCGGGCGATGGTCGCCTCGAACGGATAGAGGTTCACCACCAGGAGATCGATCGGCAGGATGCCATGGGCCTTGGCCGCCGCCTCATGGTCGGCATGGCCTCGGATGGCGAGGAGGCCGCCATGCACTTTCGGGTGCAGCGTCTTCACCCGGCCGTCCATCATCTCCGGGAAGCCGGTGAGCTCGGCGACCTCGGTCACATCGAGGCCGGCATCCTTCAGCGTCCTGTAGGTGCCGCCGGTCGACACCAGCGCGACGCCGAGGCCGGCGAGATCGCGGGCGAATTCGACGATGCCGGTCTTGTCGGACACCGAAAGGAGGGCACGGGCGATGGGGCGTTCAGGGGAAGCGGACACGGGGGACGGTCTCCGGGAGAGTTTGGCCGCGCCTTAGCACGCCAGCCCCGGCATCGGAACCTGTTTCGGCACGAAAAATCCCCCGGCCGTGCCGTCCTTCCGGCCTCAGAGCGGCAGTTCGGGCTCCGGATCGCGCGGCAGCGGCGGCTGCGGCCGGTCGAGCCTGCGCAGCGTCCAGCGCACGCTCGGCATCTCGCCCGAACGGCCTTCGATGACGAGCTGGGCGGTGCGTCGCGGCCCTTCGGGCATGGCGAGCGCGATGCTCTCCTCGATCGCGACGCCGGCCTCGGTCGCAAACACCCAGGCCTCGCCCGTCGGCAGGAGCAGGAGCACCGAGCGCGCCTGCTCGGTCGGCACCGGCTGGACGCTCGGATGCAGGTGGAAGCGCAGCGTATAGGGCTGATCCGCGCCCTCGAGCGTATCCTCGCCGTCGAGCCTTTCGCCCTCGGCGGCGAGGCTCAGCACCCGGTGCACGGTCACGCCGAGGCGCTGGCGATAGCCGTCGTGGCTGGCGGCCAGCGTCAGGTCGTGCCGTTCGGCGGCGACCCGGCCCGGCCCTGACATCACCGCGCCCTCGGCCGGCCCCTTGTCGACGAAGCGGGACGACGAGCGGTCGGCCACCGTGACCGTCGAATGGGCCGCGGTCTTGCGCGCCTCGCGCCGCCAGCTCGCCCGGTTGACCGCCGGCATGCCGCAATTCATCACCAGCAGCTGCCGGCCGGTCGACAGTTCGAACGACAGCGTCCCGGCATGAGCACCGGCGCTGTAGCGGGCCGGCGGCGGCGCGCCGACATCGGCGATGAGCACGGTGGCGCCGGCCTCCAGCCGCTCGAAGCCGCTGTGCGGCGCCGAGCGCGGCACACTGCCCCGGCTTTCGTCATAGACGAGCGCCGTCGTCACGAGGTCGATGCCCGTCGGGCCCATGCCGTTGAACCGGGCGATCGTGCCGTCGCCGAGCCGGAAGAACCGGATCATCGGCATCATCCGGTCGACGGCGGTCAGGATCGCCGCCGGCGGCGTGACATTGCGCGCCGGAAACAGCTGGCGCAGGGGCAGGAGGTCGAGCACCAGGCCGACCAGCACGCCCGGATCGCGGCTGACATGGCCGCCATCGGGCAGGATCTGCCGCTCCAGCTCCTCGCCGAGCCGCTGCGAAGCCCATTTCAGCAGCTTGTCCTCGCCTTCCAGGCACAGGCCCGCCGTCACCAGCGCGATCAGGACGGACAGCCGCGGGGCGCCCGGCGCGAGGGTTGCATATTGCGCGTCCAGCACCCTCAGCTGCCACCACAGCGACCGGGCGAAGCGCCGGTAGAACATCTCGTCCGCGCCCGCGAGCAGCAGGCCGGACGCGGCGAGCCAGGCTCTCAGGCGCTCGGCGGTGACCAGCGGCTGCCAGCCCGAACGGTGTTCGCGTCCCTGAGCGGCCAGCCAGGCCTCCACCAGGGTCCGGGCGGCGGCGGCGGCCTCCGGCGACCCGGCGGCACGCAGATGGCGCAGCCAGCCGAAGCCGGCGAGCGCCTCCTGCCAGTCCTCCGAGGGCGGCGTCGCGGCGAACGGATCGGCGGCCTGGATGGTGCGGCCGGCGAAGACGTGCAGGCCGGCGATGATCTCGTCGGCCCGCACCGGATCGGCGGTGCGCAGTTCCTGCGGCACGAGGAGGATGCGCGGCGTCTGGCTGCGGCCGCGCCAGATCCGCATCATGCCGGCGCCGACCGGCCAGCCGCGCGCGCGCCGGTAATAGCCGACCGCCGCGAGCCGACCGGCAACGATCCGCTCAGCTATCCACCCCAGGGTTCTTGCGACCAACCCGTTCGCCCTCAAACAATCTGTGCCGGCCCCACGGCCTGCCGAATCGCCGCGCCAGTCATAGCCGGTTCGATCAGCGACCGGTGCCCCATACAAGACACGGCTGCATTTCCAAGGTGTTAACCATTTTCGCGCTTTGATGCCGGCCATGCGGCCAAGGCGGCGAAAGCCCTTTCGACAGCTGGTGATGGAGTTTGTTGCGTGTCTCGATCGACCCTCCTGGCGGGTATCTCCGCCCTCGCCGTGATGGTCTCGCCCGCGGGCGCGGCCGAAGCCGTCTCCGGACGTTATGAGATCCTGATCGGCGGCCTGCAGGTGGGCGTCGCCGGCTTCGAGGGACGCATTTCCAACGACGCCTACGAAACCTCGGTCTCGGTCCGGCTGTCGGGCGTCTCCCGGCTCATCGCCTCCGGCCGCGGCTCGGCGACCGCCTCCGGCCGCATCGTCGGCGGCCGCGCCGTGCCGTCGAACTATGCGCTCACCCTGCAGACCACCCAGCAGAACGAGGCGGTCCGCATGGCCATGGCCGGCGGCGCCATCCGCAGCTTCAGCGCCGAGCCGGCCCGCCCCGAGGCGCCAGACCAGGTGCCGGTCACCCCCGGCCATCGCCAGGGCGTGCTCGACCCGCTCGCCGCCGCGCTGTTCGTCGTCGGCAGCGCCGGCCCCGCCGTCGGCGCGGAGGCCTGCAACCGCACCTTCCCGATCTTCGACGGCCGGCAGCGCTACGACCTGTCCTTCTCCTATGCCCGGACCGAGGAGCTGAAGGTCGCCGGCTATTCCGGTCAGGCGGTCGTCTGCAATGCCCGCTACCGGCCGATCGCCGGCCACCGGCCGTCGCAGACCCAGGCCATGGAGCAGAACCGCGACATGCAGGTGTGGCTCGCGCCGGTTGCGGCGACCCGCACGCTGGTTCCGGTGCGCATCAAGATCCGCACGCCCGTCGGCATGGCCCAGATCGAGCCGACCCGCCTGGAGCTCGGCAGCCCCGCCTCGACGGCTTCCGTCGCACCCTGAGGCAGGACCGGAACGCCATGCCGCGACGCCGCCCCTGCGGCGTGTTGCCGCGTCCTGCGCCGGCAAAGGAGGCAAGGCGCGCCGAACTTGCGGGCGCGCTGCCGGAGATTTGGGCAAAGGCTGAATTTGTCACGAAAAACGGGTTGCCGTGCGGCACTCCATGGTCTTTGCTGCCTTCGACGTTCTAAGGGACACGTCCCAGTCCGGGTCCGGGCCGCGGCAATGGTCCGGCGTTCACAAGAATATGCCGAAGGGCTCCGCCATGACCGATCTCCCGCGCTACCGTCCGACCCGCCGTGACAGCCTGAAGCTTGCCGCGGCCGCCGCCCTGACGGGGCTTGCCGCGCCCGCGGTCCATGCGCAGGCGACCACCAATGTCCGCTTCACGCTCGACTGGCGCTTCGAGGGGCCCGCCGGCCTGTTCCTGATGGCGCTGGAGAAGGGGCATTTCCGCGCCGAAGGGCTGAACGTCTCGGTCGACGCCGCGTCGGGCTCGCGCGAGGGTGTCACGCGCGTGGCATCCGGCACCTACGACATGGGATTCGGCGACATCAATTCGATGATCCGCTTCCGCGACGAGAACCCGACCGTCGACCTGAAGGCGGTGATGATGGTTTACGACCGCCCGCCTTTCTCGA
This sequence comes from bacterium YEK0313, assembly GCA_000751295.2. NCBI lineage: Bacteria > bacterium YEK0313. The sequence continues at coordinate 1,426,130 of CCMO02000001.1, forward strand.
TCGTCGGGCGCCGGTCGCGCGGCATCACCACCGACGTGAAAAGCCTCGAAGGCAAGAAGTTCGGCGCACCGACGCCGGACGCCGCCTATGCGCAATGGCCGATCTTCCGCGCGGTGAACAATCTCAACGAATCGACCATGCGCTTCGAGAATGTCGGCTTTCCCGTGCGCGAGCCGATGCTCGCCTCGGGTGAGGTCGACGCCATCTTCGGCTTCGCCCATTCCTCCTACATCAACCTGAAATCGCGCGGCGTGCCCGACAGCGACATCATCGTGCTGCACATGTACGACTATGGCGTCGAGCTCTACGGCAACGTGCTGATGCCGAGCCCGGGCTTCCTGCAGGCCAATCGTGCGGCGGTCGCCGGCTTCAACCGCGCAGTGGTCAAGGGCATCCGCGACTGCATCGCCGACCAGGCGGCCGCGGTGAAGCTGGTGCTCGCGCGCAATGACGTCGCGCGCCAGGAAACCGAGGCCGAGCGCCTCAAGATGACCGTCGACAACTACGTCTTCACGCCCTGGGTGAAGGCCAACGGCGTCGGCGGCATCGATCCAGCGCGCATGACCAAGGCCATCGACCAGATCGGGCTGACCTTCACCTACAAGAACAAGCCGAAGGTCGAGGACGTGTTCCTTGCCGAGCTCCTGCCCGCCCCGACCGACCGGCGGCTCGCCTGAGCCCGCATCGAACGCCTGCGACGGGGCGGAACCGCCCCTTCTTGTGCCGCCTCCCGCCGGAAGCCCGTCCTTGCGCCCTTTCGTTGAACTGACCGATGTCAGCCATACCTACGCGACCGACGCGACGCTGGCCGTCGACGGTCTCGACCTGAAGGTCGCGGAAGGCGAGTTTGCCGCCGTGGTCGGCCCGTCCGGCTGCGGCAAGTCGACCCTGATGAAGCTGGCGACCGGCCTGCAGTTCCCGCAGAAGGGCGTGGTCATGGTCGACGGCGGCAGGGTCGCCGCGCCGGTCAAGATTGCCGGCATGGCGTTCCAGGCGCCGACGCTGCTGCCCTGGCGCACGACGATCGAGAACCTGATGCTGCCGCTGGAGATCGTCGAGCCGCATCGCTCGCGGCTGCGCCGCCATCGGGGCGAATATGTCGACAAGGCCCTCGCTCTGCTCGAATCGGTCGGGCTGAAGGATGCCGGCGACAAGTTCCCCTGGCAGCTCTCCGGCGGCATGCAGCAGCGCGCCTCGCTCTGCCGGGCGCTGATCCACGAACCCAAGCTGCTGATGCTGGACGAGCCGTTCGGCGCGCTCGACGCCTTCACGCGCGAGGAATTGTGGTGCGTCATCCGCGACCTGCATGCGCGCGGGAATTTCACCGTCATCCTGGTCACCCACGACCTGCGCGAGGCGGCCTTCCTCGCCGACCGGATCTTCTGCATGTCGTCGCGGCCCGGCCGGATCATCGCCGAGCGCGCCGTCGAATTCCCGCGCCCACGCGACCTCGAACTGACCTACACGCCGGAATTCTCCGACATCGTCCACGACCTGCGCGCCCGCATCGCGGAAGCGCGCGCGACCGTTTGAGGGCGGCCATGGAGGCTCTGTTCGACGCCCTCTTGTCCTGGTGGCCGATCGCCCTGATCGCCGCCACCATCGGCTATGTCGTGCTGCTGCTCGCGCGCGTCGTCACGGAACCGGCGCTCGACCGGTCCAAACTGTCGCTGCAGCTCGCGCCGCTCGTCTGCACCGCCGGCACCTTTCTCGTCTGGGAACTGTTCTGCCGGCTCTTCGGCATTTCCACCTTCATCCTGCCGGCGCCGAGCCATATCACGCTCGCCTTGTGGGAGTTCCGCCGCCAGATCGGCGTCCATTCCTTTCACACGGCCTGGATGACGCTCGCCGGCTTCGGCCTGGCGGTCGCCTTCGGCATCCTGCTCGGCCTGCTGCTCGGCGCGAGCCGGTTCTTCTATGCCGGCTTCTATCCCCTGCTCGTCGGCTTCAATTCGGTGCCGAAGGTCGCGGTCGTGCCGATCCTGGTGATCTGGTTCGGCGTCGGTTGGCTGCCGGCCGTGCTCACCGCCTTCATGATCTCGTTCTTTCCGATCGTGGTGAACGTCGCCACCGGCCTTGCCACCATCGAGCCGGAGGTCGAGGACGTGCTGAAAGCGCTCGGCGCCTCCAAGATGCAGATCATGACCAAGGTCGGCATCCCCCGCTCGCTGCCCTATTTTTTCGGCTCGCTGAAGGTTGCCATCACGCTCGCCTATGTCGGCTCGGTGATCGCCGAATACAACGCTTCGCGCTTCGGCATCGGCAATCTGATGGCGCGCGCCTCGGCCGATTTCAACGTGCCGCTGCTGTTCGCCGCCCTGATCGCCCTCGCGGTCCTCGGCGTCGCCATGTACATGGCGACCGTCTGGCTGGAGAACCGTATGACCGGCTGGGCCCAGCGTTCGTCCTTCGCCGCCACCTGATCCCGCCGCCGCGTGGCAAGCTGGCGCTTGCCCCTTGAGGCCGGGCGCTTCATAAATCGTGCCTCGCGGGGCGCAGCCCGCGGCTTGTCCGACAATGGGGCCCCATGAAAGCGATCTTCGACGTCATCATCATCGCCCTCAACATCTACTGGTGGGTGATCATCGCCTCCGCGGTCCTGTCCTGGCTCGTCGCCTTCAACGTGGTGAACTACCGCAATGCCATCGTTGCCCAGATCGACCAGACCCTGCGGGCGCTGACCGAGCCGGTGCTCGGGCCGATCCGCGCGCGCATGCCCAATACCGGCGCGGTCGACCTGTCGCCGATCGTCGTCCTGCTGGGCATCATCCTGATCCAGCAGATCATCTACCGCTACGGCTATCCTTACGTGTTCTGAGGCCGATGATGACGGCCGCCCCCTACCGCCTCGCCGACCACGCCCTGCTCATCGACGTGCGGCTGACGCCGCGCGGCGGCCGTGACGCGCTGGAAACGATCGACCGGCTCGCCGATGGCCGCACCGTGGTGAAGGCGCGCGTCCGCGCGGCGCCCGAGGACGGCAAGGCCAATGCCGCCCTGGAGGACCTCGTCGCCGCCCGTTTCGGCGTGCCGAGGTCCAAGGTCAATGTCGTGCAGGGCAAGACGGCCCGCCTCAAGACGGTGGCGGTCGAAGGCGACCCGGCCGGCCTTGCCGCCCGCGCCGGACAGCTTTTCGCCGGCGCGGCGGCCGTGTTTCTCCTCGCCGGCGCGCTGCTGGCCGGCACGGCCGCACCGGCCGCGGCCCAGTTCATCGCCCGCGGCGACATCTGCACCAGCAACAACGAGTTCCTGCGCACGCGGGCCATCGTCGAGCGCGCCGGGCTCGCAGGCCCGGACAAGAGCCGGCTGGTCCGCACCCTGCGCGCGGCTCAGACCCTGGCTGAAGAAGGTTGCCCCAATCGCGACGGCTGGCTGATCCGCCGCGCCGTCGGCATGCTGAACTCGGTCAACCGGGAGGTGCGCAACCCGCCCGTGGACCTGCCGCTGTTCCTGAGGGACTGAGCCGGCGCCCGGCCTATTCGTTGCCGGTGCGCCTCAGTGCGCCGTCGACGAGCGCCGCCGGCCCCTTGTGCAGCTTCTCGGCGATGCCGTAGAGCTGCTCGCGCCTCGTCATCTCGGCCCAGACGTCGCGGGGATCGATGCCCATATCCACCCAGAGCACGGTCAGGTTGTAGAGGAGGTCGGCGCTCTCGCGCACCACCGCCTCGCGATCCCCGCAGACGGCGTCGATGGTCACCTCGGCGGCTTCCTCGACCAGCTTCTTGGCCATCTTGGACCGCCCGCCCTGCATCAGCCGGGCCGTGCGCGACTGACCGGGATCGATCTGCCGCGCCTTCAGCACTGCCTTGTGCAACCGCTCCACGACATCGGACATGGCTTAAGGATCTTTCCTGGAAATCCCCGCGAATCAGCGCGAACAATCGCCACGACGGGCAAAACCTGACACACAACAAAGGCGAGTCAATGATCGCCGCCGCGGCACTTCGCCGAGCCGGAGCCGACCATCCGGACCGCCGCGCTGGAGAATGGGGCGCCGCGGCCGTTAGGATCGGCGGGAGTGACGATTCGGCGGAGAAGAAGACATCATGTCCGCGCGCGACTGGGCCCTGCTGCTGACGCTTTCGGTGCTGTGGGGCGGCTCGTTCTTCTTCGTCAAGGTGGCGCTCACGGATCTGCCGCCGCTGACCATCGTGCTCGCCCGCGTCGGCATCGCGGCGGCCACGCTCACCGTCGTGATCAGGGTGATGGGCGAGGCCCTGCCGCGCGGCGCCAAGGCCTGGCTGACGCTCGCGGTCATGGCGCTGCTCAACAATCTCATCCCCTTTTCGCTGATCTTCTCCGGCCAGAAGGCGCTGCCCTCGGGCCTTGCCGCCATTCTCAACGCCACGACACCGCTCTTCACCGTGGTCGTCATGCATCTCTTCACATCCGACGAAAAGGCGACCCCGCCGAAGGTGGCGGGGCTCGTCCTCGGCTTTGCCGGTGTCGTGGTGCTGCTCGGGCCGGCCATCGGGGGCGCCCGAGACACACCGCTCTGGGCGCTGCTCGCCTGCCTCGCCGCGGCCTTGTCCTATGCCTTTTCCGGGCTCTGGGGCCGGCGCATCAGGCCGCTCGGCATCGCCCCGACCGTCACAGCCTGGGGCCAGGTGACGCTGACCACCGCGATGATGCTGCCGGTCGTGCTGGTGACCGACCGGCCGTGGACGCTGGCGAGCCCCGGCACCGCCACCATTCTCGCGCTGATCGGCCTCGGCGTGCTGTCGACGGCCCTCGCCTATGTGATCTTTTTCCGAATCCTGGAGAGCGCAGGCCCCACCAACCTGATGCTGGTGACCTTCCTCATCCCGGTCTCGGCGATCCTGCTCGGCAGCCTGGTCCTCGGCGAGCGCCTCGCCTGGACCCATGCCGCCGGCATGGCTCTGATCGGCCTCGGTCTTGCCGCCATCGACGGCCGGCTCTGGAAACGCCTGTTCGACCGCGCGGCATGACGCGCGGCCCAGACGGCGGCTCCGGCGCGGCCCGTCATCAGAAGCCGGCAATCTCCACCGGGCGAATGGCCTGCCCGCAGGCGCCCGGCGGCGGCTGCATCGGCTCGAGGCCGTTCCGGTTGACCCGTTCCGCCGAGCGGCGCGCCTCGCGGGCGAGCGCCGAGACGCGCGCCGCATCGAGCTTGCCATTGCGCAGGATGACATCGATGGCGACCAGGGCCTGATTGAGTTCGTCGAGCGCGTCGTGATCGGTCATGGCACTTCCCCAACATCTGCGACCATCGCCAATATTGGCCATGCAGATTTCAGCGGAGCGCCATCCATCGTAACAAATGTTGCATCTCTCGAAATATGGCGCATCGGAACGAGACAGCCCGATCCGCCGCGGTTTGGCGCGGGTGCGTGGCCATGCCAGGCGGCCGCGGCGCTCGGCGCCGGGTCGCCTGGGACAGGCAGAGGTGCGGAACGAGGGCTCAGCCCGGCTCGCAGCGTGTCGTCTTACGCACCGCCGCGTCCACCGCCCCCTTGCTATAGGGCAGCGCGGCATAGTCGCCGGTCGCCCAGCGCTCGAACAGGTCGCGATAATGGGACGAGGACGGGTCACCGGACTGGCCCGGCGTGTTGATCGCCACCGACCGGTCGAGATCGGCGAGATCGACCACCATGCGGAAGGACGAGCCCATCATGGTCCGGAAGTCGCCCGGCCGGTAGCCCGTATGCATGGGGGTCGCGCTCGACCCCGCATGGGGAATCGGTCCGACCGATCGCGCCTTGGCCTCCTCGGGCGACATCAATGCGCTCAATGGATGGTCGAACTGGGCGTGATGCAGCTTGCCCCAGGCCCAGGCCGCCGGATCCTCGCCGAGCATGGCCTTCACGTCGCGCACCGCGGCGGCGAGCGAGGCGGCGAGCAGCTTGTCGCGCCCGCCGCGCGGATCGGCGCCGAACCGTTCGTCCGGCGCTTCCAGCGCGGCCAGCGTTCCCTCGACGTCTCCCGGCACCATCAGGCGGTGCAGGTCGCGCGGCACGATGGCGTTCCACAGCGCCGGCTTCAGGTGACGGCTCCACCAGACCTCGAACAGCGCCGCCGGCGCGGAGGTCTCGAGCAGGGCATGGTCCCAGCCGGCAAAAAGCCTCAAGGCCAAAGCCACGTCGGCGTCACCTGCCGGCAGCTCCCGCGCGATCCGCGTCAGGCGCCGCGCCGGCACGGAGACGACGTCGGTCTGCAGCGCCCGAGAGGTCGTCATGCGGTGCGGCGCCTCCGCCGCCAGCACCTCCTCGATCCGGGTCGCGCGGGCCCGCTCGACCCATTCGAAACCGATCGGATGCGCCTTGTGGTCCCAGTCGGCGGGCAGGTTCATCTCGTTGGCCGAGAAGACGAAGCCGCGCGCGGGATTTTCGTCGAGCGGCATCTTCGTGCTGTCGCGGAAGCCGGCCCATTCGTAGCGGCCGTCGCCCGGCACCGGCATCAGCCCGTCCCAGTTCGGCCGTGTCGGATTGATGCCGGCCGGCATCCAGGCGACCGTGCCGGCCTTGTCGGCATAGACGAAGTTCACCGAAGGCGTGCCCCAGCGCTCCGTGCCGGCGCGGAATTCGGCGAGATTGCGGGCGCGCATCAACCGGTGGGTGCCGAGATAAGGCGCGGTGCCCGGCTCGAACCAGACCGAGCGCACCGCATAGGCGCGCCGCTTGTCCCTGTCCTCGTGGACCACGGGCCCGTGCCGGGTGAACTTCAGGCGCAGCACCTGGTCGGGGCAGCCCTTCACCTTGACGGTCTCCTCGACCGTCCGCATCCGCTCCCAGCCGTCCTTGTAGCGATAGCGGTCGGGATCATCAGGGTCGGTCTCGTAGACGTAGAGATCCTCCTGGTCGATGTAGAAGATCGTCAGCGCCCAGGCCATGGTGCCGTTATGGCCGATATGGACGCCGGGAATGCAGGGCTCGCCGGCGCCGATCACGTCGAGCCCCGGCGCCGTCAGGTGGACGAGGAAACGCAGCGAGGGCAGGCCGTGCAGCCTGTGCGGATCCGACGCCAGGATCGGCTTGCCGGTGTCGGTCCGGCTGCCATGCACGGCCCAGTTGTTCGAGCCGGTATGCTGGGCATCGAGCACGACCTCGAGAAGATCGGTGACGCCGCGCCATTTCGGCGCGTCCTCGAGCTTGGCTTCGAGCCGCTCCTTCGAGAAGGTCGCATTGGCCGCGGCAAGCTTGACCATGTCGAGCACGGCCATCGGAATGCTCGCCGGGTCGAGCCCCTCCGGCACGACCGGCGTGACCGCCGGCTCCAGCCAGCGGCGCAGGAGATCGGTGCGGTGGTCGGCCTTGGCCTGCACCTGGCAGCGCAGCACCTCGGACAGCACGTTGCGGCTCAGCGAATGGGTGCGGATGCGCGAGACATCGGCCGGGGCCCAGCGCGCCGGACGCGTGCCGGTGAGACCGAATTCGAACGGCAGGAGGCTCGGATCGGCCTCGGTCATCGCCACGAAGGCATTGATGCCTTCGGCAAAGGCCGTGAAGGTCGCCTTGGCCTCCGGGCCGTAGGCGGCAAATTCCGCGTCCTGGTCGCCGCGATAGAGGAACAGCCGCGCGGCGCGATCCTGCTCGAGATAGCCAGGGCCGAAATCCGCCGCCAGGAGGCCGAGGCCCCGCTTGCGCCACAGATCGATCTGGAACAGGCGTTCGCGGGCGGCGTGGAACCCCTGCAGGAAGAACAGGTCGTGTTCGTTCTCCGCGCGGATATGCGCGATGCCGTTCTCGTCGAGGCCGATGGAGCCGGGCGCGGTCAGGCCGGCAATCTTGAGCGTTTCTGTGTCTGTCATGTTCTGATGTCTTCGCCTTGGACGCCCCGACTGTGCCACCGCGTCGCCGCCCCGGCCAGACTTGACCGGGCGCTGATGGCCCCGCGCCGCGCGCATGCCTCGCGGCGCGATTTGGACCGGCTGGCAGGCCGTGCAAAACTCGCCGCCTGGCCGAAGCCGGACCAATGCCGGCGGCCGACCGAGGGGATATCCATGACGCGTCCTGCCGCACGTGATCGATCGGTCCGGCACCGCTTTTTCGGTCTTCTGGCCGGCCTTGTCCTGGCCCTTGCGGCGTGTCCGCCGCCGGCTGGCCAGGCGCAGACGGCCCCGCCCTTCGCGCCGGCCATCGTCTACGACCTCGGCGGACGCTTCGACAAATCCTTCAACGAGGCGGGCTATGCCGGTGCCGAACGGTTCAAGCGGGAGACCGGCATCGCCTATCGCGACTTCGAGATCCGCAACGACACCCAGCGCGAGCAGGCCCTGCGCAATTTCGCCCAGCGCGGCCAGAACCCGATCGTCTCCGTCGGCTTCTCGTTCCGCGCGGCGGTCGAAAAGGTCGCCGCCGAATTTCCCAACACCCGGTTCGTGATCATCGACAACACGGTCGCCCTGCCGAACGTCCAGAGCGTGCTGTTCAAGGAACACGAGGGTTCCTATCTCGTCGGCGTTCTCGCCGCGCTCCGCTCGCAAACCAACACGATCGGCTTTGTCGGCGGCATGGATATCCCGCTGATCCGCAAATTCGCCTGCGGCTACGTCCAGGGCGCACGCGCTGCGCGGCCGGGCATCGCCATCATCCAGAACATGACCGGCACGACCGGCCAGGCCTTCAGCGACCCGGTGCGCGGCGCCGAGCTCGCCCGCGGCCAGATCGCCCAAGGGGCCGACATCGTCTATCACGCCGCCGGCTCCACCGGCATCGGCGTGCTGCAGGCGGTGGCCGATGCCGGCAAGCTCGGCATCGGCGTCGATTCCAACCAGAACGGCCTGCATCCGGGACGCGTGCTCACCTCGATGACCAAGCAGGTCGATGTCGCCGTCTACGGCGCCTTCATGGCGGCGCGCGCCGGCACCTGGCGCCCCGGCGTCTCGGTTCTGGGCCTTGCCGAGGGCGGCGTCGACTGGGCCGACGACGCCAACAATGCCGCGCTGATCACACCCGAGATGCGCGCGGCGGTGACCCGGGCCGCCGAGGAGATTAGGATGGGCCGGTTGCAGGTCCACGACTACATGGCGACCAACAGCTGCCCGGTCCAATGAACATCACCATTCTCGGTTCAGGCGACGCTTTCGGCTCCGGCGGGCGGTTCTCCACCTGCCTGCATCTCGCGGCGAGCGATGGCACCACCATGCTGGTCGACTGCGCCGCGACGTCCATGCCCGCGCTGAACCGCGCCGGCATCGACCGCAACGCCATCTCGGCGATCCTGTTCACCCATTTCCACGGCGACCATTTCGGCGGCCTGCCGTTCTTCGTGCTCGACGCCCAGTTCGTCACGCGCCGGCGCACGCCGCTCGTCGTCGCCGGGCCGCCCGGCGTCGCGCAGCGCGCCCATGCCGCGCTGGAAGCCGCCTTTCCGGGCTCGGCGACCGCCCGGCGCGCCTTCGAGATCGACTATCTCGAGATCGCCCCGGGCCGCCCGGCGGAGGTCGCCGGCGCCGACATCGAAGCCTTCGCCATGGTCCACGACGATCGCGCCGGCCCGTGCCTCGGCTATCGCATCGCCCGCGATGGCAAGGTCTTCGCCTATTCCGGCGACACGGCCTGGACCGACACGCTGGTGCCGCTCGCCCGCGACGCCGATGCCCTGCTGATCGAGTGCTACACGGTCGACCGCAAGCTGCCGAACCATCTCGACTACGAAACGCTCGAGCAGCACCTCGGCGAACTGACGGCACGGCGCATCATCCTCACCCATATGAGCAGCGCCATGCTCGACCATGCGGGGGCGCTCGCCTGCGAGCGGGCCTATGACGGCATGGCCATCGCCCTATGACGGCAGCAGCCGCCAGTGCCGTGGCGATGACCGGCATCGACAAGCGCTTCGGTCCGGTCCATGCGGTCAGGGCCGTCGACTTCGCCGTGCCGCGCGGCACGGTGCGCGGCCTGATCGGCGAGAACGGCGCCGGCAAATCGACGCTGATGTCGATCCTCTACGGCTTCTATCAGGCTGACGCGGGCAGCATCGCCGTCGACGGCAAGCCGGTGCACATCCGCGCGCCGGCCGATGCCATCGCCGCCGGCATCGGCATGGTGCACCAGCATTTCATGCTGATCGACAGCTTCACCGTCATCGAGAACCTGATGCTGGGCGCGGAGGGCGGCCCGCTCGTCGCGCGCGGTGAGCGGGCGATGCGCGCAAGGCTTGCCGAACTCGCCCGCGATTATGGCCTCGCGGTCGACCCTGATGCGCGGATCGGCGATCTCCCCGTCGGCGTGCTGCAGCGCGTCGAGATCCTCAAGGCGCTGGTGCGCGGCGCCGACCTGCTGATCCTCGACGAGCCGACCGCGGTGCTGACACCGGCGGAAGCCGACGGCCTGTTCGCGCTGATCCGGCGGCTCGCCGGCGAGGGCAAGACCGTCATCATCGTCACCCACAAGCTGAAGGAAATCATGGCGGTCACCGACGCGGTCTCGGTGATGCGCCGTGGCGCGATGCTGGCGACGGTGAGCACCGCCGACACCTCGCCCGACGCGCTCGCCGAGCTGATGGTCGGCCGTCGCGTCGGCCTCGCGCCGACCGGCGCCGTCCGGCCCGCCGGCGCCCCGGTCCTGGAGGTCGAAGGCCTTTGCCTCACCGATGCGCGCGGGGTGGCAAGGCTCGAGGCGATCGACCTGACGGTTGCGGCCGGCGAGATCGTCGGCATTGCCGGGGTCGCAGGCAACGGCCAGAGCGAGCTTCTGGAGGTCCTCGCCGGCATGCGCCGGCCGAGCGCCGGAACCGTCAGGCTGTCGGGAGAGCCGGTCGATTGCGGCGGCCGCGACGATCCGCAGCAGCTGCGCGCCCGCGGCGTGCGCCATGTGCCCGAGGACCGGTTGCGGCGCGGTCTCGTCAAGGCTTTCGAGGCGGCCGAAAGCGCGCTCCTCGGCTATGTCGACGAGCCCGGCTTCGGCCGCGGGCCGTTCCTCGACCGCCGGGCCGTGGTGGCCGACTGCGCCGCCAAGATGGCCGCCTTCGACGTGCGCCCGACCGATCCCGGCCTCGCCACGGCGCTGTTCTCCGGCGGCAACCAGCAGAAGATCGTGCTCGCCCGCGAGATCGAACGCGCGCCTGTGCTCCTGCTGGTGGGCCAGCCGACCCGCGGCGTCGACATCGGCGCCATCGAGCAGATCCACCGCCGGCTCGCCGCGCTGCGCGCCGAGGGCAAGGCCATCCTGGTGGTTTCGACCGAGCTCGACGAGATCCTGAACCTTGCCGACCGCGTCCTGGTCATGAGCGGCGGCCGGATCATCGGCGAGCGCCGGGCGGCGACCGCCGATGAAGGCGAGATCGGCCTGATGATGGCCGGCATCGGTGGGGGCGACCCGTGAACAGGCATCATCTGCCACTCTGGCTCACCGCCGTCGCCATTCCGCTTGCCACCGTCGCCGCCGCCTTCCTCGCCGCAGGCCTGGTCGTGCTGACCATCGGCGAAAGCCCGATCGAGGCGCTCGGCATCCTGCTCGGCGGCGCGCTCGGCTCGGGCTACGGCATCGGCTACACGCTGTTCTACACGACGAGCTACATCTTCACCGGGCTTGCCGTCGCGGTCGCCTTCCATGCCGGTCATTTCAACATCGGCGGCGAAGGCCAGGCCCTGGTCGGCGGCCTCGGCGCGGCCCTGGTGGCGCTCGGCCTGCCCGGCCTGCCGGCCCCGATCCTGCTGCCCCTGGCCATCCTCGGCGCCGCGTTCGGCGGCGCCGCCTGGGCCTTCGTGCCGGCCTGGCTGCAGGCCCGGCGCGGCAGCCACATCGTCATCACCACCATCATGTTCAACCTCCTGGCCGGCACGCTCACCGTCTATCTGCTCGCCGGCCCGCTGCGCATGCCCGGCTCGATGGCCCTGGAGACGGCGCGCTTCAGCGACGCGGCGATCCTGCCCTCCTTCGCCGCCATCGCCGCCTGGTTCGGCTGGACGGCGGCGCGCTCGCCGCTCAACCTGTCGCTCGTGCTGGCGCTCGCCGCGGCCGTCGCCGTCTGGGTGCTGATCTGGCACAGCCGGCTCGGCTACCGGATCCGCACCGTCGGCGCCAATGCCGATGCCGCCATCTATGCCGGCATCTCGCCGGCCCGCATCACCCTCGTCGCGCTGATGCTGTCGGGCGGCCTGGCCGGCCTGATGGCGACCAACGAGATCCTCGGCGCCCAGGGCCGGCTGATCAACGAATTCGTCGCCGGCGCCGGCTTCGTCGGCATCGCCACAGCCCTGATGGGACGGGCGCACCCCTATGGCATCGTGCTCGCCAGCCTGCTGTTCGGCGTGCTCGCGCAGGGCGGCGCCGAGCTTGCCCTCGAAAAGCCGAGGATCCCGCGCGAGATGATCGTCGTGATCCAGGGCTTCGTCATCCTGTTCGCCGGCGCCCTGGAAAATCTCTTCGCCGACCGGCTGACCATGCTGTACCGGCGCCTGACGCGCGGCAGCGACTGACGAGGCAGCGACCGACATGGCAGCATCCGACATGGCGACCTGGACGCTGGTTCTCTCCGTGTTCGACAGCGCCGTCAGGCTGTCGGTGCCGCTGATCTTCGCCTGCCTCGCCGGCCTCTATTCCGAGCGCGCCGGGGTGGTCGATATCGGCCTCGAAGGCAAGCTGCTGGTCGGCGCCTTCGCCGCCGGGGCCACCGCCGCCGTCATCCCCGATCCCTGGATCGGCCTCGTCGTGGCGGTCGGCGCGTCGACCGGCTTTGCCCTGATGCACGGCTTCGCCGCGATCAGCCAGCGCGGCAACCAGATCGTCTCGGGCGTCGCCCTCAACGTGCTCGCCTCCGGGCTCACCGCCGTGCTCGGCAATGCCTGGTTCGAGCAGGGCGGCCGTACGCCGCAGCTCGGCGCGACGGCCCGGTTCGGCGAGATCACCCTGCCCTTTGCCGAGGCGGCGTCCGCGGTGCCGATCATCGGCGCCTTCTATGCGGAGGTCGTTTCCGGCCACTCCGTGCTCGTCTATCTGGCCGTTCTGGCTGTGCCGCTCACCGCCTTCCTGCTCTACCGCACGCGCTGGGGGCTGCGGCTCAGGGCCGTCGGCGAAAACCCCGCGGCCGTCGATACGGCCGGCATTTCGGTGGTCCGCCTGCGCTACCAGGCGGTCCTGGTCGCCGGCCTGCTCTGCGGCCTCGGCGGCGCCTATCTCGCCATCGCCCAGTCGGCCGGCTTCGTCAACGACATGACCGCGGGCAAGGGATTCATTGCGCTCGCGGCCCTCATCTTCGCCAAGTGGCGACCCTGGGCGGCGCTCGGCACCTGTCTCCTGTTCGGCCTCCTGGATGCGACGGCGCTGCGCATCCAGGGCACCGTCCTGCCCGGCATCGGTCAGGTTCCTGTTCAGGCGATCCAGGCTTTGCCTTATATCCTCACGCTGGTGCTGCTGGCCGGCTTCATCGGCCGGGCGATCCCGCCCCGGGCCTCCGGCATCCCCTATGTGAAGGATCGGTCGTGACAGCCGAACTGACAGCCCTGTTCGAAGCGGCCAAGGCGGCGCAGGCCCGCGCCTATGCGCCCTATTCGCGTTTCCAGGTCGGCGCCGCCCTGCGCACGGTGTCGGGAGCCGTCCATGCCGGCTGCAATGTCGAGAACGCCGCCTATCCGGTCGGTGCCTGCGCCGAGGCCGGCGCGCTCTCGGCCATGGTGCTGGCGGGCGACCGGTCGGTCGTGGAAGTGCTGGTCATCGGCGACGGGCCGGAACTGTGCACGCCCTGCGGCGCCTGTCGCCAGCGCCTGCGCGAATTCGGCGCGAACGGCATGCTTATCCACGTCGCCGGCCCGGAAGGCGTCAGGATGAGCGTCACGCTCGGCGAGCTGCTCCCCCATTCCTTCGGGCCGGACAATCTGTCATGAGCGCGGCGGAGCTCATTCGCGCAAGGATCGGCCCGACGCCGATCGACTGCGCCATCGTGCTCGGCACCGGGCTCGGCCCGCTCGCGGATGCCGTCGACGAGCCGGTCGCGATTGCCTATGCCGAGCTGCCGGGCTTTCCGCGGACCGGGGTATCGGGCCATGCCGGCCGGCTCGTAATCGGCCGCCTGGAAGGCCGGCGCGTCGCCATGATGCAGGGCCGTGCCCATGTCTACGAGACGGGCGATGCCCGCGTGATGCAGCCGGCCATCGCGGCCCTCGCCGGGCTCGGCGCCGGGGCGCTGCTGCTGACCAATGCGGCCGGCTCGCTGCGGGAGGACATGCCGCCGGGATCGGTCATGGCGATAGCGGACCATATCGGCCTGTTCGGCCCGAACCCGCTGATCGGCACGCCCGGCGACGGGCGCTTCGTGCCGATGAACGATGCCTATGATCCTGCGCTGAGGGCGGCGCTCGGCCGGGGCGCCGCGGCGGCCGGCATCACGCTGCATGCCGGCATCTATGCCTGGGTCACCGGACCGAGCTTCGAAACCCCGGCGGAGATCCGCGCCCTGCAGCGGCTCGGCGCCGACGCCGTCGGCATGTCCACCGTGCCGGAGGTGATTCTCGCCCGCCATGCCGGGCTGCGCGTCGCGGCGCTCTCGATGATCACCAATTTCGGCGCCGGCATGGCCGTCGAAGCGCCGTCCCATGCCGAAACCAAGACGGTCGCCATGGCCGGCGCGCAGGCCCTCGGCGCGGTCATCCGCGGCTTCCTCGGGGAGATCGCGACATGAGCGACAGATTTGCGACCAAGGCCATCGCGCTGCTCGACCTGACCGATCTCTCAGAGACCGCCGACGCAGCGGGGCTCGCGAGCCTCTGCGAGCGCGCCTCGACGCCGCTCGGTCCGGTCGCTGCCGTCTGCGTCTGGCCCCGTTTCGCCGCCGCCGCCCGGCAGCGGCTTGCCGGCACGCTCATCAAGGTCGCGACCGTCGTCAACTTTCCGGCCGGGACCGCGGATGTCGCAGCCGCATCGGCGGAAACCGCGAGGGCCATCGCCGACGGAGCCGACGAGATCGACCTCGTCCTGCCCTACCATGCGGTCATGGCGGGCGACGATGACACGGCAGCGGCGCTGGTCGGAGCCGTGCGCGCGCGCGTTCCGCCCGGGCGCCTGCTCAAGGTGATCCTGGAAACCGGCGTGCTCGGCACGCCCGAACGCATTGCCCGCGCGGCCCGGATCGCCATCGGGGCCGGCGCCGACTTCATCAAGACCTCGACCGGCAAGACCCGCGTCTCGGCGACGCCCGAGGCCGCGCGCGTGATGCTGGAGGTGATCCGCGCCGCGCCGCGCCCCGTCGGCTTCAAGGCCTCGGGCGGCATCCGCACGCGTGAGGATGCCCGCGCCTATCTGGCGCTCGCCGAGGCGGTGATGGGCAAGGGCTGGCCGCGGCCGGACACTTTCCGGTTCGGCGCGTCGGGCCTGCTCGACGCCTTGCTCGCCGGCGCCGCCGCGCCGGACAGTGCCTATTGAAATCCCGGCCCACAGGACCTTTCGCATGACGCTCCTTCCGCAAGAGATCATCCGCGACAAGCGTGACGGCCGCGCCCTGAGCGACGAGGCGATCGAGGCTTTCGTCGCCGGCATCGCCGACAACAGGGTGACCGAGGCGCAGGTCGCGGCGCTGGCCATGGCCATCTTCTTCCAGGGCATGACCATGGCCGAGCGCATCGCCCTCACCCGCGCCATGACACGTTCGGGCGAGACGCTCGCCTGGCAGGACCTCGACCTGCCCGGCCCGGTGCTCGACAAGCACTCGACCGGCGGCGTCGGCGACACGGTCTCGCTCATGCTGGCCCCGATGGTGGCGGCGGCTGGCGGCTTCGTGCCGATGATATCGGGACGCGGCCTCGGCCATACCGGCGGCACGCTCGACAAGCTCGAATCGATCCCCGGCTATGACGCGACGCCGTCGCTGGACCGGCTGCGCCGCACCGTGCGCCAGGTGGGCTGCGCGATCATCGGCCAGACCGCCAATCTCGCGCCGGCCGACAAGGTGATCTACGGCGTGCGCGACGTGACCGCGACGGTCGAATCGATCCCGCTGCTGACCTCGTCGATCCTGTCGAAGAAGCTCGCCGCCGGCCTCGACGGCCTGGTGATGGACGTGAAGACCGGGTCGGGCGCCTTCATGCCGGACTTTCCGCGATCGAAGGAGCTCGCCGATTCGATCGCAACCGTCGCCGCCGGCGCCGGCCTGCCGACGGTGGCGCTGGTCACCCCGATGGACCAGCCGCTCGCCAATGCCGCCGGCAATGCGGTGGAGGTGCGCTGGGCGATCGACTATCTCACTGGCCAGCATCGCGAATCGCGCCTGCACGGCGTCACCATGGCGCTGGCGGCCGAGCTTCTGGTGCTCGGCAAGCTCGCCCCCGATCTCGACCGGGCGCTGGGCAAGCTCGAGCGCGTGCTCGGCAACGGCCGGGCGGCCGAGGTGTTCGAGCGCATGGTGATGGCGCTCGGCGGGCCCGGCGATCTCCTGGAGAGCCCGGACAAGCACCTGCCGCGCGCGCCCGAGGTCCGGCCGGTCCTCGCCGCGGCCGGCGGCACGGTCACCGCCATCGACACCCGCAAGGTCGGCATGAGCGTGGTCGCGCTCGGCGGCGGCCGCACCCGCTCCGCCGACCCGGTCGATCATGCCGTCGGCCTCACCGACCTCGTCATGCTGGGCGAACGGGTCGAAAAGGGCCAGCCGCTCGCCATGGTGCATTCGCGCGACGAGGCCGGCTTCGCGGCGGCTGCCGCCATGCTGGCCGAGGCGATCACCGTCGACCATGGCGGTGCCCTGATCGGCGCCCTCGTCCAGGCCCGCATCCAGGCGGACGCCGCACCCGCGCCCCGCTCCAGCTGAACGGAGAGCCCATGCCGCGCAGCGTCATCCTGGTCCTCGATTCCCTGGGCATCGGCGCCGCCGCCGACGCCGCGGACTATGGCGATGCCGGCGCCGATACGCTCGGCCATATCGCCGACTGGTTCGCCGCGCGCGGGCCCGGCCTGCATCTGCCCAACCTGACGACGCTGGGCCTTGCCAAGGCCGCCGAGGCCGCCTCCGGCCGGATGCCGCCCGGCCTTGCCGCCACCGCCCGCATTGCCGGCCGCTACGGCTACGGGGTCGAGACCTCGCGCGGCAAGGACACGCCCTCCGGCCATTGGGAGATCGCCGGCGTGCCCGTCACCACCGACTGGGGCTACTTTCCGGATACGAGACCCTGCTTCCCCGCCGATCTCGTCGCGACGCTGGTCGACCGCTGCGGCCTGCCCGGCATTCTCGGCGACTGCCACGCCTCCGGCACGGCCATCATCGCCGAGCTCGGCGAGGAGCATGTCCGGACCGGCCGGCCGATCCTCTACAGCTCGGCCGATTCGGTGCTGCAGATCGCCGCCCACGAGGAGGCTTTCGGCCTCGATCGGCTTTACCAGGTCTGCCAGGTGGCGCGCGAGCTTTGCGATGCGCTGCGGATCGGCCGGGTCATCGCCCGGCCCTTCGCCGGTTCCTCGGCTGCCGATTTCCAGCGGACCGCCAACCGCCGCGACTATGCGGTGCCGCCGCCGGCGCCGACGCTTCTCGACATCGCGACGCGCGCCGGCCGCGACGTCGTGACCGTCGGCAAGATCGGCGACATCTTCGCCCATGTCGGCACCGGAACGGTCATGAAGGCGGCCGGCAACATGGCCCTGTTCGACCGCACTCTCGAAGGCCTCGACCGCCTCGCGGAGGGCGGCCTGCTGATGGCCAATTTCATCGATTTCGATTCGCTCTACGGCCATCGCCGCGATCCCAAGGGCTATGGCCAGGCGCTCCGGCAGTTCGACCGCCGGCTGCCCGAGCTCGATGCCCGCCTGCGGCCCGGCGATCTCGTCGTCATCACCGCCGACCACGGCTGCGATCCGACCTTCGCGGGATCCGACCACACGCGCGAATATGTGCCGATTCTCGCCTACGGGCCGGGCCAGCCGACCGGCCCGATCGGCCGGCGGGAGACCTTTGCCGACATTGCCGCGACACTCGCCCACCACCTCGCCCTGCCCGCGCCGGGCGCCGGCACGCCGTTCTGATCCCGACCCGCCGCGCCGGATCCGGGCGCAGGTTGCAGCCCGGCTGCCGGCGCCAGGAATCCGAGCATTGCAAGCCGCCGCCCCGCATCCCATGCTGGCCCGGCTGGGGTGAAGGCTGGATCAACCGGCTCATCCGACCCGTTGCAGGCGCCGCCCGGCGCCGGGCCGGCGGGATCGGTCCCCGCGGAAACGAGCCAAGGGGAAGATCCAAGATGAAACGTCGCCATTTCGTCGGCAGCGCCGGTGCGCTGGTCGCCGCCGGCGCGGTCGCAGCGCCAGCGGTCGCGCAGTCCATGCCCGAAATCCGCTGGCGCCTGACCTCCAGCTTTCCGAAATCGCTGGATACGCTCTATGGCCTGACCGAAGTCTTCGTGAAGCGGGTCGCCGAGATCACCGACAACCGCTTCTTGATCCAGCCCTTTGCCGCCGGCGAGATCGTGCCCGGATTGCAGGCGCTCGATGCGGTGTCCAGCGGTGCGGTCGAATGCTGCCACACCGCATCCTATTATTATGTCGGGAAGGACCCGACCTTCACCTTCGGCTCGACCCTGCCTTTCGGCATGAACGCGCGCCAGCAGAACGCCTGGTTCTTCGACGGCGGCCTCGATCTGCTGAACGAATTCTACAAGGACTATGGCGTCGTCTCGATCGCCTGCGGCAATACCGGCACGCAGATGGGTGGCTGGTTTCGCAAGGAGATCCGGACGCTCGCCGATTTCAAGGGCCTGAAATTCCGCATTGCCGGGCTTGCCGGCGCGATTCTCGCGCGCATCGGCGTCGTGCCGCAGCAGATTGCCGGCGGCGACCTCTATCCAGCGCTCGAGAAGGGCACCATCGATGCCGCCGAATGGGTCGGCCCCTATGACGACCTCAAGCTCGGCCTCTATAAGGTCGCGCCCTATTACTATTATCCCGGCTGGTGGGAAGGCGGGGCGCAGCTCGCCGCCATGACCAACATCGCCAAATGGGACAGCTTGCCGAAACACTACAAGGCCGCGTTTCAGGCGGCCTCCTATGAGGCGGGGACCTGGATCCAGGCGCGCTATGACGCCCAGAACCCCGCGGCGCTCCGTTCGCTCGTGGCCCAGGGCGCGCAACTGCGCCCCTTCCCGCAGGACATGATGGAGGCCGCCTACAAGGAAGCGAATGCCTATTACGCCGAAATCGCGGCAGGCAATCCCCGGTTCAAGAAGGTGCTCGACCACTATATCGCCTTCCGCAACGAGGAATATCTCTGGTTCCAGGTGGCCGAATATACGTTCGACAGCTTCATGATCCGCATGCGCGCCCGGCCGAACTGATCCGGGCGAGGCCATTTCGCCCGGCCCAGCCTTCGGCGCGACGACACCTTGCGCCGAAGGTCACGCCTTGCGGTGCGCCGCGCCCCGTGTTCACAGTTGCTCGTGTCCCTTTGAACCTGGAATTCGCTCCGCGCTCGATGTCGGGCCGGGGCAGCTGCCAAGTTCGGGGCACGAGGGCGAGATTCCCATCGAGGACGGCGCATGGCACTTCTCAAGGTCTACTGGCGGGTCCTGATGCAGCTCGGGCCGGAGCGCCGGCTCGGCATCATCCTGCTCACCTGCAACATCATTCTCGCCTGCATCATGTTCGCCGAGCCGATCCTGTTCGGCCGCATCATCGACGCCCTCACCCGCGCCCAGGCGCAGAACCGCACCATCACCTGGAGCGAGCTGCTGCCGCTGGTCGGCGCCTGGGTGTCGTTCGGCCTGTTCACCATCGTCGCCGGCGTCCTGGTGGCCCTGCATGCCGACCGCATGTCGCACCGCCGGCGGCTCGCCTTCATGCAGCACTTCTTCGAGCACGTGCTGAACCTGCCGCTCAGCTACCATTCCGGCACCCATTCCGGCCGCCTGCTCAAGCAGATGCTGGAAGGCTCCAACGCCATGGCCTGGCTGCTGCTGTCGTTCCTGCGCGAGCACTGCGCCTCGATGATCGCCCTCGTCATCCTGGTGCCGGTCTCGCTCTGGGTGAACTGGCGGCTCGGCATCCTGCTGGTCGTCATGGTGTTCTTCTTCTTCTTCCTGACGAGCTATGTGCTGCGCCGCACCGAGACGCTGCAGGGCCACGTCCAGGAGTTCCACAACGCGCTCGCCGAACGGGCGACCGACGCGCTCGGCAACGTGCCGGTGATCCAGTCGTTCACCCGCATCGACGCGGAGGTGCGCGCGATGCGCGCCACGGTCGACGCCCTGCTCGCCGCCCAGATCCCCGTCCTCTCCTGGTGGGCGATCGCGGCGGTCGCCTCGCGCGCCTCGGCGACCCTCACCGTGCTGGCGGTGTTCCTCACCGGCACCTGGCTGCATATCCATGGCCTTGCCAGCATCGGCGAGATCGTCACCTTCATGGGCTTTGCGACCATGCTGATCGCCAAGCTCGAGGCGCTGGTCGGCTTCATCAACGCGGTGTTCCTGGAAGGTCCGAAGATCCGCGACTTCTTCGACGTCATCGATACGACGCCGCAGGTGCGCGACCGACCGAACGCGGTCGATATCGGCAAGGTCACGGGCACGGTCGTGTTCGAGAACGTGTCGTTCTCCTATGACGGCAAGCGCGCGGCGGTGGCCGATCTCTCCTTCGTGGCGGCGCCCGGCGACACCATCGCCCTGGTCGGCTCCACCGGCTCAGGCAAATCCACCACCCTGTCGCTGCTGCACCGGGTCTTCGATCCGCAATCCGGCCGCATCACCATCGACGGCCAGGACATCCGCGACGTCACCCTCGGCTCGCTCCGGCGCAATATCGGCGTCGTGTTCCAGGAGCCCATGCTGTTCGCCCGCACCATCAAGGAGAACCTGCAGGTCGGCCGGCCGGACGCCACCGATGCCGAGATCTGGGAGGCTTGCGAGCGCGCCCAGGCGGTCGAATTTCTCAAGCGCCAGCCCGGCGGGCTGGACACCGAGATCGCCGAGCGCGGCCGGTCGCTGTCGGGCGGCGAGCGCCAGCGCCTGTCGATCGCACGCGCGCTCCTGAAGGATCCGCCGGTCCTGATCCTGGACGAAGCGACCTCGGCTCTCGACGCCGCGACCGAGCAGAAGCTGCAGGCCGCCCTCGTCGAGGTGATGAAGGGCCGCACCACCTTCGTCATCGCGCACCGGCTCGCCACCATCCGCCACGCGACGCGCATCCTGGTGTTCGACCAGGGCCGCGTGGTCGAGACCGGATCGTTCGAGGCGCTGGTCGCCCAGGGCGGCATCTTCGCCGGGCTCGCCAGGGCGCAGTTCATGGCCGGCGATGCCGAAAAGGCGGCGGCCGCCGCGACCTGAGGCGGCGTCAGACGAAACGCAGCGACATCGGGGCGAGCGCAAGGCCCTCGACCACCGTCGACCAGGTCTCGCCCGGCGCCACCGGAAAGGCGCGGGTCACCGTTCCCGTGGTGATGATCTCGCCCGCGGCGATCGGCTGGGCCTCGGGGTCGGCGGCGAGAACGCCGGCCAGGTGCCGGACCGCCGAGAGCGGCCCGTCGAGCACGTTGGAGAGCACGCCGCGATCGACCGCGACACCGTCCTTCGACAAGGTGATGGTCGCTTCCCTCAGCCGTTCCAGCCAGGGCTCGGCCGGGCCCGTCACGGCGACGGGCGGCCCGCAATGGAGCGCGCCGTGCAGGCCGAAGGCGGCGGTGCAGTCGGCGCCCTGGAACTGCCAGCCCGGAAACAGCGACTGGACGATCTCGAAGCCATGCGCGATCCAGTCGATCGACGCCAGAATGGCGCGCTCATCCATGTCGGGCGTCACGCCGGCCTTGAAACGGAAGACGATTTCCGGCTCGATCCGCGGTTCGACGAGATGGCCGAGCGGCGCCTCGGCCGGGCCCGTCACCGCCTTGTAGGTCGTGTCGTAGACAGGCCCCCAGATCGGCGCATAGACCCCGTATTCGTCCCAGATGGTCCGGTTGGTGAAACCGATCTTGCGCCCGACCACCCGCTCGCCGCGGGCGATGCGCCGCCGCGTGACCTCGTGGGCGACCCTCTGGGCGTCCTCGGTCGAAAAGGTCGGCTCGATGCCCGTCAGCGGGCTGATCTGCCGGCGGCCGTCATAGGCGGCCAGCACTTCGCCCGCGAACAGGCGCGTCTGCGAGGAACACAGCGACATGGCATTCATTCCAGCAACCGGACATGGCAACGCCTCCGGCTTGACCCGGAGGCGTGACCTGGTGACCGAGAATGACCTGCCCTCGGCGGGCCGGCAATGGCCTTATTGCGGCGTCGCTGGTGCCGGCTGCGCAGGGGCCGGCGCCGGGCTCGGCGCAGGCGCCGGATTGGCCGGAGCGGGCGCCGCCGGGGCCGGAGCGGGCTGGGCCAGCTGGGCCGGAGCCGCCGCGCTGCGGGTCGAAGGCGGGAATTTCGGATCGGTCCTCACCCCGCGCAGCAGATCCAGCGCATGGTTGAGCTGGATGTCGTCCTTCTGCTCGCGCGGAACATAGCCCGAGGACGCCGAACGCTCCTCGTTGTTCTCCTGATTCGGATTGCGCAGATGGCCGCGCAGGCCGGCTTCGCCGCGATTCTGCTGGGCGGCTTCCGCGATGCGCGCCCTCAGCTCCTCCGGCAGCGGCTGCTCGACCGCAATGTCCGGGTCGATGCCGCGCGCCTGGATCGACCGGCCCGACGGCGTGTAGTAGCGCGCCGTGGTCAGCCGCAGCGCGCCCTGGCTGCCGAGCGGAATGATGGTCTGCACCGAGCCCTTGCCGAACGAGCGGGTGCCGAGCACGGTCGCCCGCTTGTGGTCCTGCAGCGCGCCGGCGACGATCTCGGAGGCCGAGGCCGAACCGCCATTGATCAGCACGATCACCGGCTTGCCGCCGGTGAGGTCGCCCGAGCGGGCGTTCCAGCGCTGCGTTTCCTCGGCGTTGCGGCCGCGGGTGGAGACGATCTCGCCGCGCTCCAGGAACGCATCGGAGACCGAGATCGACTGGTCGAGCAGGCCGCCCGGATTGTTCCTGAGGTCGACGACATAGCCGCGCAGCTTGTCGGCCGGCACCTTGTTGCGGATCTCCTCCAGCGCCCGGCGCAGGCTGTCCGTGGTCTGCTCGTTGAACTGGGTGATGCGGATATAGCCGATATCGTCGCCGATCACCTGATGGCGCACGGCGCGGATGACGATCCGGTCGCGGGTGATCGGAATGTCGCGCGCGGCGGCGCCGGTCCGCGTGACGCGAATGGTGATCTGCGAGCCGACCGGGCCGCGCATCTTTTCCACCGCCTGCTGCAGCGTGAGGCCCTGGATCGGCTCATTGTCGATATGGGTGATGATGTCGTTGGCGAGGATCCCCGCCTTGGACGCCGGCGTGTCGTCGATCGGCGCGACCACCTTGATCGCACCGTCCTCCTGGGTGACCTCGATGCCGAGGCCGCCGAACTCGCCGCGCGTCTGCACCTGCATGTCACGGAAATTGCGCGCGTCCATGTAGCTCGAATGCGGGTCGAGCGAGGACAGCATGCCGTTGATCGCCGCTTCGATCAGCTTGGCGTCGTCGGGCTTTTCGACATAGTCGGAACGAACCCGCTCGAAAATGTCACCGAACAGATTGATCTGCCGGTAGGTGTCGGATCCTGCGGCATTGGCGCTCATGCCGAGGATCGCCCGCGGCTGCGACAGCGCGACGGTCGCGAGCGCACCCATGGCGGCACCGGCAAGGAGGAGCGAAGCTTTGCGCATCATCCGCGAACCCTTTCATTGGTCTGCGCGCCCGGGCCCCGCGGGGCCCACCAAGGCGCCGGATCGATGTTCGATCCATCCTTGCGGAACTCGACATAGAGGACGGGCTGGGAGGAGCCCGTTGTCACCGCCGCAGCCGGCGGGGGCGCATCCCCCATAACGCCCACCGGCTCGCCGGCCAAGACGAATTGGCCAAGATCGACCGTGATCCTGTCCATTCCGGCGAGGACGAGATGATACCCGCCCCCGGCATTGAGGATCAAGAGTTGTCCATAGGTCCGGAACGGGCCGGAATAGACCACCCAGCCATCCGCCGGCGCCGTGACGGA
Source organism: bacterium YEK0313 (assembly GCA_000751295.2). Lineage (NCBI taxonomy): Bacteria > bacterium YEK0313. The sequence continues at coordinate 1,450,035 of CCMO02000001.1, forward strand.
AGCGCCCGGGCGGGTGGCGAAGGACTGTCCGCGCTCGGTTCCGCCAAGGCCGTCCTGCGCGCCGAATTCGCGCAGGCGGGTGCCCAGAACCGGCATCGGCAGGCTTCCGCGCGTCTGCGCGAAGGGAATTGCCGGGTTCATCCGCCCGGCATTCTGCAGGGCGGCCATCTGCGCGCGCCGGTCGGTCGCGGCCGGGCCGCGCGCCACCACCGAGGTGCGCGCCGCCTCGGCGGCGCGCCGCGCGGCGGCAATTTCAGTCTCCATGCGGCCGATCAAAAGTTCGAGATTGTCGGCCTGACGCGACAATCCGCTGGCCTTCTGGCGCTCGGCATCCAGCGTCTGCTCGCTCGTCGCGAGCTGCTTCTGGCGTGCCTCGGCCAGCGCCTCCACCCGGATCCGCTCGTTGTCGAGCGAGACCATGTCGCGCTTCAGCGTGTCGCGCTCGGCCAGGATCGAGCGGCGCACATTGGCGAGATCTTCGAGATCGCGCGCCAGCACGCGCACGGCATCGCGCATTTCCGGCACCAGCGTGCCGAGCAGCATGGCGGTCCTGACCGTTTTCAGCACGTCGTCGGCGCCGACCAGCATGGCCGGCGGCGGCCGGCGTCCCATGCGCTGGAGCGAAGCCAGGACCTGGGCGATCAGGTCGCGCCGTTCGTCGAGGGAGGCACGCAGCTCCGCCTCGCGGCCATCGAGCCCGGCAAGGCGCGCCTCGCTCTCGATCACCTTGCCCTCCAGCTCCCGGACCCGCGCGGCCGCTTCGATGCCGGACCGCACCAGCGCGGCGCGGTCGGCACGCATCGTGCCGATTTCCGTCTCGATCCGCGTGCGTTCGGCATTGGCGCGCGCAAGATCATTCTTGATCGCATCGAGCTCGCGCTGCCGCTCGCGACGCTCCGCCTCCGCCCGCTCCGCCGGTGTCGGCGCCTGAGCGGTCGCCGGCAGGGCGACGACGAAGGGAACCAGAAAGGCGGGACTGAGACGCATCAGGGCCCGAATCGGCAGGGCGAACGACAAGGGACTTACACTCTATGCCCGCCGGGGCGGAATCAGGGCAAGCGGGTGTTGCTTTGGCGGCACAGTGTTGCCGCCGTGCCGCTCAGTTGAACAGCGCGTCGATCTCGTCCTGGCTGGCATGGCCCGCCTCGCCCTGGAGCTTCGGGCCGTTGACGAGGCCGGCATCGCCGGTCGCCTCGGCCATGGCCTCCACCGAGACGTCGCGGAACGAATCGATGCCGCCCCAGATGTCCATCATCCTGACGATGCGCTCCTCGATGAATTTCAGCGTGTTGACCACCTTGGTGATGCGCTGGCCGGTCAGGTCCTGGAAATTGCAGTGCTCGAAGATGGTGATGATCTTCTGCTGGATGTCGTCGACGGCACCGCGGTCCTGCTGGCTCTTGAGCTTGGCCGCGAGCTGGCCGGCGATCTGGTCGATGGTCTCGGCCGCGCTCAGAATGCCCTCGGTCGCCTCCTCGGTGCCCGAGACGATGGCGTCGAGCTCGTGGGTCACGCGGGTCATCTGCTTGCCCTGGAACCCCGAGACATGCAGCGTCGCGATCTCGTGCTTGGTCTGGTTGATCGCCGAATAGATGCTGTCGAGCTCGGCCTTGAGCTTCAGCGCCTCCTGCATCTCGCTGCGATAGGCCTCGATCATCTGCCGCGACACCTCTTCGGCCGGCTGGATCAGCGCGCGCAGCGACTTCAGTTCCGCCATGATCTCCAGATGGCCGGCGCCGGCGGGCGTTCCGTCGGCCATCGGCCAGGCAACGTCCGCCGGTTGCGAGAACGATTCAATGCGGAAGGCTTTTTTCGAGGCGCGCATGGACGATCCGGATGTCGGGCGACCGGTGCGTTTCTGCCCGGTCCTTGGCCGAAATCTTGAACGGTCGCCTGGTTAAGAGCGCGTTCCGGCCGGTCGGAGAAAGATGCTGTTACCGGGTAAAACGACGTTAACCTTGCCGGCGCGCTAACGGCGCCGGCGGTGCGCTCGCGACGGCCGCTCGACGACCTCGTCGGGCGCCGCCGGCAACCGTCGCCCTTCATCCCCCGTTAAGCCAGGATGAGGCTTGTCTTCTTCCAGGCGCCCGAAGCCGCGGCGGCGCAACGGTCGATCCGTTCGCGCAGCACTTCGGGCGTGACCAAAGCCAAGGGGCCGCGCCCGCCGGCCGGCTCCGCCAATACGGGTTCGCCGATGACCAGGATCGCGCTTGCAGCAACCCTCGCCGGCCTCATTGCGGCCGGCCCGGCCTTCGCCCAGGGCTGGTACGAGCCCGACGGCTATGGCTATGACGGCCCGGCGCGGGCCGGCCGCGCCCGGCCGGTGCCGGAAAGCCATCCGCGCACAGCCTATCCGGAGACCGACTATTACGGGCGGCCCGTGCCCGGCCGGCGCGGCGCGGTCGGCGGCGGCTTCATCGAATATCTCTACGAGGGCGGCGAGCCGCCTCCGCCGCCGCGCGGCACGCGCATCGTGCCGCGCGGTACGCCGTCCCCCTATGCCGATATCGAGGGCCGGGTCGTGCCGCTCCGGCGGATCGGCCGGATGCCCGATTTCAACGACATGCCGGTGGAACCGGGCGCGCCGCGCGGCATGCATCCGCGCTTCCTGCCGCAGGTCGTGCGCTACCAGACCAGCCAGCGTCCCGGCACCATCGTCATCGATACCCGCGAGCGTTTCCTCTATCTCGTCGAGCCCGGCGGCATGGCGCGCCGCTACGGCGTCGGCGTCGGCCGCCCGGGCTTCGGCTGGACCGGCAGCAAGGTGATCACCCGCAAGGCCGAATGGCCGGACTGGCGCCCGCCGGCCGACATGCTGCGGCGACGGCCCGACCTGCCGCGCTTCATGGCCGGTGGCCCGGACAATCCGCTCGGCGCCCGCGCCCTCTATCTCGGCTCCTCGCTCTACCGCATCCACGGCTCCAACGAGCCGCACACGATCGGCACCTATGTCTCGTCCGGCTGCTTCCGCATGCGCAACGAGGACGTGGTCGATCTTTATCAGCGCGTCAGGGTCGGCACGCGGGTGGTGGTGATGTGAGCCCCCGCCTGCCGGCGGGCGGCTCGGGCCGCAGCGAATGTGAGGGATGCGGGCGCGCCGGTTGTGCGCGCCGGCTGCGCTGATATCGTCCTTATCGAATTTTTACGGCCGCCCGTGCCTTCGGAGACCATCATGTCCAAAGCCTCCGCGCTGCGTCTTGTCGATTCCGATCCGGTCGGCACCTCCACGGTGCCGAACGATCTCGAAGCCTTCTGGATGCCGTTCACCTCGAACCGCGCCTTCAAGGCCCGCCCGCGCCTGATCGCCCGCGCCAAGGACGTGCACTACTACACGCCCGAGGGCCGGCCGGTGATGGACGGCACGGCGGGCCTGTGGTGCTCCAATGCCGGCCATAGCCGCGACCCGATCGTCCAGGCGATCCAGAAGCAGGCCGCCGAGCTCGACTATGCGCCCTCGTTCCAGTACGGCCATCCCAAGGCCTTCGAACTGGCGAGCCGCATCGCGGCGCTCGCGCCCGGCGATCTCGACCATGTCTTCTTCTGCAATTCCGGGTCGGAAGCCGCCGATACCGCGCTGAAGATCGCGCTCGCCTACTGGAATGTCCGCGGCAAGGGCTCGAAGACCCGGCTGATCGGCCGCGAGCGCGGCTATCACGGCGTCGGCTTCGGCGGCATCACGGTCGGCGGCATCGTGCCGAACCGCAAGTTCTTCGGCTCGCTGCTGGCCGGCGCCGATCACCTGCCGCACACCTACAATCGCGAGGAGCAGCGCTTCTCGGTCGGCGAGCCGGAATGGGGCGCCCATCTCGCCGACGAACTGGAGCGGATCGTCGCGCTGCACGACGCCTCGACCATCGCCGCCGTCATCGTCGAGCCGATGGCCGGCTCGACCGGCGTGCTGCCGGCGCCCAAGGGTTATCTGAAGCGCCTGCGCGAGCTCTGCACCAAGCACGACATCCTGCTCATCTTCGACGAGGTCATCACCGGCTTCGGCCGTCTCGGCCACGCCTTCGCTTCCGAGCGCTACGGCGTCACGCCCGACCTCCTGACCTTCGCCAAGGGCGTCACCAACGCGGCCGCCCCGATGGGCGGCGTCATTGCCCGCAAGGGCATCTACGACACCTTCATGACCGGGCCGGAACATGTGGTGGAGCTGTTCCACGGCTATACCTATTCGGCCCATCCGCTCGCCTGCGCGGCGGGCCTCGCCACGCTCGACATCTATCGCGACGAAGGGCTGTTCGAGCGGGCCAAGACGCTGGAACCGCTCTGGGCCGAAGCCGTGATGACGCTGAAGTCCAAGCCGGGCGTGCTCGACATCCGCCAGGTCGGCCTCACTGCGGCCATCGATTTCGAGGGCTACAAGGACGCGCCGGGCAAGCGCGGCTTTGCCGCCATCGAGCATTCCTTCCACGAGGAGGGCCTGATGATCCGCACCGCCGGCGACGGCATCGTGCTGACGCCGCCGCTGATCGTCAGCGAAAGCCAGATCGCGGAGCTGGTCGAGAAGGCCGGCCGGGTGATCGAGGCGACGGCCTGACGCCGCGATCGCCCACCCGACAATGACCCCGGCCCTGCGGCCGGGGTTTTTGTTTGCAGGGAAGCGACTGAAGCGTCTCGACGCGCAGCGGGCATCGGCTCGCCTGAAGAAATCGCCTCAGGACAGCCGCTTGGAGGCTTTCCGCGCTCCCAAGAGACGGCGAAGGCGCTATGGCGCCGCGCCCGCGCCGTCGAGCCGATGCAGCCGCACCGCCGGGCACACCTTCCGGGCAATGTCGCAGAGATGCTGGTGATGGGTGAGGTAGATCACCTGGCCGGCCCGCGCCATGTCCGCGAACAGCCGGAAGGCCTCCTCGGCACGGAAATCGTCGAAAGTCTCCATGATGTCGTCGGCGATGAACGGCATCGCGCTGCGCGCCGCCGCGAACTCGTGATAGCCCGCGACGCGCAGGGCGAGATAGAGCTGGAAGCGCGTGCCTTTCGAGAGCTCGCTCGCGACCTTCGAGCCGCCGCCGCGCGCGAGCGCGATGAGCGTCTCGCCATCCTTGCCCGGCTGGGCGGCGAGGCCAGCATAGGCGCCGCGGCTCATGGTGCGGAACGCTTCCGAGGCGCGCGCCATCATCGCGCTGCGATGCCGCTCGCGATAGCTGGCGAGCGCCCGCTCCGTCGCCGCGACGCCGGCGCGCAGCGCGAGATAACGCATCGCGCCGTCCTCGATCTCCAGCAAGGTCGTGCGTCGTTTCTCCTCGATATCCGCGACCGCCTCGTCGGCGCCGATCGCCGCGACCCGGTCGATCGCGCCGGACCGCTCCGCGAACAGCTCCTGGCAGCGCCGGTCCTGGTCGTCGAAGCGGCTTTGCAAGGCGATCAGCTCGGCTTCCAGCGCCGCGCGATCGGCGCTTTCGAGAATGCGCTCGGCACTGGCGAGATCGACGGTTCGCAAGGCCTCGAGGATCTCCGCCTCGGCCGTCGCGGCGGCCTGGCGCAGCTCGGCCCGCAGCACGTTGCCGGACAGCTTCTCGGCAATCTCGGCCAGCGACGAGACGGCGAACAGCCTCATCATCGGCTGCTTCCGCTGCGCGAGAATGGCCGAAGCCTCGGCGAGCTCGCGCCGCCGCGCTTCGGCTTCCGCCAGCCGGGCGCGCAGCGTAGCGCGCTGGGCCGCCGCGGCGCCGGCCTGCCGGACCGCCTCGCCAATGCGTTGCGCCAGCTCCAATGCCGGCGCCGCCGCGTCCGCCAGCCCCAGCGATGCGGCAAGCGCGGCCACCTCGTCCCGGAAGGCCGCCTGATCGGCCTCCATCTTGGCGATGCGATCGAGCAGGCCGGCGCGCTTCTCGAGCGCCGGCGCGAGATCGGCGATCGCCGCGAGAACCTCGCGCACGGCCCCGACGTCGGGCACCGCCGCGTCCTCGCCGAGCCAGCAGCTCCGGCACGTCGTCTCCCATGCCTCGGTCCAGTCGCGCAGCGCCGCCGCGGCCTCTGCCGCCGCGCGTTCACGGAGGCCGAGATGACGCTGCCGCTCGTCCCGCTCGGCGCGCAGGCGGCGCAGCTCGGCTTCGCCGTCGAGCGCCTCCTGCGCCGCGGACAGGACCGCGTCGAACCCTGCATCGGGCGCGATCGCAAGGCCGGCCCGGCCAACGGCGGCGCACAGCCTGTCCGTCTCCGCCGCAGCTTCGGCGACGATGGCCCGCAGATCACGCTCGGCGCTGCGAAGCGCCTCCCGAGCCTCCAGCGCGCTCTTCCGGCGGGAGAGCCAGTCCTCCAGCACCGGCAGGGCAGGAGCCGGAGCGAAACAGGGTGACATCGCACGGGCCGCGTCCGCAACCGCCATGTCGAGCGCGTGCAGAGCCCCGGCGGCACGATCCGCAAGCTCGGCCGCGCGGGCGAGCTCCGCCTCCGCCATGGCCAGGGCGTGCCGGTTCTGGTGCAGTTTCGCCAGCTCGGTCATGTGCGTGAAACGGGCTGCGCCGACGATGTCGTCCTGGCGCAGCACCAATTCGAAATGATCGGCCGACGACGCGTCGAGCGCCCGCCGGTGAGCCGCCCAGGCCTGCTCGCGCCGCGCCCGGATCGCGGCGGCCTCCTGATCGGTGACGACGCCCGTCAGCGAGGCGAGGCTGGTGTGCTCGGCCTCGAGCTGGCGGGTCCGGGTCGTCAATCGTTCGATCTCGGCGCGATGTCCGGCTTGCGCGACCTCCAATGCGCTGCGCTCCGACCTCCAGCGCTGCAGCATGTCGGGGGTCGGGCAGGCCATGCCGACGAGCTCGTCCGCCTCGCCCTGCCAGGGCCGCAGTGCGGCGAGGCGATCGGCGAGCTCCTCGCGCGCTTCGGCGCGGATACGCTCGGCATGGCGGCGGCGGGCCTGGTTGTCGGCGGACCGCATCGCGGTGACGGTGGCGGCCAGCGCTGCCATGGCATCGTCGCGCTCGCGCGCCTCGGATGCCGCGAGCGTCGCATCCGGCAGCCTCGAGACGATCTCCGCGAGGCGATCCTTGGCTTCGCCGAGCTCCTTGGTGGCGTTGCGGACCGCCGCATCGACGCCCGAGCGCGCCTCGATCAGCGCGCGCAGCCGGCCGGCCGTCGCTGCTTTCAGCAGCAGGCGGCGCGGCTCGGGCTCGCCGGCCCGCCCGAGACGCTCGAGGATCCCCGCGATCGAAAGATCGAGCTCGCGCAGTTCCAACCGCTTGTTCGGAACATCCATCTCCGCCGTCACATGACGCGCGCGCTGGTCGCCGTGGCGCTCCATCCGGTCGACCAGGTGCAGAGCCGCTTCGTCCACGACGACGGCGCCAAGCTCCTGCGTCAGCCTTTCGATCTCCTCGGCATTGGCCTTGACCTGTACGCCAAGCGCGATCTCCTCCCGTTGCAGGCCGGGAAGCTGGCCGACCCAATGCTGTGGCGCCTCGGGCGTCGCGGCGAGCGGCGCGAGGCGCGCGCGCAGTTCGCGCAACGCCGTCAGGCGCGGCAGGGCCGCGAGGTGATGCCTGATCTCGTCGAGGCGCGTCTGGATCAGCGTGCGCTCGGCGATCCCCTCGTCATAGCGCGATGCCGCCCGGTCCCGCGCCTCGACGAGACGGGCATGATCCGAGGCCAGCGTGTCCAGGCGCTCGCGTTCGGATTTCAGCTCCGCGAGCCGGGCCTTGAGATCGACGAGCGCACCGCCGCGCGCGCGATATCGGTAGAAGCCGTCCGCCTCGCTCCTGAGATCGATCAGCTTCTGGCTGAGATGGGCAAGGCCGGTGCTGGCGGAGAACAGGAGCCGACCCAGATCCCCCTTGCTCGCCAGAATGCTCTCGCCGCCCTTTTCGAGCGTCTCGTCGTCGAGCGAGAACATGGTGCGATAGGCATCGCGCTCGATGCCGCCGAGCCCGGCGCGGATCGCGCTTTCCGCCAGCGGCCGATCCTCGGCGTCGAGCAGGCTGTTCTGGGCGCGCTTGATGCGCCTGAAGTCCCGCGTCTCGCCGTCAATGTCGAGCGCTCCGCCGACACGCATGGTCGAATAGGGATGGAGGAAGTCGAACGGGCTCTGCGCTCCGATGCCGAACAGGAGATCGAGAAAGGCGGCGAGCGCCGTCGATTTGCCGGCTTCGTTCGGACCATAGACGATATGCAGGTCCGGCTCTCCGGGCACGCATTCGCCGAAGTCGATGCTGTGATCGGTGAACTTGCCGTAGCGGGTCAGGTCGAGGCGGCGGAGGCGCATGGGTCAGGCGCTTCCATCCGCGGCTTCGAGCCGCGCCATGACGCTTTCGGCGCCTTCGCCGGCGAGGCGCGCCAGCGTGTTCCGGAATGCGGCCTCGTCCAGGCCGAGGACATCGCGGCATTCGGCCGGAAGCTGCGCTCGCAGCTCTTCGGCCATGGCGGCCAGCTCGGCCTGAAAGGAATCCGAGGCCAGGATCTCATCGGTCATCAGGCGGTGGAGCTCGGCGAGCGGGTCGGCCGACGACTGCGTTGTCCGGGCCGGCGGCTCGCAGGCGACCTCCAGCTTTTCGACCCAGCAGGCGCCGATCGCCGCGGCACGCTGATCGGCTTCCGTCTTCAGCAGGTCGAGATCGCGCCGGATGCGCCATGCGAGCGGCGTCGTTCCGGTCAGCGTCAGGCGCGTGACGAGCTGTTCCGAGCGGGCGGCCTGCCGTTCCCTGTCCAGCCTGCGCGTGATCGCGCCGACGAGATCGCGCCAGTCCTCGAGCCCGGCGACATCGACGGCCACCCGCTCGAACTGGGCGATGCTGGTCTGGCGCTCCTCGACATGGACCACGCGATTGTCGTCGATGGCGACCAGCGTCACCGACTTGGCGCCGGCCTCGTTGATGTCGCGGCCCTGCGGCATGCCCGGCATCACCACCGCTCCTCCGCCCTCGGCGACCGCGCGCTTGTGCACGTGGCCGAGCGCCCAGTAGTCGAAACCCGTGGCCTGCAGGTCGGCGAGACTGCACGGCGCGTAGCGGTCATGGCCGGGTGCGCCGCCGAGGCTGGTATGGAGCAGGCCGATATTGATCGCGCCGTCGGCAGCCGGCCGATATCGGCCGACGAGGCTTTCCGGCGCATGCGGTTGCGCAAAGCTCAGGCCATGAACGGCCACCGGGCGAAGGCCGGCGGCGCGGTCGAGCACGACCATTTCGGCGCGCGCGCCGAAGACCTTCACCGAATCGGGAAAGACGAGCTCCCGGGTGATCCGCGAGACGGCGTCGTGATTGCCCCGTATGATGAAGGACCGGATGCCGGCGGCGTGCAGGCGATGGAGCTGGTCGGCGAGGAAGCGCGCCGTCTTCATCGACGTCTGATCGCCGTCGTAGAGATCGCCCGCGATCAACAGGGCATCGACCCGTTCCTCGAGGCAGAGATCGATCGTCCGCACGAAGGCGCGACGGGTGGCATTGCCGATCAGCTCGGCGAGATCGGGGTCGCGCAGGGCCAACGAGCGAAGCGGCGAATCGAGGTGGATATCGGCCGTGTGAATGAAACGGAACATGCTCAGCTGCCCTGAATCCGAAATGCGCCCGCAGCCGGCGGCGAGCGCGACGCGGCAGCGCGCGGCGATCGTGCGCGACCGGTTGCTGGCGGCAATATCGCCAGGACGGACGAACCGCAAATCATCGCGGGAGCCGCCTCATCCGAAGGCAAGCTGAACCTTCATGGCCCGCGCACGGTCGGAGGCGAGCTCGAAAGCCTCGACCGCCTGGTCGAGCGGCAGCGTCGCCGAGATCAGCGGCCGCACATCGATGCGGCGCTCGCCGAGCATGGCGACGGCGTCGGCGAATTCGCCGTGGAATCGGAAGGTGCCACGCAATTCCAGCTCCTTGGCGACCACGATGCTGATCGGAATGATGAAGTCGCCGCCTGTGCCAACCTGGACGATGATGCCGCCGGGACGAAGTGCGACCAGGGCGCCGGCCAGAGCCTGGCTGTTACCCGAGGCTTCGAACAGCACGTCGAAGGTCCCCTTCTCCGCTTCGTAATCCTTCAGCCCGTCGGGTTCGGCTGCGGTATTGATTGCCCGGTCGAGGCCAAGCCGGCGCGCCATGGCGATGGGCGCCTCGGCAATGTCGGTCGCCACCACCTCCGCCGCCCCGCCGGCGCGGGCGGCGAGCGCGGCAAGAGCGCCGATCGGGCCGCAGCCGGTGACCAGAACCCGCCGGCCGGCGACACCGCCTGCCCGGTTCACGGCATGGAGACAGACGGCGAGCGGCTCGGCGCAGGCCGCTTCGCCCAGGCCGACATGATCGGCGACACGGTGTGCCTGGACGGCATCGCAGACCAGCACCTCGCGGAAAGCGCCCTGGACATGGGGAAAGGGCATGGCCGAACCGTAAAAGCGCATGTTGAGGCAATGATTGAACATGGCCTCGCGGCAATAGCGGCAGCCGCCGCAGGGCCGGCTCGGGCTGACCGCCACCCGGTCGCCAGGCTTCAGGCTGCCGACAGCCGTACCGACCGCCTCGACCACCCCGGCGATCTCGTGACCGAGGATCATCGGCTCCTTCAGCCGTACCGCGCCGAAGCCGCCCTGATGGTAATAGTGCAGGTCCGAGCCGCAAATGCCGCCGGCGGCGAGCCTGACCGCAACCTCGTGCGGGCCCGGGGGCGCGATCGGCCGCTCCTCGATCCTGAGGTCGTGCGGCGCATGGATCACCAGTGCCTTCATGGGGCTCCTCGCGGCATGGCGGCTAGCCGGGGCGGCCGGCCTTCGCCATGCTAGCGTGACGCGCGCGGCCGGCGCAAAGGCGTAACGGAGACCCCGGACATGAGTTCGCATTTCGACATTTCCGGACGCACGGCGCTGGTCACCGGATCAAGCGCCGGCATCGGCTTCGCGCTGGCGCGCGGCCTTGCCCGGGCGGGTGCGCGCGTCGTGCTCAACGGCCGCGATGCCAGCCGGCTCCAGCAGGCCGCCGCCGCTCTTGCGGCAGAAGGCCTCTCCGTCGAAAGCCTTGCCTTCGACGTGACCGACCCGGCGGCGGTGAGCGCGGCGGTCGCGCGCATCGAGGCCGATATCGGCGCCATCGACATTCTCGTCAACAATGCCGGCATTCAGCGCCGGATGCCGCTCGACAGCTTTCCCGAGGCCACCTGGCGCGAGCTGATGGCGACCAATCTCGACAGCGTCTTCTATGTCGCGAAGGCGGTGGCCGGCGCCATGATCGCGCGCCGCTCCGGCGCCATCGTCAATATCTGCTCGGTGCAGAGCGAGCTCGGCCGGCCGTCCATCGCGCCCTATGCCGCCTCCAAGGGGGCGGTGAAGATGCTGACCAAGGGCATGGCCATCGACTGGGGCAAGCACGGCATCCGCGTCAACGGCCTCGGGCCGGGCTATTTCAAGACCGAGCTCAACCAGGCTCTCGTCGACGATCCCGCCTTTTCCGCCTGGCTGACCGCGCGCACGCCGCTCGGCCGCTGGGGCGAGGTCGAGGAGCTGGTCGGCGCCTGCCTGTTCCTGGTGTCGCCGGCGGCGAGCTTCGTCACCGGCCATGTGCTCTATGTCGACGGCGGCGTCACCGCTCAGCTCTAGGATCCTGTCTTGGCGCGTTTTCTTCGCACGAAGCGGTTCCCGCTTCGCTTGAAAACGCCATGACGACGCGCCTCAGCCGAGCGCGCCCATCCACACCGTCACGGCCGCGGCTCCGGCATCCGGCGTGCCGAGCGCGCGGTCGCCGAGATAGGCGGCCCGGCCGAGCCGCGGGCGCATTGCGGCGGTTGCGGCAAGGCCGGCCTCGGCCGCCGCGACAGCCTCGGCCCAGGCCGCCTGGAGCGTTTCGCCGCGCGCCGCCGCGGCCGTGAAGGCTTCGGCCGCCGGCATGAGGGCATCCAGCATGGTGCGGTCGCCGACACGCGCGCCGCCCAGCTCCGCGATCGCGTCGACACCGGCCCGGAAGGCGGCGGCGAGAGCGCCGGCATCGGGCTTGCCGCCGCTGTCCAGACTGCGCGCGGCGCGCATCAGCGCGACCGCGTAGAAGGGGCCGGAACTGCCGGCAATGGCCCGGCGCAAGGCGCCGGCAAGTGCGGCGAGCACCGTCGCCGGATCGCTGAAGGCGCCGTCCGGCAGAGCGCGCAGGGCCTCGGCCCCACGCTGCATGCTGAGACCGAGATCGCCGTCGCCGGTCGCGCCATCCAGCGCCGTGAGGTGGGGTTCGGCGGCGTCGAGTGCGGCCGCCACCTTGAGCAGCAGCGCGCGGATCGCCGGATCGGGCCTGCCGGTCGCGGATGGCGACGCAACCGCCGCCGGCGCCGCCACGATACGCGCCGGCGCGATCTTGCCGCCGCCCGGCCAGGCCGGCGCCGCGGCGGGCGCATCGATGAGGGCGAGCCGATCGTCGTCGACCGCGAGCAGCGACAGCGAACAGCCCGGCATTTCGATCGCGGTCAGGAAATTGCCGCTCCACGCCCGCTCGACAACGATCCCGCGCTCGCGCAGTGCCGCGAGCGCCCGCCGTGCGACGATGGCGAGCTCCATCGGCGGCGTGCCGCCGAGGCCGTTGACCAGCAGCGCCACGCGCGCGCCGGCCGCGAGGCCACGATCCCTGACGATCACCTCCAGCATGGCATCGACCAGACGGTCGGCGGTTTCCAGCGCACCGCGCCGGACGCCCTGCTCGCCATGGATGCCAAGGCCAAGCTCGACCTCGTCGTCGCCGAGCACGAAGCCCGGCCGGCCGGCGGCCGGAACCGTGCAGGCGCCGAGCGCGACGCCCATCGTGCCGAGCCCTGCGGCCGCCAGAAATCTCGTATGCCGTCTTCTGCTTGAAAAAAAAAAGCCGAGCCCTGCGGCCGCCGTACGAGCCGTGTCGGCGACGCGGCCGGGTGGCGAGCCCGCCGCGGCGGCGGCTCCCGCCACCTTGTGCACCAGCACGGTGCCGGCAATGCCGCGCCGGCGCTCGGCCGGCACGGTATCGTGCAATGCGACGTCGTCGGCGACGACGACCATCTCGGTCGGAATGCCCTCGGCCCGGGCCAGCTCCGCGGCGAGGCCGAAATTGAGCCGATCGCCGGTATAGTTCTTGACCACCAGCACGGCGCCCGCCGGCCCGGCCGCGGCGCGGATCGCGGCCAGCACCGCATCGGTGCTCGGCGAGGTGAAGACGTCGCCCGACACCGCCGCGGTCAAAAGCCCCGCGCCGACATAGCCGGCATGGGCCGGCTCATGGCCGGCGCCGCCGCCCGAGAGCACCGCGACCGGCCGGCGCGCGGGTTCGGGCAGGCCGGCCTGCACCACCACGTCCTCGTCGGCGAGCAGCGCCTGGCCCGGCGACAGCGCGACCAGGCCCTCCAGCATGTCGCGCACGACGTGACGCGGGTCGTTGACGAGCTTTTTCATCGGCGGGCTCCGATGGAGCGGCAGGCTGTCGGGCGGCGCGGCCGGAAGCGCCAGGGTGCTCCCGGCCCGATGGCGGCGTCCGCCTTACCGGTTGGTCGCGAGGCGCCGCTCGACGAGGCGGGCATAGAGGCTCGCCGCATAGGGCAGCAGCGCGTCGTTGAAGTCGTAGCTGGGATTATGGACATTGGCGCCGTCGCCATTGCCGATATTGATATAGGCGCCCGGCACCTTCTCCAGCATGAAGGAGAAGTCTTCCGAGCCCATGATCAGGTCGCGCGCGCGATTGACCTTGGCCTCGCCGACGATTTCCGCTGCGACGTCGGCGGCGAAGGTCGCATCGTCGGCGCTGTTGACCAGCGGCGCGAAGATCAGCCGGAAATCCACCTCCGCCGTCGCGCCGAAACCCTCCGCGACGCCGGTGGCGATGCGCCGCATATTGGTCTCGATGATCTTCAGGACCTCCGACTTGAACCAGCGCGCCGTGCCGCGCACCGCCGCCTGGTTGGGCACGACGTTGTAGGCATCGCCGCCCTCGATCCGGGTGACGCTGATCACCGCCGAATCGACCGCGCCGACATTGCGGGCGGGGATCGACTGCAGGGCGGTGACGATGTGGCAGGCGGTCAGCACCGGATCGACGCTGAATTCGGGATGGGCGCCGTGGGAGCCCTTGCCCTTGACGATGATGTCGAAGAAGGCGCCGCCGGCCATCATCGGGCCGGGACGGATGGCGAAATGGCCGAGCGGCAGGTTCGGCGCATTGTGGAAGCCGAACAGCACGTCGCAGGGAAAGCGGTCGAGCAGGCCGTCGGCGAGCATGGCGTTGGCGCCGCCGAGCCCTTCCTCGGCCGGCTGGAAGATGAGGTTGACCGTGCCGTCGAACTGGCGCGTCTCGGCCAGATAGCGCGCCGCGCCGAGCAGGCTCGCCGTATGGCCGTCATGGCCGCAGGCATGCATGCGCCCGTCGATGGTCGAACGGTGGGCGAAGGTGTTGGCCTCCTGCATCGGCAGCGCGTCCATATCGGCGCGCAGGCCGATCGATCGGCTGGATTCGCCGACCTTCAGGCGGCCGACCACGCCGGTCTTGCCGACGCCGCGGTGAACCTCGTAGCCGAAACCCTCCAGCGTGCGCGCCACGAAGTCGGAGGTGCGCTTCTCCTCGAAGCCGATCTCGGGATGACGGTGCAGGTCCTGGCGCCAGGCCGTCATGTCGTTTTCAAAGGCCTTGATCTTGTCGAGAACGGGCATACGCAGCTTCCACTTCAGGGGACGAGGTGGCGCAAAGCTAACATGTCATCAGGGCCGTGCCAGCGCGTCGGACCGGTTTCCCCCGCATTGGAGCCATCCTCCCCGCGCTTGGCCGCGCCATCGAAACAAGCATCAATTTAGAGTCATTCAAATCGAATTTCTCTTTTGAAAACTTTTAAAAAGTACCGTGTCTAGAACAAGTATATAGTTCCAGATTCCCCGCATTCATTGTTGACGTCACAATGTTGGCCCTGCATTTTCCGGCGCTTCTAAGGCATTGAACCTGGACGACGGACATGCGGCGCGCGACAAGATTGCCCAAGGGCAGGATGACACTGATCGGCGCAGGCCTCGGCAGTCTCGTCAGTGCCAGCCTAGCCTTGCCGGCCACAGCGCAGGATGTTCAGGTTCTCGACGAGATTACCGTCACCGCAACCCGGGCCGCGCGCCCGATCGAACAGGTTCCGACGACCGTGCAGGTGGTCGAGCGCGCCGAGATCGAGCAGCAGCTCAGGTTCTCGTCCAACCCGGCCGTCGCGCTGTCCAAGTTGGTGCCCGGCTATTCCGCCTCGACCGAGACGATCTCCAACGCTTCGGAGAGCTATCGCGGCCGCGGCCTCCTGGTGATGATCGACGGCGTGCCGCTCAACACGCCGCTGCGCGACGTCTCGCGCATCGCCTCGCTGATCGACCTCAATGCGGTCGAGCGCATCGAGGTCGCCTCCGGCGCCTCCAGCCTCTATGGCGCCGGGGCCACCGGCGGCACGGTCAATTTCATCACCCGTCGGCCGGTCGACGGCCGGCCGCAGGTGACCGTCAGCACGGCCCTGCGCGCCTTCACCAGCAATGCCGCCAACTCGCTGGCGCCCGAAGTTTCGGTCAGCATGCTCGGCGGCCATAACGGCTTCGACTATTCGATCGTCGCCACCGGCCGCTCCGCCGGCCGCACCTATGACGGCGCCGGCCGCGAGCTGCCCTCCGACGCCATGCTCGGCCAGGGCGGCGGCGATCGCTACTGGAACGGCAACCTGTTCGCGCGCCTCGGCTACAATTTCGATCCGGCCCGGCGCTTCGAAGTGTCGGCCACCATGATCCGGCTCGAGCAGAACCCGCAATACAACACGCTCTATTCCGGCACCTATGCGCGCCCGGACACGTCGAGCCTCTATTCCGGCTTCAGCGTGATGGAACGGACGAGCTCGTTCCAGGCGCGCTACACTGATCAGTCGTTCCTGCTCGGCGCGCTCTCGGTGCAGAGCTTCTACAACGAGACCGACAAGCGCTTTAACTACAGCAACTATTCGTTCCCCTATAACAGCCAGGTCTACTATTCCGGCAATCCGCGCTCGCCGACGAGCCCGGCCAACCAGACCGTGCTGCAGTCGACGCGCTACGGCCTGACCGCCACCGTCGATACGCCGCTCGACTTTCTCTGGCGCGGCACGCGCCTGACCTGGGGCGCCGACGTCATCCGCGACCACACGTCCCAGCACCTCGTCGACGGGCGCGAGGTGTTCACGCCGCTCGGCCAGACCACCGTCGCCGGCTTCGCCCAGTTGCAGGTGCCGGTCACCGACCGCCTGACCGTGCGCGCGGGCCTGCGCTACGAGCGCTTCGCCCTGACCGTGCAGGACTATACCCGGCCCGACATCTATGCCGGCCTCAGCGCGACCTCGGTCTTTCTGCTGCCGGCGATCCCCGTTCTCGGCGGCTCGTTCACCTATTCCGCGCCGACCTACAATCTCGGCGCGACCTTCAAGCTGACCGATACGATCGACCTCTATGGCGGCTTCAGCCAGGGCTATGCCCTTCCCGATGTCGGCGCCTTCACCCGGCGCGCCGGCTCGACCCTCGCTTATGCCTGCCCACTCAACCGACCGACCTGCCTGCCGGCCGGCACCGCCGTCAGCTATGGCAGCATCGGCCCGCGGGCCCAGCTCGTGAACAATTACGAGGTCGGCATCCGCGGCCGCGTCGGCGCCTTCCGCGGCAGCCTTGCCGGCTTCATCTCGACCTCCAACGACGGCGTCACCTTCGATCCGCTCAGCAACACCATGTCGCAGCAGAAGGAGATGATCTATGGCGTCGAGTTCCAGGGCGAGATGCAGGTGACCAGCGCCCTGACGCTCGGCACCAACATGACCTATCGCGAGGGGCGCTACGATTCCAACAAGGACGGGCGGCTCGACAGCTGGCTGCCCAACAACCGCATCGCCAATCCGTTCCGCGGCATGATCTACGGCAGCTATCGCTTCGACAACGACGTCACCGTGCGGATCGAGGGCGTCGGCTTCACCGGCCGCAACCAGCCGATCAACCTCGCGGGCACGATCTACCCGATCAAGTCCGGCTTCACGATGAATGCCTCGGTCGCCGCCCCCGTCTTCGGCGGCCAGGCCTTCCTCGCCGTCAACAACCTGTTCGACACGCTCTACGAGAACCCGACCGCCACCTCGGTGCGCAACCTCACGAGCTATGCCTGGGGCCGCACGGTGACCGCCGGCTTCCGCCGCACCTTCTGACCCGTCATGGTGAAGCTCGACCACGACGCCGACGGCATCGTCACGCTGCGTCTCGTGCAGCCCTACGGCGCGGGGGACGAAGCGGCCTATCTCAGCGCGCTCGAGACGATCGGCCGGCTCGACCGGCCCTTCGCCCTCATCGCCGTGCTCGGCGGCGGCCGCGCCCTCTCGCTGGCCGGCGAGCGCGCCCAGGCGCTCTGGTACAAGGCGACGCGCGACAGCATGAACCGCAATTGCCGGGGCCTTGCCATCGTCCGCCCCGACGCGACAGCCGACACCGCCACGACCTTCCAGCGGCTCTGGTCCTTCCCGGTGTCGCTGGCACCGGACGAAACGGCCGGCCGCGCCGCCCTGCTGCGCCTCATCGGAGCCGGAGCATGACCAATCTTGCCGTCCGCCAGGATCAAGGGCAGGCACGCGCCGGCCGCATGCGCCTCTTCGTGGTGCTCGCCGGGCTCTATATCGCCCAGGCGATCCCGACCTATCTGTTCGCCGCCGCCATCCCGCCGATCATGCGTGAGCAGGGCGTCTCGCGCACGGCGATCGGCTTCGTCTCGATCCTGTTCCTGCCGCTGGTGCTGAAGTTCCTCTGGGCGCCGCTGGTCGACCGCATCAGGCCGGTCGCCCGCGCCCACCGCGCCAGCTGGGTGTTCCTGACCCAGGCCGGCATCATCGCCTGCATCCTCGGCCTGCTCTGGGTCCAGCCGACCGACGTGCGCACCGTGCTGACCATCGGCTTCGTCGCCTCGATGCTGCTGTCCACCCAGGACATCGCCACCGATGGCTATGCTGCCAAATACCTGCCCGAAGCCGACCGGGCGGTCGGCAACGCCATCCAGGGCGGCGCGGTCGCCTTCGGCGTGGTGGTCGGCGGCACGCTCGGGCTCGTCCTCTATCACCATGTCGGCTGGACGGCGATGCTGCTCACCATCGCCGCCTTTTCGGTCCTGCCGCTCGCCGCCGCCCTGATGATGCGCGAGAACGATACCGGCGCGGCCTCGGCGGCGGCGCCGCGCCCCTCGGTCATGGCCTTCCTCCGGCGCCCGGAAGCGCGCCAGATCCTCTGGATCGCGCTGACCTACCGGGCGAGCGAAGGCTTCGTGAAGGCAATGGAGGCGCCCTATCTCGTCGATGCCGGCGTGCCGCTCGACCAGATCGGCCTCCTGTCCGGCACGGCCGCCGCCACCGCCGGCCTCGGCGGCTCGGCGCTTGCCGCCTGGCTGATCAGGACGCGCGGCCTCGGCTTCGTGCTGAGCCTGCTCGGCGGCATGCGCACCCTCTGCTTCCTGCTCTTCGCCCTGCACGCCTTCGCCATCATCTCGGGCAAGGAGGCGCTGTTCGGCGCCGCCGGCTTCCAGACGCTGATCCGCTACATGGAGATCGTCGCGCTCTACAGCCTGTTCATGGCGGTGAGCTCGTCCGACCAGCCGGGCACCGATTTCACCATCCTCGCCTGCGCCCAGCTGGTGGTCTATCTCGTCGGCTCGCTGCTGTCCGGGCGGATCGCCGACTGGCTCGGCTACGGCCCGCTCTTCGCCCTGTCGACGGTATTGTCGGCGATCGCGGTCGTCGCGACGCTGCGCATGCTCGCCAAGGCAGGCCTCGGACAACCAAAGGCGGGTTGAAGGAGCGTCTCGCGTGATCCCGCGGGCATTGCATGAACGTCGGCCGTCCTTCATGCCATATATGCTTGCGACCCGGCGTATTATTCCGACAGCCAGCTCAGCTCGGCCAGGAACTGGGCGCCGGGCATTTCGGCGACGCTGCCCTCGCACAGGATGCGCTCTGCGGCATGGCTGCCGGTGAGCGTGACATGCACCTCGTCCAGGCCGAAAATGGTCTCCAGGCCCGTGCTCTGGCTGTGCCGACGGGTCTCGACCTTGATCACGACCTTGTCGCCCTCGCGCGCCACCGAGCCGAAATAATAGAAGCCGCCGTCGCCGCCGCGCACGCTTTCGCCGGTGACGAAGAGAATGCCCGCGCCCCATCCGCGCGGGCCCTGGAATCGCAGTCTGTAGAGCCCGTCGCGCATCGGCCTCGTCGTCAGGCAAGCCAGCGCTTGCGCCGGCGATAATGTTTCACCGCGTGATAGTCGACCTTGTTGTGGCCGCCAAGATAGGCCTCGGCAATATCGGGGTTGCTGCTCAGCACCTCCGCCGGGCCGCCCATCAGGATCCGGCCGTTCTCGATGAGATAGGCCTCGTCCGCGATCTCCAGCGCAGCCGCGGCATTCTGCTCGACCAGCAGCACGGCAACGCCGCTGTCGGCATTGATGCTGCGCACGATGTCGAAGATCTCGTCGACCAGGAACGGCGCGAGCCCGAGGCTCGGCTCGTCGAGCATGAGGAGCTTCGGCTCGGTCATCAGAGCGCGGCCGATCGCCAGCATCTGCTGCTCGCCGCCGGAGAGATAGCCCGCCTTCGCCTTGGCCCGCTGCTTCAGGCGCGGGAACAGCGTCATGACCTTGTCGATGAGGGCCGCCACATGGCCGCGGTCGCGGTGCATGGAAGCGGCCGCGATCAGGTTCTCCTCGGGGGTGAGATGGCCGAAGACGCGCCGGCCCTCCAGCACATGGGCAATGCCGCGCCGGACCCGGTCGGGCGGATCGAGCGCCAGGATATCCTCGCCGGCAAATCGCACCTCGCCGCGCGAGACCTCGCCGCGCTCGGGCTTCAACAGGCCGCTGATCGATTTCAGGATGGTGCTCTTGCCCGCGCCATTGGCGCCGAGCAGCGCGACGAGGCCGCGGTCGGGCACCTCGATCGACACGCCTTTGACCGCGAGGAAGACGCGGTCATAGACCACCTCGACATTGTTGAGCGCGAGAAGGGTCATGAAGGGCTCCGCTGTGAGGCATCCGGCCCGCCGCTGGGCGAGCCGGATGAGCGGGCCCGCACGGATCAGCGCGGGCGCCGCGATATCGGTCGTTCCGGGCCGGCGCTCACTTGCCGGACCGGCGGAACTCCTCCGAATACTTCCGGATCTCGGCCCAGACGATGTCCTGGTTGGCGGTGAACCAGTCGGTCACCGGCACGAACTTGCTGCCGTCCCAGCGCGCGACGCGGCCCTGGCCGCCGCCCTGATGGTCTTCCTTGGTCACCGTGGTGGGCGGCAGCAGGCCTTCGGCGGTGAAGTTGGCGATGGAGCGCAGGCCTTCGTTCAGCCAGGCGCCGGTCACCGGTCCGTTCGGCGCCTTCTCGGCCGCCTTGCGCACGCCCTCGACCATCAGCGAGGCCATCTGGACACCGTAATTGTAGTAGCTGGTGCCAACCTTGCCGCTGGGCCCCGCGCCCTTGCCCTTGCCGACCACCTCGTTGATGATGTCCTGGATCGGCTTCGGATCGCGGCCGCTGGCGCAGGGCTCGATCTTCAGAACGCCCTTCACCGCATCCTTGCCGACGACGCCCATGTCGGATTCCGACAGCCAGACGCTGGAGGAGACGCGGTCCATCGGCAGGCCGTTGCGCACCGCTTCGGTCAGCGCCACGGTCTGGCCGACGCCGGCACCCCAGAAGATCACGAAGTCCGGCCGGGCGCGGCGCACCTGCGGCCAGATCGCGGCCTGGTCGTTGCCCGGCGGCGTGTAGGGGAAGGGCAGCAGCTCGAAACCCTGGCGCTGGGCCAGCACCTGCAGGATCGGCAGCGGCTCCTTGCCGAAGGGCGTGTCGATATGGACGAAGACGATCTTCTTGCCGCGCAGGCTGCCGCCCGAGCTCTTGGCGAAATAGTCGATGATCAGGCCGGCCTGGGTCCAGTAGTTGATCGACAGCGGCAGCACATAGGGAAAGCTTGTGCCGTCGGCGGCATCGCTCCGGCCGGAATAGGCGGTGATCAGGTTGATCTTGTCCTCGAGCGCGCGCGGTACCAGCGCCCGGGCGACCGGCGTCGACAGGGGATCGATCAGCACCGCGCCCTCGCGCTTGCCGCGCTCATAGGCCTCGATCGCCCGCGGCAGGTCGTTGGCGTGGTCGGACACGTCGGCGACGATGCGGTAGCCGCCAACCCCGCCGCGCTCGTTGACGAGCGTGAAATAGTCCCGCTGGCCCTGGTTATATTCCGAGGTGACGAAGGTGTAGATGCGGGTGAAGTCCTGCGCCAGCGTGAAGCGGACGACCCGCTCCTGGGCAAAGGCTCCTGACGTCGACACGGTGGGCGCGGCCAGCGCCGCGGCCGTTCCACTGAGAAAGATGCGCCGGTTGACTGACATGACGTGTTTCCTCCGCCCCTTGTTCTGGTGCCGTTACCGCTGGGCGTGGCGGAACGGCCATACGAGGAGGTAGTTCCTCAGATTGTCGTAGATCTTGGCAAGGCCCAGCGGCTCGTAGAGCAGGAAGCCGATGACGAGCGCGCCATAGGCCATCAGCGGCACATGGGCGCGCAGGTCGATCGACATGCCGAGGCCGAGCGTCGTCGCCATGAAACCCATGAGATTGTTGAGCACGATCGGCGCGAACAGGATCAGCGCGGCGCCGAAAAACGGCCCGAGCACGCTGCCGAGGCCCCCGACGATGACCATGGCGAGCAGCTGGATCGACAGTTCGATGTGGAACTGGTCGGGCGAGACCGCGCGCAGATAGCAGACCGCCAGCACCGATCCGACGACGCCGCCGATGAAGGAGGACACCCAGAAGGCGAGCAGCTTGTATTTGAACGTGCTGACGCCGAGGATCTGCGCGGCATAGTCCTTCTCGCGCACTGCCGCGAGCGCCCGGCCGAAGCTGGTGCGCCGGACATTGAGCATGAACAGGGTGACCAGCACGCAGACGACGAGCGCGACGAAATAGGTCTCGACGTCGCCGCGCAGGCTGATGCCGAGGAAGCGCACCGGCGGCACCTGGATGGTGGCGAGCGTGCCGCCGCTGATTGCCGGCGTCTGCGAGATGACGAAGTCGACGATGTACTGCATGGCGAGCGTCGCCATGGCGAGGTAGATGCCCTTCACCCTGAGCGCCGCCGCGCCGAAGATGATGCCGATGGCGGCGCTCATCAGGCCGCCGCCGATCATGGCGAATTCGAGCGGCACGCCGAAGCGCACGAGATGCACGGCGGTATAGGCGCCGATCGCCATCACCGCACCATAGCCGAGATGGATCTGGCCGGCGCCGCCCATGACCAGGTTGAGCCCGAGCGCCGCCGTCGACCAGATCAGCCACGGCAGCAGGTAGCCGGCGAGATAGAGCCGGTCGAGCGTGAACGGCGCGAGCACCAGGAAGGCGAGGACGAGAAGGATCAGCGCCCGGTCGAAGCCGAGCGGAAAGAGCTGCCGCTCGTCCTCGTAGCGGGTGTGGCGGATGCCGGCGCGACGGTAGAACATGGGCTGGCTCCTAGACGCGCTCGATATGCTCGCGGCCGAACAGGCCGTGCGGCTTCAGGAGCAGCGTGAGCAGGATGATGACGGAGGCGACGATGTCGCGGGTGCCGCCGCCGACCAGCGGATCGAGGATGCCGGTCGCAAGGCTCTCGGCGACGCCGACGATGAGGCCCGCGACGAGCACGCCGGGGATCGAGTCGAGGCCGCCGAGGATGGCGATCGCCAGCGCCTTGATCAGCAGCAGCGACAGCGACCAGTCGACGCCCTGCGTCGCGCCCCAGAGGATGCCGGCGCCGGTCGCGATCACCGCGCTCAGGCCCCAGGCCACCGCGATGGCCTTCTCCACGCGGATGCCGACCGACCAGGAGGCGGTCTGGTCGTCGGCCACCGCGCGCATGACGATGCCGTAACGCGAATTGAAGAAGACCAGCGACAGTACGATGAGCAGGAAGGACAGCGAGCCGCCGATCAGCGTTGCCCGGTTGATCAGGAGCTCGCCGATGAAGACGGGAGCCTGCGGGATGCCGATGTCGAGACGCTTGACCGCCGCTCCGAACACGCCCGGCATCAGGCCGCGCAGGAGGATCTCGATGCCGAGCGTCAGCATGATGGTCATGATGACGGGCTGGCCGATCATCCGGCGCAGCGCCAGGCGCTCGACCATGGCGCCGGCAAAGAACATGACGAGGAGGGCCAGCACGATGGCGAGCCACATGGGCGCGCCGAGGCCGGCCGAAAGGGCCCAGGTGATATAGGCCCCGGTCATGGCGATGGCGCCCTGGGCGAGGTTCGCAAGGCCCGAGGTCTTGTAGATCAGCACGATGCCGAGCGAGACCAGGGCATACATCAGGCCGACGAAGGCGCCGCTGAGCGCCAGTTCCGAAATGAGCAGGACGTCCATCAGGCCGGAACCTCGCTGATCGTAAGGGTGCGCCGGATCACGCCGCGCTCGCCGCTCTCATAGGTGATGGCCGCGTCGAACACGGTCTGCCGCTCGCCGCCATAGAGCGCCGCGATCAACGCGGCATAGGTCGTCTCGATCGTGTTGCGGCGCAGCTTGCGGGTGCGCGTGATCTCGCCGTCATCCGCGTCGAAATCCTTGTGCAGGTTGACGAAGCGGCGGACCTTCAGCCCTTCGGGCTGGAGCGTGTTGACATGGGCGATGACCGAGCCCACCAGCTCCTGCACCTCGGGCTTCTGCGAGAGATCGGCATAGGACGTATAGGAGATGCGCCGCTCCTCCGCCCAATGGCCGACCGCGTCGAAATCGATGCAGACGATGGCGGTGAGCTGGTCGCGGCCGGCGCCGATGACGGCGACATTGCGGATATAGGGGCTGAACTTCAGCCGGTTCTCGATGAAGTTCGGAATGTAGCGCTCGCCGGCCGCCGTGCGCACCACCTCCGAGACGCGGCCGAGCACGACGAGATCGCCGTCCTCGTCGAGGAAGCCGGCATCGCCGGTGTGCAGCCAACCGTCGACGATGGCCTTGGCCGAGCTTGCCGGATCGTCGAAATAGCCCGTGATCACCGACGGCGACCTGACCAGGATCTCGCCGCTGTCGTCGATGCGGACCGCGACGCCTTCCATCGGCCGGCCGACGGTATGCAGCTTGACCCGGCCCTCGCTCTGCGCGGCGGTCAGCGCGCAGGTCTCGGTCTGGCCGTAGAACTGCTTCAGCTTGATGCCGAGCGCGCGGAAGAACAGGAACGTGTCCTCGCCGAGCGCCTCGCCGCCGGTAAAGGCGCGCTCGGCCCGGCCGAGGCCGAGATAGTCGCGCAGCGGCGCATAGACGAGGACGTCGCCGATCCGGTGCATCAGCCGCTCGCCAAGGCCGGGCTGCTCGCCGGCGAGCCGCTTCTTCTCCAGGGCCACTGCCCGCGGCATGAATGTGTCGAACAGCCGCCGCTTCAGCGGCGTCGAGTTCTTCATGCCGACCTGGATACGCGTCAGCATCTGGTCCCAGGCGCGCGGCGCGGCGAGATAGAAGGTCGGCGCCACCTCGCGCAGGTCGTGCATCACCGTTTCCTGCCGCTCCGGGATGTTGATGGTCGCCGTCAGCATCAGGCCGGCGCCGAGCGTGAACACGAAGTCGCCGACCCAGGCCGTCGGCAGATAGGCGAAGAGCTCCTCGTGTTCGCGGAAATAGCCGCTGGCCGCCGCGTTCATGACGCCACGCGTGACATTGGCATGGCTGAGCGGAATGCCCTTGGGCTCGCCGGTCGTGCCCGAGGAATGGAGGAGCACCGTGACGTCGTCGGGGCCGGCGCGGCCGGCCAGCGCCGCGGCAAGGCCCGGCTCCCGCTCGAGCCGTGCGCGCCCCTCGGTGACGAGCGCCTCGAGCGAGACGAGGCCGGCCGCTGCATAGCCGTCGAGGCCGCGCGGATCGTCGTAGACGATGGTCGCTGGCCGGCCGATCCGCTCGCGCAGCTCGATCAGCTTGTCGACCTGTTCCTGGTCCTCGGCCACCGCGAAGTCGGGCGCGCCGTGGCGGGTCGAGACGACGAGCTCGTCGAGCGGCACGTCCGGGTAGACGGGCGAGGGAAAGGCCTTCAGCACATTGGCCGCCAGCATGGCGAAATAGAGCCGCGGCCGGTTGTCGCCGATCACGATGAGCGCCGATCCCGGGTTGAGGCCGCGCGCGTCCAGCGCCGCCGCCATCGCCAGCACCTCGTCCTGCACCTGCTTCCAGGTCAGCTCCTGCCAGACGCCGTATTTGCGTTCGCGGAAGGCGATGCGGTCGGGCGAACGCGCGGCATTGCGGGCAAGCGCGGCGACCAGCGTCGCCGGCTGGCCATCAGCCGGCGCCGCCTTTGCGATGTCGGTCGAAAGCGCGTTCATGACGTCACCGCTTCCTGGTGGCGCTTGGCCGCCCGTTCGCCGAGATAGGCCGAGACGACGCGCGGATGCGCGATCGCCTCGTGCGGCTTGCCCTCGGAGATGATCTCGCCGTAGCTGAGCACCACCACCCGGTCGCAGATCGCGGTCACCACGTCCATGTGGTGCTCGATGATCAGGATGGTGACGCCGCGCGCCTCGCGCGCGTCCAGGATGAAGCGTGCGATATATTCCTTCTCCTCCTGGTTCATGCCGGCCATCGGCTCGTCGAGGATCAGGAAGCGCGGCTCGGCGACCAGCGCGCGGGCAAGCTCGACGCGCTTCTGCAGGCCGAGCGGGATGACGTCCACCGGCTCGTCGCGGATGTCCTGCAGCTGCATGAACTCGATGATCTCCTCGACGATCCGCCGGTTCGCCAGCTCCTCCTTCTGCGCCCACCACCAGTAGAAGAAGGTGCCGAGCGCGCTCGGCCGCATGTGCACGTGGCGGCCGATCAAGATGTTGTCGAGCACGCTCATGCCCTTGAACAGGGCGAGGTTCTGGAAGGTGCGCGCCACCCCGCGGCGCGCCACCATATGCGGCGCGACATGGGTGATGTTCTCGCCGAACAGCGTGACGCTGCCGGCATCCGGCGGATAGAAGCCGGTGACGACATTGACGAGCGTCGTCTTGCCGCTGCCGTTCGGCCCGACCAGGCCGAAGATCTCGCCCTCGCGCACATCGAGGGACGCTCCCTTCAACGCCTTCAGGCCACCGAAGGAGCGCTCGATGTCGCGGCAGGCCAGCACCACCGGGCGGTCGGACGGGGACGGAATGTCGATGCCGGTTCTGTCCATGGCACGCCTCACATCCTGAAGACGCCGTAATGGGGATCCTGTCCTGGCGCATTGAGCGCCGCGGACAGGGCGATGGCCAGCGCATTGCGGGTGTCGACGGGATCGAGAATGCCGTCGTCCCAGATTTCCGAGGTGGAATAATAGGCGCTCGACTGGCGCCGGTATTCCTCCAGGATCGGCTCGCGGATCGCGGCGATGCCGGCAGCGTCGAGCGCCTCGCCCTGACGCGCGAGCTGGCGGATCTTGATGTCGGCAAGCACGTTGGACGCCTGTTCGGCGCCCATCACCGAAATCTGGCTCTGCGGCCACATGAACAGGAAGCGCGGGTCGAAGGCGCGTCCCGACATGCCGTAATTGCCGGCGCCGAACGAGCCGTTGACCACCACGGTGATCTTCGGCACCTCCAGGCCCGACACCGCCATGATCATCTTGGCGCCGTCCTTGGTGATGCCGCGATGCTCGTATTCGCGCCCGACCATGTAGCCGGTGATGTTCTGCAGGAACAGGACCGGCGTACGGTTCTGGTCGCAGAGCTGCATGAAATGGGCGCCCTTCAGCGCGCTGTCGTTGAACAGCACGCCATTGTTGGCGAGGATGCCGACCGGGCAGCCCCAGATATGGGCGAAGCCACAGACCAGCGTCGTGCCATAGGCCGGCTGGTATTCGTGGAAGCGGCTGCCGTCGACCATGCGGGCGATCACCTCGCGCATGTCGAACTGCACCTTGATGTCGCGCGGGATGACGCCGTAGAGCTCGTCCGGGTCATAGGCCGGAGGCTCGGGACTGGCCCATTGGAGGGCCGCCTTGGCCCGCTTCGGAAAGGTGCCGACGATCTCGCGCGCGATCGCGATGGCATGGCGCTCGCTGGTCGCGGGATAGTCGGCCGTGCCGGAAATGCGGGTATGAACGTCGGCGCCGCCGAGCTCGTCCACCGTCACCTCCTCGCCGGTCGCGGCCTTCACCAGCGGCGGGCCGCCGAGGAAGATCGCGCCCGTTCCCTTGACGATGACATTGTATTCGCTGAGCGCCGGCACATAGGCGCCGCCCGCGGTGCAATGGCCGAGCACGATCGCCACCTGCGGCACGCCCATCTTCGACAACGTCGCCTGGTTGCGGAAGATGCGGCCGGCGAGATAGCGGTCGCCGAAGAGTTCGGCCTGCAGCGGCAGGAAGCCGCCGGCGCTGTCGCACAGATGCACCACCGGCAGGCGGTTCTCGATGGCGATGTCGAGCGTGCGGACGATCTTCTTCACCGACAGCGGATACCAGGCGCCGCCCTTCACGCTGGCATCGTCGGCGTGGATGATCACCTCGCGGCCGGAGACGATGCCGATGCCGGAGACGATGCCGGCCCCCGGCACGTCGCCGCCATAGGCTTCGCCCGCCGCCAGCGTCGACAGTTCCAGGAACGGCGTGCCGGGGTCGAGCAGGGCCTCGATCCGGTCGCGCACGAACATCTTGTCCTGCCGCGCGAGCCGCTGCAGGTCCCGTTCGGGCCGGACCAGCCGGGCTTCGCGCTGGCGCTCCTTCAGCGCCGCGGCGAGGCCCTTGTTGTGCGCGAGATTGGCCAGGAACTCGGAAGAGCGTGTATCGAGCGACGAAACGATCTTGCGCATGTCAGGCCTCGTTCGCGGACAGGCTGACCAGCGGCGCGTCCCGGTCGAAGGTCTGGCCTTCGCTCACATGGACCGCCTCGACCCGGCCGTCGTGCCAGGCACGGATCGTCGTCTCGAGCTTCATGCTTTCGATGACGACCAGCGGATCGCCCGAAGCGACCGTGTCGCCGGCAGCGACCGCGACGCGCACCACCGTGCCCGGCATGGGCGCGCGCGCCGTGTCGGCGCCGCCGCCCGCCTCGGTCTCGGCGAAGCGCCGCGCCGGGTCGAGATGGCGGATCGTGTGGCCGCGGCCGTCGAGATGGACGTGGATAAGCTCTCCCTCCACCGCCACCACGATCGGCTGGCTGAGACCGTCGACGGTCAGCACGCGCCGCGGCGACGGCCCCTCGGACAGCGCGATCCGCGCCGTCCCGTCGGGTCCGTGCAGCCGGTAGGCTTCGCCGTCGCGGCCGAGCCAGAGCTCGATCTCGGAACCGGCAATGTCGAAGGCATGGCGCATCGTCAGTTCCTCCAGCCGCCGATCGCCGCGTGCAGGCTCGGCACCGCATCGGCGCCGTCGCGCACGGCGCGCGTGACCAGCGCCGCCGCCGCCAGCAGCTTCGTCTGCGTCGCCCGGTCGAGCGCCGGCTCGGCGGCGAGCGCGGGATTTTCGTCGAGCCAGCCGGTATGGACGGCGCCTTCGGCAAAGGCGGGATCCGCGATCAAGCGACCGAGGAACGGCGTATTGGTCTCGCAGCCGAGCAGCACGAAATCGGCGAGCGCGCGCCTTGCCCTGGCGATCGCCTCGGCCCGGTCGGCGCCGTGCACGATCAGCTTTGCCAGCATCGGATCGAAGGCGGTGGTCACCCGCTGGCCCTGCCCGATGCCGCTGTCAACCCGGATGCCCTCGCCCTGCGGCAGGTCGAGCGCCAGCACCCGGCCGGCCGTCGGCGTGAAGCCGCGCGCGGCGGATTCGGCATAGACGCGCAGCTCGATCGCGTGGCCATTCGCCAAGATGTCGGCCTGGCTGAAGCCGAGCGGCTCGCCCGCGGCGACCTTCAGCTGCTGCTCGACGAGGTCGATGCCGGTGACCATCTCCGTGACCGGGTGCTCGACCTGCAGGCGCGTGTTCATTTCCAGGAAATAGAACTCGCCCGCGCCATAGATGAATTCGACGGTGCCGGCATTGCGATAGCCTGCGGCGCGGGCGATGCCCGCCGCGGTCTCGCAGATGCGCGCGCGCAAGGCAGGTGTCAGGGCCGGCGACGGCGTCTCCTCGACGATCTTCTGGAAGCGCCGCTGCACCGAGCACTCGCGCTCGCCGAGATGCACGACATGGCCGGCCGCATCGCCCAGCACCTGCACCTCGATATGCCGGGGGCGCTCGACGAAGCGTTCGACATAGAGCCGGCCGTCGCCGAAATAGCGTTCGCCCTCGCTGCGCGCCTGGGCGATCTCCTGTTCGATGAGCGCCATGTCGCGGACGATGCGCATGCCCTTGCCGCCGCCGCCGGCCGACGGCTTGACCAGCAGCGGCGCGCCGAGCGCGCGGGCCCGGTCGACGAAGCTTTTCGGGTCGTCGTCCTCGATCGCCGAAGGCGCCACGGGAAAGCCGTTGCGGGCGACGAAGGCGCGGGCGCGCACCTTGTCGCCCATCAGGTCGATGGCCTCGGGCGTCGGCCCGACGAAGATCAGGCCGGCCGCGGCGACCGCCCGGGCAAAGGCGGCGTTTTCCGACAGGAAGCCGTAGCCGGGATGGATCGCCTGGGCGCCGGTTCGCGTCGCCGCCGCGATGATCTGCGCGCCGTCGAGATAGGCCGCGACACCGGTGCGGCCCTCGATCCGCACGACGGTGTCGGCCGCGGCCGCCGCGGGCGAATCGAGATCGGCGTCATGGCAGACGACGACAGTCTTCAGGCCGAGGCGCCTAGCGGTCCGGATGACCCGCAGCGCGATCTCGCCCCGGTTGGCAACCAGCAGGGTATCGAAG
The DNA here is from genome assembly GCA_000751295.2 of bacterium YEK0313. Taxonomy (NCBI): domain Bacteria; species bacterium YEK0313. The sequence continues at coordinate 1,479,690 of CCMO02000001.1, forward strand.
GACAGGCGGCTCATTGGTCGGATCCCGTTTCTGGCCGTGCCGCCAGGCCGTAGCGCAGCAGCTCGACGAGATTGCGCGCGGTGGCGTCGACGTCGAGCGGCCGGCCGTTCACCGCGGCCCAGGAGCGGTGCTCGATGGCGCCGAAGATGACGTCGCGCACCAGGCGGATGTCGATGTCGCCGCGCACCTCGCCATTGGCGACGCCGTCCTCGATGATGCGCACGAGGATCGAGGTATAGCGCCGGTTCAGCTCGTGGACGGGCGAACCCTGATAGTCGCTGGCGGTCCGGACCTCCGAGATGAAGAGCCGGCAAAGGTCCGCGTCGGCGACGAAGGCGAAGAGATGGCGATGGATGAGGTCGTGCAGGCGGGTCTCGAACGGCGCGTCGCGGCTGGCGATGATCTCGAGGTCGACCATCGTCCGTTCGTAGAAGGCGCGCAGCACCTCGTTCAGGAGGTCGCGCTTGCCCTGGAAATAGCGATAGGCGAGGCCATCCGAAATGCCGGCGGCGCGGGCGATGTCGGCGATCGAGGTCGCCTCGAAACCCTTTTCGGCAAAGACCTGCTTGGCCGCGGCCAGGATCGAGTCGCGCCGATCCTGCATCCGTTTCGCGCTGATCACAGGCATGGGCGCGCCTGAGCCGCGGCGAGGCCGCGCCAGTCCCTGAGCATGATGTCCTCCCCGGAGCGCCACTCGTTTTCTGTCGGGCGCTTGCCAAGTTGACCATAGTGAATATTATTCATTGAAGCCTGTCAACACGCCGCAACGGCGAAAACGTCCTGGGGAGGACACCATGGAGACGAGCGCGATCGATGGTCGCAACAGCAGGATTCCGGCCTTCGATCTGACCTCCGAGCAGCACGAGGTGCTTGATCTCGCCTCGCGTTTCGCACGCGACGAACTGCTGCCGCTGCAGCAGAGGATGGACGACGAGGAATGGTGGCCGCCGGAGGCGATGCCGGCCCTCGCCGGCATGGGCTTCCTTGGCGTCACCGTACCCGAGGAACTCGGCGGCAGCGGCGCGGACTTCTTCACCTCGGCGCTGATCACGCAAGGGCTGGCGCGCTACAACCCGGCGGTCGCCCTGTCCTATGTCGCGCACGAAAATCTCTGCCTCAACAACATTGCCCGCAATGCCGGCGCCGACCTCAGGCGGCGCATCGTGCCGGGGCTCTGCGACGGCTCGAAGATCGGCGCGCTCGGCCTGACCGAGCCAGGCGCCGGCTCCGACGCCCTGGGTTCGATGGCGACCACCGCGACGCGTGACGGCGACAGCTATGTGCTGAACGGCCGCAAGCTGTTCATCACCAACGGGCCGGTGGCCGATGTGGTGCTGGTCTATGCCAAGACCGACAAGGCGCGCGGCGCCAAGGGCATTTCCGCCTTCGTGGTCGAGAAGGGCACACCGGGTTTCGCGGTCGCGCAGAAGCTCGACAAGATGGGCTTCCGCGGCTCGACGACCGCCGAGCTCACCTTCGACGATTGCCGGATCCCGGCGGCCAATCTGATCGGCACCGAGAACAACGGCGTCGCCGTGGTGATGAGCGGGCTCGACCTCGAACGTGCCATCGTCGCCATGATCAATGTCGGCATGGCCGAGCGCGCGCTGGAGCTTGCCATCGACTACGCCAAGACGCGCCAGCAGTTCGGCCGGCGGATCGGCGATTTCCAGCTCGTCCAGGGCAAGCTCGCCGACATGTATGTGACCGTCGAGGCGATGAAGTCGCTGTGCTACCGCACGCTCGCCGAGGCCAACGACCTGGCCGAGGGCGCGGGCGGACGCGGCGAGATCCACAAGGTCACCGCCGCCGCCATCATGTTCGCGGCGGAGGGCTGCTCCAGGGTGGTGGCCGACGCCGTGCAGATCTTCGGCGGCGCCGGCTATATGCGCGAGACCGAGGTCAACCGGCTCTACCGCGCCTCCAAGCTCCTGGAGATCGGCGCCGGCACCACGGAAGTGCGCAAGCTGATCATTGCGGGCGAGCTGCTGCGCTGAGCGGCAGCGCCCCGCTTCAGGGTTCGAAGCGGGGCGCGCGGCGCTCGAGGAAGGCGGCAATGCCCTCCCGGAAGTCGGCCGTTCCGGCGCGCTCGACGAAGGATGCCTTTTCCGCCGCGAGCTGCGCGGCGAAGGTCGCCGTCACGGCATGATCGACGAGCCGCTTCACGGCGGCCGTCGCGCCATGGGCGCCGGCCGCGATGCGATGCGCCAGCGCCACGGCTTCGGCCTCGACCTCGCCCGGCGGCACGACGCGGTTGACGAGACCGAAGGCCAGCGCCGTCTTCGCGTCCATCGGCTCGTTCAGCAGCATCACCTCCAGCGCGCGGCGGGGCCCGAGCAGCTGCGTCAGCGACCAGGTCGTGCCGCCGTCCGGGCTGGTCGCGATCTTCGTATAGGCCGACAGGAAGGTTGCATCGTCGCTGGCAATGCCGAGATCGCAGGCGAGCGCCAGGCCGAGGCCGCCGCCCGCCACCGGGCCCTGCAGCGCACCGATGACCGGCTGCGCCATGCCCCTGATCGCCAGCATGGTCGCATGGAAGAGATCGATCAGCCGGGCGGCCGCCTGCGGCGCGGCGGCGGGATCGGCATGGAATACGGTCAGATCGCCGCCGGCCATGAACGACCGGCCGGCGCCGGCGAGCACCACCGCCCTCACCGTCGCATCCGCCGAGAGGCGCTCGAAGGCGGCGAACAGCGCCTCGCCCATTGCGATATCGAGCACATTGAGCTGCTTCGGCCGGTTGAGCCTGACGATGGCGACGGCGCCGTCGCGGGTGACGAGCACGGGCGTTTCGGCCGCGCCCTCTGCTGTTCCGGTGATGGGATCGGTCATGTTTCCTCGCAGCTCCGCCCTTGAACCCGTAGCGATTTCCGCTACAGTCTCCCAAAAATGAATATCATTCAATGGGAGAAAACGATGACCGAGGTCCGTGTCGAGACACGCGGGCAGGCGCTGTGGCTCACCATCGATCGTGAGGACAAGCGCAACGCCCTCGACGATGCCGTGCTGCGGGACCTGACTGCGGGCGTCAGCAGCGCCGGCGATCGGCCGGGCATCCGCGCCGTGGTGATCACCGGCGCCGGCGCCAAGGTCTTCTGCGCCGGCGGCAACCTGAAGCAGGATGCCGAAGGCGACCCGTTCCGGGTCGACCCGAACCGGCTCGACAATCCGGTCGCCGATCTCCTGCGCGCCATCGAGGACTGTCCCGTCGCCACCATCGCGCGGGTCAACGGCCACGCGCTCGGCGGCGGCTTCGGCCTCGTCTGCGCCTGCGACTTCGCGGTCGCTGCCGACCATGCCCGGCTGGGCACGCCCGAGATTACGCTCGGCCTGTTCCCCTTGATGATCCTGCCCTCGATCCTGCGCGTCCTGTCGCGGCGCGACGCGACCCGGCTTGCCGTCACCGGCAAGCCGATCTCGGCGGCCGAGGCGGAGGCGATCGGCGCCGTCACCCGCGCCGTGCCGGCAGCAGACCTCGACGCGGCCGTCGATGCGCTGGTCGCCGACATAGCCTGCGGCGCCCCCACCGCCATGCGCTTCGGCCGCCGCGCGCTCAACACCATTGCCGAGATGCCCTATCTCGCCGGCCTCGAATATGCCCAGCGCGTGCTGCCGCTGCTCGCCCGGACCGACGACGCGGTCGAGGGATTCAAGGCCTTCAACGAACGCCGCAAGCCGAACTGGGTGACGCCATGACCGAACCGGCAAGAACCGTTCGCATCGGCTGCGCCTCGGGCTTCTGGGGCGACACGCCGGCCGGTGCCCGCCAGCTCGTCGAACGCGGCGCGATCGACTATCTCGTCTTCGACTATCTCGCCGAGATCACGCTTGCCCTGCTCGCCCGCATCCGGGCGAAGAAACCCGAGCTCGGCTTCGTGCCCGACTTCGTCGAGACCGTCGCCGGCCTGCTGCCGGAGATCGCCTCGCGCGGCATCAAGGTGGTCTCCAATGGCGGCGGCATGAACCCGCAGGCGGCCGGCGCCGAACTGAGCCGGCGCGCCGCCGCGCTCGGCCTCAGCCTGAAGATCGCGGTGGTCACCGGCGACGATCTGCTGCCGCGCATCGAGATGCTGCGCGACCGCGGCATCCGCGAAATGTTCACCGGGGCGCCGATGCCCGAGCGGTTCGCCAGCGCCAACGCCTATCTCGGCGCCGGCCCGATCGCCATTGCGCTCGGTCTCGGCGCCGACATCGTGGTGACCGGGCGCTGCGTCGATTCGGCCGTCACGCTCGGCGCGCTCATGCATGAATTCGGCTGGACCGCGACCGACTATGACCGTCTCGCGGGCGGCAGCCTTGCCGGCCACCTGCTGGAATGCGGCGCCCAGGCGACCGGCGGCCTCGCCACCGACTGGGCCGAGGTGCCCGACTGGGACGATATGGGCTTCCCGATCGCCGAATGCCGGGCCGACGGCACCTTCGTCATCACCAAGCCGCCGGCAACCGGCGGCCTCGTCGCCCCGCTCACCGTCGCCGAGCAGATGCTCTACGAGATCGGCGACCCCGCCGCCTATCTGCTGCCCGACGTCGCCTGCGACTTCCGCGGCGTGACCATGGTCCAGGACGGTCCCGACCGCGTCGCCGTGGCCGGCGCGCGCGGCCGTCCGCCGACCGGCACGCTGAAGGTGAGCGCGACCTATCCCGACGGCTTCCGCACCATGGGCACGGTGACCATTGCCGGCCGCGACGCCGCGCCGAAAGCCCGGCGCACGGGCGAGGCGATCATCGCGCGGGCGCGCCGGCTCGTCGCCCAGGCCGGCCTCGCCGATTTCTCGGAAACCTCGATCGAGGTGCTGGGCAGCGAAGCGACCTATGGCGCCGAGGCCCGGCCCGAGGCGGCCGCCGCCCGCGAGGTCGTGCTCAAGATCGGCGCGCGCCATCCGAGCGAAGCCGCGCTCGCCATTCTCGCCCGCGAGATCGCGCCCGCCGCCACTGCCATGGCGCAGGGCCTGACCGGGTTCTTCGCCGGCCGCCCGGGCGTGCAGCCCGTGCTGCGTGGCTTCTCCTTCCTGCTGCCGGCGGGCGAGGTCGCCGCCAGGGTCGCCATCGATGGCCAGAGCGTCGACCTGCCGGCTGCCGAGCCGGCAAGGCTCGCGGAGCCGCAGGCACCATTCCCGGCCCTGCCCACCGACGCGCCGCCGGCCGATGCGGCGGCGGCGGTGCCGCTCGTCGCACTCGCGGTCGGACGCAGCGGCGACAAGGGCAATACCGCCAATATCGGCGTCATCGCGCGCAAGGCCGAATACCTGCCGTTCATCCGCGCCGCGCTGACACCCGAGCGCATTGCCGCCTATTTCCGCCAGACCGGCGTCACCCGGGTCGAGCGCTTCGACCTGCCGGGCACGCATGCGCTCAACTTCGTGCTGCACGACTGCCTCGGCGGCGGCGGCGTCGCTTCGCTGCGGATCGACCCGCAGGGCAAGGCCTTCGCCCAGATGCTGATGGATATCGCCATTCCCGTGCCGGCCGGGCTTGCCGCATCCCTGACCGACAGGAGCCGCGCATGACCGACCGTCCCGCCGATCCGGCCGACGATCTCGTCACCGGTCCGCTCACCTATCGCGACGGCCTGCTCGACGGCCAGGTCGTGCTGGTCTCCGGCGCCGGCAGCGGCATCGGCAAGGCGATCGCCATCCAGTGCGCCCGGCTCGGCGCCAAAGTCGCGATCTGCGGCCGCAAGGCCGAAAAGCTCGAGGCGACCGCCGCGCTGATCCGCGGCTTCGGCGGTGATGTGCTGGTGCGCCCGGTGTCGATCCGCGATCCCGACGAGGTCGGCCGCCTTCATGCCGAGGTCTGGCAGCATTTCGGCCGGCTCGACCACCTCGTCAACAATGCCGGCGGCCAGTTCCCGCAGGCGGCCATCGACTATTCGGTGAAGGGCTGGAACGCGGTCATCGACACCAACCTGACCGGCACCTGGCACATGATGCAGGCCGCCGCCCGCGCCTGGCGCGACCGCGGCATCGAGGGCTCGATCGTCAACATCGTCACGGTGATCTGGCGTGGCATGCCCGGCGTCGCCCATACCTGCGCGGCCCGTGCCGGCGTCATCTATCTCTCCAAGACGGTGGCGATCGAATGGGCGCCGCTCGGCATCCGCGTCAACTGCGTCGCGCCCGGGGCGATCGGCACCGAGGGCATGGACGTCTATTCCGACGAAGCCCGGCGCGACCTGCCCCGTTCGAACCTGATGCAGCGGTTCGGCAAGGCTCGCGACGTCGCCGACGCGGTCACCTATCTCGTCGGCCCGAGCGGCGCCTTCGTCACCGGCGAGGTGATGGTGGTGGATGGCGGCAACCAGGTCTGGGGCGACCAGTGGACCATTCCCCGTCCCGCCTATTTCGGCGGCACCGGCGCGTAGCGCCGTACCGGTCGGGCGCTGCGCAGACGGCGGCGTCCTTTGAGACCCGAGCGCGGCGAGCCTCGAAGCGCGACGGCTCCTGCTGCGGAGCATAGCCGGCGCAGCGGCTATGCTCTCGCTTCACCGCAGCGGCGGCGCGTAGAGGATGCCGCCGAGGTTCCAGAGCTGGTTCAGCCCGCGCGGGATGCCGAGGCGCGACTGGACGCCGACATTGCGTTCATAGATCTCGGCATAGTTGCCGACCGCCTTGACCGCCTGGACCGCCCAGGTCGGATCGAGCCCGAGCCGCGCGCCGAAGCCGCCGTCGGCGCCGACGAAGCGGCGCACGTCGGGCTTGGCCGAGTTCATCGCATCCGCGACGGTCTGCGAGGAGATGCCGAGCTCCTCGGCATTGACGAGGGCGAAGCCTACCCATTTGACGATATTGAACCAGGCGACGTCGTCCTGGCGCACGGCCGGCCCGAGCGGCTCCTTGGAGATGACGTCGGGCAGGATCACCGCATCGGCCGGCCGCGGCAGGCTGAGGCGATCGGCATAGAGCGCCGACATGTCCCGGGTCATCACGTCGCAGGTGCCGGTTTCGAAGGCCTTGAGCGCTTCGGCGGCGGTCGGGAACGGCCGCGCCTCCAGCTTCATGCCGTTGGCCTGGAAGAAGTCGCGCAGATTGGCTTCGGTGGTCGTGCCCGGCTGCACGCAGACGGTCGCGCCGTCGAGTTCGAGGGCCGAGGTGACCGCCGGCCGCCGGGCCACCATGAAGCCCTGGCCGTCATGATAGGTGATGCCGGCGAACAGCACGCCCTGGGCGCCGGTCTCACGCTCGAGCGCCCAGGTCGAATTGCGCGAGAGCACGTCGATACGCCTCTGCACCAGCGCCTCGAAACGCTCGCTGGCGGCGAGCGGCACGAATTCGACCTTGGCCGGATCGTTGAAGATCGCCGCCGCCAGCGCGCGGCAGAAGTCGACGTCAAAGCCCGCCCACTGGCCCTTGTCGTCGTGCGCCGAGAAGCCTGCGAGGCCCTGGCTGACGCCGCAGACGAGCTTGCCGCGATCGCGCACGGTCTTCAGGGTCTGTGCCGAAGCCGCGGCCGCGCCGGCGAGGACCAGCGTCGCCGCGAGAGCGAGCCGTTGGATGGTGGCGAAGACGGCGACGCACGGGCGGGCCGGCGGGGCAACCGAGGACATGGGATCTCTGCTCCGGGTCGAGAGGGGGACCCGCGGCGTCAGAGCGCCGCGGCGTGCCGGACGATGACCTTGGTGCCGACGGGCACACGGTCATAGAGGTCGGTGACGTCGCTATTGACCAGCCGGAAGCAGCCCGATGACACGGACTGGCCGATCGTCTGCGGCTGGTTGGTGCCGTGGATGCGGTAGATGGTGGCGCCGAGATAGAGCCCCCGCGCGCCCATCGGATTGCCCGGGCCGCCGGCCATGAAGCGCGGCAGATAGGGCTGGCGCGTGATCATCTCCGGCGGCGGCCGCCAGTCCGGCCATTCGGCCTTGCGCGAGATCCGCTGGATGCCCGACCACTGGAAGCCCTCGCGGCCGACGCCGATGCCGTAGCGCAGGGCCCGGTTGTTGCCCTGGACGAGATAGAGGAAGCGCTCGGAGGTGTGGATGATGACGGTTCCCGGCGGCTCGTTGGTGCGGAAATAGACCATCTGGCGCGCGAAGGGGCCTTCGAGCCGTTCGGCTTCCGGCGTCGGCACCCGCCCCGGCTCGTCGCCGATATCCATCGTCTCGCGCGCGGCCGACGCCGGTGCGCCCTGGGCGAGCGCCGTGCCTGCGCCGAGGGTCGCCAGGCCGCAGCCGGCCAGCGCCAGGCCGAAAGCCATGGCCCGCCAGGACGGGCGCGCCGGACACTCCATGCGAAAAGCCGATGTCATGCTGTCCACCTCGTTCGTCATGGGAAAAGGCGAGAAGGCGCCGTCAGCCCGGGCAGCGCACATAGACCATGGTGCCGTAGCGCTCGGCGATCTCCGGATTGATGAAGCGCAGCACCACGAGCGACGAGCTGAAGGAGACGACTTCGCGGTCGTTGCGGTCGCCGGCCGGCACGTCGAAGCCGAGATAGGTCTTGCCGTCGGGACTGCCCTTCAGCTTCAGCTCGTAGGGCGTCGCGTCGTCGGCAATATGCATCATCACGCCGTCGGTCGGGCCCTTGGTGATCACATAGGGCTGGCGGCACTGGGTGCGCGCCTGCGCCTCGGTGCGCGCCCGGTCCTGGTCGCGCCGATAGGAGGCGACGCCCCAGCGCCCGACCAGGCCTTCGGTCGGATAGGCGCCCGGCAGGCTCGCGCGCTGCTGCGCGCCCGGCTCGGGCGTGCTGGCGCAACCGGAGACGAGCAGCGCGATGGCAAGGGCGGCGAAGGTAACGGCGGCAGGCTTGGTCAGGGAGCGGAAGGACTGCAACAGGGGCGTCGACGATATCGGGCTAGGGGACGGCGGCATGAATGCATCCTCGGCGAGCCATTACCGGGGGAGAGACTAGGAGGTTCCGTCCGGTCTGTCACCCGCCCGATCGAAACTTGGAATCCGCTCCGTTCAACATGGACTGCCGAAGCCTTCTTCTATCGCGCGAGACGCGACATCGTTCGCCGGCTCCGGCGGCACCGGGAAGGCTAACTCTCTCCCTTGCCTTTGGTTCCACTGCCCGGCGACGGCTGGCCCGACATCTGCCCGAACAGCCCCTTGAACAGTTCCGGCATCCAGTCGGTGCTGCCCGGGATGCCCGACAGCCACATGCGCGCCAGGCCTTCGGGCGAAAATCGCTGCGCCTCGGCCATCATGCGTTTCTCGACCTCGGCGAGAAAGGCCTGCTGCATGGGCTGGACGTCGGGCAGGCCGAGAAAGGCGCGGGCCTCCACCGGCGTGCAGTCGATATTGATGGTGATCTTCATGGGCGATCCTCCGCCTGCATCCCCTCTGATGCGCCGCTCCCGCCGGTTCCGCGCCGGCGAGGAAGGAGCATCGGATTGCAGCATAGATGGATCGTCGCGTGAAGCGGACGCTGCCTTCGTCAGTCGCCACGCGGCGCCATGGTCTTCAGCCCGGCAGTCTCGCCGCCGTCGACGGTCAGGATGGTGCCGTTGACGAAGGAGGATTGCGGCGACAGAAGCCAGGCGACCGCTTCGGCAATGTCGTCCGGCGTGCCGAGCCGGTTCGCCGGGATGCGGCTCGCAAGCTGGGCGCGCCGTCCGGGAATGGCCAGCGTCGCCGCCATCATGCGCGTCTCGACCTGGCCCGGGCAGATGGCATTGACGCGCACGCTCGCGCCGATCTCCAGCGCGAGCGCCTGGGTCAGGCCGAGCAGCGCCGCCTTGGACGCGCTGTAGAGCGCCAATCCCTCCTCGCCGACCTTGCCCGCGACGGACGACATCATCACCACGGCGCCGCCCGCCGCCGCGAGGCCCGCGAGCGCGTGCCGGGTGAACAGGAAGGCCGAACGGACATTGACCGCCATCAGCCTGTCCCAGTCGGCGACGGTCGCCCGTGCGAAATCCTGGCGGGCGGTCATGCCGGCATTGTTGACCAGTCCCGCAATCCGACCGCCGCCGAGCCGCATTGCTGCTGCCACCGCCTCGAGGCAGTGCGTTTCATCGCTCGCATCACCGGCCACGAAGATCGCGCCCGGCGCCGTCGCCGCGAGCGCGGCGGCGGCGGTCTCGTCCCGGCCGGTGAACACCACCCGGGCGCCGGCCGCCGCAAGCCGGCGCACCGTGGCCGCGCCGATGCCGTGGGTGCCGCCGGTGACCAGCGCGACGTCATGATCACGTGTCATGGGTCAGTCCGCATAGATGACCGGGGTGGCGAGCCAGCCCTCGTCATGGCGCTGCCAGTAGAGGTCGTGCAGCCGGCGCGAGATGAGGCCGGGCCGGCCGTCGCCGAGCTGCCGGCCGTCGAGCCGCGTGACCGGCATCACCCCGCCCGCCGTGCTGGTCAGGAAGATCTCGTCGGCTTCCGCGAGTTCGGCCACGCTGACCGGCCGGACCTCGACCGGGATCTGCAGCTCGGCGGCGAGCTCGATCATCGTGCGCCGGGTCATGCCCTCGAACACCCCGCGGTCGGGCGTCGCCAGCCGGCCGTTCCTGACCGCGAACAGGTTGAAGCCGGCGCCCTCGGTGACGTTGCCGACCCGGTCCGGCAGGACCGCCACCACCGCGTCGCGGTCATAGGCCTCGAAAATGCCCATGGTCAGGTCGAGCCAGTGGAAGTTCTTGATCCGCGGATCGACCGCCTCGGGCGGAATGCGCTGCTGCGAGGCGACGATCATGCTGAGGCCGTCGCGCCGCTGCTCGTCATTGGCGATCCAGACGAAGGGCTGCGCGAAGACGTAGAGCCGGTTCTGGCAGAGCCGCGGATCGCGGGTGCCGCGTGGCGGCACGCCGCGCGTGCAGGTCATCTGGACATAGGCGTCCCTGAGGCCGCTGCGGCTGACGCATTGATGCAGGATCTCGATCAGCTCGGCGCGCGAGCAGGGCAGCGTCATGCGCAGGCCCGCCATCGACGCGTAGAAGCGGTCGACATAGTCGTCGAGCCGGAAGAAGCGCCCCTTCCAGACATGGACCACGTCATAGGTTGCGTCCGACCTGACGAAGCCGCGATCGATGATCGGGATCCGGGCTTCGCCGAGCGGCACATACTGGCCGTCGACATAGGCGATGCCCTCGGACGGAGGGGCTGCGGGCAGAACGGCATCGGGCAGAGCGGCATGGGTCATGGCGGCCTCGCGGTCGTTGCATTCAGATCAGGCGAAATGATCGGGCAGGATATGGCCGAGCAGCGGCATGAGCTGCCCGTTCAGCATGGGCCTGCCATCGATATGGCGGGCGCCCCGCGCGGCGGCGGCATGGGCGAGCGCGGTCGGCATCGGCGCGATGAGCGCCTCGGCGACCCAGGATCCCGGCCCGATCAGCGCCGCGTCGAACGGCAGACCGTCCCCGGGCGACAGTCCGAGCGAGGTCGCGTTGACGACCAGATCGGCGCCGGGCCTGCCCGTGGCGCTGGCCTTGACGGCGAGCCGCGGGCAGGCCGCGGCGATCCGGCCGGCGAGATCCTTCGCCCTGGCCGGGCTGCGGTTGACGATGTCGATGCTCCCGGCCCTCGCCGCGGCCAGCGCAAAGGCGATCGACGCCGCCGCGCCGCCGGCTCCCGCCAGCAGGACGCGGGCGCCGGCCGGATCGAAACCTTCGGCCCTCAGGCCTGTGACGAAGCCTTCGCCGTCGAAGGTTTCGCCGACGAGCCGCCCGTCAGGCTCGCGCCTGACGGCATTGACCGTGCCGGCGAGCCGGGCGCGCGGCCCGAGCGCGTCGCAGAGGCGGGCGGCGTCGAGCTTGTGCGGGATGGAGACGACGAAACCTGCGAGATTGCCGAGCCGGGCAAGGCCCCGCCAGGCCTCGGCGAGGCCTTCGGCGGCGGCATGCAGCCCGACCGTCACCGCATCGAGCCCACGTTCGGCGAAGAGGGCATTGAAGGCCTGGGGCGTCCGGACCTGGGCGATCGGATCGGCGAGAAGGCCGACGAGACGGGTGGTGCCGGAGATCTGCATGGGCATGGGCTCGGTTCGGGGGAGCGGCACGGCGTCAAAGCTTCGGATGGAGATGCGCCCAGGGCCGGGCCTTCTCGATCTCCGCGGCAAGGCGGAACAGCACATGCTCGCCGCCGAGACCGGCGGTGATCTGGATGCCGATCGGCAGCCCCTCGCCGGTCGCCGCGAACGGCACGCTCGCCGCCGGCAGGCCGGCGACATTCGCCGGCGCGGTGAAGGCGAACGAGGCGATCACGCGGTCGAATGCCGCCTCGCCGCCGACCCGCGCCGCGTCGTAGTGGCCGAGCGGCGGTGGCGGGAAGGCGAGCGTCGGGGTCAACAGGACGTCGTATTCGTCGAGGAAGCGGCCAAGGCCGCGCGTGAGCGTCTGGAAGCAGACGAGATCGCCGATATAGTCGACGGCGAGCCGCCGCCGGCCGAGCTCGACGAGATACTGGTTGAGCGGCTCGAGCTCGCGCGCGAGATCGTCGACGGCAAGGCCGCGCGCTTCGGCGGCGGCGGTGATGCCGCGCGTCACGGTCAATGGCCAGAACCGGCGCAGCGCCCGATGGAAGGCTTCGCCGTCGACGGCCGGACGGGTCCAGGTCACGGCGTGGCCGAGCCCGCCGAGCAGATCCGCAGCCTCGGCGACGGCGGCGCGGCAGCGCGGGTCGACCTCGGTGGCGAACAGCGCCTCGTCCATCACCGCGATCCGCAGCGGCCGGTCGCGCTGCGCGAGCGCGGCGAGGAAGCTGCCCTGCGCCGCCGGCGCGCGATAGGGATCGCCCGGCATGGAGCCGGCGGTCGCATCGAGCATGGCTGCGCTGTCGCGCACCGACCGGGTGACGACATGTTCGCTGGTGATGCCGCCGATCGACTCGCCGACATCCGGGCCGAGCGTGATCCGGCCGCGCGAGGGCTTCAGTCCGAACAGGCCGCAGGAGGAGGCGGGGATCCGGGTCGAACCGGCGCCGTCATTGGCATGCGCCAGGGCGACGAAGCCGGCGGCAACCGCCGCCGCCGCGCCGCCGCTGGAGCCGCCGGCGGAATGGCCGACATGCCAGGGATTGCGGGTCGGACCGTAGAGCATCGGCTCGGTCGTGCCGATCGTCACCATTTCCGGCACGTTGGTCTTGCCCGCGATCACCAGGCCGGCCGAGCGGTAGCGGCGGGTCAGCTCGCTGTCGTGATCGACGACATTGCCGACGAACAGCTTGCTGCCATTGGTGGTCGGCGTGCCCGCCACATGGCAGTAGAAATCCTTGACGAGGAACGGCACGCCCCGGAACGGCCCCTCCGGCAGTCCGGCCGCGATCGCTGCCCGCGCCTCCTCATAGAGAGGCATGATCACCGCGTTGATCGCCGGGTTCAGCGCCTCGATCCGGGCGATGACAGCGTCGAGCAGCTCGGCCGGAGAGATCGCGCCGGATGCGACCAGCGCGGCCTGGCCGAGCCCGTCCAGGCGAAGAAGTTCGTCGGTCATCGATCCGCCCCCGTCGCGGTCAGTCGACTCGGGCGGCGATGCCGTCCACTTCGAGCCGCCAGCTTTCCTGGCCGAGCCCGGCGACGAGCATGAGCGACATGGCCGGCGGCGGTGTCGGCAGGATCCGGTTGCGGACCTCCCGGATGGCCGGCAGATCCTCGCGCGAGACGACGAACAGGTTGAGCTTGACGAGATCGCCGAGGGTCATCCCGGCGGCGGCGAGAACCCGCTCGATATTGGCGAAGACGAGCTCGGTCTGCGCCGCCGCGCTGTCGGGCACATGGCCGCCGGCATCGCAGCCGACCTGGCCGGCGATCGACAGGACACGGGCGCCCGGCGGGATCTCGACGGCATGGCTGTATTTGCCGAAGGGCGGGGCGATATCGGGAGCGATCAGGTGTTTCATGACGGGTTTCCTTGGATGTTCGCCGTGCGGCGGCGGCCCGGCGCTCAGCGCCTGCCTTTGTTCGAAATGAAATGGGCCCCGGTGAAGCCGTCGAGGAAGGCTCCGAGCGACTGCCCGATGGTCGCGACATTGTAGCCGCCTTCCTGGATCAGCGCCGTCGGCAGGCCGAGGCCGCCGAGCATGGCGCCGATTCGGGCGAAGCCCTCGTGGCTGAGGCCGAGGCCGAGGCTCGGATCCTCGCGATGGGCGTCGAGCCCCAGCGAGACCACCAGGGCATCGGGCGCATAGGCCGCGATCCGGTCGCAGGCCGTGCCGAGCACGGCGAGATAGGCTTCGTCGCCAGTGCCGGCGGGGAGCGGCAGGTTGAGGGTGTAGCCGAGGCCGGCATCGGCGCCGCGCTCGTGTCCATAGCCGACGAAATAGGGATGGTAGTCGGTCGGATCCCGGTGCAGCGAGACGAACAGCACGTCGTTCCGGTGATAGAAGATGCCCTGCGTGCCGTTGCCGTGATGGACGTCGATGTCGATCAGCGCCACCCGGCCGAGGCGCCGCAGCAGCGACTGGGCCGCGATGGCGGCATTGTTCAGATAGGTGGCGCCGCCGCCCATGTCGCCGTAGGCGTGATGGCCGGACGGACGGCAGAGCGCATAGACGGCCGCTTCGCCGGCGAGCAGACGCGCCGCCGCATCCGCTGCCAGATTGGCCGAGGCGACCGCGGCCTCGAAGGTTCCGGGACCGATCGGCGCGAGCTGATCGTGCATATGGTAGCCGGCGCGGCCGACAATGGAGGTCGGATAGCCGCCGACCATGCCGCGCACCGGAAAGATATTGGCGAAGACACTCTCCGACGCCCCTTCGAGCTTGCTCCACTCGGCATGGGCGACCGCCAGGAAGTCGAGATATTCCGGCGAATGCACCGCCGCGATCGGCGCCATGCCGTGGTCCTTCGCCTCGGCCGGCGTCAGGCCCGCGGCGAGCGCCGCCTTGCGCAGCACATCGACCCGCTCCGGCAGGTCGCGGCCGGGGCGATAGACGCCGAGGCGCATGACGTCGCCGGGCACATGCAATGCGTGTTTTTCGGAGTGGAGGATATGCATCGCCGCTTCCCGCCTCTGATCGTTGCTGCTCACACCAGCATGGACAAGGGAGCCTCGACGAGGCTCCTGAACGCTTTCAGCCAGTCGGCCGCAGCCGCAAGGCTGATCCTGCGGCCATCGACCGACAGGGTCAGGCCGATCGTCTCGGTTTCGACCACCGCCCCGCCGGCAAGGCGCAGGCGCCGCTCGGCCGCGCCGAAACTGCACAGGACGGCCCGCGCCGGCGGAAGCGCCATCGATGCATGCCTGATGCCCTCGCGGCCCGGATTGGCGAGCGCGAGCAGCCCGCCGGCCTGGTCGGAGGCGGTCAGCACACCGCTGCGGGCGCGTTCGGCGAGCGCGCGGGTCTCTGCGTGGATGACCGAGAGCGGTTTGGTGTCGGCGGCGCGCAGCACCGGCATGGCCCCGCCGGCCGCTCCGGTGAAAGCCAGGGCGAGGTCGATCGCGTCGGCTTCGCCGGCAAAGGCCGGCACCCGCCGCGTCGCGACGGCCGCGGCCCGGATGAGGAAATCGGCGAGCGACAGCCGGGCGGCGGGGCGGACGGCATTCAGCTCCGCGCGCAGAGCCTGCAGGGCATCGATGCCGCAATCGATCTGGAAATGCGAAAGTTCCGGCGCCGCGGCTATCGGCGCGGGCGCCGGCCCAGCCTCCGCGCCATGGGGCTGCGGTGACAGCGCGGCCCGTTCGGCCAGCACGCTGCGGATGTCGCGTTCGACGATCCGCCCGCGCGGGCCGCTGCCGCCGAGACGGGCGAGGTCGAGGCCATGATCACGGGCGAGCCTGCGGGCGAGCGGCGTCGCAAAGACCCGCCGCCCCCCGGCATATCCCGTTCGTTGAGCGGCCGATGCCAGCGCCATCGCGTCAGACCCGCTCGCCAATCAGGCCGGCGAGCGCCTCGGTGACCTCGGCCGCGCCGGCGAAGGCGGCGCGCTCGAGCACCTTGGAAATGCTCGGCGAGGCCTCGCCGCCGGTCACGCGCTCGATCGGATGGTCGAGCCAGTCGAAGAAGCGGCGCTGGATCTCGTCGGCGAGCCAGGCGCCGTACGACGT
Source organism: bacterium YEK0313 (assembly GCA_000751295.2). NCBI lineage: Bacteria > bacterium YEK0313. The sequence continues at coordinate 1,495,611 of CCMO02000001.1, forward strand.
GCCGCGAACGCCCTGCTCGACGATGACCACCCGGTTGGTCTTGGTGATCGAGCGGCCGATCGTGTCCCAGTCGAGACCGGCCCGGTCGAGCGTGCGCAAGTCGATCACCTCGACATCGGCGCCCATCGCCTCGACCGCCTCGAGGGTTTGCCGGACCATGGCAAGGTAGGTCAGGACGGTGGCGCGGCTGCCGCTCCGGCGGACCGCCGCCTTGCCGAACGGAATGATGAAGTCGAGATCGTCGACCGGCGCGGGACCGGACGAGGCGTAGAGATCGACATGCTCGATGACGAGGACCGGATCGTTGCAGGCGAGCGCGGCGTTCATCAGGCCGACATAGTCGAACGGCGTCGACGGCGCGACGATGCGCCAGCCGGGCGCCGTGGCGAAGATGCCGGCCGGATCCATCGAGTGCTGCGACCCGTAGCCGGTGCCCATTGCCACCTTGGTGCGCAGCACCAGCGGCACCGGCAGGTCGCCGCCGAACATGTGGCGCGCCTTGCCGATCTGGTTGAACACCTGGTCGGCCGCCACCCACATGAAATCCGGATACATGAACTCGATGATCGGCCGGTAGCGGCCGTCCATGGCGATGCCGCCGCCGAGCCCGCAGAAGGCGTTCTCGCTGATCGGCGTGCCGAGGATCCGGTCGGGAAACCGCTCCTTCAGGCCGCGCGTCGCGCCATTGGTGCCGCCCTTGAGCCGATGGATGTCCTCGCCGAGGACGACGACGCCCGGATCGGTTTCCATGCGCCGCCCGATGACGTCGGCAATGACGTCGACGAACTTGCGCTCCTCGATGCGGCCGGCATGGCTTTCGGGAGCGCTCTCGCGCCAGCCGGCCAGCTCGGAGAGGTCGCCGCGAACGCCGACGTCGCGGAAATCGGGCGACGGCCAGAGGCTGTCGGGAATGCGCCGGCGGTTGCCGGCGGTCGGCTCGGTCAGCTCGCCGGCAAGCTCCGCCATCAGCGCACGGCTGCGATCGCGCAGATCCGCCACCGCGCCCTCGTCGATCAGCGACAGCGCCACCATGTCCTGGGCAGCCCGGTCCAGCGGGTCGCGCTGGCGCCAGTCGGCCTCCTCCTGCTTGGAGCGATAACCGTGGGCGCTGCCCGGCAGGCCGCCATTCTGGTGGAAGTAGCGGTAGACCTCGGCCTCGACGATGGCCGGCCCGGCGCCCGAGCGCATATGCGCGACCGCCGCCTTCATGGCGAGATGGGTCGCCAGAGGGTTCATGCCGTCGACGCGCCAGGCGGGAATGCCGAAGGCCTGGCCACGCGACGACAGGCGCGGCTCGGCCGTGGCTTCGTCCACTGTGGTCGCAACGGCATAGCCGTTGTTTTCGATGAAGAAGCAGAGCGGCAGCTTCCAGGTCGCCGCGAGGTTCATCGTTTCGAGCACCGAGCCGATATTGACCGCTCCGTCGCCGAAATAGGTGACCACGACGGCGTCCGTACCGGCCTGCTTGTGCGCCCAGGCCGCACCCGCGGCGAGCGGCACGCCGCCGCCGACGATGGCATTGGTGCCGAGCACGCCGGCCTCCGCCCAGCGCAGATGCATGGAGCCGCCGCGCCCCCGGCAGAAGCCCTGGGCGAGGCCCATGATTTCGGCCAGCGCCCGCTTCATGAGATCGCGCACCGGCCCGCGGAAGCTGCCGCGCGGATCAAGCCCGTCGGGGGCCACCGTCAGAAGCGATTTCGCCAGGAACTGGTGGTGGCCGCGATGCGAGCCGTTGATCTGGTCGTCGGTGCGGAGCGCCAGGATGGATCCGACCGCCCCGCCTTCCTGGCCGATCGAGGAATGGGCCGGCCCGTGGACCAGCCCCTCACCGGCGAGCTGCAGCACAACCTCCTCGAAGGCGCGAACGAGATGGAGCTGGGTCAGCATCGTGCCAAGCAGCCCCCGGTCCGCCCTCAACCAATCGGCTTTCGAAGCCTCGAAACCGAGCCAGGGCGCCTGGCTGCGCATGGGGGTCGATCTGGCCATCGGCATGCCCTCGTGCATCGGCTCGCGGCGGATCTCGCGCGCGGCCTGTCGTCAGGGCCAGGAATAGTCGCCGACATGCCCCCGTGTCAAGAGAATGGATCCAATGATTGGATTTTATGTTCTCATTTAAAGAATATTCGGCTCTATTGGATCCATATACACATTCGGAGAGACGACCATCATGACGACGACGCGTTCCGCCCATCCCACGGAAGGACCGGTCCCCGCCCCGGGCCTGCCCGGCCTCAAAGGCACCGAGCATATCGGCTTCACCGTGCCCGATCTCGACGAGGCCATCGACTTCTTCGTCCGGGTCATCGGCTGCGAGCCCTTCTACGAACTGGGTCCGTTCCAGGCGTCTGACGACTGGATGGCCGAGCATCTCGGCGTGCACCCGCGTACCGCGATGAAGCGGTTGAAGTTTCTGCGCTGCCGGACCGGGCCGAATTTCGAGATCTTCGAATATGACGCCCCCGACCAGAACGTGACGCAGCCTCGCAATTCGGATGTCGGAGGCCATCATCTCGGCTTCTATGTCGACGACATCACGGCCGCGATCGAGCACCTGAAGGCCCATGGCGTGCGCGTCTTGGGCGAGCCGACGGTGCGCACCAGCGGCCCGAGCGCCGGCCAGACCTGGGTCTATTTCCTGGCCCCCTGGGGCATGCAGCTCGAGCTTGTGAGCTTTCCCGGCGGCAAGGCCTATGAGCAGGACTCGCCCCGGCGACTGTGGCATCCTGCGGCCCCGAACCTTTAGCTGCGCGGGCCTTGCCCGGATTGAATTGCCATGGCCGACTTTCCCCTTTCGACGGCAGAGCTGGAACAGCCGGACCCGTCCGCCGCATCGCCCGTCGCCAGCGAGCGCGTCACCGCCGCGATCCGCTCCGCGATCCTCGGCGGCCGCTTCGCGCCGGGCTCGCGGATCCGGCAGGAGGAGCTTGCCGACGAATTCGGCACCAGCCGCCTGCCGGTGCGCGAAGCCCTGAAGCGGCTGGAGAGTGAAGGCCTGATCATCCTGGTGCCGAACAGCGGCGCCTGGGTCGCCAAGCTCGACCTCGCCGAGTGTATCGAGGTCTACAAGATGCGCGAGCGGCTGGAGCCCCTGGCGCTCGGAGAGGGCGCGCCAAGCCTGCCGGCCGGCATTCTGGAACGGATGGAGGAACTGGCCGCGCAGATGGAACGGGTCGAGGACATCGAGGATTTCATCCGCCTCGACCGCGAATTCCACCTGATGAGCTACGGCCCGTCCAACATGCCGAAGCTCAACCGGATGATCGAGCGCTTCTGGAACTCGACGCAGCACTACCGGCGGGCCTTCGCCACCGTCATGGGCGTCGAAGGCCTCCGCCTGGTGCATTACGAGCACCGCCTGCTGATCGAGGCGCTGAAGCGGCACGACGCGGAGGAGGCCGAGCGCATCCTCTACGGCCACATCCGGCGCACGCGCCTCGAGCTCGAGCGCCACCAGGACATTTTCGAGGTCAAGCCGCGCGGCCGGAAGGCCGGACGCTAGCCGCGCGGTCGCGCCAGCCTCAGGATGCCATGGTGGCGCCCTGCGGCAGCGCCTGCGGCCCCCGCGGCGGCTGCCAGGACCGGCCGGGAACGGCGGCGATCAGCCGGCGCGTATAGGCATGGACCGGCGCATCGAAGATCTGCGCCGCCGGACCGCATTCCACGATGCTGCCGCGGTGCATGACCGCGATCCGGTCGCAGATCTGCGCTGCCACCCTGAGATCATGGGTGATGAAGATCATGGCGAGCCCCAGCTTGGTCTTCAGATCCTGAAGGAGGTCGAGGACCTGCGCCTGGACCGAGACGTCGAGCGCGGAGACGCTCTCGTCCGCGACCAGCAGGTCCGGCTCCAGCGCGAGCGCGCGCGCAATGCCGATCCGCTGGCGCTGGCCGCCGGAGAACTCGTGCGGGTAGCGATCGATGGCCGACGGCTCGAGCCCGACCAGGGCGAGCAGGTCCCGCGCCTTGGCCATCGCCTCGTCCCGGCCGACGCCGTTGGCGACCGGCCCGTCGCTGAGGATGCGCCCGACCGTCTGGCGCGGATTGAGCGAAGCGAAGGGATCCTGGAAGATCATCTGCATGTGCCGGCGCAGTGGCCTGAACGCCGCCGGCGCCAGCGGCACGATATCACGCCCGCGGAACAGGATCTCGCCGCTGTCGACCCTGAGCAGCTTGAGCAGGCAGCGGCCGAGCGTCGATTTGCCCGAGCCGGATTCGCCGACGAGGCCGAGCGTCTCGCCCGCCGCCAGGGTGAGATCGATCCGGTCCACCGCGCTGACCACGCGCGGCCGGGAGAACAGGCCGCCGCCGCTGCGATAGGTCTTCATGAGATTGCGGACCTCCAGCAGCGGCGGCTGCAGGTCGCATCCGGCCGACGCGCGCTTCGCCCGGCCATGCGGCACTGCCGCCACCAGCCGGCGGGTATAGGGATGGGCCGGACGGCTCAGCACTTCGGTGGCGGCGCCCTGCTCGACGGCACGGCCGCGCTCCATCACCACCACGCGGTCGGCAATATCGGCGACGACGCCGAAATCGTGGGTGATGAACATCACGCCCATGCCCTTGGCGCGCTGGATCTTGGCGATCAGCTCCAGGATCTGGGCCTGCGTGGTAACGTCGAGCGCCGTCGTCGGCTCGTCGGCGATGAGGAGGGCCGGCTCCAGCGCCAGGGCCATGGCGATCATCACGCGCTGGCGCTGGCCGCCGGAGAGGCGGAACGGATAGGCCCGGGCGAGCTCGGCGGGATCGGGCAGGCCGACATAGGCGATGAGCTCGGCGACGCGCGCCGCGTTGCGCGCGGCGTCACGCTCGCCATGCACCTCCATCGCCTCGGCGATCTGGTCGCCGACGCGCATCAGCGGGTTGAGCGCCGACAGCGGCTCCTGGAAGATCATCGAAACCGTGCTGCCCCGGAGCCTTTCGCGCTGGGGCTCGGTCATGGCGAGCAGGTCGTGACCCTGCAGCATGAGCCGGCCCGACGACGGCCTGAGATAGGCAGGCAGCAGGCCCATCACCGCATTGGCGGTCATCGACTTGCCCGAGCCGGATTCGCCGACCACGCAGACGATCTCGCCGGCTCTCACCTCGTAGCTCAGCCGCTCGACGGCATGCGCCCGGTCCATGCCGGCGGGCAGCGGGATGGTCAGGTTCTCGACGCTGAGCAGCGGCGCGCCGGCCAGGTCGCAAGGGGCTCGGTTCATGTCAGCCTCGCCGGTCCCTGAGCTGCGGGTTCATCGCATCGTTCAGCCCCTCGCCGATGAGATTGATGGCGAGCACGGTCGCGAGGATGGTGAGCCCGGGGAAGACGCTCATCCACCAGGCCTCGCGCAGCATGGTCCGCGCCGCGCCGATCATGAACCCCCAGCTCATCATGTTGCGGTCGCCGAGCCCGAGGAAGGACAGCGCGCTCTCGGTCAGGATGGCGGTGGCGACCATCAGCGAGGCCATGACGACGATCGGCGACACCGCATTGGGCAGGATCTGCGAGATCATGATGCGCGGGCCGCTCTGGCCGATCACGATCGCCGCCTGGACGAATTCGCGCGACCTGAGGCTGAGGAACTCGCCCCGCACCAGGCGCGCCACCGGCGGCCAGGAGACGACCGCGATCGCCAGGGTGATCGAGGCGATCGACGGGCTGAAGATGGCGACCAGCACGATCGCCATGGCGAAGGCCGGGATGGTCTGGAAGAACTCGGTGAAGCGCATCAGCGCGTCGTCGACATGGCCGCCGTAATAGCCTGCCATTGCGCCGATGGAGATGCCCGCCAGCACGGAGACCAGGGTCGAGACCACGCCGACCAGCAGCGAGACGCGCGCGCCATAGGCAAGGCCGGCGGCGATGTCGCGGCCGAGCAGATCCGTGCCGAGCGGAAACGACCAGTCCTGGAACGGCGGCAGCAGGGGCTCGCCCGCGCTCTGCCAGGGGCTGACCGGAAAGATGAGCGGCGCGGCGAGCGCCACCAGCGCGGTGACGAGGATGATGCCGAGCCCGATGGCCGCGCCGGGATTGGCGATGTAGCGACGCAGGAAGGTCATGGACGGTTACCTCAAGCGGCGAGTTCGATGCGCGGATCGACGAGGCCGTAGCAAAGATCCGACAGGAGATTGACGACGACCACGACCGCCGCCGTGACCAGGAAGACGCCCAGGATGACCGGGTAGTCGCGCTGCATCAGCGCGTCGAACATCAGCCGGCCGATGCCCGGCCAGGCGAACACCGTCTCCGTCAGCACGGCGCCGCCGACGAGCTGGCCGGCCTGGACGCTCGCCAGGGTGAAGACCGGCAGCAGCGCATTGCGCAGGACATGGCGCCGGACGATCTGCGCCTGCGGCACGCCCTTGGCGCGCGCCGTCTTGACGAAGTCGAGGCCGAGCACCTCCAGCATCGAGGCGCGCATCAGCCGGGCATAGACCGCGGTGAAGAACAGGCCGAGCGTTACGGTCGGCAGGACGAGATGCCAGGCGATATCGAGCATGCGGGCAAGCCCGCCGGCCTCGCCGCCGAGGCTCTCCATGCCGAATGGCGGGAACCATCCGAGGTGCACGGAAAAGACCAGTACGGCCATCAGCGCGATCCAGAACAGCGGCGTCGCGTAGAAGACGAGCGCACCCGCCATGACCATGCTGTCGACCGGCCCGCCCCGGCGCCGGGCGGCGGCGACGCCGAGCCCCGTGCCGAGCGTAAGGGAGAACAGGAAGGCGCAGCCGGTCAGCAGCAGCGTCGCCGGCAGGCGCTCGGCGATGAGGGTGACGACCGGCACCTGATTGCGGTAGGAAAAGCCGAGATCGCCGACGGCGACGCCTTTCAGATAGAGCCACAATTGCCACCAGGCCGGCTGGTCGAGGCCGAAGCGGATCTTGAGCTCGGCGAGGAAGGCTTCATCGCCCGCGCCGGCTTCGCCCGCGAAGACCGCGGCGGGGTCGCCGGGCGCGAGGTGGATGAGCGTGAAGTTCAGCACGACCACGCCGATCAGCACGGCCACGGCCTTGGCCAGCCGGCGCGCGGCGAAATCCAGATGTTTCAATGTCGTTCTCCGCGCTGGAGCCAGGGAAGCGGCACGCCGGACGGAGCCGGACGCGCCCGGCGGATCACCTTGCGATCCAGGCTTCGTCGAGCGTGTCGGAGACACCGATCGCGGTGGTGACGAGATCGCGCGCCGCCGGCCGGCTCACCACGACGCTGCGCATCTCGAAGAGCCAGCCGAGCGCGACCTCGTCGGCGAGCAGCGCCTGCACCTTGGCGTAGGCCTCGCGCGCCGCCGCCTCCGAAATGGCGCCCGCAGCCTCCGCGAACAGCCGGTCGACCTCAGCATTGGCATAGCCGTGGTTGTTCGCCGCCGGCGTGCCCTTGATGATGTTGGTCGAGAGATAGTGCCGGGCGACACCGAGCGCCGGGTCGCCGTACTGGTAGGTGTAGTTGAGCGCCGCGTCGAAGTTCCAGTCGGAGACCGCCTGCGACCAGCCGGCGACGTCGGTCGCCTGGATGGTCACGTCGAAGCCGATCTGGGCGAGCTGCTGCTTGATATATTCGGCGAGCCGGTCCCATTGCTGGCCATAGGGCAGCGGCAGGAGCCTGATCCTGAGGCTGCCCCTGTCGACGCCGGAGCGGGCGATGAGGTCCTTAGCCAGCTTCAGATCGTAGGCATATTGCGGCACGTCGGGCGTGTAGAAGCGCGTCGACGAGGACACCGCGCCGCGCGCCGGGGTCGCCCAGCCGAACCAGATGTTGCGGGCGATGAAGGCGCGGTCGAGCGCATGCATCACCGCCTTGCGCACCGACTTGTTGTCGAATGGCGGGCGGCGCAGGTTCATCTGCAGGAAGGCGTGAGGCGCATACATTTCCTCGCCCTTGGTCGTGCTGGCCACGTTGGGCTGGGCGACGATGCGGCGGATCTCGAAACCTTCGGCATCGCCGCTGCGCAGCACGTCGACGATGCCGCGGTCGAAGGCGATGGCGCGCGAGGCGGCATCGGGGATGATGCGGAAATAGATCTCGTCGATGAACGGCCGCTCCGGTTTCCAATAGTCCTCGTTGCGGACGAGATGGATGTGCTGGCCGCGGCGCCAGGCCTTGAACTTGAACGGTCCGGTGCCGATGGGCGCGAGATTTGCCGGGTTGGTCCGATAGTCGGTGCCGGCATAGACATGTTTCGGCAGGATCGGCAGCGAGCTCAGCTCGAAGGCGTAGAGGAAGGCCGAGAACGGCTTCTTCAGACGGAACACGACGGTGCCGCCGGGACCGGCGGAGATCGCCGCGACATAGGTGTCGTGGATCAGGCGCCAGCGCGGATGCGCCTCGCGCAGCAAGGTGCCGGCGCTGAACACGACATCCTCGGCCGTGAACGGCTGGCCGTCATGCCAGCGCACATTGTCCTGCAGCGTGAACGTATAGGTCAGACCGTCGGCGGACACCGCCCAGCCGCGCGCCAGCGAGGGGCGCGGCTCGAGCTTTTCCGAATAGGTCAGGAGGCTCTGGAAGATCTTGCCGCCGATATAAATGGTCGGCGCCTGCAGGTTCAGGCCGAGCGCCAGCGTCGCCGGCTCCGGCTGGGCGATCAGGTTGAGTACGCCGCCGCGCCGGTGCGGCTCGGCGGCATGGAGCGGCATGGTCGACGCGGCAAGAACCGCGGCGCTGAAATGCCTGCGCGAAAGTCCGGTCATGATCTGCCCCTCCGATCGGCATGAATGGATCCACCGGATGCGGCAGGCCGGGCCTCATCGCCCGTCCGCCTGCGGTTCGCCATTCGACCTGATGCAGGCGCACGCGGCGGCAGCAGGCGGGAAACCGGTCATTGCGCACCCTTCGGCTTACGCCCGGGCGCCCCGTTGGAACGGCTGCTAATGGGCCGCAGAAAGAACCGCCTGTCAAATGAATGGATCCAATAAAATTATTGTTCGCCGAAAAACGGCGAGATCTTGTCGCCGAATCAAATCATTGGATCCAATACCTCGAATGGCCGGACCATGCCGGCGGGAGCCCTCCCTCGCAGCCGGGGCCGGCCGACACGGGTGCCGGCCGACCTCCTTCATCGTCAGGCCCTGGTGGCGAGGGCTTCGGCGATCGCACGGCCGACAGGAGCAAGACGTCCGCCGGCTCCCGCCGACAGCACCGGCCGCGCCGGCAGCAGCGGCGGCTGGGCGAGGAAGCGCGGCATCGTGCCGCGATGCGGCTGTGCGGCATGAACGAGGAACGGATGGCAGAGATAGACCGTGCCCGCCGGGCCGGTCGCCAGCACCTCCTCGCGATGCGCCGAACCGGCAAAGCCGTCCGCCGCGAGCTGCCCGAGCGTCAGGCCCGCTTCACCGGCCGGCGCGAGCTGCCGGGCGATGTCCCGGTGCGAGCCGGCCCGGATCCGGGTCGGCGCATCGTCCGGCCCGACATCCGAAAACAGGAACAGCATCAGCAGCGCCCGTCCGCGCGAGCCGACATTGGCGCGCCAGGACATGAAGTCGGGATTGTCGAAGCCGAAGCTGACGTCGATGTGCCAGCCGGCATCGCCCGGATCCTGCGGCGAGGGAAACCGCACGGGGAAGGTGCCCATGCTGCGGCAGGCAAGCCAGCCGCCGCGGCCCACAAGCTGGTCGAAGGCCCGGTGCAGCACCGGCGTGTTGGCGCTGCCGACGAAGACGTCGTCCGTATAGTGGCCGAGCCGGACGACCGGCCGCGTCCAGGTGGCGGGGTCGTCGGGATCGCAGCCGGTGTCACGCCAGAGCAGCGCCCGCGCCGCCTCGGCCCAGTGGCTGGGAAAAGCCCCGTCGATCCTGACGAAGCCCTGGGTGATGAAAAGATCGATCTCGGCGGCGCCGAGCGCGCGCGTCGTTTCGCCGGAATGCGGCATGGTGATGTCTCGCAACGATGGCCAGCGGCAAGGCCCCGCTCCCTGGCGGGGCGGCTGGCGGGAAACCTGACCGGACCGGGGCGGCCGTCGTGACCGCTTGGCACCGAATCCGGGCGGGGCTGACGCCCCTCTTCCAGCCCGTGAGGCGGGCAAGGCCGTGATCAGGCGAGGAAGAAGGCCGTGGCGCTGTTGCGAATGGAAAACATCATGGCGGCCGGACCATAACCCGCCGCCGTCGGCCCGATCAAGCGCCGCCCGTCGGAGCCGCGGGCACCGGAGCGGGCGCGGCTTCGTCCGCCGCGGCCGCGGATGTCCCGCCGAAACGCGCATAGAGCGCCGGCAGCACCAGCAGCGTCAGCAGGGTCGCGCTGATCAGGCCGCCGATGACGACGGTCGCGAGCGGCTTCTGCACCTCGGCGCCCGTGCCGGTCGCGACCGCCATCGGCACGAAGCCGAGCGAAGCGACCAGCGCGGTCATGACGACCGGCCGCAGCCGCGTCAGCGCGCCGCGCAGGATCGCCTCGCGCTTGTCGAGCCCTTCTGCCAGGAGCTGTTTGATATAGGTCAGCATGACCAGGCCGTTCAGCACGGCAACGCCCGACAACGCGATGAAGCCGACCGCCGCCGCCACCGAGAAGGGCATGCCGCGCAGCCACAGGGCCGCGATGCCGCCGGTCAGGGCGAGCGGCACCGCGCTGAACACCAGCAGCGCGTCGCGCGGCGTGCCGAGCGCCGAATAGAGCAGCAGGAAGATCAGGAAGAAGCAGGCAGGCACCACCACCGTCAGCCGCTGGCGCGCGGCCGCGAGGTTTTCGAACTGGCCGCCCCAGGTAACGTAATAGCCTGCCGGCAGCGGAACCCGCGCGACCTTGGCCTGGGCCTCCTCGACCACCGAGGCGATGTCGCGGCCGCGGACATTGGCCGTGACCACGACGCGCCGCTTGCCGTTCTCGCGCGAGATCTGGTTCGGCCCCTCCACGAAGGTGAGGCTCGCCACCTGCTCGAGCAGGATCGAGGTCGCCCGGCCGGTGCCTTCGGCAGCGATCGGCACCGGCAGGTGCTTCAGCTTCTCGATGTCCGCGCGGATCGCGTCCGGCAGGCGCACCACGACCGGGAAGCGGCGGTCGCCCTCAAAGATGACGCCGGCCTCTCGGCCGCCGAGCGCCGCGCCGATCACCTCCTGCACCTGGAAGGTGCTGAGCCCCATGCGGGCGATTGCCGCCCTGTCGATGCGGATCTCCAGGAACGGCAGGCCGCCGACCTGCTCGACCTTGACGTCCTCGGCCCCCGGCGTCGTGCGCAGCGCCGCAGCGATCTGGTTGGCCGCCCGCAGCATCGGCTCGAACTCCTCGCCGAACACCTTGACGGCGAGGTCGCCGCGCACGCCGGCCAGGAGCTCGTTGAAGCGCATCTGGATCGGCTGGGTGAATTCGTAGGTGTTGCCGACGAGATTTTCGACCGCCGCCTTGATCTGCTCGATCAGCTCCGCCTTGGTCAGGCTCGGGTCCGGCCATTCGGCCTGGGGCTTGAGCATGATGAAGGTGTCGGACGCGTTCGGCGGCATCGGGTCGGCCGCCATTTCCGCCGTGCCGGTCTTGGAGAAGACGTAGGCGACCTGCGGAAAGCGGCTCACCGCGCGCTCGACGTCGAGCTGCATGGCCTGCGACTGCGACAGCGACACGCTCGGAATGCGCAGTGCCTGCATCGCGATGTTCTTTTCGTCGAGCTGCGGGATGAACTCCTGACCAAGCCGGCCGAGCATCAGCCCGGCGCCGGCGAGCAGCACGACCGACAGGGTGATCATCAACGCCGGCCGGCCGACCACGCGGTTCAGCAGCGGCGCGTACAGGCGGCGCAGGCCGCGCACGAACATATTGTCCTTTTCCTGCACGCGGCCGGTAATGGCGATGGCGATCATGGCCGGCACGAAGGTCAGCGACAGGACGAAGGCGGCGACAAGCGCGATGATGACGGTCAGCGCCATCGGCTCGAACATCTTGCCCTCGACGCCCGAGAAGGTGAGCAGCGGCACATAGACGAGGATGATGATCATCTGCCCGAACACCGAGGGCTTGATCATCTCCTCTGCCGACTGGATGACCGTGCCGAACCGCTCCTGCAGCGACAGTTTGCGGCCGAGCTCGTGCTGCCGTTCGGCGAGATGGCGCAGGCTGTTCTCGGCGATGATCACCGCGCCGTCGACGATCAGCCCGAAATCCAGCGCGCCGAGGCTCATCAGATTGGCGCTGATCCGGCCCTGCACCATGCCGGTGACGGTCAGCAGCATGGCGACGGGAATGACCAGCGCGGTGATCAGCGCCGCCCGGAAATTGCCGAGCATCAGGAACAGGACGAGAATGACGAGCAGCGCGCCCTCGGCCAGGTTCTTGGCCACCGTCTTGACGGTGGCATCGACCAGCACCGTGCGGTTCAGCACGGTCTTGGCCTCGACCCCCGGCGGCAGCCCGCGGCCGATCTCCTTCATCTTGGCGTCGACCGCCGCCGACACCGCCCGGCTGTTGCCGCCGATCAGCATCAGGGCCGTGCCGATGACCACCTCGCGCCCATCCTCGCTGGCGCTGCCGGTGCGCAGCTCGCGGCCGATGCCGATCTCGGCGATGTCGCGGATGCGGATCGGCACGCCGCCGCGCGTCGCCACCACGACATTGCCGATGTCGGCCATCGTCTCCAGCCGTCCGGCGGCGCGCACCTGGTAGCCTTCGCCGTTGCGCTCGACATAGCCGGCGCCGCGATTGGCATTGTTGTTCTCGAGCGCGGTGGCGACGTCGGTCAGCGAGAGATTCAGCGCGGTGAGCTTCGCCGGATCCGGCTGGACCATGTACTGCTTCTCGAAGCCGCCGATGACGTCGACGCCGGCGACCCCCGGCACGGTGCGCAGCTGCGGCCGGATGATCCAGTCCTGCACCGTGCGCAGATAGGCCGCCCGCTCTACCTCGGTCGTCAGGCGCTGGCCTTCCGGGGTCAGGTAGCTGCCGTCGCGCTGCCAGCCCGGCGCGCCGGCGGCGGCGATCGTGCGCTGACCCTCCGGCTTGAAATGCACGGCCCACATGTAGATTTCGCCGAGGCCGGTGGAGATCGGCCCCATGCGCGGCGAGACGCCGACCGGCATGGTGCGCTCGGCCTCGCGCAGACGCTCGCCCACCTGCTGGCGGGCAAAATAGATGTCGGTGCGCTCGGAGAACACCGCGGTGACCTGCGAGAAGCCGTTGCGCGACAGCGAGCGGGTATATTCGAGCCCGGGAATGCCGGCGAGCGCCGTCTCCAGCGGGAAGGTCACCTGCTTCTCGACGTCAACAGGCGACAGGGCCGGCGCCAGCGTGTTGATCTGCACCTGGTTGTTGGTGATGTCGGGGACGGCGTCGATCGGCAGCCTGGTCAGCGACCAGAGGCCGAAGGCCGCCGCGGCGAAGGTCAGGAGCACGACCAGCCAGCGCTGGTGCACCGAGAAGGCGAGGATGCGGGCGATCATCGGTGCGGCCTCAGTGCGAATGCTCGGCTTCGGCCTTGCCGAGCTCGGCCTTCAGGAGGAAGGTGTTGGTCGTGGCGATCGCCTCGCCCGGATCGACGCCGAAGGCGATCTCGACGAATTCATCGTCCTCCTTGCCGATCACCACCTTGCGCCGCTCGAAGCCGGTTTCGGTGCGCACGAAGACAACAGGCGAACCTTCCATGGTCTGCAGCGCGGTGCGCGGCACCCGCACGTCCACCCTGACCTGCTCGATCGTCACCTCGGCATTGACGAATGTGCCCGGCCGCCAGGCCTGGTCCTTGTTGTCGATGATCGCGACCACGCGCGCCGACCGAGTCTCGGCGTTGAGGAGCGGATTGACGAACATCACCCGCCCGACCGAGCGCCGGCTGGTGCCGGCCGCGCTGATGCGCACGGTGTTGCCTTCCTTGATCTCGGCGAGATCGCCGGTCGAAACGGTCAGCTCGACCCAGACCGAGGACAGGTCGACCACCACGAACAGCTCCTTGGCCTCGCCCTCGCCGCCCATGGGCGTGCCGAGATCGACGAGCCGCTCGACGATCCGGCCGGCGCCCGGCGCGCGGATCTCGTAGCGCTGCAGGCCGTTGACCGTCTGCTGCGACAGGCCGCGCACCTCCTGCTCCGAGACGGCCAGCGCCGACAGCTTCTGGCGCGCGAGCCGCAGGCGCTGCTCGGCTTCGATGAAGGCATTGCGGTCGCGCAGATATTGCTGCTCGGTCTGGACCTGCCGGCGCCACAGCGCTTCCGAGCGCTCGAACAGCGTCTTCTGCAGGTCGAGATTGACCTGGGCGCTGACATATTCGCTCTTGGCGTCGGCCACCTCGCGGCTGTCGAGGATGGCGACGACCTCGCCCTGGGCGACCGTGTCGCCGAGCGTCTTGCGCAGCTCCGCGACGGTGCCGATCACTTTGCCGGCAATGCGCCAGATCCGCTCGCGGTCCGGCGTCACGAGGCCCGGCACGGTGAGGTGCCGCTCCAGCGTGCCGCCCTCGACCGGCGCCAGCGTGATGCGCGCCTGCTCGATGCGCGCGGCATCCATGCGCAGCACGCCTTCGGCTTCACCGGCTCCGTGCCCTGCTCCGCCGCCTTCCGCCGGCGCGCTGGCATTCACTCCCTGCGGCGCCAGCACCCCCGCCAGCGTCAGCAGGCCGCGGGCGCCCTGCGGCACCTGCGGCACTGCGACGCTCAGGGCGATGCCGGCGGCCAGCGCCGAGGCCGCGATGATGATCGGCTTCATGAATCTGTCCTTGCACGGCCGGGCCGCCCGGTCCGGCGGCGAGCGAAAGCGGGGGAGCGTGGCGGTCAGAAGGTGGCGCGCACCGTTGAGCCGCCGGGAACGGTGAGCTGGATCGCGCCCTTGGAGCCGGCCGGGATCGGCGCGGGCGCCGTTCCGGTCAGCCGGGAGCCTTCACCCGCGGTGAGCGGAAAGCGGTGGGTCGTGCCGTTGACGACGATGGTCGCGTTGCCGGCGAAACCCGTTGCCGGAATCGGCTGGGAACGCTCGTTGCTGACATAGACGACCACGTTGGTCGAGCCGTCCAGCACCACCTCGACGTGATGACGCGCACCGGCATCGACCTTCCAGCCGCCATTCGGGCCGCGCTCGGGGCCGCTCGCCAGGGCCGCCGAGGAAAGGCCGGCAGCCAGGACCGCGGCCAGGACATGTTTCAGCATGGGGAACATCCTCCGTGAACGGGCCCGTCCCGGACCCCTCGCGCCCGGACACGCGCCGGTAGCGGGCAGCGCGCCGCAAGGCCGCTGCCGCAACCGCGGAACGACGGCCTGGCCTGAGGGATGTAATGGAGAAAGCGCGTCGGCGTATTTCGCCTCTGTAACGGAGTGTGACGGCGTCAATCGATCTGGCGCGGCAGCAGCATGGTCACCGTCAGGCCACCTTCAGCGCGATTTTCCAGTGTGATGGTGCCGCCATGGGCCTGTATGATTTCACTGGCGATGGTCAGGCCGAGGCCGAAGCCTCCGGTATCACGGTTGCGCGAACGCTCGACCCGCGTGAACGGCTCGAACACCGTGTCCATGTCGGCTTCGGGAATGCCCGGACCATCGTCCTCGACGGTGATCCGCGCCTTGTCGTGTTCGGCGCGTGCGGCGATGCCGGCGCGGCCGCCATACTTGATGGCATTCTGGACGATGTTGGTGATCGCGCGCTTCAGCGCCAGATGGCGTCCGCGCACGACGATCGAGCGCGGCGACTGGAGGCTGACCTCGGCACCGGCGTCCTGGGCGTCGGCGGCGATGGTGCCGAGAATCGCGACGAGATCGACCGGCCGCAATTCCTCCTCCGAGCGGTCGCCGCGCAGATAGCCCAGCGTCGCGTCGATCATGCTCTCCATTTCCGTGAGATCGGCCGCGATCGCCTGGCGCGTCTCGGCATTGCCGACCTCGTCGAGCCGCATCCTCAGGCGCGTCAGCGGCGTCTTCAGGTCGTGCGAGACGGCGGCAAGCGCCTGGGTGCGCGCGCCGACCAGGCGGCGGATGCGCGCCTGCATCTCGTTGAACGCACGGGCGAGCGTGCGGATCTCGCGCGGCCCGGTTTCGGGCACCGGTGCGCGGTCGGTGGAGCTGTAGAGCGTGCGCGCGGCCTTGGAGAACAGGTCGAGCGGCCGGGTCAGCCAGCGGACCAGCAGGATCGTGACGATGACGACGCCGAGCGCCATCAAGCTGGTGGACAGGATCGCGCTGTCGGACCGGACGTGCAGTCCGTGGGCCGGCACCAAGTCGACATTCAGCCAGGACCCGTCGCCAAGCCGCATCGAGATCGAGGCGAGATGGCTCGTCGTGTCCAGCCGGTCGCCCCCGACGATCAGGTCGCCCTCGACGAAATCGGGCTTCAGGGCGATCAGCCGCTCGCGCAGGCCGTGCCAGGTCGACATGACCTTCTCATCGGCCACGGCGTTCGGCTGGCGTCCCCAATGCGCTTCGATGACGCCGCCGGCGAGGTCGTGGGTGATGCCGTCGCGGTCACGCTCCGGCGCGTGCAGCACGGCGCGGTAGATCGAGATGATCCGATCGGCGAGCTGCTTTTCGCTGGCCAGTACCGCCTCGTTGTTGAGGGTCGCCTCGTAGTACCAGAGGCTGGCGCCCTGGACGGTCACGATCCCGAGCAGCAGGACGATGACCGTGCGCCCGACCAGGGTCTCGAACAGCCACCTCACGCCTTGGCGACCTCGGGAACGAAGAGGTAGCCGAGACCGCGCACGGTCTTGATCATGTCGGGAGTGCCGTCGCCGCCGAGCTTGCGCCGGAGCCGGCTGACCTGCACGTCGATCGAGCGGTCGAACACCGAGGAGACGCGATTGCGCGCGGCGTCCAGGAGATGGTCGCGCGAGAGCACGCGCTGCGGCGCCTCGACGAAGGACAGAAGCAGGTCGTATTCGCCGGTCGAGAGATCGACGACCACGCCCTGATCGTTGACGAGTTCGCGCCGGCGGGTGTCCAGCACCCAGCCGTCGAAGGTGAAGCGCCAGGAGGGATCGAGCCGGGTCTCGCCCTGGGCCGTGGTCCGGCGCAGCACGGCGCGGATGCGCGCGGCGAGCTCCCGCGTGTTGAACGGTTTGGAAATATAGTCGTCGGCGCCGAATTCGAGGCCCAGCACGCGATCGAGGTCGTCGCCCCGGGCGGTGAGCATGACGATCGGGATGGCCGATTCCGCGCGCAGCTCGCGGCAGAGCTCCAGGCCGCTGACGCCGGGCAGCATCAGGTCGAGGACGATGAGGTCGACGCTCGTGGACTTCAGCGTCTCGCGCATTTCGCGGCCGTCCCGCACGGACGTGACGCGGAAGCCGGATTCACGCAGGAATTTGGTAACGAGACGACGTATCTCGCCATCGTCGTCGACCAGGAGGATATGCGGTTCGCTCATGGGGTCTCGCAATGAGAGGATGAGGGGGCGCCGTCAGCACCCGGCACCCAGCGACCCTACAGTGCGAAACATGAGGACATGTTTCCCGATTGTTACGGATTGTACGGCGCGTTCGCCGAAGCGCCGAACCGGACCCGCCGCCGGCGGCGACGGCAGGCCCGGCCACGCCGTTCGGCCCGGTCAGTGATGGCGATGGATCGCGATCACGCGGTTGTTGCCGTCG
Organism: bacterium YEK0313; assembly: GCA_000751295.2. Classification (NCBI taxonomy): domain Bacteria; species bacterium YEK0313. Next base: position 1,513,064 of record CCMO02000001.1, read on the forward strand.
ACGATCACATGGTTGTTATTGACGTGGATGTAGCGCTGGCCGCGGAAGCGCGGATGGCCCTCGATCGCATGATAGGTGAGGTTGCCGGCAAGCTGCGAGCCGACCGTGATCTCGCCCGGGATGGTCTGGGAGGGCGCCCCGGTGCGGCGGATATAGCCGTCGAGGAAGGCCCGTTCCTCGGTCGAGTAGGACTGCGCGGCATCGCTGGCGCCCTGCGCCAGCACCGGCTGGGTCGCCATGGTCGGTGCGACCGCCAACAGCGTCAACGCCAGCAAACGTGCGGGAAGTGACATGATTTTCTCCGTTCTCGACCCTAAATCCAGGTCGTCACGGACGAAAATGCTGGACGCTCCAATGTCGTTCAACGCTTTATTACAACATTATATTTCGACATCGTCCGAATACATTTGGCAACAATCACGCGTGCGAGCGAGACTGATCCATGTCCTCCGCATTCTGCAGGAGCGCGGCGACCCGCGCACGCACATGGCGCACCTCGCCGATGAGCGCCCGGACCGCCGGCTTGACCGGCCAGCGGGTACGGACCGCGTAGCACATGACCAGCGGCTCCAGCACCTTGACCTCGTTCAGCACGGTGAACCGCTCGCGGAACCGCGGCGTCCGCGCGAATTCGCGGGCGACCAGGCCGATCGCATCCGACGAGGCGACGATGCGGCGCATCAGCGGGAAATGGTCGGTCATGTGCAGCCGGTCGCTCGGGCGGTGGCCGTGGCGCTCGAACATCTCCTGGATGATCGAGGTATAAGGTTCGGACGACGACGGCACGACGAAGTCGTAGCGGATCAGCATGTCCTCGCCGATCGGATGATGCGCCAGGATCGGGTGGTCCTGGCGCACGAAGGGCACGATCTCGGCCGAGGCGATCGTTTCGCACCGGAACTGCGACCAGGCGCCGAAGGCCGCCTGCAGGCCGAAGGCCACGTCGATGTCGCCACGCGACAGGAGCTGGACACCTCGCTCGCTGTTGCCGGTGAGGATCTCGATCCGCACGGCCGGATGCCGCCGGATCAGCGCGATCAGCGGCTCGGTCAGCAGCCAGTCCATTGAACCCGGAAACAGACCGATGCGCAGCGGCCCCTTGTAGGGGTCGGCACGGCGCTCGGCTTCGCCCATCAGCTCGGCAGCATCGGCCAGGATGCGCGCGGCCCGATCGATGAAGTCCCGCCCCTCCTCCGTCGGCAGCGCCCCGCGCGAGGTCCGGTGGAACAGCGCGAAACCGAGACTGCGTTCGAGGTCCGCGACGCTCTTGGTCACCGCCGACTGGGTGACGCCGACGGCGTCGGCCGCCCGGGAGAAGGAGCCGAGACGGCCCACGGCCACGGCATGTTTCAGGCGAGGGTCGAACATCGGCATTCCCCGCAGGAATGATGAGGCGGTGGAATGAACTAGCTGGTGCGGGCCGGCGATGCCAGCCTGCCGATCGGCGCGGCGCCGGCAAGGAACGGCACAGCCATGACCGTCCGCCGCGCTGGGCGATGGCCGTCCTGCTTGCGCCCGCGCATGGTCGCCCGCGGGTCTATGGGGACATCGAGGGGATCGTCCAGGCACGGGCCCGCCGGCGCCTTCGGCCGTCAGCGGAACGCCTGAACGCCGGTCAGCACGCGCGCGATGATCAGCTTCTGGATCTCCGTCGTGCCGTCGGGGATCGGACAGATGATCGCCTCGCGCGCCAGCCGCTCGACGATGAAATCGCGGGTGACGCCGTTGCCCCCATGGATCTGCAGGGCATCGCGCGTCGCCTCGATGCCGATCTCGGTCGCATACCATTTGGCCATGGCACATTCGCGCTCGGCACGGATGCCGGCTTCCACGAGACCGATGGCGCGATGGGTCAGCAGCCGCGCCGCGTCGATCTTGGTGGCCATGGTGGCGATCTTGTCGGCGATCAGCTGGTGGCCGGCGATCGGCTTGCCGTGCTGGACGCGGGCCTTGGCATAGGCGATCGCCTCGTCCATCGCGCGGCGGGCAATGCCGATGCTCCACATCGCCATGTGACAGCGGGCGATCTCGAAGAGCTGCAGCGTGTTGCGCAGGCCCGCGCCGCGCTCGCCCAGCGTATTGGCCGCCGGCACGCGGCAATCGGTGAGGAAGATCTGCGCCGTCGACTGGCCGTTCAGCGCCATCTTCTCGATGTTGCGCACCTCATAGCCGCTCTCCTCGCGGTCGATCAGGATATGGCTGATCTCGTTCTCAGCCGTCCGGCAGGTGCAGATGAACAGATCGGAATAGGCGCCGTTGGTGATCCAGGTCTTTTCGCCATTGATCACCCAGTGGTCGCCGTCGCGCACCGCGCGCGTCTTCACCGCGGCGACGTCGGAGCCGACATCCGGTTCGGAAATGCCGATCGAGATGAATTTTTCGGCGGCGACGAGGTCGGCGAGATAGCGCGCCTTGATCGCCTCCGACCCGAGCCTGGAGACGAGCTCCGCGCCGCAGGCGTTGATGAAGCCGGGAATGGCGACGTCGAGCGAGGAATAGGCGATCTCCTCGAAGACCAGGAGATGGGTGAGCCAGCCGAGGCCGAGCCCGCCCCAGCGCTCCGCGTGCGGCGCCGTGACATGGCCGAAGGCGGTCAGCGCCTGCGTCCATTGCCGCATCAGCGGTTTCGGAATGAAGCCCGGGCCATGGGCCCGGATCTCCGGCTCGAGCTTGTTGTCGAGGAAGCGCCGGAGGCTCTCGACCGCCATCGTCTGTTCTTCGGAGCGCTGCGCGATCATGGCTCTCGTCCTCGATGGGGTTGCCCGGGTGCGAACGCGGCTCAGCGGCCGAGAATGGTGACCGCCGTCACCGCCTCCTCGACGCCGACGATGCCGCCGCCATTCTGGGCGATGGCGAGCCGGGCGCCCGCCACCTGCCGGCCGCCGGCCTCGCCGCGCAGCTGCAGGGTGAGCTCGTGAACCTGGGCAAGGCCGGTCGCGCCGATCGGATGGCCGCGGCATTCGAGGCCGCCGGACGGATTGACCGGGATGCGACCGCCGATCGTGGTGTCGCCGCGCACGGCGGCGATGCCGCCCTCGCCCGGCCGCACGAGCCCGAGCGCCTCGACCTCGATCACCTCGCCGGTCGCGGTGGCGTCGTGCACTTCGGCGACGTCCATCTCGGACGGCCCGACGCCCGCCAGCTCGTAGGCGCGCGCGGCGCCGAGCCGGCTGACATGGCGGTCATAGTCGGTCGGCTGGCGCTCCGAACCGGTCTGCAGAACCGACGCGAGAATGCGGATCGCGCGCTCGCGCGCGCCGCCGAGCCGCTTCAGGCCGGCGCCATTGCAGACGACCGCGGCCGCCGCCCCGTCGCTGATCGGCGAGCACATGGGCAAGGTCAGAGGATAGGCGATCGGTGCGGCCTTCAGCACCTCGTCGACCGTGAACGGCACCCGGTACTGCGCGAGCGGATTGCCGGTCGAATGCATGTGGTTCTTCGCCGCGACGGCGGCGAGCTGGGCCTGCGTCGAGCCGTAGGTGCGCATATGCGCGCGCGACATGGCGGCATAGACGTCCATGAAGATGCTGTAGGGCTGTGTCGACGTGGTGCCGTCGGGCACGTCGACGCCTTCGCCCATGGCGAGCAGGGTGTCCCGGTTGGCCGCGATCTCGTGCACGTCCCAGGCGCCGTCAAAGGCGCCGAACATCCGGGCCCTGTCGGTCGAGAACATCTTTTCCGCGCCGAGCGCCAGCACGATGTCGGCGGCGCCGGAACGCACATAGGCGGCGGCAAGGTGCAGCGCCGTGCTGGCGGTGGCGCAGGCATTCTCGACATTGATCACCGGCACCTTCTGGATGCCCATGGCGCGCGCGACGATCTCGCCGCGGATCATGTCCTGGCCTTCCATATGGCCCTGGACGCAATTGCCGAAGAACACCGCCTCGATGTCGCGCTGCGCCGCGCCCGCATCGGCAAGCGCCAGGCCGGTCGCCTCGGCGCCGAGATGTTTCAGGCTCCGGTCGAGCTGCTTGCCGAAGGCCGTCATGCCGACGCCTGCAATGAAGATATCCGTCATGATCGCGTCCTGTCGTCCTGATGTCCCACGGCTCACCGGCCGGTGAACCGCGGCTTGCGCTTCTCGCGGAAGGCATCGAGCCCCTCGCGCATGTCGGCCGAGCCGGCATAGGCGGTGATCACCTCGATCTCGCGGGCAAGGCCCTCGGCGAGCGGCAGGTCGGTTGCGGCCGCCACCAGCTCCTTCATGCGGGCAAGGCCGAGCGCGCTCTTGTCGGCGAGCGAAGCGACGAGGTCGCGCACGGTGTCCACAAGCGCCTCGCCGGGCACGACCTGATTGACCAGCCCGGCCGCGCGCATGTCCTCGGCGCTCGCGAATTGACCGGTCATCATCCAATATTTCGCCCGAGTCGGCCCGATCTTGCGCGGCAGCCGGATCGAGCCGCCGCCGCCCGGCAGCAGGCCGTAATTGGCATGGGCGTCGCCGAACTGGGCGCTCTCCGCGGCGATCACCAGATCGCAGCACAGGACGAGCTCGAGGCCGCCGGCAAGCGCAAGGCCGTTGACCGCGGCGATGACCGGCAGCCGCGACGCTTCGAGCCGGTTGAAGGCCCGGCCGATCACCGGCAGCAGCGCATCGATCCGCGCGGCGATCGCCCGGCCGCCCTCGGCGCTGCCGATGCCGATCAGATCGGCGCCGGCACAGAAGGCGCGCCCCGCCCCGGTCAGGACCAGAGCGCGGATGGCGGGATCGGCCTCGGCCAGGTCGAGCGCGCGGCCAAGCTCGCGGCCGAGCGTCGGCGTCAGGCTGTTCAGCGCCGCCGGCCGGTTGAGGGTGATCCAGAGCGCGGCGTCGCGCCGCTCGACGATGATCTGTTCGAAGGACACGCGAAGAACCTCCTGGTCGCCGGCCGTTCCGGCATGCGGGGCGGTGAGTGGCGGTCAGGCGCCGGAAATGCGACCCTCCCGACCCGCCCAATAGGGCGCGCGCAGCTTCGAGCGCAGCACCTTGCCGACATTGCTGAGCGGCAGCGGCTCGGTGGTGACGACGACCTTGGACGGCTTCTTCATCGAGCCGAGCCGCTTCGCGACGAGATCGATGATCTCCTGCTCGGCGAGCACGGTGCCGGGCGCGACCACCACCATGGCCAGCGGCGTCTCGCCCCATTTCGGGTGGGGAATGCCGAACACCGCCGCGGCCTGCACCTTCGGGTGATCCTGGATGACGTTTTCGAGCTCGGCCGGATAGATGTTGAAGCCGCCGGAAATGATCATGTCGTTGGCGCGGTCGAGCAGGTAGAGGAAGCCGTTGCCGTCGATCGTGCCGACATCGCCGGTCCTGACCCAGCCGTCGACCAGCCGCTTTTCGGTCTCGGCCGGATCGTTCCAGAAGCCGTCCATCTGGCGCGTTGCGACACGCACCACGATCTCGCCTTCCTCGTTCGGTCCGAGCACGCGGCCGTCCGGATCGCGGATCTCGATCTCGGTATCGGCGAGCGGCCGGCCGACCGAGCGCAGCGGCGCCGATCCCTCGATGCGGGAGAACCAGTCCTTCGGCCCCATGGCCGCGACCACCAGCGCCTCGGTCTGGCCATAGGCCGAGTGCATCGCCGCCTCGCCGAACACCTCGGCGGATTTCAGCGCGGTGCGCTCCGACAGGGGCGCCGAACCGACCATCAGCGCCTTCAGTCGCGGGAACCGCCGGCCATAGGCCGCGGGCTGGGCGACGATGGCGTTGAGCATGGTCGGAGCTACGAAGCCGTAGCCGATCTCCTCCTTGTCGAGCGTTGCCAGGAACGACAGGGGATCGAAGGCGTCGATCATGACGTTGCGCCCGCCGACCGCCCAGAACGGCGAGAACATGAAGCCGGAGGCATGTGACAGCGGCCCGGTATGCAGCACGGCATCGCCCAGCTGGGCCTTCGGAGCCGGTTCGAGGAACGAGGCGCAGATGGCGAGCCAGTTGCGGTGGCTGTAGGCGACGCCCTTCGGCTTTCCCGTGGTCCCGCCGGTGTGGCGGATGACGCAATACTGCTCCGGCCGGACCGCAGGATCGGGATCCCGGTCGGAGGCCGATGCCAGCCATTGCTCGTAGTCCTTGTCGCGGACGATGATGCGCTGGAGATCGGGCAGTTCGGCGTCGAGGCCGGCGAGCTCCGGGAACAGCGCCTCATCGACGATGGCGAGCCGCGCGCCGGTATTGCCGATCATCTGGGCATGGGATTCGCGCCGGTTGCGGGCATAGAGCGGCACGCGGATGAAATTGCCGATCGCCGAGGCGAGATAGATGTCGACCGCCTCGACCGAGTTCTTTTCGAGCGTCGCGATGCGCTCGCCGGGCTTCAGGCCGAGCTCGGCCAGCGCATTGGCGAGCCTCACGCCGCGCGTCCAGGCCTCGGCATAGGTCAGCCGGCGCGTGCCGTGAACGATCGCTTCCCGCTCGGCGAAATAGCCGGCGGCGCGGCGCATCTGTGTGCGAAGGTCCATGTCCGTTGCCTCCCCGTGCCGTGAGCCGCCTCTTCGCGGGCGGCTTCGTCATTGCGGCGCCATGGTCGGCCGCGGGGAGCCAATCGTCCAATTCAATGTTTTCCCGTACTATTCCTGGAAGTCATGGCCTTGCGCGCCGATCCTGCCGCCCCGGGCGCCGCTCGCGACCGGGTCAGGCGATCTCCGGCAGCGGCGACCACCGCGCCGCCGACGATCAGGAGGGCGCCGACGATGAGATCCGGCGTCAGCGGTTCGGACAGGCAGAACGCCGAAAGGGCGATGCCGACCACCGGCCCCATCATCAACCCGATGGAGGCGACCACGGCCGGCAGACGGATCTGCACCTGCATGGTGCACCACACTCCGAGCGGGCCGGCCAGCAGGCCGAGCGCGGCGAGCACGGCAAGATTGGTCCCGTCCCAATGCCCGACCGGCTGCAGCATGGCAAAAGGCAGCATGGCAAGGCTTGCAAGCCCGAAACACCAGGGCATCAGGTCGAGCACCGGACGCTGCGGCGGCGAACGCCTGATGACGACGATGGCGATCGCCCAGACAAGGGCCGCGCCGAGCAGGAAGGCCGTGCCGACCAGCGCCGGCGGCGAGCTCCAGTCCGTGCCCCAGGGCCCGGCCATCACGACGAGGCCGGCAAGGCTCACCGCCACCGCGAGCCAGCGGACGGGCGGGATCGCCTCCTTCAGCACGACCAGCGACAGCGGCACCACCCAGAGGGTCGTGGCATTCGAGAACAGCGCCGTGCGGCCGGCCGGGATCCAGGCGAGCGCCGCATAGGACAGGGTGAAATAGGCGGCGATCTGCAGGAGCCCGAGCATCATGACGGCCGGCAGATCGGCCCGGCCGGGCGGGCGCAGCCGGCCGAGCGCGATGAGGACCGCGGCGGTCGCCAGCGCCGACAGCGCGGTGCGGCCGCAGGCGAGCCACAGGGGCGCGGCGCCGCCCATGACGGCGAAACGGCTGACCGGCCAGCCGATGCCGAGCAGCAGCACGGCGCCGGCAAGGGCGGCGAGGCCGGATGCGAGGCGCGCCGGCGGGACCGATGACTGTGGGGCGGCTTGCGACATGGCGTCCGGTCGGGGTGCCGGCCATGCGGATATGACAGCCGTTCGGAACAGCAGGCTGGCGGAGACGGCTTCCCGGAACCAGCGCGCGGCCGTCATATCAGGCCATAGGAAACGGAGTATCGGCTGCGCCCGGCGCGCGCGCCGTCGCCCGCTCTTTCCGGGAGGCCGGAGGGCACGCCGCCCATGGCGGCACAGCAGCAGCCCTGCTACAAGACCTCAGCTATAGTTGGGGTTTGGCACATGACCGATCATGGGCTCAAGCGCATGCTGACCGTCGGCGACGTCGCCCGGCGTAGCGGCGTCGCGGTTTCCACCGTGCATTTCTATGAGGCCAAGGACCTGATCCGGAGCTGGCGGACCGCCGGCAACCAGCGCCGCTATCACCGCGCGGTGCTGCGCCGCATCGCCATCATCCGCATCGCCCAGCGCGCCGGGATTCCGCTCGCCACCATCCACGAAGCGCTTGCCGACATGCCGCACGACCATGTGCCCGGCGTCACCGACTGGCAGCGCTTCACCGACACCTGGCGCGCCATGCTGGAGGAGCGCATCGTCAGCCTCACCCAGCTGCGCGACCAGCTGACGAGCTGCATCGGCTGCGGCTGCCTGTCGCTCGACGAATGCCCCTTGCGCAATGCCGAGGACCGGCTCGGTCGCCAGGGCAGCGGTCCGCGCCGGCTGATCGCGGCCGCCGAGCGGGTCTGACCCGGAGGCCTCTTCGCCCGTTCAGGGTTCGGGCCAGTGGGCGAGCCTCGGTTCGGCAAGACGCAGTGCCGTGCTTCGACCAGCGCCGGCCTGCCGATTGACGGGCGCGCCATGGCGGCGGACGGCCGGAACGGACGCCAAGCCATCGCAATGGCCTTCGCCGCGCCTTTCGCTATCCTGGCAAGGTTGGGAAACCGCCGGGCGCGGGCATGTCGATCGCAGGGCCGCCGGCGGAGGGAAGAGGCAACGACCGATGGCCCGCAGGGTACCACATCGACAGAGACTGCTTCTGGCCGCAACCGCCTTGGCCATGGCAGCTGTGCTGGCCGTGCCGGCGGCGGCGCAGCCGTCGCCCGACGGCCTGCAGCGGGCACTGGCCGCGGGCATGGGCCTGCACCCGTCCTCCGGCGGCCGTCTGGAAGCCGGCCCGGCCATCAGGCAGTTCATCGCGGCGGGCTATGTCGACCGGCGGCCGACGCGGCGGATGGACTATACCGATTATCGCGTGCTGAAGCGGCCCTTCCAGTTCCTCGGCCAGCGCCTCCTGGTGATCGAGGAGGAATATATGACGCAATATATCGGCTGCTGCGTCAGCGAGGGCTCGGGCGCGATCCTGCGCCTCAGCGGCGACCGGTCCGAGCTGACCGCCTTCGCGGCCGCCAACAAGTGCCGCGTCAGCGTCGACCAGCCCGACATACGCGCCCGGCTGGCCGAGCTGGGGCTTGGCCGCGAGCCGGGCGAATTCGCGCGGCTGAGCTGCCGGGAGCGCGACATCAACGGCTGATGCAGGCCGCGCGGGGGATCCGCCACCGCCCGAGCGGCCGGTCAGCTGCGGGCGGCCGCCCTCACGAATTCGGCAAGCTCCCGGCCATAACGCTCCGGCTCCTCGTAGAACGGACTGTGGCCGCTTGCGTCGAAAACCGAAAGCCGGCTGTTGGCGTGCATCGCCTTGATCCGTTCCGACATGGCGAGACGGACCAGCCGGTCGTGCCGGCCATGGGTCAGGAGAATCGGACCGGCATAGGCCTTGAAGACGGGCTCGAGATCGGCCGTCTCGGTTCTGACGAAGCCCTCGCCGACGGCCCGGGCCGCCATGCCGTTGACCACCAGCATGCGCTGCATGTCGGCCGCGCCTGGCGGCTGGTGGAAGCAGGCGGCCAGGAACTCGGCCGTGGCCGCCGTGCGCTCGGCGAGATCGTGCGAGACCGTGGTGCGGCCGAACCTTGCCGAGTCCTCGCCGAGCAGATCCGGCGATAGCCAGGTGACGGCATCGACCAGATTGATGCCGGCAATGCCCGATCCGCCATATTTGCGCAAATAGGCGCCCGCCACGAAACCGCCGAGCGACCAGCCGACGAGGACGGGACGTCGCAGGCCTGCGGCGGCGATGACCGCCGCGACGTCGTCCGCCCACCGATCGGCCTCGGAATAGGCTTCGAGTGCGGTCGGCTTGTCGGAATCGCCATGGCCGCGCAGGTCGAAGCTGACGAGGCGGAAGCGCGCGAGCGCCGGATCGGCAAACTGCTTCTCCCAGCTCAGCCGGCTTTGGCGTAGGCCGTGGATGAACAGGATTTCCGGCGACTGCCGATCGCCCTGGGCCTGCCCCGAAAGCTGCGTGCCATCGCGCGAGTGCACCGTGAACAGCGGCGTCGCGGGCGCGGATGCGTCCGCCCGGTCGGACGCCTGCGCCTTGCCGGGCGACCCGGCCGCAAGACCGGCAAGACCGGCCAGGACGACGCGTCGAGAGGGGCTCATCGGCTTTCTCCAAGTTGATTAGCGATTGCTATTCAACTCGTTTGACTCGCTCCGTCAAGGGTTGTTTAGTGAGCGCTATGGCAAGCGAGGCGAAATCACGCGGCGGGCGACCCTGGAGCTTCGACCGCGAGGCGGCGATCGAAACCGCGCTGCGCCTGTTCTGGCGCCATGGCTATGAAGGCGTATCGATCGGCGATCTGACGCAGGCCATCGGCATTGCGCCTCCGAGCCTCTATGCCGCCTTCGGCAGCAAGGCGGGGCTCTATCGGGAGGCGATCGATCGGTACGAACGCGGCTTCGGCCCATGCGACACCGCGACGGTGGACGCTGCGGCCTCGCTCGCCGAGGCGGTCCGGCTGTTGCTGGAAAACGCGGCCACCGCGGTCGTCCACCCGGAGCGTGAGCGCGGCTGCCTGATTTCGAGCGGCATGGTCGCCTGCCACCCCGACCATTCCGCGCTGGCCCGCGAGGTCGCGGCCCGGCGCGACCGAATGCGCGACAGGATCGCCGAGACGCTGCGGCCCTTTGCCCGCGACCATGACCTCGCCCGCCTGGCGCGTCACCTCGCCGCCGTGATGCAGGGCATGTCGATCCAGGCCAGGGACGGCGCAACCCGGGCGGACCTGCAGGACATCGTCGAAGAAACCATCGCGGGCATTGCCGCGCGCCACGGCAAGGCTGAGATCTAGCGACGGTCCGACGGCCAGCACGCGGGCGCCGTGCCGAGCCGAGCGGCCGGCCGGTCCCAGGCCATCGGGATGCCTTCGATCATGGCCGGCGGGCGGAGCCGCTGGGCCGGGCCCCATCCGGTCTCTTCGATCATTTCGGAGAGGTCGTCCGGGCGTTCGGGAGCAAGCGGCGCGGCGTCCGCGGGCTGGCCGCCGCCGGAGACGAGGAGTTGTGCCGTGCGCGCAAGCGAAGCCCGTGCTTCGCTGCCCCGCCCGGTGGCAAGCCGCTCGGTCAGGCCGCGCATGACGGCGGTCGCCATCAGGTAGCCGGTGGCATGGTCGATCGCCTGCCCTGGCAACGGCGTCGGCCGGTCGCGGCCGAGCAGGCGCATGCCGGCCTCGGCAATGCCGGTGCTCATCTGGATCAGGCTGTCGAAACCGCGCCGCCCGGCCCACGGCCCGGTCCAGCCATAGGCATCGAGCGAGACGTCGACCAGGCCGGGATTGATCGCGCGCCGGCGCGCGCCATCGAGCCCGAGCCGGACGAGTGCGTCCGGGCGATAGCCGTGGACGACGACGTCGGCTCCGGCCAGCAGCCGTTCGAGCACGGCGCGGTCGTGCGCCTGCTTCAGGTCGAGCCGCGCGCAGCTCTTGCCCAGCGCGACTTCCGGCACCGTCACGGGCTCCTCCCAGCTGGGCGGGTCGATACGCAGCACCTCGGCGCCGAAGCCGGCGAGGAAACGGGTTGCGATCGGGCCGGCGAGAATGCGGGTCAGATCCAGCACGCGGATCCCCTTCAGCGGCCGATCGGCGGCGAACGGCCATTGCGGCAGGCGACCGCCCTCGTGGAGCCTCCGGTGCAGCAGCGGCTCGCCCTGAACCGCGCGCCCCTGGCCGTGATCCGCCCATTCAGCAAGGCTGCGCATGGAAGCCGCGCAGCCATCGTTGCCAACGATCGCCGCCTCCAGGGCCGTCGCCTCCCAGGTCGCGACGGCGCGCTCCACCGCCGCGCGATCGGCCACGGTGTCGAGCACCGCGAGGGCCGCGTCGCGGTGATGCGGCGCGTTGGTGTGCAGCCGGATCCAGCCATCGGCGGCCCGATAGTCGCCGGCGATCGGATCCCAGGGCGGCGGCATGGACCAGCCCTGCGGCCGCAGCGAGGTGAGGAACCAGAACGAGGCGAGGCGCCGGTCGACCTGAACCGCGGCAAAGGCGGCCGAGCGCAGCGCGGCGAACTCGGCGACCGCCAGGCTCGCCGCGCCGATCGCGGCCACCGCGAGATCGGTGACGGGGAACACCGAGGCCAGCGCGCCCGTCCCGACGCGATCGAGATGGCGCAGGTGAACGGCATCGCCGCCCGCGGCCGTCCAGATCTCGCCGAGATAGTGATCGGCCGGGCTCGGTCCGGCCGTGTCCCGGCCGGCGCTGAAACCATGGTCGGGCATGGCCACCTCCGTTTCGAAAGATCGGGGATGAGCTCCGCGGTGGCGCCGCCATTGTCAATATTGATCAGGCGAATCAACTGCTTCAGGGGAGGCATGCGCCGGCGGACAAGAGTCGGCCGGACTTGGGCCCGGATTGCCGCCGGCGGCAAACTGCCGTTAGCTGGCCGGGCGGGGCGCGGCGGTGCTCGGCGGCAAGGCGCTGGAGGCGACGCCCGAGACGATCGAAGAGATCACCGCGGAACTTCGCGACCGCGACGAGAAGCGGCTGGAGCTGGAACTGGTCGGCGATCAGATGGCCGGCCGAGCGCTGTTCAGCGGCAAGCCGAACGAAGCAAGGCGTGCCGGCACCGGCCGCCGTGTGACCGACGAGAGCGTGACCGACGAATAGGACGCCGTCGCCCGATCGGCACGGGCAACCGGCTCGTCGCGCCTCACTGGTGGATCGTGTTGAACACCCGGATGATCCAGTAGGCCTGGTAGACGACATGCACGGTGACGGCCGTGAGCTGGACCCGCCGGTTGGCGAAGATCCAGGCGACCACGCAAAGCGTCAGGCCGAACGGCACCTGCACGAGATAGTCGGCGCTGAGGCGCTGCCAGTGCGCCGCGCCCTTGATGATCGTGTCGACGATATCGAGGACGAATGTGGCCGCGAGCAGCGCGAAGAACCAGCGCCGGCGCTTGATGAAATAGTCCTCGTAGCCGTCATATTCGGCAATGTTGTCGGGAAACAGCAGTGCCGCCAGCGAGAAGAGCACGACGGCATAGCAGATCAGGAACAGGAAGACGCCGAAGCTCCAGCGGTCGACCCGGGTCAGGCCGAATTCCCACCACCACCACAGGACCAGTTCGATGAGGATCGACACGGCCCAGGCCATGTGCAGCACCGAGACGCGGTAGCGGCCGGGATGCTGGATGAAGCTGGCCATGCCCATCAGGATCCGGGTGATGCCGAGGCCGATGACCATGCCGAGCACGATCCTGACATGGGAGAAGATTTCCGAATGCGTTGCCGTATCCATGCGTCCTTCCCGAATGGCCGGGTCCGGCATCTGCCCCGCCCTGGCGGCGAGCGCGAGCAAGTGTCGGCATCGTCAAGGATCACTAGCAACTTATCGGCGCGCGGTGGAGCCTCGAATTCGGCATTCGGTGCCCGGACCTGGCGCCCTCGGCGAAGCGGCACCGGCGCCGGTGCCGCCCAGGCGGTCGGCCGGATCTAGCCGGGCCTGCCCGTGGCCGCCCCGACATGCAGGGCGAAACCGCTCGCCGCGGACGGCGCGAGCCCCAGCTTCAGCTCCATGGTCGGAATGAGGTAGTCGCCGCCATTCTGCTGGCGGTAGGCGATCGGCGGCGTGGTCTCCAGGGTCGCAAGGCGCTCGCGCAGGGCGCTCGCCGCGGCGGCGAAGGCGGCCTCGCCGAGCAGGTCGACCTTGTAGGCGACGAACGACGGCAGGACCTCGTAGCCGGGATAGTGCAGGATGCCGTGATTGATCGGGAACAGAAGGTCGTCGATCGGCCCGTTGATGCCGCGGGCGGAATAGTGCTCCGGCCAGCCGCCGGCCGTGACGATCAGCATGGCGCGCCTGCCCGCCAGGGTGCCCTCGCCATAGCGCTCGCCCCAGCGCCGGTCGCTGTGCTCGCCGACGCCATAGGCGAAGCCGTAGGAAAAGACCCGGTCGACCCAGCCCTTCAGGATCGCCGGCATGGTGAACCACCAGAGCGGGAACTGCAGGATCAGGAGATCGGCCCAGAGCAGCTTCTCCTGTTCGGCCACGACGTCGGCGGTCAGTTCGCCGGCGAGGAAGGCCTGTTTCGAGGCCCGGCTCGGCTGCAGCGGCCGGCCGGCGTCGAGGCCGGGGAAATCGGCGCGGTCGACCGCCGATTTCCAGCCGGCGGCATAGAGGTCGGACACCTTCACCTTATGGCCGCGGGCGCTGAGCTCGGCGATGGCGAGATCGCGCAGTGCGCCGTTGAACGAGCGCGGCTCGGGATGGGCAAAGACCAGCAGGACTTTCATGGATGGCTTCCTCGGGACGGAATTGTCGCGGAGGATGTGGACGCCCGGCGAGCTATCCGGTAGGTGCGATGAGTGGATAGGATTATGCCGATTAATGGATAGATCCGAGATCACGCTCGATCGCATGCGCACCTTCGTGCGGGTTGCCGAGCGCGGCAGTCTTTCGGCAGTCGCCCGTGAGCTCGGGCTCGGCCAGTCGACCGTCACGCGCCAGCTGAGCGAGCTCGAAGCCGCGGTCGGCGTGCCTCTGCTTTCCAGGACGACCCGCCGCGTCACGCTGACCGACGAGGGCCGCCGCTATTATGCGAGCAGCGTGCAGATCCTGCGGCTGGTCGAGCAGGCGCGCGACGAAGCCCGCGGCGAGGGCGGCGCGACGGCCGGCACGATCCGCATCTCCTGCACCGCCGCCCTCGGCGTCCTGCATGTGGCAAGCCTCGTCTTCGCGTTCCAGGATGCCTATCCCGGCATCGGCGTCGACCTCAGCCTGACCGACGAGCGCGTCGATCTCGTCAAGGAGGGGGTCGACCTCGCCCTGCGGCTCGGCCCGCTCGCCGACAGCGCCGCGAAGCTGAAATCGCTCGGCAGGTCGCGCCGCGTGCTGGTGGCCGCGCCGGACTATCTCGCGAGGCGCGGCCGGCCGGCGGCCCCGGATGATCTTGCGGCCCACGACATCGTCAGGATGTCGAACATAGCCGGCAGCGACAGCCTCGCGCTGACCGGGCCCGACGGCACCGAGCATCGCGTCGCCGTGCGCAGCCGCCTGAGGCTCGACCACGGCCTTGCCGCGCGCGAGGCGATCGCCGCCGGCCGCGGCATCGCTCCGGCCCATCTCTGGCTGGTCGACGACCTCGTGCGCGCCGGCAGGGTCGAGGTCATCCTTGCCGATTACACTCTGCCCGCCGTGCCGCTGAGCATGCTGATCGTGCCCGAACGGGCCGGCATCGCCCGGGTACGCCTCGCCATCGATTTCTTCGCCGCGCGGATCGGCGCCATTCCCGGCATCGAGCCGGCGCGGTGATCATTGGGCACGCGCCTGGGGATCATCGCCAGGACGCCTGCCCGAGGCTGGTGCCGGGGCCTTCGGCATCGGACAATCGGCGCATGGACGCGGTGCGAGGCTTGGATATGCGACTGGACCTTCAGACCCTCCGGTATTTCGTATCGGTCATCACCGAGGGCAGCATCGCGGCCGCCGCCAAGAAGCAGAACATCTCGCCATCGGCGATCAGCAAGAGGCTGTCGGACGCCGAGGCGATGCTGGGCGTGACGCTGTTCGAGCGCACGGCGCGCGGCCTCGAGCCGACCACGCCGGCCTTGACGGTGCTGCGCCACGCGACCCGCATCCTGCAGGATGTCCGCATGATCGAGGATGACATCCTCGACTATACGCGCGGCGGCATGGGCAATATCCGCGTCGCCTCGACCATGTCGGCCGTCTGCCTGCACCTGCCCGATGCATTGCGGTCCTTCTCCGAGCGCTATCCGCGCGTCGGTTTCCAGATTGACGAGCTGAACAGCGCCGAGATCATCAATTCGGTGCGCGACCAGAAGCACGATGTCGGCTTCGCCTTCCACAGCGGCAGGGACGACGATCTCGAATTCATCCCCTTCGTGACCGACCAGCTGGCGGTGGTGATGCCGAGCGGCCATGTCCTGGCGGCGCGGGCGGAGCTCCGGTTCGACGAGGTCCTGGCCTACGATCTCGTCGGCTTGCGCCCCGGCAGCGACCTGTCCCGGCGTCTGGAGACCGAGGCCTCGCGGCTCAACGCGACGCTGCGCGTGCGCACCCGGATCAGTTCCTTCGACGCCGCCCTGCAGCTCGTCGGAGCCGGCCTCGGCGTGTCGATCATGCCGCTCGGTTATATCGGCCTGCTCGGCCAGCCCGACCGCTTCCGCGCCGTGGCCTTGCGGGACGACTGGGCCGCGCGGCAGATCTGGATGACCTTGCCCCGCCGCGGCTACATTTCCGAGCCGACCAGGCTGTTCGTCGAGGCGACACGCGAACGCTTTGCCGGCAAGGGACTGCCGCGCTCGCCGGGGCCGGCCTGACCGGCCGCTTCCGGCCCCTTCAGCCCGGCCGCTTCAGCCTCGCGTGCGGGTCGCCGGCGCCAGGGCGTCGAGCGCTGCGAGCACGGCATCACCCATTCCGGCACAATCCACCTGCCGGGCGCCGGCATGCATGATGTCGATGGTCCGCGCGCCATCCGCCAGCGCAGCTTCGACCGCCGCCTCGAGAAGATTGGCCGCCTGCGGGGCATCGAGGCTGAAACGGAAGGCGAGCGCGAGGCTGAGGATGGCGCCGAGCGGATTGGCGATGCCCCGGCCGGCAATGTCGGGCGCGCTGCCGTGGACCGGCTCGTAGAGCCCTTGCCGGCCGGCGCCCTCGTCGCTGAAGCGCAGGGAGGCCGAGGGCAGCATGCCGAGCGATCCGGCAATGGCCCCGGCTTCGTCCGACAGGATGTCGCCGAACAGGTTCTCGGTGACGATCACGTCGAACTGGCCGGGCCGGCGCATCAACTGAAGCGCGCAATTGTCGACCAGCATGTGCGCGACCGCGACCTCGGGCTTCGCCGAGGCCTCCTCCTGCATGACGCGCCGCCAGAGCTGGCTGGTTTCGAGCACGTTCGACTTGTCGACCGAGGTCAGCCGGCCCGACCGCGTCGCCGCGATATCGAGCGCGGCCCGGGCGATGCGACGGATGCTGGCTTCGCTGTAGCGCATCGTGTTGATGCCGGTCCGGGCGCCGTCGGCATCGGTCGAAATGCCCCGCGGCTCGCCGTAATAGAGCCCGTCCGCCAGCTCGCGCACGATCACGAGGTCGATCCCGCGCGCCAGGCTCGGGACGAGCGGGCAGATCGGCTCGAGCGACGGCCAGGCGCGGACCGGGCGCAGATTGGCATAGAGATCCAGCTCCTTGCGGATCCGCAGCAGCCCCTGCGAGCGCACGATGTCGAGCGGAATATCGTCATAGGCATCGCCGCCGATCGCGCCGAACAGGATCGCCCGGGAGGCCCGGATCTCCGCGAGCGTCTCCGCGGTCATCAGGCAGCCATGGCGCTCCCAGACCTCGAGGCCGAAGGCGATCCGGCGCAGGCTGAGCCTCATGCCTCGCCCGATGAACCATTCGGCGATGCGGCAGGCCTGATCGGTCACCTCCCGACCGATGCCATCGCCGGGAATGACCAGCAGTTCCAGATCGTCGGTCTTGGCGCTCGCCATGGCGAAAAATCCATTGGATGAAGCCGGGACCGCAGGGGCGCGGGCCGGAAAGTATTGCCGCAGTCCCGGCAAGAGGGGCATTCTAGAAACGGTAGATCCACGGGCGGCTCGCCCGGTCGCGCGCCTGGAACGCCGCGATCTCGGCTTCGTCGCGCTGGGTCAGCGCGATCGCGTCCCAGCCGTTAAGCAGGGCGGCGCGGGAGCGGTCGTCGATGGCGAAGGAAATGGGAGCGGCGCCGGCCCGCGTCACGGTGCGAGCGCCGAGGTCGACCGCCAGATGCGGCGTGTTCGAACCAGGCGCGATCGCGGCGGCGAGATCGGCGACGATCTCATGCGGCAGGGTGATCGGCAGCAGGCCGTTCTGGATGCAGTTGTTCTCGAAGATCTCGCCGAAGCTCGGCGCGATGATGCAGCGGATACCGAAATCCCAGAGGCTCCAGACCGCCGATTCGCGCGAACTGCCGCAGCCGAAATTCGGCCCGGCCACCAGGATCTGCGCCGCGCGATAGCCGGCCTGATTGAGGATGAACGCGTCGTTCTCCGTCCCGTCGGCATGATAGCGCAGGCTCTCGAAGGCATAGGGGCCGAACGCGCCGCGGCGCAGCGCGACCAGCCGCTCGACGCGGACGATCATGTCGGTATCGACATTGGCGCGCGGCAGCGGCGCGGCAATGGCCTCGAGCCGGGTGAAGGGCTGCATGGTCACGCTCCCATCTCGCGCACGTCGACGATGCGGCCCGCGAGCGCCGCGGCCGCGGCCATGATCGGGCTCGCCAGATGCGTGCGGGCGCCCGGTCCCTGGCGCCCGACGAAGTTGCGGTTGGAGGTCGAGACGGCGCGCTTGCCCGGCGGCACCGTCTCGCCGTTGGCGGCCAGGCACATCGAGCAGCCGGGTTCGCGCCAGTCGAAGCCGGCCGCGCGGAAGATCGCATCGAGGCCCTCGGCCTCGGCGGCGCGCTTGACCTCCTCGGAGCCGGGAACGACCCAGGCCGCGACATGGGCCGGAACGCGGCCGCGCCCGCGGAGGACGCCGGCCGCCGCGCGCAGGTCCGACAGCCGGCCGTTGGTGCAGGATCCGATGAAGACCTGGTCGATCGGCAGTCCGTTGATCGGAGCGCCCGGCTGCAGACCCATATAGTCGAGGGCCGCACGCATGGCCTCGCGCCGGGCGCCCGCTGCCTCGCGCTCCGGATCGGGGATCGTGCCGGTCACCGGGACGACGTCCTGGGGGCTCGTGCCCCAGGTCACCTGCGGGGCGACCGTCGTGACATCGAGCGTGATCTCACGGTCGAAGACGGCGTCCGGATCGCTCTTCAGCGTGCGCCAATGGGCGAGCGCCGCCTGCCAGTCGGCGCCTTCGGGCGCATGGGGGCGGCCCTCCAGATAGGCGAAGGTCGTCTCGTCGGGCGCGATGAAACCGATCTTCGCGCCGAACTCGACCGAGAGATTGCAGATGGTCATCCGCTCCTCGATGGTCATCGCCTCGACGACCGGGCCGGCATACTCGATCGCATGGCCCGCCCCGCCATCCGTCCCGATCGCGCCGATCAGCGCGAGGATGATGTCCTTGGCTTCGACACCGAAGCCGCGCCGGCCGGTCAGCAGGACCCGCATCGTCGCCGGGCGGCGCTGGACGAGGGTCTGCGTCGCCAGCACGTGGACGATCTCGGAGGAGCCGATGCCGAAGGCGAGCGCCCCGAGCGCGCCCTGCGTGCAGGTATGGCTGTCGCCGCAGACGATGGTCGCGCCGGGCAGCGTCAGCCCCGTCTCGGGGCCGATGACATGGACGATGCCATGCCGGCCGCCGCCGATCTCAAAATTGCGGAAGCCGTAGGTCGCCGCGGCGGCGCGCAGCGTCTCGATCAGCTTGCCGCCGCCGGCCAGCAGCGCGCCCGCGCGATCCGGGCGGGTCGACACCGCGTGATCCGCGGTGGCGAGCGTCAATTCGGGATTGCGCACCGTGCGGCCCTTGCTCGCGAGGTCATCGAAGCAGGGCGCGCAGAGATCGTGAACGAAATGCCGGTCGATGTGCAGGAGGTCGTAGCCCTCGCCCAGCGGCTTGACGACATGCAGCTCCCACAGGCGCGCGAACAGGGTCTTTGCGCTCATGACGGGTATCCCGGATCGCGCGATCGACGGCGCCCGGTCACCGGACGGCCTCGACGAACCGGTTGTCGAAGACGCCCCTGGGATCGATGGCCGCCTTGGCCACGACAGCGTCCATGTCGGCGAGGAACCTGACGGCCGTTTCGGCCGCCGCGAGGTCCATCACCCCGGTCGGCGAATAGGTCGCCTTGTTGTTGCGGATGACCTCCGTATAGAGCGGCTTGTCGCCGAGCTGGTAGTCGGCGGGCATCAGCGCGACGATCTCGTCCGGCGTCGCCTTGGCGATCCAGTGCAGCGTTTTGACGAAGGCCGAGACCAGCGCCTGCATCGTCGCCGGATTGTCCTGGATCGCCTTCTGGCCGGCGAGCAGCACGGCCGCCGGATAGGGACCGCCATAGACCTCCTGCGTGCCTTCGGGCGTCCGCGTGTCGAGCATGATCTCCACCTTGCGGTCGCGCGACAGCATGGTCACGACCGGCTCGACCTGCACGATCACGTCGACCCGCTTCTGGTCGATCGCCGCAACCACGCTGGCGCCGACCCCGACCCCGATGACCGAGACGGAATCCTTGGCGAAGCCGTTCTTCTCCAGGAGGTGGCTGAGCAGGAAATGCGTGCTCGAGCCCGGGCCGGTCACCCCGACCGGGCGGCCCCTGAGGTCGCCATAGCCCTTGATCTGGTCGGCAAGGTCCGCCCGCTTGGCGAGAACCAGCGCGGGATAGCGGCCGAGTTGGACGATCGACTTGATTCGCTGCCCCTTGGCCTGCAGGTGAACGGCATGGTCGAAATAGCCGACGGTCGCGTCGACGCTGCCGCCGACGAGGGCCTGGATCGCGCGCGAACCGCTGTTGAAGTCGTTGATCGCGACGGTCAGCCCCTGCTCCTGGAAATGGCCGAGCCGCTCGGCCGCGGTCAGGACCAGATAGTTGGGCGAGGACTTGCCGCCGACCGAGATGGTGACGGACGTCTTCTCGAGGGCCCGCGCGCGGCGCGGCGCTGCAAGGCTCAGCGCGGCCGCCGACAGGAGACCGAGGCCGAGGTCGCGCCGGCTGATCACCGTGCCCTGCGTGGCCGCCGCCGTCTCGGCGCGGCCGCCGTCGGGCGCGGGAACGAGCCCGGGCGAGCCGGCTCCTGGATGGCGCGATGTCGTCATGATTCCTCTCCCCTGTTGGTGCGGCCGGTCTGCGCCGGCCGGATTCCCATGCGCTCAGGCTTGCGACGAGGTTGCGTGGTTGGGGCTCCAGACCAGGACCTTGCGTTCGATCCGGGTCATCACGGCATCGAGGGTCAGCGCGAAGGCCGACAGCACGATGATGCCGGCAAAGACCGTGTTCACGTCGAACACGCTTTCCGCCTGCAGGATGAGATGGCCGACGCCGCGCGACGACCCGAGATATTCGCCGATCACCGCGCCGACGAAGGCAAGACCGATCGCATTGTGCAGGCTGGAGAACACCCAGCTCGCCGCCGACGGCAGATAGACATAGCGCAGCATGTGCTTCTTGGAGGCGCCGAGCATGCGGGCATTGGCGATCAGCGTCGGGCTGACCTCGCGCACGCCCTGATAGACGTTGAAGAAGACGACGAAGAGCACGAGCGTGACGCCCAGCGCCACCTTCGACCAGATGCCGAGGCCGAACCAGATCGCGAAGATCGGCGCGAAGATGACCCGCGGCATGGCGTTCGCCGCCTTGATATAGGGCTCGAAGAGGCGCGACCAGAACGGGCTCAGCGCCAGCCAGAGGCCGAGCACCATGCCGAGGACCGCGCCGATCACGAAGGCGAGCACCGTCTCGGCGAGCGTCACCAGGAGGTGGATGTAGATCTCCCCAGACGTGAACCAGCGGCCGATGACCCCGAAAATATGCGCCGGCTCGCCGAAGAAGAACGGCGAGATGAGGCCGCGGCTGCTGAGCACCTGCCAGAGCGCGAACAGCCCGCCGACGATGACGGCGTGGTAGAGGCCGAAATGCAGTCTTGTCTGGTTCTTCATGTCCTGCCCCGACGCCGTCAGCGCTTCGACTGGGCGTAGCCCTTGAGCACTTCCGCGCGCAGGGCGTCCCAGATCATGGCGTGCTGGTCGGCAAAGGCGCGCGTATGGCGGATTTCGGCGACGTCGCGCGGCCGTTCGAGATCGATCGGGAATTCGGCGATCGGGTGCGATCCCGGGCCGGCGGCCAAAAGGATCACGCGATCCGACATCGAGATCGCCTCCTCCAGATCGTGGGTCACGAACATGATCGACTTGCGGTCCTCGGACCAGAGCGACAGAAGCTCGTTCTCCATCAGCGTCCGCGTCTGGATGTCGAGGGCGCTGAACGGCTCGTCCATCAGGATGATGCGCGGGTTCTTGATCAGCACCTGCGCCAGCGCGACCCGCTTGCGCATGCCGCCGGACAGCTGGTGCGGATAGCGGTGGCCATGGCCGCCGAGGCCGACGCGCTGCAGCCAGTCCTGCGCGCGCTCCTCGGCCTCGTCGGCGCCGACGCCATCGAAGACGAGGCCGAGCTTGATATTGTCGATCGCATTGTTCCAGGGCATCAGCGACTCCGCCTGGAACAGGTAGCCGGCCCGCTCGTTGCGGCCGATCAGCGGCGCGCCGTAGATCTCGACCTCGCCGGAGACGGGAGCGGCCAGTCCGGCGGCAATGTTGAGCAGGGTCGACTTGCCGCAGCCGGTCGGGCCGACAATGGAGACGAACTCGCCGTCGGCGATCGTCAGGTCGGTTTCGCTCAGCGCCTGGAAGGACTGGCCCGATTCGCTCCGAAAGCGCTGGGTGACCTGTCGAAAGGTGATGGCGGCCGGCCCGGCCGGGGCCTGCGGGAGCGTTCCGGACCATGCCGGCTTCGACGTTGCGGCGTCGGCTGAAGCCAAGATGACGTTCCCCCTGTTGCGATTTTGAGGAAAGCTAGCATCCGCACCATCGTTCCAAAAAGTGATCCTTCCTCAACAAGTCATCTCCATTCGAGATGGCTTGGACGGGCCGCCAAAGCCGGAGCGCGGGCACGCCATGACGGGGTCGGTTATCGGAGGACCTCTGCGGCGACACCAGGGACCTCTTGCAGTCCGGCGCGGGATGATGCCGATAGGGTTGGCGCGATCGTCAGCGCACCGGGACCAGGCGAGGTGAGCGCGATGGCCTTGAACTGCGCCGACTTCTATGACGCGGAGCTCGCCCGCCACAACGGGCACTTCCAGGCCGCCGCCGATGTCGGACGGACCGACCGGGTGCTGGATATCGGCTGCGGCGCCGGCCAGACGGCGCGGGAAGCTGCCCACCGCGCCGTGGACGGCCATGTGCTCGGCGTCGATACCGCAGCGGAGATGCTGGCGATCGCGCGCCAGCGCTGTGCCACGGACGGATTGCGCAATGTCGTGTTCGAAGAGGGCGACGCGCAGTCCCATGCCTTCCCCGCCGCCGGTTTCGACCTCTGCATCAGTCGGTTCGGCACCATGTTCTTCGCCGATCCGGCGGCAGCCTTCGCCAATATCCACCGGGCGATGCGGCCTGGCGGCCGCCTGGCATGGATGGTGTGGCAGGGCCAGGAGCGCAACGCCTGGTCCCTCGCCATCCGCGAGGCCCTGGGCCTGGACGCCGCCTCCACCAGGGCGCTGCCGGCCTTTTCGCTCGGCGATGCCGCCATCGCGACGGAGCTTCTGCGCGCGGCCGGCTTTGCCGCGATCGCCTTTGCCGAGGTGCGCGAGCCGGTCTTCTACGGGCCGGATGTCGACGCGGCTTTCGATGCCGTCGCCGGCTTCCAGTTCGTCAGGCAGGCGCTTGCCGACACGAAAGAGCCGCCCGGCGCGCTCGCCCGGCGGCTGCGCGACGTGCTGGAGGCGCATGCGACCGCCGAGGGCGTGCTCTTCGATTCGCGCGCCTGGATCATCACGGCGCGCCGCCCGCCCCTGCCATAGCGTTTTCAAGCGAAGTGGGCACCGGTTCGCGTGAAGAAAACGCGTCAAAAAGTTGGCTTGCCTTCAGCCGCCGCGCAGCATCTCGCCGAAACGGGTGGTGCTGCGCGCGATGAGCTCCTGGGCGGCGGGCGACCAGCGGCCCATGTCGAAGAAGCCGTGGATCATGCCGGGGCCGGCCATGTGTTCGACCTTGCCGCCCGCCGCGCGCAGGGCCTCGGCATAGGCCGCGCCAGAATCGCGCAAGGGATCGAATTCGGCGGTCACCACCAGGGCCGGCGGCAGCCCGGCGAGATTTTCGGCCCGCAGCGGCGCGAGGCGCGGATCCATGCCATTGCCGAAGCCGCCGGCATAATGATCGTAGAACCAGGCCATCGTGGCGGTTTCGAGCAGATAGCCTTTGCCGTTCGCCTCGACGCTCGGATAGACGGCCGCGGCATGGTCGACGGCGGGATAGATCAGGAACTGCGCCGCGAGCGGAATGCCCGCATCGCGCAGCTGCTGCGCCACGACGGCCGAGAAATTGCCGCCGGCGCTGTCTCCGGCAACCCCGACACGGTCGCTGCCGCCGAGCTGCGCGGCATGGGCGACCACCCAGCGGGTCGCCGCCACCGCGTCCTCTATTCCCGCAGGAAAGGGATGTTCGGGCGCCAGGCGGTAGTCGACCGAGACCACCACCGCCCGCGCACCGCGGCAGATGTCGCGGCACATGTTGTCGTGAGTGTCGAGATCGCCGATGACGAAACCGCCGCCGTGGAAGAAGGCGACGGTCGGCAACGGGCCTTCGCCCTCCGGCCGGTAGATGCGCGCCTTCAACGGGCCGGCCGCGCCATCGACGCTGGCATCCTCGACGCTTGCGACCGGCACGACCTCGTCGGGCTTGAGCGTGCCGGTCGTCAGCGCCCGATAGGAGGCGCGCCCGTCCGCGGGTGAACCCTCGGACATGGGTTTGGCTTCGGGGACCGCCAGCATGGCAAGGACATTGGCAAGATGGGCGTCGAGCGCCATGGCTATATCTCCCTGGGCTTTGCGTTTTCGCTGGAGGTGACCGCCCGGCGGGCTGCGGCCGACCCTCAGCGATAGGTCAGCGCGGCCTCGTCGGGCTGCACGGCCGGCAGCGCGGCGGCCTCCTCGGCATATTCGAGGAGGTGCTTCCAGGGCGCGCGGTCACCTTGCCGGAACAGGCGGTCCTGGGCGCGCATCACATAGCCGGCGTTGAAATTGTCCGGATCCATCCAGGGCAGGCGCGGCATGCCGGCATCGGCCGCGGTGAGCCGCGGCTCGACCACCGTGCGGCCCTCCCGTCGCATATGGTCGATGACGCGGCACATGAGGCCGCTGATCAGGTCCGCCCGCAGCGTCCAGCTCGAGCGGAAATAGCCCATGACATAGGCCATGTTCGGCACGCCCTCGATCATCACGCCGCGCCAGGTGACGCGCTGGGTGAAATCGACCGCCGCGCCGTCGACGCTGAACGGCACGCCGCCGAAGAGCTGCATGGTGAAGCCGGTGGCGGTGACAATGATGTCGGCGCCGAGATGTCCGCCGCTGCCGAGCTGGATGCCTGTCGTGTCGAACCGTTCGATCGTATCGGTCACGACCGAGGCCTTGCCCGAGCGGATGGCGGCATAGAGATCGCCGTCGGGCGTGATCGCGATGCGCTGCTGCCAGGGCCGGTAGGCCGGGTTGAAATGCCGGTCGATGTCGAAACCCTCGGGCAGGCGGGCGCGCGCCTGGTCGATGAACAGGGCCCTGAGGTCGTCGGGCTGCTCGAAGGACATGCGGATGATTTCGGCGCCCCGGGCGATGTGGGCGCGCCGCATGATCTCGTGCATCCAGTCGTCAGGCAGGTTCAGCGCCCGCAGCGGTTCCTCCAGCGGGTGGGCGCGCGGGTCGGCCGAAAAGAAGGTCGGCGAGCGCTGCAGCATGGTGATGTGCTGGGCCTTGTCCGCAAGGGCCGGGATCAGGGTTGCGGCGGTTGCGCCGGAACCGATGACGACCACGCGCTTGCCCGCGCAGTCGAGGTCCTCCGGCCAGTGCTGGGGGTGGACCACCTGTCCCGCGAAATCCTCCATGCCGCGCCATTGCGGCGTGTAGCCCTTGCCGTGGTCGTAATAGCCCGCGCACATCCAGAGGAAGCGCGTGGTGACCGTCAGCCTCTCCCCGCTATCCGTGCGCGTCACCGTCAGCGTCCAGCGCTGGTCCTGCGAGGACCAGTCCGCCGCGGTCAGCCTGTGCCGGTAGCGGATATGCGGCGCGAGATCGTTCTCGGCGATCACCTCGTCGAGATAGGCGCGGATCTCGTCGGCGGTCGCGATCGACCGGCCGCGCCAGGGCTTGAAGCTGTAGCCGTAGGTATAGAGGTCGCTGTCGGAGCGCGCGCCGGGATAGCGGTGCGTCCACCACGTGCCGCCGAAGCCGGCCATCGCCTCGACGATGGCGAATGTCGCCTCCGGAAAGCGCCTGCGCAAATTGCAGGCCGCTCCGATGCCGGAAATGCCGGCGCCGATGATGAGGAAGTCGAAATCCGCGCGATCCAGGGCCGGAGCAGCCGCGCAGCCGGCTGCCGGGTCCGAGAGAGTGTCCGAGGGAGTGCTCATGAGACCTGTCTCCTCCTGATTTTGGGGCAGGCGAGCCCGGCTGAAAGGATAGGTTCAATGCGCCGGCGGATCTTGCTTTCATGTGACAGGGTTTTGATGTCGCGCGACAGCAGGTGCCCGATGCAAGGCGATCCGAAGCATCTGAACATCGTCCGGGCCGCGGCCCTCGCCGGTTTCGGCGACCTCGTCAGCGGCCTTGGCGGCGATCCCACCACCATCCTCAGGTCCTGCGCGCTGGACCCCGCCGCCCTCACCGATCCCGACCGCTACATTTCCTACCGCA
This sequence comes from bacterium YEK0313, assembly GCA_000751295.2. Taxonomy (NCBI): domain Bacteria; species bacterium YEK0313. Next base: position 1,539,297 of record CCMO02000001.1, read on the forward strand.
ATGTGACCAGGGCGATCGACATGGCGGCGCGCAGCCTCGGCACGGCCGATTTCGGCCTGCGCCTCTGCGCCCTTCAGGACATCCATTCGCTGGGCCTGCTGGCCCTCGTCATGCAGTCCGCGTCCAGCGTCCGCGAAGCCATGATGCTGGGCGCGCGTTATGTCTATTTCCACAATTCGGCGCTCGGCTACCGCAGCTTCATGGATCCCGGCGGCGAGCTGGAATGCCTGGAAGTGTTCCAGCGCCTCGAGGCCGACGCCGAAATGCTGCAGGTCACCGAGATCTGCGTATCCTACCAGTGCCGGCTGCTCGTCCTCCTGTCCGGCGGCGCGGTGCGCCCGGCCGCCATTCATTTCCGCCATGCTCCGATCGGCAGCGAGGCGCAATATTGGCGGCATCTCGGCCAGATGCCGCGCTTCAACGCCGCCTTCGACGGCGTTTCGGTGAATGCGCTGGCGTGGCGGCGGCCGCTGCCGCCGAACGACCGGTCGCCGCAGCACAACCAGCTGCTGCAGCGTTTCGTCGGTGGCTTTCTGATGGGGCTGTCGCCGCCCCGCGCGCAGCCCGCCGCCGACCAGGTGCGCAACGTCCTCGGCAATCTGGTGCGCACCGAGATGACCGATCTCGGCACGGTCGCGCGCGTCCTCGGGCAGCATCCCAGGACCCTGCAGCGCCGGCTGAGGGCCGAAGGCGCGGCCTTCGAGGATCTGCGCGACGCCGCGCGCAAGGAATGGGCCGGCCAGCTCCTGCTTCAGCAGGGCCTCGGCCTCGCCCAGGTCGCCCACCTCCTCGGCTTCGCCGACCAGTCGGTCCTGACCCGGGCGTGCCAGCGCTGGTTCGGGGAGACACCGAAGCGGTTGCGCCGCAAGGCCGCGGCGCCGCTGGCGGAACTCGCCTGAACGGAGGTGTCAGACGCGGCGCACGCCCCAGAACACCGAGAACGGCGACTTGACGAAGCCGGTCAGGTCGTCGCGGAACGCGGCGGGCTGATAATACTGGCAGGCCGGGATGAACGGCACGGAGGCGAACGCCTCGCGCTGGACCGCCTCGCTCACCCGCCTGCGCTCCGCCTCGCTGCCCGCGTCGAGCCATTCCGACCGCAGGGCCTCCCGCGCCGGCGAGGTCGGCCAGCCGATCCAGCCGTTCGGCCCGCTGGCCGAAAGCGGATTGCTGAGCGGGGTCGCGACCGGCAGCCCGTTCCATTGCACCGGGAAGCAGCTCCAGCCGCCCTGGTCGACGGGCTCCTTCTTGTTCCGGCGCGCCACCATGGTGGCGAGGTCCATCGTGTCGGCGCGCACATTGAGCCCGACCTTCTTGAACAGGTCGGCGGCGACCTGCGCGACCGCGCTCAAGGGGGCGACGTCGCTCGGCTCCATCAGCACGACCGGCTCGCCGGCATAGCCGGACGCGGCCACGAGCTCCCGGGCGCGGGCGATGCTGCGCGGGCTCGTCAAGGCCTCCATGCCGACCGTCGAGGCGGAGGGTGACCCCAGGGGGAAGAAGCCGACGCCGGTGCGGCCGAGGTCCTCCTGGTCGCCCACGATCGCGCGCACGAAATCGGCCTGGTCCACCGCCGGCAGCAGCGCGCGCCGGAGCTTCTCATTATTGAACGGCGCCTGCAGGTGGTTGAACACGAGCATGTAGACCGTGCCCATCGGGTCGAACGGCTCGACCTTCACGCCGCGCGCGCGCTTGAGCGAGGGGACGAGATCGAGCAGGGGCTGCTCCACCCAGTCGACCTCGCCGGTCCTAAGCGCGGCCGCGGCGGTCGCCGGGTCAGGCTGGATCGACCATTGGACCCGGTCGAAATGGGCGACCTTGCCGCCGGCATAGCAGTCCGGAGCTTCCTGGCGCGGCCGGTAGCCGTCGAAGCGGGCATATTCGGCCTTCACCCCGGACACCCACTGGTCCGGCAGGAACCGGTACGGCCCGCTGCCGACGAACTCGGTGATGGCCTTGCTGGACGGCGTCGCGGCCATGCGCTCGGGCATCATGAAACAGGCGGAGGTGCCGGCGAGCGCGTAGAGCATCGGCGGATAGGGCCGCTTCAGCCGGATCTGGAAGCGCCGGTCGTCGAGCGCCGCGATCTCGTTCATCCGCGCGGCGAGCAGCTGGCCGAACGGGTTGCGTTCGGCCCAGCGCCGGATCGACATGACGCAGTCGGCGGCCCGGACCGGCACGCCGTCATGGAACATCAACCCCTCGCGCAGGGCGAAGGTCCAGGTCAGCCCGTCGTCCGAAACCTCGCTGCCCTCGCACATCTGGGGTTTCGGCGTCAGGGTCCGGTCGACGCCATAGAGCGTGTCCCAGATCATGAAGCCGTTGATGGTCGCCATGGTGGCCGTGCTCCACACCGGGTCGGGGTGGGCGAGATTGGCCTGCGGCACGAAGCGCAGGATGCGCGCGGCGGCCGGCTGGACCAGCGCCGGCGTCGAAAGTGCCGAGACCGCGCCGCCGGCCGCGACGCCCATCACGAAATCCCTGCGCCTCATGGTCATGTCCCCCTCTCGGTTCTGGTTTCCCGGACCGGCGCCCTCAGTGCGGATCCAAGGGATGGATCGGGCGCCGCACCTTGCGGAAGTCGAATTTTGAATAGTCGAGGCTGGCATAGCCGGCGCCGTTGCATTCGAGGATCTCGCCGGCGATGGCGCCAAAGGTCGGCCGGTACTGGATCTTCGACTTGATGATGAGATAGCGCTCGCTGGTCGGCTCGATGCCGACGAACCGGAACATGGCGAGGTCGAGCGGCTCGCAGCGTCCCTCGCTGACGACGAGCTTCAAGGCCCCGGTATCGAGCACCACAGTGCGGCCGAGATCGATGACCGAACCGGTGAAGACCGGCCCGCGCACGGTGAAGCGGCCGTCGGAGATCGTGCGGACTGTGCCCCGGAGCGTCAGCGGCCCGCAGGAGCCGCCGACCGGCGACAGGTCGGTCCGGCCGCCGACCGGCAGCTCGACGACCGCGCCGACCCCGGCCTCGATCATCCGCGCCACGGCCACGGGATCGGCGATCGGGCCGGCGGCGATGCCGGTCAGGCCCTGGGCGAGCGCCTCGGCGATGACGTCCATCGAATCCTGGGTGCCGCCGGAATTGCAGTTGTCCGCATGGTCGACCAGCAGCACCGGTCCGGCGCTCGCCCGCCGGGCCCGGGCGATGGTGTCGGCGAGCGGCTCGAACGTCATCTGGAAGGCCTCCCGGCGCTCCCACGCGGCCTTGCGGATCTTGTCGCAGATGGCCTCGGCCAGGGCCGCGTCGCCGTCGGTCATGGCGATGACCGACATGCCGGTGTCGGGGCAGTCGGCGAGCGGAAAGCCGCCGAACACGCTGACGGCAAGAGCGCCGTCGGCCTCCGCCTCCGCCGCGATCGCCATGATCTCGGCCATGGCGCCGCTGTCGGTCGCCATGCGGATCATGTTGGGCATGATGCGGCAATGGGCATAGGCGAGCCGCGGGCGGATCTCGCCGCGCATCGCGGCGATAAGGGTTTCGGCTGCCCGCACGCCGGTCTCGACGATGTCGACATGCGGATAGGTCTTGTAGCCGACGAGCGTGGTGCAGTTCTCGATCGTCCGGGCCGAGATATTGCCGTGGAGGTCCAGCGCGACGGCGATAGGGATATCGGGCGCGATGGCGCGGACGCGGGCGAGCAGCTCGCCTTCGCCGTCGCCGAGATGGCTCGTCACCATGGCGCCGTGAAGCTCGAGGAACACCGCGTCGCAGCCCTCGCCCACGGCGCGGCACAGGGCATCGGCCATCTGCTCGTAGGCCGCCGCGTCGACGGCGCGCGAGGGCTGGGCATTGCCGGCGACCGCCATGACCACCTCGGCCCCGGCCTGCTCCGCGACCGCCAGCATGCCGGTCATCGACCGGCGCCCCGCCTTGACCCAGGCGAGAGCCTCGGCGCCATGGCGCGGTCCACCCGGCCCGAAGCGGTCGAGACCGGTCGGCAGCGGCGAGAAGGTATTGGTCTCGTGGGCGATGACGGCGGCGACGATCTTCATGGCTATGCCCTTCACTGCGCCCGATGGCCCGGGGACGGCGCCGGGCCGTCCTCCGGCACGGCGACCATGGCGGACGCGTCGAAGGCGAGGCCAACCGTCCGGCCGATCTCGGGGGCGCCGCTATAGCCGCTCACCGCGGGCAATTCGATGAGAACGACGGTTCCCGCCGGCGTGCGGACGAGGCAGTGCAGGACATTGCCGACATAGGATCGCTCGGTGACGACGCCGGTGAGCGCGGCCGCGCCCGGCTCGGCGAGGCGGATGCGATGGGGCCGGATGGCCACCTGGACCGCGGCGCCGGGCGCGATCTCCGTGGTCCGGCGCACCGCGCTCTCGCCGCCCTCCCAGGCGACGCGGATGGCCGCGCCCTCGACCGCCCGGGCGGTGGCGGGGAAGAAGTTGCTGCGGCCGAAGAAGTCGGCGACGAAATGGCTCACCGGCGCCTCGAACAGGGTCTCGGGCGTTCCGTGCTGGACGATGCGGCCGCGCTCGAAGATGGCGATGCGGTCCGACATGGTCAGCGCCTCCTCCTGGTCGTGGGTCACGTAGAGAAAGGAGACGCCGAGATCGCGGTGGAGCGAGCGCAGCTCCCATTGCAGCTCGGCGCGGAGCTTGCGGTCGAGCGCGCTCAAGGGTTCGTCCAGCAGCAGCACCTTCGGCTTGTAGACGAGCGCCCGGGCCAGCGCGACGCGCTGCTGCTGGCCGCCGGAGAGGGCGCGCGGCTTGCGGTCGGCATAGGGCAGGAGCTGCACGCGCTCGAGCGCCGCCCTGACCTCGGCGTCGCGCTCGGCCCGGCCGAGGCCGCGCACGTCGAGCGGGAAGGCGACGTTCTCGGCGACCGTCATGTGCGGGAACAGCGCGTAGCCCTGGAACACCACGCCGAAGCCGCGCCGCTCGGGCGGTTCGCCGGCAAAGTTGCGGCCGCTGATCCGGATCTCGCCGCTGTCGAGCTGGACGAAGCCGGCGATCGCCATCAGCGTGGTCGTCTTGCCCGAGCCGGACGGGCCGAGCAGGGTGAGGAACTCGCCGGCCGCCATGGTGAAGCCGACGTGGTCGAGCGCTGTGACGCCGCCATAGCGCTTGACGAGATCGACGACCTCCAGATCCTGCGGGTCGGCCATGTCAGTTCCTTCCGGCCCGCCAGGCGAGCCATTGCACGATCAGGAGCCCCGTCACGGTGACCAGGATCATCAGCGTCGCGACCGCGGCGATGACCGGGTCGACATTCTCGTTGATGCCGTCCCAGATGGCGCGGGGCAGCAGGTAGACGTGGCGGCTGGTGATGAAGAGCAGCACCACCACCTCGTCCCAGGAGGCGATGAAGGCGAAGACGGCGCCGGACGCCATGCCCGGAAGCGCGGCGGGAAACAGCACGCGCCGCAGCACGATGCCGGTGCCGGCGCCCATGGAGCGGGCGGCCTGTTCGAGCCGCGGGTCGAAGGCGGCGAGCGCCGCCGAGACGGTGACGAAGACGGGCGGGATGCCGCCGACCGTATGGGCGAGCAAGACGCCGGCATAGGTGTCGAGCAGCCCGAGCGGGATGAACATGCGGTACCAGGCGAGGCCGGCCACCACCCCCGGCACGATCATCGGCAGCAGCAGGACGAGGCGCAGCCGGCCGGCGATCGATGGCGCGAGGTTGCGGCAGCCGATGGCCGCGAGCGTGCCGAGCATCACCGACAGGGCCGTCGAGATGACGGCCACCACGACGCTGCGGACGAGGCTGTCGCGCCAGAGCGGCTCGCTGGCGAGCGTGCGCCAATGGTCGAGCGACAGGCCGTTCTGCGGCAGGGCGAGCCATGTCGTGTCGGTCAGCGACACCGGCACGACGATCAGCGCCGGCAGGACCAGGAAGGCGAGCACGCCCACCGCCATGATCCGCCAGAACTGGAACCAGGCCGAGGGAACGACGGTCATTTGGCACCGAACAGCTTGTCGGCCGGAACCAGCTTCGCGACGAGCGCGAGGGAGAACACCACCAGCGCCAGGAGGCAGGTGGCGAGCGCCGTCGCGATGCCCCAGTTCAGGGTCTCGCTGATGCCGAACTCGATATACTGGGCGACCATCACCACCTTGCCGCCGCCGAGCAGCGCCGGCGTCACCAGGAAGCCCAGCGACAGGATGAAGACGAGGATCGTCGCGGCGACGATGCCGGGCAGGGACAGCGGCAGGAACACCTTGAGGAAGCTGCGCACCGGCCCGGCGCCGCAGGCCCGCGCGGCCGGCACCAGGCGCTGGTCGATGCCCATCATGGTCGAGAGCAGCGGCAGCACCGCATAGGGCACCATGTAGTGCACCATGCCGATGAGCACGCCCGTCTCGTTGCGCAGCAGCGCCAGCGGCTGGTCGACGAGGCCGAGCGACAGCAGCGCGGCATTGACCAGGCCCTCGCGCTGCAGCAGGACGACCCAGGCGAAGGCCCGGACGAGCACGGACAGCCAGAACGGCATCAGGACGGCGAGCAGCAGCCATTGCCGGTGGCGCGGCGCGGTATGGGCGATCACATAGGCGACGAGATAGCCGAGCAGCACGCTGATCGCGGTGGTCGCCAGCGCCATGCGCAGCGTGGTCGCGGCGATGGAGCGGTACAGCGGCTCGGCGGCGAGCTCGACATAATTGCCGAAGCCGGCGGCCGGCTCGACGAAGGACAGCCTGAGGACATTGGCGACCGGGACGGCGAAACAGACCGCCGTGACCGCGAGGGCAGGCAGAACCAGGGCCCAGGAGGTGGAGAAGCGGCTGTCACTCATGGCGGGCCGATGCCTTGGACCGCCCGGTGCCGGCGCGGTCGAAGATGATCTCGCCGCCGACGATGGTCATCACCGCCGCGGCTTCGGCGATGGCTTCCTCCGGGCAGGCGAGAAGGTCCGTGTCGACCACGGTGATGTCGGCGAGACGGCCGGGTGAGAGCATTCCGAGCTCATGGCCGAGGCCGGCGGTGATGGCCGGATGGGTGGTATAGGCGCGCAGCGCCTCCAGCCGCCCGATCGCTTCATGAGGCCCGATCAGCGCGCCGGAGCGTGTGCGCCGGGTCACCATGGCCGCGATCGTGGTGAACGGGCTGCGGCCGCAGACCGGCGCGTCGGTATGGGCGCAGACGAGCGCGCCGCGCGCCATCATCGAGCGGTGCGGCCAGAGCCAGGGATGGTCGCTCTCTGGCCGCTGGCTGAGATAGCTGTCGCCGAGATCGTGCAGGAAGGCGGCGGCCGACGAGACGATGGTGCCGCTCGCGGCAAAGCGCGCCTGCGTCGCCGGCGGCATGCAGCAGCAATGCTCGATCCGGGCGGGAGGGCCGCCGGCCCCGGCCGGCGCGCTCGCCGCGATCGCGTCGAGCGCGAGGTCGATGCCCCGGTCGCCATTGCCGGTGAGGCAGAACTGGAGCCCGGCCGCGCGCACGGCCCGCCCCCTCTCGGCAATGTCCTCGGCCGCATAGTTGACGAAGCCGCTGGTTTCGCCGTCCTCGCCGGCCAGCGGCCGGTAGGGCTGGTGATAGGCGGCGGTGCGGCCGCCGGTGCTGCCGTCGAAGCCGAACTCGACGCCGAGGAGGCGCAGGCGGGCATCGCCGGAGCCGAAGCGCTGGCCGGACCCGAGCAGCCGGTCGAGCAGCCGCTCGTCGCGGCCGTCGGCCATGATCGCGACGCGGATCGGCAGGCGGCCGTCCTGGTGGAGCCGGCGATAGGCATCGATCGCGTCGGCGGCCGTCAGCGCATTGTGAACGGCGGTGATGCCGAAGGAAGCGATTTCCCCGAACACAAAGGGAAAGCCGGCAAGGAAGTCGCCGATCCCCTGGCCGCTATTGGCAACCTTCACCACGTGCTGAGTCATGCGGCCGCCGGTACGGCCGGTGGTCTCGCCCCCGCCGTCGACAGCGACCTGGTCCGGGGCGGCCGCAGGATGGCGTGTCGCGATGCCCGCGAGCGCGAAGGCGGCGCTGCTGGCGATGCCGACATGGGCGTCGCGCCGGAGCAGGAAGACCGGGCGGTCGGGCGCGGCGGCGTCCAGCTCCGCGCGGGTCGGGTGGCGCCCGCCGATGGCCTGCTCGTCGTAGCGGTAGCCGAGGAACCAGCGGCCCGCAGGCGCGGCGGCGTCGAAGGCGCGGATCCGCGCGAAGAGATCGTCGAGCCTGCCGCTCAGCGTCGACAGGTCGTGCCAGCGGCTGCGCTTGGCGGCCTCCCCGTCCGGGTGGCAGTGGCTGTCGACGAGCCCCGGCATGACGAAGGCGCCGCCGAGATCGACGACACGGGCCGCCCGGTCGGCATAGGGCGCGACCTCGCCGTCGCTGCCGACGGCGAGGATCCGCCCGCCGCCGATGGCGAGGGCTTCCGCGAAGGGCCTTGTCGCATCGAGCGTCGCGATGCGCCCGCGCGTCAGCACCAGGTCGACGGTATCAGACATCAGCCGGCGATGACCTTGACGTAGTCGTTGTAGACGCGGTCCTGGTTCTCGCCGTGCCATTCCGGATTGGCGAGCAGCTGGACGGCCATGTTGGCCTCGTCCGTCGGATTGTCCGGCTTCAGCTCCGCCGGCACCAGCGCGGAGGCGGCGGGATTGGCCGGGCCGTTGCCCATCAGCCTCAGCAGCTCGACCTGCGATTCCGGCGCCTGGGTGGAGGCGATGAAGTCGAACACGGTGGCGCCGGCGGGGTTGCCCTTCGGCACCAGCCAGCCGGCCGGGATCAGGATGCCCTGGTTCCAGGTGAAGTCGATCCGGCTGTTGCGTTCGCGGCGCATGACGACGGCGCGGGTGTGCCAGAGCATGCCCATCGACACTTCGCCCTGGCGCATCAGCTGCTGGCTTTCCGCGCCGGTCTTCCAGAACACGGTATTGGCCTTGATCGCCCGGATCTTCTCCAGCGCCCGCTTCTCGTCGATCGGATAGATCGCCGACCGTTCGGCGGCGACGCCGTCCGCCATCAGCGCCCCTTCGAGCGCGCCGAGGATGCGGTCCGGCAGCGTGCGGGTTCCCGGGAAATCCTTGATGTTCCAGAAGTCGGCCCAGCTCTTCGGCGGGTTGTCGCCATAGCGCCGCCGGTCGTAGGTCAAAACGAAGCTGTAGAGGAAATGCGATATGCCCCAGTCGTTGTAGAAGCCGGGCCGGACCTTGTTGCGGTCGACGCGGCTCCAGTCCATCGGCTCCAGATAGCCGCGCCGGCCGAGATTGTAGGCGGCCGCGAGATTGGCGTCGCAGACGTCCCAGACGACGTTCCGGCTTTCCACCATGGTCCGGATCTTGCCGAAGCTCGGACCTGAGCCGTCGAACTCGACCCTCACCCCCGACTGCCGCTCGAACGGCTGGCCCCAGGCGGTGGGCTGGTGCTTCAGCGCATCGCCGCCCCAATTGCAGACGACGAGGCGCCGGGTCTGCGCCGAGGCGGGCAGAATGCCGGCAAGCCCCGCCGCGCCCAGCGCGGCGAGCAGCTGGCGTCGCTGGACGGGCCGCGGCACGTTAGTGTCAAGCGCAAGCGCAAGTGCGTCGCGAAGGTAGCCCGTATCGGCCATGGCAGCGTTTCCCCCAGATCCGCAGTTGTGCGAAGGATAACTTTTTGTCGATTCATTGCAAGACATATATCCTTTGCTCATGATTGAGGCAGGGTGACCATGGATATGACCGAGACCGGCCCGCTGAGCCCGCGGCTGACCCTCGCTCAGCTCGACGCGTTGCGGGCGGTGCTGGCGACCCGGGGCGTGAGCGAGGCGGCGCGGCTGCTCAACGTGTCGCAGCCGGCGGTCAGCAAGATCCTGCGCCAGGTCGAGCGCAGCCTCGGGCTGACGCTGATGCAGCGGGACGGCAACCGCGTGATCCTGACGCGCGAGGCCGAGCTGCTGCAGGCCGAGGTCGAGCGGCTGTTCGGCACCTACGAGTCCATCCAGCGGCTCGCCGCTTCGCTGCGCGGCGACGCGGGCACGACCATTTCGGTCGCCGCGATCCCGACCCAGGCGACCCGCTTCATGGTGCCGGCGATCAAGGCGTTCCGGGCCCGCCATCCGGATGTCAGGGTGAAGCTCGAGATCCTCGCCAACCAGCCGATCATCGACGCGGTCGCCTCCGGCCGCGCCGAATTCGGCCTCGCCCATTCCATCGCGGTGACGCCGGAGCTGAAGACGGAGGATTTCGGCGACCAGCGCGTCTTCTGCATCGCGCCGCCCGGGCACCGCTTCGCCCGCCTGGACCTGGTATCGCGCGCCGATCTCGCCGGCGAGACCTTCGTCTCCTATGGGCCGAACACCACCTTCGGCCGCTGGATCGGCGCGGCCTTCGCGCGCTCCGGCGGCGACCTCACGGTGGATGTCGAGATCACTGCCTCGCCCGCCCTGATCGAGGCGGTGCGGATCGGAACCGGTGTCGGGCTGGTCGAGGAGGCCGCCCTTGGCCCCCATGCCGCGCGCGACCTGGTCGTCCGGCCGTTCGAGATCCCGCTGTCGTTCCGCTCGCGCATCCTGCGCAGGCCGGGGCGCGCCCTGTCGCGGCCGGCCGAGCTGCTGCTCGACGAATACCGGCGCATCGTCGAGGCCGGCGACTGGCGCCAGCCGGACGCGACCCGGGCCTGACCGAAACGGCGCGCCGCCTTCGCCGGCCGTTCGGCCGGGCTGGCCTTGCGGCCGGCCGCCGACTAGCCTTTCCGGCATGGCACATGAGGGAGGGATGGTCCGATGCTGATCCTCAGCGGCTTTGCCGCCAGCAACTATTACAACAAGGTCAAGCTCGCGCTGCTCGAGAAGGACGTGCCGTTCGAGGAGGAGCTGGTCTGGATCGGCGAGGTCGACCGGTCCGCTTCGCCCCTCGGCAAGGTGCCTTATCTGAGGACCGAAGCCGGCAAGCTGTGCGAATCCTCGGCCATCAACGAATATATCGAGGCGGCCTATCCGCAGGTGCCGCTGCTGCCGGCCGATCCCTTCGCGGCTGCCAAGGTGCGCGAGCTGACGATCTATCTCGAACTGCATCTCGAGCTGGTCGTGCGCAACCTCTACCCGGAAGCCTTTTTCGGCGGCACGGTCGACGGCGCCGTCAAGGAGCGGACCGAGCGGCAGCTGAAGAAGAGCCTGCCCGCCTTCGCCCAGCTCGCCCGCTTCGACACGCCCTTCATCGCCGGCGACATGTTCACCATGGCCGACTGCGCCGCCGTCACCCACCTGCCGATCCTGGCGAGCGCCACGAAGATCATCTACGGCCGCAACCTGCTCGCCGAGCTCGTGCCCGACGCCCTGCCCTATCTGCAGCGCCTCGCCGAGCGCCCGCATGTCCGGCGCGTCAATGCCGACCGCAAGGCCAATACCGAGGTGATGCTGAAGCGTTATGCGTGAGGCGGCACGGGCGCGAAGCTGGCGCCCGGAATGGGCGATGCGCCCGGCCGTCGTGCCGGCCGGGCGCTCGCGGGAGAGGGGCGGCCGATCGCCCGCGTCAGGCCTCGCAATCGGCGAGCTGGCGGGACGTCTCGCGGCCGCCGATCAGCACCAGGCCGAGCCCGGCCGCGGCGAGCAGGCCGCCAGCGACCGTCACCGCGGCGTAACCGAGCCCCAGGCTGATGACGCCGGCGCCAAGCGCCGCGCCCAGCGCATTGCCGAGATTGAAGGCGCCGACATTGATCGAGGAGGCAAGGCCCGGCGCTTCGGCGGCCGCCTGCATCACCCGCATCTGCACCGGCGGGACGATGGCGAAGGCGGCGGCGCCCCAGGCGAGAAGGCCGATCGCCGTCGCCGCATGGCTCGCGAAGGCGAGCGGCAGCACCACCATGATGGCGGCGAGCGCGCCGAGGAAGATCTTGGCCGCGCCGTCGAGCGACCAGTCGGCGAGCCGCCCGCCGAGCCAGTTGCCGAGGGTGAAGCCGACGCCGATCAGCGCCAGGGCGAAGGTCACGAAACCGTCGGACGCACCGGTCAGGGTCTTAAGCGTCGGGGCGACATAGGTGTAGAGCATGAACATGGCGCCGGCGCCCATGACGGTGGTCGCCATGGCGAGCAGCACCACCGGCCGGGTCAGCACGGCGAGCTCGCGCCGCACATCCGGCATCCGGCCGCGCGCGCCCTGCGGCAGGGCGAGCCACAGCGCCGCCATGGCGACGACCCCGATCAGCGCGGTGCCGGCGAAAGCCATGCGCCAGCCGATCTGCTGGCCGATCCAGGTCGCGGCCGGCACGCCGCCGATATTGGCGATCGTCAGGCCCATGAACATGGCGGCGACCGCGCTCGCCTGCTTCTCCTTCGGCACGACGCTCGCGGCTACCACCGCGCCGAGGCCGAAGAAGGCGCCGTGATTGAGGCTGGTGACGAGCCGCGCCGCCAGCAGCGTGACATAGCCCGGCGCCATGGCTGACAAGAGGTTTCCGGCGGTGAAGATGGCCATCAGCAGGATCAGCGCGGTGCGCTTGCCGAAGCGGCTGAAGGCGAGCGTCATCACCGGCGCGCCGGCCATGACGCCGATCGCATAGGCGCTGATGAGCAGGCCGGCGGTCGGGATCGACACGTCGACGCCTTCGGCGATGACCGGCAGCAGGCCCATCGGCGAGAATTCGGTGGTGCCGATGCCGAAGGCGCCGATGGCGAGCGCGAGCAGTGCCCAGCGGGCATGGGTCGAGGGTTCGCCCGCCGTAGCGGCCGTCGAAACGGAGCTGGTCATGGATCCTGTCCTTATGCGTCCCAGGCCGGCGCGAGGCCGGCGGGGCTGACGATGCGGCTGTCCAGCCGCGCCAGCGCGGCGATCGCGGCCATGTCGGCTTCGTCGAGGCTGAAATCGAAGATGGCGATGTTTTCCTTCACGCGATCCGGCCGGGCGGTCTTGCTGAGCGCGACATGGCCCTGCTGGATCAGCCAGCGCAGCCCGACCTGGGCGGCGCTCTTGCCGTATTTCGCGCCGATCCGCTGCAGCACCGCGTCCTGCGGCACGGCGCCGTCGGCCATGCCGTAATAGGCCGTGAGCACGATGCCGGCGGCCCTCGCCGCCGCGGCGAGCGCGGCCTGCGGCAGATAGGGGTGCAGCTCAACCTGGTTGGTGATGATCGGCGCCTTGGACCGCGCCGCCGACAGCCTCATCTGCGCGATATTCTGGTTGCTGACGCCGATGAAACGGGTTTTGCCCGCGGCTTTCACGGCGTCGAGCATGTCGATCTGCGCGGCGACCGGCACCGCGTCGCCGGGCCAGTGCAGCAGCAGGAGATCGACGGCCTCGACCTTCAGCCGGTCGAGGCTTTCGTCGACCGAGGCCGCGAACCGTTCCGGTGCATAATTGTCGACCCAGACCTTGGTGGTGAGGAACAGCTCGTCGCGGCGGGCGCCGGCGGCCTGCAGCGCCTGGCCGAGGGCGGCTTCGTTGCGGTAGATCTGCGCCGTGTCGAAATGGCGAAAGCCGGCTTCGAGCGCCGCCGGCACGACGCGCTCCACCTCCGCGTCCGACATGCGGAACACGCCGAAGCCGAGGGCGGGAATGACGGCGCCATGGGCGCTGACGGTCTGCATCGGAAAACTCCTGAGGGGATGGACCCTGTCGTGGGCCATGACATAGGCCCGCGATCCCGGCCCGATAACCGGCCCCGTTTTCCCTTTATCTGTGAAACGAAATCAAAGATCATGGCGCCGGCCATGGTGCATGGCCGTTGGACGGAGCGGCCATGGACAACCGCGCGGGCGAAATGCAGGTCTTCCTGCGCGTCGTCGAGACCGGCTCCTTCTCGGAGGCCGCGCGTCTCCTGCGCATGACGCCCTCGACGGTGAGCAAGCTCGTCGCGCGCATCGAGGCGCGGCTCGGCGTGCGCCTCGTCGAGCGCTCCACCCGGCGCCTGTCGCTGACCGCCGAGGGCCAGGTCTATTACGAGCGCAGCCAGGCCCTGCTGCAGGATCTCGACGATGTCGAGCGCGACCTGTCGCAGGGCGCGGCCACCGCCAGCGGCACCATCCGCGTCAACGTCTCGGTCGCGCTCGGCGTGCTCGGGCTCGAGCCGCTCATGCCGGACTTCTGGCGCCTCCATCCCGACGTCGTGGTCGACCTGTCGCTGTCGGACGAGATCGTCGACCTCTATCTCGACCGGACCGACATCGCCTTCCGCATCGGCCCCCTGCCGAGCTCGGGCATGATCGCGCGGCGCATCGGCCTCGCCCACCGCAAGATCGTCGCCGCCCCCGCCTATCTCCAGCGCCACGGCACGCCGCGCACGGTCGACGACCTCGCCCGGCACCAGTGCCTCGGCTTCAATTTCCGCCGTTCCGCGCCGGTCTGGCCGCTCCGCGAGAGCGGCCGCATCGTCGACCGCGCGGTCGGCGGACCGCTGCTCGCCAACAATGGCGAGACGGTGCGGCGCATGGCCCTCGCCGGCGCCGGCCTTGCCCGCATGGGCGACTATCACGTGCGCGCCGACCTCGCCGCCGGCCGCCTCGTCGAGGTGCTCGCCGACGTGATCGAGCCGGACGAGGAACCGATCCACGCGGTCTTCCTCGGCGGCCCTCGCATGCCCCACCGCGTGCGCGTGTTCCTCGACTTCGTGGTGCCGCGGCTGCAGGGGTTTCTGGGGGGAGGGGGAGTGGGGTGAAGGGTATCGAGAATCGTAGTGATCAGCACCGGAATCCGTGCTGCCAGTTGCAGGGGCGTCTCGATAAAACCTGTTTGAAGTTAGGTGCTTGAGATCCCGTCAAACGACTCACGCGAATGAGCGGCCTGAGACACAGGTGACAGATCGTACCGGACACATGGGTTACAGTTTCCGCTTTTGTTCTGGAAGCGAAGAGCGGGATGCCATGGAAGGAGAGTGCGGTCATGGACGAGCGTGTTCGCTTCGTTGCCCGCCTGCTGGATGGAGAGGCGATGACGGAGGCCTGTCGGGCCTTCGGCATCTCACGCAAGACCGGCTACAAGATCTTCAGCCGCCACAAGGAGCACGGACAGGAGGCCCTGAGGCGCGCGCAAGCTGCGCGAACTGATCGTGCGGCAGTTGGCCGGCGACGTGCGCGTGCCCCGACCGTACTGCCTACCAGAGCCGCTTTCGGGCAAACGCATGACCGGAGCCCGATTTCAGATAGCGTTCGAAAGCCGATGCCTTGTCCGGCGTCGAGAACGCGATATAGGTCGCCAGACGCCAGGGCAGGTGTTTCGACGTATGAGGTGACTTGCCGGCATTGTGCTCGGCGAGCCTGCGTTTCAAATCGGAGGTAGCGCCAACATAGCGCTGGCCGGCATGTTGGATGCTCTCGAGCAGGTAGACATAGTGCATCGAGACGGCCCTCCTACGCTGAAGCTTCGGAGGGCATCGTGCTTCGCAGGGAGGACACTGCCAATCCTGCGAAGCTCGCAGAGCGATGAGCGGCCTGAGACACAGGTGACAGATCGTACCGGACACATGGGTTACAGTTTCCGCTTTTGTTCTGGAAGCGGAGGGTGGGATGCCATGGAAGGAGTGTTCGGTCATGGACGAGCGTCTTCGCTTCGTTGCCCGCCTGCTGGATGGAGAGGCGATGACGGAGGCCTGTCGGGCCTTCGGCATCTCACGCAAGACCGGCTACAAGATCTTCAGCCGCTACAAGGAGCACGGACAGGAGGCCCTGAGCGATCGCTCGCGCCGGCCGGTGCGTTATGCCAACCAGTTGCCCGGCCAGATCGAGAGCCTGATCGTGACGCTCAAGCGGGACAAGCCGCACTGGGGCGCGCGCAAGCTGCGCGAACTGATCGTGCGGCGGTTGGCCGGCGACGTACGGGTGCCGGCTCGTAGCACCATCCATGCGGTCCTGCATCGCCACGGCCTGGTGAAGCCGCCGGGGCGCCCGCGCCATCGGGCCCATGGCACGGCGCTGTCGCAAGGGGCGGTCGCCAATGCGCTGTGGTGCGCCGACTTCAAGGGGGAGTTCAAGCTCGGCAACGGACAGTACTGCTACCCGCTCACCGTGACCGACCACGCCTCGCGCTTCCTGCTCATGTGCGAAGCATTGGACTCGGTGCGGGAAGAGCTGGCGATCACGGCCTTCGAGCAGTTGTTCCGCGAGCGGGGCCTGCCGGAGGCCATTCGCTCCGACAATGGCGTGCCCTTTGCCAGCCCGAACGGCCTGTTCAATCTGTCCAGGCTCTCGGTCTGGTGGCTCAGGCTCGGCATTGCCATCGAACGCATCCAGCCCGGCCAGCCGCAGCAGAATGGGCGGCACGAGCGCATGCATCTCACGCTGAAGAAGGAAGCGACCCGTCCGGCCGGCCAGAACAGCCTGCAGCAGCAGGGCCGGTTCGATGCCTTCCAGAAGGAGTTCAACACCGAGCGTCCTCACGAGGGGCTCGACATGAAGTGTCCGGCCGAGGTCTATACGCCATCATGCAGGCCCTACACGGGCCTGCCGGAGCTCAGCTATCCCCTGCATGACCGCGACGTGATGATCACCGCCTGCGGCCGCCTGTGCCTGCACCGAAAGAAGATCAACGTCTCGACCGTGCTCGCCGGTCAGCGCGTCGGCATCAAGGAAGTCGACGAGGGCATTTGGCTCGTCAGCTTCATGAGCTACGATCTCGGCTACTTCGATTTGGAACAGAAAACCCTGCAGCCACTCGACAACCCGTTCGGGCCAAGAGTGTCACCCATGTCTTAGGTACAATCTGTTACCCATGTGTCCGGGTCGGACACGAAGCAGGATGGCGGAGAGGGAGGGATTCGAACCCCCGATACGGTTGCCCGTATGCCGCATTTCGAGTGCGGTGCTTTCAACCACTCAGCCACCTCTCCGCGGTGCCAGGAAAAGCTAGTCGAAGACCGCCTCTCCCGTCGAAAGCATGCGCCGTTTAGCGGAAGGCGCGCGCCGGTTCAAGCGCCTCGGTGTGGAATAAGGAGGCGATGATGAAACCGCCCACGGTTTTCCTTGACTTCGCGCGGCTTTTCCCGCATTGAGCGGCCCTTGAAAAAGCGCGCGCCCGGCGGCCCGTCCGGCTGGCACGCGCTTTTCGTCGTGAGAACCGTGCCCCTTCGAGGGCCGGCAAGATCAACCAAGAAGACGGCCGGCGGGCCTCATCGGGCGCGCCAAGGTTCGTCGAATGCAAGGATGTTCAACATGTACGCAGTCATCAAGACTGGCGGCAAGCAGTACAAGGTCGCCGCGGCCGACACGCTCACCATCGAGAAGCTGACGGCGGAAGCCGGCGAGATCGTGGTGTTCCCCGAGGTGCTGATGGTCGGCGGCGACGCCGGCATCACGGTTGGCGCCCCGCTCGTCGAGGGCGCGTCCGTTGCGGCCGAGGTCGTTCGCCAGGCCCGCGGCCCGAAGGTCATCTCCTTCCGCAAGCGCCGCCGGCAGAATTCCAAGCGCAAGAAGGGTCATCGCCAGGACCTGACCATCGTGCGCATCGCCGAGATCCTCACCGGCGGCGCCAAGCCGACCGTCACCTCGAAGGCCGCCATCGCCGCCGCCACCGAGAAGCCGGCCAAGGCCGAGAAGGCTGCGAAGCCCGCCAAGGCGGAAACTGCTGCCGCCGCGCCGGCCGAGGCGCGCGACACCTCGAACCTGTCGCTGATCGCCGGCATCGGCCCGACGATCGAGAAGAAGCTGCGCGCTGCCGGGATCACCTCCTGGGAGCAGATCGCCGCCTGGACCGAGGCCGACATCGAGGCCAAGGACAAGGAGCTGGCGCTGCGCGGCCGCGCGACCCGCGAGGAATGGGTCGAGCAGGCCAAGGAGCTTCTCGCCGGCAAGCCGCCGCGCGCGAAGGTCGACCAGGCCGAGCTGAAATCCGGCGAGGACAAGTAAGCGGTTTCCCGCTTGTCTTCGCATCCAAGACCACGTTTTATAGATTGAACAGATCGGGAGCTTGACATGGCTCACAAAAAAGCAGGCGGCTCGTCGCGTAACGGCCGCGATTCCCACTCCAAGCGCCTCGGCGTGAAGCGCTTCGGCGGCCAGGCCGTCGTATCCGGCAACATCCTCGTCCGTCAGCGCGGCACCAAGTTCCATCCCGGCACCAATGTCGGCCTTGGCACCGACCACACGCTCTTTGCGACCGCCGACGGCCGCGTCGAATTCCGCACGAAATCGAACAACCGAACCTATGTGTCGGTCGTTCCGATGATTGCCGCAGCCGAGTAAGACGGCGGCATCCCATCGGAGCCGCCGGCGAAGACGCCAGGCAGCTCCGATGATCAGGGTTCAAGGATCAAGGGGCGCCCGGCGGCAAGGCCGGCGCCCCTTCTTCTTTGGTCCTCGGGATGGTCTCGGGGTCCGCATCAGGCCCAAGGAGCCTCGTCATGACCGCCCTGGAAACCATCCTGGAATGCCGCGGAAGCGGCCTTTCCACCGAATGCAGTATCCCCGTCCTCGAGACTGAGCGGCTCGTCCTCCGTGCGCCGCGTTTCGAGGACGCGCGTGCGATCGCTGGCGTAGCCAATGATCGCCGTATCGCCGAAATGACGGCGAACCTCCCGCATCCCTATGCGGAAAAAGACGCGGAGAACTGGATCAGCAATGCCTGGCAAGGCGAGGATCATCCTTTTCTCATCACGTCGAAAACCGACGGCGCCCTGATCGGAGCGACGGGTTTCGTGATGCCTGAGATCGGCGATCCCGAAATCGGCTACTGGATCGGCACCGCCTGGTGGGGCCGGGGTTTCGCGACCGAGGCGGCGCGCGCCGTGGTCGATCATCTGTTCACCGACCATGGCGCCAAGGCGGTCGCCGCCCGCGCCCGCGTGGTCAATCCGGCCTCGCGCCGGGTCATCGAGAAATGCGGCTTCCAGTGGGTCGGCGCCGGCCTCACCCGCTCGCGCCTGCTCGCCAGCTCCGTTCCGGTCGACAAGTTCCTGCTCGACCGCAGCGTCTGGACCAGCCTGAAGGCCTGGCGCGACCCGATCCTCAGGCGCAGCGCGCCGAAGGTGGTGATCGGCGAGCTCGGCTGATATTCAACACCCCCGGCCCGTCGCGGGCCGGGGGTTTTTGCGGCTTCAGGCTGGCCCGGACATGACCGAGACGACATCGCCCTGGCGCGGCGCGGTTCCCATCGAGACGCCCCGCCTCGTGCTGCGCGAGCTGCGGCGGGGCGATGCGCCCCACATCGCCCGCTATGTCGGCGATATCGGGGTTGCCCGCATGCTGGCGGTGGTGCCCCTGCCCTACAACGAGAAGGACGCCGAGACCTTCGTCGCCGCCATGGCCGCGATCAATGCCGACGGCCGCGGCCTCGGCCTGGCGGTCGCCGAGAAGGGCGCGCCGGACCTGCTCATCGGGGTCATGTCGTTCATCGGCGCGCTGCCGGTGGTCGAGATCGGCTGGTGGTTCGGCCGGCCCTATTGGGGCCGCGGCTTCGCCACCGAGGCGGCGCGGGCGCTGATCGCGGTGGCCTTCCGCGAACCGCGGCTCGACCGTATCGTCGCCGGCGCCTTCTTCGACAACCCCGCCTCGCTGCACGTTCAGGACAAGCTCGGCTTCGCACGCACGGGCGAATCGCAGCGCCACAGTCTGGCGCGGCGCGCCTTCGTCCGGCATATCGATACTGAGATCGTGCGCCCGGCCTCCGCCTGAGCGGGGCGCGCCCCCAGCATCGAGGGTGCCATGACCGAAACCTCCGTCCCCATCGGCGTCGTCACCGTCTCCGACCGGGCGAGCCGCGGCCTCTACGAGGACAAGGGCGGCCCCGGCATCGTCGCGGCGCTGAGCGAGCTCGTCGCCTCGCCCTGGCATCCGGTCGCCCGGGTGATCGCCGACGAGCAGGCGCTGATCGCTGAAACGCTGATCGCCCTCGCCGATGCCGAATGCTGCTCGCTGATCCTGACCACCGGCGGCACCGGCCCGGCGCCGCGCGACGTGACGCCGGAGGCGACCGAAGCGGTCTCGGACAAGCTGATGCCAGGTTTCGGCGAACTGATGCGGGCGGTCAGCCTGAAGGTGGTGCCGACCGCCATCCTGTCGCGCCAGACCGCCGGCATCCGCGGCCGCTCGCTGATCGTCAACCTGCCGGGCAAGCCCTCGGCGATCCGCGAATGCCTGGACGCGGTCATGCCGGCCATTCCCTATTGCATCGACCTGATCGGCGGGCCGCGCCTCGAAACCAATCCCGCCCATTGCATCGCCTTCCGCCCGAAGGGCGCCTGAGCATCGGCACGAATTGACCGGCGCGCCGGCGCGCCTATCCTCCCGCCCGAGCGACATTGCAAAGCCGGGGGGACGCGACAGGATGAACAGGCGCACATTCGGATCGAAGGCGGCCCTCGGGCTCGGCACGGCCATGCTGCCGCTGGCGGCCGTGGGCGAAGCCCAAGCCCAGAACCAAACTCCAAACCAACCGCAAGGCCAGCCCGCGACGCCGGCCCGGCCGACGGTCGCGGCGCTGAAGGCGCGCGTGCTCGGCGGCGCCATCACCGACGTTCCGGGCATCCGCATCGGCCATTTCACCGATGACCGCCGACCGACCGGCTGCACCGTGATCATCCCCGAGGAGGCCGCGACCGCCGGCGTCGACGTGCGCGGCGCCGCGCCCGGCACGCGCGAGACCGACCTGCTCAACCCGACCAACATGGTCGACAAGGTCCATGCCGTGCTGCTCGCCGGCGGCAGCGCCTTCGGACTCGATGCCGCCACCGGCGTGGTGCGCTGGCTGGAGGAGAAGGGCATTGGCTTTCCCGCCGGCCCCGCCAAGGTGCCGATCGTGCCGGCGGCGATCCTGTTCGACCTCGGCGTCGGCGGCCACCGGATCCGCCCGGACGCGGCCGCCGGCTACAAGGCCTGCGAGGCAGCGAGCACGGCGGCGCCCGCCGAGGGCTCGGTCGGCGCCGGCACCGGCGCCAGCGTCGGCAAGCTCTACGGCATGGCGCGCGCCATGAAGGGCGGCATCGGCACGGCCGCGGTCAAGGTCGGCAAGATCACGGTCGGCGCCATCGTCGCGGTCAATGCCGTGGGCGACGTCATCGATCCTGCGAGCGGCCAGGTCGTCGCCGGCACCCGCACCGAGGACGGCCGCCGCACGCTCGGCATCACCCAGGCGATCCTGAAGGGCGAGCTGCCGCCCTCGCTCCAGGCCGGCATGGCCACCACGATCGGCCTCGTCGCGACCGACGCGGTGCTGACCAAGGCGCAGGCCCAGAAGCTCGCCCAGATGGCCCATGACGGCCTCGCCCGCGCCATCGACCCGATCCACACCATGTGGGACGGCGACACGATGTTCGCGCTCGGCACGGGCAAGAGCGGCCTCCCCGGCAACATGATGGCGCTCGGCGCCATCGCCGCCCAGGTGACCACCGCCGCGGTGCTCAGGGCCGTGATCAATGCCAAGGCGGTCAGCGGCCCGGGCGTGCCGGCCATGCCGACGGCGGCCGATCTTCTGTAGGCGCGGCGCGGGCGGATGGCGCGCACTGCATGGAAGTGAGCCGTGGTTCGCGGCCCGCGCAAGGGCGCGGGTGCCTCGCCATGAGGCGGGGCAGTGAATGGCAGCAGGGTTGCTCATGAAGCTTTGAGCATGGCGCTTCGTAATCGCGTTCGATGCCACGCTTTCCCATTCCTCATGGTGAGGAGCGGGCGCAGCGCGCCTCGAACCACGGCCGCCCCGGTGCAGCACGCCCTGCCCGAGCCTATCGCCCGAAGCCTAAGAAAAAGCCCGCGGACCGTCGCCGGCCGCGGGCTTCTCGATGGCGGAACCGCGTGCGGTCAGCGCAGGCGCTCGAGCACGCTCACATAATTGGCGACCGCCGCGCCGCCCATGTTGAAGATGCCGGCGAGCTTGGCGTCCTTCACCTGGATGCCGCCGGCATCGCCCATCAGCTGCATGGCGCTGAGCGCGTGCATCGACACGCCGGTGGCGCCGATCGGATGGCCCTTGGATTTCAGGCCGCCCGACGGATTGACCGGCAATTTGCCGTCCTTGGCCGTCCAGCCTTCCTTGATGGCGCGCGCGCCCTGGCCTTCGGCCGTGAGGCCCATGGCCTCGTATTCGATCAGCTCGGCCACGGTGAAGCAGTCATGCGTCTCGACGAAGGAGAGGTCGCTCAGCGAGATGCCGGCCTCGGCCAGCGCCTTGCCCCAGGCCACCGTGCAGCCCTCGAATTTCAGGATGTCGCGCTTCGACATGGGCAGGTAGTCCTGCACATGGGCGGCACCGCGGAAGGCCACCGCCTTGTTCAGCCTGAGCGCGGTCGCGACATCGGTGACGACCAGCGCGGCGGCTCCATCCGACACCAGCGAGCAGTCGGTCCGCTTCAGCGGCCCGGCGACGAAGGGGTTCTTCTCGCTCTCGGTGCGGCAGAACTCGTAGCCGAAATCCTTGCGCATCTGGGCATAGGGATTGTCGACGCCGTTCTTGTGGTTCTTGGCGGCGATCATGGCGAGCGCGTCGGACTGGTCACCCCAGCGCTGGAAATAGGAATGGGCGATCTGGCCGAACACGCCGGCAAAGCCCGCCGGCGTGCCGCCGTCCTCGGGCAGGTAGGAGGCCTTCAGGAGGTTCTTGCCGATCTCCGGGCCCGGCGTCCTGGTCATCTGCTCGACGCCGACCACCAGAACGACGCGGGCATCGCCCGACTTGACCGCGCGCACCGCCTGGTGCACCGCCGCCGAGCCGGTGGCGCAGGCATTCTCGACGCGTGTCGCGCGCTTGAAGCGCAGCGCCGGATCGGCCTGCAGCACGAGCGAGGCGGTGAAGTCCTGGGGCGAGAAGCCGGCGTTGAAATGGCCGAGCAGGATCTCGTCGACATCGCCCGGGCCGATGCCGGCATCGACCAGCGCGTCGGTCGCGACCCTGACGATCAGGCTTTCGACCGTCTCGTTTTCAAGCTTGCCGAACGGAGTATGGGCCCAGCCCACGATACAGGCGGTCATTGCGAAAGCTCCTCAGGGGGTTGCCTTGATTATAGGCGCGCCACCCCGCTCTCGCCATCGTCCATCAGGCGCATGCCTGCCGTCCGCGCCCCGCGCGCCGGCCCCGCGGCCTATTGGCCGGCATTCAGCTCGGCCACCCGGTGCGCCGCAATGGCGATGGCCTGCTCGATGAAGTCGGCGACGAGGCCGAGTTGACCGGCGTCGTAACGGGCCAGCAGCGCGTCCATCGCCCGCTGCATCGGCTCGAAATGAACCGCCAATGCGTCGATCCGGTCCTCGCGCACCCTGACCAGCACCTTGCGCCGGTCGCGCGCATCGGCGGTCCGCTCGACCAGGCCGTGGCGTTCCAGCCGGTCGATCAGGCCGGTCACCGCGCCGCTGGTCAGCCCGGTGCGCCGGCCGATCTCGCCCGCCGTCGCCGGGCCGCCCATGACGATCAGGTCGAGGCATTCCAGATCGCTCGCATTGATGCCGATCCGCCGCGCGACGGCCTGGCTATGCAGCACGCCGACGGCGGAGGACCGGCGCAGCGCCAGCATCAGGCGCGCGGCGACATCGGCCGCCGGGCCTTGACAGTTTATCTCATTTGCCATTATTCTTAGTTACCAAGATATACACTCTTCAAGATTGTGCCACGAAGCGGCCGCCGCGTCGATGGCTCCCAGGTACCCCCCGAGGACATCGACCCATGAACGACACGGCCCAGCCGGCGACCGCCGGCGACATCCTGGTGATCGGCGGCGGCATTGCCGGCTGCGCCACCGCCCTCTTCCTCGCCAAGGCCGGCTTCCGGCCGCGGGTCTTCGAGGCCTATCCCGACATTCGCGGCATCGGCGGCAGCCTGCAGATCGCGCCGAACGGCCTTGCCGTGCTGGATGCGCTGGGGCTGGCCGAAACGCTCGCTGCCCGCGGCTCGCCGTGCGAACGGGCGGAATTCCGCGACGGCCGCGGCCGGCTGCTCGGCGCGATGGCGAACCGCCCGGCCGCCGGCAGCCGCCTGCCGGTCATGATAGCGCGCGCGAGCCTGCAGGAGGTGCTGCACGACCAGGCGCTCGCAGCGGGCATTCCGGTCGTCCACGGCAAGCGCCTTGCCGGCTACGAGGAGACCGGCGATGCGATCATCGCCCGTTTCGAGGACGGCACGACGGCGCGCGGCGACCTGCTGGTCGGCGCCGACGGCCTGCATTCGCGCGTGCGCCGGGTGCTGCTGCCCGACGGGCCGGAGCCGACCTATACCGGGCTGACCGGAACCGGCGGCTGGGTGCCGGCCGCGACCCTCGCCCGGGCCGGCCTGCCCGGGGCCGGCGCCATGACGCTGTTCTTCGGCGCCGGCGCCTTTATCGGCTGCGCCCAGGCCGAACAGAACGGCGCGGCGGCCGGCACCTGGTGGTCCTCGCTCGCCCGCGATGCGCCGCTCGATGCCGCCGCGCGCGCCGCGCTCACCGGCAAGGCCGGGCTCGACACCACGCTGGCCGCCGGCGGCGGCTGGAATCCGATGGTGCGGCAGCATCTCGGCGCGACCGCCGAGATGATCCCGCCCATCGACATCTTCGACATTGCCAGCCTGCCGCGCTGGTGGCGCGGCCGCGCCGTGCTCGTCGGCGATGCCGCCCACGCCGTCGCGCCCCATTCCGGGCAGGGCGCCTCGATGGCGCTGGAGGATGCCGTGACGCTGGCGCACCTCCTGCGCGAGCGGGGCCTTGCCGACATCGCAGCGACCCTCGCCGCCTTCGAGGGCGAGCGGCGCGAACGGGTCGAGCGGGTCGTCGCCTATAGCCGGCGGATCGGCGCGACCAAGAAGCGCGGGCCGATCGGCGCCTACGTGCAGAGCCTCGTCCTGCGCCTCGTCCTCAGGCTGTCGCCGCCCGATTTCGGCTGGCTCTACGACCATCGCGTCCGCTGGTAGCCCGGCCTGTCGCTACGGCAGGTTGCGCGCCGATCAATTCAGGCGTGCATCGATGCGGCAGCATGCGGGCGGGCGGGGCCATGCTTTGGCCGCCTTCCGGCGCTTGATAGCCGGCCTCGCCCGTCCTGACCGGCGTTCGAGAGGGTCTGCGGCGTCGCCTCGCCCGTTCCGCGGGCGACAGTGGCGCCACGCTATCGCCATGGCGCCGCCACGGCGACGTCGCCACGGCTTGGCGAAGGCCCCGCGAAGCAGGTACAAGACGTCAGTTCCCACCTCATTGTTCCGACAGAGGCTCGATTTTGCGGATCTGCGCCCCAGCCTTCGCCGCCACGATCGCGCTCAGCCTCGGGGCCGGCGTCGCCATGCCGTCGCCCGCCGCCGCGCAGCAGGTCGGCCCGACCATCGTCGTCGACGTCGCGACCGGCCAGGTCCTGCAGTCCGACCGTGCCGGCGCGCCCTGGCTGCCGGCTTCGCTCACCAAGATGATGACCGCCTATGTCGCACTGTCGCAGGTGCGCCAGGGCCGGGTCAGCCTGAATACCGGCCTCACCGTGTCGCAGCGGGCGGCGCGGGCCGCGCCCTCCAAGATGGGCTTCCGGCCGGGCACCGTCATCACCATCGACAATGCCCTGAAGATCATCATGGTAAAGTCGGCGAACGACGTCTCCATCACCATTGCCGAGGGACTCGGCGGGTCGGTTGAGAATTTCGCCGCCATGATGAATGCCGAGGCGCGCCGGCTCGGCATGACCGCGACCCATTTCGTCAACCCGAACGGCCTGCCGGCGACCGGGCAGCAGACCTCGGCGCGCGACATGGCGGTGCTCGCCCGCGCGCTGATGCGCGAATTCCCGGACCAGTCGCTGCTCTGGCGCATGCCGGCGATCCGCTACGGCAACCGCGTCATCCGCAACCACAACCACCTGATCGGCCGCTATCCGGGCGCCGACGGCTTCAAGACCGGCTTCACCTGCGCCTCCGGCTTCAACGTGGTGGCGACCGCCACCCGCGGCGGGCGCCAGCTCATCGTCGTCGTGCTCGGCGCGACCTCGGCGCGCGGCCGGGCCGAGACCGCCGCCGGCCTGTTCGAGCGCCATTTCGCGAGCTTCGGTGGCACCGGCATCGCCCTCGACAGCGTCGCCAACGACACGTTCTCGGCGCCCGCGAACATTCGCGACCAGGCCTGTCGGCGGCGCGGCCGCGGCGGCCCGGTCTATATCGAATCGGGCGAGGACCTGGAGAACGAGCCGATCGCCTCGACGACCGATCCGGGCAATCTCAGCTACGCGCAGATGATGGCGCAGCCCTCGGCCGGCCGCCGCTCGGCGGGCATGCAGGCCATTGCCGCCGCCTCCGGCCAGGTTCCCTCGCTGCTCGGCCCCTACCGGCCGACCATGGACCCGATCCCGGTCTTCATCGGCGGGGCGAGCTCGGCCCCGCCGCCGGCGCGCGCCGTGCCCCGTCCGGCCTCCCGTCCCGCGGCGCGCGCCGCGGCTCCCGCACCACGCCCGTGAGCCTGTCGCCGCGCGCGATCGGCATCGGCGCGGCGCTCGCCGGCGCCTTCGCCTACGGCATCAATATCGTCTATGCCCGCGCGGCGACGCAGCAGGGGGTCTCCGCAGCCGATCTCGTCTTCCTGCGCGTCTTCCTGATGCTCGGCGCGGTGACCGCGACGATCGGGTTCGCCGGCGGCTCGCTGAAGGTCGAGCGCCGGCACCGGCCGGTCCTGGCACTGGTCGGGGTCAGCTCGGCCGGCATCGGCCTTGCCTATTTCTTCGCCGTCTCCTTCGTGCCGATCGGCGTCGCCGCGGTGATCTTCTACACCTTCCCGCTGCTGATCCTGATCGCCAGCCCCTTCGTCGACGGCGAGCGCCTCACCCTCGAGCGCCTCGCCGTCTTCGCGCTCGCCTTTGCCGGCCTCGCCGTGGCGCTCGGGCCGACGCTCGGCGCCATCGACCTGCGCGGCGTCGCGCTGGCCGCCGCCGCCAGCCTCTTCGCCGCCTGCCAGTTCTTCGCCGCCGCCCATGCCGGCCGGCTTGTCGCGCCGTCGGCCCTGCTGTTCTGGTCGCATGTCGTGATCATGCCGATCGCCGGCCTTGCCGCGCTCTGGCACGGCCTCGGCCAGCTGAACGCCCTGACCGGCGCCTGGTTCGCCGCCGCCATGACCATGCTCGGCTATCTCGCCGGCTTCGCCTTCCAGATGCTCAGCGCCCGCAGCGCGCCGCCGGCCCTCGTCGGTCTCGTCTTCTGCCTCGAACCGGTGGTGGCGATTGCCACCGCCAATCTCGTGCTTGGCGAAACGCTGACGACGCCCCAAATGGTGGGAAGCCTTCTCGTTCTCGCCGCCCTCGTCGCATCCTCGCTCGCCGAGCTGCGGCGCCGGCCGCAGCCCGCCTGACCGACCATGCCCGACACATCCGCCTCCGATGCCCCCCGCCCGCGGCGGCCGCGACCGCCGATCCCGGTGACCGTGCTCACCGGTTTCCTCGGCGCCGGCAAGACGACGCTGCTGAACCGGCTCCTCGCCGATCCCGGCCTGAAGAACACCGCCGTCCTGATCAACGAATTCGGCGAGATTGGGCTCGACCACCTGCTGGTCCGCACGGTCGAGGACGGCATCGTCATGCTGTCCTCCGGCTGCGTCTGCTGCTCGGTGCGCGGCGATCTCGTCGCGGCGCTCGAAGACCTCTTGCGCGCGCTCGACAATGGCCGCATCGACCCGTTCGACCGGGTGGTGATCGAGACGACGGGGCTCGCCGACCCGATTCCGGTCATCCACACCATGATGGCGCATCCCTATCTCGTGATGCGCTACCGGCTCGACGCCGTGATCACCGTGATCGACGCGGTGAACGGCCTCGCAACGCTCGACGCCCATCCGGAGGCCGTGAAGCAGGCCGCGGTGGCGGACCGCATCGTGCTGAGCAAGACCGACCTCGTCGACGATGCGGCGCGGCGTGCCGACCTCGCGCGCCTCGAGGCGCGGCTCGCCCAGCTCGCGCCGGCGGCGATCCGGCTCGACGCCGCCAGGGGCGAGGCGGATGCCGCCGCCGTGCTCGCCGCCGGCCTCTACGACCCCGCGACCAAGCTGCCCGATGTCGCCCGCTGGCTGAACGAAGCGGCGCTGAACCCCGACGATGCCGGCCATGCCCATGACGACGGCATCAAGGCCTTCGCCCTGACCAGCGACCAGGCCATGGGTTCGGCCGCCTTCGACATGTTCATGGACCTGTTGCGCGGCGCCCACGGGCCGAAGCTCCTGCGCGTCAAGGGCGTCGTCAAGATCGCCGAATTTTCGGACCGGCCGGTGGTGATCCACGGCGCCCAGCACGTCTTCCATCCGACCACGGTGCTCGACGCCTGGCCGGACGGCGATGCCCGCACCCGCATCGTCTTCATCCTGAAGGACATGGAGCCGCGGGTGATCCAGGCGCTCCATGACGCCTTTCTCGGCACGGCGCGGCCGGACCAGCCGGACCGCGCCGCCCTGACCGACAATCCGCTCGCCATTCCAGGACTGAGAGGCCGATGACCGACAGCACAGCGGCGATTGCCACCCCGACCGAGATTCTCGCCTTCTGGCGCAAGGCCGGACCGGATTTCTGGTTCGTCAAGGACGAGGCCTTCGACCGGGCGATCACCGAACGGTTCCTCGCCACCTACGAGGCGGCCGCGGCGGGATCGCTGGAGAGCTGGGAAACGACGGCCGAGGCGACGCTGGCCCTCGTCATCGTGCTCGACCAGTTCCCGCGCAACATGTTCCGCGGGACGCCGCGCGCCTTCGCCGCCGATCCGCTGGCGCTGGCGATCGCCGAGCGCGCGGTCGGCAAGGGGTTCGACCGGCTGATCGGGCCGGATCTGCGCAGCTTCCTCTATCTGCCCATGGAGCACTGCGAGCAGATCGGCGTGCAGCGCCGTTCGGTCGCGCTGTTCGCGACGCTCGGCGATGCCGAGCTCGACCGCTACGCGGTCATCCACCACGACCTGATCGCGGCCTATGGCCGGTTTCCCCACCGCAACGCCATTCTCGGCCGCACCAGCTCGCCGGAAGAGCTGGCCTTCCTCGAAACCGACGGCTTCAAGGGGTGATTGGCGAATAGCGAGTGGCGAATGGCGGCGTCCGGAGCGGA
This sequence comes from bacterium YEK0313, assembly GCA_000751295.2. NCBI lineage: Bacteria > bacterium YEK0313. The sequence goes on from CCMO02000001.1 coordinate 1,568,081, forward strand.
CAGCCCGGGGGCAGCGCGACCTGGTCGTCGCATCCCTACTCGCCATTCGCTATTTCGCCATTCGCCAAACTTCTCCTGATCTCCTCGGGCGTCACCCCCATCGTCCGCAACGCGGCAAGCCCGGTTGCGGCCTCGCTTTTCGACAGCTTGCGGCCGTCGGCGCCGAGCACCAGCCGGTGGTGGCGGTAGACCGGCTCCGGCAGGCCGAGCAGGGTCTGCAGCAGCCGGTGCACGGCTGTCGCCTCGCGGAGGTCCTGGCCGCGCACCACATGGGTCACGCCCTGGAGCGCGTCGTCGACCACGACCGACAGGTGATAGCTGGTCGGCACCTCCTTGCGCGCCAGCACCACGTCGCCCCAGCGGCCGGGATCGGCCGGAACGCGGCTTGCCGGCGCGCCGGTTTCGTCGACCTCGGTCCAGGCAAGCGGCCCGCCGAGCCGGGCGATCGCCTCGGCCATGCGCAGCCGGAGCGCGAAGGGTTCGCCCGCCGCGATGCGCCGCGCCCGCTCCGCCGCGCTCATCGCCGCGCCCCGCCCGGCATAGAGCGGCGCGCCGTCGGGATCGGTCGGCCAGGGCCGGTCCTCGGCCGCGGCCCGCTCGGCCACCAGCGCCTTCAGCTCCGCCCGGCTCTCGAAGCTCGCAAAGACGAGGCCCATCGCGTCGAGCCGGTCGAGCGCGGCGCGATAGGTGGCAAGGTGCTCCGACTGCCGGCGCGGCGGCATTTCGAAATCGATGCCGAGCCAGGCGAGGTCCTCGACGATCGCCCGCTCGAATTCCGGCCGGCAGCGCGTCGGGTCGATATCCTCGATGCGCAGCAGCAGGCGCCCGCCGAGCCGGCGCGCCATGGCGGCGTTTTCCAGCGCGCTCAGGGCATGGCCGAGATGCAGCAGCCCGTTCGGGCTCGGCGCGAAGCGCAGCACGGCGGGCTGGTCCATCGAAATCGGCTGATGCGCGGCGGCCATGATCAAGCCTATGCTGCGCGCCCCGCCCGAAGGCAACCGGCCAAGGCCACGCAGCACGATCAGACCATGGCGATTACCCATATCGAGACCGAGGCGGATCTGGCCGGCGCGCTGGCCGCGCTGGCCGCGCTTTGCCCGCACATGGCGCGCACCCATGCCGAGCTCGGCGCGCCGCCGCTACGCCGCCGCGCGCCCGGTTTCGAGGGCCTCGTGCAGATCGTCGTGTTCCAGCAGATCTCGGTCGACGCGGCGCGGGCCATCTGGGCCCGGGCCGAGACGGTGTTCGGCAGCTTCACGCCGGAGATCCTGGCCGCGGCCGACGACGAGGCCTATCGGGCGGCTGGCCTGTCGCGGCCGAAAGTGCGCACGCTGCGCGCCATCGCCGCCGCGGTGACGGCCGGCGCGCTCGACCTTGCGGCCCTCGCCGAGCTTGCCGCGGACGAGGCCCATGCCCGCCTGACCGCGGTGAAGGGCATCGGGCCCTGGACCGCCGACGTCTACCTGCTGTCGTGCCTCGGCCATGGCGATGCCTGGCCGGCCGGGGACGTTGCGCTGCAATCGGCGGCGGGCGACCTGCTCGGCCTCGCCGTCCGCCCGACGGCCAGGGAGATGGGGCCGCTCGCCGAGCGCTGGCGGCCCTATCGGGCGGTCGCCGCGCGCCTGCTCTGGGCCTATTACGCGGCGCGGCGCACCGGCCGCCTCGCCGAGCCGCTGGTGGCCTGATGCTGGACGGCCCGCGCCTCGACCCGCTGTCCGGCCGTGCCCGCCAGCTCGTGGTGATCCTGCACGGCTACGGTGCCGACGGCCACGACCTGATCCCGGTGGGCGAGGCCTGGCGCCCGGCCCTGCCGGATGCCGCCTTCGTCGCCCCCGACGGCCCCGAGCCCTGCGCCCATATGCCGGACGGCCGGCAATGGTTTCCGCTGGATCTGCGCGACCCCAGGGAATATTGGGCCGGCTGCCTCGGCGTGCGTCCGGCGGTCGACGCCTTTCTCGACACCGAGCTTGAAAGGCTCGGCCTCGACGACGGCGCGCTGGTTCTCGTCGGCTTCAGCCAGGGCACCATGACGGCGCTGCATGTCGGCCTGCGCCGGCCCCGGCCCGCGGCCGCGCTCATCGGCTATTCCGGCCGGCTCGCCGGGCTCGACCGGCTCGGCGAGATCACCGCCCGGCCGCCGGTGACGCTGATCCACGGCGCCGAGGACGACGTCATCGCCGCGACCGACATGGCGGTGGCGGCGACCGCGCTCGGCCGGGCCGGCCTTCACGTCGAGACCCATCTGGTGCCGCGCCTCGGCCACGAGATCGACGGGCGCGGCCTCGATTTCGGCCTCGCCGCGGTCCGGCGGGCCCTCGGATCCGCCTGACGGAGGACCGGAAGGCTTCACAAGACCGACACAGTGCTCCTATTATTTAGCGGCATCTGCTTTCGCTGCTCGCGAATCAGCGGGCAGGACCGGTCGCAGGGAGTTGCTCGTGACGGTCGCCGTATCGCCCAGGGATCTGCCGGTCTCGGCCAGCATTTCCCCCGGTTCATGGCCTGCCCTGGTGCTCAACGCGGATTATCGCCCGTTGAGCTACTATCCCCTGTCGCTCTGGTCCTGGCAGGACACGATCAAGGCGGTGTTCCTCGATCGCGTCTCGGTCGTCTCCTTCTACGAAAAGGCCATCCGCTCGCCCAGCTTCGAAATGCGGCTGCCGAGCGTCGTATCGCTCAAGACCTATGTGAAGCCCTCGCGCAACCCGGCCTTCACGCGCTTCAACGTGTTCCTGCGCGACAAATTCCGCTGCCAGTATTGCGGCGACTGCAACGACCTGACCTTCGACCACCTGGTGCCGCGCTCCAAGGGCGGCCAGACCACCTGGGAGAACGTGCTGGCCGCCTGTTCGGCCTGCAATCTCATGAAGGGATCGAAGACCCTCAGGGAATCGGGCATGCAGCTGATGCAGCATCCCTATGCCCCGACCGTGCAGGACCTGCACCGCAACGGCCGGCTGTTCCCGCCGAACTACCTTCACGAAAGCTGGATGGACTATCTCTACTGGGATACCGAGCTGGAGCCCTGAGGCCCCCGGCGAACCGGTCAGGCGTCGCGGCGCGCCGCGCCGACAAGGGCCACCAGCGACAGGACGGTCGCGATCAGCGCATTCCAGCCGGCCAGCGAAATGCCGAACAGCCGCCAGGCAGCCACCGTGCAATCGACGACAGGCGGCCCCGACCGCAGCTGCCGCATCAGGTCGGCCGGCGTGCGGGCGAGCGTCGAGGGCTGCGCGCAGGTCGTCGGCCCTTGCCAGAAGCCCCATTCGGCGCCGGCATGGTAGATGCCGAGCCCGGCGGCCCAGGCCATGACCAGGGCCAGCGCGAGAAGGCCGATGCGGATGACCAACGGCGGCAGGCGCAGGACGGCGCCGACGGCGAGGGCGAAGGCCAGGGGAATGGCGACATAATAGGGCACGCGCTGCTCGAGACAGAGCGGACAGGGTGCGAGACCGATCACGTACTGGAAGAAATAGGCGCCGAGGATGGTCGCCGTCGCGCCGCAACCGACCAGGAGCGCGGCGGCAAGGCGCGGATTGTTGCGGGCGTGAGTCAAAGTGCTTGCGGTCATGGCCTCTGTCTTGGGCCGATCACGACGATCTGTCCATCCCGCCGGCCCGCGATGTCGCCTTTCGGTTGACCGGCGACGGCCCCTCGTTCATCACAAGATCATGAGCTCGGCAGATCCGATGCCTCGCGTGCGCCGCGGCGGGGCATTCAACATACCCAACATGCTCACCTACGGCCGGGTCGTCGCCGTGCCGCTGGTGGCCGCCTGCCTGTTCGCCCAGGTCATCTACGAGGGCGGGCTCTGGCTGCGCTGGGTAGCGCTCGCCATTTTCGCCATTGCCGCCATCACCGACTATTTCGACGGGTATCTCGCCCGCGCCCTGTCGCAGCAATCGGCGATCGGCCGCATGCTCGACCCGATCGCCGACAAGCTGCTGGTCGGCGTCGTGCTCTTGATGCTGGCGGCCGACGGCACCATCCTCGGCTGGTCGCTCTGGGCGGCGGTCATCATCCTCTCGCGCGAGATCCTGGTCTCGGGCCTGCGCGAATTCCTCGCCGAGCTCAGGGTTTCGGTGCCGGTCACCCAGCTCGCCAAGTGGAAGACCACGGTGCAGCTCGTCGCGGTCGGCTTCCTCATCGCCGGGCCCGCCGGCGACCAGGTCCTGCCCTTCGTGACGCAGTTCGGCATCGGCCTGCTCTGGATCGCCGCGCTGCTGACGCTCTATACCGGCTTCGACTATTTCCGCGCCGGCGTCGGCCACCTCATCGACGAGGACGAACGGTGAAGATCCTCTATTTCGCCTGGGTGCGCGAACGCGTCGGCAAGGCCGAGGAAACCATCGTCCTGCCGGACGAGGTCAGGACCGTCGGCGACCTCATCGGCCATCTTGCCGAGCGCGGCGACGAATATGCCTATGCCTTCGAGAATCCGAAGGTCATCCGCGCCGCCATCGACCAGGTTCACGTCAAGCCTTCGACGCCGCTCGCGGGCGCGCGCGAGGTCGCCTTCTTCCCGCCGATGACGGGCGGCTGACCGGGCCATGCCGACGCGCCGGACGATCCTCGGCGGTTTCGCCTCGATCCCGTTCCTCGCCGGCGCCGGCGCCCTGTTCGCCGCCCGCGCCAATCCCTATTACACCGGTCCGGTCTCCGACCATTTCGACGGCAGCCGCTTTTTCGATCCGCATGGCGCGCCGCCCCGCTCGCTCGGCGATCTCCTGCGCTGGCAGTTCGGCTCCGACCCGCGCTCGCGCTGGCCGGCGTCCTGGCCGCTGGAGAACGTCGACGTGCCGCCGCCGCGGGTCGAGGGCGACGCGCTGCGGCTCGCCTATGTCGGCCATGCCAGCTGGCTGATGCAGACGCGCGGCCTGAACATCCTCTTCGACCCGGTCTGGTCGGACCGCTTCTCGCCGTTCACCTTCATCGGGCCGAAACGCGTCAATCCGCCCGGCATCGCCTTCGAAAGCCTGCCGAAGATCGATCTCGTCCTGGTCAGCCACGGCCATTACGACCATCTCGACCTGGCGACGCTGTCGCGGCTCGCCGCGACCCACGACCCGCGCGTCGTCGCGCCGCTCGGCCAGGACAGCATCATAAAGGCGCATGACCCGGCAATCCGCGTGGAGGCGCACGACTGGGGCGACCGTGTCGAGATCGGCAACGGCATGGCCGTGCATCTGGCGCCGTCGCGCCATTGGACCGCCCGCGGGCTGTTCGACCGCAACAAGGCGCTGTGGGCCGCCTTCATCGTCGAGACGCCGGCCGGCCACGTCTACCATATCGGCGATACCGGCTATGGCGACGGCCATCATTTCCGCGAGGCCGGGCGCCGTTTCGGCGGCTTTCGCCTGGCGATCCTGCCGATCGGCGCCTATGAGCCGCGCTGGTTCATGAGCGACCAGCACATGAACCCGGACGAGGCCGTCCAGGTCATGCTCGACTGCGGCGCGACCCGCGCGCTCGCCCATCACTGGGGCACGGTGCAGCTGACCAACGAGCCGATCGAGGCGCCGCGGGAGGGCCTTGCTGCGGCGCTCGCCGCGCGCGGCCTGCCGGCCGACCGCTTCCGCGCCATCCGGCCGGGCGAGGCCTGGGACGTGCCGGCCTGAGCGCCTGCCCCGGTCGCCTGCCTACTGGATCTGCAGCCCGCGCAGCAGCCGCTCGATATAGTCCATTTCGAGCTGCGGCCGCTCCGGATCGGACAGGCGCCGGCGCAATTCCTCCAGGACCTGCTGGGCGCGCTGCGCCGCGCCCTCGCCCGCATTGGGAATGCGGACATTGGAGTTCTCGTTGGCCTCGCGGCCGCGCGTCGGCCGGCCGAGCGGGTCGTAGTCCTGATTGCCGGCCTGGCCGCTGCGGCCGGGCTGGCCGTTCGGATTGCCCTGGCCCTGCTGGCCCTGGCCCTCCTGCATCTGCTGGGCGAGGCCCTGCGCGCCCTGCTGCAGGTTGCGCAGGGCCGGGCGCTGCGCATCGGCGGCGCCCTGGCCGTCGCCGCGGCCGAGAGCGCCCTCGGCCTCGCGCATGGCCCGGCCGGCATTGCCAAGGCCCTGGTCCGCCTCGCGGCCGCCGGGACTGTCGCCCTGGCCCTGTCCCTGCTGGCCGAGCTGCTCGCGCAGCTGGTCCAGCAGTTCGCGCAGCTGGCGCTGGTTCTCGCCGAGTTCGCCGAAGCTCGGCGGGCCCTCGCCCTGCTCGCCGCCCTGCTGGCCCTGTTGGCCCTCCTGGCGCTGGCCGTCCTGGCCGCGCTGGCCCGGCCGCTGCTGCTGGCCGCGCTGGGCCCGGCGCTGCTCCTGGCCACGCCGGAAGGTCTGGTCGCGCAGCTGCTGCTGGCGCCGGATCATGTCGGAGAGCTGATCGAGCGCATTCTCGCCCTGCTCGGTGCCGTCGCCCATCTGCGGCGACTGCTGCTGCCGGCCGGCCTGAAGCCCCTGCAGCATCTGCTGCAGCTCCTGCATCAGCCGCTGGGCCTGGTCGCGCGCGCCGTTGCGCGCGAGATTCTCGATGCGGTTCAGCATGTCGCGCAGGTCCTGCGGCCGCACCGTGCGCACATTGGGGTCGCGCTGGGCCTGCTGGTTCTGCCCGTCCTGCCGGTTGCGCAGCGCCTGTTCGGTCAGCTCGCGCATCAGCTGGTTCATGGCCTGGCGCAGGTCCTGCGACAGGCGCCGGATCTCCTCCTCCGAGGCGCCGCGTTCGATCGCCTGGCGCAGCCGCTCCGCCGCCGCCTGCACCGCCCGCTCGGCCTCGGAGACGTCGCCGTCCTCGATCCGGACCGCCATGTCCCAGAGATAGTCCATGACGTCGACGAGCTGCGCATCGGTCCGCGCCCGGTCGAGCCGGAAATAGGCCGTTCTCAATCCGAGGAAGATCGCGGTGTCCATGCCGAACACGTCGGGCGCGGTCGTTATCGCCTCCAACGCCCGCGCGACGCGCGGCTTGGCATTGGCGTCGAGCGCCAGGATGCGCCGCTGCTCGATCAGCGCGCGCGGGATCGGCTTGGCGAAGCTGCGCTGCGGCAGCACGGCGACGACCGTGTCGGAATGGCCCTCGTTGCCGGCATCGTCCTTGGCATGCAGGGTGATCGCCACCTGCAGGCCGGCAAAGGGATGGGCGACGAAATCGCGGCTCGTCTGCGCCGTGCCATGGCGCGTGCGCGCCTGCGGCAGGCCGAGCGGCACGGTGGCAAGGCTCGCCAGCGGCCGCGCCTCGGGCCGCTGCAGCGCGGTCGCCGAGGGAGCGAGCTCCATGCGGGCCTCGGCGCCGGTCACCCCGTAATCGTCCTCGACCTTGTAGGTGAGCTGCAGCTGGTTGCGCTGATCGGTCTGCGGATCGCGCTCGAAGGCGATGGTCGGGGCCTGGTCGGCGACCGCCTCGAAACGCCAGTCGAGCGGTTCGGCGCCGCTGCCGCGCACGGTCAGCCCGCCATTCTGGTTGATGACCCAGCGCGTCTCGGCAAGGCCGGCCGCGGCCGGCTGCGCCGCCTGTCCTTCGGGCGCCGGCGCGCTGGCAATGCCGCCATCGGGCCGGATATCGACCTGGGACAGGCCGGTGACGCGCAGGGTGACGATCGAACCCGCCGGCACCTTGAAGCTCTCGGGCGCGGCCTCGCGCTCCGCCTGGTCGCCCGAACGACGGGTCGGCAAGATCAGCGGCGGCCGGCCGGTATAGGCCGGCGGCGTCACCCAGGCATCGACCCGATAGGTGATCGGCGCCGGCGGCGCCCGCCAGTCGAAGGCGGTCATCAGCCGTGCCATGCGCTCGTCGCCCGCCAGGAAATAGGCCGGCACGATCAACAGCAGCGCGAGCGCGCGGATCGCATAGCGGTCGATATGCGGCATGCGCGGCATGGGAATGCCGGTGCGCAGCCGACCGGTCGCGGCGATCAGCCGCGCCCGGTGCTCGTTCCACAGTGCCGTGGCGAAAGGATCATCGCGCGTCGCGAGCGTATCGGCGAGCGCCGTCGCCGGCCGGTGCGCCCCGCCGGTCGCCTGGTCGATGCGGCCGAGCGCTTCGGCATTGGTCGGCCGCCGGATGGTGAAGATCGGCCAGGCGGCAAGACCGAGCAGCGCGACGACGAAAACCACGCCCCCGAACCGCGCCCAATGCGGCACGACCTGCCAGAAACCGAGCCAGGATACCGCGAGAACGCCGCCGAGAATGCCGAGAAACACGACAAGGCGCGGCCAGACGCGCTCCCACAGCAGGATGGCGCGGGCGCGGTCGATGGTGCTGGTCAGGGCCGGGTTCTCGCCGGCTGCGCTGATCTGCCGGTCGGTTGTCGTGCCGTCGTTCAAAGGCCGCTCCGGTTCATGGCGCGTCCTGTCAGGGTAGCACGATTGCCCTGACGGCGCACCCGGGGCGGCCCGGAGCACCGATCACGGATCGGTGCGGTGGCCGAACGCCGCTCAGACGAGGGTTGCGAGGCTGGCGAGATCGACATTGGCGCCGCAGGCCAGCACGCCCACCCGCTCGCCCGGAGCCGGCCGATAGCTGCCGGCGATGAGGGCGGCGAGACGGGCTCGGCGGCGACCCGCAGATTGAGCCAGAGCCGGCGCTGCGCCTCGACGATCGCATCGTCGGGCACCAGCACGACGCTGTCGACGTGGCGGGAGGCGACCGCATAGACGTGGTCGAGCACGTTGCGCGCGCCGAGCGAGTCGGCCGCCACCGAATGGACGTCGACATCGACCGGTCCGCCGGCGGCGAGCGCGGCGGCAAGCGCACGCGAGCCCTCCGGCTCGACACCGACCACCTTGACGCGCCCGTCGAACCAGCGGGCGATGCCGGAAATGAGGCCGCCGCCGCCGACCGCCACCAGCACGGTGTCGAGGCCGCCGGCCGCGTCCTCCTCCCATTCGAGGCCGACCGTGCCCTGGCCCGCCATGGTCGGGAAGGCGTTGTAGGCGTGAACGGAATAGGCCCCGCTGTCCGCCGCATAGGCTTCGCAGGCCGCCAGCGCGTCGGAATAGCGGGCGCCGCCGACGACGAGCTCGGCGCCGGTCTCGCGGATGCGCGCGATCTTGGCGGGCGAGGAGATTTCCGGCACGAAGATGCGCGCGCGGATGCCGAGCGTCGCGGCCGCATGGGCGACCGCAATGCCATGATTGCCGCCCGAGGCGGCGCAGACGCCGGCCGCCGGCATGGCCGTGCCGAGCAGCGTGTTGAACGCGCCGCGCGCCTTGAAGGTGCCGGTGACCTGCAGATATTCGAGCTTCATGGCGAGCGGCAGGCCGAGGCCGAAGGTCTCGGGGCCGAGCGCAAGGGTCGGCGTGCGCCTGACATGGCCGGCGATGCGGGCATGGGCGGCTTTGATGTCGTCAGCTGTGAGCATGGCCTTTTCCGTTTCGCGCGAAACGGAGCCGCTTCTCGCGGTCCGGTCAAGCCCAGATCGCCACCCGCAGGCCGAACGCATCCCTGAGCGGCGGATCCGGAAAGGGTCGGGCGGTCCCGGCATGCAGCCGGCGCGCGATCAGGGCATTGACCGCCGCGTCCAGGAGATCGTCGGCCGCGGCGCCGCGCGGTACCGTATCGAGGAAGGCGGCCGGATAGCCCTGCGCGATCAGCACCGCCCGCCGTTCGGCGAGCCCCGAGCCCTGAACGATCGACTTCACCTTCTTGGGCAGCGCCATGGCCGTCCCGCCATTGATCCGCCAGAAGGCGAGCTCGGGATGGACCTCGAAGACACGGCTCGCCAGCGTCGGGTCGGCACGCATCAACGCGTCGATCTCGCGGATCTTGGGAAACAGGAAAAAGGCCTGTTTCGACACTTTGCGCGGCGGCTCGGAGGTCGCGAGCGCAATGGCACAGGCCTCCCGGTAGTCGATCGCATGCACCGCGGCCCGCGACGGCAGCGTGAACACCGAGGACTGGCGCTCGCCGAGATGGCGGCGGACGAGGCGCTCCGGACCGCGGCCCCCGGCCAGCGTGCGCTCGGGCAGGCCGATCGGCATGTCCACCGCGATCACCGCCGCTCCGGCGACACATCCGGCAAAATCCGGCCTCACCGCCACCGTCGGCACGATCGGGCCGCTGGCCGCGATCGTCACCGCCAGCCAGCCGCTCTTGCATCCGTCGACGCCACGAACGACTGTGGCCTGACCATCGGGACCGTCATCAGGCATGTTCTTCCGCTTCCTTCGGCGCGCCGTGCTTCTCGCCACGATCCTCGCCGCGGCCGTTCTTTGCGCAACGCTTGTCTACACCGTCGTCACGCCGGTCTCGACCCTCATGGCCTGGCGCAAGGTGACCGGCGCGCGGGTCGAGCGCGTCGCCGTACCGCTCGACAACGTGTCGCGGGCGGTGCCGCGCGCCCTCATCGCGTCGGAGGATGCCCGTTTCTGCGCCCATTGGGGCGTCGACTGGCGCGAGCTCGCCGCCGTGCTGCGCAATGCCGACGGTCCGGGGCGCGGCGCCTCCACCATTTCGATGCAGGTCGCCCGCAACCTGTTCCTCTGGCAGGGCGATTCCGGCCCCACCGCCTATCTGCGCAAGGCGCTGGAGATCCCACTCGCGCTCGGCATCGACCTCGTCTGGTCGAAGCGCCGCATGATGGAGATCTATCTCAACATTGCCGAATGGGGGCCGGGCGGCGAGTTCGGCATCGAGGCGGGCGCCCGCCGCGCCTACGGCAAACCCGCCGCCCGCCTGTCGCCGGCCGAAGCCGCCGTGCTGGTCTCGGTGCTGCCCAATCCGATCGAGCGCGACGCCCGCCGCCCGGGACCGGCCGTCCGGCGCAAGGCGGCCATCGTCACCCGGCGCGCGGTGATCGCCTCCACCGACTGCCTCTGAGCGCGCCCGGTCTGGACGGGCGGGGTCCGGCCGGACAAGAATGCGCCGACATGCGTGCGCTCATCGCCTTCGCCATGCTCACCTGCCTGGTCGGCCAGGCCGCCGCGCAAGCGCCGGCGCCCCCGGCCGCGCCCGCGACGCCCGAGGCCCGCCCGGCGCAGGTCGAACGCGCCGTCGGCCCCTGGGAGCTGTCGAACCCTGCCGGCGACCGCAAATGCGACGTGACGTTCAAGTCCGAGCGCGCCGGCGCCGGCCTGGCGCTGATTTTCGCCCCCGCCTGCCTCGCCACGTTCCCGGCCGTCGGCGATATCGCAGCCTGGAACGTCGCGGCCGAGGGCAATGTGTTGTGGCTCGACCGGGCGGGTGCGGTCGCCTTCGATTTCGGCGAGACCGAGGTCGGCATCTTCGAAGCGATCCGGCCGGGTGACGGAGCCGTCTATTTCCTGACCAGCCGCGGGCTTGCCGGCACCGCCCTGCCGACCGCCGAGGAGGTGGTCGGCACCGGCATGCTCGGCCAGCCGCGCGGCCGGGCGCAATGCCGCCTCACCTTCCGGCCGGACCTTGCCGCCAGTGCCGGCCCGTTGGAACAACGCTTCGTGCTGGAGGTCGGCGATGGCTGCGAGCGCGCGATCACGACGCTCGGCCTGACGACATGGCGGCTCGAGCGCGAGCTCCTGGTGCTGCAGGGCAGCGGCGGCAGCCTGTCGTTCAAGCGCGATCCAGACGGCCGCTGGGCCAAGGTGCCGGCCGACGGCAGGCCCCTGGTCATCCATCGCGACGAGAATCCGTCGCCGTCGCCATGAAACGGCGATGAACTCCGGGATCTTGTTTGAGCGGGTCTTCGTCGCGCGAACCGGCGCCCGCTTCGCTCGAAACGCGACAGGCAGCGCTCAGAAGGCCGCGGACAAGGCCGCCAGCCGGCGCACCGTGTTCCAGTTGCGCGCCGTGCCGACGATGCCGAGCCGACGCTCGATGGTGCCGGGCAGCAGCTTGGAACCGGTTATGCCGCCGGCATAGTCGATGCAGAGATCCGGTCCGATGACGCTGATCCGCTCCGGACCGTCGTGGCGCAGCAGCGCCGCGAGCCGCTCGACCTCCGGCGGCGCCGCGAGGAACATGACGACGAGCGCGTCCGGCCGCGCCGCAGCGGCATCGGGATAGGGATCGGCCGCGGCCAGCGCGGCGAGCGCGTCCGCCCGCCGCACCACGACGTCATTGCCGAGCCCGAAGCGGCGAAGGACGCCGCTGACGGTGGCGCCGATGCGGGGCGCGCCGAAGCGCGTGTCGACGATGACATTGCCGGTCTGGATATAGGTCGAGACTTTCGCAAGCCCCGCGGCGCGGCAGCCCTCGCTCAGGTCCTTCATCGACATCCTGGCGTGGGTGGCCGGCCCGATGGCGCGGATCAGCGCGACATGGACGGTCATGGCGCGTCCGGCTGTTCCAGCGCCCGCGCCATGGCCAGCAGCTTGCCCGTCGTGTTCCAGTTGCGGGCGGTGAACGGCACTTTCAGCGCGCGGGTGAGAAAGGCCGGCGTCAGTTTCGACTGGCCGACGCCGCCCGCATAGTCGAGATAGATGTGGTCGCGCGCAATGTGCCAGCGCTCCGGCCCCTGATAGGCGCGGAGCGCTCCCTCCGCGGCGGCCGGCGCGATGCCGTCGAGAAATCCGACCAGCATGAGGTTGGGGCGGCTCTCTGCCGCATCCATGAACGGGTTCGCCGCCATGACCGCCTCGATCTCGCCCGGCGTGCGGATCATGCAGTGGTTGTCGCTGAGCTCAAACCGGCCCTTGAGCAGGCCGAGCATCGCCGCCTTGACCCCGGCGGCCGGCAGCGCGCTGTCGAAGACGACGTTGCCGCTGGCAATATAGGTCGACACGCGCTCGAACCCTGCCGCCTCGCAGGCCGCCTTCAGCGCCTTCATCGGCAGTTTGCCGCCACCTCCGACGTTGATGGCGCGCAGCAGCGCGACATAGGCGGTCATATCGCGGTTTCTCCGGTTGCAGCGCGCGACATTAGCCCGATTCCCGCCGGCTCACATATGGTGCGGAGCATTGACGGGCAACCGCGTCCGTAGGACCCATGGATCGGAATCACGCCTTGACGGCGACGTGATCGCCGCTCGACGCGCCGACGCTGCCGTGATCGGGCATGCTGCGCCACGCGCGGGGCCGCTTTCGGCATGGAGGTCATGATGACGGTTGCGAACGCCGGACAGATCGACGAGTGGAACGGCAATTCGGGCCGGCGCTGGGTCGAACACCAGGGATGGCTCGACCAGCGCCTGGCCGCCTTCGGCGCCGCGGCGCTCGCGGCGGCGGCCCCGCGCGGCGGCGAGACGGTGCTCGACATCGGCTGCGGCGCCGGCGCGACGACGCTCGATCTGGTCCGCGCGGTGGTGCCTTCCGGGCGCGTCACCGGCGTCGATATTTCGGAACCTCTGCTCGGACGGGCGCGCGAACGGGCGGTGGCCGCCGGCCTCGCCGCCGATTTCATCGCGGCCGATGCCAGCCATCATGAGTTTCCGCCCGGCCGCTTCGATCTCCTGTTCTCGCGCTTCGGCGTCATGTTCTTCGACGACCCCGTGGGCGCCTTCCGCCATCTGCACGGCGCGCTGAAGCCCTCCGGCCGGCTGGCCTTCGTCGCCTGGCGGGCGGTGGCCGAGAACGACTGGTTCCGCCTGCCTCTGAAGGCCGCCTCTGCCGTGCTGCCGCCGCAGCCGCGGCCCGAGCCCTTCGCGCCCGGCCCGTTCGCCTTCGCCGATCGCGCGCGGGTGGCCGCCATCCTCGCCGAAGCCGGCTTCAGGGAGACCGGCTTCACGCCGTTCGATGCACCGATGCTGGCCGGTGCCGGCGACGATGCGGTCGATGCTGTCATGCGCCAGATCCTGCGGGTCGGGCCGGTCGCCCGGCTGCTTGCCGCCGAACCCGACGCCACGGCGCGTCGGGCCGAAGACGCCATCAGGACGGCGCTGGAGGCGCGGCGCGAGGGCGATCGCCTGGTTCTTTCCGGCGGCGCCTGGATCGTCACCGCCCGCGCCTGAGCGTCCTCACGCAACAAGCCTGTTGCCTGTCTCGATCTTCTGGCATAACGTATACCAGATGAGAACGACGCCTCGACGCGCCGCCATCCGGGGAAACGTGCCAGGAGGATCGCACCGTGAAGATCCATGAATTCCAGGCCAAACGCCTTTTGACCGATTACGGCCTTGCCGTGCCGGAAGGCGCGGTCGCCATCACCGCCCGCGAGGCCGGCGAGATCGCCGGCCGTCTCGGCCACCGCCCGGTCATGGTCAAGGCCCAGATCCACGCCGGCGGCCGCAAGCGGGCCGGCGCCGTCAGGCGCGCCGAAAGCCCCGCGGAGGCGGAAGCCGCAGCCGAAGCCCTTATCGGCCGCACCATCGTGACCGCCCAGACCGGGCCCGCCGGTGCCACGGTGCGCCGGGTGCTGGTCGAGGCCGTCGTGCCCGCGGCGCGCGAGCTGCACCTCGCCCTCCTCATCGATTCCTCCTCCGGCGAGCTCGTGCTGATCGGCAGCGCCAGGGGCGGCGAGGACATCGAGGAACGGGTGTCGAGCGGCGACGTGCCGCTCGCCCGCGTCGGCCTCGGCACCGGCCGCGAACCGCGCGCGGAGGCCGTTTCCGCCTTCGTGACCGGCCTCGGCCTCGCGGGAGCGGCCCACGCCAGCGGCTGCCGCCTGGTCGACGGCCTGCGCCGCGCCTTCGTCGATCGCGATGCCAGCCTGATCGAGATCAATCCCCTGGCCGTGACCGCGACCGGCGAACTTGTCGGTCTCGACGTCAAGATGGTGCTGGACGACAACGCCCTGTTCCGCCACGGCGACCTTGCCGCGCTGCGCGACGAGGACGAGACGAGCCTCGCCGAGCTGCAGGCCCAGCGCCATCAGCTCAACTATATCGAGCTCGGCGGCGATATCGGCATGGTCGCCAATGGCGCGGGCCTCGGCCTCGCCACGCTCGACATGGTGGTCGCGGCCAGCGGCCGGCCGGCCAATTTCATGGATGTGCGCACCACCGCCACCAGCCTCGACATCGCCCACGGCTTCCGCCTGCTGCTCGACCGGCCCGAGACGAAGGCGATCCTGATCAATGTCCATGGCGGCGGCATGCAGCCCTGCGACACCATCGCCGAGGGCCTCGGCATCGCCATGCGCCGCACCGGCCGCGTCCTGCCGCTTGTGGTCAGGCTCGCCGGCAACAACGCCGAATTCGCCCGCTCGCGCTTCCGCAATTTCGGCTGCGCGATCATCGAATGCCCGGACATGTGGAGCGCCGCGACCAAGGCGGTCGCGCTCGCCCGCCAAGACGCGCGCCGCGGAGCCTGAGCCATGACCGTCTTCCTCGATCGCGATACCCGCGTGATCTGCCAGGGCATGACCGGCTGGGCCGGCACCCACCATGTCGCGCGCATGATGGAATATGGCACCAAGGTCGTCGGCGGCGTCACGCCCGGCAAGGGCGGGCGTTCCCATCTCAACCTGCCGGTCTTCGACAGGGTGGCCGACGCGCGCCGCGCGACCGGAGCCAATGCGAGCATCCTGTTCGTGCCGCCGGCACACGCTGCGAGCGCCATGATCGAGGCGATCGAGGCGGAGATGCCGCTGGTGGTGACCGTCACCGAACGGGTGCCGGTGCTCGACATGGTGCGCGTGCGCGATGCCCTGAAGGGCGGCCGCACCACCCTGGTCGGCGCCAATTCGCAGGGGATCCTGGTGCCCGGCATCGGCAAGCTCGGCGTCATGGCGACCGGCAGCGAAAGACCCGGCGGGGTCGGCATCGTCTCGCGCTCGGCCTCGCTGACCAGCGAGGTCGTCGCCCAGATCAGCGCGAGCGGCCTCGGCCAGTCGGTGACGGTGGGCATCGGCGGCGACCCGATCCACGGCATCGGCATGCGCGAATGCCTGTCCCTGCTGCTCGAGGATGCCGATACCGAGGCCATCGTGCTGATCGGCGAGATCGGCGGCACCGAGGAGGAGGAGGCAGCCGAGCTGATCGCCGGCGCCGGCGCGGCCAAGCCGGTCGTCGCCCTGATCGTCGGCCGCGAGGCGCCGCCGGCCCGCCGCATGGGCCATGCCGGCACGCTGGCGCTGCGAGGCGGCGGTGATGCGGCGGCCAAGATCCGGGCGCTGGAACGGGCCGGCGCGCGGATCGCCGCGAGCCCGCACCTGGTCGGCGAAACGGTGCGCCAGGCGCTCGCCGCGCACTGAACTCCGCGCCGCCTCGAACGAATGCCTAGCGCGCCGGCTGCCGGCCGCCGATCGAGGTCGTGATCTCGTCGGCGGCACGGCGGACCATCGGCCCGAATTCGTCGAGCTTCATGACCGTCACCCGCACGGCCGGGCCCGAAATGGACACACCCGCGATCACCTCGCCATGCTCGTTGAAGATCGGCGCCGCCACGCAGCGCATGCCGACCGTGCGCTCCTCGTCGTCGAGCGCCCAGCCGCGCAGCCGGCTCTCCTCGAGCTCGCGCATCAGCGCGGCCGGCTCGGTGCGGGTATGGCCAGTGAAGCGCATCAGCGGCCGGGCGCCGACGATCTGCCGCACCCGGGGCTCAGGCAGCTCGGCCAGGATCGCCTTGCCGACACCCGAGGCATGGATGGCGCCGCGGCTGCCGGCCCGGAAGAAGGCGCGCAGCGTATCGTGGCTCTCCACCTGCGAGATGAACACCACCTCGCCATTGTCCTCGATGCCGAGATTGACCGTCTCGCCGGTCGCGGCCATCAGCTCCCGCATCGTGCCACGGCCCATATTGGCGATCCGCCGGTTGCGCAGGAAGGCCGAGCCGATGGTGAAGGCGCCGACGCCGACGAGCCAGTGGCCACGATCGGTGTCGTGCAGCACGAAGCCGCGCGTCTCGAGCGTCAGCAGCAGCCGGTGCACGGTCGAGGCCGAAATGCCGGAGCGGCGGCTGAGCTCGGTCAGCGTCATGCCGTCCTCTTCGGCAAGCACCATCAGCAGCGCCAGGCCGCGATCCAGCGCCTGCACGGAGCCGGCCGCCAGCGCGGCCTTCAGGGAACGCGGCCGGCCGCGTCCCTTGCGTTGCTCGATCATCGCCATGGCAGCTCCCGCCGTTCTGTCCGCCGCACGCACGAAACGGGTGCCCGCGTGCTTGAGAATGCGCGAAATCATTTCCCATTTCAATGCATTCCGCGATTCTGGAAAACATCCAACTATCAGAATAAAAACGGAAAATGCATTTCCATATCAAAATGAAAAAAGTTTTTGGAATAAATTGACCCGCGGCGCCGGACGCCGTCTCGTAGGGGCATCGAAGCCTGCTTGGGAGAATGCGCCATGGCGAAGATGAGGGCCATCGAGGCCGCGGTCCGGGTTCTGGAACGCGAGGGTGTCACCCAGGCCTTCGGCGTGCCGGGCGCCGCGATCAATCCGCTCTATGCCGCGCTGAAGCAGCGCGGCTCGATCCACCACATCCTGGCCCGGCACGTCGAGGGCGCCTCGCATATGGCGGAAGGCTATACGCGCGCCAAGGCCGGCAATATCGGCGTGTGCATCGGCACGTCGGGGCCGGCCGGCACCGACATGATCACCGGACTCTATTCGGCCATCGCCGACTCGATCCCGATCCTCTGCATCACCGGCCAGGCGCCGCGCGCCCGGCTCTACAAGGAGGATTTCCAGGCCGTCGACATCGAGGCCATCGCCAAGCCGGTGACCAAGTGGGCGGTCACCGTGCGCGAGCCGGCGCTGGTGCCGCGCGCCTTCCAGCAGGCCTTCCACCTCATGCGCTCGGGCCGGCCGGGCCCGGTGCTGATCGACCTGCCGCTCGACGTGCAGATGGCCGAGATCGAGTTCGACGACGAGACCTACGAGCCGCTGCCGGTCTACAAGCCCGCCGCCTCGCGCCGGCAGATCGACAAGGCCATGGCCATGCTCGAGAGCGCCGAGCGGCCGCTGATCGTCGCCGGCGGCGGCGTCATCAATGCCGACGCCAGCGACCTCCTGGTCGAGTTCGCCGAGCTGACCGGCATTCCCGTCGTGCCGACCCTGATGGGCTGGGGCGCCATTCCCGACGACCATCCGCTGATGGCGGGCATGGTCGGGCTGCAGACCAGCCACCGCTACGGCAATGCGACCATGCTCGCCGCCGATTTCGTGCTCGGCATCGGCAATCGCTGGGCGAACCGCCATACCGGCTCGATCGAGACCTATACGAAAGGCCGCCGGTTCATCCATGTCGACATCGAGCCGACCCAGATCGGGCGGGTGTTCAATCCGGACTACGGCATCGTATCGGACGCCCGTGCCGCGCTCGAATTGTTCGTCGTGGCCGCCCGGGAGCTGAAGCGGCAGGGCGCGCTCAAGGACCGTGGCGCCTGGGCCGCCGACTGCCTTGCCCGCCGCAACACCATGCTCAGGCGCAGTCATTTCGATACCGTGCCGCTGAAGCCCCAGCGCGTCTACGAGGAGATGAACGAGGCCTTCGGCCGCGACGTCTGCTACGTCTCGACCATTGGCCTGTCGCAGATCGCCGGCGCCCAGTTCCTGCATGTGCACAAGCCCCGGCACTGGATCAATTGCGGCCAGGCCGGCCCGCTCGGCTGGACCCTGCCGGCGGCGCTCGGCGTGCGCGCCGCCGATCCGACCCGCGAGATCGTCGCGCTGTCGGGCGACTACGACTTCCAGTTCCTGATCGAGGAGCTCGCCGTCGGAGCGCAGTTCAAGCTGCCCTACATCCATATCGTCGTGAACAATTCGTATCTCGGCCTGATCCGCCAGGCCCAGCGCGGCTTCGACATGGATTTCCAGGTCCAGCTCGCCTTCGAGAACGTCAATGCGCCGGATCTCGACGGCTATGGTGTCGACCACGTCGCGGTCGCCGAAGGGCTCGGCTGCAAGGCGATCCGGGTGCGCAGCCCGAACGAGTTCAAGGCGGCCTTTGCAAAGGCCAGGGCCTGGCTTGCCGAGCACCAGGTGCCGGTCATCATGGAGTTCATCCTGGAACGGGTGACCAACATCGCCATGGGCACCGAGATCGACAATGTCGTCGAGTTCGAGGAGGTCCTCGACCTGCCCGTGCCGGCGCGCGAACTCGAACCGGCCTGACCTTTTCGCCTCCGCCGCGCTCTCCGGACGCGCGCTTCAAGGACCTGAGACCCGAGGACACGAAATCCATGCCCCGCTTCGCCGCCAATCTCTCCATGCTGTTCAACGAACAGCCCTTCCTCGACCGCTTCCAGGCCGCCGCCGAGGCGGGTTTCGCCGGGGTCGAATATCTTTTCCCCTACGATTTCGACAAACAGGACCTGGCCGGCCTGCTGAAGCGCTGGGGGCTGAAGCAAGTCCTCCACAACCTGCCCGCCGGCCATTGGGACGCCGGCGAGCGCGGCATCGCCATCCTGCCCGACCGGGTCGGCGAGTTCCGCAGCGGCGTCTACCGGGCGATCGACTATGCCACCGCGCTCGGCTGCGACAAGGTCAACTGCCTCGTCGGCATTGCCCCCGAAGGTGTCGAGACCGGGCGGCTGCACGAGACGCTGGTCGCCAATCTGCGCTTTGCCGCTCACGAGCTGGAAGGAGCCGGCATCACCCTGCTGGTCGAGCCGATCAACACGCGCGACATTCCCGGCTTCTTCCTGACCCGGACGGCCGAGGCGCTGGCGCTGATCGAGGCGGTCGGCTCGCCCAACCTGAAGATCCAGTACGACATCTACCACATGCAGATCATGGAGGGCGATCTTGCCCGCACGATCGAGAGCCATCTCGGCCAGATCGCCCATGTCCAGATCGCCGACAATCCGGGCCGCCACGAGCCCGGCACCGGCGAGATCAACTTCCCGTTCCTCTACCGCCATCTCGACGCCCTCGGCTACGCCGGCTGGGTCGGCTGCGAATACAAGCCGGCGCGCGATACCCGGTCCGGCCTGACCTGGCTGCCGCGTCCGGCCCTCTCGGCCTGATCCCGGCGCCCGGCGCCCCCTTTTCGGCAACCCATTTCGGACGGAAACGACGTCATGACGGATATCGGTTTCATCGGCCTCGGCATTATGGGCCGGCCCATGGCTGAGCACCTGATCGCCGCCGGCCATCGCCTGCACGCCTCGCGCCACCACAAGCCGGTCGCGCCCGAGCTGATCGAGAAGGGCGTCGCGGTCCATGCCACCCCGAAGGCGGTCGCCGCCGCGAGCGAGGTGGTGATCCTGATGCTGCCGGATACGCCCGACGTCGAGGCCGTGCTGTTCGGGCCGGACGGCGTCGCCGACGGCCTGAAGGCCGGCGCCGTCGTCGTCGACATGAGCTCGATCTCGCCGATGGCGACCAAGGATTTCGCCCGCCGCATCGAGGAGCGCGGCGCGTCCTATCTCGACGCGCCGGTCTCGGGCGGCGAGGTCGGCGCCAAGGCGGCGAGCCTCACCATCATGGTCGGCGGCCCCGAGGCCGCGTTCGACCGGGTGAAGGGCCTGTTCGCGCTGATGGGCAAGAATATCACGCTGGTCGGCGGCAATGGCGACGGCCAGACCACCAAGGTGGCCAACCAGATCGTCGTCGCCTTGACCATCGCGGCGGTCGGCGAGGCCTTGCTGTTCGCCTCCAAGGCCGGCGCCGATCCGGCCAAGGTGCGCCAGGCGCTGATGGGCGGCTTTGCCTCCTCGCGCATCCTGGAAGTGCATGGCGAACGGATGATCAAGCGCACCTTCGATCCGGGCTTCCGCATCGCGCTGCACCAGAAGGACCTCAACCTCGCGCTCCAGAGCGGCCGCGCCCTCGGCGTCGCATTGCCCAATACGGCGACCGCCCAGGAGCTGTTCAATGCCTGCGTCGCGCATGGCGGCGCCGGCTGGGACCATTCGGCCATGGTGCGCGCGCTCGAGCTTCTGGCCGGGCACGCCGTGGCCGAAACGCCCAGATGACCTGTTGCCGACGGATTCCATGACACCAAGCGGGAGCGAGCCATGAAGATCTGCATCTACGGCGCCGGCGCCATCGGCGGCTATCTCGGCGTGATGCTGAAGCGCGGCGGCGCCGACGTGTCGCTGGTCGCCCGCGGCGCGCATCTGGAGGCGATCAGGGCCGATGGCCTGAAGCTCGTTCTGAAGGACCAGACCTTCGTCGAGCACATGCCGGCGACCAAGGTCGCGGCCGAGCTCGGGCGCCAGGATGTGGTGATCGTGGCGCTCAAGGCGCACCAGGCCTGGGAGGCGGCCGACGACCTGAAGCCGCTGCTCGGCCCGGACACCATGGTCGTGACCGCCCAGAACGGCGTGCCCTGGTGGTATTTCCACGGCCTCGAGGGCGCCTATGCCGACAAGCGCCTCGCCAGCGTCGATCCGGGCGACCGCCAGTGGCGCGCGATCGGCCCCGAGCGGGCGATCGGCTGCACCGTCTATCCGGCCACCGAGATCGTCGAGCCCGGCGTCGTCAAGCATATCTACGGCGACCAGTTCGGGCTCGGCGAGCCCGACCGCTCGGAGAGCCCCCGGCTGAAGCGCCTTGCCGCGGCCTTCAGCGCCGGCGGCCTCAGGCCGCGGATCTATCCCGACATCCGCGACGACATCTGGATCAAGCTCTGGGGCAATCTCTGCTTCAATCCGATCTCGGCGCTGACCCAGGCGACCCTCGACGTCGTCGCCACCGATCCGCCGACCCGGGCGCTGTCGCGCAGCATGATGCTGGAGGCCCAGGCCATCGCCGAAACGCTCGGCGTCACCTTCCGCGTCGACGTCGAGCGGCGCATCAACGGCGCGGCCGGCGTCGGCGCCCACCGTACCTCCATGCTGCAGGATCTCGACAAGGGCCGGCCGCTGGAGATCGACGCCCTGCTCACCGCGGTCCAGGAAATGGGGCGGCTGACCGCCATTCACACGCCCCATATCGATGCTGTGCTAGGCTTGGTGCAGCAGCTCGGCCGGGTGAAGGGCCTCTATCCGACCTTCCCCGTCGAGACCCCCACCGTGGACGCTCCGTTGCTCGCCGCCTCATGATGGGCGCGATTCGGCGGAGATTCTCAGGTCCGATCTCCGCCGACCGGCTCAAGGCATTGTGAGGCTCACCGTGAAAAGACACCGACGCGCAAAAATCGTTGCGACCCTTGGACCCGCAAGCTCGGATGCCGACACCATCCGCCGGCTGTTCGAGGCCGGCGTCGATGTCTTCCGGCTGAATTTCAGCCATGGCAGCCATGACGACCATCGCGCCCGCCGCGACATCATTCGCGCGCTGGAACGCGAGGCCGACTATCCGATCGCCATCCTGCAGGATCTGCAGGGACCGAAGATCCGCCTCGGCAAGGTCCAGGACGGCAAGGTGGCGCTCGCCACCGGCTCGACCATCCGCCTGGTGCTCGACCCCGGCGGCTCGGATGCCGAGCATCTGCCGCTGCCGCATCCGGAGATCTTCCAGGCGATCATGCCCGGCCACAACCTCCTGATCGACGACGGCAAGGTGCGGCTCGCCGCCACCGGGATGACCAATGACATGATCGAGGCGCGCGTCGTCACCGGCGGCGTGGTCAGCGACCGCAAGGGCGTCAATCTTCCCGACACGGTGCTGCAGCTTTCGCCGATCACCCAGAAGGACCGCGACGATCTCGCCTTCGGGCTGGAGCTCGGCGTCGACTGGGTCGCCTTCTCCTTCGTCCAGCGCCCCTCCGACCTCATCGAGGCGCACCAGCTCGTCGGCGGCCGCGCCGGCGTCATGGCGAAGATCGAAAAGCCCTCGGCCCTCTCCAGCATCGACGACATCATCACGCTCGCCGATGCGGTGATGGTGGCGCGCGGCGATCTCGGTGTCGAGATCCCGACGGAGGACGTGCCCGGTGCGCAGAAGGACCTGGTGCGCCTTTGCCGGCTGGCGGCCAAGCCCGTGATCATCGCGACCCAGATGCTGGAATCGATGATCCAGACGCCGACCCCCACCCGCGCCGAGGCATCCGACGTCGCGACCGCCATCTATGACGGCGCCGATGCGGTGATGCTCTCGGCCGAGAGCGCCTCGGGCCAGTATCCGGTCCAGGCGGTCGAGACCATGGACCGCATCATCCGGCGCACCGAGCAGCACCATTCCTACCGCGCGGTGATCGAGGCGCTGAAACCGGCCATCGAGCCGCTGCCCCAGCATGCCGTGGCGGCCGCGGCCGCCGAGGTCGCCGATGCCATCGGGGCGGCGGCGGTCGTCGCCTTCACCCAGAGCGGCACCACCGCCTACCGCATCGCCCGCCAGCGCTCGGCCGTGCCGATCCTCGGCCTGACCCCGCACGAGCAGACCGCGCGGCGGCTGGCGCTGCTCTGGGGCACCTACAGCACGCGTTCGGACGAGGTCACCGACTATACCGAAATGGTCGACCAGGCGGTCGCCCAGGCGCTGGCCGCCGACTACGTCAAGCCGGGCGAGACCCTGGTGGTCGTCGCCGGCGTGCCGTTCGGCCAGGCCGGCAGCACCAACAATCTGAGGGTGGTGACGGCCTGATCCAGCAAGCGATCGAAACGGCCGCCGCGGACACAAGGGAGAGATCATGTCCAGCACTGATGTCCGGCCGGCGGCCGGGACCGACGGGCGCCCGGCCGCCCGCTGGCTGCGCTTCACGCGCGGCGGGCGCGACGGCTTCGGCACGCTGGCCGACAGGACCATCACGGTTCACGCCGGCTGCATGTTCTCCGGCTCGGCGCCGACCGGCGACACGCTGGACCTCGCCGAGGTCACGCTGCTCGCGCCGGTGACGCCGTCGAAGATCATCGCGCTCTGGAACAATTTCCATGCGCTGGCCGCCAAGCTCGCCGTGCCCGTGCCGCCCGAGCCGCTCTATCTGATGAAGGCCCCCTCCTCCATCACGGCTCATGGCGCAACGGTCAGCCGGCCCGCCTCCTATGGCGGCCGGGTCGTCTATGAGGGCGAGCTCGGCATCGTCATCGGCCGCGCCTGCAGCGCCGTCAGTACGGCCGAGGCCGGCGCCTGCATCTTCGGCTATACCTGCGTCAATGATTTCACCGCGCTCGACCTGATCAATGCCGACCCGACCTTCTCGCAATGGGTCCGGGCCAAGAGCTTCGACGGCTTCGGCCCGTTCGGGCCGGTGGTCGCAACCGGCCTCGCGCCGGAAGGCCTCACCGTGCGCACCCTGCTCGACGGCGAGGAACGGCAGAACTATCCGGTCGCCGACATGATCTTCAAGCCGCACGAACTGGTCAGCCGGATCTCGCACGACATGACGCTGCTGCCGGGCGACCTCATCTGCTGCGGCACTTCGCTCGGCGTGGGCACGATCAAGCCGCGCGCGAGCACGATCGAGGTCAGCATCGACGGCATCGGCACGCTGACCAACGGTTTCCTGCAATAGTATGCGCGCGGCATGAAGGTTGGCCGTCCTTCGAGGCCGCGCCGAGGCGCGCGGCTACCTCAGGATGAGGCGTGTCGTGTGCTGTATCCGTGTGGTGCGGGCATGAACCCGGCGCAGGGAGTTGCATGTGCGAGCGTGATTCAGCGCGCGACATTCCTCATGGTGAGGAGCGCGCATGGCGAGCCTCGACCACGACCGGCATGTCTGCAAGACGCATCCTGATCTCGCCGCTGCCAAACTCAGCCGCGGCTCGATCGACCGCTGCGACGCAGTTCAAGACTGATCCGCTCAGTCGAAGATGTCGGCATGTTCCTCGACATAGGCGGCAAGGCCCAGCGTGTGGTCGCGCGAGCGCTGTTCGGCGAGCGCCACGTCGCGCTGCTCCAGCGCCTCGATGATCTTCAGGTGGTCGACGATCGAACGGCTCGCCCGGTCGTCGCGGCCGATCGTCATCTGCCGGATGCCGCGCACGTGCAGCAAGAGGTTGTTGGTCATGTCGATCAGGAGCTGCGAGCGGCTAAGCCCGATCAGCGTCTGATGGAAGACGATATTGGCCGAGGAATATTCGCTGACATGCTCGGCGGGCTTGTGGCCCTCGTTGAAGTCCTTGAACAGGGTGCGCAGCTTGGCGATCTCGGCATCGGTCGCCCGTTCCACCACCAGGCGCGCCGCCATGCTCTCGAGGGCGGCCCAGGCCTGGATCATCTCCACGACCTCGTTCTTGGTCTTCTTCAGCACGACGATGCCGCGCCGCGGCAGCGACTTGACGAAACCTTCCTGCTCCAGCATGGCCACCGCCTCGCGCACCGGCGTGCGGCTGACGCCCAGGCGCTCGGACAGCTGGCGTTCGTCGATCCAGGTCGGCTCGCGCGAGCCATAGATGTCCATGTTGATGATGGCGTTCTTCAGCGCACCATAGACCTTGGTCTTGAACGTCTCCTCCGGCGCGAAACGTTCCAGCACCAGATTGGGCCCCGACACGTCGGGCGCGGTGACGCGGGTGGTGGCTTTCAACGGTCCTACTCCATCGGCAAGGGGCTACCGCAGCAGCGGCGGCGTTTCGCCGATGGTGTACCAGATGCCTGGGGGCCGGCGAAATCCCCGTCTCCGTGCAGTTTCGCACGCTATTGCAGTTTTATTGCGTGATTTTGCCGCGGCCAGGGCCATGCGACCGGCAAGGTCCGCCGCCCCGCCGGTCGCACGGCGCGCCGGTCGGCCCCATCGGGCCGCCGGCGCGGATGGATCTGGCTGCGTCAGAGCCGGGTCAGAACGACCATTCGATCTCGGTGCTGCGCTCGCCCCGCGCCGTCGGATCGCCCTTCAGCACGTCGACGAGGGTCTTGCCGAGGCGGGCCGGCGAGGGCGAGACGCGGATGCCGGCCGCTTCCATGGCGGCGATCTTGTCCTCGGCGCCGCCCTTGCCGCCGGAGATGATCGCGCCGGCATGGCCCATGCGCCGGCCGGGAGGCGCCGTGCGCCCGGCGATGAAGCCGACCATCGGCTTGCTTCGCCCG
This sequence comes from bacterium YEK0313, assembly GCA_000751295.2. Classification (NCBI taxonomy): domain Bacteria; species bacterium YEK0313. The sequence continues at coordinate 1,593,699 of CCMO02000001.1, forward strand.
CGCTTGGCCTCGTCCTTGATGAACTGCGCCGCGTCCTCCTCGGCCGAGCCGCCGATCTCGCCGATCATCACGATCGACGAGGTCTTCGGGTCGGCCAGGAACATTTCCAGCATGTCGATGAACTCGGTGCCCTTCACCGGGTCGCCGCCGATGCCGACCGCCGTGGTCTGGCCGAGGCCTTCCTGGCTGGTCTGGAACACCGCCTCATAGGTCAGCGTGCCCGAGCGCGAGACGATGCCGACGCTGCCCTTGCGGAAGATGTTGGCCGGCATGATGCCGATCTTCGATTCGCCGGCGGTGACGATGCCCGGGCAGTTGGGCCCGATCAGCCGCGACTTGGAGCCGTCCAACGCGCGCTTCACCCGGATCATGTCCTGCACCGGGATGCCCTCGGTGATGCAGACGATCAGCGGGATCTCCGCATTGATCGCCTCGAGGATCGCGTCCGCCGCACCCGGCGGCGGCACGTAGATGACGCTTGCCTGGGCGCCCGTCGCGTCGCGCGCCTCGACCACCGTGTTGAACACAGGGAGGTCGAGATGGGTCTGGCCGCCCTTGCCCGGCGCGACGCCGCCGACCATGCGTGTGCCATAGGCGATCGCCTGCTCGGAATGGAACGTGCCGTTCTTGCCGGTGAAGCCCTGGCAGATGACCTTGGTGTTCCTGTTGATGAGAATGGCCATGATGCTCGCCCCTCCTCTCAAGCCTTGCCGTTGACGGCGGCGACGATCTTCTGGGCGGCATCGTCCAGGTCGTCGGCGGGGATGACGTTGAGGCCGGAGGCGCGGATGATCGCCTTGCCTTCCTCGACATTGGTGCCTTCAAGGCGCACCACCAGCGGCACTTCCAGGCCGACCGTCTTGACCGCGGCGATGACGCCGCGGGCAATGACGTCGCACTTCATGATGCCGCCGAAGATGTTGACCAGGATGCCCTTCACCTGCGGATCGGCGGTGATGATCTTGAACGCCGCGGTGACCTTCTCCTCGCTCGCGCCGCCGCCGACATCGAGGAAGTTCGCCGGCTCCTCGCCGTAGAGCTTGATGATGTCGAGCGTCGCCATGGCAAGGCCCGCGCCGTTGACCATGCAGCCGATCGTGCCGTCGAGCGCGATATAGGCGAGATCGTATTTCGACGCCTCGATCTCCTTCTCGTCCTCCTCGGTCTCGTCGCGCAGGCGGAACAGATCGGGATGCCGGTAGAGCGCATTGTCGTCGAACGACACCTTGGCATCGAGGCAGCGCAGCTGCCCGTCCTTGGTCAGGATCAGCGGATTGATCTCCAGCATCGCCATGTCGTCTTCGACGAAGGCCCGGTAGAGCTTGGCCGTCAGATCTTCCGCCTGGCGCGCAAGATCGCCCGAGAGCCCGAGCGCCTCGGCCACGGCGCGGCCGTGCTCCGCGGTCACCCCGGTCGCCGGATCGACCGAGAAGGTCCTGATCTTCTCCGGCGTCTTGTGGGCAACCTCCTCGATGTCCATGCCGCCCTCGGTCGAGACGACGAAGGCGGTGCGCGCGGTCTCGCGATCGACCAGCATGGACAGATAGAACTCGCGCTCGATGTCCGAACCGTCCTCGATATAGAGGCGGTTGACCTGCTTGCCGGCCGGACCTGTCTGCACGGTGACGAGCGTATGGCCGAGCATCTGGCGGACGAAGGCGGCAGCCTCCTCGGGCGATCGGGCGAGCCGCACACCGCCCTTGTCGCCGGCGGCGGCCTCCTTGAACTTGCCCTTGCCGCGGCCGCCGGCATGGATCTGCGACTTGACCACCCAGACCGGGCCCTTGAGCTGGCGGGCGACCGTTTCGGCGTCCTCCGCCTTCAGCACCGGATAGCCGTCTGGCACCGGCACGCCGAAGCCGCGGAGCAGAGCCTTCGCCTGATATTCGTGAATGTTCATGACGTGTCTCTCAGCGTTTGAAGGAGACAGGCGCCGTCAGCCGGCGCCGGCCATGGCTGTCGGTTCGGGGCGATCCGCCCACCCGCCGGCACAGCTTCGCCGTGCTCCCTCCCCGGGGCCGGGGAGGGAGGGCTTCGTCGCCATGCGCTGCGGATCGGAGCGTGCGTCAGGCCTTGATGAGGCCGGCGGCGCGCGCCCACTTGTATTTGGCGCCGAGCACCTCGACGGGCGTTTCCGTCGTATAGGGATAGGCGACGATGCCGTGATCGTAGAGTTCCTCGCAGGCCTGCTCCACCTCGGTGTCGCCGACCAGCGAGGCCACGATCGGCTTGTCGATGCCCTTCGCCCGCGCTTCGGTGACCACCTCGATCATCTTGTCGGCGAAGACCAGCGGCGGCGTCACGATCGTGTGCCAATAGCCCAGGATGAGGGCATGGATGCGCTCATCCGAAAGTCCGAGCCGGACGGTGTTTTGATAGGTGATCGGCGGCTCGCCGCCGGTGATGTCGACCGGGTTGCCGGCGGCGCCGAAGGGCGGGATGAACTTGCGGAAGGCCGCGTCGAGATCGTCGGGCATCTTCATCAAGGTCAGGCCGTTGTCGAAGCAGGCGTCCGACAGGAGCACGCCCGATCCGCCCGCGCCGGTGATGATCAGCACGTTCTCGCCTTTCGGCGCCGGCAGCACCTGGACGCCGCGGGCATATTCCAGCATGCCGCGCAGGGACGGCGCGCGGATCACGCCCGAGGCCTTCAGCACGTCGTCATAGATCTTGTCGTTGCCGGCGAGCGCGCCGGTATGGGAAGCCGCCGCCTTGGCGCCATAGGCGGTGCGGCCGGCTTTCAGCATGATCACCGGCTTCTTCTTGGATACCCGCTCGGCGACCTCCGAGAAGGCACGCCCGTCCTTCAGGTCCTCGCAATGCATGGCGATGACCTGGGTGTTCGGGTCCTGCTCGAAGAAGGTCAGCAGGTCGTCCTCGTCGATGTCGGACTTGTTGCCGAGGCCGACGATCGAGGAAACGCCCATCTTGGTCGAGCGGGCGAAGCCGATGATCGACATGCCGACGCCGCCGGACTGCGACGACAGCGCCGCCTTGCCCTTCACGTCGAAGGCCGTGCAGAAGGTCGCGCAGAGATTTTCCGGCGTATAGTAGAAGCCGTAGATGTTCGGGCCCATGATGCGCACATTGTTCTTGCGCGCGGTGGCCAGCAGCTCGTCCTGCAGGGCCTGATTGTTGGTCTCCGCGAAGCCCGAGGGGATCATGACCGCGCCGGGAATGCCCTTGCGGCCGACCTCGTCCATGGCGGCGACGCAGAGATTGGCCGGCACGGCGAAGACGGCCACGTCGATCTCGCCGGGATAGTCGAGCACCGACTTGTAGGCCTTGATGTCGAGGATCGAGTCGGCCTTCGGATGGACGGGCACGATGGTGCCCTTGTAGCCGCCGTTGATCAGGTTCTTCATCACCGAATTGCCGATCTTGCCGGTTTCGTTGGAAGCACCGATCACCGCCACTGCCTTCGGGTGGAAGATGCGGTTCATCGCGGTGACGATCGCGCCCTGATCCGGTCGGAACCGCTCGACGCGCGGCTGGAAATTGCAGACGATGCGGGCATCGACCGCGGTCGCGCCCGACCTGGTCGCGAAGACCGGGTTGAGGTCGAGCTCCTCGATTTCGGGGAAGTCGTCGAGCAGCGCCGAGACCTGGACCAGGATCTGCGCCAGCGCCTCACGGTCGACCGGATCGCCGCCGCGCACGCCGTCGAGCACTTCCTTCGCCTTGATCGAGCCGATCATGTCCAGCGCCTGGGCCCGGGTGACAGGCGCGAGGCGGAAGGTGAGGTCCTTCAGCACCTCGACCAGGATGCCGCCGAGGCCGAAGGCGACGAGCTTGCCGAAGGACGGATCGGTGATCGCGCCGACCAGGGTCTCGGTCGCGCCGGAGGGCAGCATCTGCTGCACCTGCACGCCCTCGATCTTGGCGTCGGCCTTGTATTTGCGGGCATTGGCCAGAATGGTGTCATAGGCGGAGCGCGCATCGGCATCGGTCTTGACGCCGACGATGACGCCGCCGGCGTCGGTCTTGTGCAGGATGTCGGCCGAAACGATCTTCATGACGACCGGATAGCCCATGCCGGAGGCAAGGCTTGCCGCCTGCTCGGCCGAAGTGGCGAGGCCTTCCTTGGGCAGGGGAATGTCGTAGGCGTCGCAGACGAGCTTGGCCTCGGGGGCGGTCAGGCCGGTACGGCCGTCCGCTTTGACCGCATCGAGCACCTTGCGCACGGTGGCCTTGTCGGCGGCGGCGGTGGCTTGGTCGATCCGTACGGCAGCTTGGGTCACCATTGTGGGGTTCCTCCCGTGGATGTTTTTTCGGCCGATCCACAGTCGCGCCTGGCGGGACTAACCGCAGGTTCGCTGCGTTCTCATTGGCGTATGGTATTTGGCATGCCAATCATCGCCACTGTCAAGAGCCTCGCCGGCTCGCAGGGGACTTTTTGCATCCAACGCGGTGGCATGGTCGCGGCGGGTGGATGCGAACGGCCTCGCGCGGACCGCGAGGCCGGACAATGACGCTGGAGAAAAAAGGACGGGCCCCTTGCGGAGGGCCCGCCCCAGTCGGGCTTTTGCCGGTCGTGGCGGGCGAGGGACTATTCCGCCGCGACCCGTGGCTGGGCGCCCGTCGCCCCCGATTCGGTGATCGCTGCGATCCGGCTTTCGTCGAGCTTGAGGACGTCGCGCAGGATCTCTTCGGTATGCTCGCCGAGCAGCGGCGAGCGCTTCACCTCGGTCGGGCTGTTCGACAGCTTGATCGGATTGCCGACCGAGAGATATTTGCCGCGCTTGGGATGATCGACCTCCACCACGGTGCCGGTCTCGCGCAGCGACTTCTCCTCGGCGATCTCCTTCATCGACAGGATCGGGCCGCAGGGGATGTCGTATTTGTTGAGCTCGTCCATGGCCTCGAACTTGGTCTTGGTCATGGTCCACTGCTCGATGCGGCCGAAGATCTCATTGAGCCGCGGCAGGCGCGCCGGCGGGGTTGCATAGTTCGGGTCGGTCTTCCAGCCGGGCTCGCCGATGACGTCGCAGATCGCCTCCCAGACCGGCGCCTGGGTGATGAAGTAGATATAGGCGTTGGGATCGGTCTCCCAGCCCTTGCACTTCAGGATGCGGCCGGGCTGGCCACCGCCGGAATCGTTGCCCGCACGCGGCACGGCATCGCCGAACGGCACGCCCTCGCCGAACTGGCTGTATTCCTTCAGCGGGCCATGGGCGAGGCGCTGCTGGTCGCGCAGCTTGACGCGGCAGAGGTTGAGCACACCGTCCTGCATGGCGCAGTCGACCTTCTGGCCAAGGCCCGAATGGGTGCGGTGATAGAGCGCCGTGACGATACCCAGCGCCAGGTGCAGGCCGGTGCCGGAATCGCCGATCTGCGCGCCGGTCACCAGCGGTACCTGATCGCGGAAGCCGGTGGTCGAGGCCGCACCGCCCGCGCACTGGGCGACGTTCTCATAGACCTTGCAGTCTTCGTAGGGCCCGGGACCGAAACCCTTCACCGAGGCGACGATCAGGCGCGGATTGACCTCGTGCAGCTTCTTCCAGGTGAGCCCCATGCGATCGAGCACGCCGGGGGCGAAATTCTCGACCAGCACGTCGCAGATCTTCACCATCTCCCAGAGCACTTCCATGCCCTTGGGATTCTTGGTGTCGAGCGTGATCGACCGCTTGTTGTGGTTCAGCATGGTGAAATAGAGGCTGTCGGCGTCGGGCACGTCGCGCAGCTGGCCGCGCGTGATGTCGCCGGAGCCCGGCCGCTCCACCTTGATCACGTCCGCGCCGAACCAGGCGAGCAGCTGGGTGCAGGTCGGTCCGGACTGGACATGGGTGAAATCAAGGATTCTGACGCCTTCGAGGGCCTTGGTCATGCGATCCTCCCTAAACTGGATGCCTGTCGCTGATCGGTGTCACTTCTTGCGGAGCACGCTCTGCGGATTGAGGTTGCCGATGCGGCCGCTCTCCGAACCCGCCGCCGGGTCGATCACCGCATTGACGAGGGTCGGCTTGCCGGAATCCATCGCGGCATTGACGGCGCGGGCGAGCTCGTCGGGTGTCGTCGCCTGGACGCCGACGCCGCCGAAGGCCTCCATCATCTTGTCGTAGCGCGCGTCCTTGACGAAGACGGTGGTCGCCACGTCGCTGCCGCCGGTCGGATTGACGTCGGTGCCGCGATAGATGCCGTTATTGTTGAAGACCACCACGCAGACCGGCAGGTTGTACCGGCAGATGGTCTCGATCTCCATGCCGGAGAATCCGAAGGCGCTGTCGCCTTCCACCGCCAGGACCGGCTTGCCGGTCTCGATCGCGGCGGCGACGGCAAAGCCCATGCCGATGCCCATCACGCCCCAGGTACCGACGTCGAGACGCTTGCGCGGCTGGTACATGTCGATGACGCCGCGGGCGAGGTCGAGCGTATTGGCGCCCTCGTTGACCAGGATCGCGTCCGGGCGCTCCTTGATGATCGTGCGCAGGGCGCCCAGCGCGCCGTGGAAATCCATCGGCGCAGTGTTCTTCATGAGCTTCGGCGCCATCTTGGCGACGTTCTCCTCGCGCTTGGCACGCACCGTCGCCACCCAGTCGGCGGGCGCCGACGGGCCGTCATGGCCGAGGCCGGCTGCGAGCGCCGCGATGCACGAGCCGATATCGCCGACGACCGGCGCGACGATCTCGACATTGCTGTCCATTTCCTTCGGCTCGATGTCGATCTGGATGAAGCGCTTGGAGCCGGGCTCGCCCCAGGTCTTGCCCTTGCCGTGGGACAGCAGCCAGTTGAGCCGGGCGCCGACCAGCATGACCACGTCGGCTTCCTTCAGGACCGTCGAGCGCGCCGCGCCCGCGCATTGCGGATGGGTGTCGGGCAGGAGGCCCTTGGCCATGCTCATTGGCAGGAAGGGCACGCCGGTCTTTTCGACGAAGCTGCGGATCGCCTCGTCCGCCTGGGCGTAGGCGGCGCCCTTGCCGAGAATGATCAACGGCCGCTTGGCGCTCTTCAGGACATCGAGCGCGCGCTTGACCGCGGCGGGATCCGGGATCTGCGCGGGAGCGGGATCGATCACCTTGACCAGCGATTTCGCGCCGGCCTCGGCATTCATGACCTGGGCGAACAGTTTCGCCGGCAGGTCGAGATAGACGCCGCCCGGCCGGCCGGAGACGGCGGCGCGGATGGCGCGCGCCACGCCGATGCCGATATCGGCCGCGTGCAGCACGCGGAAGGCGGCCTTGCACAGCGGCTTGGCAATGGCGAGTTGGTCCATCTCCTCGTAGTCGCCCTGCTGCAGGTCGACGATCTCGCGCTCGGACGAGCCGCTGATCAGGATCATCGGGAAGCAGTTGGTGGTCGCATTGGCGAGCGCGGTCAGGCCGTTGAGGAAGCCGGGCGCCGAGACGGTCAGGCAGATCCCGGGCTTCTTCGTCAGGAAGCCGGCAATGGCGGCGGCGTTGCCGGCATTCTGCTCGTGGCGGAACGAGATGACGCGCATGCCCGCCGCCTGGGCCATGCGGCCGAGATCGGTGATCGGAATGCCGGGCACGCCGTAGATCGTGTCGACGCCGTTGAGCTTCAGGGCCTCGATGACCAGGTGAAAGCCGTCGGTCAGGTCCTCGACCTGCGCGTCGGCCTCGGTCGCCACCTTCAAAGTTGCCGTGCTCATCTGAAGTTTCCTCCGTTGTTCTGGTCCCCGCCCTCTCGAAGGGACGGTGGTGATGGTCGGGTCCGCCCCGGTCAGGCGAAGAACTCGCCTCCGTGCTTTTCGACATAGGCGGCGAGCCCGAGCGTATGTTCGCGCGACAGGCGTTCGGCCGCGTCCGCATCGCCGCTCTCGATGGCGGCGATGATCGCCATATGATCGCGGATCGAGCCGCCGATGCGCTCGGCCCGGCCGATGGTGATCCGGCGGATGCCGCGCACATGCAGCAGGAGATTGGCCGTAAGGTCTTCGATGAGCCGCGAGCCGCCAAGCTGGATGATCGTCTGGTGGAAGACCAGGTTGGCGGCCGAATAGGCTTCGAGATGGTCGGCTGGCTGATGGCTGGCGTCGAAATCGGCGAAGATCGTCCTGAGGCCCGCGACCTCGGTACGGGGCGCGATCGTGGCGGCACGGCGTGCGGCCATGCCCTCGAGCGCCGCCCAGACTTCGATCATCTCGACGATCTCGCGCAGCGTCTTCTTGACCACGATGATGCCGCGGCGCGGGATCGGCCGGACGAAGCCTTCGTTCTCCAGCATGGTCAGCGCCTCGCGCACCGGCGTGCGGCTGACCCCGAGTCGTTCGGAGAGCTGGCGTTCGTCGAGCCAGATCGTCTCCTTGTCGCCGTAGAGGTCCATTTCCGTGATGGCCCGCTTCAGGTCGACATAGACCCGATGCTTGAACGTCTGTTCAGGCTTGAGCGCCTCGATCACCAGAGGCGCGCCGCCCCGCGCGGATGCGCCCGGGTTCGCCTGATTCTGGGCTCGATTGGCCGGTGCCTTCACGGTGCCTCGCAGTCGGCAATTGGGTTGGTGCGAAGTATGCCAGACATCTGGCATACCAGACGAGAGCCTGTCAATGGCGTCGCGACGAACTGTTCGTTCCGGCCGGTCCGATCGGCGCCGGAGTGCTCCTTGCCGTACGCCGTCTCGGGCGCGACGGGCGGGACGGGCGGGACGCAAGCGCCCGGAGCGGCCCCTGCGGTCGAGGACGGGAAGATCGTCTGTTTCGGCTGCCACGATTCCGGAACGCGCAAAGAAGACGGCCAGCCCCTGGGGCCGGCCGCCGGAGTTTGCGGGGAGAGAAAGATCAGGCGCTGGTGAGAACGGCTGCCGTTGGCTGCGGCGCCGCCGGCGGCGTGATGGTGGAGCGCTGGACGTGGGCGGCAAGCACCGGACGCAGGGCTACGATCGCGAGGAAGGCAGCCAAGAGGTCCATGGCGGCGACGGTATAGAGCACGCTCGCCCAAGTGCCGGTCGCCTCCATCAGAAGGTTGCCGACAGGGACGAAGAGCGCACCGATACCCTTGGCGCAGTAGAGCACGCCATAGATCTTGCCGATATGTTTGGTCCCGAAAGCGTCACCGGCAAGCGCCGAGAACAGCGAATAGACCTCGCCCCAGGCCAGGAACACGATGCCCGACAGGATCAGGAAGGCATAGGGGTTGTGGCCGAAATAGCCGAGCGCGATGATACCCAGGCCTTCCATCGTGAAGGCGACGAGCATGGTCTTCTCGCGCCCGATATTGTCGGAGATCCAGCCGAACAGCGGACGCGAGATGCCGTTCATGATGCGGTCCAGCATCAGGGCAAGCGGCAGCGCGGCCATGGTGAAGAAATACAGATTGACGTTGTAATTCTTGACGCCGAGATCCTGCGCGATGACGCCGAGCTGCGCGACGGCCATCATGCCGCCGGTGACGACGCAGATGAACATGAAAAACATCAGCCAGAACAGCTTGGTGTTCATCGCCTCGGTGAGCGTGTAGTCGCGCCGCGTCTGGAACACCTTGTCGGACACCTTGACTTCCGACTTCTCCGGCGCGCGCAGGAACCACGCGGCGATGAATGCGATCATGCCCTGGAGGATGCCGAAGAACAGGAAGGTCGATTGAAAGCCGCTCGATTGGATCATCGCGGCGATCGGCAGGATCGTGGCCGCCGAGCCTGCGCCATAGCCGCCCGCGGTGAGGCCGACGGCGAGACCGCGGCGATCCGGAAACCATTTCAGAGCATTGTTGATGCAGGTCGCATAGATGCAGCCGACGCCGATGCCGCCCACCGCCGCGCCAAGATAGAAGCCCCACAGCGAGGTCGCCTGCGAGTTGATGATCCAAGAGAGGCCGAGACCGACCGCGCCGATGGCGACCATGAAGCGTGGGCCGTACTTGTCGATGAAGTAGCCCTCGATCGGGGTAAGCCAAGTCTGGACGAGAACGAAGATTGTGAACGCAACTTGAATAGAGGCGCGATCCCAGCCGAACGTCTGTCGAATTTCGGGTACGAACAGCGTCCAGGCGTATTGAATATTCGCAGCAGCGACCATGCAGATGACGCCGACGATAATCTGGGTCCAGCGCGTTTTTTCTGAGACAGATTGCTTCGTTGGTACAGCGGTTAGGCTCATTTCATTTCCTCCTAATCCGGCCGCTTGGGCGGCGCTGTCTTTACGGCCTCTAGCCATTTGGTCTCGATGTGGCGGTCGGCGGGAGAGGAGGCGCTAGATCCCCCGCGACACCTGGCTCGGGCCGTAGCCCTGAGACAGGCACATATCTGGCATGCCTAAATCTGGCATGCCACTTTGGGGGCGTAAAGAAGCAGTTTTCGACTTCGTGCGTCGATTAACCTGTCATCGGCAAAGTGAAGACTTGTGTCGGACCAAGAATTTGCTCCATTCGTCAGAATGGAATTTCGCGGGCCGTAATAACTGAAAGATCTGATTTCGTTTTAACTATGAGACATGTTTGCTTTGCGAGCCTGATTGGAAATATTATAATAACTGTAAGCGGAAAGTAAGCCAGCATATGTGCGCTGTTACCGCCAAGATATTGAGAATAGTTTCCGAAAAACTCGACTCTATACGCCGCTATGGAAGAATTGTGATTGATTCGCATATATCCGCGTCAGATCGCCGCAGCTTTCGGGATTGAATGTATTGGAGGTAAAAAACGGTATCATCTAATTTGATTCACGTAATAATAAAGACTATCTATTGACTAGATTTGAATTTATAGCCGTGAAGAACCTAGGCGATTCTCCAGATGCGCCAGCTGCTCGCCGACTGCGATCTTCGAGATTTGTCTCTTACGACAATGACGCGGCCAGTTCGACCCGGCGGGCGGGCGCAGAGCGACCGACCGCGTCGGTCTGCTTGACGAGACGATCGGCAGCATCCAGGTGCCGGCGGTGACGCCGGGCAATGTCACGGTGCCGCGCTACGAACACGGTTTCGTCGACGGCCTCTTTGCCCGAGGCAGCAGGAAATATTTCGGTGTCCTGCCGGCCTCTACGATCTCGGCGAGTACAATTTCGACGGCCGTGTCTCCGTGGCCGAAAGCGCTCTCCTTTTCGCAATGCAATATCGTCTTAGCTGCGTTGCAGCACGGGCCCTGCCACACTGGCGTCTGGCATGCCAGATAGCACCCATCAAACGAACCGGAGACGGACATGACCACCCAGCTTCTCACTCAGTATCGCCGCCGCCAGGGCCTTGCCGAGCGCCTCTGGGCCCCGATCGCCGCCTTCCTCGATCACGTCGGCGAGATCAACGCCCGTCGCGGCGCAACCGGCCCGTTCGGCCTCTGAACTGCGAATTCAGCCTTCGGCTGCATTTCCATACCGGCTGCAGGGGGGGCTCGCGCCCTCCCTTTTGTTTGGCCCGATCGCCGGCCGGCTAGATTTTTTTGTGCTCTTTCTCTTGCAGGTTGGCATAACATATACCAGACTGCCCCCAAGTCAGTGACAGTAAGCCGCATTGACAAGCCAAAATCAGGGGTAGGAAATGACTGACACTGCGCAAGGAGGAGCGCCAGCTCCACGCGTCAGCGATCGCTATCGTTGGACGCAGCTCGTCATTGGCGTCATCTGCATGGTGATGATCGCCAACCTGCAATATGGCTGGACGTTCTTCGTCCCGGACATCCAGAAAAAGTTCGGCTGGGATCGCGCTGCGATCCAGTGGGCCTTTACCCTGTTCGTGCTCTTCGAGACCTGGCTCGTGCCGATCGAAGGCTGGTTCGTCGACAAGTACGGGCCGCGTGTCGTCATCATCTTCGGCGGCGTCCTGTGCGCCGTCGGCTGGGTCATCAACGGCTATGCCGATACGCTCAGCGGCTTCTATCTCGGCCAGGTGATCGCGGGCATCGGCGCCGGCGCCGTCTACGGCACCTGCGTCGGCAACGCCCTGAAATGGTTCCCGGACAAGCGCGGCCTTGCCGCCGGCATCACCGCCGCCGGCTTCGGCGCGGGCTCGGCGCTGACGGTCGCGCCGATCCAGGCGATGATCCAGAATTCGGGCTTCCAGGCGGCCTTCATCAATTTCGGCATCGGCCAGGGCGTCATCATCGTGATCATGGCCTTCTTCCTGGCGGCGCCGTTGGCCGGCCAGGTCCCGGCGGTGGTGGCCAATGCCAACATCATCCAGACCCGTCGCAACTACAAACCGACGGAAGTGCTGCGCCAGCCGATCTTCTGGCTGATGTATTTCATGTTCGTCATCGTCGGCGCCGGCGGCCTGATGATCACCGCCAACCTCAAGCCGATCGCCGCCGACTTCAAGATCGACAACGTGCCGGTGACGCTGATGGGCGTGACCATGACGGTGGTCACCTTCGCGGCCACCATCGACCGCGTGCTGAACGGCCTGACGCGCCCGTTCTTCGGCTGGGTTTCGGACAATATCGGCCGCGAGAACACCATGTTCATCGCCTTCGCGATGGAAGGCATCGGCATCTACATGCTCTACCTCTGGGGCCACGATCCCGTCTGGTTCGTGCTTCTCTCCGGCTTCGTGTTCTTCGCCTGGGGTGAGATCTACTCGCTGTTCCCCTCGACCTGCACCGACACGTTCGGCTCCAAGTTCGCGGCGACCAATGCGGGTCTGCTCTACACCGCCAAGGGGACCGCGGCGCTGCTCGTGCCCTTCGCCAACTACCTGCAGCAGTCGCAGGCGAGCTGGGACGGCGTGTTCCTCATCGCCGCCGGCGCCAACATCCTGGCTTCGATCCTCGCCATCGCGGTGCTGAAGCCTTGGCGTGCCGGTGTCGTCGCCCGGGCGCAGATCCCCGAGGGGACGGCCGCCAAGGCCGCCTGAACACCCCTCGCCTGACCGAGACGGGAGGCCGCGACCTTAGGAGGTCGCGGCCTTCTTCTTGGGCGCGGCCGGCCGGCGGCCGGCGTGGCTTCCGGACGAAATCGCACCGCCGCCCCGGCATATGCCGGCTAACGCATGCAGGCGTACCGCCTATGGTCGGCGGCTGCAGCGGAGAGGTGGGGCTGCATTCCGGAAGCCGTCAGACCGAGGAAAACGCCATGCTGGCCAAACGCCTTCACGTCGAACTGACCGAATGGAAGCCGAACGACTATTCCGAGAGCCGCGACCACGATCATGAGCTGGAATGGTATCTATGGTTCGAGGGACGCCTCGCCTACAGCCTGTTCGACCGTGGCCCGAGCGATCTCGTCCCCCTGCCGGGAGCCTTCAGGGACACGCGCACCGGCCGGCTCGAGACCAGGCCGACGATCTATCCGCTGGTGGTCGGCAACCGTTTCAAGGTCCGCCTCGTCGCGATCGAACGCGACGGACCGCAATGGCTCGACCCCGACGACCGCGCGAAGGGCGAGTTCTTCATCGACATGGACAAGGACCCGCCGCTCTCCACCTGGCGGATCATCGCCGCCAACCCGCGCGAAACCGATCTCAACGTCGAGGCCTCGTTCCGGATCAACTGGCTGGACTATGTCGACACGGACGAGATCGCCGATCCCGGGCCGCCGCGCATCATCGACGACGCAAACCATCCGTATCCCTGGGGCGATGAGGTCATGGTGTTCGAGCACTGGCTCGGTCTTGGCCGCAAGGCGGCGCTCAAGCTCACCGGGGACAACCGCTTCTCGCGCCGCGAATTCCTGTCATTCACCGGTACTCCGGGCCGGCCGGGCCAGCTGAAACAGATGCTGCAGGACGTCTATCGTTTCGGCGCCGGCCGGATCGGCGTCGCCAACGATACGGTCAGCAGCGTCTACGTTCCGCGCAAACGGCCGGGCACCCTCACGGTGAAGCTCCACGAGCACGATTTCGGCGATCCGCGCTTCGCTGAGGGCGCCAGCAAATATTTCGGCTCCGCAGGTCTCTACAATCTCAGCGAATTCGGCTTCGACGATCGCGTCTCCGCGGTGGAGGTGACGCATACCTATCCCAAACCGGCCTCGTCGCCGGTCAACTGACCCGGAACGCCGCATCCCGATGCGACCCGCGCGGGCCCGGCCGGCGCGCCGGGCCGCCAGCACGGCCTGATCGGTTCGCGCGATCGATCCGATGAGAATTATCGCAGTTCCCCCGGTGCACGGGTCCGCGCATTGCTGGCGGCTCGGGCGAGCCGGGGGAAACGCGATGCCAGGACCTGCCAGGGACAATGCCTCGAGCGGCGGAGCCATTGCCTATCCGCGCGGCCGCATCGCCGGCGTCGCGCTCGCTCTCGCCGTTTCGGCCACCGCGCCGGACCTCGCCGCCGCGCAGGTCTCCCTGCCGCCGATGAATCTTGGCGACAGCAGCATTCAGGACGCAATCGCCGGGCCCGGCTTCGCCTTGCAGGAGACCATCGGTTTCAGCCGCGCGACGCGTTTTCGCGATGCCCGCGGCGGCCTCGCCGGCCAGCCGGGCGGGCTGACGGCCGCCTCCGTCCTGACCCAGCTCATCTACGTCTCCGAGCACAGGTTCCTCGGCGCCTATTGGGGCGCGGAAATCATCATCCCCCTCGCCCATGCGGCGCTCCGGCCGGGCGGCGGCGCGGCGCGGAGCGACGCCGCGATCGGCGACATCTTCGTCAGCCCGGTCATGCTGCAATGGCCGAAGACCATGCTGTTCGGGCGGCCGTTCTGGCAGAGGCTCAATCTGAACGTCACCCTGCCGACCGGCGCCTATGACCGGCTCGCGCCGGTCAATATCGGTACCAATGCCTGGGTGCTCAACCCGCACTATGCCTTCACCTACGAGATTTCCGACGACTGGGAGGTGAGCGGCCGCCTGCATTATCTCTGGGCGAGCGCCAATGCCGATCCGCCCGCGGCCTTGAAGGCGCGGTGGATCCAGGCCGGCCAAGCCATCCACGTCAATGCCTCCATTTCGCGCGCCTTCGGCGACAATCTGCGCATCGGGCTCTCCGGCTATTACCTGCGGCAGATCACCGACGACCGCATCGATGCAGTCCGCGTCGGCGGCCGCGAGCAGGTACTGGGCCTCGGGCCCGTGGTCAAATGGCAGGCGGGCCGGACCGCGCTGGTCGCGGCGGCCTATTGGGAAATGCTGGCGCGGGATCGGCCCGAGGGCTGGCGGCTCAGCCTGCGCGTCGCCCGGGGCTTCTGAGAACCCGTGGCGCCGGCCTCATTCCCCGTGCGCGATGATGACCTTCAGGTGCTCGCGGAATGCCCGCGCCGCCGGACCGAGCGGCTTGTCGAGGCGGTGCGCGAGATAGACCTCCTGCGGATATTGCGCATCGCGGCCGAGCGACGTGGTGGCGATCCGGACGAGCCGCCCTGCGGCAATATCGTCCCGGATCAGCCAGGACGGCAGCCGTCCCCAGCCGAGGCCCGCAGCGATGAGCCGATATTTGGTGTCCTGCGTGTTGACCCGACAGGTGCGCGGCGACAGCACGTTGAACTCGCGGCCTTCGGACAGGGGCGTCGGATCGGACAGCACGATCTGCAGGTGATCGGCGAGCTCGGCGACCTCGACCGGCGCATCGGCCGACCGCAGGGCGAGCGGGTGGCCGGCCGCCGCGACGGCTACCTGCGTCACCGCGGTGATGGCTTCGAGCGCGATGCGGGGATGGCGGAAATCCTCGCCGACCATGACGGCGAGCAGGCTCCGGTCTTCGAGCAGCGCGGCCGGCGGACCGCCCATCGGCTCGACCGCCACGCGCAGGGCGACGGACGGGTAAGTCAGCCGCAGCGCGGCCAGGGCCGCGCCGATCTGGCCCATCGGAAACAGCGTGTCGACGGTGACCGAGAGCTCCAGCTCCACGCCGTGGCCAAGGCCCCTCGCCCGAGCCCGCATGGCGTCCACGCGCAGAAGAATGTCCCGGGCATTGGCGAGCAGGGCCTTGCCCTCGGGCGTGAGGATGGGCCTGTGCCCGGAGCGGTCGAACAGGATGACGCCGAGCTCGGCTTCCAGATTGGCGATGGCATGGCTCACCGCCGACTGCACCCGTGACAGCCGCTGCGCCGCCATGCGAAAGCTGCCGGTATCGGCGATCGCCACCAGGGCGCGCATCTGGTCGAGGGTCAGCGCATCTAGCATGATCGATTATTTCGATTGGTACGATGGATATTTTATCACTGCCATAGATCAATAAAAAGTACGAAAAGCATGGTTTTCGCGCCTATCGGGGACCGCAGCATGGCCACCATCCTGAGCACCGGAACACCCGCGGCCGAGCGCTCG
Organism: bacterium YEK0313; assembly: GCA_000751295.2. Classification (NCBI taxonomy): domain Bacteria; species bacterium YEK0313. The sequence continues at coordinate 1,609,783 of CCMO02000001.1, forward strand.
GCCGTGCCCTGGGCGGCGGTGCTCGCCACGGTCGGCGCCGGCCTCGTCTCCGCGCTGCAGGTCGGCAAGGGCGCGATCGCCGCGCCGCTCTTGCAGTCGGCCTTCCAGGTCGACCTCGCCATGGTCGGATGGGTCACCTCGGTCTTCGCCATTCTGGGGCTCGTCGGCGGTATCGCCGCGGGCGCTCTGTCGGCCCGTTGGGGCGACCGGCGCATCCTGCTTGCCGGCCTGGTCGCGACGCTCGCCGGCGCCGGGCTCGGCAGCCAGGCGCCGAGCTACCAGATCCTGCTGTTCTCGCGCGTCCTCGAAGGCCTCGGCTTTCTCATGACCACCGTCGCGGCGCCCGCCGTCCTCAGGCAGATCGTGCCCGCGCCGCGCCAGAATTTCGTCTTCGCCCTCTGGAGCTGCTTCATGCCGACCGGCATGGCGCTGGCTCTGCTCACCGGCCCGCTCTTCGCGTCGTGGCAGCAGATGTGGCTGGCCAGTGCGCTCGCAACGCTGCTCGCGCTCGCATGCGGGCTCGCGCTCATTCCGACCGGCGGCCGGCGAGACGATGCGCGGCCCGGCACTTTGCTGGCGGACGCCAGGCGCGTCGTGACGTCGCGCCCCGCCGTGCTGCTGGCAACCGCGATGATGCTCTACAGCGCGATGTTTTTCGCGGTCTTCAGTTTTCTGCCGATTCTGCTGATGGACCGCATCGGCGCCGGCGTCGGCCTTGCCGGTGTCCTCAGCGCGGTTGCGTCACTCGCCAATGTCGGCGGCAATCTCGGGGCCGGCCATCTGCTCGGCCGCGGCGCGAGCCGGCCGGCGCTGATCGGCATCGCCAGCGCGGTCATGGGGCTTGCGGCGATCGGCATCTTCGCCTTCTCCCTGCCGGGGGCGGCGGCCTTCGCGCTCTGCGTCCTGTTCGCCGGCATCGGCGGCATGATCCCGGCGACCATCCTGTCATCGACGCCGAAGGTCGTGCCCTCCGCTGCGCTCGTGGCGGTCGCGGTCGGTCTCGTCACGCAGGGCAACGGTCTCGGCCAGGTTCTCGCCCCCATCGCCATCGGCGCGGCGATCGAAACCTATGGCTGGTCTGCTCCGGCCGTCGTCGTCCCCCTCCTTGCCGTCCTCACCATCGCCGTGGCGCGTGCGATGCGCGGCACCGCCGTCGCCAGGGCCTGAGGCGAAACCACGATCCGGCTGGGTGGCGCTCAGAACAGCGAGACGCCCGTCAGCTGCGTGAGCCGCTCCACCAGCGCGTCCTGAAAATCGGCATCGGATACGTCAGGCGCGGGAGCCTGCTGCCGGCGATGATGCCAATAGCGCCCGCTGACCTTGGCGGCGGGGTCCTCGCTCACGGCGAGCCAGGTCTGCGTGAGATGGCCCTTCTCCAGATCATCCGGGGCGCCCGGCCCGCCCATGCGCGTCGGCACCCAGCCCGGATCGACGGCGTTGCTGAGGACGTCGGGCCAGCGCCGGGCGACCGCGAAGGCGAGCGTGGTGACATGGAGCTTGCTGTCCGAATAGGCGCGCGTCGCATCCCAGCGCCGCTCCCGCCAGTCGATGTCGTGGAGCGCCCGCGAGCCGCCCCGGTGCATGCCGCTGCTGAGATAAACGAGGCGTCCGGGCCGCTCGATCAGCGCGGTCAGCATGAACGGCGCCAGCGTGTTGACCGCGACAATGCCGGCATGGCCTTCCCGGGTCGGCTGCCGGTCGGGTGTCGCATAGAGGCCGGCATTGTGGATGACGGCGTCCATCCGGCCGAAGGCATTGACCTGGTCGGCGATGGTGCGGGTCTCGGCGGCGCTGGCAAGATCGCCGACCACGGTGCCGAGCGCTCGCGGCGCGAGTTCGGCGAGCGCCGCGGCGCGCACAGCCGAGCGGGCATGCAGCACGACCTCATGGCCTTCGCGCAGAAGGGTCTGCGCGGCCGCGCGACCAAGGCCTTCCGTGCTGCCGGTGACAAAGATGCGGGCCATGGCAGATCCCTCCACGCTTTGCGGGCCAGGCTGGATCTCATATCAGCTTGAGGCCCTTGAAGCTGGCATGGCCTTCGCGCCCAACGATGATGTGATCTCCCGCTTTGGCCCGGGACGATCGCGGTCCGGCCTTGTCCGCGCCGCCGGCATTAAATTGCGAAGCCGATGGCAAGGCATTCCGGCCGTCCTCGGCCTCCTGACGGGGCGCGATCAGCCGCGGACGGATCACAAGACCGCATGAAGCCCGCAAGGCGCGGCTTCCCATCGCCCGCCGGCATGCTCTAACTGTGACATGCCGCACGAGCCTGCCACACAGACCACGGCCGAGACCGCCGAAGCCGACCTTGCCGCCGCGGGCCTGAAACCGCACGACGGCCGCTATTCCGCCTTTGCGCCGCTGCGCCAGCCGATCTTCCGTGCGGTCTGGATCGCCAGCCTTGCCTCGAACTTCGGCGGTCTCGTCCAGATGGTCGGCGCCGCCTGGCTGATGACCTCGCTGTCCGATTCGCCGCACATGGTCGCGCTGGTCCAGGCCTCGACCACGCTGCCGGTGATGATGTTCTCGCTGGCCGCCGGCGCCATCGCGGACAATTACGACCGCCGATGCATCCTGCTGACGGCGCAGGGCTTCATGCTCGTCGTTTCGACCATGCTGGCGGTCTTCGCCTGGTTCGGGCTGCTCTCGCCCTGGCTGCTGCTCGGCTTCACCTTCCTGATCGGCTGCGGCAACGCGCTCAACAACCCGGCCTGGCAGTCCTCGGTCGGCGACATGGTGCCGCGCCCCGAACTGCCGGCGGCGGTGACGCTGAACAGCGTCGCCTTCAACATCGCCCGCAGCGTCGGCCCGGCGATCGGCGGCGCCATCGTCGCCGCCTTCGGCGCGGTCGCCGCCTTCGTCGTCAATGCCTTCAGCTATATCGGCCTGCTCACCGTGCTGGCCCGCTGGCAGCCCCCGCATGTCGAGCGCGTGCTGCCGCGCGAGACGTTCTGGCTCGCGATGAGCGCGGGTCTGCGCTATGTCGCGATGTCGCCGAATATCCGCGCCGTCCTGCTGCGCGCCTTCCTCTTCGGCTTCGGCGGCATTGTCGGCCTCGCCCTGATGCCGCTGGTCGCCCGCGATCTCGTGCGCGGCGGCCCGCTGACATTCGGCATCCTGCTCGGAGCCTTCGGCGCCGGCGCGGTCGCCGGCGCCTTCGTCAGCGCCAGGCTGCGCCGCCGCTTCAGCACCGAGGCCCTCGTGCGCCTGACCTTCCTCGCCTATGCGGCCGCGGCCCTGGTGGTGGGACTGAGCCCGACCCTGTGGCTCACCATGCCGGCGCTTGGCGTCGGTGGCGCCTGCTGGGTGCTGGCGCTCTCGACCTTCAATTCGACAGTGCAGCTGTCGGCGCCGCGCTGGGTGGTGGGTCGCGCGCTCGCGCTCTACCAGATGGCCGCTTTCGGCGGCATGGCCGCGGGCAGCTGGGCCTGGGGCTGGGTCACCCTCCAATCCGGACCGGCCGGTGGCCTGTGGGCGGCGGCCGTCGCCCTCGTCTGCGGCGCCGCCGCCGGGCTGCGCTATCACCTGCCGCCGCTCGAGGCGCTCAATCTCGATCCGCTCAGCCGCTGGCGGGAGCCCGAGGTCGCGGTCGATATCGAGCCGCGCAGCGGCCCGGTCTTCGTCACCATCGAATGGCGCATCCGGCAGGAGGACGTTGTCGAGTTCCTCAAGGCGATGGAGGAGCGCCGGCGCATCCGCCGCCGCGACGGCGCGCGCCACTGGGCGCTGCTGCGCGACCTGACCGATGCCGAGCTCTGGATCGAGCGCTACGACAGCCCGACCTGGGTCGAATATGTCCGCCAGGCCCAGCGCGTCACCCAGGCCGACGCCGAGATCGGCGACCGGGTCAGGGATCTGCATATCGGGCCCGAGCCGCCGGTCGTGCACCGCATGGTCGAGCGCCAGACCGGCGTGCTGCCGCCCGAGGTGCTGCGCGCGACCCGCCAGGCGCAGGCATCGCCCTGAGCGGCGGCGGCGGATCGGCTTGGTCGCGCTGGGGCCTTGGGCCGTAGCGCGCTTGCCGAATTGAATTCCGACCGCGTCAGATCAGCTTGAGACCCTTGAAGCTGACATGGCCGTCGCGGCCGACGATGATGTGGTCGTGGACGGCGACCCCGAGCGGACGCGCAATATCCGCGATCGCTTTCGTCATCTCGATATCGGCGCGCGAGGGCGTCGGATCGCCGGACGGATGGTTGTGCACCATCCATATGGTCCGCATAACGTGTTGATTTATATGATCTACTTCGCTTAGAGGTGCCGAATGGTTCCGGGGATTGGGGGCGGTTCGCGATGACCGAGCGTGACGATCACGGCTGATCATACGTGCGCTCTTCGAGGCCCTTTGATGCACGGCACTGGACCTTATTCTTTTCGTCCCACGCATCAAGCTCATCGAGGGGATAAAGCACAGCTTTGCCAATTTTCACGTAGGACGGTCCGAGACGCATCGCGCGCCAATTTCGAAGAGTCCCGACTGAAATGCCGCCACGGTAGCGTTCAGCCACCTCGTCAGGGGTAAGGAATTTGCTATCTGACACTATCGCCTCCTTCGGCTGCACGATCCAGGCCGTCCCGCCGCGTCTTCAGTTGATCGTAGCGGTAGTCTCCTCAGGCCGCTTTCGGGCTTGTATTTGAGTGCCCGGAATCGGTGCCTCACGCTTCCGCACGGACATACATGCTGCGTCATTCACAGCCGTGGAAGGTGTTCCGGGCAGGTGTCGGAGAAACGGATAGCGTAGGGGGCACATAGGCGGGTTCGGCCGCGATGCCTTCGCCAGCGCCCGGCGCCGGTCAGATGCTGCGCTATGGAATTGTGGGCCGTTCCGGTGGGGACTTTGTAGCGGGTGTGCGGGCGAGGAAAGAAACGCCTTTTGTCCAAATATGAGGCTCGGCCCAGCCGCTACCCCGTCCTGTGATAAGCCATCTATGTTGGACTAGCCATCGCGTTCACCGAGCATACGGTGCTGGCTCGGGGGAAGGATGCCTAAGCGCTCTTTCAGGCTATCTGGGCAGAGCAAACGCTGAATAGTGCTGTCGAATATACGCCAGCTTCGGATCAATGTAGCGCTGACAGAAAGGCCTACTCGGATCGGTTCGATAGTAGTTCTGGTAGCGCGCATCCGACGCCTTAAAGCCTGCAAACGATAGCACCAAGGTGTGCACTGTCTCGCTAGACTCTTCGCCCAAGCGGGCAACCGCTTGCTCAGCTTCATGTCGCTGGCTCTCTTCAAATATGTAAATTGCACTGCGGTATTTGCTTTGGAGCGAACGGGCTCGAGTGGCGGAGTGCGTCCTGAGATGGACCTCGGACAGCGTCGTCAATCCAATGACCGTGGGATCGAAGGTGACGATCACCCCCTCCGCCCAGGTGTCTGCCGGCGCCATCGATTGTAGAAAACCCTGGTCGACCTGCGTGACGCCGCGCAACGCTTGGAAAACACCCTCGGTGCACCAGTGGCAGCCTCCACCAAAGCCGACCTTTGCCATCCTCAACTCCTACGCAAAGGCACAACGGCTGGGCCGGACTTATCGAGCTGGCGGACGAACGCGATGATCCGCTGTCCGACATCGTCCGCCATTTCTACATGAGGGTAGTGCCCGGCGCCCGCAACAATCATGGTTTCGGCATTGAGCCTCGAAGCCAAGCTCCGAGCTTCTTCGACGGGGTCCGGGAAGTCTGGATCCTTCGAGCCCATCACGATGAGGCTCGGCACGGAGACTTCGTCTAGGATCGCTGCGGTGTCAGACTTCGACAATGACAGCATCTTCAAGAGAGCCTGCATGCGTTTTGGCTCTCGGAGGTTTGCGGCGATTGCCGCTTTCACTTCAGCATGATCCGGTGCCGGCTTCGTCGGAAAAAGGCTGCTCCAGTACGTGGTCCAGAACCAAGTACGCCACGGGCCTGCGCATCCGAGCGAGAGGACAAGTTTCTGGATCGTCTTGAGGGGAAGATCGCGGACAATCGGCCCGAGCAGCACCACCCCGTTGACGAGGCCAGGAGACTCCCTGGCAGCCCAGAGCGCAGACCCGGCCGCGAACGAGTTGCCCATGATCGTGGCTGGACCGGCACCCAACTGTTGGAGGATGGAGATGGCGTCACGGCTGACCGCTCGCGCAGAGTAGTCCGGCCACTCGGCCGACGATTCTCCGAACCCGCGGACGTCCATCGTCACCACTCGGCATCCCGCATGCTGCAGCATAGGCTTCACGAGGCGGTACTCGGATCGCAAGTCGCCCATTCCCGGAATTCCGATGACGACAGGTCCGGTTCCGCCCGTGTCGTCGAAGGCTATCCTACCACTCTCTGTCTCCATAAACTGGGTCTGCGCATCGTTAGACGCCATGAAACGATCCGATCCGTTGAGCAGCAATCCTATCGGCTGACTTCGAAAAGAAACCACGCACGGCGTTCCGCCTCGTCGGTCCAGGTATCGATCAGGCCGGAGGTCGCATTGTCCTTCGCCTGGTCGGCGACGTCCTTTGCGCGACGCAGCGACTCGACCATGTGAAGATTATCAGCGCGCAATTCCGCCAGCATGTCCTGAGGCGTGACGAACTCCGCGTCGTTGTCCTTGATCGTCTGGTGGCGGGCGATATCGCCGATCGATCGGATGGTCGTATTACCGGTCTTCCGGGCGCGCTCAGCCATAGCATCGGTAGCAGCGAGGATCTCCGCAGCTTGCTCGTCGAGAAGCAGGTGGTAGTCCCTGAAGTACGGGCCCGAGACATGCCAGTGAAAGTTCTTGGTCTTGAGGTAGACCGCATAGCTGTTCGCCAAAATGATCTTCAGCGCATCCGCGACCGTCATGGTCGCGCTTTCGTCCAGGTCAGATGGTGAAGGCGCGGTTTCAGCACTGGAGTCTGTCATCGCTTGGACTTCCTCAATGATGGCTTGCACAAGAGACCAGCGCCGATTCTTTCGCACGCTAAGGTACAGAAAATGAATTTACCTCAGGACGAAGTCCAATGACCTGTAACTATAGTTTCGATAGTTCAGGCGACCAGAAAGGAGCCTAGGGGCCCAGGTTCGCGCCCATCACGGTCACGGCGTTTAGCGGTGAAGCCAAGCTCATGCGTCCGGTCGAAAGCTGAGCACGAATGCCACGACCTTTTCTGCAGACATCTCACACGGCTTGAGTGAAGCCTTGCCCGCTGAGACGCGGTACAGGTTGAAGCTGATGATGTCGGTTCCAGCCAGCTCTCGGGCAAAAAGGCTGTTACGTCGGCCATCTTTGGAGCGGCGGACTGTAACGCCGAAGCGCCGGGCTTTGTAAGTGCCCTCGCTATATCCGTCCGGTAGCCTAGCGAAAGCCGTATCGAATTCTTTCTCCTCCATTTCACGTCACTGGTGGCCGTTCGATGGCGAGTAGCTGGTCGAGCCCGCCTCTGGCATCGAGGGCATGGAGTTCGTCAGACCCGCCCACATGCGTGCCGTTGATGAATATCTGCGGCACGGTGCTTCGACCTGAGACGTCGATCATCGCTTTTCGGTTTTCCGCACTAGCCTCGATGTCGACTTCCGTGAACGCCACCCCCTTTTTTGTAAGCAGCGCTTTCGCTCGGCGGCAGTATGGGCACCAACTCGTGACATAGAGGAGGACCTCTGGCTTCATTTTGCATCTCCAATCGTTGACGCGTGACGTGAGTCCTTCGCGGCAGAACCTAAGTATCACCGCGACTCTCGAACGGCTGGGAGCGAGGGCGCAAAACTACGTGACGGCTGATTTGAGGAAGGCCGCAAGATCCAGGTCATCACGCAGCCATTTTCCTGACCGCATCCAGCACCCGGTCTTGCCGGTATGGCTTGGAAAAGAATGGAATATCCGGTGGGACAACAGCCTCTTCCGGCCACGGCCTTCCGGACGTGATTATGATCTGAATGGTCGGCCATTTGTTTCGAATACGGATGGCCAGCATGATGCCGTCGATGCCGCCCGGCATGTCCACGTCGGTGAAGACGACCCGGATGTCGCGCCGTTCTTCCAAAGCCACGAGCGCAGCAGAGGCATCTGATGCTTCCAGCACTTCGAAGCCGGCTTCTTCAATCATGTCCGATGCAAAGAGACGGAGAAGTGGCTCATCTTCCACGACAAGCACCACTGGTTTATTCATTCCACACACGTACTCCATCAAGCCTGGACCAACTGGCGCATAGAGGCATGCAGGTCCGCCGCGAGGCCTTCTGGATCGAAGCGAAGATCGACGCCACCAGTACCGACCAAACCGATGCTGATTAGCTTTGAGCCGAAGCCTTTACGCGTCGGCGGCACAACGGGAGGTCCGCCCTGCTCTCGCCACTCGATCTTCAGCAGATCGCCGTCCTGGCTGTCTTCGACGCCCCAAGACAGCGACACCTTCCCATAGTCGTTCGTCAGAGCGCCGTACTTGCAGGCGTTCGTTAGAAGTTCGTGCACGATGAGGGAAAAGGACAGCGCCGCTCTTGGCCCTAGCGCCACGGGCAATCCGGCCATTCTAACCCGATCCGAAAATCCGATCGCTTCTATGACGGTCGCCGCAACAGCTTGGAGATCAGCCTGTGTCCAGCTTGTCTGGAGCAGGGCGTCGTGTGCTGCGCTCAATGCCATCAGCCGGCCCTCGAAGGCGTAAACAGCATCGCGGTCGGTGACGGTTCGCAAGGTTTGGCTCGCGATAGCCTGAACCATGGTGAGCGTATTCTTCAGGCGATGCGCGATTTCACCATTTACGATGTGCTGGCGCTGCTCGGCACGATGCCGAGCGACCCCTGCCTCAAGTCGGTCTGCAGCGCTCCGCAAGAATGCAATCTCTTCGGCGGGCCAGAGCCGGGGGGTGCCGCAATGCACAAAGAAAACGGCAATTGTCTTGCCCTGATCGCGCACTGGCATGTCGATCACTGCGCGAATACCAATTCGCAACGCGCCATCGAGATTGTGCAGCGCGCGCTCGTCAGACAGGGCGTCCCTAACTATCAGAGGGTCGCCATCGACGAGTGGCTTGTGCAAACTCCCAAACTCGTCAAGCCGGTGTCGACCGGCGATGCTCATCACACCCGGTGCGGTCCAGTGTGTTTCAACGTTGATCGTCTCGACGTCATGGTCGACGGTTCCAAACCCGGCTCGGTCCGTGGCGAGGGTCCGACCAACGATGGCAGAGGTGCCAGACGTCATCTCCTCTGTGCCGCTACTGCTGCGGATTACCTCACCGATCTCAACAAGAGCAGTCTGGAGTTCAGTTAGGCGCTCGCTAGCCTTGGCGATCCGACGCAGTTCGAGATTCTCGCTGGCGAGACGGGCAAGCGCCTGGAGCATCGCCCTTTCCATCTCGCTCAGCCCTGCCGGCCGCGGAGCGGTATCGATAACACACAGCCGACCGACTACCGCCCCGGATCGAAGGACAAGCGGCGCGCCAGCATATGCCCTGAAGTGCTTCTCGCCGGTGACAAGTGGATTGCGTTTCGTTCGCGCATCGGCTGTCAAATCGACGATCTCTAGGAGGTCGCCTTTGTCGATGTCGATCCGACAGACCGAATGTTCGATATCCGTCTCGCACACGTCGAGCCCGTACTTGGCCTTGAACCATTGTCGGTCGGTGTCGAGAAGCGTGATCAGAGCGATAGGAACGCCACAGGCCTTAGCCGCAACGAACACGAGATCGTCGAAGGACTGCTCGTCCGGTGTGTCGAGAACCATGAGTTCAGCAAGCGCCTTCGCTCGCTGAACCGCCCCCGCGTCGGCCGCACTGGCGCTCAGGCTCAGCACGTCAATGTCCTTGCACGCGAGGCGGCCACTGCCCGCCCGATGTCCCAGCCTCACGCGTCACTGCAGCATCGCCACCTTCGACGATGAGGACAATCTTGCCTTGAATATGACCCGCCTCAGCACGCTCGTGGGCGGCAGCCGCTTCCGAGAGGGGGTACGTGCTATCGACCGCGACGCGAACGGTCCCGCTGTCCAGCAATCGGCCTAACTCGGCGAGTTGGGCTCCGTTGGATCGTACCTGTGTTGCAGAGACCGTAACGCCAAGGTTAGCGGCTTCATCGTGTCCCGCGAAGCCAAGCGGAAAGATTGGAAAAAGCGCGCCGCCGCGACGTATCGAACGCAAGAAGCGACTGGCTGTCGGGCCACCTACTGCATCGACGACGAGGTCCACCTCGCGCACCGAGTCTTCCGCCTTGATTTTCGTGTAGTCGATGAATTCGTCTGCGCCGAGATCGCGCAGAAATGTCTCGTGTCGGCCTGACGCAATAGCTATCACGCGCGCGCCCTTGTGTTTTGCTAACTGCAGTGCGAGGTGACCGACACCGCCGCCGGCGCCATTGATCATGACGCTTTTGCCTTCCAACGGGACCGGGTCGTGCCTCCCGGGCTGCAGGGGATTGGGTTCGCTATGACCCAGCTCTATCAGGTACTGCCACGCGGTCAGTCCCGACATCGGCGCTGCAGCGGCATGAACATGGTCGAGGCCGCGAGGTTTTAGCGCCAGATCTGATGCCGGTGCCGAAACGTACTCTGCGTATCCCAGGCTTTCGCCAAAACTTGGGAATCGGATCATTCCAAAAACTTCGTCACCCGGTGAAAACGCTGTGACATCCGGGGCGACAGCCTCAACGATCCCGGACACGTCCGAGCCGGGTATGGCCGGCAACTCGATCGGCGGTCTCCACTCGGGGGGCAGCGCCTTGTACCCTTCTCTGAGATACCAATCCGGAGGATTGAGGCCAGCCGCATGCACTCGGACGAGAACCTCGCCTGGCCTGACGGCGGGCTTTGGAGCATCCTCATAGCGGAGTACGCCGGGAGCACCGAATTCGTGGAAGCGGATTGCCTTCATCAATATCCTCCGGTCAAACGCGTTCAAGAAGAGCAACGGTGCCCTGGCCGCCGTCAGCGCAGATGCTGACGATCCCGCGCGACCCCACCGGCAGGGCCCACAGTTCCTTCACCGCTTGGCTAAGATCGCGCGCGCCGGTCGCCCCGAAGGGATGTCCGATGGCTACCGAACCGCCATTGGGGTTGACCCGAGTCCAATCGAACTCGCCCATGGCGGCCTCGACGCCGGCCTTTTCGCGTACCCAATCCGGATCGGCGATGGCCGCGACATTGGCCAACACCTGGGCGGCGAACGCTTCGTGGATCTCCCACAGAGCGATGTCGGAGAAGCCGAGGCGATGCCGCGCGAGCAAGCGCGGTATCCCGTAGGAAGGCGCCATCAGGAGCCCTTCCGTATGGAGGTCGACTGCCGACACTTCGTAGTCGACGAGCCGCGCGAAAGGCGTACCGGCGGGGAGTCTCCTCAGACCCGCGTCGTTGGCAACCCAGCAGCCGGCCGCTCCATCGGTGATGGGGGAACTGTTGCCGGCCGTCAGGCTGCCCTGTCCGCTCTCCCGATCGAAGGCTGGCTTTAGGGCGGCGAGGCGCTCGGCAGACGTATCTGCTCGCGGGTTCGCGTCGCGCGCCAGCTCCGGCAGAGAGGTGACAAGGTCGTCGAAGAAGCCGTTGTCCCAGCCGGCGACGGCTCGCTGGTGGCTCTTTAGAGCCCAGTCGTCCTGTGCTTCGCGCGAGACACGCCAAGCTTTGGCGGTCTCCTCCATGTGATCGCCCATCGTCCGACCGGTGATGCGGTTGGCCCACCCCTTGGTTGGAAGCACGAAGTCGTGCGGCGTCAGCGATTGCAGCGCCGAAAGTGCCGCGGCCGGATCCTGCCCGAACAGATCGGTCAGTCGCTTGGATGCTTCTGCGGTTAAGGCAAGCGATGGCCTGCTCATGACCTCTGCGCCGCCGACCATTGTCAGGTCGGTCCCGCCACCAAGCAGTCCTGCCGCAGCGAAGGTTGCAGTCATGCTGGTCGAGCACGCTAGGACAACGGAGAACGCGGGGATGCTGGGGTTGAGCTTGGCGTCCAGCCAAACTTCCCGAGCGATGTTGCTCCATCCCAGGTTGGGTATGACGGTTCCCCAAACAGCCAGGTCGGGCTCCGCAAGATTCGCCATCGCCTGGACCACAGGCACTGATAACGAGACCGCGTCGTAGTTGGCCAACGCCCCGCTACCTCGGCCGAAGGGTGTCCGTAGCCCAGCCGCTACGAAAACAGGTTCAGCAAAGCGGCTCATACTGATCTCCCGGACATCGAAAGTTGAAAAAGAATGAGCGTGGGCGCTTCGCTGCGTTTAACCACCATAACGCTCAGTCTTGATGATGGAGGGGTCCAGGCCTGCCGAGAGCGCACCATCCGTTGCGATGGTGACGAAGCCGTTGGAGCCGCAGACGAAGACCTGCGAAGGGTTTCGGCCGAGACGGGAGATTGTCTCCTTGACCATCAAGCTGTCGATGCGCCGATCAAAGTCCGACGCGCGCATGGGCGCCTCGCGGGTTATCGCCAGCGCCAAGCTGAATGCCGGGTCGTCCGTTTCAATTGTGTGCAGTTCCCTCGAGAACAGCACGTCTTGGGCGGTCCGCGCCGACAGGAGCAGCGCAACCGGGACCGACTGCGCTAGGGATCGGCGCTGGCGGATCATCGCCATCAGCGGCACCACGCCGGAGCCCGCTCCCATCAGTAGGACTGGCTCGTCAGCGGGCTCCGGCCATAGGAAATGGCCACCGAGCGGTCCGCGGAGTTCGATCTCGTCGCCGGTTGCTGCGATATCATGGAAGAACGGTGAGACCTCGCCATCGTGAAGGCGCTCGATGGCGAGTTCGAGGATCGGAGATGAAGCGGGCGACGAGGCGATCGAATAGCTTCGCATCGCGGTGTAGCCGTCCGGCGCGGTCAGACGGACATCGACATGCTGGCCCGCGACATGAGTGAACGGGTTCCCCAACCGCAGGAAGAAGCTCTTGATACTCGGAGTCTGTTGGACGATTCCGTCGATGAAGCAGGACTGCCACGATGCGGGTTGCGCGCCGATCTCAGTCATGGGTGTATCTTTGCTCGCGCCAAGGATCGCCGTAGATGTGGTAACCACGCAGCTCCCAGAAGCCGGCTTCATCGCGCGTTGTGAATTGCAGCGCGTTCACCCACTTTGCGGACTTCCAGAAGTATAGGTGGGGAACGAGGAGGCGCGCCGGTCCTCCATGGTCGCGCGGAAGCGGCTGGCCCTCATAGTTCAGAGCGACCATCGCCTTCCCCGACAACATGTCGGCCAAGGGAACATTCGTCGAATACCCATCGTAGCAATGCGCCAAGACGAATTCGGTTGGCCGCTCAATCCCTGCTGCCGCAAGGATGTCCTCGATGAGCACGCCTTCCCATGCAGTATCGAGCTTGGACCAGGACGTCACACAGTGAATGTCTTTGGTCACCTTCGTCTTGGGCAGCGCGTTGAACTCGCCCCAATTCCAGACCTTAATGGGTCTCGGGCCGATCTTGACCGTGAACTTCCAGTCGGATGTCTCAATGCGCGGCGTCGGTCCCGCTGTCAGAACCGGAAAATTCTCAACGAGGTGCTGACCAGGCGGAACTCGGTTCGAGTGGTCGCCGCCTGAGCCGCGGCCCGTAAAACCTCTGGTGACCATGCCCAACCCCCTTGCTTGTCACGACAGACCGAAACCGGGTTCATCACAGACTATTAGGAGCAAGAACGTAGCGTAAGCAAAGGTCATGCTTTCCGATAGGTCGGATATTAGATCACCGGTGTTCGTTGCAGTATTAAGATGATTTCGCCCACTATGAGTTACGACGATTGCCTAGATACTATAGAGGCATATCGCCAAGTTTGACCAATGCCTGTTCGCTATAGTTTCGATAGCTTCGTAGAATAGTCGAGGGAGCGCTGAGGCGAGAGGCGGCCCAGCGTCGGCCAAGGGTATAGAAACTATGCTGAGCAGCTATTGGAATTGTCTATCATAACAATTCATAGTCGTGGCTGCCGAAATCCTGGTTTTCTGAGGCATAGTTCGAAAGAAATCCCGATCTTATCGATCAAGAGACCTCAAGACGAACAGCGCAGATACGTGCAGCAGTTCGTCTGTCGCCGCCATCACCGGCCAGACATGGCCTGCTGCATTGAGGTTGGAGAAATCGGTGAGAGAGACCGGACCGCAAGCGCCCGAGCTTCGTGTGCAGCATTGGATCGGCGAGGATGGACACCGCCTCGATGCGTCCATCAAGCTTTCAGACATCGGTCCCGGGCCGAAGATTCTGTTCGCATTCCAGCACTGGTGCCGTGGCTGCCATCTGCATGGCTTTCCCACGCTTCAAAGGTTGCATGGGGCGTTGGAATCCAGGGGCGTCGGGTTTGCCGTCATCCAAACCGTCTTCGAAGGCGCCCAAGAGAATACGTTCGAAAAATTGCGCGTCAATCAGCTTCAGTACGGCCTACCTGTCGCCTTCGGTCACGACGAGCCACTGCCAGGCGCACCGTTCCCAACGTTTATGGGGGATTACCACACCCGGGGAACGCCGTGGTTCGTGGTGATCGATGCCGATGGTCACATTGTCTTTTCTGACTTTCATCTCGATGCGGATCGTCTTGTGGCAGAATTCGAGCGGGCGTGATCTATGCCGCGTTGGCTGATCCTAACCGCCACTCACATCCTCGTCTTGTCCGTAGGCTTCGCCGGCGGGATCTACCTGCTGCCTATCCTGACTGCGCCGCCTTCGCCCACTGAAGTTGCGCTTCAAAACTCTGCTTCTGAAGCGGTCTATTTTGGTCGATTTGCGCGCGATCTGGAAGGCAGTGATCTCCTCCATTGGGGCACTGGAGAAGTTCGGATTGCGCCCGATCGGATCGCGCACCTAGGGCGTCTTTCGCCTGGTCCGGATTACAAGCTCTACCTCGCGCCCCGGTTCGTCGAGACCAAGGCGGCCTTCCTCGAGATCAAAAGCTCTTCGGTTAGGCTGGGCGATGTGAAGACCTTCAATGGGTTTATATTGCAGGTGCCCAGAGGCGTCGATGTTGACGATTACAGTGCAGTTGTCATCTGGTGCGAGGCTTTTGATCAATTCATCAGCGCTGCAGAGTATCGTGTTCCACATCAGGCTCTCAAATGAGCCAGGTAATGGACAATGTGAAGGCTGCTTGCACGCGTGGCCTCGTCCTCGCGCCAGTAGCCGCCTTGCTGTTGAGCGTCGCCATCTTGCTGCTCGGCAACGGGCTGCTGGGCACGCTTTTGATCGTCAGAGCTGGTCAGGAGGGCTTCTCGGCCGCTGCGATCAGCGCGATGATGTCGTTCTACTTCGCAGGCTTCACGATTGGCGCGCTGGTTTTGCCTCGCATCATTGTGTCGGTGGGGCACGTACGGACCTTCGCCGGCTTTGCGGCGATCGCATCGATGACCGCCCTTCTCCATGTAGCGTTCGTAGATCCGGTAGCTTGGATGCCGCTTCGGCTCGTGACCGGCTTCGCATATGCGGGTATGATCCTCGCAACGGAAAGCTGGCTCAATGCCCACGCGGTTCAATCCACACGCGGTCAGCTTTTGTCGATTTTCGGCGTTGTATCCATGGGTTCTTGGGCGACCGGACAGGCGCTCCTCAACATCGCTCCACCCGCCGATGTTACACTTTTCCTCATCGTCTCGCTGCTGATATCTGCCGCAGTGGTTCCGATCACTCTACTTCCCAGTCATTCGCCGGCCGATGTACGGCACGAGTCGGTTGCATTCAGGGATCTCTTTTCTGTTTCGCCCTTGGCGTCGATCGGCGTCTTCTTGGCCGGGCTGGCCATAGGCGGCTTCTGGGGCATGGGGCCCAATTTTGCGCAAAGGATCGGTCTCGACGTCGTCGGCATCTCCGCCTTCATGGCCGCAGTTCTCGGAGGAACGCTTGTGTTGCAATGGCCGCTCGGTTGGCTCTCCGACCGGGTGTCCAGGAACCTGGTCATCGCAGGAGCGGCGCTGGCATCCGCCGTGGCAGCCATCGGCGTGTCGGTGGCGGCAGACGCCCCTTTGCCCGTCCTTCTGTATCCATCCGGTGAGGACCGCGGTGTGATCAGATGTCTTGCATGAACTCTGATCGGCGATCGTCGAGGAGGTCTTCGAGGTATTCCAGACCTCGGTGGGTGAACGCGGTGACCGCGGGGGCATTCTCATCGGTGCTGCTGATGACGCAGAGGCACCCAAGCTCTGGCGTCATGTCCTCGGCGAGCTCTTCAATGACATCGAGATCGACGCGGAACCGCTGCGCAGCGTAGACTGCGGTGAAGACGATCGAAGGCGCGGCCATCAGGCGACGATCGCTGCGGATCGCGGCGCCCAGTTCCAGGGCAGGAGCTTGTCAAGCCTGGTGGCGGGATGGTCCGCAATGCGGGCGAGGACATCGGCAAGCCAGGCTTGCGGGTCGACGTCGTTGAGCTTCGCAGTCTGGATCAGCGTGTAGATTATGGCCGCGCGCTGCCCGCCGCGGTCGGAGCCGCAGAACAGCCATGCCTTGCGGCCGAGCGGGATGCAGCGCAGGGCGCGCTCGGCGGCGTTGTTGGTGAGGCAGATGCGGCCATCGTCAAGGAAGCGCGTGAACGCGTCCCAGCGCTTGAGCATGTATAAGCAGGCCTTGGTGAGGTCATGGCCGCGCGAGAGCTTGCCGACCTGCTCGGTTAGCCAGGTGTGGAGCTCTGCCATCAGCGGCGCGCTGAGTTCCTGACGAACCGCGAGCCGCTCGGCGGGGCTTTTGCCATTGATGCCGCGCTCGATGTCGAACAATGCGTCGAGGCGCTGCACGGCTTCGAGCGCGATCGGATAGATCATGGCGGCGCGCTGGCCGCGGCTCTTCTTGCGGGCCGAGCTTACGACATCGGCCAGCTCGAAGAACTTGCGCCGGGCATGGGCAAAGCAGCCCGCCTCGAGCACGGGACCGGGGTCACGGCCCTCGCGATAGAGATCGTTGTAGCCGCCATAGGCGTCGGCCTGCAGGATGCCGGACCAGCCTGCGAGATGGGCTTGCGGGTGCTCGCCGCGCCGGTCGCGCGAGTAATGGAACAGGACTGCCGGTGGATCAGTCCCGGCGAACGGGCGATCATCGCGGACATAGACCCATAATCGGGCCGTATCGGTCTTGCCCCTGGCCATGACCGGCACGGTGGTGTCGTCGCCATGGATGCGGGTGGCATTAAGGACGTGCGCCTCGATCAGCTTGTAGATCGGCATCAGCGCGTGCGCGGCAGCCCCGACCTGATCGGCAAGGGTCGAGAGGCTGAGCGGCACGCCTTCACGGGCGAACCGCTCGGCTTGGCGGTTGAGCGGTTGGTGCTGTCCATACTTCTCGAACAGGAGCATGGCGAGGAAGCTTGGCCCGGCCCATCCGCGCGGAACGACGTGGAACGGTGCTGGGGCCTGCGCGATCTTCTCACAGTCCCGGCACGAGAACTTCTCGCGCACGGTCTGGATCACCTTCCAGGAGCGCGGAATGACCTCGAGCGTCTCGGTGACGTCTTCGCCGAGCTTGGACAGCCGGTCCCCGCCGCAGGCCGGGCAGGAACAGGGCGCAGGCACGGCCACGCGCTCGCGCGGCAGGTGATCGGGGAACGGCTTCCTTGCGGGCCGCTTGCGCTCGAAGGCGGTGACCGTGGTGGTCTTGGCAGCCGCTTCCTCGGCGATCAGATCGTCTTCGGCGGCATCGGCCTCAAGCTCTTCGAGCTGCAGCTCCATCTGGTCGAGCAGGCGGCGGCTGCGCTCGGCGCTGGGGCCATACTGCTCGCGCTTGAGCTTGGCGATCTGCAGCTTGAGGTGGGCGATCAGCGCCTCGATGGCGCTCTGGTGGGCCATGGCGTTGGCGAGCTGTGCCGTGGCGGTAGCGGCGTTCTGCTCGGCTTCCTCGGCTCTGCGGGCCATCGTCGCCACCAGCGCCTTGAGCGCTTCGACATCGTCCGGAAGGGGCGAGATGGCGGCTTCCATGGAGGAGAGTGAATCACGTGAGATGCCCTGCTGCAAGGGCAAAATGCCCGTCTGCCGCCATTATCCAGCGCTCGCCGGCCGCCACGTATACTGCGGGTTACGCCAGTCGATCCCCTCCAGCAGGCAGGCCAGCTGCGAGGGGGTCAGCGACACCGTTCCCTCGCTCGCCGAGGGCCATACGAACCGGCCCTTCTCGAGCCTCTTGGCGTAGAGCGACATGCCGATCCCGTCGTGCCAGATGATCTTGATCAGCGAGCCTGCGCGGCCGCGGAATACGAACAGATCCCCGCCATGCGGATTACGCTTCAGGCCTTGCTGCACCAGCAGCGCCAGGCCCTGCATCCCCTTCCTCATATCCGTGTGGCCCAGCGCGATCCACACCCGCGCGCCGGAAGGGATCATCGCAAGCCCTTCAGCGCGGCTGCGACCAGAGCCGGCGGTGCCGCCGCGAAGATGCTCATCCGCTTCCCGCGCGGCAGGTCGATGATCATCGCGGGGTGCTCGATCGTGTTGGCCGCCGCCGCGTCCTCGTCGATCCGCGCTTCGGCGAATACCGGCGCTGGGAGCGCGCCGGGCACCTCGGCATCCTGCGCCGCACATGCCTCGCGCAGCTTGCGCCGCCAAGTGTAGATCAGCGCTGAAGAAATATCGTGACGGCGGCACACCTCGGCAACGCACGCGCCCGGCGCAAACGCCTCGGACAAGATCCGCAGCCGCTCCTCATTGCTCCACCGGCGCCGCCGCTCCGGCCCCGAAAACACCGCCACCTGACCCATCGACCACTCCTAAGCGCGCTCAAAAGAGCACGCTTAAGAGCGCTCAATACCTACCCAGACAAGGCGGCCCCCGCCGGATGGATACGTCCTTCTTGCGGCGGGAGCGCTCTTCGGCGGTTTTGGCATCCCGATCTACTCGCTGTGTCTCGCCGCCGCGAACGACGACCTTCCTCCAGGGCGGCTGCTCGGCACCGCGCGAGGGCTTCTGCTGCTCAACGGGATCGGAACGGCGGCCGGACCACTTGTCGGGGGAGTGGTGATGGATCGTGTCGGGCCCGGTGGGCTGTTCGTCTATGCTGCTGTCCTGCTGACCATGCTAGCGGTGTTAGCGGGCCTAAGCGGTCGCTCTCGCTCCGCAATCGAGGTAAAGGCGACACGTTGCCCGAGTACGCCGATGATCACCGCCTCTCTCGATGCGATGATACGAACCCAGGACGAGCCGCAGAGCGTTCGGAACTAGCGCTGCGGCCCTGGCGACCGTTTGCTATGAGACAGCTTCGACCTTCAGCTCTCGGCCGTTGAATTGAACGGTCTCGCCGGCCTGAGCCCCGTCGATTACCTCGAAGATCGGCGCCATCGTCGATATGCCCATAAGCTCGCGCCCATGGCAGACGAACTTGTCCGTTGACACCGCGACGACGAAGTAGCGACCCGACAACTTGATGACCGCCCCTTCTGTAACCGCCGTCTTCGGTCCGAAGTCGATTGTTCTCAGCTTGTCGAGCTTGTCGGCGTAATCGTCCAGCGTATCGTCGAGCGCCTCGGCGAAGTCGCTCGCGATCTCGGCTTGTGCCTGTTCGTCGTTCTCGATCGGCTCGCTCCGATCCAAGCGAGCCGTGGAAACATAATCGAGATACTTGTCGCGAGCGCTCTGCAGAGCAGCGGTCTCCAACGACAGCATCGTTTCCCGGATGTGGTCTTTATTCCAATCCATCTGCACCTCGTCGCATTGCAATTTGAAATGATAAGCCGATCTATCGGAGCAAGCCGTTGAAAGGCCGCGTTCCGCAGTCGGCGCCGTCATTCGTCGATGATGACGTCTTCGCCCTGGTAGGGGATCCTGATCAGCCGAGGATCCCGAATGATGCTGGTCACGAGCCAGACATACGTCTGTTCTGCGGTATCGAAGCCGAGAATGCTGAATGCGCCGCCGAACGGGCATGCCGGAAAGTCGGGGAAGCCTTCTCGAAGAACGTAACGCTCGGGTTCGCGATCGAATTCGGCCTTGTAGACCTTCCGCAGCCCATGCTTGCTCGGAACGTCTTCGTCGCCCGCAGGCGCTGTTTCACGATGTTCCAGGAGGCGCTCGGAAAGATCACGGTGGCAGATCTCGTCGAACACGTCGAAGGCATCAATCAGCAAACCTTTTCGCTCGGTCGCGGGATCGGTGATCGCGTAGATGTTCGAAGCATCTTCGGCACCGTCCCCGCTTTCGAGACGCAGCGCTGCGTCGACGCGAATGGAGCATGGATCGAGCCTCGATCCCAGTTCGAGATCGACCAGGTTGCCGTCCTTGACGCGGTACTCGCGGTCATAGCCCTTCGCGACGAAGGACTGCACTGCTTTTAGAACGTCGGTCACTTGGGCTGTCATTGATGCACCTCGAGTTCACGTTGGGACGGAAGAGCGGCCGTGGACGGCGCGCGGCAGCCTGCTGGGTCTAGTCGCGGCTCGCGCGTAGCGATCACAGCCACTTGGCCTTCTTGAACCGCACGAACAGGAAGAGGCAGAACATCAGCATGACACCAAGCACGACGAAGTAGCCGTAAGGCGTGTCCAGTTCCGGCATGTTCTTGAAGTTCATGCCGTATATGCCTGCAATCGCTGTCGGCACTGCGAGGATCGCGGCCCACGCCGCAAGTTGGCGGGTGACGACCCCGATTCTTTGCGCTTCGAGAAGGCTGCTGAACTCGAATACAGTGGATAGCACCTGCAGGAGGCCATCGACCATGGACTGGACACGATCAACATGGTCGGCAACGTCGTTGAAGTAGGGCCGCACCTCAGCGCTGATGCAGGGAAAGTGTCCGCGCACGAGCTTGCGCACCAGCTCGGCCATAGCGCCAAGGGTGCGCTGAAAGCGCGTCAGCTCGCATCTCAGGCCGAAGATGCGAGCAACGTCCTCTCGCCCAAGGAAGTCGTCGAGCGATCGCCTTTCCATCGCAAGTACGTCATCCTCGATCATTTCGAAGATGGGCAGATACTGATCCACGATCCGGTGAAGGATCGCGTGGAGGACGTAATCGACGCCTTTTCCGAACTGGGCGGGCGAACGCTCGAGTTGCTCTCGAAGGTTGCCCAATGCACCAGCGTTGCCGTGGCGAACGGTGATAAGATGGTTATGGCCAGTAAAGATCGCCGTCTTGCCGTAACGTATGCGGTCCCCGACCAGCTCAGCCGTCTGGGCGACGACGTAAAGCTCGCCGTTATAAACTTCGAGCTTGGGCGGGCATATCGGGTGCATCGCGTTGTCGATCGCTAAAGGATGCAGATTGTAGGTCGCCTGAAGCGCCCTCAGTTCGTTGACGGAGGGCTCGCTGAGCCCAATCCAGCAAAAGCCCGAACGGTTTTTGTCGAGTTCGACGCGCTCGTCGATAGCTACTTCCCGGATACGTCGACCCTCGTTGTAGTAATATGCAGCGATAACACTCATGCTGACCTCGCCGGAATGAGCAGCCCACGTTGGACTGCTGGGCGCGCGAGGCCGCGATCCAGCCACGCTTGGACATTCGAATGATTGCTAAGCCGCAGTAGGTCGCCGGCGTCGTAGGCGCCAACCAAGGCGTTGACCCAGCCGAGGGTCGCAATGTCGGCGATAGAATAGTCATCGACGATCCAGTCGCGCCCGTCCAGTTGGCGGTCTAAGACTCCCAGGAGGCGTTTGGATTCATCAGCGAAACGCTTCTGAGGACGCTTATCCTCATAGTCCTTGCCGCCCCCGCGCAGGAAAAAGCCGAGTTGACCGAACATCGGGCCAATCGCCGACATCTGGAAGAATACCCAGCTTAGCGCCTCGTAGCGCTTGGCTGATGCTCTCGGGACGAGCTGGTCGGCCTTCTCCGCCAAATAAACGAGGATCGCGCCGGATTCCCAAACGCCGAGCGGCTTACCGTCCGGACCCATTGGGTCGATGATCGCTGGTATGCGGCCATTCGGGTTTAGCGAAACGAAGGCCGGATCTTTGCTTTCGTTCTTAGAGATGTCGATAAAGTGCGGCTCGTACGGCAGGCCGATCTCCTCGAGCATGATCGAGACCTTGACGCCGTTGGGCGTGGGCGCGGCGTAGAGCTGCAGGAGGTCAGGGTTGGATGCCGGCCAGCGTTGTGCGATCGGAAACGACGAAAGATCTGGCATGATGTGGCGATCCTAACAACTCGATGGCTGAGGAGCGGTATGACCGCTTGATTAGCTGGGTTTCGGGCCCGCACCATCAGTGGATGCGGGTCCGATGGTGCGACCCAGGGGCTCAGCCGCAAATGTGGCTGCAGCTATTCCGCTGCCGCGCCGGCCTCAGCCTGGGTGTCGCCAGCGTCTTTACGCTTCGGGAGCACCCAGTTAGCGCGCGGGAAATGACAGGTATATCCGCCCGGCCTCTTCTCCAGATAATCCTGGTGCTCCGGCTCTGCTTCCCAGAAGTCACCCACGGGCTCGACTTCGGTGACGACCTTGCCGTCCCACAGTCCGGACGCGTCGACGTCGGCTATCGTATCTTCGGCGATGCGCTTCTGCTCCTCGTCGATGTAATAGATGCCAGATCGATAGGAGAGGCCGCGGTCGTTGCCCTGGCGGTTCTTTGTCGTCGGATCATGGATCTGGAAGAAGTATTCCAGGATATTACGGTAGCTCGTCACTGTCGGGTCGAAGGTGATCTCGATCCCCTCCGCATGAGTGCCATGGTTGCGATAGGTGGCGTTCGGCACGTCGCCGCCGGTGTAGCCGACGCGGGTCGAAACGATGCCGGGCTGCTTGCGGATCAGATCCTGCATTCCCCAAAAGCATCCGCCAGCGAGAACAGCGCGCTGATGCATGTTAAGCCTCCTCTACTTGGTCGAGATACTCGCCATAGCCCGCGGCTTCCATCTCATCGCGCGGGATGAATCGAAGCGATGCCGAGTTGATGCAGTAGCGCAGGCCGCCGCGGTCGGACGGCCCGTCCGGAAACACGTGGCCAAGATGGCTGTCGCCGTGCACCGAGCGAACCTCCGTCCGGACCATGCCATGCGAGCTGTCTCGCACTTCGTTCACGTGAGCCGCGACGATCGGCTTGGTAAAGCTCGGCCAGCCAGTGCCGGACTCGAACTTGTCCGTCGACGCGAACAACGGCTCGCCGGATACGACGTCAACGTAGATGCCCGCCTCCTTGTTGTCGTTATACTCGCCGGTAAAGGGTCTCTCGGTGCCGTCCTGCTGGGTGATCCGGCGTTGTTCCGGGGTCAGGCGTTCGATTGCTGCCTGCGACTTTTCAAACTTCATGGTGAGTCTCCATTACTTAGTTAGAGGGCCAGGCACACTACGTTCAATTTATCACGTCGATACTCACATCAACTATCGCAGTGGCTCCAACGATAATCCAATACGTCGTGCGTATAGTTTCTATACCGCACATGCCTCTTGCTTGGCGGGTCAACTCCAATCGTAACGGGCTGCAAGCTGAGCGACTTTTCGTATCTCGACCGGTGCCGTAGATCCGGACACGGTGGCGATTACGATCTCACGCTCCAACGCGAAGCCCTCGATCGGCCTTGTGATCAGGCCGTGGGTGGTGGCCGCGCGTTCGGGCAAAATGCATATCCCCCGCCCTTCGGCGACGACGCGCTGCACCCAGTCGTCTCGATCTGAGCGGAAGCGAGGGCGCATGCGCACCTCTCGACGCGCGAAGTGCTCGAAGATTTGATCGCGGCACTCGCATTTCAGTCGATCGACGAACGGGAAAGCAAGCAGGTCTTCACCACGAACGACTTCGCACGCCGCCAAGGGGTGATCTGCAGCGCAGCCGAGCACGAAGCGCTCCCGGAAGAGAGGACGCACATCAAGTTTACGATCCGGCCTTGATTCGCGAGGCAGGATGCACGCGTGATATTTGCCTGAGAGCACCTCCGACGTGTCCTCGCCCGATTGGAGCGAGTGCAGTTTGATCTCGATGGACGGCACCTCTTCCAGCGCGCTGTCGAAAAAGGCTGTGAAGGTCCTCGGGCCGACGCTGGAGGCGACAGCAACGTCGAGAACACGATGCCGCCCCATTGCCCAGTTTTCCGAGTGGTGTCTTACGCTCTTCATCGCGACCAGCATTCGGCGGAATTCCAACTCGACGTCCTGACCCAGGCTCGTCAGCCGGCTGTTCTTCCCGTCACGATAGATGAGCGGTCCACCGAGTTCCTCCTCCAGGCGGCGGATCGCTCGTGTCAGGCTTGGTTGTGAGACACCACTGAGACGAGCAGCCGCAGTGAAATTCAGCGTCTCGGCCAAGTTGATGAAATAGCTGACCTGATTGAGTTCCATAGCCCTTTGGCCTGCGCCCTGACGAGTGGCACCCCAGAGGACCGATCCGACTACAGCCTCAGAAGTATGCGCGACGCATATAATCATGGTTTAGGGGCTTGTCTATATGCGCCGCGCATATAGAAAGAATGTCTTGGGCTGCTAGTTCGGGTCGATGGTGCTCCTGCTAAGCCGCCGTTGGAGGCTCGACGCATATGGCAGGAACGCGGTTCACGTTTGCCGGGGGAGGGGGGTCTGAACTAACCGGGCACCTGGAGGCGCCAGAAGGCACTCCTCGCGGCTGGGCGATTTTCGCCCATTGTTTCACTTGCGGGAAGGACAGCCGCGCCGCCGTGCACATCGCACGCGCGCTCTCGCGGGCCGGTATCGGCGTCTTGCGGTTCGACTTCGCCGGCACAGGGATCGCGAGTTCCGCGGAAGAAGCGGTAAGCTTCGCTTCTGACGTCGACGATCTGAGGGCAGCCGCGGAGGCCATGGCGGCCGCCGGTATGCCACCCGCCCTCCTTGTCGGGCACAGCCTGGGTGGAACGGCTGCGATCGTAGCCGCTGCCGCGCTGCCGGATGTCGCCGCGGTGGTGACGATCGGTGCGCCGGCCGACCTTCAGCATATCTTGCGCGTTTTCCGGCCTGGCGACCTTGACGCGATAGCGAGCGAGGGCGAGGCCTCTGTGGAGATCGCTGGCAGGCCCTTCCTCATCCGCCGCACCTTCCTGGAAACGGTAGAGCGAGCCGACATCGAGAAGTCCATCGCCGCGCTTCGACGTCCGGTGCTGGTCATGCATTCGCCGGTGGACCAAGTCGTGGGCATCGAGCACGCCTCGCGCATCTTCGTCGCATCACGCCATCCTAAGAGTTTTGTCTCGCTCGACACGGCGGATCACCTTCTCACCGACGTCGACGATGCGAACTACGCCTCAGCTATGGTCGCCGCGTGGGCCAGCCGCTTTCTTCCGCCGCTAGCGGCGGATCTTCCGCAGGTCGAGGCGGCAAAAGGTGTCGTTGCGTCGGAGACGCTAGCGGGGAAGTTCCAGCTCACGGTCCGCAGTGGCGAGCATACTCTGTTCGCCGACGAGCCGGAATCGGTCGGAGGTCTTGGGAGCGGCCTGTCTCCCTACGAACTGGTGTCAGCCGGGCTAGCTGCCTGCACGGTGATGACGATGCGCCTTTACGCCAACCGCAAGGGCTTCCCGCTCGAAAGAGCGACGACGAGCGTGCGGCACGAGAAGGTGGCGGACATAATGCCTCCCGACCGCTTCACACGCACCATCGTTCTCGATGGGCCGCTCAGTGATGATCAACGCGCGCGCATTCTTGAGATCGCGGATCGGTGTCCCGTCGATCTGACGCTCGTCCGGGGTTCTGATGTGCAGACCGAGCTTTCGAGCGGCGGCCAGCCTGCAGGTGCAAGGCCGTCGAACTGATTGGCACACAGCGTTTAGGGTGATCGGATGATGAGCCTGCCAGCTACAGACCAGACGCCGACGCAAACCGAGCGAGCGATACTCGCGGGTGGCTGTTTCTGGGGCCTGGAGGATTTGCTGCGCCGCGCCAAGGGGGTCGTGGCCACGCGTGTCGGCTATATTGGCGGTGAAATGCCAGATCCGACTTATGCGAGACATTACGGCCACGCGGAAGCCGTCGAGGTGACCTTCGATCCGTCCATTCTGACGTATCGGGCTCTACTGGAACTATTCTTCCAGATTCATGATCCGACGACCTACGAGCAACAGGGCAGCGACGTCGGCCCAAGCTATCGGTCGGCGATATTCTATACGTCTAAAGCGCAGATGGACATCGCCTTAGCGACGATCGCCGAGATCGAAGCCTCGGGTCGCTGGCCTGGGCCAGTCGTGTCCGAGATCAACCCGGAAGAATCCTTCTGGGAGGCTGAGCCCGAGCATCAGAAGTATCTCCTGCGTCAACCCGGTGGCTATAGCTGCCACTTCCCGCGACCGACCTGGCGATTGGACCGAGCGAACCGATGAGCGAGCTTCGACTATCATCGACAATACTGCTGCAAGGGTGCTCGCGCTTTGTCGTGCTGCCAGCCGGGTCACCGTCATGATGCCGGAATACGTGATCGCCGGCTTGTGGGGCCTTTTGTCGGGAAGCGGACTGCTGGTGGGGGCGGTGCTGGCGGACGTGCTTTTCGGGCGGCTTACTCACCGCATGATCTCCGCAGTCATGGGCTTTGGTGGCGGCGTGATGATTGCCGTTGTCGCTACCGAACTCATCGGCGATCGCGTTTCGGCCGGGATGGGCCCATTTGCGATCTTCGCGCTACTCGCCGGAGCTGCGATCTTCAGCGGCACGAACTGGTTTTTGTCTCGCCAAGGCGCGAAGCACCGAAAGCGATGCGGTGAATGCACGGAACAGGCCACTGAACAGGAGCACCGCGGTAGTGGTGCTGCAATTGCGCTCGGCAGCGTTCTCGACGGAATTCCAGAGGCCCTTGTGATCGGGATGTCGGTGGCTGGTGGCGGCAGGATCAGCCTGGCCGTCGTGGCAGGCTTCTTTCTTGCAAACGTGCCCCAGGGCCTATCGAGCACTTCAGGAATGAAGGTTGCGGGCCGACCCCGAAGCTATATCTACGCGGTCTGGATCGGCATTCCCCTACTCGTTTGCGTTGCCGCCGGTGTGGGAAATCTCATCCTCGGCTCGGCATCGACTCAGGCGCCAGCCATCCTTTCTTTCGCGGCCGGCGCCGTCATAGCGATGCTGGCAGAAGCTATGATTCCCGAAGCGTTCGAAAAGGCGCCGCCGTTCATAGGGCTCATCACGGTCGTGGGATTTCTGGCGGCATATCTCATCGCTCAACATTGATTCATGCGATTGCGATGGTCCTACGCCTCGCCGCTGTTCTCGCGATCTACGCCACGCTCATGCAACTCGGCATCAATCGGGCAATTCGTGCAACCCTCATAGCAACACAAGCGGCAGATACGGTAGGAATGCTCAAGATTTTCCAGGCGATGCCGTAAGACGCGTTCCGCGATGTCGCAAAGAACTCTCAATTCGTCTGGGCTTAGGATGGATAACCCCTCAGCGATCACCTCGTCGCGTGAGGAAAGGACTTCGTCGCTCGCTACCTTGCCCGCCGCAGTGAGATAGAGAGACCGGGTGCGACCATCCGTGAAATGCTCACGGCGTTCGACCAATCCCTCAGCAGCTAACCGATCCACCAAACGGACAGTCGCTGCATGGGAGAGGCCGACGCCGATGGAGAGCATGCGAATCGAGAGCCCAGGCATGTGCGCAATCAACGCCAGGGCCGATGCTGCGGGTCCAGCTTCCGGCGCCCGCGATGAACTAGCGCGAACGATGTCGTCGCTGATCATGAGTGCGAACGCCCCGAAGATATTTCGATCTCGAGGTCCATCCATTGTCACATCTATATGTGCGCGAAGCATAGACAGCAAGTCATACGCGTGTGGTGCGGGTCGGCAAGCGTGCGGAAAAAAGGCCGGATTCCCAGAGGCTTACGACGTTCCGCCGATGACGCGGGAGATTGAAACTCCGCAATTTAGATCATGGCGCGCACGGACTGCCGATACCTGGCGGCTATAGATCGGTGAAGTTTGCCGTGGTTTCGGCTGCCTTGAGGCCGAATCACATCGTTCCAGCGCCAGCTACGCGTTGTGGCCAAATGTTATCGGCAGGCCTGGGAGCTCGCTTTCTGCGTCCCACCTCAACCGACTCACCCTGGTCAGCCACGACCGTGCTTTAGCCGCAGCCAGCCGGCAGATGGATATCAAACCCCCTATCCGTCTTGGGGACGCGTAGGCCTTGAACGCGTTTCACGCAGCCCCCCAAAGAACGGCTGCTTGTTTGGACGGCGCAAGCTGGATCGTCCGTGCTGACACTGCCGCGTTGACCCCGAGTGCCCACCCAGATAGGTCTATGCGTGACGCATACATAATGTGTTGTTGCGCACACGCCGCCAGAGCCGATTTCGTGCGCCATGTTTCACTGAGCGAATGGCGGATGCTTCAGTCAGTAAGGCGAGCCAGGGGAGATAGGCATGACGGTTAAGGTCGCAATCAACGGTTTCGGTCGGATCGGGCGACTAGCCTTACGGTCGATCGTCGAACTACATCGAGAGGACGTCGAAGTGGTTGCGATCAACGACCTCGGGCCGGTCGCTACCTTGGCGCACCTTCTGAGGTACGACTCGGTTCATGGTCCCTTTCGTGGATCGATCGACCTCGGCGAAGACTGGATCGACGTCGGGTCCGGTAAAATCAGGGTGTCGTCGGAACGCGATCCAGCAAACCTGCCCCATGATGAGCTTGGTGTTGACGTGGCGCTCGAATGCACGGGCTTCTTCACATCCAGGGAGAAGGCCGAGTCGCACATTCGTGCGGGAGCAAGACGCGTGCTCGTCTCCGCGCCGAGCGATGGGGCAGACAAGACGATCGTCTTCAAGGTCAATCACGACACGCTGACCGCTGACGATGTCGTCGTATCAAATGGCTCATGCACGACCAATGTCCTCGCGCCTGTCGCGAAGGTACTGAACGACCTCTGTGGCATAGAGCGAGGCTATATGACCACGGTTCACGCTTATACCGGTGACCAGCCGACGCAGGATACCGTCCATAAGGATCTCTACCGCGCCCGCGCAGCCGCACTCTCAATGATCCCGACGTCCACCGGGGCTGCGAACGCGATCGGCCGCGTGCTGCCGGAACTAAAAGGTAAGCTTCATGGCTCGTCGATCCGCGTCCCAACGCCGAACGTCTCGGTCATAGATTTGGCTGTTTCGACGTCGCGTGAGGTTTCGATAGACGAGGTGAACGACGCCATCCGTCAGACTGCCGCCGGTGCAATGAGTGGGGTGCTCGCCTTCACGACAGAGCCCTTGGTGTCGGTCGATCTGAACCATCGGACCGAATCCTCAATCGTCGCACTTCCCCAGACAGATGTTGTCGACGGCAGGATGGTTCGCGTGCTTGCTTGGTACGACAACGAATGGAGCTTTGCGACGCGTATGGCGGATACCGCGGTCGCAATGGCGAAGCTCATATAGCCGATCGAGTGCCGGCAAAGTCGTCACTCGGCGAAAAGGTGGGTTTTCCAAAAAAAAGGAAGCATCGATGAGCATGAATGGACCATTGGCGCGCGCAGCGAGAGCCCTGATTCAGTGGCCGCGATCACATGTCGCCAAGATCGCTGAGTTGGACGAGGAAACGTTAGCTCGGTTCGAGGCCGGCGGTAGCATGCTTGCAGCTTCGGAACTGACGCGGTTGCGTGACGCGCTCGAACGGGGCGGCGCCGTCTTCATCGATGAGGATCATCGCGCGGGATCGGGCGTGAGGCTTAAGTTCAACGCCAAGGATGTGCGTGCCATTAATCGGATGGAGGGCGAAGGCGGGCCGGTAGGCACCGACGATGTCTGAAACCTCAGATTCTCGCGCCGGAGCTGGGGTATCAGGCGACAGACACTCATTCCTGCCGTGACCACGCCTATCATGACACCACCGGATGCTCGACGCACTATCCTTCGAGACGGCAATCAGGGGGATGGGCCCACGCAGGCGTATTACCTGATAAGTCGATATTCACGGGTCTCATGATCGGCCCAAGACCATCTACCCTCTCCCGTGGCCTGATGGGCGTTTCTTGAAAAGCCTGTCACGCGCTGCAAATCCAAAAACGATCGTCGTCGTCATCACGAGGTAGGCAACTATGCCGCCCGGAGAGAGTGTAGGCACTGCGGCGAGGATCAAAGCGTCGTTGCCACCGGGTATGAGGCCGATACCTATTCCCATCAACGCTCCGCCGACAATCGATCGCAGAATGCCGGCAACCGTCGGCCGTTGAAAACGCAAACGTCCCTGACGCACGGATGCCGTGATTGCTCCCGCAACAGAGGCAATGACCGCAACGAGTGCGACCTCGCCTGTTGGTGTCATTCGAAGAGGAAGGCCGCGTTGGATCAGGTCAGCGAACGTCCATGCCGGTGACAGGGCGTAAAGAAGTCCACCAGTGATACCGAGGCCAATCATTGAGGCGCCAAACGCCCAACCCGGTCTTCTTCGCGATGCGCCCTTCGTCGATACGAACATCACCGCCAGCGCTAGTACAACCGCAAGGGCGAGAACCGTAGCGGCCCCAGAGATGCTTGGGCTCGCGATAAGACTTGTCCACGTGACGAGAGAGCCGGGCCGACCATGATCGGCAATCAAGATCCCGACTGCTAGTCCCACAGGAAGAGCTAGCAGTCGCATTTCCCCATCGCCTAACCGTGCCAACGATCCAAGCAGACAAGTGTCATTGATGAGCGCCCCAAAGCCGAAGGCGATGGCGCCGATTAGGAGAAAGGCGTTGACGTTCGTCGAGGGTGCAAGGGTCGCGTTCAGCGTCCCAGACCAAGCGAGCGGAATAGCAACGAGGCCCGCCGCTGCAGACGCCGCAACAAATCCGACGAACATTCTTGGTGGGCGTCGTTTCTGCAACTCGTGAGCAGCTACGACCAGACATGTTCCACCTCGGTTTGCGGAATACCCGAACCAGAATGCCAGCATGCATATGAGAAGGTCGAACGCGATGGATTCCAAGGTATCAAGCCTGATTCATTTTCTCGTCAGTCGTTCTTCGAAGGACGCCGGGGTGGCGAGCGGGCTGGCGGCGTCGCGCTTTCAGTAGGTCGTGGCCTCGGGTAGCCGCCCAGATGCCGGAGGCTTGCGAGCTCATTTTTGTTCAACCCGTTTTCGAGGAGCCGCTCGGACAACGCGCCTAGGTCGTTCAGGTCCATGGGCGATAGGGGCGAGACCCACGCCGCGATCACCTGCTCGCGCGCTCTGAGCAAAGCTCTAGTCATCTCCTCACCGGAATTGGTGAGGTGGATGAAACGCGCCCGTCTGTCGACGGTGTGTCGCCGCCGTTCGACCAGATGATCGGTTTCAAGCCTGTCGATCAATCGCACCGTCCCGGCATGGGAAAGCCGAAGCCGGCTAGCTAGGACGCCGATAGGCACCCCAGGCTCAACACTAAGAAGGATCATCAGCGCAGCCGCTGGTCCGCTCGGCGAAAGCGAGGCTGAGGCACTCGCGATGTTGTCAGCCACCGCGAGCGCTAGTGCACCAAAATGATATTTGGCTGCCGCCGGCTCCATCCGTCAACGATATATGCGTGACGCATAGACATCAAGTGTCCGAAGATGTATGACTGCCGCATACATTTCTGGGATTCGGAGATGGTCATGCTCACCGAAGGACTCGGCTCGGATTCCTCGCCTGAGATCGAAAGAGATGCGCCGTCCACTGGCGGCTTAAAATTTCGCGCGCTGCTCGTGCGCTTGAATGGCGGCAGCCACGGAGGGGCATCATGCCCGATCTGACGCTTGATCTGCGATACCTCAAATACGCGATCCAGGTCGCCGAGGCAGGTAGCTTTCGCCGGGCGGCCGAACGCATTGCGATCTCCCAATCTACCGTGAGCCGTCGGGTGCAGATGCTAGAGCGTCAGCTTGGCGTTTCGCTGTTCGAGCGCACAAGAACAGGTGCCGCGCTAACGCCCGAGGGAGCACGCTTTCTTCAGCACGCGGCTGTAGGAGCGCGATACCTGCGCGAGGCTGCGACGGAGATCCGGTCCACACGAAACCTCAAGACCGGGCTTATCAGATTTGGGATGCTCGAAGCGTTTCCGGCGGGCCCAATCATCGACCTTCTCGCGGACTTTCGACATCAATATCCGACTATCGAGGTGAAGCTCGAGGAAGGCACGTCAGAAGAGAATACATCGCGGGTGCGGCGTGGATTACTGGATGCCGCAATTTGCCTTCGCACAAACAGCAACCGCCAGTTTCACATTCGACGCTTCTGCGATCCCACTTTGTTTGTGGCATTGTCCCAGCGTCACCAGTTGGCGTCGCGAATGCAATTGGCTTGGGAAGACATCTGCGACGAGGTCTTCCTCGTTCGTTCCGACGGTGCCGGACGTGAACTCTCTGACTTGCTCAAGCGCATGGTAGGAGCCGTAGAAGGAGAGGTTCAACTATCCATTCAACAGGTCAGCCGGGAGACACTCCTCACCATGGTCGAGCAGGGCTTCGGTTTAACCATCACGACGTTGGTTCGCCAAACTGACATCGCGTTGGTCCCGCTTTCATCGGCCCGAGCGCCTACGGCTGCTACGATTTCATGCTGCGACAACGACAATCCCGCCCTACCACTGCTGCTGAAATGTCTCGACACCCTCTCAGGGTTGAAGGGGAGGAGTCTTGGCTAATCTTCGGTCTTTTGCGTCGTAGCTCGCCTAGCTTTTGCAAAACCGCGGTCGGTCGCGATGAACCGCTGCAACATAGGAACGATCAACCTAGCCGGATCGACCGCAGGCTGCCCTTGTTCGCGCCCTAACAGATCGGCATAGTCGGCCAAGTCGTGATGAAGAGCAGCAGGCAACTCGACTTGAACTTTGATCGGCTTTTCTTCCGCGATAGGCCCCAGCTTGAGCTTCGACATTATCATCCCCCATATGGTTCGAGCACGAGATCGCGCGTCACGATAACCCGGACAGGGAATCCTGGCCGGACGGTGAGCGTCGGTGGCACATTAAGCTGCCGTCTGACGATCTGCTGACCCGCGTCGTTAAGCGTGTCCTGACCGCCGTTGCGGATCGCCTGGATCAAGCGATCATCATTGTCCACGGCGAGTTCGGCGCCGACGCTGAGCAGCGTGGAAAGTCCCGCCGCCTTGGCGAGATCCCACCAGTGGTAATCGACGCCGTCCTGCAGGCCGGCGAAACCTTCGGCATCGGCACCTGGCTGGCGCTCGAGCACGATCGAGCGGCCATTCGGAAAGATCAGCCGGTTCCAGACAAGCAGCACACGGCTTTGCCCGAACTGCACGTTGTTGTCGTACTGGCCGATGACGCGCGTGCCCTGGGGCACCAGAAGGATGCGGCCTGTCGGACTATCGTAGATGTTCTCCGTCACCTGGGCGGTGATCTGTCCCGGGAGGTCGGATCGGATGCCGGTTATGAGCGCCGCCGAGATGACTGCGCCGGCCTGAAGGATGTTCGGCGACGCCGGAGCAACGACGCGATCGGGCGCGACCGTCCGGCGATCGGCCGCTGCGTTGAGGAAGGCATTCTGGCGATCCTGCGCGGAGGGTGTGGCCGGCGGCGGCGCGAGGCCGAGGCTCGTCAAATCCGGCGCGGGCGGGAGTGCCGGGACACCTCCCGCCGCAGCGGGCGCCCCCCGGCTTTCCGATCCGGAGAAAAGGCGGCTGGTCCGCGCGGTCTCGATCTCCTGAAGGCGGCGCTGCTCTTCCGGGCTGATGCCGGGATTGGGCGTGGCGATTCCGGGTGTCGGCACCGGCTGTCCGCGATCCTGGGTGCTGAGGATCGGCCGCCCGAGGTCACCGGGAAGTGGCGGACCGAGCTGCGGCACGCCACTGTAATCTCGCGGCAGGCCGGCCAGTCCGTCAGCGGTCGAGCGGTTCTCGGTCGAATAGAGTTCGTCGTTCGGCCGACCGCCGTCGCGTGTCTGAAGCGCGTAGATCAGCGCACCGCCGAGCCCAACGCTGGCGACAAGACCGAGGCCGGCGAGAACCTTCCGCGATAACCGCGTGACGCGGGGCGGTTCGGCGCGCAGGCGCATCGGCGCTGGCCCGACCGGCTCGCCGGTCAAGGGCTGCCCATCGTCGGGCACTTCCTCATTCCGGGGCGGGTTCTCGCTCATGAGGTCGGCCTTCCGTCGGTGCGGAAGATCCTGACGCGCTTCTGCTCGCGACCGGAGCCGAAACGCAGTTCGGCGGCGGCGAACAGGCGGTCGACGATCATGTGGTGGCCGCGAACGCGGTAGTTCACCAGCTCGGAGGTATTGCCCTCGGGGCCGACGACGAAGAGCGGCGGCATCTCGCCCTGACCGATGCCGCGCGGAAACTCGATGAAGACCTGGCGGCCGTCATCGAAGGCGCGCAGCGGCCGCCAGGGCGCGCGATCACCCTCGATCGCGTAGCGGAAGTTGACGTTGGCGAGATCGACTCCGCTCGCCACCGGCTGGGCGGCCTGCGCCTCGGCGTTCTGCCGGCGCAGGGCGATGAGCTGGTCCTGCGGATACTGCCAGGAGACCGATGCCATATAGGTCCGCTCGGTCGAGCGCAGCTCCATGTGATAGGTGCGCATGTTGGTGTTGATGACGAGGTTCGTCATCAGGTCGGCCCGCGTCGGCTTCACGAGGATATGGATTTGGCGCGTCGCGCCCGATCCGCTCTCGGTGTCGCCAATGATCCAGCGGACCGTGTCCCCGGCCGCCACCGGACCGGCGCCGACGAGCTGCTCGCCCGGCTGAAGCGCGATGTCGGTGATCTGCCCGACAGCAGTATAGACCTGATAGAGCGCCCCTTGCGTCCAGGGATAGACCTGCATGGAGTTGATGAAGCCGTCGCGCACCGGCTGGACGCGGGCCGCCTCATTGGCCTGATTGACGCGCGCCGTCGGGTTGGTCGGCTCGGGCGCGCGTCGCGTCTCCGGCACGGGCTGCAACTGGCCGGGTAGCGGCAGCGGCCGCGGCAGCTCGACCACGGTGACGGGCGCTGGCGGATCGACCGTCTGCACAGCCGGGGCCGCATTGTCGTAGGAGATTTCCGGCGGTGGATTGGTGGTCGCACAGCCGGCCAGCGCGCTCGTCGCCAGCAGGACCGCAGGGAATGCGGCTTTCCGCAGAACTGCGAATACGATTGTGTGTGAAGCCGGATTTCCGGCTTTACGGAAAGACGGCTTCATTGCCCAAGCTCCCGTGACCAGTTGATGGCGTTGACGTAGATGCCGAGCGGATTGGCCCTGAGCCGGTCGGCGTTGCGAGGAATCTGCACGACGATCGTCAGGATCGCCGTCCAGCGCGTGGTTTCGGCGAGCTGGCCGTTCTCATAACGACGTTCGACCCAGGCGACGCGGAAACTGTCGGGAGACGCGCGGATGACGCTTGAGACGTCGACGGCGACCTGCTGGCGGCCGACCCGCGTGAACGGGTCGTTCGAGCGGGCATAGTCATTGAGCGCCATCGCCCCGCGATCGGTCGTGAAGTCGTATGCCCGCAACCAGTTCTGACGCACGATGATCGCGTCGGCAGGAATCGAGCGGACCTGCTCGATAAAGCGCGCCAGGTGGAAGGCGATCTGCGGATCGGTGGGACGATAGTCGGCCTCGGCCGGCGCCACGGCTTGAGCCTGACCGACGCGATCGACCTGCACCACCCACGGCACGATCGTTCCGCGTGCCGACTGCACGACGAGCGCGGTAGCGAAACCGGCGGAGAGGATCAGGGAGCCGAAGGCCATGAGCCGCCAGTTTTTGGCCTGGATGCGAGAGGCGCCGATGCGCTCATCCCAGACCTGCGCCGCGCGCTGATACGGCGTCTCGGGTTCGGCCGCTTTGCCGTAATGGGTGGTGGGTCGTTTGAACATCAGCGATCGCCTTCGGACAGGTTGACGGAGGAGCCGCCGCCGTGGGCGTCGCCGGAGCGGACGGCATGGGCCGTGGCTTGCACGGCATGGGTCATGCGCTGGGAGCGGCGCATCCGCTGCGCCCAGGCGGGCGGTCCGCCGGCATTGGCGGCACCGGAGGACGCGGCGCCGTCACCGGCGGCATCACCGCCGATCGAGCCCATGGTGGAGGAGCCGCCCGTCGCCTCGAACGCGGCTTTGCCACCGGCGTTGAAGCTGGAGCGCATGCTCTCGGCGGCGCGGGAGGCCGCACGGCGGAGCGGTGAGACCGCAGCGCTGCCACCGGCACGAGCGACCCCGCCAAGCCCCGAGGCGACACCTGTCGCGCCGGACTGCCCGGCAGCGCCAAGGCTGTAGGCAGTGGAAGCCCCGCCTGCGAGCGCAGCACCGCCACGGGCGGCTGCTGCTGCGCCACCGGCGAGTGCCGCGCCGCCGGACGCGGCTGCGCCGACCGCGCCGACGCCTGCCGCCACCATGCCGCCTGCGGCGAGGCCTGTGCCGACGGCGGCGCCGGCGCTGAGTTGAGGACCGCCGGAGACGATGCCGCTCGCGATCCCGGGACCGAAGATGCCGAGGCCAAGCAACGACAGAGCGGCGAGCACGATCGCCATAGCCTCGTCAATAGATGGGTTCTGGCCGCCGAAGCCGGATGTGAACTCGGAGAACAGCGTAGAGCCAATGCCGATGATGACGGCGAGGACCAGGACCTTGATGCCGGATGAGATGACGTTGCCGAGCACGCGTTCGGCCATGAAGGCGGATTTGCCGAACAGGCCGAACGGGATCAACACGAAGCCGGCGAGCGTCGTCAGCTTGAACTCGATGAGTGTGACGAAGAGCTGGATGGCGAGGATGAAGAAGGCGAGCAGCACCAGAGCCCACGCCAGGAACATGCAGGCGATCTGGATGAAGTTCTCGAAGAACGACCAGTAGCCCATCAGGCTGGAGATCGAATCGAGCAGCGGCCGTCCGGCGTCGAGCCCGGTCTGAGCGACCTTGCCGGGGCGCAGAAGGTCGGCTGTCGTGAAGCCCGTGCCGCTGGCCTTCAGGCCAAGGCCTGCGAAGCTCTCGAAGATGATCCGAGCGAGATTGTTCCAGTTGCCGATGATGTAGGCGAAGACCCCGACGAACAGCGTCTTTTTCACCAACCGTGCGATGATGTCGTCGTCGGCGCCCCAGCTCCAGAACAGCGCCGCTAGCGTCACGTCAATGACGATCAGCGTTGTGGCGATGAACGCGACTTCGCCGCTAAGCAGGCCGAAGCCGCTGTCTATGTAGCGGGTGAAGACCTCGAGGAAGTGGTCGATGACGCCGGTGCCGCCCATGATACTACCGTGCCTCGTCGGGCTGGGGCGCGCTTTCACGGCGGATCGGATTGTCGGGGATCTCGCGCGGAATCGCATTCGGCGGAGGCGGTTCGGGGAGACGCTCCATCGGACGAGCGCCGGGCGCGAGAAAGCGATGACGGTTCTCTGCCCAGGCTCGGAGGCACCCCGGATCGCGCGGCCCCGCTTCGCCAAGGGACTGGCAGCGGATCAATTCGTCACGCAGGGGATCGGCCTGAGCCTGGGTAGAGCGGCCGGATGGCCAGGCCGCCGGCGCTTCCTCCTTGCGGGTCATCTCGATCGCGGTCGCGGTGACCGCGACCGCGACGAACACGACGGCGCCAAGCCGCGCGAGCATCTTGCCGTCCATGACCATGTCCTCAGTTGCCGTTCGGGAACATGCGGGCGTTGCCGGGCTGGTAGCCCGTGCCCGGCGTCAGGAAGCGGCGGCGCTGTTCGCGGCCCTGTTCGGCCGCTGCCGCCCGCTCGGCCTCGGAGAGGCTCTGTGCGCGGCCATTGGCGGCAACGACGGCGGTGAGGTCAGCGAGCTGTTGTGCTTGCAGGGCGAGAAGCTGATTGCCCGCCTGCGTCGCCTGAAGCGCGCCGGTCGCGCCCTGGCTTTGGCCGACGAGCGCCGTCATCTCACCGCGATTGGTGTCGATGTTGCCGACGACGCCGGCCTGCACGCGCATGGCGTCCTGCAAGCCTCCGACTGTGTTCTGCCAGCGCTCGCGCGCTCCCGCGACGAGCGCCTGATCGGACGCCGACATCGACGCGTTGCCATAGGTGGTCTGAAACGCACGGTCGATCTGCTGGACGTTGAGGGCGATGCCCTGCGCCTCCGCGAGAAGTTGCTGGGTGCGCTGCACCGACTGCTGAAGCTGCTGAATCGATGAGTACGGCAGGCTCGCGAGATTGCGAGCCTGATTGATCAGCATGGTCGCTTCATTCTGAAGCTGGGTGATCTGCTGATTGACCTGCTGGAGCGTGCGCGCCGCCGTCAGGACGTTCTGCGCATAGTTGGTCGGATCATAGACGATCCACTGTGCGGCGGCCGGCGGGGCGAAGATTGGCGACAGCGCGAGCGGCGCGGCAAGGAGCGCGGCGCCGATGCGCAGCGCGCGTGAGCGGGAACGAACGGAACGGGTCATGGGCGTGCCTCCGGATCGGTTTGGGGGGTGATGTTGGTGAGGTCGGCGATGAGGTCGGCGGCCCAGCCGAGCCGGTTCTCGCCAAGCCATTCGGCAAGGAAACCATCCGTGCCGCTGCGGGCGTGAACCGCGGCGATCAGCGCCTGGTGCTGCTTCGACGAGGCGGCGCAGAGCGCCAGCGCTACGTCCGACAGACCCAGCTCGAAGAGCCGGTTGCCGCGGCGGGACTGGCAGTAATAGTCGCGCTTGGGCATCGCGCGCGCGAGGATCTCGATCTGGCGATCGTTGAGGCCGAAGCGGCGATAGATGGCGGTGATCTGTGGCTCGATCGCGCGTTCGTTCGGGAGCAGGATGCGGGTCTGGCAGCTTTCGATGATGGCTGGGGCGATCGCCGAGCCGTCGATGTCGGAGAGCGACTGCGTGGCGAAGACGACGCTGGCGTTCTTCTTGCGCAGGGTCTTCAGCCATTCGCGGAGCTGGCCGGCGAAGCCCTCGTCGTCGAGCGCGAGCCAGCCTTCATCGACGATCAGCAGGGTTGGGCGACCGTCGAGGCGGTCCTCGATGCGGTGGAAGAGATAGGCGAGCACGGCGGCGGCAGCGCCGGTGCCGATCAGACCTTCGGTCTCGAAGACCTGAACATTGGCCTCGCCCAGATGCTCGGTCTCGGCGTCGAGCAACCGGCCGTAGGGACCGCCGACGCAATAGGGTCGCAGCGCCTGCTTCAGGTCGTTGGACTGGAGGAGGACCGACAGGCCCGTCAGAGTCCGCTCGGCGATCGGTGCGGAGGCGAGCGACGACAGCGCCGACCAGAGGTGCTCCTTGACCTCGGGCGTGACGGCAACGCTCTCGCGCCCCAGGATCGCGATCAGCCAGTCGGAGGCCCAGGCCCGCTCGGCGACGTCGTCGATGCGGGCCAGCGGCTGGAGCGACACGCTGTCGTCCGATCCTTCGGTAAGCCCACCGCCGAGATCATGCCAGTCGCCGCGCATGGCGAGTGCGGCAGCGCGGATCGAGCCGCCGAAGTCGAACGCGAACACCTGGGATTGCGCATAGCGCCGGAATTGCAGCGCCATCAGCGCCAGCAGCACGGACTTGCCGGCGCCTGTGGGGCCGACGATCAGCGTATGGCCGACATCGCCGACATGGATGGAAAGCCGGAACGGGGTCGAGCCTTCGGTTCTGCCGTAAAGCAGTGGGGGTGCGTCGAAGTGCTCGTCCCGTTCCGGTCCCGCCCACACCGCCGACAGCGGGATCATATGGGCGAGATTCAGTGTCGAGATCGGCGGTTGCCGGACATTGGCGTAGACATGGCCCGGCAGGCTGCCGAGCCAGGCATCCACCGCATTGATCGTCTCTGGCATCGCGGTGAAGTCGCGGCCCTGGATGACCTTCTCGACCATCCGCAGCTTCTCGGCGGCGATGCGCGGATCGTCGTCCCAGACGGTGATCGTCGCCGTCACATAGGCCTGGCCGGCATAGTCGGCGCCCAGCTCCTGCAGCGCCATGTCGGCGTCGGCTGCCTTGTTCGCCGCGTCGGTGTCGACCAGTGCCGAGGCCTCGTTGGTCATCACCTCCTTGAGGATTGCAGCGATCGACTTGCGCTTGGCGAACCATTGCCGCCGGATCTTGGTCAGCAGCTTCGTCGCGTCGGTCTTGTCGAGGAGGACGGCGCGGGTCGACCAGCGATAGGGAAAGGCCAGTCGGTTCAGCTCGTCAAGGATGCCGGGCGTGGTCGCGGTCGGGAAGCCGACGATGGTGAGGATGCGAAGATGCGCATCGCCCAGGCGCGGCTCCAGCCCGCCGGTCAGCGGCTGGTCGGCGAGTAGCGCGTCGAGATACATCGGTGTCTCGGGGACGCGGACGCGGTGCCGCTTCGTCGAGACGGTGGAATGCAGATAAGTCAGCGTCTCGCCGTCATCGAGCCAGGCACATTCCGGCATGAAGGCGTCGATGAGTTGAAGGATGCGATCGGTGCGGTCTGCGAAGCCGCGCAGTACCTCGTGCGCATCGACGCCGGCATGATCGCGACCCTCGTAGAGCCAGGTCTCGGCGCGGGCGGCGTCCTCGGCCGGTGGCAGATAGAGGAAGGTCAGGAAATAGCTCGACTCGAAATGCGCGCCGGCTTCCTCGAAGTCGGCCTTGCGCTCGGCATCGACCAGGCCGGAAGCGCTGTCGGCGAACATGCTGGCCGGATAGGTGGCGGCGCCATGGCGCTGCGCCTCGACGAAGATCGCCCAGCCGGAGCCGAGGCGACGAAAGGCATTGTTGAGCCGGCCGGCGACGGCCACCAGCTCGGCCGGTACGGCGCTGTCGAGGTCGGGGCCGCGAAAGCGCGCCGTGCGCTGCAAACTCCCGTCCTTGTTCAGCACCATGCCTTCGCCGACCAGCGCTACCCAAGGGAGGTAGTCGGCGAGCCGGGTGTTGCGGTTGCGATACTCGGCAAGGTTCATCATCGCGTCGCTCCTCAGACCGACAGGTGGCCGGGGATGCGCAGATGCTTGCGCACGACGTCGACGAACTGGGGATCGCGCTTGGCGGCCCAGACGGCCGCGAAATGCCCGACGGCCCAGAGGCCGAGGCCGACCAGCCAGAGGCGCAGGCCGAGGCCGAGCGCGGCGGCCAGAGTGCCGTTCAGGATGGCCAGCGAACGCGGCGCGCCGCCGAGCAGGATGTGCTCGGTCAGCGCCCGGTGGACCGGGACTGAGAAGCCCGGCAGTTCGCCGCCATGATCCGCGCCGTCGGCCATCAGACGAGCGCCCCGCCGCCGAACGAGAAGAAGGACAGGAAGAAGCTCGACGCGGCGAAGGCGATCGACAGGCCGAACACGATCTGGATCAGCTTGCGGGCGCCGCCCGACGTGTCGCCGAAGGCCAGGGTCAGGCCGGTGATGATGATGATCATCACCGCGATGATCTTGGCGACCGGCCCCTCGATCGATTCAAGGATCGACTGAAGCGGCGCCTCCCAGGGCATCGACGAACCCGACGCGTGGGCGGCCGGCGCCAGGGCGAGTGTGAGGAAAGTGACCGACACCGCCGTGGCGATGTGGCGGCGGATGCGCAGGGCGTGCTTGATCATGACGGGTCTCCTGTGAGGGGCTGGCTTGCGGGGATGACGCGGTAGTCGCCGTCGGGGCCGAGTCCCTCGATGCGAGCGAGTTCAGCCAGGCGGCGCGAAGCGCCGCGGCCGGAGAGCACGGCGACGAGATCGATCGTCGCGGCGATCAGCGCGCGCGGGACGGTAACGACGGCTTCCTGAATGAGCTGCTCCATGCGGCGGAGCGCGCCGATGGCGGTGCCAGCGTGGATGGTCCCGACGCCGCCGGGGTGGCCGGTGCCCCAGGCCTTTAGGAGGTCCAGCGCCTCGGAGCCGCGCACCTCGCCGATGGGAATGCGGTCGGGGCGCAGGCGAAGCGAGGAACGGACGAGATCGGAGAGCGAGGCGACGCCGTCCTTCGTGCGCATCGCGACGAGGTTGGGTGCCGCGCATTGCAACTCGCGGGTGTCCTCGATCAGGACGACGCGATCCGAGGTCTTGGAGACCTCGGCGAGCAGTGCGTTGGTGAGCGTGGTCTTGCCGGTCGAGGTGCCGCCGGCGACGAGGATATTGCGCCGATCGGCAACCGCCTGGCGCAAGGTCTCGGCTTGAGCCGCCGCCATGATCCCGGCGGCGACATAGTCGTCGAGC
The DNA here is from genome assembly GCA_000751295.2 of bacterium YEK0313. Classification (NCBI taxonomy): domain Bacteria; species bacterium YEK0313. Next base: position 1,651,478 of record CCMO02000001.1, read on the forward strand.
GTGAACACGGCGACGGCCGGCTTGCGGATCGCAAAAGCCGGCGCGGACACCACGGGGGGCAACAGCCCCTCGAACCGCTCCCCCGTCTCGGGCAGTTCGGCCGAGACACGCGGGGCACCCGGATGAACTTCGGCGCCGACGTGATGGGCGACGAGGCGGATAATGCGCTCGCCGTCTGACGGCGACAGTCGCTCACCCGTATCGGAAAGCCCCTCGGAAAGCCGGTCGACCCAGAGCCGCCCATCGGGGTTGAGCATCACCTCGACGATCGCGGGATCTTCCAGAAACGTGGCGATCGCGGACCCGAGGGCTGTGCGCAGCATGCGCGCACCGCGAAGGATCGCTTCCGATTTCTGGTGAGTGGCCGCCACGTCGTCCCCGTTCTCTTGCGGGACCGCGACATGCGGCCCTGGATCGGGGATGAGTAGAAGAGGCAGAAATCATGGCCTGACAACAACCATAATGTGGTCGTCGTACTGTGGCGTACAAAGACAGGGAAACGGCGGAACGCCCGAATACTTGCGATGCGTAGATCAGTGATTATTCCGCGTCGCGCGCGGGAATGTCTTCCGCGATTTCCTGCCTGAGCTTCGGTCCTTGCGCGAGTCGTCGGCCAAGGGCGGTGACGAAAGCTTCGTAGCGCTCGGCGGCCTTGGCGCGCGCCGCAACCTGTGCCGGCTCTGGCAGTGGCGGATTGGACGTCAGCCAGAAGCGAATGAACACGGCGAGCGTCTCGACTGAAATGCCAAGATCGCGCTCCATCCGCGCGATGCGACGATCGAGCTGGTCGAGCCGCTTAGTGGTGGCCGCCTCTTGCCGTTCCGCGGCATCAGGCGACAAGAAGGAGGCGATGCCTGCTTCTGCGACCAGCGACAGGGATAGGTCTCGCCGCGCGGCGTGCGCGGCGAGCGCCTTCATCACATCGGGATCGAGATAGACCGACAGCCGCTGTTTCTTGAGAGGTTTCGTCACGGCCGCCCCCTACAACTCGATCCCGTCGCCCGGGTCGAGCGATGCCTGACGGGCGACCTGGCGCATGGTCTGGGTCATGCGGCTGAGGCGCGCGGCATCCTCCTCGACGTCATCCCGAGGATCGATTTCGAACTCGTTCTCGATGACTGCCTTGCGCTCGACGGTCTTCGTTCGGCTGAGTTCGGGCTGATGGCGACGCTCGGATTCTGTCGGATCATCGTCCGACGCCTCCTGCGCGGCGATCGGTGCGTGGAGATCGGGCGCTGACGGCAGCGCCAATTTGCTCCAGTCGTCGGCTTGACCTGTCCTCGGCTTCGTCAGGGTCGGCGGAGCCAAGATGCGCTCCTGAAGCCGCTGATCCTCATAATATCGCGCCTTTTTCGCCCGGATCGGCGGAATGCCGGCGACCATGACGATCTCATCGGAAGGGGGAAGCTGCATGATCTCCCCCGGCGTCAGAAGCTGTCGGGCGGTCTCAGAGCGCGACACCATCATGTGGCCGAGCCAAGGCGATAGCCGGTGGCCGGCATAGTTCTTCATCGCCTTCATCTCGGTGGCGGTGCCGAGCGCATCCGAAACGCGTTTCGCGGTCCGCTCGTCATTTGTCGCGAAGCTGACCCGAACATGGCAGTTGTCGAGGATCGAGTTGTTCGGACCGTAGGCCTTCTCGATCTGGTTCAGCGACTGAGCGATTAGGAACGCCTTCAGGCCGTAACCCGCCATGAACGCCAGGGCGCTCTCGAAAAAGTCGAGCCGGCCCAGCGCGGGAAACTCGTCGAGCATGAGTAGCAGCCGATGGCGGTTGCTCTTGGCCTGGAGATCCTCGGTCAACCGGCGTCCGACCTGGTTGAGGATCAGCCGGATCAGTGGTTTGGTCCGGTTGATGTCGGATGGCGGGACCACGAGGTAGAGCGTGGTCGGATGCTTGCCGCCGACCATGTCGGCGATGCGCCAGTCGCAGCGCCGGGTGACCTCGGCCACGACGGGATCGCGATACAGGCCGAGGAAAGACATCGCAGTCGACAGCACGCCGGATCGCTCGTTGTCGGATTTGTTGAGCAGCTCGCGCGCCGCGCTGGCGATCACCGGGTGCGGGCCCGCGTCGCCGAGATGGGCGGTCTTCATCATCGCCGCGAGCGTCGACTCGATCGGCCGCTTCGGATCGGACAGGAAAGCGGCGACGCCGGCGAGGGTCTTGTCGGCCTCGGCATAGAGGACGTGGAGGATTGCCCCGACCAAAAGTGCGTGCGACGTCTTCTCCCAGTGGTTCCGTTTCTCGAGCGACCCTTCCGGATCGACCAGAATGTCGGCGATGTTCTGCACGTCGCGGACTTCCCATTCGCCGCGTCGCACCTCGAGCAACGGATTGTAGGCGGCCGACTTCGCGTTCGTTGGATCGAAGAGCAGCACGCGGCCATGCCGAGCGCGATAGCCGGCGGTCAGCGTCCAGTTCTCGCCCTTGATGTCATGGACGATCGCCGAGCCCGGCCAGGTCAAGAGCGAGGGCACCACCAAGCCCACGCCCTTGCCGGAACGCGTCGGCGCGAAGCACAGCACATGCTCGGGGCCGTCATGTCGAAGATAGTCACGCTCGTGTTTGCCGAGCACGACACCATCTGGACCGAGCAGGCCCGCGGCCTTCAACTCGTCAGGGCGCGCCCAGCGGGCCGAACCATAGGTCTCGACGTTCTTCGCTTCGCGTGCTCGCCACACTGACATGCCAATCGCGACCGCGATGGAGATGAAGCCACCCGACGCGGCGATATAGGCGCCTTCGACGAAGATCGGCGGCGCATAGGCATCGTAGAAGTACCACCACCAGAAGAAGGCGGGCGGATAGTAGATCGGCCATCCGGCGAGCTCGAACCATGGCTGCCCGAGCTGAGGTTGGAAACCGAAACGGTAGGCAGTCCATTGCGTCGCGCCCCAGGTCGTCATCAACACGATCAGGAAGACGGTGAGGATCTGGCCCCAAAGAATCTTCGTCGCCGACATGGCGGGGCACTCCTTTCTTGTTTGGGCTAGATGCCGAGGCCGCGATTGCGGCCGAAGCTCCAGTCGACGCCGCCGCCTCCGCGCGAGACGCCGGAGATGTGCTGGCCGAGCTGGCGTTCGAGGGATGGCGACCAGGGCACGAGCTGGAAGCCGAGGCCGTCGTCGATCATGGCGAAGCGGCCCGAGGCGAGCGCGAAGCGCTGCCGATAGGTGCCTGCCACATACTCGCCCGTTCCGGCCTTCGAGAATGGTCGGCCGGTCTCGGCCGCGAGCTTCTCTCCGAGCGCTTCGACCTCGCGCTGGCGCAAGGTCTCGATCAGCCCCGGCGAGAAGCTGACGCCTCGCGTTTGCCGCTCGGCGAGGCCTTGGCTGATGAGGTGTTCGGCCCGCCGGTCCATGGCCTGGCGCACTTCCGCGCCGAAGCCTCCGCCGCCGAGTGCTACCGGCTCGCGGGCGATGGCCTGCCGGTCGAGCCAGGTGGCGCCGGTCGCATGGACCTGTCGCTCGATATCGAGATCGGAGCGAACGGCGAGCGCGACACGGCGGCGACCCTGCGCATCGTCGAACTTGCGCAACTCGACGATCGACCCCGGCGCGCTGTCGGCGGCGGCGTCGAGATCGGGGAGCTTGATATGGTGGGTGCGCCCATCGGTGCCGTCGACCACGGCATAGGCCGTGCCCTTCAGCTCGTCATCGAGCCCCCGATCGACAAGCCGCCCAATAATCGGATCGTCGAGGCTCTCGCCGGCGAGCACATAGCTCGCGGCGCCACGCTCGATGCCGCGCTCGCTCAGGCCACGATGGATGCGCTTGATGATGTCGCCGCGTTCGCCGAGCGCGCGCAGCGTCTTCTCGGCATTCTCCGAGACGACCCACTGACCAGGGCCGACCTGATCGGCGAGGCCCAGCGTCTCCAGCTTCCGTAGCCGGCCGACCTTCAGCGCGTGGAATTCGTCGGGCTGGCGATCAGGATGCGGGGCGAGATCGGCCACGCCCGTGCGATAGCTGTCGCGGGCGATCTGGCGATCGAGATCGGTCCAGCGCTCCGCGCCGACCTGCCGTTCGAGGTTGCGGCGGATCTCATGCTCTGTCCGCGGCCCCAGCTCCTGGGTGACGAGGTCCTGCGCGCGGGCGCGCATGCCCTCCTTGATGTAGTCGCGGGAGATGACGAGGTCCTGGCCGTCATCGGTCCGCCCCCGCAGGATGATGTGGACGTGGGGGTTGTCGGTGTTCCAGTGATCGACACCGATCCAGTCGAGCTTGGTGCCGAGGTCCTTTTCCATCTGGCCCATAAGCTCGCGCGCGAAGGTCTTGAGGTCGGACATATCCGTCGCGTCCTCGGGCGAGACGATGAACCGGAAGTGATGCCGGTCGTCCTGGGTGCGCTCGGCGAAGGCCTTCGGATCGGCGTCCTCGCTCTCTGGGCCGAACAGGTGCGCCTTCTCTCCATCCCGGGTGACGCCCTCGCGGCGGAGGTAGCTGAGGTGAGCTGCGAGCGGCGCGGCCCGCGCGCTATGACGGACGACGCGGGTCTTGATGACCGTGTTGCGCGATCGGCTCGTGAGAAGACGATTGGCCTGCACCGTCGCGCGCTGCCCGCGCCCGAACCGCGAGCGGTTGCCCTTGCTGATCTGTCCGGTGCGCGAGATGCGGCCGCCAGCCCGCTGTGCGGCCGCGAGCGCCTGGGCGATGAAGGGCCGTGCCTGCTGGGCGCGGGTCGAGCGGATGCGACCAGGCCGGATGCGGAAATCGTCCTCGCCGCTCATGGTCGAGGCCCCGCACATCGCGCAATCGCGCGGAATTCTTTGGCGAAATGGCGAATGCGCAGGCTGCGCCGATCAGGCGCACCTCGCGCAGATGCGCCATAAGTCCCTGAAAACACACGACCGCACCAAGCCGCACATCGCCGGCTTTTATCTCGCCATCGTGCGGTTGTGCTGTCGGCTCCTCCTCTCCAGACCGCCCTTCGTCCGCCAGAACACGCCACAATGCGAACGGGTGCGAACGCGGTCATCGCGGACCACCGGGGACATTGCGCGCGACGAAAAGGCCATCGGTGCGCGAAGCCACCGGGCCTTGATCGCGCTCCGGGGCCGCCGCCGTCGTCGCGTCTGGCTCGCCCTCAGACTGCACCGGCGCTGCAGGTCCACTGCCAGCCGACTGCACGACAAAGAGCGGCGCCCGCGTCCAGGCGAGCGGATCGGCCGCCGCCACAACGACGGGGCCGGCGAGGTCACCGCCGCGGACAACGGGGGCAAGCGCGGCGACATAGGCGCGCGTTTCAGCCGGCAATGGGCGGCCCGCGAGATACTCTTCGTAGCGGCCCGGACCCGCGTTGTAGGCCGCCAGGAAGCCGGGCGATCCGTAGCGATCGTGCATCTCGCGCAGATACGCAGCGCCGGCCAGAATGTTGTCGCGCGGATCGTAGGGATTGCCGCCGAGCCGATGCCGGACGCGCAGTTCGGACCAAGTGGCGGGCATGATCTGCATCAGGCCCATTGCGCCGGCCGAAGAGATGGCGCGCACATCGCCTGCGCTTTCGACGCGCATGACGGCGCGTATCCATGCCTCTGGAACGCCGAAACGCTGCGCCGCCTCGGCGATGTAAGGGCCATATGGATCGCTGCGTGATGGCCGCTCGACCGGCGTCTGCTGGGCGTGGGCAGTGCTCGCGACCGGTGCGGCGAGGATCAGGCCGGAAAGGAGAAAGAGGGCTGCACGTCGGAGGGCGATCCTCCCTCCGACGACAGGCTTGATGCGCGCGGCGGGCATCGCTCAGTCCCGCTCGCCGCGCTTCGGCGGGCGATTCCAGTGCAGGCCCCAGGCGGATTTGTCGTCGGCCGACTGGAACAGGTTGGCGCGGATCGGATGTTCGAAGGTCGGATCGTCGAGCTGCAGCGAGACGTAGTCGCCGGCCTTCTCGCCGGTGCGCTTCCAGCCCGCGCCGATCTCCGCGCCGGTCTCGTTGCTCATCGTGTCGAGCACATGGACGCGGTAGTCGGGCGCGTTCTCGGCATCGGACGGCTCGGCCGCGACGATGATGATGTCCTGATGCAAGGACAGCGTCGTCAGGTGGCCGATGAAGCCATCATTTTCGCGAATGAATTGACCGATCACGGGCATGGGTCGTCTCCTTCATATTGCGGTGGATAGGGTCATGGGCGCGCCGTCACCGCGTCGGCGCGCGCCAAACGAAGCGGCTATCGCCGTCCTCGTCGGTATAGAGAGGGGTTGCCCGGCCGATCACGGCGGAGGCCGGGAGCGGCCCGAAGTAGCGACCGTCGAGGCTGTCGCGGACCTGCCAGTTCATCAGGAACAGCTCGCCGTTCGCGACCAACCGGCAGCCCTGCCAGACGGGCAGCGGGCGCCCGCGACGATCGCGATCGAGCGCGTCGCCCATCGGCACGCCGTCGACCGTGATGGCGAGCCCGGTCCGGCAAACCCGTTGTCCCGGGACCGCGGCGACGCGCTTCAGGAGCGGCACGCCGCGTGGCAGGTAGCCGCCATCGGACAGGAAGGTTGCGAGCGGCTCGGGTGCGTCGACGGCGACCAGATCGGTCACGTCGAGCGCGCCCACGTCGCCGATTGTGTAGAAGCCGACCGGCGTGCTGGCGGACGCGTTCCAGATCAGGCGCGGCGCGAACGAAGCGATCGAAGCCACGCCGATAAGCGAGACGGCCGCCGTAGTGACGATGGCGTAGGTAAGCCGGGTCATGCGCCGATCTCCCGACGCAGAAGAAAGGCGCGATGCTGGCGCGGACCATAGGCGCGCGGTGTTTCGCCGACGGTCATTCGGTTGTGGACATGGCGCCAATGGTCCGGCGAAACCTCGATCGGATCGATGCCGCGCGCTTCGATGGCGTCGATGAACTGGAGCATGCGCTCCACCTTTGGCCAGCCATCGACGTGCAGCAGGACCTCTGCGCCAGGCGTCACGGTCGGGACCGTCTGACACGGCGCATCGCACTCGACTGTGCGTAGGATGTCGAGGCGCGAGACCACGGTGCCGTGTTCGTTCCCCGCCCAGCGCACCAGCGCGAGGACGCTGCCGGGAGGGAAGAAGAGGATGCGACGGCGGCGGTCGAGGATCTGCTCGCGCCGCTCGCGACCGAAGCGGACCCAGTGCTCCGTCTGCTTCTCGATCCAGACGAGTTCGACCTGGGTGAACGCTTCGGGCGGCGGCTCGGCGGCAGCACGGCCGACGCGTTTTGGCGCGGCGACAAGGCCGGTCATTGTCCTTCTCCTGACGGGGGTGGGAATTCGCGCTCGAACAGCGCGCGCAGCATGTCGGCGACGGTCTGGCCGCGCTGGAAGGCGGTGATCTTGATGCGGCCCCGCATGTCGGCGGTTACGTCGATCGTCAGCCGGGCCGAGAAATCCTCGGCGGGCTGGCCGCGGGGCGCGTGGCGATCGGGCGCCTTGATCCAGCTTTCGGGATCGGCGGGACGCGCCGCAAAGCTGCGCTTCGGGGACCGCTCGCTCATGCGCCGATCCTCGCGACTTCCGCCGCGAGCGCGGCGATCTCGCGCGCGCCAGGGCAATCCTCGTCCTGCTCGGCGGCGAGCCGGCCGGTCTGCACAACGTCGGCAAAGACGATGCGCTGGCCGATTGTGGTCGAGAGCAAGGGCGGGTCGTGATCCGCCAGCGTTTCGGCGGTCTCGCGCGCCAGGATCGTGCGGGCAGCGCACCGGTTCAGCACGAAGCGCGCGGCGAGCTGCGGGCGATAGATGCGGGCCTCGCCGAGCAGCGCCAGCATTTCGGCCGACGCCCAGCCATCGAGCGGCGACGGCTGCACCGGGATCAGCACGAGATCGGCCGCGAGAAGCGCCGAGCGCATTAACCCCGCGACACGGGGCGGGCCGTCGATCACGACATGGTCGACGTCGCGGGCCAGCTCCGGCGCTTCACGGTGGAGCGTGTCGCGGGCCAGGCCGACGACACCGAACAACCGCTCCAGCCCCTCCCGGCTGCGCTGTTGCGACCAGTCGAGGGCCGAGCCCTGTGGGTCGGCGTCGATCAGCGTGACACGCTGTCCACGGCGAGCCCATTCGCCGGCGAGATGGAGGGCGAGCGTCGTCTTCCCGACGCCGCCCTTCTGATTGAGGAGGGCGACGATCATGACGGTCTCCCGGCGATCGGGGACTCGTCCACAGCGGCCGAAAACGGCCGTTGCGTTAGAAAGATTCCGTAGGAATCTAGGTTAGATAAGTTACGGGGCTCGCAAGCTGCTGATTCAGCGCGAGGAATCGACGATTCCGGTCCCCGATAGCACGAGAGTCCAGTCCCCGATGGCACGATAGTGCCGGTCCCTGATAGCACGACACTATTCACAGCTTATCCCCAGGGTGAGATTTGGTCCGGCGACGACGGCGCGGGGTGCCGAGGGCATCCGGATCGGTCGGCACGAAGGAGAGGATTTCCGGACCGCCGACGCCCTGCTCGATGGTCAGGCGGTAGCCGGGGAGCGGCTGGCGTTTGACGATGTCGCGGAGGTCGTAGGCGAAGTGCTTGAGCGGCGAGAGGCTGCCGGACTTCGAATGGAGATGCGGGAAGTCGAAGCTCCAGCCGAACTCCTGGCGACCGCCGTGCTTGCGCACCAGGCGGTAGAGCCAGCGTTCGAGCCCGCCGGTCAGGCCGAAGTAGTTTCGGTCGATCGTGAGTACGAGCGCGTCGTCCAGCACGGCGCCGTAGAACCAGTCGGGGACTATCAGTTCGAGCCCGAGCGGGCGGCCTCGGTGATCGGCGCGTTCCTTCCACTCGTTGATCCAGGAGAAGCGGTGCATCCGCCGCTCGGTCGGCTGACGGATGGACGTCGCCACCGTGGTCGACTGAAGCCGATCGAGTGCGGCCTTCAAGCGGTCGTAATCGCGCAGCGACACGCCACGACCGATGAAGTTGAGGATTTCATAGGGAGTGGTCGCCATTAGGCGCGACGGCCGCAGGCCGAGGTCGCGTGCTTCGACGATCTGCGAGGCGGCCCAGATCAGGACGTCGGCGTCCCAGATCGTCGCCATGCCGTGCTCGGCGACGGCTTCGACGCGAATCTTCACCGAGCCTGCCTTGAAGTCGATCGGCGCCAGGCGCTTCGACTTGGCGAGCGAGAAGAATGGATAGGCCATGAGGTCCTGCGCATCGCGGGGCGCAAGATCGCCGGGCAGCGCCCGGAACAGATCGAGCTGCGCACGCTCATCGCGATGCTGGTGGCGGGACGGCATGGCGCGCCGTCTCAGCGCGGAAAGCGCCCGCCGGCGGTGGCGGGAGATTTCGGCTGACGCTTGGCGGGCAGAACAGTGCCTGCGCGTGGATCGGAGGTGGAGGTCACGAGACCCTGGTCCGCCCAGGCCTGGAGGTCTTCCACCGCATAGACGACGCGACCACCAAGCTTGCGATAGGTCGGGCCGGTTCCGTAGGTACGGTGCTTTTCGAGCGTGCGCTCGGATAGGCCGAGGAACCGCGCGGCTTCCTGCGTTCTGAGATAGCGCTGCGGAATACTGGCGGCTATTTCGGCCATGATCGCACCTCCGTGTGCTCGCTGGTTGCCGCTGCGAACGAGCGGCGGGTTGCGAGCACCGTGGCGGGAGGCCGGCGCGTTCGACAGGAACGGAATTAGGAAGTTATTTTCGACACCGAGGGCGTGTCATCGCGAGCGACGCGGAAGCCGAAGGATTTTGCGGTAGCCGCCACGGACGAACGCCAGGCCGTCCCGGGCAAGGCGGACCGTCGTCTCGCGGACAGGGTTCTCGACCCAAGTCGCCGAGTCGTGTTTGAGGTTCGGGAAGAGCTGCGCGGCGATCTGGCGGTAGCTCGCTCCTGCGACACGGGCGTCGACGACGCGGAGCATCAGGCGAGCGCGCCGCTGGCGCTGCGGCGTGACTCGGGGGTCGGCGGGCGCACGCCGGTTCTTGATGGCGGCCCAGAAGCGCGCCAAAGCGGTGAGGCGGTCCGGCAGCAGATCATCGAGAATGAGAAGCGCGGCGAGCGCTTGGCGGCTGGACAATGCGGTCAGCGCGACGTCAAAGCTTTCGCGTCGCATCTCAAGCCGGACGAGCGCCTCGTCATACTGAAGGATTACATGGGCGTGCACATCTTCAGCGGTGAACGGGGGACCATCGGGCGCTGGGCCTGTCGTCAGGATGATCGCAGCCGGATCGACTTGCGGGGTCCAGAAGATCGGCTGGATGAGCGCCGAGTTGCGCGGGTCGGCGACGAAATCGCAACCCCCATTGGGCGGCAAACTCGCGCGCGGCGCTCTCGCTCAAGCGCCCGACGGCTATCAGCTCCCGATAGGATTTTCTGTAGTCTGGGTTGCGCCGCAGAAACTCCCAGGCAAGATCACCGGGCGTTAGCGCATCGATGTAATCGTAAGCGGCCTCAGACCGCCAGCTTTCGTCCTCGGACATCCTCCACCGCCTCCGCGCAATAAGACGCAACGCGAGTTATGCATGGGGCACGATTCCAAGTTGAATGAGGCTTGGGAATAACGAAGGTGGATGAAGGTGATGCGCGTTCCGCATCACCTCAGTGCGCGCGGGAGCCAAGGAACTCGCAGAAGCCGCCCTGCGTCATCCATCTGGCGCGTTCAAGATGTGCGTCGTAGACCTGCCGAGCGCGGGGCTCGTCCCGATCGGCCTCGAGGTCGAAGAGGACTTTAGCCACCTCTCGCCAATCCGCCCCTTGCGCCTCGGCATCGAGCAGACGGGCGTAGAGCTTTAGATGCGTCCGATCGTAGGCCGTCAGCGCCGCGCCGCCCGGTGGCTGGTCGAGAAAGTCCGTCTTGGTCACAACATCCCCCGAAGACGCGGTTTATCCATTCCGGGAAACATTGTTAACGCTGATTTGATCGCAATGATGAAGCGGGCAACACATGCGCGACGTCGTCGCGTTGCCGCGATAGCCGGAAAATCAGGCGTCTTTCTTAGCATCGACCAACAGCACTCCCTTGCCCTGGTCGGAGTTCAGGAAGACGATGCCGGCGCGTTCGAAAGCTCGTCTCACCTCATCGCGAGTCGTCTCGTACACCTCCAGCCCGCTATGGGATTCGAGGCGCTTGAGAGCGGTCAATGAGACCCGGGCCTTGTCCGCGAGCGTCTCCTGTGTCCAACCCAGCAACGCGCGTGCGGCCCGAAATTGTCGGGCGGTGATCATGCATGATCACCTCCCACACGGTCCTACGCGCACGCTAAAACTACGACTATAATAGTCGCTCTCGCCTCTGAATTCCAGCAATTTCGCCCTCGGCGAGCGGACTGCCGGTGTCGAAGCCGCTGCCTGATTCGGTCGTTCGAGAATGCGAAGGCCCCGGCCTTCCGGCCGGGGCCTGACGCGGGTCCTCAGTCGCTGCGCCGCCCGTTGGGACGGGACCAGATCAGCGAGTAGGTGTCCGCGTCCTCGTCGTCGAAGAGGTTGGCGTAGATGGGGCTGTTGAACGAAGGGTCGTCCAGCTTGAGGCCCAGATAGTCGCGGCCCTCGTTGGAGCGCTTGGTCCAGGCGGCCCCGATCTCGGCACGGCCGACCAGAACCCGGTGGCTCGGAGCGTTTTCGCCGGTGGCGCGGGTGTCGGGGACGATGCGCACGCCCTTGGCCTGGACGCTGAGGGTGACGATTTCGCCGGTGAACTCGTTCGAGACGGTCTTCTTGAAGGTGCCGATGGTCGCCATGGTAAGTCTCCGTTTTTCCGTATTCGAGCCCGCACCATTGCGGCCTCGATGGCGATCGGTTGGCCGGAGGCGATCGACGGCGCACCCCGAAGGGGCTGGACAGCTAAGGAGGGGTTTCTTGTCCCGCGAGGAATGGCGGCGCAGCCGGCAGGGGAAGAAAGTTCGACGCCGCTGTTGCGTCATAGGCGATCGAGGCGTCAGCCGGCCTTCGGCCAGATCAGGCCATTGAAGAGGCCGTTTGGAGCGGTTGAGGCACGGTCAGGAAACGGATGCGATGGCGGCCACCCTGCATCGGCATACCGGCGCTGATGCGGACCCCCTGGCGATTGCTCCCTCGTACAGGCAAGTCGCGCTGCATCCTCGCCGTCGCCGCTATCGGAGGGATCGTGACGCCCGGTAGCAGGTCGCGCACGCCGATGCAGTTGCCCCGGAGCGCTTCAGCGGGGTCGTGCGCAGGGTCTAGCGTCGAGTTTCGCTCCACGCTCCAGCCACACGCGCCTCAGACTGCGGAGGCGTTGGCGCCAACGTGATTTTGGTCCGTCGCATCGGCGCTGAATGTGGTCAGGCTCGCGCGAGGCCCGGACCGGATGGGGCGGGGGCCGTCGCCATCCCGGCGACCCGCACGAAGGCGGTAATGCCAACGGCAATCGCGCCGATGATCGAGAAGGCCATCTGCCAACCGTCGGACGGCATGAGGTGTTTGACGATGCCGTGGGTGGCATGGAAGCCGGCGAGCGCGGCCGGGGCAACAAAGGCGATGGCGACAAGCAGCTTCAGCCAGATGGGTCGCACGAACGCGATCATGAGGTTGCCGATGGCAAGAGTGATCGCCGCAGCGACCAAGCCGACAAGAATGGCGCCCACGATGCCGGCGCCGGTGCCGTGCGCCCAAGCGCCGACGGTCACGCCGACGAAGGCCGGCAATGCGAAGACGGCGAGAGTGAACAGCAGCCAGCACAGCGCGGCAATAGCGGCGAGCGAGGCGAGAATTGCGAGAATGATCATGGCGGTGGACTCCGTGACGATTGGTCTGACGGTCGCGCCTTCCACCACCACCACGGCACATGGCAACTGTAGCCGAAATGCGTCCGCGCCGGGAGCGGAAATCGCTGAGGATCTCCGCCCGGCAGCGGATCGCGCCGGTTACGGGGCGAAGGGGTCGATCTCATGGATGATCTCCGAGGCGTCCCCGTCGTATTCGCTGGCGGGAGCCACCGACAGGGTGCCGTCTCCGGCCTGGAAGATGACGATGGCGGCCATCAGGGTTGTGGCGAGGCTGAAGGCGAAGGCGTGAGCGTCGTTGAGGGACATTTGCTTGGCTCCTGCTGGAGCGGGGGACCATCCCCCGCCGACAGGCGCCCGAAGTGTTCGGCCGTGGACTGCAATCACCGCGCAGGCGCAGCCGCAGCGGCGGCATGCTCGCATAGCCGACCCTTTATGGGTTGATGGCGACAAGTCTGCGGCTGAACCAAGGATCAGCGCTGAAAGGCGGGGGTGGTTCTCGTGTAAGGAGACCAACGTTACTGGCCTCGAACCTTACTCTGCTTTGCTCCAGCCAAGTGCCGCTGGACGAGGATCTAAGATATTCTGCCGACGGCAGGCGTGGTGTCGCGAGGGAGGGCCAATGGCGGAGTTCACAGGTAGAGATCTGCATCTCGTGAAGAAGGCTCTCGCGATCGCCGTGTTGGCCATCGAACGTCAGCCGGGTCCCTTTCAGTCTTCCTCCGACCAGGCGGATATGAAGACGCTGCTCGATGCGCTGATCGAGAGCGATACTGAGCTCGCGCACTATGCGCGATCCGCCCGGATAGCAGTGACAGGCAAGCCGGACTGAAAGCGGCTTTGCGAGAATACGCCAACGCGCTTCTGCGGGATGGCATCAATGCAGAGAAACGTAAGGGCGGCGCTTAAGCGCCGCCGAATTTCCAGACTGGGATGCCGAGCTTCTTCGCCTTGTCGGCGAGGTTGTCCTGAATGCCGGTGCCCGGGAAGTGCATGACCCCGATCGGCAGGACGTCGAGCATCTGATCATTGCGTTTGAACGGAGCGGCCTTGGCGTGTTTGGTCCAGTCTGGAGCAAATCCGACCTGCGGCACCTTGCGATGGTCGGCCCAGCGGGAGGCGATCTTCTCAGCGCCCTTCGGTGACTTGCCGTGGATCAGCACCATGTCGGGATGCTTGGCGTGGACCTGGTCGAGCTTGGCCCAGATCAGCGTGTGATCGTTGAAATCGAGCCCGCCGGTGACGGCGATCTTAGGACCGGCCGGAAGCAGAACCTCGTTGTCGGCACGCTTCTTCGCGGCGAGGAAGTCGCGGCTGTCGATCATTGCCGAGGTGAGGTTGCGATGGTTGACCATCGATCCGCTGCGGGGACGCCAGGGTGAGCCGGTGTGCCGTTCGTAGTGCTCGGCGGCCTGGTCGCGCATCAGCTCGAAGGCGTTGCGACGTTCGATCATCGTCTGCCCTTCGGCCGTCAGGCGCTCCAGCTCGACGGCCTTCACCTCGGAGCCATCCTGTTCGCGTTGCCCACGGCGCTGCGCCTGCTCATTGTCGTCCAGCTCGCGTTCGATCCGGTCGGTGGCTCGGTGGAAGACGTTGACGGTCGACCAGAGGAGATCGTCGAGGTCGGGCTCGAGGCGGGTGTCTTCCAGGGTGACGATCAGGGCGTCGAAGACATCGGCGATGGCGCCGGCGACGTGGTTTCCTTCGGGCAGCGGCCTTCCGTCGGGTTCGTCCGCGAAGGGACGGTAGCCATAAAGCTGAAGCTCGGAGAGGACGTGGTCGGTGGGGGATGATTCGTGATGCGGCTCGTAGCTGTCGTCGTGCTCGCTCATCGGGATGCTCCTTCGTCGGTGTGACCGCGACCCTCGCGGCCTTCTGGCGACGAAAGCCAGCAGGCGGTCCGGACCTGCACCCGGAGCGAAGCGAGAGGGCCGGAGCGCAGCGGAGGACGGCGAAGGCCGGCTATTTTGTTTCGCGATGGAAAGGCCCGAAGGGCCGCCGGAAAATAGTCGGGCGCCGACGTTGTCGGTCCGGGCCGTTTGCTGGCCGATCGCCCTCTCGAAGGCCAGGTTGCGGCTCTCCCTGACCCTTGGGAGTATCCGAGCGGGTAATAAGCGACGGCGTTGCCGCCACCAGCATTCCTTCCAGCTATGCCGCCAGCGCCATGAAGCGCGCGACGTCCTGGGGAGCGATCTGTACCCGCGCCGCTGCCCGCAGGCTTTCCAGTCCAGCCAAGCGGAGATCCTCGTTGAAGTCGCCCAGCCTCGGAGACACGACGATCGCCTCGATCCCGGCCGCGTTCGCCCGTTCGATCAGCGTCGCCATCGCACTGTCGCCGGCCGGGTCGTTGTCGCGCGCGATATAGAGCCTGCGCAGTGTCTCGGGGAACAGGATGGCGGAGAGATGCGCTGCCGAGAGCGCCGCCGCCATGGCCATTCCGGGCAAGACGCATCGCAGCGACAGCACCGTCTCGATGCCTTCGCCCGCCGCCATCACGTCGCCCGGTACACCGAAGCGGACCGCGTGCCCGAGAAGGTCGCCCATCGCTCGCCTCGGTGTGTCGATCGGCGCCTTGTCCGAGCCGTCCGGGGCGAGCCAGGTGCGATGCGCGCCAGTGATCCGGCCAGCCAAGTCGGTGACAGAGGCGATCATCGCCGGCCAGGTCTCGGTCGGGGAATGCTCGTCAGGACGATAGTAGCAACGGGGATGGAAGCGCAGTGATCCGGTTCCGTGCAAAGCCGTAATCGCACGTTCCCGTAGATACGCTTCCACGACAGTGCCCAAAATCGGCTTTGACATGCCGACAAGCCTTCGTGCCGCTTCGGGCGATCCGGTTGGGACTGGTGATCTGCGCTCGCCACCTTGCGAATGCTCCGGCTCGGGATGTGGCATGGACAGGAAGGTGCGCGCCTCGTCGGCGACGTCCTTGAAGTCGATCAGGCCGCAGCTTTCGCGAATGACGTCCAGCAGGTCGCCATGCTCACCTGTCGCGGCATCGGTCCATTTGCCTGCGGCCCCCTTGCCGGTGTCGCCGCCTTTCAGGCGCACGAACATCGAGCGGCCCGGCGTGTTGCGGACATCGCCGACCAGCCAGTAGCGGCCCTCGCGATGACCGGCCGACAGATAATGACGGCAGACCGCCTCGGCCTGTCGGCCGAGACGCTGCGCCAGTTCGGAAGCATCATGACGGACCATCACGCTGCCTCCCGCTCGCCGATGCGCTCGACGGGAAAGCGCTCCAGCACCTTGGCGAGGATCGACGGACCGGAAGCGTCGGTGGGCACGAAAAAGCGCAGCTTCCACGAGATGATCTCGCTGAACAGGCCATAGGCTCGCAGGCGATCGCGCATCGCGTCGGTGAAGCCGGACAGTTCGATGCGGTTGGCGCCCATGACGCGGACGCGGCGGAGTTGCATAGCCTCGGCGAGGTCGAGGATGGTCCGGCCGTCGATCAACGCTGTGAAAGCGTCGTCCGGTGTCAGCGTGCCTGCGTCCGATGCCAATGCGCCCGCCACCCAGGCCGGCGAGACACGACGGCCGATGATGCGCTCGCCTGCATCGGTCTGAAGCCGATAGACACGGGTCGACTCGTTCGGCAGCCGCTTCCAGATCGGCAGCAGCAGTCCAGCAACGATGTGGATGGTGCTGTCGGCAAATTCCGGCACCTCGGCTATCTCGGCCGTCCATGCCTCCATGAAGCCGTTCCGATCGGTTTCCTCCCAATGGCTCTCGTCCATCGAGCGCAGGGTGGCGTGATGCTGTTCCATCGGGCGGATCAGCGCCACGCGCCGTTCGATCTCGCCATCGTCGAGCATGATCGACGATGCCGTAACCTGCACGGCGGCTCGGCCGGAGCGGCCGTTGACCAGCAGCTTCGCGCGTGGGTCTGCGAGAAAATCGAACGCGGCATCGAGTGAGGTCGGCCGGTTGCGTTCGCGCCGGGTGATCGTAAGCAACTGCGTCTCGGCGCCAGCGCCCGGATGGACATGGATGGTGCGACGGTCGGTGACGACAAAGCTCTCGGCCTGGAGCGTCTCCAGCCCAAGGTCATAGACGCCGCTGGCGACGGCACCCTCGATCTTGGCGTTCAAGAGCTGCTCGAACGCCGTGAACAGGATGCCCTGCAGTTCGATCGTCAGCGCCAGCAACCGGTTGAGGAAGGTGGTGATCGGCGGCAACTCGTCCTTGATGCCGTTGTCGTCCGTCAGCTTCAGCCCGGTGGCGTCTTCGAACATCTGGAGCGAGCAACCCTCGACCTTGCCGCGGACCAACAGGAGATAGAGCTGGCGCAGCGCATCGCGCGCATAGTGCGATTCCAGATTGTCCTCGGGCCGGAACAGGCCCTGACCGCCGGTCTGGCGCTGGCCGCGCGTGATTGCGCCCAGCGTGTCGAGCCGGCGTGCGATCGTCGACAGGAAGCGCTTTTCGGCCTTCACGTCGGTGGCGATCGGCCTGAACAGCGGCGGCTGTGCCTGGTTGGTGCGGTTGGTGCGACCAAGTCCCTGGATGGCGGCGTCGGCCTTCCAGCCGGGTTCGAGCAGGTAGTGGACGCGGAGCCGCTGGTTCCGCGCCGACAGGTCGGCGTGATAGCTGCGGCCCGTACCGCCAGCATCCGAGAAGACGAGGATGCGCTTCAGGTCGTCCATGAAGGCTGAGGTTTCCGCCAGATTGGCCGAAGCGGCGCGGTTCTCGACGGCGAGGCGTTCGCCCCTTCGGACAATGCGACGGGACCTGCCGGTGACTTCTGCGACGATATCCGTGCCGAAGCGCTGGACGATCTGGTCGAGCGCGCCCGGGACCGGCGGCAAGCTGGCGAGCGTCTCGATCAGCTCGTCGCGTCGGGCCACGGCCTCCCGGCTCTCGACGGGCTGGCCGTCCCGATAGACCGGCCGCGACGACAGATTGCCCGCGCTATCGGAGAAGGGCTCGTAAAGCTGCACCGGAAAGGAATGGGCGAGGTAATCGAGAACATACTCCCTTGGCGTTATGTCGACGCGGACGTCGTTCCATTCCTCGGTCGGGATCTCGGCCAGGCGGCGTTGCATCAGCGCCTCGCCGGTCGAGACGATCTGGATGACAGCGGCGTGGCCATCGGCGAGGTCCTGATCGATCGACCGGATCAGGGTCGGCGTTTTCATGCTGGTGAGGAGATGACCGAAGAACCGCTGCTTGGCGCTTTCGAATGCCGAGCGGGCAGCGGACTTGGCCTGGCGGTTCAGCGTGCCGCCATCGCCGGTGATGTTGGCGGCTTGCATCGCTGCGTCGAGATTGTTGTGAATGATCGAGAACGCCCCGGCATAGGCATCGTAGATGCGCGTCTGCTCGGGCGTGAGCTGGTGCTCCAACAGTTCATATTCGACGCCGTCATAGGAGAGCGAGCGCGAAGTGTAGAGGCCGAGCGAGCGCAGGTCACGGGCCAGCACCTCCATCGCCGCAACGCCGCCGTCCTCGATCGCTTCGACAAATTCGGCCCGCGTGGCGAAGGGGAAATCCTCGCCGCCCCAGAGGCCGAGGCGCTGCGCATAGGCAAGATTGTGGACCGTGGTGGCCCCGGTCGCCGAGACATAGACGACACGCGCGTTCGGCAAGGCATGCTGAAGCCGCAGGCCCGCGCGGCCCTGCTGCGAGGCCGAGACGTCGCCGCGTTCGCCCTTGCCGCCGGCGGCGTTCTGCATGGCGTGACTCTCGTCGAAGATGATCACTCCATCGAAGTCGGAACCCAACCATTCGACGATCTGCTTGACGCGCGAAAGCTTCTCCCCACGGTCGTCGGACCGTAGCGTGGCATAGGTGGTGAATAGGACGCCTTGGCCGAGGGTGATCGGCTTGCCCTGCGGGAAGCGCGACAGCGGCGTCACCAGCAGGCGTTCCATGCCAAGCGCCGACCAGTCGCGCTGCGCGTCCTCCAGCAGCTTGTCGGATTTGGAAATCCAGACCGCTTTACGGCGTCCGCGCATCCAGTTGTCGAGGATGATGCCGGCCGACTGGCGGCCCTTGCCGGCGCCGGTGCCGTCGCCCAGCATGAAGCCGCGGCGGAAGCGGACGGCGTGCTGAGCATCATCCGGCGCGGCCGAGACGAGGTCGAAGGTTTCGTCAACGGTCCAGGCTCCGGCGAGGAATTCGCCATGGGCCTCGCCGGCATAGATCACGGTTTCGAGCTGGGCGTCGGACAGAATGCCGTCGGTGACGATGCTGGCGGGGAGCGTCGGCCGATAGCTTGGCTTCGGCGGTGCGACCGAGGCCATCGCCGCCGACTGGACCAGCTTGGTCGGGTGCGGCTGCGCGCCGGGAATCCGGATCGCCTGAAGCCCGTATTCCTCATAAATGGCGTCGGTCAGCCGGCCACCCTCGGGCGGCGTCCAGTCGACGGTTTCATAGGCGAGTTCGACGCCCTCTGGTTCGGCTATCGCTCGGCTTGGCGACGATGACGTGGCGCGGGCGAGATAGCCGCGCACGGTGCGGGGCGTCGGTGCGATAGACGCGAGCGGCGGCAGCGCGACCGGCAGGCGCGACGGGGCCTGGGTTTCGATCCAGCCGAGCAGCGTCGCCACATCCTGCGCGAGGCCAGCCGATGGCGGAAACGCGGTGGGGTCGTCGGCGGGTGCCTTGTCGATGACGGTCAGGCGGGTCTCGATGGTCGTGCCATGCTTGGCATAGACCGAGCCGTCGATCGCCGCCGTGAACACGACACGTCCGCGCTGCTGCAAGCGGACAAAGGCGTCGCGCCAGGCAGGTAGCTCAGGCGCGAAGCTGGCGCCCGTGATCGTCACGAGCCGTCCGCCATCGGCGAGCCGGGCGAGGGCCGAGGCGACATGGCGATAGGCCGCGTCGGCTACTCGGCCGCTGACATTCGCCATTACAGAAAAGGGCGGGTTCATCAGTACGACGCTTGGCATAGCGGTCGGATCGAGATGGTCATCGATCTGGGCGGCGTCGAATCGCGTGACGGGGATGGCCGGAAAGAGGGAGGAAAGAAGCGCTGCACGGGTTTCGGCCAGCTCGTTGAGCATCAGCGTCGCACCCGCCGTTTCGGCCAGGACCGCGAGCAGCCCGGTTCCGGCCGAGGGCTCCAGCACACGATCGACAGGTGTGATGGCGGCGGCAGCGAGCGCAGCGAGGCCGAGGGACACCGGCGTCGAGAACTGCTGGAAGGCCTGCGTCTCCTCAGAACGCCGGGTATGTGTCGGCAACAGGCTCGCGATCTTGGCCAGCATCGGGAGGCTGGCGGCCGGAGATCCGGACTTGCGGAAAACCGCCTTTCCGTATTTGCGCAGAAACAGCACCGTCGCCACTTCGCAGGCCTCGTAGGCCGTCTTCCAGTCCCAGGCGCCAGACGTGTCGGAAGCGCCGAATGCCGCCTCCATCGCACCGCGCAGCGTCGCGGCATCGACGGGCTGGCCCCGCTCAAGATGCGGAAGAAGGTGGTGGGCTGCGGCGAGGATGGCGGCCGGCGCCGGGCTCGCGGCAAGCGGAGACGGCGCAGCCGGAACGGCCGCGGATGCGGAAGCGATAGTCATGGAGGTCACCTCGGGAGAGCGGGAAACGGAGGAACCGGCAGGCGCTCTCTCTCGACCGCACCGGCTCAAACCCGTCCCGGCGAACCTCTTCCTCTGAACGGCAGGCATGAAAAAAGCGCCTGACCGGAAGGCCAGGCGCTCGGCGGGTCGCAGCGCTCAATCGATCGCCTGGAAGATCTCGGCGGACTCGGGGTGCTCCGCCGCATAGTCGTAAAGGCGGCTGTATCCCTCCGCCATCAGGTCGACGGGATATTGGAAGGAGAGATGGGAAAAGGCGAACAGCGTCGCGATGATCCCTGCCGCCCCGGCGGACACCTCGCCTTCATAGCCGTTCGTGTCGCATATGATCTGAAGGCGGGGCTTGGAGGCTGGCGCGAGGTAAAGCGGCTTGCCATCGCGCTGATAGAAGTCCCAGAGACCGCCTCGATAATCGCGCGGGCTGAGACGCTCCATGTGATAATAGACCGTCATCTCTCCGATCAGGAAATGCTGGCGGCCGAAGAGGGTCGGAAGGAAATCTATTCGACGAGCATCCGGAACAAGCACCGCCGAGCGGTCGACGGGTTGTTCAGCGTGGGCTGTAGTCTCGGTCATGGGGGGCACCTCGGAGAGCGGGAAACGGAGGAGCCGTCGGGCGCTCTCTCTCGACCGCACCGGCTCGACCCCGTCTCGGCCGGCCTCTCACTCTGGCGTGCGGAATGACCTTTTGGCCGCTTCATCTTCCGAGGCGGGCCGCGCGCCGCTACACTTGTTCATCCGACACATGGCGGGCGGCAGCCTCGACGATCGAGGGCGCGCGCTTGCTTCACCGAGAGAGGTCAAGGGAGACGGAGATGAAGGGAAGCGCGATCGGCATGCTGGCGGCGGGGTGCCTCGTGGTGGGGTTCGGCGCGGGATTCGTCGCGCGACCGATGATCTCGCCGGGCGGTTTGTCTGCCGCGGCCGTCGCCGGCGTCGCGCAGCCGAGCGAGGAAGAAGCGATCGCCGCAGTCCGCCGTCACCGGCTGTTCACGGGAACGTCGCTTGCCAATGCGACGCTGAAACTCGGCGATTGCTCTCCGGGTGGCGTCGGTCCTGGCGTGACGTGCATGACGCAGCTCACGATGGACACGACGCGGGCCAACGCCACACCGCAGAACCGGCCGGTCGGCTTCGCGCGCGTGAACGGCCAATGGGAAGTCGCGGTCTGGTAGCGGATATCAATCTTCGATGCCGTCACCGCCACTTGGGGGCGTGTACGCCTCGTAGGGATCGCCGTCGGCAAGGTGACCGAATGGCGTGAACACGTAGGCGCCATCATCGCGGCCGACCGCGCAGATGACGTAGCGGGTCTGCCCGGTGGCAGAGTCCGCGCATTCCATAAGCGCGAGGTTGCCGTCCGCTGCGGCGCGAAGCAGCGTCTTGAAATTGGAGCGCGCATGATCCGGGATGCTCATGACGCGCCTCCCGCAGCTAGGCGGTCGGCGAGCCAGCGGCCGCTGCTCATCCATTCGACGGTCTGCCCCGTCGTCAGGTCGAGGACATGGGCACCTCCGGAGAAGCCATCGATGCGCGGCTCGGAGGCGACGCCCGCCCATTGGAATCCCCAGCGTCCGGCGAGGCCAAAGGTCTCGGCGCACCGCGTCACGAAGGTGATGAGGAGCTGGGGGTCGGCGGTGCCGGGATCGCGCATCCAGAGGCGCGTGGCACCATGCTCGGGCTCGATGGACAGTAAAAACGGCTCGGCCGGAGGATCTTCGGCGGCATTCTGCGCCATCAGGTCGTTGTAGATGTCGAGCGCGCGAGCAGCGTTCTCGACCGTGCCCACGTCCAGCAGGCACGAGAAGCGTGTGAAATAGTCCGCCATGGCGGTCTCCTGAAACGAAAAGAGCCCGGCGTAGGGCCGGGCTCGAGGTGGATGTTGGGGTGTGGTTTGGTTCAGTAGCCGAACTGCCAGGACGGCCACGGCTGACCGTCGTCGGAGGCGCGCACCGCGTCCTTGAGGTAGGCGCTGTCGCCTTCGACGACGGTGGGATCGAGCACGGGCGTTTCGTCGATCACCGTCACGCGGCAGACGAGGCCATCTTCGACCTCGACGTGAACCGGGACGAGATATTGGAAGACGACGCGGCGCGGCGCGTCGGTGCCGGATGTTTCCATCTAAGGCTCCTTGAGACAAGCAACGGGGAGCGATCAGCGTCGCTCCCCGCCAAGTGGCCTATTCGGCAGCGATCAGGTCGGACGCATCCTCGTCGGCTTCGATCACCTCGTCATCGTCACCAGCGAGGAAGTCCGGCAGCGCCTCGGCGTCACCGGCGTCGCCGCCCTCAGGCTGATCGGCAACATCAGCGAGCCGCAGCGGCTCGGGCAGCCAGCCACTATCGGCCAGGAGCCGTTCGGCCTCCTTGGCCATATCGCCCTTCTTCAGGTGGTCGATGAGTTGGGCGGCCTGTTCGCCCTTCGCCTCGCGGACTGCTTCGAGGATGCGCGGCTTGGTTACGCGATTGAGGTAGTTGCCGAAGGTCGGACGCCAGCCGGCCTCCACCATGTCCAGCCCGGTCGCGCGCGTCAGGCGGTCGGCCTGGGTGAGCCGCATGTCGAGCGTATGCTGCGACACACCGCTGGAGCTGTGCGGATTCGGCCGCTCGTAAAGGGCGTTGACGCCGTAGCTGACGCAGTGGGCCAGCAGCGCCATGCGGCTGGTGTCGTCCAGGCCAGCCAGCCAATCCCAAAGCGCATCGTCGTCTTTCGGGATGTCGCTCGCCCAGGCGTCGTGCCGCTCCTGCACCGCACGGGCGGGAGGGCTGTCGGCGAGACTCTCGTCCTGCGCGGGGAAGTAGATGTGCTTCACGCCCGCTTCCATGGCGCCGTTATACATGCGGGTCATGAACCGGTCCGAGACGAACTTGTGCAGCAGCGCCGTCATGGCGACATGCGGGTTGTTCGCGACGGCGTCGCGAAGCGCGAGCGTGCGGTAGGCGGTCAACTCGATGACCAGGCGCTCGGGCAGCGGCTTGATGGCGTCGTCTTCGTCGTCATCTTCAGTCTCGGTGGGCTGGCCGCCGATGGTAATGACGGCGCGCTGGACCGTCTGGCCGGCGGTTGCGCCCGATACGCTATCGGTCTCCGAGCCGCTGTCGCCGTCGCCGTTGCCGTCGACCGGGATAACTGGAACGTCCTCGGGGCGGACAAAGCCGCGATCCACCGTCAGCGAGCCGTTGGCGTCGATGCTGACAAACACGCCGGCGATGGCGATGTCAGCCAGCTCGTAGTGAACCGGACGATCCTCGAAGCTCGCGAGCGCGGTCTCGATTTCGCCCAGACGCTGATCCACCTCATCCGGCAGCTCGTCGGCGTCCTGATACTCGGCTTCCAGCTTCGCCATTTCGGCGTTCAGCGCGTCAATGGTCGCCTGCTCTTCGGGCGAGAGGTCGAGCGGCGTGCCGGTGATCTCCTGCAGGCCGCGTGCCGCATCGTACGGGAAGCTCACGGCCACTTCGATCCACTTCCACCCTTCGGCCGCGATCGTCTCGGCTTCGGCCTTCAGCTTCTCGCCAACGAGGCGGTCGAGGAGGCCCGCGTCCTGAAGCCATCCGCCGTCGTCGGACTGGAACAGGTCGCGCATGACGGTGCCGCCCGCCGCTTCATAGGCCTCGATGCCGACGAAGATGGCACGCTTGTCGGAAGCGCGCACCGTCGTCTCGGTCAGCATACGCCGGATCTGGTAGGGTTCCTTGGACCAGGCGTCCTTGATCGTGTCCCAGACCTGCTGCTGGCGCGCATGGTCTTCGGAGACCGTGAACGCCATGAGCTGCTCCAGCGTCATGCCGTCGTCGGCATAGACGTCGAGGAGCGCCTGCGAGACCGAGGCAAGTCGCAGCCGCTGCTTGACCATGTTGACGGGCACGAAGAACGCCGCGGCGATTTCCTCCTCGGTCATATGCTTGGCGCGCATGTCCTGAAAGGCGCGGAACTGATCGAGGGGATGGAGCGGAGCACGCTCGATGTTCTCTGCGAGCGAGACCTCTTCGGCGAGGATCTCACTGTCATTGTCGCGTACGATGCAGGGCACCGGTGCGATCTTGGCGAGGCGCTTCTGCTTCACCAGCAGTTCGAGGGCGCGGAAGCGACGGCCACCGGCCGGAACCTCGAACATGCCGGTCTCAACACCTTCCGCGTCGATGACGGGCTGGACGCTGAGGCTCTGGATCAGGCCGCGACGGGCGATCGAGGCCGCCAGGTCTTCGATCGAGACGCCGGCCTTCACGCGCCGGACGTTGGACTGGGACAGAACCAGTTTGTTGAAGGGGATGTCGCGCGAGGACGACAGGGTGATCTTCTGAACGGCAGTAGCCATCGGGGTAGTCTCCGCGACGGGCGCCGAGAGACTCTCTCTCAGCCCTAAACCCGTCACGAAGCGAAGCGCCGCCCTCTTCCTCTAAAGGGGGCAGCGCCGAGGACCGGAATTGAGGACACGCGGAAGCGCAAAGCCGGAGACACGGAAATCCGCATCTCCGGCTTTGCGGATGTCAGGCGGCTCGATCGAGCAGCTTCTTCGCCTTAGCCTCCATGTCGAGGCGAGCGTCCTGATGGGGCTTGTCGCGTGCGACGGCGGTGATGCCCTGCACAAAATCGAAAATGCTCTCGGGCGGGCGACCTTCCTCCGTCAGGACCGCGTCGATGATCTTGCCGGTCTCGGCCTTCGAGAAGCCACGGCGGCGCAGGAAGTCGGTACGATCCTCGTCGGTGCGCGCCACGATCCGCTCGCGGGCCATCTTGATGCCGTTGACGAAAGGCAGCGGAGAGGAGTTGGCGAAGTTCGCCAGCGCCGGCGCGGCCTCATGGGCGAAGCGATTGGCGGCGTATTTGGAGTGGCGGATCGTGATCTCCTCGAAGTCCTCGACGCCCCACAGATTGCGGTTCTGGCAAACCGCGCGCAGATAGAAGCTCGCCATCCCGAGCGTCTTGGCGCCGACCTCTGAGTTCCAGCAGTAGAAGCCCCGGAAATAGAGATCCGGCGAGCCGTCCGGCAGCCGTCCGGCCTCGATCGGGTTCAAATCGTCGACGAGGAAGAGGAAGACGTCGCGATCTGAGGCATAGAGGGTGGTCGTATCCTTGGTGATGTCGACGCGCGGATTGTAGATCCCGGTCGACCAGTCGAGGACGCCGGGCACCTTCCAGCGCGTGTCGCCAGTGCCGTTGCCGGCGATGCGCTGCACCGCCTCGACCAGCTCGTGATCGAAGATGCGGCCGTAATCCGGCCCGGTGACGGCGCGCAGCTCGAGCCGACCGGTATCGGTTTCGAGCGTCTTGATCTGCTCGGCGATTTATCTGAACAGTCAAGCTGTCTCAGTCGGATTTTGCGGCGTCGTTTGCCTGAAAACCGCAGGGTCCGATCGATCTCGGCCCCGTGAGACAGATTCGTGTAGCGCGCAGAGGTCCTGACGGCTGCTCAGCCGGCGCAGCAAGACAGCTTGGCGACGTCCTTGCTAAAGGACAGGGCCGCGAGCTTGAGGCCCTCGACCGTGGTGAGGTACGGAAAGATCGTATCGGCGAGGTCATCGACGGTGAGGCCCTGCCGGATCGCCAAAGCGGCGGTCTGGATGCTGTCGGCGCCTTCGGGTGCGAGAATGTGCGCGCCGAGTAGCCGACCGCCGGCGGCATCGGCCACGAGTTTGATGAGGCCGCGGGTGTCGCGGGCGGCGAGCGCACGCGGCACCTGGTCGAGCCCGATCGTCGAGACGCGAACGGCATGGCCAGCCGTCCGCGCCGCGGCCTCGGTTAGTCCGACGCTCGCAACCTGCGGGTCGGTGAACACGACGGCGGGCATGGCGCTGTTGTCGTAGCGTAGGCTGTCGCCGTTGAGGGCGTTCCTGGCGGCGAGCTTGGCGCCATAGGCGGCCATGTAGACGAACTGGTCGCGGCCGGTGACGTCGCCGGCGGCATAGACGCCGGCTTTGGTCGTGCGCATGCGGTCATCGACGATGACGCCGCCTTTTGGCGAGAGGGCGACGCCATGCTCGGCGAGCCCGAGGCCTTCGATGTTGGGCGCGCGCCCGGTGGTGATCAGCACCTGATCGACTTCGATGGCCATGTCCTGACCGTCGCGCCCAGCCGTCAGCGAAACTCCGCCCTCGGTCTTGCGGATCGCACGATAGGCGATGCCAGGGACGACAGTGATCCCTTCCTCCTCGAAATACTTGGTCAGCGCCGCGCCGATCTCGGGCTCGGCGTCGGGGAGCAGACGGGACCGACAGACGAGCGTCACCTTGACGCCGGCACGGGCAAACATCTGGGCGAGTTCCGCCCCGATATAGCCGCCGCCGATCACGAGCAGCGAGCGCGGCAGCGCCTCGAGGTCGAGCGCGGTCGTGCTGGTCAAATACGGCACGGTGTCGATGCCGGGAATGGCCGGGACCGCTGGTCGTGCGCCGGTTGCGATGATGATCTTGCCGGCGGGAAGGTGTGTGCCGTTCACTGCGACACCGCCGTCAACGAGGCGCGCCGGACCGTCGCGATACGCGATGCCGTTGTAGGCGGGGAGCAGGTCAACATACTTGGCCTGGCGCAGCTCGGAAACCAGCGCGTCCTTCTGGCGGACGGTTCCGCGCCAGTCGATCAGTTCGGCCTCCGCCGTGATTCCGGCAAAGCGGGTTGCAGCCCGGGCGTTGTGTAGCGTCTCGGCGGCGCGGATCAGGGCCTTTGACGGCACGCAGCCGATATTGACGCAGGTGCCGCCGATGGTGCCGCTGCCGATGAGCGCCACCTGTGCGCCCTGGTCGGCGGCCGTGATCGCCGCCGAGAACCCGGCCGAGCCGGCGCCAATCACGACGAGGTCGTAGGCACCCCCATTGCCACGGTTCTTGCGGACGGGGCGGTCCGTCACTGCCGTGCTTCCCAATGTCGGCTCAACCGGCGGGCGTGGCGCTGTATCGAGGCCGGCGAGGCTCGGCCCGAACAGAGCGCAGCCGGCCT
Organism: bacterium YEK0313; assembly: GCA_000751295.2. Taxonomy (NCBI): domain Bacteria; species bacterium YEK0313. The sequence goes on from CCMO02000001.1 coordinate 1,678,575, forward strand.
CCAGACCTTCCTCGATCGACAGCCGAAATCCCGGGGAGTCTGCAGGATGCTCCTGACGCCACGCGGCAAGATGATCGTCCGAGCAGAAGAACGAGGTTGCCGTGCACAGAGAACTCGCCGCGCACCCGTCTTCGTAGAGGACGCTGAGCCACATGACGGCCGTCACCGGTTCGACCTGCGCTACGACACGGCCGCGATCTCGTGTGGTGATCCGGATCGGCGTACCGCAATGGCGGCAGCGCGAGGCGATCGCAATGTCGCGACCGGTCATGGCGCCGATGCCGAGCGCGTCGACCGCGCACATGGCATTGAGAACGCGCCCGTCCAGCGTGACCTGATGACCCGTGTCCTGGTCAGTGAAGGGATAAGCGCCGACGATCCGCTCGCCGTCGAGCACGACGAGGTCGCGGCGGCGAAGTTCTTCGAGCTGCGGCCAAATGGCCGTCTCGCTCACCCCGGCGCGCTCGGCAAGAGCGCTGGGGAGTGGAGCTCGGCCGTGTTCCGCATAGAACTGCAGTAATGCCACCCGAACGGCGTCGACGGCCGCATCATAGCCGCTCCAGCGATTGAGCACATGATCGGAGCCGGCCATGGCCGCAAGGGCATCTCTGACCGCGGGCGATATGACCACCGACCAGTCGGGAAACGTCACACCCGGCCGCACCTCATAGTTCGGCAAGGTCACCGATGCGGATACCGCAATCTTGTTCCGAGAAGAGGACGCACAGCAATCGTTCATGGCTTCAGACTTCCCTGTGGTTCTTGCTCTCGCTGCTGGCCGCATCGGCGCGGCGGCGGTAGAGGCCCCACGCTATGAGTCCCAGGCTGACGGCGAGCAGCGAAAACGCCACTATATCCGCGCCGCCCAGCCATGCGCCCAGACCGACAAGCGGCAGAAGGACGGCCAGAATGGGCGTCGCGCAGCAGATCGCGGCGATTATGGCGCCCGCCGCGCCGGTGCGGACCAGGGCGCGGTCGTTCATCTCAGCTGCCCTGTTGTCGAGGGTGTGCGGGATAGCCGGCATTGGCGCTGGCAGCCGCGATGGCGTCGGAGTTCGTCTTCGTGTCTTCGAAGGTGACGGTCGCGGTCTTGGCTTCGAAGGAGACGACCACATCCGAGACCCCGGGGACCGCCGCCATCGAGGTCTTCACGATGTAGGGGCAGGAAGCGCAGGTCATGTTGTCGACGGCGAAAGTGACCGTGCGGTCGGCGGCGAAGGCGGCCGAAGCCGTCATGATGGCGCCGATCAGGGTGAGCGTGCTCAAAAGCTTGTTCATCAGGCAGGTCTCCTCTTGGTCTGGTATCAGGGGGCAAGCAGCAGCGGGGCGACGTAGTCGAAGGCAAAGGCGGCTGCGACGAGCACCGTTGCGCTCCACAGTGCAATCTGAACGAGACCGCTGGGGATCGGGCGTGCGCAGGCGGCGTCATCGGCGCAGGCTTGCCGCGGCTTCCAATAGACGAGGTAGTAGCCGTAGCCGAGGACGCCTACCGTCCCCGTGACGAAGAATGGCTTGTATGGCGCGAGCGCCGTCAGGTTGCCGATCCAGGCGCCGCCGATGCCGAGACTGAATAGGATGAGCGGGATGATGCAGCAGGACGAGGCGGCAAGCGCACCGAGAACACCGCCGACGGCAACCAGGCGCTGCCGCCCGGCTTCGCCACGCTGTGCCGCCGCCAGGTTCTCTGCAGTCGGCGCAATCTCCGCCGTTCCGTGTCGAAATACACTCATGTCGGGCCTCGCCTTCCTTGCCGAATTCCTATCTGCGCGCTAATGTGCGGTCTGTAGCAACTACAGGGTCAAGAGGGAGTTTGCGATGCGCGATCACACCGGCGTGAAGGGCCTGCAGCGGGCCGAGCTCGCGCGGCGGACGGGCAGCAATCTGGAGACCGTGCGCTATTACGAGAAGGTCGGGCTCTTGCCCGAGCCGCCACGCACGATGGCGGGCTATCGGAGCTACGACACCGCGCACGAGCGGCGGCTCCGCTTCGTCTTGCGGGCGCGCGAGCTCGGCTTCTCGCTCGATGAGATCCGTGAGCTGCTGCGTCTCGTCGACGAGCGCGACCGGCCTTGCGCCGAGGCAAGCACTATCGCCGCGACGCATCTCGACGACGTGCGGGCGAAGATCGCCGATCTGAAGCGCATGGAAAGAGTGCTGAAGGACGTGGTCGCGCAATGCGCCGGCGGCACGCGGCCGGAATGCCCGCTGATCGAGACGCTGTTCCAGGAATCGGCTGTCAACTGATCGAGTTGAAGGGCGCCTATGCGGCGCCCCTGACATCGTGCTCACGAGTCTCGGCCTGCTGGTCGTGCATCCAGTCGGCGATCTGCTGTGCCTTGCTGGCAGCGGTGAAGATGGCGCGCTTGTCGGAGCGCAGCACCTCGAGCCATGAGGCGATGTAGCGGGCGTGGTCGGGCCGCGGCTCGACGCTGAGATTGAGATCGGCGCAGATCATGGCGCTCAGGAGCTCGACCGTGCATTCCTCCATGGCGTAAGCGGCCGAGCCGAACCGTCCGGAAAGATCGCGGTCGAGGCGGTGCCTGGCGCCCGAGGCGTGCCCACATTCGTGAAGCAGCACGGCGTAGTAGGCGACGGCGTCGCGGAAGCAGGCGAAGTCGGGCATCTGCACATGGTCCCTGGAGGGGATGTAACAGGCCTGCGATCCGCCGTGGTGGATGTCGATGCCGAGAGCGGCGCAGAAGCGTTCGGCATGCGCGATCCGTTCGGCCTCGGGCAGCACCGGCATCTCGGGCGGCGTGTAACCGTCGACCTGCGCGCAGTTGAAGACCGTATAGCCGCGGGCGAACATGCGCTGGGCGGGCTCGTCGCGATCCTCGTCGCCGTCCTCAGCGTCTGCCTCACTGTTGCGACCGGAGATCTTCCAGAACACGACCAGGTGGCCGCGCTCGCCCTTGCGAACCTGAGCGCCGAGCGCCTGCCATTGGCGGTAGGTGGCCCAGATGCCAACGGAATAGCCCGCCGCTTGCGCCGCGGCCCAGAGCGCGATGACGTTGATGCCGCGATAGGCCTTGCGCGAGGCGAGGTTGACGGGCGTGGTGATGGCCGATCCGTCATGATGCCAGGGCATCCGGTACTCGCCGGCGCCGGCCTCTATGGCGGCGATGATCTGGCTGGTGACGCGCTCGTAGACATCGTTGCCAGTCCGGGCTTGGCTGCTGCGATTGGTGGTCATGGGTGCCTCCTGTGCTCGCCCTCTCCGTCGAGGGCGAGGCGGCAGGGGCAGACGCGGCGAGCCGGCCCGTCACACCCTGTTCTCGGTGCTGGTGCGGAACAGGGTTGATGGGCCGGCAGCGTCTGCCACAACCCGAGCCCTGCCTCGACGGGCGAGCACAGGAGGCACCGGCCATGATCGGCGGAGCGCGGACCGACCGGTGCGTGGATACGCGGCTCTCAGCCGGCGCCGTCTTGGGGCGAGCGCCGCAACGGAATGACCCTCGTGTTGCCGGATCGGGCCAGTTCCTCCCGCAGGCCCTCGATCACGGCATCACGCTCGGCGACCTGCAACGTCAGCACCTGGATACGCTGCGCGAGCGTGCGGGCGAGCGCCCGCAGCTCGGCCATCTCGGCCCCGCGCACGGCGCGCAGTTCCGCTTCGAGTGCGCGGATGCGTCCCTTGAGCACCAGGGGCGACGATTGCCGGCGGCGCGCTTCGGCGGTACGGAACTCGGCGAGCACATCGACCGCGCGGTTCGCCGTCGCCCGGCTGACGCCGGCCTCGCGCGCCAGGTTTGAGACTGTCAGCGCGCCGTCGGTACGCTCGGGGCGGCCGTCGAGCAGCCGCGCCATGGCCGCCCTCAGCGCGGCTTCGCTCTTCGGCCCGAGCGCGGTCATGCATCACCGTCCATGAGCGGTGCGATCAGCCGGCGCTTGCGCTCGTTGTCCGCAAGGATCGCCGTGCGCTGCAGCGGCGACAGGCGCCGGTCGGCCAGAAGCGCTTCGCCCTCGGCGATCGAAGCCTGCCACGGCTCGCGGTGCCGGTCGGTCAGGCAGGCGTTCGGGCAGCGGTCGGGGCTGCATCGCGACAGGGCTGGCGCCGTTTGCTCGGCATCCGGTGCATCTTTGAGGCAGAGCGCGGTCGCCGCATCGAACAGGCAGTCGTTGAGGAAGCCGACATGCAGGGTCCGGCCGAGATGGGCGAGCATGGTGCGCAGCCGCTTGCGGTCCGTGATCCGGCCCGGAAGATCGCCAAGCTCGTGCTGGACGCGGGCGAACTCGCGGAGCAGTCGGTGAGCGCCTGGCCCCGCCGGGCCTTCACGGCGAAGACAGGCCTCGTAATGGGCGACAATATCGTCGAGTTGGCCGAGCGCACGCTCGCGCTCGATCGCCAGGCGGAAATCGGCCGGCGCCGATCCGGCATAGCCCTCGAACATGGCGACCGAGGCATGCTTGTACTGGATCTTGCCCGCGACCGTGCCGAACGGCCGGTTGGCGATGTACCAGGCGATGGTGCGGCGCAGTTGCCGTGTCGTGAACTTCCATGGCTCGTCGCCGACGCGCGGGATCGCCGGTCCCCCTTCCGAGCGTCCATCGAGGCCGTCGCGGAACAGGTTGAGCGTCGGCGTCGCACCCATCCCGAGATGATCGTTGCTCCAGGGCCAGTCCTTCAGCGCCACCCACAGCGACGACAATCCCTTCTCCTTGCGATTGCGCGCCGAGAGTACCTCCATGACCGCGACGGCGCGGGCGACCGGCTCGATCGTGATCCAGTCGGCCTGAGCGCCTCGTGCCCCATGGCGCTTGTAGACGGTGCTGCGCACCCGGTAGCGCTCGACCAGGCCGTCGGCGCTGCGCATCACCGACACGCAACCCGGCTGCATCGCCTGCACCTCGCTGTCGCGCATGCCGGTGAGGTAGGCGCAGACGAGATAGCAGGCACCCTGCAGCATCCGTTCCTCGCGGGCGAGGCTGAGGGCGTCGAAGCGCTCGCGCCATGGCAAGCCGGTGTCCGGATCGGTCGAGATCGGCGTGTCGAGGCCGCCCACCTCGGTGCCGAGCTCGGCTGCCGCCTGCTCGATCAGCCGCGCCGTCGGTTCGGACTGGCTGATGCGGCCGCTCTCTCGCGCACCGGCGTGAAGCCGCATCAGGTGAAGATTGTAGGGCGGGGTCTGTTCGCCGGTGAGCGGGTCGATGCGGCGGGCGACGTTGGGCGCGTGCTCCCAGATCGGTACGCCTCGGCCCATGGCCCGGCGCACGTCGAGCCACTTCGCCACGCGGGCGCGATAGGTGCTGGCGACGGCTCGTCCGGTCCGCTCGTCCCGCGCCATCACCTTTGCGCAGCGGGCTTCGAGAGCGTCCAGTTCTGCCCGCGCGGCGAGGATATCGGACGCATAGACTTCGACATATCTGAGCGCCCAGCGCAGCATGGCGCCGATGACCGGCTCGGGAATCCGCGGCGTGGCGTTCTCGGCGGGCGCCGGCGGCCGGCCCGCAACGCGGTGCGCCGCACGTCCACGCCACGGCAGGAAACCTATGCCGCCGCCGGTTAGCCATGGCGCCAGGTGATGCAGGTCGATCGGCACCTCGACATACTTCACCGTCTCGTGCGGCGTCCGCCGCCCGCCGTCGCGGGCATGCACCAGGTAGGCGTCGAGCAGCGCCTGATCGATCCGGCTGAGATCGACGGCGCCAGTCCGCGCGCGGAGGAACGCGGCGAAATGCTGGACGTAGCGCAGCAGCCGGATCGCCGAGGTCGCGCCGCAGGGCGCCCGGTATCCCGGCACATGAATGCGCAGCCGGGCGATCACATACTCCTTCGCCAACCGTCGCGTGACGGGATCGGCGATGCCGGCGAAGTTCAGCCGGTAGTTGCTGTAGCGGGCGTTGACCCGGAAGATGGCGGCGCCCAAATCCCAGAGATCGTCCCCGAAGCGGGGAAGCTCACTGCGGTCGACATCGTCCCTGACCGCGACACCGGCAAGCACGGGCTCGCCGTCGCCATAAATGGCCGACGGCAACGACGTCCGCGGCGAGAGCGTGATGGAACCCGGCATTATGGCGCTGCCGCTTCGGGCGGCAGGTAGATGAGCGCCGGGTCCGACGCCGCAATCTGGCGAGCCTCCTCAATCTCCGCGTCGGCAAACCGGGACAGAATCTGATCGGCAATGCGTCCGTGAACGCGGCCGAACTTGGCGATCCAGTCGCCTTCGCTGAGCGCCTGCCGTTGTGCCCGGATGAAGTTGAGGAATGCGAGAAGCGCGGGCAGCTTGCGGGCGGTAATCACCGCATTGCTGCATTCGAGACACCCCCAGAAGGGCGACGGACAGGCTTCCCCTTCTAGCCCGAACGGGCTCTTGTAGAAGCCGGCGCAACTGGCGAGCCAGACATCCTGCTCGCCGCCGAGCAGCGCGCCGATCGCGGCGGTACCGGCAACGGGAAGACTGGTTGCCTGCTCGGGATCGGCCAGGACGGCACCCTCCTCTTCCGAGGACAGGACGCACGGCCGCAACGCGGCATCGAGCGCATCGCACATGGCGTCGGCCACGGTCGCCTCATGCAGGTGGCGAAGCGCGGGGATATCGGCGTAGTGATCGGCCGCGACTGCGACGCTGTGGCCAACGGCGAAGCGGTCAAGCTGGCCACCGGTACGCCGGTACCATGCCGCCTTGTGCGTCTTGCGCAGGCGCGTCAGGTTGAGGCGAAGGGGCCGGCCCTGTTCATCGAGGATGCCGCTTCGGCCGATCCATGAAGCCACGGGCTCCTTCATGCTGATAGGGCGCGGGGTCAATCGGCCCCAGGCGCAGTGGACCCAGAGCGTGTCGGCGCCAAGCCGGCTTCTCGCCGGACCGGTCCATTGCAGCACCTTGCGGATCAAACCGCCCGGCGTCGAGGAGCCGCCGTCGCGCCCGCGCAGCCGCTTCCACTCGGCGCCGCGCGCCCGCCGCTTGCAATACTCAACCTCGACATAGCCGCCGGACGGGTTCTTCAGGCAGTCCGCCCGCAGGCTCTTGATCGCTTCGATCTCCAGGCCGGTGTCGAGCGAAATGAGGACGATGAGCGGCACGAGGTCGGCAGCGATCAGATGCCGGCGGCCGTGCAGATCGTGGATCAGGCGATCGTTCGGCAGGCCGCTTTCACGGCGCAGCGTGTAGAGGCACTTGAAGAGAGCATGCCGGTGCCCGATGACGCCTTCCGCGTCGATCACCGCCATCACCTGTTCATGCGCCCTCGCCAGAACGCGGCCCCGATCGGCATCCTCGACGGTCGGGATGCGATCGGCCTCGGCGAAGCGGCGGATGATAGCAGCGAGATCGGCGCGTGCCGCGGTCCGCAATGCCGTGGCGATGTCGTCGCCATAGGCATCGCGCGGCCGGGCGCGCACACCCGGCCGGTCGCTCGTATACATCAGCCGTCGCGAGGCATCGGGTGGCAGAAGGCCGGGCTCCGCCGCCTCGGCGAGGCGGAGCAGGTTGAGCACCTTGCTCATTCGATGCAGCCGGTGATTGGGATGCAGGCCGCTCTCCTCCATCCATGCGTCGAAGCCGTCGATCAAGGCAGCGCTCACGTCAGAGAGCCGTGCGACGTGCATTCCGGCGGAATCGAGATAGCGCCAGAACGTCTTGAGCGCATTGGCATAGGCATAGGCCGTCGAGATCGAGCCGGCCGGACCGCCGACCTGGCAGGCGCGCCAGAGCGCGCCGGCAAACGTCCGGGCCAGTGCCTTGCGGCCAGCGAGCATCGTCAGGTCGATCGCCCTGCTGCGGTCTGCCAGCGTGACAGTGAAGCGGAGCGACGCGATCGCAGCGGCGGCCTCGCGCTCGGGATCGGGCAGCGCCTCGGGAAAGAGGGCACGGCGGCCCGGCCGTCGTGCTGGAGCAGTCGTCGCGGCCATCATGCTGCATCACCAGCCGTATCGTCCGCCCAGCGGTCCACGGCCGCCTCGACCAGCTCCTGCGCCTCATTGAGACTGTCGAGATAGATGTAGGTGCTGGTGATGCTTGCGTGCCCCAGGAGGTGCTGGAGCTTCTGCAAGGGGTCGCCGAGCATCCGGCGATAGGCCGCGCCGTGCCGGTCGTGCGGATCGAACACGGTTCCGATCTGCTCGCGGATCAGCATGGAGAGCATGTTGACGGCGAAGGTGTGCCGCAGAGTGTGCGGCGTCACCTCGACCTCGATACCGAAGCGGCGGCAGCGGACGCAGGCGCGCCGAAAAGCGGCTTCCCAGGTTGCGGAGGGCACAGGCCGGCCGGCTTCCGTCAGCCAGAGCAAGCCGTGCTGCGCTCGGCCAGGCGCGCCGATCAGCACGCGGCGGCGCTCACCCGGCGTCAGGCGGTCGAGCCGGACCTTCTTGCCCGCCGGATCTCTTGCCTTCCCATCCTCCGGTACCAACCACAGCGGATCGGACACCTGGGGTTCGGACCGGGCAGTGGAGATCGCGCGCTCAAGATCGACATAGTCGGCCATGAGCGCCAGCACCCGGCGGGGAACGCGGATGCGCCGCGGCCGCCCGCCCTTGGCGATCGGACCAGGAAGGTCGAAGGGAATCGAGCGTGATGCGGGCTCCGGAAGCTCGGCCAGAAGCAGGCTGCCGGCTTCGGTCAGCCGCAGGCCGGTCGTGACCAGAAGCTCGGCAAACAGCGCATTGCGCTCGCCGTTGCGGCCGCGCCACGTCCGATCTTCGGAGCCGTCGGGAAGCCGGCCCCGCAGCCCCACCTCGCGGAACAGCAGGTAGCGGCCGAGATCGATATAGCGGGTGTCGTGGCGGCGCGCGGCGCGCTCGCGGGCGCGGTTGGCCGCCACGGCGAGCACGGCGCGGCTGCCGGCGGTCCGACGAAGGGTGACGCCATAGCTGAAAGGCGAGGCAGAGATGATCCCTTCCTCGACGGCCCAGCGATAGAGCTTGTCGAGCGCGGCGATGCTTCGGTTCCAGCTCGCCGCTGAAATGCGGAACGCCGCGTCCGACAGGCGACGTGCCCGGTGAAAGGCCAGGACATCATGGCGGTCGGCCTGCCAGACCGTCTTGCCACCGCGTCGCTCGCTGAGAAAGCGCGCCCAGACGAGAATGTCGCGGGCATAGGAACGCCACGTGTTCGGCGACCGCGCGCCCATGCCCGGACAGGCGCGGAAGAACCGGTTGAGATTGAGATCGTAGCTGCCGTCATCCATCAGGATGAACGGCATGCCGTCGATCAGCCCAGCGCGCTCGACCACGTCGAGCGCGCCGGGTGCGAGGCTCACTGCAAGGTCAGCACGGAAAAGCGGACGCGAAATAGCGTCAAGATTGGTAAAATACAAATGCACGCACGATACCTAAGCGGAGCGCCTTCGGCGCAAGTTATTGTCTTATGTGCGAGGGGTTCCCCTCGCGCTCTCCCGCTCGCCGCGTGGCAGGGGTGCAGGACTAAGCCTGCACCCCATGAACAAGCTTGTGGAGCCGCCGCCGCGTAAAGCGTTGTCCTCGCTTCGCTGCGGGAACGCTTGACCCGGACGTCTGACGAGCTTCACCGGAACCGTCGGTGAGGCGCTTCCATGCCTGATTCTGAGACAGGATTACAGAGTCAGGATAACGCGACCAGCTCCTCGAAGGCGTATTTCTTCGTGCCAAAAGAACCGGAAAGGTCGCGATTCAGGCGATGCGGCGCTCCGCTGGCGTGGGAGCATTCGTGCAGCGCCGTTCGATGCCAGTTGATCGGCTCGAAGAAAGCTTGGGGCGGCGGGACCATCACATAATCGCGCGCCGGCACGTAGAAGGCGCGGTCGCCACCAATCCGGAAATCGATCCCGCTCGCCTTGATGAGCGCATCCACCTTCGGCTCAATCAGGCCGGGTTCAGGCGGCGGCGCGACAATGGCGAGGTCGTCGGGCAGGCCCTCGCATTGCGCCAGGTTGAAAACCGTGAAGCGCTTCAGGAACGGGATCGCTTGGGCTTCCTCCCCAGTTTCGCGGGCACGCTGCTTCTCGTCGTCGGGGATGAAGCGGTCGGCATAAACGACCGTGGTTCCACGTTCGCCCTTGCATACATTTCCGCCGAGAGAGAGGGCCTGACGGAAAGTCAGCCAGCTCTGGCCGGGGAAGCCACGCTCGATCACGGCGCCCCAGAGGATCAGCACATTGATGCCGGAATAACCTCGGCCGGTGGCGGCGTTCTTCGGCATGGCAAGCGGCGCCTTCGCCGCCGTCGTGCCCCACGGCTGGACCCAGGGTAGCCGTCCGGCTTCCAGCTCGGCGAGGATCTTTCCTGTCACTTCATCATAGAGGCTCGTCCGGTCGGAGCCGGAATGGGCGCGCGTAGCATGTCTGGACATCGCGGGTCTCCGCGACGGGCGCCGGAGGCCTCTCCTCCAGCCTTCAACCCGTCACGGAAAACCCGACCTGCACTCTCACTCTTGGGGGGCGTTGCGGGGTCTCCCCGCAGAAGGGGTCGGTCGAGCCGAAAGGGCTCGGCCGCAGGGAAAGGCTTTCCCTTCCGTCCGTTCCCGGATAACGGCTCTTCCGGTTCCAATCTACGAGCCATTGACTTCCAATTATCATGCTTCATAGTTCCAATCGTCACGGATTCGGAAAGAGCATGTACGAGCGGTTCGTCGAGCATCGGGCGGAGGAAGCCCTTTCAGACACCCCGGTGGTCCTGATCGTGGGACCGCGCCGGGCGGGCAAGACCACGCTTGTCCGGAAGATGGGGGAGGCGGGCCGGGCCTATATCACGCTCGACGATCAGACGGTCCTTGATGCCGCGCAATCCGATCCGGCCGGTTTCATTCGCGGCCTGGACAAGGCCATCATCGACGAGATCCAGCGCGCGCCCGACCTGCTGCTGGCGATCAAGAAGACGGTGGACGAGGACTATCGCCCTGGCCGCTTCCTGCTGACCGGCTCGGCCAACGTGCTCACCCTGCCCCGGGTCGCCGACAGTCTGGCGGGCCGGATGGAAACCATCCGGATGCTGCCGCTGGCTCGCGCTGAAATAAGAGGTCAGACGCCGACCTTCCTGGAGCGCCTGTTCGCGGGGAAACTTCAAGGGGACCGGGAGGCGATTGTCGGCGACGACCTCATCCAGCTTGTGCTGATCGGGGGCTTTGCCGAGGCGATCAGCCGTGACAGCGAACGGCGGCGGCAGGATTGGGCGCGGTCCTATCTGACATCCGTTCTGACCCGTGACCTGAGAGACATCGCCGAAATCGAGAAGCTGACCGAACTGCCGAAATTCGTCCGGCTGCTCGCGGAGCATTCTGGACAGTTGGTCAACTACTCGCAGTTCGGCTCCAGCATCAATGTCAGCCACAAGACAGGACAGCGCTATGTCGCGCTGCTGGAGCAGGTCTTCCTCGTCTCGACATTGCAGCCCTGGTACACGAACGCGCTGAAGCGGATCGCCAAGACGCCGAAGCTGCATTTTCTCGATTCCGGCCTCCTCGCTATGGCGCGCGGACTGAGCTTCGATCGGATGAAGGCGGACCGCGACCTATTCGGCGCGCTGCTCGAAAGCTTCGTGTTTGCCGAAGTCCTGAAGCTCATGACGGCGTCCGACCTGCGGCTGACGCCATATCATTTTCGCGACCAGCAGATGCATGAGGTGGACATCGTCCTGGAACGCGACGACGGCATGATCGTGGGGATCGAGGTCAAGGCGTCAGCGACGGTGAAGTCCAGCGACTTCGCTGGGCTGCGGACCCTGGCCGAGGCATGCAAGCAGCGGTTCGCCTACGGCGTCGTGCTCTATGACAGCACCGATCTCGTACCCTTCGGCGACAGGCTGGCCGCGGCGCCACTGTCCGCTTTGTGGGGGTGAGCCATGGGTCGGCACGAAAACACGCTGCGCATTGGGAGCCAGTTGGCAATCAAACTCGATTCGAGATGCTTCTGTCTGCCCGGAGGGGTATTTACATCTTCTGGGCAACAGACCGGTAAAGCCAATCAAGATATCTCGATTCAGGAAAGTAAGAAGTACGCTAGGGGGCTGGGTCAACAATGAAGGCGTTTGAATTCGACCATCGTCTTATCGATTCCTATGCCCGCTTCTCGCGGTCGTTCAGCACGATTCGATCGAATGACCTGAAATCCGAGATCGATCGTCAGTACGATGCCGGGCGCTTCTGGCCGGATGCTCTTCTGTCTCTCAACCCTCGATATCTCCAGGGTCCCACAGTTGATGATCTGGTCGCTTCGGGCGATCTCGACGAGGCCACGGGCCGAATATTCCGGTTCGGGTCAACACCCCTGCGGTTCCATCGCCACCAGGCGCAGTCCATCGCCAAGGCTCGGGTGGGCCAGAGCTATGTGGTCACGACTGGCACCGGCTCAGGCAAGTCGCTTTGCTTCTTCGTACCGGTGGTCGATTCAATCGTTCGTGCACGGAAAGCCGGAAGGCCGAACAGAACCAGCGCTATCATCGTCTATCCGATGAACGCACTGGCCAACAGCCAGATCAACGAAATTGAGAAGTTCATCTCGCAATCCGGCCTGCCTGAGAAGCTTATGCCAGTTGTGCGGCGCTACACTGGCCAGGAGAACCAGGAGGAGCGGCAACGGATCGCAAATGATCCGCCGGACATTCTGCTGACAAACTTCATGATGGCTGAGCTGCTCCTTACGCGGCAGGACAGCCTCGACACCAAGGTTATAGAGAACGCGAGTGGTCTGGATTTCATCGTTCTCGATGAACTGCACACCTATCGTGGCCGCCAAGGTGCCGATGTTGCCATCCTCGTCCGGCGCCTTCGCAACCGCTGCACGCCGGACAAGTCGCCAATCTGCATCGGGACCTCCGCCACTATGGCGAGCGAAGGATCCGATACCAGCCGCGCGCAGGTCGTGGCGGAGGTTGCGTCGCGCCTTTTCGGGACTCTAATCGGGCCGGAATCGGTCATCGACGAGTCGCTTCAACGGGCAACGGATGATCTGCTGAAGCTCGACGACGTGCGACCGAAGCTCGCGTCTGTCCTCACGTCTCCGCTTCCGGAAGTGCTGACAGATGAGGTTCTGAAGAAGCACCCGCTGGCGGTCTGGGGTGAATTGGCGATCGGCCTGGAGGACGCACAGGAACTCAAGCGCAAGAAGCCAATCCCTTTCGAAGAGGCCGTAGCGCTACTGTCAAAGGATAGCGGCGTAGACGCCGAAACCTGTCGCAGTGGCCTCGAGACATTCCTGACCCGCATTAGCCTCCCGGAGACAGAGCGGGGCGGACCGGGAGGCGGCGCATTCCTGGCCTTTAAGCTCCATCAATTCATCTCCGGCGCAGGTGAGATTTTCACCACGCTTACTGAGAAGCCCAGGAATGTGCTGTTCGAGGGGCAACTCGAAGACCCCAGTGCACCGGGCCATCGCCTCTATCCGACCCGCTTTTGCCGGGAATGCGGACATGAGGTCCATGTCGTCACGAAGACTGAGGACGCTGACGGCATCCTATTTCTGCCGAGGAACATCGACGATGCGCCGCTCGATGATCAGGAGGAGGACGCCGCAGGGTATCTTACCCCTACGGGAGACGGGGATCCTGATTACGCATTTACTGGTGAGATCGAGAGCTATCCGGAGGATTGGCGCGAGGAGCGCAATGGAGTCGAGCGGCTTCGGGCAAACAGGAAACGCCGGGTGCCTCAGATGGTCACCGCGGCTCCCGATGGGCGGTACGATTCATCGGGGAAGAGCTTCTGGTTCATACCTGGCAAGTTTGGCTTCTGCCCGTGCTGCCTTGATCAGCCCCACCCCAGCATGCGGGAACGCACCAAGCTTGTGGGCCTGTCGGGCGAGGGCCGCAGCTCAGCCACGACGCTGCTCGTCTCGACTGCGCTGGAGTGGATGAACGGGCGCCACAGCGGCGTTCCCAAAGAGAAGCGCAAGCTCCTCGGCTTCACCGACAACCGGCAGGACGCCGCCCTTCAGGCAGGCCACTTCAATGACTTCTTGTTCGTCAGCCTCCTGCGCGGGGCAATCCTGCGGGCCGTGCTTGATGCCGATGACGATGGCATAGCCGAAGACGAGTTCGGCCTGCGGGTCGTGAAGGCGCTCGGATTTACTGCGGCTAACAAGGATGCGCGCATCCACTGGATGCTGGATCCCGAGGCTGGCGCCGTGATCCGCGAAGACGCTCAGCGTTCTCTCGCAAAAGTTCTTGCTCATCGGCTCTGGACAGACCTGCGCCGGGGCTGGCGCTACACCAATCCAAGCCTCTCCGTGCTCAAGCTCATCGATGTCGCGTTCATTGGGCTCGATGCCATCGCCGAAGATACAGATCGCCTCACGGCCGTCCTGCCAGACTTGGGGGCGCTCGACGTGCCCAGGCGCAAGGAGATGTTCAAGAAGCTCCTCGGCGCCATGCTCGACGGCCTGGCTGTCGGCACGGAAGCACTCGATCTAACCGTCCTCGACACCGTCGCGCAGAAGTCGCGGAATCTTCTGCGCGTCCCTTGGGCCATCGATGCAAAGGAGACTCCGAGAAGTCGCACGACCCTGTTTCTGCAAGCGCCTGGCAAGGACCGTGTGGGGCTGCGGGAAGAACAGACAATCGTTCGGGCCGGTCACAATTCCCGTGTCGCGCGCCTCATCAATCGTACCAGCGTCATGGGGACCAAGCTCGGCAAAGCGGACTACCTGACGGTCATGACGGGCCTGATGGAACTCCTCGCCCGTGAGGGTCTCGTGTCGCGTGTTGATATAGAAGCGGATCTGCAGGGGTGGCGCTTGTCGCCGTCAGCTGTTCGCATCGTGCCCGGCGAAGCCATCCGGACGGGCACAGCGCAAGGAAACCGCTATTTTCATGATCTCTACAACGAGATCGCTGCCGATCTGAAAGCTGGAAAGAGCAGCTTTTGGGGGCTCGAAGGCCGCGAGCACACGGCCCAAGTGTCCCAGAGACAGCGCGAGTGGCGCGAGTGGCGCTTCCGCTTCGAGAAGGAAGATAGGGAGAACCTCGCTAGCAATGTCGCCGATCTCAAGGCGGCAGGAGAGTCCGAGCAGTTTCTACCCGCTCTATTCTGTTCGCCGACCATGGAGCTTGGCGTCGACATTTCGGCGCTCAATGCCGTCTATCTTCGAAATGTGCCGCCTACGCCTGCGAACTATGCCCAGCGCGCTGGTCGTGCCGGACGTTCCGGGCAGGCTGCCGTCATCGTCACCTATTGCGCCGCTCAGTCGCCGCATGACCAGTATTTTTTCCAACGGCGTAACGAGATGGTGGCAGGCGTTGTCCGCCCGCCGGCGCTCGACATCACCAATGAAGAGCTTGTCCGCTCGCACCTGCATGCCGTGTGGCTCGCGGAAACGAAGCTCGCTTTGTCACCGGACATTCCGGAAATCCTCGACCTGACGCAGACGGGCTATCCGCTGAAGCCGGAAATCCACGACGTCATCGACCGCCCCGAGCTGGCGATAGCGGCGCATGCTCCGCTGAAGCGGATTCTCGATCAGATTCTCGCATCCGTTGAAGGCCTCAAGCCGGCCTGGATGACCGATCCGGAGGACTTTGTCGCCCAAGTGGCCCAGCGCGCGCCACTGGAATTCGATCGTGCCTTCGGTCGTTGGCGGGAGCTCTACAACTCTGCCCGCACGCAACTGATGGAGGCCAACGCCCGCTCCGAGATCACCGGTCTCTCGGGCGCGGACCGTCGCCGGATTAAGGCCGCGCAGATGCAGGCGAGCGACCAGATCACCATTCTCGAGCAGGGGAAGGCCTCCAACGGATCGGATTTTTACTCCTACCGCTATCTCGCAACGGAGGGCTTCCTGCCGGGGTACAATTTCCCGCGGCTGCCGCTTTACGCCTTCATCCCCGGCGAGGGGAAAGCTGGCTCGTTCCTCCAGCGCGCCCGCTTCCTGGCCATTTCGGAATTCGGGCCGCGCAGCCTGATCTATCACGAAGGCCGCGCCTATCGGGTCATGAAGGCAAAGCTGCCGCCGGAAGTCCGGACCGGAGACGGGTCGGAACTCGCCACCCGAGACATCTACATCTGCTCGAACTGTGGCGCCTGTCATGACAGCGAGGTCGAGCGCTGCCACGCTTGCAACAGTCCGATGGCAGGCGAGGTGCCGGTGCAGCGGACGCTTAGGATCGACAACGTGGAAGGCGCGCCGGCCGAGCGGATCACGGCAAATGACGAAGAGCGTGTCCGACAGGGCTTCGACATCCAGACTGTCTTTTCCTGGCCGAAACGGGATGGCCGGGTGCAGATCACCGAAGCCGACTTCCGTTGCGAGGATGCTTCGCTTTTCAATCTGCAATATGCAAACAGCGCTGAGATCAGCCGCATTAACAAGGGGCTAAAGCGGCGCGCAAATCAGACCGTCTTCGGCTTCTATATCGATCCGCGCAGCGGCTACTGGGCGAAGTCGGACGACGAAGATGCGGATGTCGATGTACCGCCGGATGTCGTGAAGCCGGTTCGGATCGTCCCCATCGTCCGCGACCACAAGAACGCGCTGCTCTTCCGTTTCAGCGAGCCGACGGCCTATGCGGCGGAGACGATTGCGACGGTTCAGCATGCTCTCTTGAGAGGCATCGAGGTCGTCTTCCAACTGGAAGAAGGCGAAGTCCTCGGCGAGCCGTTGCCCGCCCGCGATAACCGTCGCGCCATCCTAGCTTATGAAGCCACAGAGGGCGGCGCCGGAGTGTTGAGCCGCCTGATCGAGGATCCGCAAGCGCTCGGTAGGGTCGGGCGCGAAGCGCTAACCCTGATGCATTTTGAGAATGTCGATGAAGCAATCGCGGCAGGCGACGCCAAGCTGCTCGTCAGTCGCCATGGAGATGCCTGTGTTCGCGGATGCTATCGCTGCTTGCTCTCCTACTTCAACCAGCCCGATCACGAGCTGATCGACCGGACAAGCGATGAAGCGAAACAGATGCTCGTCGATCTCGCACGCGGGCAGGTGGTGCTTGCCGCAGCGCCAGGTCATTCGGCCGAAAGCGGGGGATGGGCAAACGCCTTCAAGGACGTAGGGCTTCCGCCCCCGGATGGCTCCGCTGTCTGCTTTTCCGAGCAGGAGATGAGCTTCGCCTGGCGCAGTCACTTTGTCGCCGCTTGCGTCTCTCCTCTGACCGAAGCAACGCGCCAGGAAGCTGAAGCCAAAGGCTGGACGCTGTTCGAGTTGCCGGCAACGGTTGCTGCAGGCGTGCCTGATGCGATGATCTCGATGTTCGGGGGGGCGTCCCGATGACGGTGAATTTCGCCCCCGGAGATTTGGTCCGCGCCCGCGGGCGCGAGTGGGTTGCGTTGCCGGCGCCGCAGGACGGCATTTTGGCGCTTCGCCCACTCTCGGGCAGCGAGAATGATACGGTGATCCTCGACCCGAGGCTCGAGATCCTCCCTGTCCAGCCCGCCCGATTTGATCTGCCCGCCGATGCCGCGACAACTGTCCAGGCGAAAGCGGCACTGCTCGCGGATGCGATGCGTCTGACACTGCGCCGCGGTGCAGGCCCGTTCCGGTCCGCCGCGCAGCTCGCCTTCGAACCGCGGACCTACCAGCTCGTGCCATTGCTGATGGCCCTTCGCCTGCCGGTGCCGCGCCTTCTCATCGCGGATGACGTCGGTATCGGCAAGACGATTGAGGCCGGGCTGATCCTACGCGAGCTAATGGACCGGGGTGAGGTGGATGCGTTCTCGGTGCTCTGCCCACCGCACCTCGTCGAGCAATGGGTGGGGGAGCTGAAGGCGCGCTTCGGGATTGACGCCGTCCCGGTCACGTCAGGCACCGCGAGCCGATTGGAACGAGGCCTGCCGCTCGCGCAGACCCTATTCAACGCCTATCCCTTCACGGTCGTCAGCCTCGATTACATCAAGGCCGAGAGACGCCGCGAAGGATTCGCGCGCACCTGTCCGGATTTCGTCATCGTCGATGAAGCGCATGCCTGCGTCGGCACACACCAAGGCCGGCAGCAGCGTTTCGAGCTCCTGTCGGGACTGGCCCGGAATCCCGAGCGACGGATGGCCCTGCTGACCGCGACGCCGCACTCCGGGGACGAAGAGGCTTTTGCCCGTCTTCTCTCCCTGGTCGACCCGTCATTTGCGTCGATGGACTTCGAGGACACGCGGTATCGCGAGCGTCTGGCCCGGCACTTCGTCCAACGACGCCGGATCGATCTCGTCGCGGGGGATTGGGACGAAGACCGGGCTTTCCCGAAGCATGAGACGACGGAATTCGCCTATCGTCTGTCCGAGGCCCATCGAGGATTCCAGGAAGCTGTTCTCGATTACTGTTTCGGCATCGTGTCGCGGGCAGGATCCGGGCAGCGCGAGCGGCGTCTGGCCTTCTGGGGCACGCTGGCGCTGATGCGCTGCGTCGGCTCTTCGCCGGCCGCTGCCTTGAGCGCACTGCGGAACCGCATGTCAAGCGAGAGCGATCGCCTCGAGCCACATATTTACGATGATGATAGTGACGACGAGGACGCGGTCGATCTCGAACCGGGCACGGCCTTTGACGTCGATCCGGAGCTTCTCGCCCTTGTGAAGCGCGCAGAGGATTTGGTCAGCAAGCCCGATCCGAAGTTGACCGCCTTGGTCGATGCGTTGACGCCCCTCATAAAAAAGGGCGCAAATCCCGTCGTCTTCTGCCGCTATCTGGCGACGGCCGAGCATGTCCGCGATGGCCTGCGCAAGGCCTTCCCGAAATTGACCATCGAAGCGGTGACGGGCGTTCTTACCCCTGACGAACGCCGCGATCGTGTCGCTGACATGGCGACCGCGGACGAGGAAAAGCCGATCCAGCGCATCCTCGTCGCCACCGACTGCCTGTCGGAAGGCATCAACCTGCAGCAGCTCTTCGATACAGTCGCACACTACGATCTGTCCTGGAACCCGACCCGGCACCAGCAACGCGAGGGTCGAGTGGACCGCTTCGGCCAACCGGCCGAACTCGTCCGATCGATTATGATGTTCTCTCCGGACAGCGCCATCGACGGCGCCGTGCTCGAGGTCATCCTTCGTAAGGCTGAGGAGATCCGAAAGGCGACGGGCGTGACCGTGCCGCTTCCCGAGGAACGGGGGCCGGTAACGGACGCGCTGATGGCCTCCATGATGCTGCGCCGAGGCGTTTCCCGTCAGCTTACGCTCGATCTTCGCTTGGATGACGGGGCCAAGGTCATGGAGGCGCGGTGGCGAGACGCCTCCGAAAACGAGAAGCGATCCCGCGCGCGTTTCGCCCAGCATGCAATGAAGCCGCAGGAAGTCGCCCCGGAATGGGAGAAGGTTCGCACGCTCCTTGGCTCTCCGGCGGAGGCGAGGCTCTTCGTCGAACGGGCGATGGCGCGCTTCGGCGTGCCTCTGGAAACTAGGAAAACCATACTGCTGGCACATGTCGACGCCCTTGATGCCGGCCTGCGCGAGCGTTTGGCGGAGCACGATCTCAGCGGATCAGTGCGTCTGGCGACGGCCGAGCCGGCGCCGTCGGGCACCGCGCTGCTCACCAGGACACATCCCCTGACAGCCACGCTCGCCGAAGCGCTGGTCGAGGCTTCGCTCGATCCGGAGTCCTTGTCACATCTTGGCATCGGCCGGGTCGGCGCCTGGCCGACTGCCGCCGTCAAGCAAATGACTCGCCTTGCCCTCATGCGCATGCGTTTCAAGCTGACCGTTCATGCCCGCAAGGAACGGCTGCTGCTGGCGGAGGAAGCGGCACTGGTCGCGATCCAGGGCAGCCGGATTGTGGCGGTAGGCGAAACTGCCCGGGAATGGCTCAACACACCAGCCACCTCCGACCTCGCGCCCGTCGCACGCGACAGGTTCGTCGCGAAGGCAAAGGAGGACTTGCCGAGCCTGCTCGAAGGACCGATCGCCAATTTCGTGCGGTCACGCGCACAAGAGCTTATTCAGGATCACGCCCGCCTCCGCGCCGCGTCAGGGTCCGCCTCCCGCGTCACCGTGGAGGCCGTGCTGCCGCCGGATGTGATCGGCCTGTTCGTGCTGATGCCGGGGGAGGCTTGAGGCATGGCGCGCAAACCCGTCACCGACATGTCGGCCTGGCCCTCGCTCACCCTGGAGGGCAACCTCATCGCGCCGGCCATGGTCGCCAGCATCGACCGCCGGCAAGCCCCCGAACAGACCGAGGAGGACTACCGGATCCGCAAGGGGCTGACGATCCGTGAGGAGATCTCCACCGCCTTCCGTGTCGGCCAGTCCCATTTCGACGCCTTCGCGAAACTTCAGAATCCCTCGCTCGAGGCGACGCGGCGCTTTGTGCGGGCCTTCCTGGCGGAAACCTTCGGCTTCGACGATCTCGTCCCCGCCGATGACGTGATCTCCTTTCTTGCCGGCGGCCGCATCCCGATCGTCATCGTGCCGCCTTCCGAGGAGAAGCTTGATCGGCGCAGCCCGACGCTTTCGACTGACCGTTCGCGATCCCCGGCCTTCGCGCTTCAGGATTGTCTCAACGACAGCGATGACGCGCTTTGGGGCCTGGTCACGAATGGCGCCGTGATCCGCCTCATGCGCGACAACGCCTCGCTGACCCGGCCGGCCTACATCGAGGCAGACCTCGCCGCGATCTTCACCAGCGAGGACGCGGCCTCCTTCGCCGTCCTCTGGTCACTGGTCCACCGGACCCGGTTCGGCATCGCCGGCACGCCTGTAACCGATTGCGCGCTCGAACGCTGGCGCGAGGCCGGCTCGCGCGAAGGCGAGGCCGCGCGCGACCGGTTGGCTGCCCAGGTCGAAACCGCACTCAAGGTGCTGGGTTCCGGTTTCCTCGAAGCCAACCCCAACCTCGCCGCCCGCCTGAAATCCGGCGAGGTCAACCTGACCGAGTGGTTCAACGAGCTTCTGCGGCTCGTTTATCGCCTCATCTTCCTGATGGTGGCTGAGGATCGGAATCTGCTTCACCCGGAGACGGCAAAACCTGACGTCCGCAAGCTCTACGCCGAAGGCTACAGCCTTGCGGCATTGCGCACACAATGCGCCCGGGCGGCCATTTGGGACAAGCATCACGACCGCTATGAGGGCATCAAGGTTGTGTTCCGCGCCCTTGCTCATGGGCAGGAGACGCTCGGCCTTCCTGCGCTTGGTGGCCTCTTCGGCGCCGGCATGCTGCCACATCTCGAGCCCGCTCGCCTGCGCAACCGCGCCTTCATGGAAGCGCTGTACCGCCTTTCCTGGCTCTCCGACAGAGCCGGCATGATCCCCGTAAACTGGCGCGCGATGGAAACCGAGGAGCTGGGTTCGGTCTACGAATCCCTCCTCGAACTGCAGCCGCAGCTCGGCGACGACGGCAAAACGCTGACCTTCGCCTCGGAAGCCGCCGAGCAGAAGGGCAACCAGCGCAAGACGACTGGCTCTTACTATACACCCGACAGCTTGGTTCAGGCGCTGCTCGATACAGCGCTCGATCCGGTGCTCAATCAGACTGAATCTGAGGCGGCCGACCCCGCCGGAGCGCTTCTGAAGCTCAGCGTCATCGACCCTGCCTGCGGCTCGGGCCACTTCTTGCTGGCCGCCGCCCGCCGCATCGCCACGCGTCTTGCCCGCATCCGCGCCGAGGGCACGCCCTCACTCGCTGACTTCCGGCATGCGCTCCGTGACGTCGCGCGCTGCTGCATCTATGGGGTGGACCGCAACCCGATGGCGGTCGAGCTGACCAAGGTCGCGCTCTGGATCGAGACGGTGGACCCAGGCCTTCCGCTCGGTTTCTTCGACGCACAGATCCGTTGCGGTGACGCGCTCCTGGGTGTGTTTGACCTGAAGGTGCTGGAACGGGGCATCCCTGACGATGCCTACAAGCCGCTTGCTGGCGACGACAAGGAGGTCGCCAGGCATTTTGCGCAGAAGAACAGGCGGGAGAAAGGCGAGAAGGACCGCATAGCGAAAGGCTTCGGTTTCGACCGCATAAGTAATCTCATGCGCGACTTCGAAACTCTCCGCGCCATGCCCGAGAATACGGTGGATGAGATCGAAGCCAAAGCGGCTCGCTTACACTCCTTGACTGCGGAGGGTGCATCCGCCTGGCAACTTGAGACGGCTTGCGATCTCTATGTCTCGGCCTTTCTGCTACCTAAGATGAAAGGCGGCCCACATGCCGGACCTGACGGGATGCCGCGCCGAGGAGCCGAGGCTGTGCCTACTTCGGGCACTGTCTGGGAGTGGCTGAGAGGCGTGCAGCCCTTTGGCCCAACGTTTAGCGCGGCCATTGACGCCGCTCGCACCGCCCGCACGTTCCACTGGCCTCTGGAGTTCCCGGATGTCATGCAGCGTGGGGGATTCGACTTAGTGCTTGGCAACCCCCCGTGGGACAAGTTGAGTCCAGACCATAAAGAATTCTTCTCTATTTTTGCGCCAGAAGTGCGCTTTATGTCGCCGTCCGATCAGAAGGTCATTTTTGAGCAACTTCTTGAAGATGTCTCTATAGCTATGCGCTGGGACAAATACTGCCGTGACCTGTATGCGGCAGTGCATTTTATGAAGACCAGCGGGCGATATCGCCTCTTTGCGTCTGGCGACCTCGGCAAGGGCGACTTTAACGCTTATCGGTTGTTTGTAGAAACAGCGCTTTCGGCGACGAAAAAAGGCCGGATAGCTGCGCAGCTTGTACCTGAGGGGCTTTATAACGGCGCGAACGCGACAGCGATCAGAGAGGAGCTTCTCGAAAAATTCCAGTTGGAGAAGCTTGCCGGATTTGAAAATACAAAAGGAATTTGGTTTCCATCTATCGATACGAGATCGAAATTCTGCCTCTACGTTGCTAAGAAGCAGGAGAAAACTGACGCGTTTCGTGCATCATTCCGCATTAATAGCCGTGATCGCTTAAGTGCTTTCTTGTTGGGCCATTCGCTCGAAATTCCAAAAGACCTCCTGCTGCAATTTTCTCCCGATGCGAAAACCGTTATGGAATTCGTTGCGCAGGAGGACATAGATGTTTGCACAAAGATGTACTCCGCCTATCCAACTTTCGGCG
Source organism: bacterium YEK0313 (assembly GCA_000751295.2). Taxonomy (NCBI): domain Bacteria; species bacterium YEK0313. The sequence goes on from CCMO02000001.1 coordinate 1,701,402, forward strand.
CGAAGATCGACGGTCTATATTACCGAGATTATATGCGCGAAATAGACATGACCAATAACCAGAGTTGGTTCACGGAGGATGATGGCGACATTCCACTTTACGAAGGTCGAATGATTGACCTCTACGACTATCGAGCGAAGAGGTATGTTTCTGGACGGGGAAGGGCCGCGAATTGGGAGGACCTGACATTCGACGATCCGGGCAAGCGTATAGCTCCGCAATGGCATATTAGGAGAGACGCCATTGCCGGCGCTCGCAAGCAACGCATGGAGCGCTTCAGGATTGCTTACGGATGGGTTGCGAGCCCGACAAATCAGCGGAGCCTCATTACAACTATAGTTCCGGCCGGCGTGATTTGCGGGAATAGCGTTCCTACTATCCTGTTAGAAAACGGATCGGATCTCGATCAGCTCCTTTTTGTAGGCTGTGCAAATTCTCTATGCATGGACTTCGTGGTAAGGAAGCGTGTTTCGCTAAACCTAGCTCATTCCATTGTGGACACGCTTCCGTTCCCTAGAAATTTCCGGACAACCCCTGCTGCACAAGAGATAGCCAATAGAGTCTTTTCACTATGTGCTGTTGGCGAGGAGATGGAGGTTTACCGCCAGGAGCTATGGGGACGTAATTGCATCCCTAAGGCGCAGCAATTGTTAATTGACCCAGAGCACCGCGCGGCAGTTTCGGCCGAAATTGATGTGCTCGTGGCGCGTGAGGTCTACGGATTGACCGAGCGGGAGATGCTCTACATCCTCGATCCCGACAATATTTTGGGAAGGGACTGTGGAGTCGAAACTTTCAAGGCGCTCCGCAATCGAGAACAGCGTGAGTTCGGGGAGTTCCGCACCCAGCGCCTGATCGAACAAGCTTGGGACCGGCTGAAAGTAGCCGAGGTGCGGCCCACTCTCGCCGATTTGCCGAATGGGGCGTGGGCACGGGCCACACAGCAACCCGGCGATGCAGGCGCCGCCCTGACCGCCATCCTGAAAGCGGTCGACGGGCCGACGCCAAGCCGAACCATTCGGCTCGCTGCCGCGATGATGCTGGAATCGCACCTTCTGACATCCTTGTTGCCGGACGCACGAGCGCAGGAATGGCGGCGACTGGTCGGCCAGGAAGCGGAACCTCGCACCGGCAATGTCGTTGGCTTCGCGGCCCGCACCAACCAGGGTTGGAGCGCCGCAGTCTCCAATCATCGCGGCAATGGCCGTCTGATCGAAAACATATCGGCAGGGACATGGGCGCCCGGGCCTGGTCTCGAAGCGTTCGACACGGCCGGTTGGCCCGATGGCCGGGCTGGGTTCGTGCTGGAAGCGTTGAGCGCCTTGGACCTGGACACAACGGTCACCTCGATGCCGGGCGAGGTCCGGGGCTGGATCGCGCATGCCGCAACAGCATGAGATGTTCGAGCCCCCCAAGCTCAGCCTGACCCTTCCGGCGGGCGTTAAGGAGCCGCGCCTCTGGGTGCGGCGCCTGGCGATTTGGGAGGCACCGGGCGGCCAGAAGATCCGCGACATCACGCTTCGGCCGGGGCTCAACATCATCTGGTCGCCCGACGGCTTCGATGACGACAGCGCCGGCGGCGTGCGCGCCATCGGTCATGGAAGCGGCAAGACCCTGTTCTGCCGCCTGCTACGGTATTGCCTCGGCGAGCATCGCTTCGCCGACGAAACTCAGCGGGAGCGGATCTCAATCGCCTTTCCGAACGGGATCGTCGGCGCGGAGGTGATGCTCGATGGCGTATGCTGGGCCGTCGTGCGGCCACTGGGCATCCGGCGTCGGCATGTCGCGGTCGCCGACGGCAATCTCGACGAGATCGCCGCAGGCGATGGCGCGACGACAAGCATCGACCCGCTGATCGAGGCGATTGAGCAAACGATCGTGACGCCGGGCGTCGCGGGCTTGGCCCGCCTCCAGCCTGGCCAAAAAGCATGGCCGATCGCACTTGCCTGGCTGACGCGCGATCAGGAATGCCGTTTCGACGACGTTCTCGACTGGCGCTCTCCTGCATCAGGCTCAGATACGCCGTTACCGGCGAGTGGGCGCGAAACCGGGCCGCGGCGCGAAGCGCTTCGTGCATTCCTCGCAGCCATCACCGAAGAGGAGCAACAAAGCCGACGAACCGAAGAGGCTCTACGGACAGACGTCGCCAACGCGGAGCGTGAAATTTCTTATCTGGATTGGGATCGTGACCGGCGCCACGAACGACTGATCGGTGAGCTCGGCCTTGCCGAACAGACCTTGCCGGAAATGCCTCTGCTCCTCGAGGCGTTTCGGAAGGCTGCCGACGCGCGGCTCGCCGCTGCGGCCGAGCTGCCCACCGGTGACATGGTCGAGTTGGTGCAAGCCCGGAAGGCATTGCAGGAAGCTCGCGAAGAGCTGCGCCGCTCCGACGAAGAGCGCATCCGAATAGAGGCTCAGATACCGGGCGAGAATCAGGTTCTCACGCTGCTATCGAGCGAGATTCCGGCGCTGTCGTTTTCAGCGGAGAACGCGGCCAGCCAAGTATGCCCGATCTGTGAAGTGCCGATCGACAAAGCTCTGGCCGAGAAGTGCGGTCTATCCCACAAGCTGCACAATGAGGCGGAATGCCGAGCCCGGCTCGCATCAAAGCGCCAAGAAATCGATGATCAGAAGCAGAAGATCGGCGGTCTGGAAGCACGGTTGAAGGCCCTTCAACCAATCATCGCGCTTGCACGGCAGCATGTCGAGCGGGCCGAAAAAGGGGTTCAGGCCATCGAAAGCGTCCGGGACGCGCGTGCATCTGCTTGGCAAGCGGCAACGCGGCTCAAGGAAGGGGTCGAGCGGTTTGCCGAGCTATCAACCGAGAAAGACGAAGCGCGAAAACGGCTGCGGGGCCTTGAGGATAAGCTGTCGAAGGAGCGCGAGAGGCTTGCAGCTTTTCGTGACAAGCAGGGACTGACATTCGGTAGGATCTCGCAAAAATTCTCAGCCATCATTCGTCGCTTGGTCAACGAAAATGCGAAGGGGGCGGTCACGCTGACCGGCAACGGATTGGAAATCATTGTCGATGTTGATGGCGACCGCCGTACCGCCGCCATCGAATCCCTGAAGGTTCTGGCGTTCGATCTCGCATGCCTTTGCCTGAGCATTGAAGGATCAACGCGCGTTCCCCCATTCCTCGTTCATGACAGCCCCCGTGAAGCCGATCTCGGCCTAAGTATTTACGATGAGCTGTTCCGTTTGATGCGTGAGCTAGAGACGCTCACGGAGACAACGGCGTTTCAGTACATCGTGACCACGACGACACGTCCACCTGACGATCTCCGCTTTGACCCTTGGCTCAGGTTAACCGTGCGCGGTGCACCCGGCTCGGAGCGATTGATGGGGCGCGATCTATAGCGAGGAGCTGCCCCACCGTGATTGAAGCGCCCCAATCCTTCGTCGTCCGCGAGGAATGCGAGAAAGCCGCCTCGCAGAACGGCTTTCGTCGTGTTCTAGGCGAAGAGGCAGGGTGGCGAGCATTCGCCTCGACCACGGCGCACGGTGTCATCTATCTGGCAGCCGAGGGCGTCAACGGGCCATGGTTTCTCGCTGTAGATCATGCTGGCGTAGTCGCTGAGCTCGAGCCGCCCTCAACGGATGTGCGAGGCCCCGGCAAAGCCCGTTACGCCTTCGGGACGCTGCGGGAACTCTACGCTGCGCTCAATCGAGTCTATGCGCTTGGAATCAGCCTTCCTGACGCGCCGCTGCGCGAATTCGAAGTTCGCGTCGCCGATCTGCCGCGCAGCACCGAAGCCGAGCGTCTTGTCGTGCAGCGGATCGGCCAGGACATTTTCCGTACCCGTCTGATGGACTACTGGCAGGGCCGCTGTCCCCTGACCGGCATCACTGACGCAGCCTTGCTTCGCGCCTCTCACATCGTCCCCTGGGCGGAATGCGAAACCGACGCGGAAAGGCTCGACGTGCACAACGGCCTCCTTCTCTCGGCGCTGTGGGATGCCGCATTCGACCGCGCGCTCGTGACCTTCGACGACGAGGGCAGGCCCGAGTTCTCGCCGAGTCTTAGCGAGCAGGCGCGCGACGAGCTCCGCTGGAATTCGCCGATTTCGCTGACGGACGAGCATCGCTGGCGGCTTGTCCGTCATCGCGAGCGGGCGCGCGGGCTTAGTCATAACGCGGATCCGTGACGACCCAGCCTGATCTCCGCGACCGCCGAAACTAATGCGGTGTTAAGCGCCAGCATGGCAGCTTGCAGGTGCGACAGGCTGACATAGGCTTCGAACTCGATGGGAGCGTCCCCCTTGTCGATTGGTGTTCCGTAGTTGCCATACCGGAATGCGGTCGAATTTGGATCGATGGCCGCCAATTCCTTCATTCGCCTCACGATCCAGGCAGGTACATCTTGCCCATATTTCTCTTTGACCATTTCCACGAAGCTGTCAGTGAGGCCGGTCAAATCGTGGGTTCGCTTGGAAGCGGGGAGTGCTGCCTTGAGAATGAGTTCGCAAGAGTGCCGATAGAGGAATAGGGCTGCGTTGCCTACCTGGTAGTCGGCAATACGCTTCTCCTTAATCGCGTCCACCAGCTCATTGGCGGCCGAGAAGTATTCCTCGGCAAGGGAAGCGAAATTGGCCTGCATCATACCGCCGATGGCGAAGCCATGTGGCCCGGACCATTCGTCCTCACGCGCGTGGTCCCCGGTAAGCTCCTCGAAGAGCGGCCGAGTCATGGTCTCTTCAGTAAAGACATCAGCGCGCATCTAAGTCAGGCCTCGCCTTTGGCATCCTCTGGCTTGGCTTCGATCATGGAGTCGAATCCGAAGACGGCCGGAACCTTCTCGCCCTTGACAGCCCCCCGGCCGGTTAGATTCTCGACGGTCACGCGGGGCGGGCCATGGCGTGCCGGGTCGGGTGTGCCCGGCGTCGGGAAGGCCGGAAGGGACAGGGCTTTGCCGTCGATGCATTTGTCCTGGGAGATCGACGGCAGGAACACCTGCAGCACTTCGTTTCCATAGGCGAAAGTGAAGAAGGCGTAGGGGACCGTATCAATCCCCGCGCGCCGCCGCATGAGCATGAGGACGATGAGGTCATTGCGCATCGGCCCGGGAATGAAGGTCCGGAACACCGGAAACTGGGCGACGAAGTTACGCGCGTGGTCGGGATCGCGAATCCACTCGTAGGTCTCACGGAAGTGCGGGGTTTCCACGTCAGGAATCAGGGTCAGCCCGATTTTGACCAGGCCCTTGAGCGCCGCCACGGGGATGTAAGTGTCTCGATGAAGCTCGAAGCGGACCTGCTTGGCCTCCTCGTCCACTTCGAAGAACGGCTCGCCCTCATATTCCTTCAGTTGGAATCCCGTGCCGGAATATTCGACGCGCCAGCCCTTCTCCGGCACAGGCTTCTTGATCGTCGGCACGCCGCTGCGTCCCCTGATCCGCGAGAGCGTGCGCATCGGCTTGGTCCAGTTGCCGAGATGGTTCTCGATGCCCTCGCCGAAAAAATGATTGCAGGAGTCGCATTCATGGTTGCTGAACAGCCCGGTGTTGCCGAATGCCGCCGGAAGGGCGTGAGCCTCATCCTTGAAGGTGACGGCGGGTTCGTCCTTGCCGCAGAAGCGGCAATGCCGGGGACGCTCGCCGCTCCCCAACATCAGCTTCATGCCGGGTTCGAGAAAGATAGGTTCGGCGCCAGCATAGTGCCGGTCGTAGAAGTCGGCGGCGGCGATGGTCGCGGCTGGCAGATCGGTCATCGTCAGGTCGGCCCCATCACGCCCGGCGCAGCATCCGCTCGATCCGCACGCGGTGATATCCGTGCGAATGTACCTGCTGCCGAAGTTGGCGGATGTCGCGCACGCCGAACGCTACAGCGGCTTTCAGCGGGCTGGCGAACGTTGCGTAGTAGGCCCACCGCGCGTCCGCGGGAAGCGGCGCATTCTGGCGCCGATCGGTTATGACAACGTCGCGCGGATCGTTGGTGTTGCGAAAGGCGTGAAACGTGAACCAGTCGGGCCGCCGATACCGCGCGGCCTTGCTGAACGGCACCGATTGTACCTTCACATCGCTCTGGTCGAGGACCCAATCGCGCTGCTCTAGAATCTGCCGGACCATATGACCGACCATCTGCTTCACACGGTCAGCCAGGACATCTTCCCGAAATTCATGGAGGAGTTGCTCTTCGATCCCCTCGACGGCGGGCTTGCTCAGCTCCGACGCAGTCTCCAGGCGGGCGACATTTTCGGGGCGCGTCAGAAATTCCCAGATCCGCTGACCAAGATCGGATTCATAGAGCGACGTGAATTTTTCGGGGCTGTAGGCGAACATGAGCGGCCCTCCTTTACCGGGTAAATATGGCCGGTTATAAAAGGCTGTCAATGGCAGGCGCGACAGGCTGCAGGCCAACGCGGTCGAGGAGGGGGCTTTGGACTTCGAGGATCTTGTTACTGCGCTAGAGCCGCCGCGGAATCGCGTCGGGAAGTCGGATGGCACCCATGAGCATCATCTCTACGAAGGCGCGGTGATGGTCGCCTACGCCATGCATCTGCTGCGCACGGAAGACGCGAGGGACGTCCGCATCCATCCCGATGGTGAGCATGGCAAGCAATTCGACTTCGCGGGCTGGTTGGTGCGTCGAGGCTTCTCGAAGACGTCGAGCCTTGGGAGCACCGCCTATGGCGGCGTCTATCGGAACGCCGCGGGCCAGACGATCACCGTCAACCCCAGGTCGGGGCTCGGTGATGTCGTGGCGGAGGCGCGCGACCATATCATCTCGGCCGAGTGCAAGGGCGGCATTATCAATACGCGGCATCCCGGCCAGGTTTCCCGGCTGTACAAAGGATTGTGTGAAACCGTCGGAATGCTAATGGCGACGCCGTCGCAGGGCCGGCAGGTCGCGGTCGTCCCGCTGACGGAAGGCACCCTGCGGCTCGCCGAACGCCTCGCAACCCGCTGCACATTGGCCGGGATCGAAATCGCGCTCATCGGGAGCCGCGGCGAGGTCGTGGATGTGAGGCCGACGCAAGACGCTAAGGTTGCTGTAGGTCGAACGGCATCGCTCAAGAAGAGGAAGGAGGCCTAGGGGGACTATGTTGAGCCGGGGATCGGAATGGCGACGGTGGGAGCCGCATATCCATGCCCCGGGCACGGCGATGAACAATCAGTTCACCGGCCCGACGGCGTGGGATAACTACCTGACCGCCCTTGAGAGGGCCACGCCCCTCATCGAGGCGATTGCCGTTACCGACTACTATGTGACGGACACCTACGAAGAGGTCCTCCGGCGCAAGGCTGCTGGGCGACTGCCGCGCACGAAGCTCATCTTCCCAAATGTTGAGCTACGGCTGGACGTAGCGACAGCAAAGGGTGGCTTCGTCAATCTCCACCTCTTCGTCAGCCCGGAGGACCCGAACCATCTCGAAGAGCTGCAGCGTCTCCTATCGCGTCTGCAGTTCAACGTCATGCAAGACCGCTTCGATTGCACCCGAGCGGATCTCATTCGGCTAGGTGTTTAGTCCCAGCATGTCATGGCCTGGCCGACGGCTGAACAGCTCTGGCTTTTCGGTGCTGATTTGCTTGATGGCCTCAAGCGGGGTCCTGAACCGCAGCGCCTTGAGCTGCTTGGCGTAATTGTAGGCCAGCAGCCAGTCCCGGACGTGGCGCCTCAGGTCGTTGATCGAGGCGTAGTGGAAGGTGCGGACGGTGGCGTCCTTGATGGTTCGGACCATTCGTTCCGCCTGGCCGTTGGTCCACGGATGATAGGGCTTGGTGAGCCTGTGCGCGATGCTGTTCTCGGCGCAGGCTCTTCCGAAGGCGTGAGCGAGGAAGCCGCCCTCGGCCCTCTTGTCGTGCTGGACGAACTGAACGCCGTTATCCGTCAGCACCGTGTGGACCTTGTAGGGAACGGCCCTGACCAGCGCCTTGAGGAAGCCCGCCGCTACGAGCTTTGTCGCCTTCCGGTAGATCCTGGCGAAGACCAATTTGGAGGTCCGGTCCACGGCCACGAACAGACAGGCCTTGCCGCCTTCATAGCGCAGCTCGGCGATGTCGATGTGGAAGTAGCCGATCTCGTAGGCCTTGAACCGCTTCGGTTTTTCGCGATCGGCCTTCGGCAGGCGAGAGATTCCGTGACGCTGAAGGCAGCGATGCAGCGACGAGCGCGTCAGATGCGGGATGACGTCCTTCAGCGCGACGAAGACGTCGTCCAGCGGCAGGCGGGCCTGCACACGCAGAGCGACGATCGCGGCCTCCTCGATGGCAGAGAGAACGGAACTGTGGCTTTCCTTCGGACCCATCGGCTCATCTTCGACCGTCTGCCGGGACCGCCACTTCCTCACGGTCTTCTCGTTGATCCCGAAGCGCCGCGCGAGCTCCGCGGCCGAAGCTTGCGATCGCTGTAGCTCCGTTCGAACGGCGTGCGTGGTCGTGGCGCTCCCGTGAAGAACCTGGCCCATAGCGCGTCCCTCTCTGATGACGATAACGATACGCCATCACACCGTGGGACTAAACAGCTAGGCAAGAAGGCGGATCCGAAGATCAGCGACGATCGGGCGGCGCTCGCCTACGGGGCCAACCAGTTCAAGGTCAATTTCCAGAAGCTGCGGGAGGTGTTCTCCGAGAGCGGCTGGGCGAAGAAGAACATCTTGGTCGCGGTCGCGGGCGGCGCGACTGATGGGACATCCGGTGTGCGGGAAGCAGCCGACCAGACCATCCGACGCGAGATCGAGGGCTTCGCGCACGTCATTTTCGCCGGCAGCGCGGCGCAGCGTGAGTTCTGGCTCGGCCAAAGGGATCTTGGGCCTGCGGAGATTCGCGCGCGCTACGGTGGCCTCAAGCCCTGCTTGCACGGCAGCGACGCGCACAAGCTGGAAGACGTTGCCACGCCGTTTGGCGACCGATTCTCCTGGATCAAGGGAGGGCTTGAGTTCGACGCCCTTCGCCAAGCCTGCATCGATCCCCAGGGGCGCGCCTATGTTGGCGAGCAGCCGCCTCGGTCAGCGATGCCATCGCAGATCATCTCGCACGTCAGGATCGACGACGCGGACTGGGCGGCTACGCCCGACATCCCGCTGAACCCCGGACTTGTGGCGATCATTGGCCCGCGAGGCTCAGGTAAGACAGCCTTGGTCGACGTGATTGCAGCAGGTTGCGATGCGATCTCACCCTCCAGCTGGGATGCAGACGAGAACATCAGCCCATCTTTCCTTGCGCGGGCGCGCCGGTTGATTGGCGAAGCCACGACGACGCTAACTTGGGGAGGTGGCGGGACTGTCACGCGCTCGCTCGACGGCAGGGACGCAAACGGTCACATGTCGTTCCCGCGGGCTCGCTATCTCTCCCAACAGTTCGTCGAAGAGCTTTGCTCGACTAAGGGCGTCTCGGATGGACTCGTGGCCGAGATCGAACGGGTGATCTTCGAGTCACACTCGCAAGACGATCGCGAATGGGCGATCGACTTCGCTGAGCTACGGGACCAGCAAACCGCACGGTTCCAGCAGGCGCGTGAGCGTGAAGCCGAAGCGATCTCCGACATCTCTGACCGCATCGCCACGGAGTTCGAGAAGGAAAACCTCGTCGCCACACTGACCACTCAGGTCGCGCAGAAGAAGAAGCTGATCGCGGATTACACAGCCGACCGCGCCAAGCTCGTCGTCAAAGGCACCGAAGCGCAGGTGGCCCGCCACACCAAGCTCAGCGAGGCGGCTCAGAAGCTGCGGAGCAAGATCCAGTCATTCGGAAACCAGCGGCGCACGTTCGTCGCCCTGCAGGACGAGGTGCGGAGTATGCGCGCCACAGGCGCGCCGGAAATGCTCCGCCAAGCCCAGGCGCGGCACGCCAACAGCGGCATGGATGCTAAGCAGTGGGACGAATTTCTACTGATCTATAAGGGCGACGTCGATAAGAGTTTGGCCGCATATATTGCGTGGGCAGACGGAGAAGTCGCCAAGCTCAACGGCGTTCCGCCGCCGCCTGGCGATCCGAATGTCGCGCTGATCGCCGACAATGCCGACCTCGCGGCGCTCCCGCTCGCACCCATTGCGGCCGAAATGACGCGCCTCGAAGCGCTGTTCAGTGCCGACAAGCTCGTTCGCGATCAATATGCGGCGCTTACCAGCCGCATCGCGCAGGAGAATTCAGCGCTTCAGACCCTCGAAATCCGGCTCACCGATGCGCAAGGCGCTGCAGCCCGCCGCAAAGAACTTCAGGCCGAGCGGGATGACACCTACGGCCGGGTCTTCGATGCGATTATCAACGAACAGCGAGCTCTCGCCGGTCTTTACGCGCCGCTGATGGCGCGGCTCGCGTCGTCGTCAGGCACGCTCAAGAAGCTCAGCTTCTCGGTTCGCCGAATTGCCGACGTCGAAGCCTGGGGCATGGTCGCGGAGGAAGAACTCCTCGACAGACGTAAGGCCGGACCCCTTTATGGCCGTGGCTCGCTGATCGCGGCCGCGACGCAGGCGCTCAAACCCGCCTGGGAGACCGGCTCGGCGGACGAGGTTCAGGCCGCCATGACTGCCTTCATGGGGAAATACCTGAAGGACCTTCTCTCGCACGCGCCCTACGCCCCGACGCAGCAGGCCGAATTCCGCGCCTGGTCAAAGCAGTTCGCGCAGTGGCTTTTCGGCACCGATCACATCACAGTTCGCTACGAAATCGCCTATGACGGCGTGGACATCCGAAAACTCTCGCCGGGCACGCGGGGAATTGTGCTGTTGTTGCTCTATCTCGCCCTCGACGATGCAGACGATCGACCGCTGATCATCGACCAGCCTGAAGAGAACCTTGATCCGAAGTCCGTGTTCGACGAGTTGGTGGCATTGTTCACTGCGGCAAAGGGGAAGCGCCAGGTGATCATGGTCACGCACAACGCCAACCTCGTCATCAACACCGACGCTGACCAGATCATCGTAGCTGCAGCGGGCCCACATCCCTCCGGTGGTCTGCCCCCCATCACCTACGTGGCGGGCGGGCTTGAGAATACGGGCATCCGCAAGGCCGTTTGCGACATTCTAGAAGGTGGCGAGGTCGCTTTCCGGGAGCGCGCGCGGCGATTGCGCGTGAGGCTAGAGCGCTAACACCAGGCGGTTGGCGAGCTGGCGAGCCTATCGAACGCGCCTCCAGGAATGCGGCTATCGCCTGACCTCTCGTCGCTCCATCTGCTGACGTTCTCGTCTACCTGAATCATCAGGTCACCCTTGGCGTCCATGCCCGCGACAAGCGCGACGGCGGGCAAGCGACACGGCGCAATAATTCGGAGGGGGTGGCGCACCCAACAGGATTCGAACCTGTGACCTCCACCTTCGGAGGGTGGCGCTCTATCCAGCTGAGCTATGGGTGCATCGCCGTTGCGCCTAACCCGAGCGACCGATGACGGTCAACGGATTCGGCTGGTTCTCTAACGGGCTTCCGGATCGGAGCGCTTCAATGCGCCAACCTATCCGTCCGCTTTCGTTCGTACGCGTCACACTGCTTACGCGATGCTTACGCGACATTCATTCGGTTTGTAGCGGCCCTTCCTCCAAACTGACAACCGCTTGTTTTTCCTTTCCCTTTCTGACTCACCTCTCACCGCAAACTGCTTGACACATGCCTTCGGAGGGCAACGCTCTATCCAGCTGAGCTATGGGTGCATGCCGGCGACGCAATGCGTCGCGACACGTCTTTAGCGGATCAGGCCGGTCTCGGCAATGACCGGAACCGCAAAGTCGACATCGATCTCCAGGACCATCGGCCAAGGTTGGCGAGCACCCGCCGGCCCGGCTAGAAGCTGAAGGGCTCGGGTGGGCTTGGCGCGCGCGGGCGCCATTGGCCGGGGGACATGAGAGCGATGCATCCGACAACCAGGGCCGCGGCCCTTGCCGCCGTGACCGCGCTTTTTTCCGTGGGGCTCGCCGGGCCGGCCGCCGCCGCCGAAGGCCTTGCCGGCGGGGCCATGGGCCTTGCCTGGGGCCTGCCGTTCTGCGGCCTGCTCCTCTCGATCGCCACCGGCCCGGTCTTCTACCCCCATGTCTGGGAGCACCATTACGGCAAGATCGCCGCCTTCTGGGCGGCGCTGGTGGTGGTGCCGCTGTTCCTGAGCTTTCCCTTCGCACCGGCGCTGGCGGCCCTCGCCCATGCGCTCATCGCCGAATACCTGCCGTTCATCATCCTGATCTTCGCGCTCTACGCGATCGCCGGCGGTATCGTGGTGACCGGCAACATCCACGGCGCGCCCGGCGTCAACACGCTGATCCTCGCCATCGGCGCGGTGCTGGCGAGCCTCGTCGGCACCACCGGCGCCTCGATGATCCTGATCCGGCCGATCATCCGCGCCAATGACGACCGCGTGCACAATGTCCATGTCGTCGTGTTCTTCATCTTCATCGTGTCGAACTGCGGCGGCGCGCTGACCCCGCTCGGCGATCCGCCCCTGTTCGTCGGCTTCCTGAAAGGCGTCGACTTCTTCTGGACCACCCGCGCGCTCGCCACCGAGACGATCTTCGTCGTCGGCGTGCTGCTCGCCCTGTTCGCCGCGCTCGACGCCGTGCTCTATGCCCGCGAGGGCCGGATCAAACCCGACCCGACGCCGGATTCGCGGGTCGGTGTGAAGGGCCTCGGCATGCTCGGCCTGATCGCGCTGGTGGTGGCGGCGATCCTCATGCGCGCCTCCTGGCGCTCAGGGATCGCCGTGCCGGTCGCCGGCATCCACCTCGCGCTCGAGGACATCGTGTCCAATCTCGTCATGCTCGGCGCCGGGCTCGCCTCGCTGCGCCTCGCAAGCCCGGAGAACCGCGCGCTCAACGGCTTCAACTGGGGCCCGGTGGTCGAGGTCGCCAAGCTCTTCGCCGGCATCTTCGTCTGCATCGTGCCGGTCCTGGCGATCCTCGCGGCCGGCCGCGACGGCGCCGCCTCGCCGCTGGTCGCGCTCGTCTCGCGCGCCGACGGCACGCCCGACAACGTCATGTATTTCTGGCTCACCGGCCTCCTCTCCTCGTTCCTCGACAATGCGCCGACCTATCTCGTCTTCTTCGAACTCGCCGGCGGCGATCCGGCGCGGCTGATGGGGCCGCTCGCCACCACGCTCGCCGCCATCTCGACCGGCGCGGTGTTCATGGGCGCCAACAGCTATATCGGCAATGCGCCGAACTTCATGGTCTATGCCATCGCCAAGTCGATGGGGGTCCGCATGCCCTCCTTCTTCGGCTACATGGCTTGGTCGGTCTCGATCCTGCTGCCGCTGTTCGGGCTGGTGACGCTCTTGTTCTTCGCCAGCGGAGCGCCGCTCGCCGGGCGCTGACGCGAAAAGGTCTATCTTCGCCCGCCTTGCGGCCGGCGGCCACGCTGGTTATCTGGTACCGGGAGAGGATAGATCGACGGTCATGATCCGCTTCATCGTGCGCGCGCTCGGCTTCGTTCTGGTGGCCGTCGGTTTCGTGGCGCTGGTCATCGACGGTACCAAGTCGATTGCCGGCAGCCGGCTGATCTATACGGTGATCGGCGAAACCTGGCGCACCCTGCAGCCGGCGAGCCTCAACGCCGTGCAGCCCGTGCTGGAAAAGGCCGGCTTCGCCTGGCTCTGGGATCCGGTCATGCTCAATCTTCTGGTGCTGCCCACCGCCCTTGTCGGGCTCGGGCTCGGCGGGCTCCTGATGATCGCGGGCCGCCGCCGCGAACCGCAGATCGGGGTGATCGGCCGGCGCTGAGCGAGCCTGCCATGCGCCCTGTTCACTCCCGGCGCCGGCTCGCGTAACGTTGGGCCCGCGCCATACGAAATCCTCACCGAAGACGGCGGCCTGCGCCGCCGAGACGTTTCACCTTGAGAGGTTGGCCATGTTTTCGTTCAAGAAGCTGTCCCTGCCCTCGGCCGGCGAGGCTCTGCCCGGCCGCGCGACGCCGATCCCGACCGCCGAGCGCCATTTCATCAACGGCCGGCCGCTGAAGGGCCCCTATCCGGCCGGCCACGAGACCATCATCGTCGGCCTCGGCTGCTTCTGGGGCGCCGAGCGCAAGTTCTGGGAGCTGCCGGGCGTCTGGGTGACCGCCGTCGGCTACGCCGCCGGCACGACGCCGAACCCGACCTATGAGGAGGTCTGCTCGGGGCTGACCGGCCACAACGAGGTGGTCCTGGTGGTCTACGACCCCGCGCAGGTTTCGACCGAAACGGTGCTGAAGACCTTCTGGGAGAGCCACGACCCGACCCAGGGCATGCGCCAGGGCAACGATGTCGGCACGCAGTACCGGTCCGGCATCTATGTGACGAGCGAAGCGCAGCGCGCCGCGGCGACGACCTCCAAGGCGGCCTACGGCGAGGCACTGGGCAAACGTGGTTTCGGACCGATCACCACCGAGATTCTGGACGCGCCGGCCTTCTATTTCGCCGAGGACTACCACCAGCAATATCTTGCGAAGAATCCGCGCGGCTATTGCGGGCTCGGCGGTACCGGCGTCTCCTGCCCGATCGGCACCGGGGTCGCTGCGTGAAGCCTGACGCCGAAGCGCACGACCTCGCGACCATGGCGGCGGCGCATGCCCGCGCCGCCGGCCGGCTGGTCGTTTCCGAACCCGACCACGTCAAGGCGGTGCATGAGGCCCGCCGTCACATCAAGCGCGCGCGCAGCCTGCTGCGCGCGCTGAGGCCGCTCGCCCGCACCGAGATCGCCCGCGAAAACGCCCTGCTGCGCGCCTTCGCCCATGCACTGGCGCCGCTGCGCGATGCCCATGCCCTGGACGAGGCGGCGCGCGCGATGGGCGCCAGCGGCCCGGTGGCGAGCCAGTCGGGCCTCGTCGACCTCACCGCGCTCGGCCGGGCCCTGCAGCGCCAGGGCAAGGTGATCGTCCGCCTGCCGCTCGACCGGGCACCGAAACGGTTCCTTGCCAAGGCCGTCAGGCATTCCTACCGGGCGGCGCGCAAGGCCTTCCGCGCCTATCAGGCCCTGCCCGAGGCCGAGCCGCTGCACGAGGCGCGCAAGCGCATCAAGGACTGCCTGCATCTCGTCGAGGCACTCGCCCCGGTCCGGCCGAAGGGCGCGCATCCGAAACCCGGCAAGCTCGACCAACTCGGCGAGTTGATGGGCTCGATCCGCGATCTCGACCTGCTCGCCCAGCGGCTCCGCCGGGAGGCCGCGCCGAGCCACAAGCTCGAGCGCATCGCCGCCCGCCATATCCGGCTGGAGCGGGCCGTCACCCGCGCCGGCGCCAAGGCCTTCGCCGCGCGCCCCGCGACCGTCGAACGCGCCTGGCGGCGAGTAGCGAGTAGCGAGTAGCGAGTAGCGAGGCGGAGGCTTGCGCAGCGGCGGATCATCCGCCACTCCCTATTCGCCATTCGCCCCCGGAGCAGCCCATGTTCAGCCTCGTCGAGATCGGCACCTATATGGCGGTCGTGCTGGCGCTGTTCCTGGTGCCGGGCCCGGCGGTGCTGCTGACGCTCGCGCGCAGCGTCAAGGGCGGGGCACGGGCCGGCATCGCCACCGGCCTCGGCATCGCGGTCGGCGACATCGTCCACACGCTGATGGCGGTGCTCGGCCTCTCCGCGATCCTGATGACCTCGGCGCTCGCCTTCGACATCATCAAATATTGCGGCGCCGCCTATCTCGTCTATCTCGGCTACCGCGCCTGGCGCGAGCATGCCGGCACGCTCGACCTGCCCGATGTCGCGCGCGTGCCGGACCGGAGCGCCTTCCGCCAGGCGGTGGTGACCGAACTGCTGAACCCGAAGACGGCGCTGTTCTTCCTGTCGTTCCTGCCGCAATTCGTCCATGTCGAGCGTGGCGCGCCGAGCCTGCAGCTCGTCATGCTCGGCGCGATCTTCGTCGTCATGAGCATCAGCTATACGACGCTGCTGGCGCTGGCAGCGGCGCCCGCCGCCGGCTGGATCGGCCGCAACCGGGCGATCGGCCGCTGGCAGGGCAAGGTGATCGGCAGCCTCTATATCGGCCTCGGCCTCCAGCTCGCCCTGCAGCAGCGGAGCTGAACCGTCATGACGCGCCTGTTCCAGTGGCGGCCGATGCGGCCCGACGACATTGCGGCGGCTACCGCCATCGCGGCCGAGGTGCACACGGCCTTCCCCGAGGACGATGCCGTCTATGTCGAGCGGCTCGCGCTCTATCCCGCGGGGTGCCGGCTTCTGGAGAGCACGGGCACCGCGGTCGGCTATTGCCTCAGCCATCCCTGGACGGCGGGATCGCTGCCGGCGCTCAACACGCTGCTCGGCGCGCTGCCGGCCGCGCCCAGCACCTACTACATCCACGATGTCGCGCTCCTGCCCGCGGCGCGCGGCAGCGGCGCCGCTGGAACCGTCGTCGCGGCGCTCGCCACTCATGCCGCCGCGAACGGCTTTTCCAACCTGTCGCTGGTCGCCGTGAACGGCTCGGAAGGGTTCTGGCGGCGCCAGGGCTTCCATGTCGTCGACGCGCCGCAACTCTCCGCCAAGCTCGCCAGCTACGAGGTCGCGGCCCGGCTGATGGCGCGCCCGCTCGGCTAGGGGCTTGCCGCGCCCTGCATCACCGTCGGCCCTGCCAGACGCCGCAATCCGCCGTCCTTATGGCGTCCTTATCCACCCGCCCCGACTTTCCCATCGCGCCCTTACGGCCGGCGGGACTAGCCTTTCGACCATCGCCCCGGACCGGGGGAGATGGCCATGGGCATGATCGCAATTCTTCGACAGCCATCCGAACCGCTGCACCTTGTCTGCGGCCGCAATGCCGCCGGGCTCTGGGTGCTGCAGAGCTTCGACGGCGGCTATGGCTGCCTGTTCCCGACCCGCGAGGCCGCGCTCGACGAAGCCATGACCGGCAATGACGGCGAGCCGGTGACCGTGGTCTTTGCCCGCGAGCCGGTCGAGCTCGATTTCGCCCCGCGCGACCCCATGGCCGTCACGGTCTTGCCGGCGCCGGCCGCGACCGACAGCCCGGCGCCGCCGGCACCGGCGCCGAAGCCCCTGCGGACGTGCCGGCCGGGCCGGCCGGAACCACGGCCGGTTTTCGGCCTGTCCGGCTTCGTCGCCGCGAGCCTCGCCGTCATTGCCACCGCTGCCGGCCTGTTCGCCGCCCTCCATCCCCTGTGATTGCCATGCGCCACCATGACCTGCCAAAGGCCATCATTCCGGCCAGCCGGCCGCCCGGCGCGGACCTGCGCCGCCATGGGCTTGCCCTCATCATCGCGGCGAACGGCATCGGCATCGCGCTCGCCGCGGCCCTTGCCGCGCTGCTGCGGGTCTGAGCGGAGCGGCCCGCATCGCGGCCATCCCCCGAACCGCCACCCGTGACATTTGCCTTGATTTCTGCAAGATGCCGCGATCCTGAGCTTCCGCCGCGTTCGAGGCGGGGCCGCCCAGAGCGATGTGCCGATGAGTTCCTTCACGCTCGCCGATCTCGAAGCCACCGTCGCGGCGCGCGCCGCCGCCCCGGCCGAGCAGAGCTACACAGCCTCTCTCATTGCCAAGGGCCCGGTCCACTGCGCCAAAAAATTCGGCGAGGAGGCGGTCGAGACCGTCATTGCCGCGACCCAGGGCGAGCCGAAGGCGCTCGTTGCCGAAAGCGCCGATCTGTTGTTCCATCTCCTCGTCGTGTGGAAAAGCCGCGGCGTCACGCTGGACGCGGTGCTCGGCGAGCTCGCCCGCCGCACCGCGCAGTCGGGCCACCAGGAAAAGGCCTCGCGTGGCGCCCCGGCCGCGGGAGCCGGACGATGAACGAGGGACCGGTCGATCCCTTGCTGGCGGACGAGACGATCGGAGCCGCAATGGTGCAGGACGTGGACGCGCCGTCGCCCTACCGGGTCTTCACCCGCGCCGAATGGGCGGCCAAGCGCGCCGATACGCCGATGACGCTGAACCCGGACGAGGTGACGCGGCTGAAATCCTTCACCGACCAGCTGTCGATCGACGAGGTCGAGGCGATCTACCTGCCGATCTCGCGCCTCCTGTCCTTCTACGTCGCCGCGCAGCAGAAGCTGGCACGCGCGAGCCAGACCTTCCTTGGCGCGACCGATGTGAAGATCCCCTTCGTCATCGGCGTCGCCGGCTCGGTGGCGGTCGGCAAGTCGACCACCTCGCGCGTGCTCCAGGCGCTGCTGTCGCGCTGGTCGAACACGCCGAAGGTCGATCTCGTCACCACCGACGGCTTCCTGTTCCCGAACGCCTATCTGGAACGCGAAGGCCTGATGAAGAAGAAGGGCTTTCCGGAGAGCTACGACACCAAGTCGCTGCTGCATTTCCTCGCCGACGTCAAAGCCGGCAAGCGGCACGTCAAGGCGCCGGTCTATTCGCATCTCGTCTATGACGTGGTGCCCGGCGGCCATGTCACCGTCGACCGGCCGGACATCCTGATCGTCGAAGGCCTCAATGTGCTGCAGACCGGCCGGCCGCCGCGCGACGGCAAGGCGATCCCCTACGTTTCCGACTATTTCGACTTCTCGGTGTTCATCGACGCCGAGGAGGACGTGCTGGAACAGTGGTATCTCGAACGCTTCATGCGCCTGCGCGAGACCGCCTTCCGCGACCCGCAGAGCTATTTCCGCCGCTATGCCGAGAAGACCGATTTCGAGGCGATGAAGACGGCGCTGGCGCTGTGGTACGGCATCAATCTCGTCAACCTGCGCGACAACATCCTGCCGACGCGCCAGCGCGCCAGGCTGATCCTGAAGAAGGACGCGAACCACCGCATCGAAAGCGTCAGCCTCCGGCGCGTGTGACGCGCGGGGCCCCTGCGGGCAGCCCCTCCCATCGGACGGGATGACAAGCCGCGCGCGGACGGCTAGCTCTCCCAGGAACCGCGCACAGCTTCAAGGGAACCGCCATGACGACGCCCGCGTCCTATGAAACCATCCTGGTCGAGACCAGGGGCAAGGTCGGCCTGATCACGCTCAACCGGCCGAAGGCCCTGAACGCGCTGAACAGCCAGCTCGTCGCCGAGGTCAACGGCGCGCTCGACATCTTCGAGCGGGATCCGGCGGTCGGCGCGATCGTCATTACCGGTTCGGACAAGGCTTTCGCGGCCGGCGCCGACATCACCGAGATGAAGGGCCTGTCCTACCCGCAGAGCTATGTCGACGACTTCATCACGCCCTGGGACAGGGTCGGCCAGCGCCGCAAGCCGATGATCGCGGCGGTCGCCGGCTATGCGCTGGGCGGCGGCTGCGAATTCGCCATGATGTGCGACTTCATCCTGGCCGCCGACAATGCCAAGTTCGGCCAGCCCGAGATCAAGCTGGGGGTGATTCCCGGCGCCGGCGGGACCCAGCGGCTGACCCGCTTCGTCGGCAAGTCCAAGGCCATGGAAATGTGCCTGACCGGCCGCATGATGGACGCGGCCGAGGCCGAGCGCTGCGGCCTCGTCTCGCGCGTGCTGCCGCTGGCCGAGCTTCTGCCCGAGGCGCTGAAGGTGGCCGCCCAGATCGCCGACATGTCGCTGCCGATCGTCATGATGGCCAAGGAATCGGTCAACCGGTCCTACGAGACGACGCTCGCCGAGGGCATCCGCTTCGAGCGGCGCGTCTTCCAGTCGACCTTCGGCACCGAGGACCAGAAGGAAGGCATGACCGCCTTCATCGAGAAGCGCCAGCCGAGCTTCAAGAACAGGTGACGGCCTGCCGGCGTCCGCGGCCAGTCGCCATGCAGGGCTGGCTTGCCGAAAGGCGCGGCGGCGCCTAGACGGTCATTTTGCTGAAGTCGCCCCGCGCCATAACCCTGGCGCGCGGGAGCCTTGCGGCTCCGCATGCCCAGGTGCCTTTTCATCGCCGCACGAGCGTTCATGATCGGGGCAAGTTTCCCTGAAGAGTATTCATATGCCTGTTTCACTCGCCGACGTCACCACGGCCAATGCCAGCCGTTACCTGCAGCAGCTCTGCAAGCATTGGAGCCATAAGTTCGAGGTGAAGTTCGACGCCCATACCGGCACGGTCCCGTTCAACGAGACGGCACAACTGGTGCTGACCGCCAATGGCGATATCCTGTCCTTGCGCCTCGACGCGCCGGCGGAGCGGTTGCAGACGCTCGAACAGGTGGTCGAGGATCACCTGAAGCGTTTCGCCTTCCGCGAGGAGCTGCATTTCGAGTGGCGGCCCGCGGCCTGAGGATTCGACGCGGTCCGCGGGCGGCGCGCGGCCTTGTGATGCAACCCAGACGATATGCCCACTCGCGGCAGCGCAGCATTCCGTGGCAGCATCGCAGACGACACGCTTTTGTCCGTCCGCGCGCCAGGGCCTGCCCATGACCTTCGTCTCCGACATGCTCGCCACCGTCACCCGGCGCAGCCGCCAATGGATCGGCTGGGACCAGGAAACGACGCGGCGCACGCCGGCTGACATCGTGGCGCTGGCCGACCAGCTCCTGTCGCGGCGGGGCGAGGCTTCGGGCGTCGCGCTCGCTCGCGACATCCTGTCGAGCTATGGCGCACTCGATGCCAAGGGCCGCACGGCGGTGCTGACCGCCTTCGCGGAACGGTTCGGCGCCGATCACGACAAGCTGAAGGCGGCGATCGCCGACTATGAGGCCGACCCGACCGCCGCCGCAGCGGCCCGGCTGAGCGTCGCCGCCGAGCCGCGCCGTCAGGAGCTGATCCGGCGGCTGAACCTCGCGCCCCGGGGCACCCTGTCGCTGGTGCGCCTGCGCGAGGATCTGCTGAAGCGCCTTGCCGGCCAGCCGGACCTGAAGGTGCTCGACGGCGATCTCGTCCACCTCTTCTCCTCCTGGTTCAACCGCGGCTTCCTGGTGGTCCGGCGCATCGACTGGTCGACGCCCGCCAACATCCTGGAGAAGATCATCCGCTACGAGGCGGTGCATGCGATCCGCGACTGGGATGACCTGCGGCGCCGACTGCAGCCCGAGGACCGGCGCTGCTTCGCCTTCTTCCATCCCCAGCTCGACGACGAGCCGCTGATCTTCGTCGAGGTGGCGCTCACCGCCGACCTGCCCGACGCGATCGGCCCGCTGATCGCCGACGGCGGCCAGCCGGTGCCCGCCGACGAGGCGCGCGTCGCCGTCTTCTATTCGATCTCGAACTGCCAGGAGGGACTGGCCGGCATCTCCTTCGGTTCGTTCCTGATCAAGCAGGTGGTGGAGGAGCTGAAGCGCGAGTTGCCCAGGCTGTCGACCTTCGTCACCCTGTCGCCGGTGCCGGGCTTCGCCCGCTGGCTGGCCGAGGAGCGGACAGCGGAAGCCTCCAGCCTGTCGGCCGAGGACAGGGCCGCGCTGGCCGTGCTCGACACCCCCGACTGGCGCGCGGATGCGGCGATCGCCGAACGGACCGACAAGCTGCTCGCCCGCGCGGCGGCGCGCTATTTCGTCCATGCCAAGTCGGGCGGCGGCCGGCCGCGCGATCCGGTCGCGCGCTTCCATCTCGGCAATGGCGCGCGGCTCGAGCGGATCAATCCGGGCGCCGACCTGTCCGCCTCGGGTCTGAAGCAGTCGCACGGCGTGATGGTCAACTATCTCTACGACCTCACGCGCATCGAGGAGAACCACGAGGCCTATGCCGAGCGCCGTCAGGTGGTGGTGAGCCCGGCGGTGAAGAAGCTCGCCGCCGCCAAGGCCTGACCGCGGCCGCCGGTCGCTGCAACAGGATTACATGTCTCACAGAGCCGTGTTTGGCGGCTCGCCGGCCCCGATCCTAGGCTCCGGACGGAACCACGCAGCAACCCGTGGTTCGACACAACGATCCGGAGGAACGCCCATGCCCCTGAGCCCGATCGGCCGTGCAGGATCTCTCGCCGTCGCCCTTGCCGCGCTCGCCACCGCGCCGGCCATGACAGGACCGGCCCTGGCGCAGCAGGCCGATATGAGCTTCTTCATCACCTCCGCCGGGCCTGGCCGCGGCGGCGATCTCGGCGGGCTGGAAGGCGCCGACCGGCACTGCCAGGCCCTGGCCCAGGCGGCGGGCGCCGGCAACCGCACCTGGCGCGCCTATCTCTCGACGCAGGGCGCGGGCGCGGTGAACGCCCGCGACCGGATCGGCCGCGGCCCGTGGCAGAATGCCCGCGGCGCGGTGATCGCCAAGGACGTCGCAGAGCTGCACGGCACCAACAACCTCAACAAGCAGACCGCCCTGACCGAGCGCGGCGAGCCGGTCAACGGCCGCGGCGACACGCCGAACATGCACGACATCCTGACCGGCAGCCAGGCCGACGGCACGGCGTTCGCCGGCACCGACGACCGGACCTGCGGCAACTGGACGCGAAGCGGCGAAGGCTCGGCCATGGTCGGCCACCACGACCGCCAGGGCCTCAACACCGAGCCGCCGGCGCTGTCCTGGAACACCTCGCATCCCTCGCGCGGCTGCAGCCTGGACGCCCTGAAGGCGACCGGCGGCAACGGCCTGTTCTACTGCTTCGCCGCCAACTGACGGCGACGGGCCGGCATCCCGCGGGCGGGCCTCACATGGCGGGCGCCGGCCCGCGCTTCAGCCACAGCCGTGCCAGGACCGCCGCGGCGGCGAGCCAGGCGAGCATGCCGAGCGCCAGGGTCCACCAGTTGGCGGCGATCGCCAGCGCGGCGAGCATGGCCAGGAACCAGGCGGGCAGGGCGATGGCGAAGACCGCCAGCGCCATGACCAGGCCGATGACGTCGTTGCGCCAGAGCCAGATCGGCAGGTCCCGTCCCCAGAAGATCAGCACCGCCGCGCCGTAGAGGATCGGCGCCAGGCCCCAGAACCGCATCGTCCAGAGCCATCCGACCTTGGTGGTGTCGCGCGCCGCCGCGAGGAAGGCCGGGAGGTCCTTTGCGCCGCCGACCACCGTTGTCCTGAACCGTCCGCCGTCCTCCGGCGGCAACGGCACGAGGCGGCCGTCCGTCTGGCGCGCCAGGAGGCTGACGGGGCCCGCGGGCGGCATCACCGCGACATAACTGATCCTGACGTCGCCCACCTCGGGCTCAGCGCCGGGCGCAGCCGACACGATCTGTTCGCCGTCGAGCCTCACGCCGCTTCGGCCGAGCGCCGCGGCCTTGCGCGGCAAGGCCTCGGCGGTCACGACCCGACGCCCGGCCGCCGGCAGCGAGCCGGCGAAACCGGCATCGAGCGGCATGGCGCCGATGGCGAGGCCCGGAGCGACGAACCGCCTGTAGTCGAGCGGCATCGGCGGATTGCGCGGCGCATCCGCGCCATTGCCCGCGGCGAGCAGCACGTCCCAGGCCGGGAAGCTCAGCCATTGCCGCCGGAAGCCGCCGCCCCTGCTGTCCCGCATCCACTGGAACATCGCCGCCTCGCGGATGAGCGAGAAGCCTTCCGTCGCAAAGCCGGTATCGGTATCGGTCACCGGCCCGGCCGTGCGCACCGGACCGGTGACGAAGACCAGCCGGCCGTCATGGGCAGGATCGGGCGTCGCCGCATCGATCGTCACGATGCCCGCCTGGAAGCGGGCGGCCGCGCGGTTCGCCCTGCGCTCGAGATACTGGCCGAGCACCATGACGAGAATGGCCGCGAGCAGGCACGCCCCTGCCAGCAGGCGGGGAACGGCGACCGGTTGTGGCTCGAACATGCTCTCGGTCATGGCGTGACCATCCATGCGCTGCCAGCGGCACCGACGGCACCGCCGCCTGCCTGTCAATCACGCCGATGTTTCGATGCGCCGCCACCCGGCGCCCGGCGCCGTTGCGGCGGCGAAACGCGCCCAAAATGAAACGGGCGGCCTCGCGGCCGCCCGTCGTCAATGCCCGAAAGGCGTTCGGCTGCCGATCACTCGGCGGCCGCGCCCTCTTCCTTCGGCTTCTTCTCGAGGTCCTCGCCGGTCGCCTGGTCGACGACCTTCATGGACAGGCGGGTCTTGCCGCGATCGTCGAAGCCGAGCAGCTTCACCTTCACCTTGTCGCCTTCCTTGACCACGTCGGTGACCTTGGCGACGCGCTGGTTGGCGAGCTGGGAAATGTGGACGAGGCCGTCGCGCGAACCGAAGAAGTTCACGAAGGCGCCGAAATCGACGACCTTGACGACCGTGCCCTCGTAGATCTGGCCGAGCTCCGGCTCCTGGGTGATCGACTTGATCCAGTTGACGGCGGCGCGGATCGACTCGCCATTGGCGGAAGCGACCTTCACGGTGCCGTCGTCCTCGATATTGATCTTGGCGCCGGTCTTCTCGACGATCTCGCGGATCACCTTGCCGCCGGTGCCGATCACTTCGCGGATCTTGTCGGTCGGGATCTTGAAGCTCTCGATGCGCGGCGCATGCTCGCCGAGCTCGGAGCGGGCCGCGGTCAGGGCATTCGCCATCTCGCCGAGGATGTGGTTGCGGCCATCCTTCGCCTGGCCGAGGGCGACCTTCATGATCTCCTCGGTGATGCCGGCGATCTTGATGTCCATCTGCAGCGAGGTGATGCCCTCGGCCGTGCCGGCCACCTTGAAGTCCATGTCGCCGAGGTGATCCTCGTCGCCGAGGATGTCGGAGAGCACCGCATAGCGCTCGCCTTCCAGGATCAGGCCCATGGCGATGCCGGCGATCGGCCGCTTGATCGGCACGCCGGCATCCATCAGGGAGAGCGAGGCGCCGCAGACGGTGGCCATGGACGACGAGCCGTTCGACTCGGTGATCTCCGAGACGACGCGGATCGTGTAGGGGAATTCATGCGCCGCCGGCAGCATCGGATGAACCGCGCGCCAGGCGAGCTTGCCGTGGCCGACTTCGCGGCGGCCGGGACGGCCCATGCGGCCGGCTTCACCCACCGAGAACGGGGGGAAGTTGTAGTGCAGCAGGAAGTTTTCCTTGTAGGTGCCCTGCAGCGCGTCGATGAACTGCTCGTCCTCGGCGGTGCCAAGCGTGGTCACCACCAGCGCCTGGGTCTCGCCGCGGGTGAACAGCGCCGAACCATGGGTGCGCGGCAGCACGCCGACCTGCGAGACGATCGGACGGACGGTCTTCAGGTCGCGGCCGTCGATGCGCTTGCCGTCGTCGAGGATGTTCCAGCGGACGACCTTGGCCTCGAGCTCCTTGAACACCGAGGCGACGACCACCTTGTCATAGGCCGGGGTGGCCTCGCCCTCTGGCGCGAACTGGGCGAGGGCCTTCTTCTTGACCTCGCCGACGGCGGCGTAGCGGGCGGTCTTCTCGCGGATCGAATAGGCGGCGCGCAGGTCCTTCTCGACCAGGGCCAGCATCTCCTTCTCGAGCGCGGAATGATCCGGCGGGGTGAAGTCGCGCGGTTCCTTGGCGGCCTTCTCGGCGAGCGCGATGATCGCATTGATCACCGGCTGGAAATATTTGTGGCCGAACATGACGGCGCCGAGCATGACCTCCTCGGACAGTTCCTGCGCCTCGGACTCGACCATCAGCACGGCATCGGTGGTGCCGGCGACGACCAGATCGAGCTTGGAATCCTTGATGTCGTCGACATAGGGGTTCAGCACGTATTCGCCGTCGATGTAGCCGACGCGGGCGGCGCCCACCGGACCCATGAAGGGCACGCCGGAAAGGGTCAGCGCGGCGGAAGCGGCGACCATGGCGAGAATGTCGGGATCATTCTCCATGTCGTGCGAGAGCGTGGTGACGATCACCTGCGTCTCGTTCTTGTAACCCTCGACGAAGAGCGGGCGGATCGGCCGGTCGATGAGGCGCGAGACCAGCGTCTCGCGTTCGGTGGGCTGGCCTTCACGCTTGAAATAGCCGCCGGGAATGCGGCCGGCCGCGAAATATTTTTCCTGGTAGTTGACCGTCAGCGGGAAGAAGTCGAGGCCGGGCTTCGGCTCGAAATTGGACACGACGGTGGCAAGAACGGTGGTCTCGCCGTAGGTGGCAAGCACCGCGCCATGGGCCTGGCGCGCGATCTTGCCGGTTTCGAGGACGAGCTTGCGACCACCCCAGGTGATCTCCTCGCGATGAATGTCGAACATGGCTTTTTCCTTTCTCGGACCTACGGACGGCGAATAGCCATGGGCAAGACGGCAAGAGGCTCGCATCGTGGCGCCTCAGGCGCCCCGAGCCCCTTGCGATCCTGCCATGGCGATCGGTCTGTCCAGTGTGTGGCCTTGTTGAGCCGGGACCTGACGCCCCCTGGCGCGGTCCTTTCGGATGCGGAGGCTCCCGGAATGGCGAGCCTCTCGAATGCGGAACGGCCCCGGACGCTGTTCGAACGCGCGGGGCCGGTCCTTTGGGAGATCAGCGGCGGATGCCGAGACGCTCGATCAGCGCCTTGTAACGCGGTTCATCCTTGCGCTTGACGTAGTCGAGCAGCGAACGGCGCTGCGAAACCATCTTCAGAAGGCCGCGGCGGGAGTGGTTGTCCTTGACGTGGCTCTTGAAATGCTCGGTCAGGTTGGTGATGCGCTCCGTGAGGATCGCGACCTGCACCTCGGGCGAACCCGTATCGCCAGCCTTGGTGGCGAATTCCTTGATGATCTCGGCCTTGCGGGCATCGGAAACCGACATCGGTCAATCCTTAAGCTTGAGAGAGTTGTCTTGCGGCCAAGCCGGGATGTCGTCCAGCGTGGTCGGATGGTTCCGCGGGCCAATGAATCATGCGCGCCCAAGCGGATACGACGACATGGAACATGCCGCCGAAGGCGCGGCTTATACACGAAATCGGCGCAAAGGGAAGCGAGACGGTGATCGACCGGAGAACCGGGTACCACCGCCTCGCCCTCTTGCGTCATATGGTGGCTGGTCAGACCGAAAGCCAGTGGGCCCGCAATTCGCGGTTGAAGGCCTCGGCACGCTCTTCGGGGAAGAACAGGCGCGCCCCGGCGAATTCGACGCGCCGACGGGTGCCGGGGATGGCATCGGCCAGCCAGCGCGACCATTCGACGCCGAAATAAACGTCGTCGGTGCCCCAGACGATCAGGGTCGGAACCTGCAGGCGCCGCAGCTCCGGCTCGATGGCGCGCGTGTGCCGGTTGTCGAAGGCGGCAAGGAAGCGTTCGAAATCGCGCAGGCGCTGCGGACTGCGCAGAAACGGCTCGAGATAGATCTCGATCGTCTGATCGCTCACCTCTCCCGGCCGCTCATAGGCGGGCCCGAGCGCGGCCTCCGACCTGTAGACGGCCTTGTCGGCGCGCATGGCCTCGAGCGTTTCCTTCAGCCCACCCGCCCGCGCCATGGCGAGGAACGGCTGGAAGGCCTCCGGCGGCCAGTTGTCATGCGCATCGCAATCGGTCAGCATCAGGCTGCGCAGCCGCCCGGGATGGCGGGCCGCGAAGATCTGGGCGATGCCGCCGCCGCTGTCGTTGCCGACGAGATCGACCGTGTCGATGCCGAGCCCATCGAGAAATTCGACGAGCATGTCGGCATTGGCGCTCACCGAGACGTCCTGGTTGACGGCGATCTCGGTGTCGCCATGGGCGAGCAGGTCGAGCGCGATGCAGCGCCTGACATCCGACAGCGCGGCGAGCTGGTGGCGCCAGAGATGGCTGTTGAGCAGGACGCCATGGACGAACAGCGCGACCGGGCCGGAGCCCTGCTCGACATAGCTGATCCGGCCGAAGGAGGTCGCCACGCTGCCGCGCGTGACGACCGGCGAAGCCGCGGCGGTCGCCATGGCTCAGGCCTTTCCGGACGGCTTGGCGGAGCCTGCCGCGCCGGCCTCGTTCAAGGCCTCGGCGCAGGCTTCGCAGCACACTTCCACCGTCTTGCCGCCGACCTTGACCTTGATCGTGACGGCATCGAGTTCGCAGTCGCAGGCCGCGCAGGTCCTGATGGTCATGATGTATCTCCTCACGGGTTGCCCGGCATCGGGCATGGCCGAAGCAGACACCCGGGACGCCTTCGCCCGCTGTCAGATTCTTTAGCGACCTGCGCGGCGTCGCCGGCGCGACAGACAAAAAGAAGCCGCCGTGGCGAGCACGGCGGCTTTGGAGGCGTCGGCGGATCGGCACGAGGGGCTTGCGCCACC
Source organism: bacterium YEK0313 (assembly GCA_000751295.2). Classification (NCBI taxonomy): domain Bacteria; species bacterium YEK0313. The sequence goes on from CCMO02000001.1 coordinate 1,729,136, forward strand.
GCCGAAGGCGATCAGGAGGCGCCGCAGCGCATGTCGAGAGCATCGGCCGGGCGGGATCTGTCGGCGGAGTGCGGCCGGGCGGCGCTCCTGTCGCCGGCCGGAACCCGCCGGCCGTCGCGGCGCTCCAGGGCCCGCGCGGCGAGAAGGGCGGTCGGGTCGTCGAAGAAATCGACGGCCGAGGCCGCCCGCAGATCGCTGCGGCTGAGCCCGACGTCGCGCAGCGCGCCGTCATCCAGTTCGCACAGGGCCTGGTAATCGCAGCGGGCCCGGTGCCAGGCCCGGGCCGCCGCAAGCGCGCGTGCCGCGCGCGCCGCCAAAACGGCAAATCCTGCGGTGAATGTCGCGATGGCGAGGGCCATGGCCTGTCTCCTTGGCATCCCCGAGGGGATCGATGGAGACACTCCACCACCCGGCGCCGCAGGCCGCTGTCGAAATCTTTAGCGATCGCCGGCGGGACGGCGTCAGCGCAGATTCACCTGCCGCTGGAACTCGGCGGGCGTGCGGCCATAGGCCTGGCGGAACGCCGCGCTGAAATGGCTGTGGCTGGAAAAGCCGAGATCGAGCCCGAGGGCGGTCAGATCGTCGTAATCGTCGAGCAGGTGCAGCGCGCGGGCGAGCCGCGAGCGCAGCTGATAGCGATAGAGCGGCACGCCCTCGACCTCGCGGAACACCTGGGTGAGATAGACCGGCGAGACGCCGACCTCGCGGGCCACCTCGGCCAACGTCCAGCGGCGGGCGAGGTCGGAGGCAAGCACCAGCTTGGCGCGGTCCACCAGCTTCTGCCGGCCGGCGCTGGCGCCGGCGGCCTGCGAGGTGCGCTCGCCGAGCGACCGGCGCACCAGGGTGAGCACGAGCGTTTCGGCCTCGAGTGTTTCGGCGACCTTGCGGCTCAGGCCGTGCCGGATCAGCGCCAGCAGGGCCTGGGCCCTGGGATCGATGCGTCGACGCGCCCGCCGGAAGGCGAGACCCGGTCCGTCGCGCAGCTGCTCGCGCGGGGCAAGTTCGCGCAGCAGCCCCTCGTCGATCGAGACCGACAGACAGGCATCGCCGCCCTCGACGGGATGGCTGACGCGGTAGCTCTCGCCGGCATTGAAGAACAGCACCTGGTTGGCCTCGGCCACCGCCGCCTGGCGGCCGACATGGCGCACATAGACGCCCCGATAGGGAAAGACGAGATGGGTTGACTGGGCGCATTCCTCGGCGCTCTGGTGCCGGCATCCGCCTGGGCATACGACGTCGCGGACCGACATCGTCTCGGTCTTGAGCAGAATTTCGACGGAAAAGTCGGCCATGGGTCCCGGTCCGCGGCGCGCCGGCAGCCTTGATCCGGACGCGCGGACATCATAACCCGGCGGCGGCACCGCGGCGAGCCCGGTCCTTCCGCCGCTGCCCTGAATCGACCACATGATGACATGATGGAACCGAACCCCTTCGCAATCTCGCCGGTGCCGCCCGTCGACGGCCGCCAGTCGGAACGCGCCCTCGCCATCGCGCGCGGCGCGACGCGGCTCCTGGCCGCGCTCGACTTCGCGGTCGTGCCCGAACTGCCCCTGCCGTCCGGGCGGCGCGCCGATCTCGCCGCGCTGAACGCGGCCGGCATGCTCTGGATCATCGAGATCAAGTCGTCGATCGAGGATTTCCGCACCGACCGCAAATGGCCGGACTACCGTCTCCACGCCGACCGGGTCCTGTTCGCGGTCGCGCCCGACTTCCCGGTGGAGATCCTGCCCGAGGATGCCGGCCTGATCCTCGCCGACGCCCATGGCGGCGACCTCGTGCGCGAGGGCCCGGCGACGCCGCTCGCGGCGGCGACGCGCAAGGCCATGCTGCTGCGTTTCGCGCGCGCCAGCGCCGGCCGGCTCACCCTGCTCTACGACCCGGCGGCGCGGGGCATGTGGGATCTGTGACCGGCGCCCGTGCCGCTCAGCGCGGCGCGCGCTTGGCGAGGATCCGCTGCAGCGTGCGGCGATGCATGCCCAGCCGTCGCGCCGTCTCCGAGACGTTGCGGTTGCACAGCTCGTAGACGCGCTGGATATGCTCCCAGCGCACCCGGTCGGCCGACATCGGGTTTTCCGGCAGGTCGCTCTTGGTCCGGGCGACCGACAGCAGCGCCGCGAAGACATCGTCGGCATCCGCCGGCTTGGCGAGATAGTCGACCGCGCCGAGCTTCACCGCGGTGACGGCGGTCGCGATATTGCCGTAGCCGGTGAGGATCACACCGCGCGCATCGGGACGCGCCGTCTTCAGCGCGGAAATGACGTCGAGGCCATTGCCGTCGCCGAGCCGCATGTCGACGACCGCGAAGGCCGGCGGCCGGGCGGCGACGACGGCGAGGCCCTGAGCGACGCTCTCGGCCGGCGTCACGTCGAAGCCACGCGCCTCCATGGCGCGGCACAGGCGCTGAAGAAACGGCTTGTCGTCGTCGACGACCAGCAGCGTGCGATCCGCCGGCAATTCGACCGGTGACGTCTGACCGGCGGATTCGGTCTCCAGCATGTCCTGCACCTCCTTCTTGGCCTCGCGCCGCGGCGGCGCCGCGGCTCTCATATCTCTCTTACTTAGGAATTTTCGGCCCCAGCTCAAGCCTGACCGGCCGGCGCACCGGCCGGCAAGGTCGCGCCGAACCGGTCCGCCGGCCGTTCGGTGAAGGCCGCGCGCGGCCAGACCACCTCGACGACCGCGCCGGTTTCCGGCGCCGGCCTGTTGCGGAAGGTGATGCGCGCGCCGGAGCGCTGCAGCAGCGTCTTGGCAATGAAGACGCCGAGCCCCATGCCCGACGGCTCCTCGCCGGGCGGGTCCCGCAGCGGGTCCTTCTTGGCGCGCCGGCCCCGCTCCTTGCTGCGCTGGGTAAGATAGGGCTCGCCGATGCGGTCGATGATGTCGGACGGAAAGCCCGGGCCGTCGTCGGCGACCGTCACGGTCACTTCGCGCTCGTCCCAGCGCGCGGTCAGCTTGACGGTCGACTTGGCGAAATCGACGGCGTTCTCGACGATGTTGCCGAGGCCGTAGAGCACCGCCGGATTGCGCTGGAGCGCCGGCTCGCCCTCGCGGTTCGCCGGCAGGTCGACATCGATGCGGACATCGAAGAACCGATGCGGCTGGACCACCTCCTCCACCAGTTGGGCGAGCGGCATGGTGTCGAAGGGCGCATCGCCGCCCGACAGGCTCTTCAGCTTGGCGAGGATGTCGCGGCAGCGCTTCACCTGGTCGCCGAGCAGCGCCATGTCCTCGCCGACCGGCCCGTCCTTGGGCAGGACCCGGGCGAGCTCCTTGGTGACGAGGGCGATGGTGGCGAGCGGCGTGCCGAGCTCGTGCGCCGCTGCCGCCGCCAGTCCGTCGAGCTGCGACAGGTGCTGCTCGCGCGCCAGAACGCGCTCGGTCGCCGCCAGGGCCTCGGTGAACTGGCGCGATTCCTCGGCGACCTGCCACGCATAGATGCCGATGAAGCTGATGCACAGCACCAGGGCGGCCCAGACGCCGACGAGATAGAGCGTCGGCAGGCGCAGGTCGTCGCGCCACTCCCAGGGCAGCGGCAGGTGCACCAGCGCGACGAAGCTCGCGCAGACGATGGCGAGAAAGCCGATGATCAGCGTCATGCGCGGCGGCAGCGATGTGGCCGAGATCAGCACCGGTGCCAGCAGCAGGAAGGCGAAGGGGTTTTCGAGCCCGCCGGTGAGGAACAGCAGGAAGGCGAGCTGCAGGATGTCCCAGGCCAGCGATGCGCCGGCCTCCGGCGCATCGAGGCGGTGGTTGGCCGGATAGCGCAGGCGCAGCGAGACGTTGAGCCAGGCCGAGGCACCGACCGCGATCAGGCACCACTCGATCGGCAGCGAGGAATCGAGACCCCAGAACACCGACAGGATCGCCGCGGTCTGGCCGATGACCGCGAACCAGCGCAGCCGGATCAGCGTCTCCAGCCGGACGCTGCGCCGCCAGGTGGTGGTTTCGGTCAGAAGGTTGAGGCCGAACTTCATCCGCATGGGCAAGCTCTAGCAGGTGTCGTCAAGCAGCACAGCGGCATCCTTTTGTCGCAGTGGAAACGACGGCGGATACCTTTTTGCGAAAGCGGGCCGTCCGGGGCGCGATCCGCCGCGACTGTCTGGAAATCAGCGTATTGATATCATACCTTCTCCATCCATACGAGCAGCGGAGGACCCGCCGTGACCTTGCAGATTCGCAACGACCGCGCCCGAAAGCTTGCACGAAAGCTCGCCGACAAACGTCAGGTGACGATGACCGAAGCCGTCATCCAAGCTCTCGAAGGAGAGTTGCGCCGGGAGGCGGAGAAGGAACCGCTCGTTGTTCGCCTGCGGCGCATTTCAGATGAACTCGCAGCCAAGGCGAACCCGGGCGGTCGTGTGCTGACGAAGGATGAAATCGACGACATGTGGGGCCACTGATGTTCGTCGACACTTCGGCGATCGTAGCGATCCTGGCAAAGGAAGCCGATGCCGATTTCTTTGCCCTCAAGCTCGCCGCGGCAGGGCAATGCTACACATCCGGGCTCGTCATTTTGGAAGCCGCCATGCGGCTCGCCAGCCTGCTCCAGATCGACCCAAGAGAGGTCGAGATCGACATTCAGCGTCTGCTCACGGAGGCAAACATTTCCGTCGTCGCTATCGACGCAGGCATCGCCAGGCAGGCGGTCGCAGCCTTCGCACTCTATGGCAAAGGGCGCGGCCATCCGGCCCAACTCAATCTCGCCGACTGCATGTCGTACGCATGCGCGAAAGCTTATCGGGCGCCGCTTCTGTTCAAAGGCAATGATTTTTCCCAAACCGATATCGCGGCGGCCTGACGGATTGTGATGTCCCGGCTCGCGGGCGACATAGGGGTAGCGCCCGGACCTCTCGGCCGCTGCCATCACATCGAAAGGTCGGCAACGACGGCGTCGAGCACTGGAAACCCCCGCGCCGTCACCTTCAGCCGGTCGCCCGCCATCCGCGCGACCAGGCCCTCGCCTTCCAGAAAAGCGATGCGCCCGGGATCAAGCACCCGGCCGGACAGGGCTTCGTACCGTTTGAGGTCGATGCCTTCGGCAAGCCTCAGGCCCATGACCAGGAACTCGTCGACGGTCTCCTCCTGGACAAGGCGCTCCTCTTCGATGATCCCCGAGCCCTCGGTTTCGACGAGGCCCGCCCAGGTTTCGGGATGCCGCTCGGTCGAGGTCGCGATGCGGCCATTGCCGAGGGTCAGCCGGCCATGCGCGCCGGGGCCGACCCCGACGAAGTCGCCCGAGCGCCAGTAGATCAGGTTGTGCCGGCATTCGGCGCCAGGCCGGGCGTGGTTGGAAATCTCATAGGCAGGCAGGCCGGCGCCCCTGCAGATGTCCTGCGTCAGGTCGTAGAGCGTACGCCCCATGTCGGCGTCCGGCATGGCAAGCTTGCCCGCCTTGTGCAGCGCTTCGAACACGGTGCCCGGCTCGATGGTGAGCTGGTAGAGCGAGAGATGCTCGGCCGCCTCGCCGATGGCGCGCTCCAGCTCCGCCGCCCAGGCCTCCGGCGTCTGGCCCGGCCGGGCATAGATGAGGTCGAAGGAATAACGGTCGAAATGGCGCCGCGCGATCTCGACCGCCCGCAGCGCCTCGTCGACCGAATGCATGCGCCCGAGGCTCTTCAGATCGGCATCGTCGAGCGCCTGGACGCCGAGCGAGACGCGGTTGACGCCGGCGGCGCGGAAGCCGCGGAAGCGCTCGGCCTCGACGCTGGTCGGATTGGCCTCCAGCGTCACCTCGCAATCGGCGGCGACCGGCCAGAGCGCCGCGATGCGGTCGAGGATCGCACCGACCGTCTCCGGCCGCATCAGCGAGGGCGTGCCGCCGCCGAGGAAGATCGAGGAGACGGTCCGCCCCGGCACGCGCGCCGCCGCCGACCCGAGCTCGCGCGCGAAGGCCGCGACGAAACGGTCCTGGTCCGGCGCGACATGGCGGACGTGGCTGTTGAAGTCGCAATAGGGGCATTTCGACGCGCAGAACGGCCAGTGCACGTAGATGCCGAAGCCGGAATCGCCAGCGCCGCCGCTGCCGGGGGGTCGAAAAGCCGTCATGGCGTGAAGTTAAGCCTTGTCGCCGGACTTTTCGAGGACCGCCTCGGCAAGCCGCAGGAAGGCCCGGGCGCGATGCGACAGACCCTCGCCATGCGGCGGCAGGCCGTGCTTCACCTGCCGGTCGATCTCCCCGAAGGTCTTGGTGAAGCCGTCGGGAACAAACATCGGGTCGTAGCCGAAACCTTGCGCGCCGCGGGGGGGCCAGGCGAGCGTGCCGAAGACGCGGCCTTCGAAGATGGCTTCCTCGCCGTCCGGCCAAGTCAGCGCGATGGCCGAAACGAAATGGCCCCGGGCGCCGGCGGTCGCGACGCCGCGCAGCGCGAGTTCCCGGTCGACACGCGCCATCGCCGCCGCGAAATCGCGCGGCTGGCCGGCCCAATCGGCGGTGAACAGGCCGGGCGCGCCGTCGAGCGCCTCGATGGCGAGGCCGGAATCGTCGGCGACGGCGGCGAGGCCGGTGGCGGCTGTCGCGGCGCGGGCCTTGATCAGCGCGTTCTCGGCATAGAGCGTGCCGGTCTCGGCCGGCTCGGGCAGGCCGAGCTCGCCCGCCGAGACGAGCTCGACGCCATGGGGCCCGAGCAGGTCGCGAAACTCGTTGAGCTTGCCCGTGTTGTGGGTCGCCACCACCAGGCGGGTGCCGGGACCGAGCTTGCGCATGTCAGGCCACCGCCGTCTTCTGCAGGTCGACGAGCCTCGTGCAGCCGGCCTTGGCGAGCGCGAGGAGCTGCAGCAGCTCGCTCTCGGAAAACGGCGTCTTTTCGGCCGTGCCCTGGATCTCGACGATGCCGCCGCCACCGGTCAGCACGAAATTGGCGTCCGTCTCGGCTTCCGAATCCTCGGCATAGTCGAGATCGAGAACCGGCGTGCCGCGATAGATGCCGCAGGACACGGCCGCGACATGGTCCTTCAGCGGATTGGCCTTCACCATGTCGCGGGCCTTCATCCAGGCGATGCAGTCGTGCAGCGCCACCCAAGCGCCAGTGATCGCCGCCGTGCGGGTGCCGCCATCGGCCTGGATCACGTCGCAGTCGACGGTGATCTGGCGCTCGCCGAGCGCCGGCAGGTCGACGATCGTGCGCAGCGCCCGGCCGATCAGCCGCTGGATCTCCATGGTGCGGCCGGTCGGCTTGCCGGCGCTCGATTCCCGGCGCGTGCGCTCGAGCGTCGCGCGCGGCAGCATGGCATATTCGGCGGTGACCCAGCCGCGGCCCTGGCCGCGCAGCCAGGCCGGCGGCTTTTCCTCGAGGCTGGCCGTGCACAGGACGTGGGTATTGCCGAATTTCACGAAACAGGAGCCCTCGGCATAGCGGGCGACCGCGCGTTCGAGCGAGACAGGGCGCAGCGCGTCGGGCGCGCGTTTGGAGGGACGCATGGCGGTTTTCTCGGATCAATGGAACAGCGGTTCTTACGGCGAGCCGGGCCGAAGAACAAGGACAAGGCATGGTCCACATGCCCCGGGCGGCTTGATCCGGCCGGCCGAACCGCCCAAATTCGGGGGGTCAGGAGGCTAACGAACCTTGTCCGCCGATATTCCGCATCTGCCGGCCAGTCTCTCCACGCTCGCCCAGCTCGACGAGCGCTCGCGCGAGATCTTTCGCCAGATCGTCGAGAGCTATCTTGCGACCGGCGAGCCGGTCGGCTCGCGCAATCTGTCGCGCCTCCTGCCGATGACCCTGTCGCCGGCCTCGATCCGCAATGTCATGCACGATCTCGAGGAGGCGGGCCTCATCTTTGCGCCGCATACCTCGGCCGGCCGCCTGCCCACCGAAAGCGGACTGCGGTTCTTCGTCGATGCGCTGATGCAGTTCGGCGACCTCGCCGAAGCCGAGCGCAACGCCATCGAGGCGCAGGTCGCAGCCTCCGGCACCGAGCGGTCGCTGGAAACCGTGCTGGCCGACGCCTCGCAACTGCTCTCGGGCATGTCCCGCGGGGCTGGCGTGGTGCTGACCTCGAAGTCGAACGCCCGGCTGAAACATGTCGAATTCGTCCGGCTCGAGCCGGAAAAGGCGCTGGTCGTGCTGGTTTCCGAGGACGGCCAGGTGGAGAACCGGATCGTCCCGATCGCCCCGGGCCTGCCGCCTTCGGCCCTGGTGGAAGCCTCCAACTTCCTCAATGCGCGCATTCGCGGCCGAACGCTCGCCGAAGCGCGGCTGGAACTGCAGCAGGGGCTGGCGGCAGCGCGGGCCGAGCTCGACGAGCTCACCCAGAAGCTGGTCGAGGCGGGCCTTGCCTCCTGGTCGGGCGGCGATCCGGGCGACCGCCGCCTGATCGTGCGCGGCCAGGCCAATCTGCTCGGCGATCTCAAGGCGATCGAGGACCTGGAGCGGATCCGCCTCCTGTTCGATGACCTGGAATCGAAACGCGATCTCGTCGACCTGCTCGACCGCGCCGAGACGGCCGAGGGCGTGCGCATCTTCATCGGCTCGGAGAACAAGCTGTTCTCGCTGTCCGGGTCCTCGATGATCGTCGCGCCCTACCGCGACGGGCAGAGCCGCATCGTCGGCGTGCTCGGGGTGATCGGCCCGACGCGGCTCAACTATGCGCGCATCGTGCCGATGGTCGACTATACCGCCAAGGTGCTGTCCCGGCTGATCGGCTGACCCGCCGCATTTCCGCCCGCCGGGGATCGGACGATGGCCTGCCGGCGATCCGCCGGCGTGAGCCAGGCAGCGCCAGTGTCGCGGGAGGCCGGAATGCACGGCAAGTTCAACTGGAACGAGCTGATGACCGACGACGTCGAGAAGGCCAAGGCCTTCTATGCCGCAACCGTCGGGTGGACCTACCAGAAATTTCCCATGCCGGATGCCGAGTACTGGATCGCCCATGCGACGGACGGCACGCCGGCGGCCGGCATCATGTCGATGCCGCCGGACGATCCCGAGGCGATGCCGGGCTGGCTCTGCTATGTCGAGGTCGACAATGTCGACGAGCGCTGCCGCGGGGTGGCGGGGGCCGGCGGCGAGGTGCTGCAGGAGCCCTTCGATATTCCCGGCGTCGGGCGCATCGCCATCGTCAGCGATACCGCCGGCGCGATCATCGGCTGGCTGACCCCGGCGGCCGCGCCCAATGCCGCGGCCTGAGCGCGTCAGTTGCGGTGCCGCCGGCTCGTCTGGGTTTCCGGCGTCGCAGCGACGCGCGCCTCGAGCGCGGCGGCACGCGCCTCGGTATATTTCAGGGCGCAATAGCCGAGGCCGGCATCGGTCGTGCCGTAATTGCGGCAGACCCTCTCGCGATTGGCCCCGAAGCCGGCCTGCTCGCTGAGGAAGGTCCGGCCTTCCGGTGTCGTTCTCAGCCGCTGCTGCAGGGTCCGGCGCGCCGCGTTGAGGCGGCGATCGGCGGCGCCGCGCGCCCGCTCGACTTCGGCTTCGGGCGGCATTTCGCGGTCGACGGGCCCCCAGAGGCCGGTCGGATCGACCTGGCAATCCTCGGTGAACCGGCAGGCGCCGCCGGGCGCCGAGACGATCGCGGCATCCGACAGGAGATCGATCACCATGGTGCAGCCCGGGAAGGACGCCTCGAAGCGCGACAGCCCGTCGGGCCGGCCGAGCGGCGTCAAGGTCACCACCTGGCCGGCATTCAGATCCGGCGTGCATATGCTGCGGATGTCGTTGCCGCGCCGGCCAACGCCGGTCGCCGCGATGGTGAAGACCGGCTGGGCCGGCGTGCCGCCGCGGGTAATGACCATGGAGCCCTGCTGGCCGAGGAAGCGCAGGGTGCGCCCGGGCAGCGTCTCCTCGCCACGGCGCGGCGGCGGGCCGGGCGAGGAGCGGCTCGCCGAGGAAACCCCGCCGCCGCGATGGCTCGGCGCGCTGGACGGCGAGACGCCGCCGCGCGGCGTCGGCGCCGTGGCGCCGGGCAATTGCAGCTGCGCGTGAGCCTCCATGCCGCCGAAAGCGGTCAGGGCGGAAATCGCCAGAAGGAGGACGAGACGCGTCATCGAGGGGTCCGACAAAGAAGATAACCTTTGTCACATAGCGCGGCGGAACAGCCGGGTCACGTCGCGTGAGGTGCAGGGCTGCGCGTCGGCGGGGCATTGTTGCCGTTGCGCCGCAGTTGTCCGTTGGGAGGGGCCGGCCCACCGCCCTGTCCCGGGCTCCGGCGGAGGCCCGAAGGGATCGTGAATTCCCGGCTGCGATGCAAGCGCAGTTCTTGCATGCGGAAAAGCCTGTCCCTATATCGCCAGCAACCAATGAAAGCGGCGCGTTTTGCTGCTTTCGTTTGCTTCAAACCCCCAGGACGAATAAGGGGTCGGCGCGCTTAAGTCCGGAGAGACCGGAATTGGTCCTTCCAAGCCTTGGTGCGTCAAGGGTGCTTCGGGCCCTGCCGATCCGCTTAGAGTGAGGAGAAGAATATGGGCAAGGTCATCGGTATCGACCTCGGCACGACCAATTCATGCGTTGCCGTGATGGAAGGCACGACGCCAAAGGTGATCATCAATTCGGAGGGCGCCAACACCACGCCGTCCATCGTCGCCTTTACCGATGAGGAGCGCCTCGTCGGCCAGCCGGCCAAGCGCCAGGCGGTGACGAATCCCGAGCGGACCATTTTTGCGGTGAAGCGCCTGATCGGCCGCCGCTACGACGACCCGACGGTCGCCAAGGACCAGAAGCTGGTTCCCTACAAGATCACGCGCGCCGGCAACGGCGACGCCTGGGTCGAGGCCGAGGGCAAGAGCTACTCGCCTTCGCAAGTCTCCGCCTTCACGCTGCAGAAGATGAAGGAGACCGCCGAGGCCTATCTCGGCCAGACCGTCGACCAGGCGGTGATCACGGTTCCCGCCTATTTCAACGACGCCCAGCGCCAGGCGACCAAGGATGCCGGCAAGATCGCGGGCCTCGAGGTGCTGCGCATCATCAACGAGCCGACGGCAGCCGCGCTCGCCTATGGCCTCGACAAGAAGAGCTCCGGCACGATCGCGGTCTATGACCTCGGCGGCGGCACCTTCGACGTGTCGATCCTCGAGATCGGCGACGGCGTCTTCGAGGTCAAGTCGACCAACGGCGACACCTTCCTCGGCGGCGAAGACTTCGACATGCGTCTCGTCGACTATCTGGCGGCCGAGTTCCAGAAGGAGCAGGGCATCGACCTGCGCAAGGACAAGCTTGCCCTGCAACGCCTGAAGGAGGCCGCGGAGAAAGCCAAGATCGAGCTGTCCTCCTCGACCCAGACCGAGATCAACCTGCCGTTCATCACGGCCGACGCCTCCGGCCCGAAGCACCTGCAGCTGAAGCTCACCCGCGCCAAGTTCGAGGCGCTGGTCGACGACCTCGTGCAGCGCACGGTCGAGCCGTGCCGCAAGGCGCTGAAGGATGCCGGGCTCTCGGCCGGTCAGATCGACGAGGTCGTCCTGGTCGGCGGCATGACCCGCATGCCGAAGATTCAGGAAGTGGTGAAGCAGTTCTTCGGCAAGGAGCCGCACAAGGGCGTCAACCCGGATGAGGTCGTCGCCATGGGCGCGGCAATCCAGGCCGGCGTGCTGCAGGGCGACGTCAAGGACGTGCTGCTGCTCGACGTGACGCCGCTTTCGCTCGGCATCGAGACGCTGGGCGGTGTGTTCACCCGTCTCATCGACCGCAACACCACGATCCCGACCAAGAAGAGCCAGGTCTTCTCCACCGCCGACGACAATCAGAACGCGGTGACGATCCGGGTCTTCCAGGGCGAGCGCGAGATGGCGGCCGACAACAAGATCCTCGGCCAGTTCGACCTCATGGGCATTCCCCCGGCGCCGCGCGGCGTGCCGCAGATCGAGGTGACCTTCGACATCGACGCCAACGGCATCGTCAACGTCCAGGCCAAGGACAAGGGCACCGGCAAGGAGCAGCAGATCCGCATCCAGGCCTCCGGCGGCCTGTCCGACAGCGACATCGAGCGCATGGTCAAGGACGCCGAGGCGCATGCCGCCGAGGACAAGCAGCGCAAGGAGCTGGCGGAAGCCCGCAACCAGGCCGACGGCCTTGTCCACTCCACCGAGAAGGCGCTGGCCGAGCATGGCTCCAAGATCGGCGAGCCCGATCGCAAGGCCATCGAGGATGCGCTGGCGGCGGTGAAGGAAGCCGCCAAGGGCGAGGACGCCGAGGCGCTGAAGGAAAAGGCCAATGCGCTCGCCCAGGCTTCGATGAAGCTCGGCGAGGCCATGTATGCCGCCCAGAGCGGCGAGGCGGATGCCGATGCCGCCGCGAAGAAGGATGATGTTGTCGATGCCGACTTCACGGAAGTGAAGGACGACAAGAACAACAAGAAGTCCGCCTGACGGGACTTTCATCTTGCCGCCCGGGACGTCCGCGTCCCGGGCGTTCGATCAGGGGCCTCCGCGATGGCGATTGCCGACCGCGCCGCGACGCAGGGCGCAAAGCCGCTCCCGACAGGGACCGCGGCGCGGGGCGCCGAACCACGCGGCACCGCCTCTCATGCGGCCTTCCGGCTGCCGTCCGCGACCGGCGCGGCAGCCGGAAGGCCGCTTGCCGCCCCGTCGGCCGCGGTTGCATCTGCCGCTCCAAACGACGGCGCGGCGGTCGCAGGCCTTGACACGAGCCACGCTTCGCCGCTTTGCCTCTGGGCGAACACAACAGCTGCCGCTCCGGCGGCGTGCAGCCCCTGGTGATCAGAACGACGATGTCCAAGCGCGACTATTACGACATTCTGGGATGCAGCCGTGATGCCGACGATGCCGCGCTGAAATCGGCCTTCCGCAAGAAGGCGATGCAATATCATCCCGACCGCAACCCCAACAATGCCGAGGCCGAGCACAAGTTCAAGGAGCTGAACGAGGCCTATCAGGTTCTGTCCGACGGGCAGAAGCGGGCGGCCTACGACCGTTTCGGCCACCAGGCCTTCGAGAATGGCGGCGGCGGCCCGCAGGGTTTCGGCGGCGACTTCTCCTCGTCCATGTCCGACATTTTCGAGGAGCTGTTCGGCATGGCCGGCGGCCGCCGGCGCGGCGCCGGCGGGCGCGAGCGCGGAGCCGACCTGCGCTACAACATGGAGATCACGCTGGAGGAGGCCTTCGACGGCAAGTCCGCCCAGCTGCGCATTCCGACCACGGCGACATGCGAGGTCTGCTCGGGTTCCGGCGCCAAGGCTGGCTCCAAGCCAAAGACCTGCGGCACCTGCGCCGGGCACGGCCGCGTGCGCGCGAGCCAGGGCTTCTTCTCGGTCGAACGTACCTGCCCGACCTGCCAGGGCCGCGGCCAGGTGATCGAGGATCCCTGCACCAATTGCAGCGGCTCCGGCCGCGTGACCAAGGAACGCGTCCTGTCGGTGAATATTCCGGCCGGCGTCGAGGACGGCACCCGCATCAGGCTCGCCAACGAGGGCGAAGCCGGCTTCCGAGGCGGACCTTCCGGCGATCTCTACATCTTCCTGTCGATCCAGCCCCATTCCTTTTTCCAGCGCGACGGTCAGGATCTCTATTGCCGCGCGCCGATCTCGCTCGTCACCGCTGCACTCGGCGGCACCTTCGAGGTGCCGACCATCGACGGCGGCCGGGCGCAGGTGAAGGTCCCCGAGGGCACCCAGTCCGGCAAGCGCTTCCGCCTGACCGGCAAGGGCATGCCGGTGCTGCGCTCCAAGGTGGTCGGCGATCTCTACGTGCAGGTCGACGTGGAAACGCCGCGCAACCTGACCAAGCGCCAGAAGGAGCTGCTCGCCGAGTTCGAGAAGGAAAGCTCGAAGGATACCCAGCCCGAGACGGCCGGCTTCTTCGCCAAGGCCAAGGCGTTCTGGGACGGGCTGGCGAGCAAGGACAACTGAGTCGCAACGGGCACGGGGACCGCCGGCTTGGCCGGCGACACCCGATGCCGGGCCCGCAGGCCCTGACGCCCATCGCTTCAGTGGTCGGACGGCTCGAGGTTGAGGTGCTGTTCGACGCGCCGCAGGCGCCTCTCCAGCTCGCTGATGAGCGAGCCATGGCCAACCACGACCGAATGGTATTCGACCACGGTTCGCCGCAATCCGACGATCTGCTCGCCGAGTTCCTTGCGGGTGGCGGCGAGGTCGGCCTTGGTCGCCATCTGGCCACGCATTTCTGTGATCTCGCCGCGCATATCGGTCATCTCGCCGCGCATCTCGCGCAGCAGATGAAGAACGAGATTGTCCGGCTCGGTGCTCATGATATCCCCCTATATCATTCGTTCGACCCGCTGCACAGAAGCGCCCAATCGGCCTATTCGGCGGCCTGCGAACCCTTCAGCGGCAATTTGGCGAGCCCGGCCGGCGCCGACGGCGCCTCGTCGAACTCGAGCGCCTCGATGCGGCTGCCGCGCTTGGCGATCTTGTCGGCCGAGGTGAGGATCTGGCCGAGATCGTCATGAGCCTGGCCGAAATGGCGCTGCAGATTGAGCACACGGTCGGAAAGGCGTGAGACATCGTCGAGCAGGAGCCCGACCTCCTTCTGGATGACGCGCGCCTCGTCGCGCATCCGCTCATCCTTCAGAAGCCCCTGAACGACCTGCACCGCCAGCATCAGCAGCGACGGCGACACCACCATAACCCGCGCGCGGAAGGCCTTCTGCACGACATCGTCGAAATGTTCGTTGAGATCGGCATAGATCCCCTCGGAGGGTACGAACAGCAGCGCCAGGTCCTGGGTCTCGCCCGGAAGCAGGTACTTCTCCGCTATGTCCTTGACGTGCACGGCGAAATCCTGGCGCAGCCGCTGCGCCGCCATGCGCCTGACCTCTTCCGCCTTCGCCTCGCGCCAGAGCGTCACCGCCTCCAGCGGAAACTTGGCGTCGACGACGAGGCCGCGCGGGTCGCCGGCAATGCGGATCACCGCGTCGGGCCGCTTGCCGGTCGAAAGTGTCGGCTGCAGCTCGTAGCCGTTGCGCGGCAGCCCGTCCTTCAGGATCGCCTCCATCCGCCCCTGACCGAAGGCGCCGCGGGCCTGCTTGTTGGCGAGCACGTCCTTCAGCGACACGACCTGCCCGGCGAGGTCGGTCAGGTTCTTCTGGGCCGAATCGATGACGGCCAGGCGCTCGTTCAGGCGTCCGAGATTCTCCACCGTCGTGCGGGTCTGGCCTTCGAGCGACTGGCCGAGCCGGAGGCTGAGCCCGTCGAGCCGCTCGCCGAGCGCCTTGGTCAGGTCGAACTGGCGGGCCTGCAAGCCTTCCGCCATGGCCTGCAGGCGGCCGGTCAGCTCGGCCTGGACACGGTTCATCTCGCCCATCCGCTCCTCCAGCTCCTGCGCGTGGAGGACGGCCCGCTCGGCCTCGATCGCCCGCGCCGCGGCCTGCCGGCGCATGGCGGCGAACAGCACGATCAGAAGGAAGACGGCAAGGCCGAGCAGGGCGAGCACGACCTCGCCCGAAGTGACCGGCCTGTCGCCCATGACGAGGAGCGTATCGGACATCGCCCGCAACCTAACCGATTCCAGCGGCTTTTGCGAACGAAAAGAGAACGCGCGGCGCTCGGGTCACATATAGCGGCGCAGGTCGCGCGCCGCGGCCTCCGGATCGCGCTGCACGTCGAAGGTCGAGACGAACTGGCCGTTGCGGTCCATCAGATAAACGAAGACCGTATGGTCCATCGTGTAGTTGCCGCCGTCCTGCGGCACCTTGCGGGCGAAGGCGCGATAGGCCCGCATCGCCTGGGCCACGTCGGCCTCGCTGCCGGTCAGGCCGCGGATGCGCGGGTGGAAGCTGCCGAGATAGGTTGCAAGCAGCGCCTGCGTGTCGCGGGCCGGATCGACGGTGATGAAGGCGACATTGACCTTGTCGGCATCCGAACCGAGCTTGTCGAGCATCTGCGTCATCTCGAACAGCTTGGTCGGGCAGATGTCCGGGCAATGGGTGAAGCCGAAGAAGACCAGGGTCGGCCGGCCGACGAAGTCCTTCTCGGTGACGGCCTTGCCGGTCTGGTCGGTGAGCGAGAAGGCCCCGCCCACGGCCGAGGAGGCGGTCGCCACCGTGCCGCCGCGTGGCATGGTCACCCAGACCACCGCCGCGAGCGCGCTGAGGCCGACGACCAGCAGCGCGAAGGACAGGATGATCGCTGCGGAGCGGGGGCGGCGCGGGGCCGGCGGATCGGCGCGGGTCATGTCGGCTCTTGTCTCGTCGGTTGCTGTTGGGACAATGCCTCTAGAGACACCAGGCCAGGCCCGCCGACAGCGTGTCGAGGAAGACCTTGGCCCCTTGCGTCCACCACAGGAGGCCAGCGGTCGCAAGCAGCAGCGCCACCGCGCCGGCCGTCGCCCAGCGGGCGAGGCGCGGCGTCCGTTCGACGGACGGGCTGGCGGTTTCGAAGCTCATGGTCTCTAATTTAGGCGCGGCGGGCCGCAGAAGCAAAACACGGAGCCGAGATCACCCGGCGGCATCTGCCGGCCCAGCCGCGCCAACCCGAGGATAGGATCGCCTTGCCCGGTCTGCGCCCCGAGGATCTGTTGCAACCGACGCCGCGCGGGCTCTACTGCCCGCCCGCGGACGTCTATATCGACCCGCTGCGCCCGGTCGGCAAGGCGCTCGTCACCCATGGGCATTCCGACCATGCCCGGGCCGGCCACGGCGCCGTCCTGGCGACGGCTCCGACGCTCGCGGTGATGGCGATCCGCTACGGCGAGGATTTTGCCGGCACGACCCAGGCCGCGCGCTGGGGCGAGGTGGTCGCCATCAACGGCGTCCGGTTCAGCTTCCACCCGGCCGGCCATATCCACGGCTCGGCGCAGATCGCCGTCGCCCATGGCGGCCTCAGGATCGTCGTCTCCGGCGACTACAAGCGTGCCGGCGATCCGACCGCCGAGCCGTTCGAGGTGGTGCCGGCCGACGTCTTCATCACGGAGGCGACCTTCGGCCTGCCGGTCTTCCGCCATCCGGACGCCCAGGGCGAGGTGGGCAGGCTGCTGGCCTCGCTCAGCCTCTTTCCCGAGCGCACCCATATGGTCGGCGCCTATGCGCTCGGCAAGGCGCAGCGCGTCATGGCGCTCGCCAGGACGGCCGGCTACGACCGCCCGATCTTCATTCACGGCGCGCTGGAGAAGCTGACCCAGTTCTACACGAGCGAGGGTTTCGATTTCGGCAGCATCAGGCTGGTCCGCGATGCCGAGCGGGCCGAGCTCGCCGGCGCCCTGGTCATCGGCCCGCCGGGCGCTGCCAAGGACCTGTGGGCCCGCCGTTTCGCCGATCCGGTCACCGCCTTCGCCTCCGGCTGGATGCGGGTGCGCGCCCGGGCGAAGCAAGGCGGCATCGAACTGCCGCTGGTCATTTCCGACCATGCCGACTGGGACGAGCTCGGGCGCACCATTCTCGACACCGGTGCAGGCGAGGTCTGGGTGACCCACGGCCAGGAGGACGCGCTGGTCCACTGGTGCGGGCTCAACGGCCTCAAGGCGCAACCGCTGCGCCTCGTCGGCTACGGCGATGAGGACGAAGCCGGCCTCGCAGGGGCCACCCCGGAGGCGGGGAGCACGGCATGAACCGTTTCGCCGCCCTCATCGACCGGCTGGCCTATGAGCCGCGGCGCAACGGCAAGCTGCGCCTGATCTCGGCCTATCTCGCCGCAACCCCGGACCCGGACCGCGGCTTCGCGCTGGCCGCGATGACCGGAGCGCTCACCTTCAAGCATGCCAAGCCCGGCCTCATTCGCGCCCTGGTGACCGAACGCGTCGACCCGGTGCTGTTCGCGCTCTCCTACGACTATGTCGGCGATCTCTCCGAGACGGTCGCGCTGATCTGGCCGCGGCCGGCGACGGAGCCGGCAGCGGCCAGCCCCGCCGCGACCCATGGACCGGGCCTTGCCGAGGTGGTGGAGGGACTTGCGACGTCAGGCAAGCTGGCGCTGCCGAAGCTGATCGCCGGCTGGCTCGACACGCTCGACGAAACCGGGCGCTGGGCGCTGCTGAAGCTGATCACCGGCGCCATGCGCATCGGCGTCTCCGCGCGCCTTGCCAAGACCGCCGCCGCCGCGCTCGGCGGCCGCGACGCCGACGAGATCGAGCTGATCTGGCCCGGCCTCACCCCGCCCTATGCCGAGCTCTTCGCCTGGCTCGAGGGACGGGGCGAGAAGCCGCAGGCCCGCGACCCCGCGCCGTTCCGTCCGCCCATGCTGGCCCATGCGCTGGAAGAGACCGATTTCGACAAGCTCGATCCGGCCGATTTCGCCGCCGAGTGGAAATGGGACGGCATCAGGGTTCAGGCCGCCGCCGGCGTCAGGCCGGACGGACGGCGGGTCGCCCGGCTCTATTCGCGCACCGGCGAGGATATTTCGGGCGGCTTTCCCGATCTCGTCGAGGCCATGACCTTCGACGGCGCGGTGGACGGCGAGCTCCTGATCCTGCGTGAGGGGCGCGTGCAGAGCTTCAACGTGCTGCAGCAGCGGCTGAACCGCAAACAGGTCTCCGCCGCCATGCTCGTCGAATTCCCCGCCCATATCCGGGTCTATGATCTCCTGTTCGAGGGCGAGGAGGATCTGCGCCCGCTCGGCTTCGCGGCGCGGCGCGCGCGCCTCGAGGCCTTCGTCGCCGCCCATGCCGGGTCGGGGCTCAGCCTCTCGCCGCTGGTGCCGTTCACGAACTGGGAGGCATTGGCCGCCGCGCGCATCGACCCCGCCTCGGTCGGCGGCGATGCCGAGGCCATCGAAGGATTGATGCTGAAGCGCTGCGACGCGCCCTACCTGCCGGGCCGGCCCAAGGGGCTCTGGTACAAGTGGAAGCGCGACCCGATGGTGGTCGATTGCGTGCTGCTCTACGCCCAGCGCGGCCACGGCAAGCGATCGAGCTTCTATTCGGACTTCACCTTCGGCGTCTGGCGGACGGGCGCCGACGGCGACGAGCTGGTGCCGGTCGGCAAGGCCTATTTCGGCTTCACCGACGAGGAGCTGCGCGAGCTCGACCGTTTCGTGCGCAACAACACCGTCAACCGGTTCGGGCCGGTGCGCGAAGTGGTCCACGGCCCGCGCGAAGGGCTGGTGCTGGAGATCGCCTTCGAAGGCCTGCAGCGCTCGACCCGGCACAAATCGGGGGTCGCCATGCGCTTCCCGCGCATCGCGCGTATCCGCTGGGACAAGCCGCCGGCGGAGGCCGACCGGATCGAAGCCCTGGAAGCGAAGCTGAAGCCGTGACCGCCGCCACCGCCGGCCGTTCGGCTGCCATGCGCCGGCCGCCATGGCCGGAACGGCGCGGCCATGCGACAGCAGGGCGGTGCCATGACGATGCGCGCCGACGCCCTCAAGCTCGCCCGGACCTTTCTTCTGCCCTGCCTGATCGGGGCGGCGGGCGGCTTCGTCTTCGACCGGGCCGGATTGCCCGCGGCCTGGATGTCGGGCTCGCTGGTGGCGGTGTCGATCGCCGCCCTGGCCGGCCTCGACGTGCGCGTGCCCGCCGGCATCACCTCGGCCGTGTTCCTGCTGCTCGGCACCGTCATGGGTTCGGCGGTGACGCCGGAGACGCTGCGGCTCGCCCTGTCCTGGCCGATCTCGATGGGCGGCCTCCTGGTCCTGGTGCCGGCGACTGTCGCGGCCATCATGGTCTACCTGATCCGGTTCGAGCGGTTCGACCGGCCGACCGCCTTCTATGCGTCGATTCCGGGCGCGATGAGCTATGTCATGGCGCTGACCATGAGCTCGAAGGCCGATGCCCGCGCCGTCGTGATGGTGCACAGCCTCCGGCTGGTCCTGCTGGTCGCGGTGCTGCCGAGCTTCCTCGTCCTCGCCAGCCTCGGCGGGACGGCGGCGCGGCCGGCCGCGGTGGCCGGCCCCGCCGCCTGGTTCGACTATCCCCTGCTCGCAGTCATGGCGGTGTCCTGCGGCCTCGGCATGGAGCGGCTCAGGGTGCCCGGCGGCGCAACCGTCGGCGCCATGCTAGCGAGCGCGGTGCTGCATGGCACCGGCCTCGTCACCGCCGGGCTGCCGCCGGCGCTGATGCTCGGCGCGCTCATCATCATGGGCGTGCTGATCGCCGCCCGCTTCACAGGCACCGCGCTCGCCGAGCTGCGCCAGCTGGTCAAGCCGGCGACCGGCGCCTTCGTCATCGCCACCCTCGTGACCCTCGTCGTGGCGACCCTCGTGGCCGTCGTCGCCGGCCTGCCGGTCGGCAAGGTCATCCTCGCCTATGCGCCGGGCGGCATCGAGGCCATGGCGATCCTCGCCTTCGTGCTCGACATGGATCCGGCCTTCGTCGGGGCCCATCACATCGTCCGCTTCGTCGGCATCGCGCTGGTGCTGCCGCTCGCCGCGCGCCTGCTGCTCGGACCAGCCGAGTGAACCCGGCCGGGATTGCCTTTACGGCAGGTGATCCGCTAGTGAACCGTATCCCGATGTTTCGAGGCCTTCCATGATCGGCAGATTAGCTCTCGCCCTCGTCGCTGCTCTCGTGCCCGCCGCCGCCGAGGCCGCCTGCTCGGTCGCATCCATCGCAACACCGACGCCCGGTGGCGCGCTGCCGCAGACGACCCAGCGCCTGCGCGCCCATCAGACCCTGAAGATCCTCGCCATCGGCTCGTCGACGACGGCCGGATATGGCGCGGCCGGCGCCGGCTTTGCGACGCAGATCGGTCCGCTCATCAAGGCCCGGGTGCCGCAAGCGAGCATCGAGGTGGTCGTGTCGGGCGTGCCGGCGGAAACCGCATCCGGCGCGGCCCGGCGTTTGCAGGCGGAGATCGCCGCCCACCGGCCCAACCTGGTGATCTGGCAGCTCGGCACCAACGACGCCAATTTCGGCGTCTCGCCGGAAAGCCTCAGGGCGACCGTGGCCGGCGGGCTCGCCGCCATCCGCGCCGGCGGCGCCGACGCCATGCTGGTCGACCCGCAGTTCTCCCGCTGGGCCGAAGGCAGCAACGCGACCGCGGTCGCGGCCCGGATCATCGCCGAGGAAGGCGCCCGCAACGGCGTTCCCGTCGTCCGCCGCTTCGCCGCCATGCAACGGCTGGCCACGACCAACCGGGGCGCCTTCGACGGCCTGATTTCGTGGGACGGCCTGCATCTTTCTCCGGCAGGTCATGCCTGCATGGCCGAGCAGGTCGCCGGCACCATTCTCGGCACGGCGCGGCGCTGAGCCAGATTGCCGTTACGTCACTATCTGCAAGCATACACCGGTGGGCGTCTTGCCTTTGCCTGCCGCCGCCATCACATTGTGCCGGCCGGCAGAGGGCCGGTTCTGGCGAACGAGCGTTGAGATGAACACCCCCGCGCCCACGACCACCACGACCGTCGTCCCCTCCCCGATGCAGTATCTGGACCGCGCAACCGGCGTGCTGCGCGACCTCGGGCTGATGCCGGCGAAGATCGACGAACAGCCGATCATCCCGCTTCTGCAGAAGATTTCCGACCTCGACCAGGAGCGCATCACGGTGATCGCCCGGACGCTGAACCAGGTCGGCGTGTTCAACGAAGTGGTGCGCAACCAGATCGCCGGCATGGAGGTGGGCGAGCGCTACGAGCAGATCACGTCCTCGTTCAACTCGATCCGCGACGATGCCAAACGCATGGTCGAGCAGCTCGCCGACGGCAAGATCTCCACCTTCGAGCGGCTGGAAAACATCTGGACCAAGGTCCGCCGCGGCGACATCGCCACCCGCTTCGACGGCATCCGCACCACCTATCTCGACGTCGCCCGCGCCACCAAGGACCAGATCCAGCGCGAGGTGACCATTCTCGATGCCTATCGCGACTTCCGCGGCGCCCTGAAGCAGTCCGAGGTGCAGGCGCTCGAAGTGCTGCAGAAGGCCGAAGAGAAGCTGAAGGCCAAGCAGGACGAGCTGAAGGCCGCCTCCGACGCGGTCGCCGCCTATACCGGAACGGTGCCGGCCGAGCGGGCCAATCTCGAACTCATCCGCGACACCAAGCTGCGCGAGATGCAGGACGAGGAGAAGCGCTACCAGATCGCCAAGGACCTCTCCGACAACCTGACCATCGGCTACAACACGTCCGAGGTCATCATGGCGCGCCTGATGCAGACGACGTCCGCCAAGGAACGCGTCTATGCCCAGGCGATCTCGTTCTTTTCGACCAACGACGCGGTGCTGACCGCGCTGAAGGCCTCGTTCACCGGCCTGCAGGGCCTGCACGAATCGACCAGGACGCTGAACGAGATGAAGGAGGGCGTGTCGAAATCGCTCGAGACGCTCTCGGAGATCGGCGACAAGGTGCAGGAGGAAGCGCTGCGTGCCGGCTACGGGCCGACCATCCGCGCCGACGCGGTCAAGAAGCTCGTCGACTCCGTCGTCTCGTTCCAGGAAAAATCCGGCGAGATCATCCTGGAGATGCGCAAACTCTCGACCCAGAACAGCCAGGAGATCCGCGACGCGGTCGAGGACGGCAAGAAGCGCCTGGCGGCGCTCGCCGAAAAGGGCGCGGCGCTGGGACTGTGACCACCCACAGGGGGAACGCCGTTCCATGACCGATACCGCAGCCGCGGCGCCTACGGCGCCGCAAGCGCCCGCCAAGCCGCCCGCCCAGCTCGACGACGTCATGCTCGCCATGGATGTCGTCGATACGCTGCGCCACCGCGAGCAGCTCACCGAGCGCGAGCTGGCGGCGGGCGACCGCGAGGAAGACCTGATCGAGCGGCTGCGGACGATCTACCGCAACCAGGGCATTCCGGTTTCCGACGAAATCCTGCGCCAGGGCGTCAAGGCCCTGCGCGAGGAACGCTTCGTCTACAAGCCGCCGGCCAATACGCTGCGGGTGAAGCTCGCGCGGCTCTATGTCCGGCGGCAGGCCTGGGGCAAATGGGCGCTCGGCGCGCTCGCCGCGCTCGGCATCGGCACCGGCACGCTGGTCTATCAGGACCAGGCCGCGCGAACCGAACTGACATCGACCATTCCGGCGGCGCTGACCCAGATCGCCGCCGACATCAACCGCGACGCGAGCGCCGATGCGATCAAGGCGCGGGTGGCCGCCCTCGTGACCGACGGCCAGACCGCGGCGCGCGACGGCAAGGCCGACCTTGCCCGCAAGGCGGTGGCCGACCTGCAGCTGCTGCGCGACGAGGTCCGGTCGGAATATGACGTCAGGGTGGTGTCGCGGCCGGGCGAGCTGACCGGCATCATCCGTGCGCCGAACCGCAACCGCAACGCCAACAACTACTACCTCGTCGTCGAGGCGATCGGCCGCGACGGCCGGCCGCTGTCGCGCAGCATCACCTCCGAGGAGGATGGCTCGACCGCGGTCGTCAGCAAATGGGCGGTGCGCGTGCCGGAAAGCCTGTTCGACGAGATCCGGCGCGACAAGGCCGACGACGGTATCATCCAGAACGCCACGCTCGGCCGCAAGGCGCGTGGCCAGCTCGAGCCCACCTGGCGCGTGCCGCTGCCGGGCGGGGCCATTACGCGCTGGTAGGAGCAGGACCGACGATGATCCCGGGACATTCGGCCCTCGGCGGTATCGAGGATGCCCTCGGCCAGCTGCGTTCCGCCGAGGCGGACGCCAATCGCCGCCTCGACGAAGCCATGCGCAAGATGGCGGAAGCCCGCACCGACGAGGCCGAGGGCTATCGCGACCTCGCCGCGTTCCGGCTGAAGAGCGCCGACGGGCTCGGCGGCCAGCTGACCACGATCGCCACCAAGGTCCGAGCGGTGCTGGCCCTGCGTGCCAACGACCGCACCACGCTGGACAAGAGGCTGGCGGCGGCGGAGGCGGATATTGCCCGCATCGCGGCCGAACGACAGGCCTTCGCGGCCGAGCTCGCGGAGGCCGAGGAGAAGCGCCGGGCGGTCGAGAACGAGGCGCAGGTGGGGCTCGCAGCACAGGGCGACTATGCCGCCGCCAAGGCCGCTGCCGAGCAGGCGGTGAATGTCGCCAAGGCCTCGGAGAGCAAGGCCAAGACGGCCGAGGACGAGCTGGAGGCCAAGCGCAAGCCCTACGAGGACGACCCGCTGTTCACCTATCTCTGGCGCCGCGGCTACGGCACGCAGGATTACCAGGCCGGCAATATCGCCCGCATGCTGGACGGCTGGGTGGCGCGGATCATCCGCTACCAGGATGCCCGGCCGAACTATGCGATGCTGACCGAGATCCCGCAGCGCCTGCGCGAGCACGCCAATCGCAGCGCCGCGCTCGCCGTCGAGGCGGTCGAGCGCGTCAAGACCATGGAAATGAACGCCTTCGCCGCCGGCGGCGGCGACAAGGCCAATGCCGAGATCGAGGATCACCGGCGGCGCCTGGAGGCGCTCGATGCCACCCGCGCGAGCGCCGACAAGACGCAGGCGGCGATCGCTGCCGAGATCGAGGCCTTCGGCCGCGGCGAGGACCAGCGCTACCGCGAGGCCGTCAGCCTGCTCGCCGAGGCACTGCGCGCCACCGACCTCAATCGGCTCTACCAGGAGGCGCGGGCAACCCCCTCGCCCGACGACGAGAGGATCGTCCAGACGATCAGCGCAGCCCGCGATGCCCAGGATCGGCTGGACGACATGGTGAAGCGCGTGCGCGGCGAACTTGCCGAGATCTCGCGCCGGCGGTCCGAACTCTCGCAGGTGGCGACCGGCTTCCGCAACCGGCGCTACGACACGGACGGCTCCTATTTCGACAACGACGTGATCGGCCACCTGCTGCGCGGCCTCGTCACCGGCGCCCTTAGCGGCGCCGACTATTGGGCGCGCATGGAGCAGGGCCGGCGCTGGAGCCAGCCGTTCCCGACGGGCAGCTCCGGCGGCGGTGGCGGCTGGTGGGGCGACGGCGGCGGATCCTGGGGCGGGTCCTGGGGCGGCGGCGGCTCATGGGGGAGCGGCTCGTCGAGCGGCGGATCCTGGGGCGGCGGAGGCTCCTCGGGCGGCGGCTCCTGGGGCGGTGGCTCGTCCGGCAGCCGCGACGACGACGGCTTCAGCACCAAGGGCGGGTTCTGATCCGCCCCTGGCGCCGGCGCCGTCAGAGCCGGAGCCGGATCAGGAACGCGGTGAGATCGTCGGTGACGAAATCGACGTGGTCGTCGTTGCGCCCCTCGAATTCCCAGCTCTCGCGGAACAGTTCGCGGGTGTTTTCCGGCACCACCAGCACCGTCTTCATGCCGAGCTTGTGCGGCGCCTCCAGATTGCGCGCGAGATCTTCGAACATGGCCGCGCGCTCCGGTGCGACGCCATGATCGCGCAGGAACTTCTCGTAGGTCTCGTGATGCGGCTTCGGCAGAAGGCCGGCATCGACGATGTCGAAGACACCGTCGAACTGGTTCTCGAAACCGAGCCGGCGGGTCACCGCCGCGACATGCGAGTGGGTGCCCGAGGTGAACACGAACTTGCGCCCCGGCAGGGCGGCAATCGCCGCACCGAGCTCCGGATTGGCCTGCAGCGGCGAATGATCGATATCGTGGACATAGCCGAGGAAATCGTCCGGGCTCATGCCGTGCTCGATCATCAGCCCGCGCAGCGACGTGCCGTAGCGCCGGTAGTAGTCCTTCTGCAGCTTGAACGCCTCGTCCGGCGTGATCTTCAGGAAGGTCGATATGTAGTCCTTGATCCGTCCATCGATCTGCGCCCAGAGCGACAGATGCGCCGGATAGAGCGTGTTGTCGAGATCGAAGATCCAGGCCTCGACATGGGCGAATTCTTGGCTCAACGGCTGCTGATCGGTCATTGCGGCTCCCGGAAACGGACTGTGGCGCGGCGGCGGCCGTCGAAACCGACCTCCAGGAAAGCGGCCTGGGTCGCGCCATGGGCGGCGCAATCGCTCGCGCCGGCGATCTCGAACTCGGCGGGCCGGATGCAGGCGCCGACCTCACCACCATAGGTCAGCGGCTTGCCGCTGATAAGCACCGGCCGGCCCTGCGCATCCACCGCCTCGCCATAGGAATAGACGCGCCGTGCCGCCGGATCGACCGGCGGCTTCAGGCAGGCGCCGGGTTCGATGCGGTACCAGCCGCGCGTGACGACCTGTCCGCCCTCCTCGACGCCGAGCGCCGCCATGACGCGGAAACCGCTGTCGTTACACCAGGCAAAACCCGGCCCCTCGCCGGCCTTCAGCGCGGCGATGAGCGTGTCGAAAAAGTCCGGAGCGCCGGCGCTGTCCGGCGCTAAATGGCGATCGGCGAGGAAAGCCTTCACCGCCTGCTCGCTGCGCGGCCCTTCGAGACCGTCGATGGGCCCGGGATCGTAGCCCATGCGCGTCAGCAGCCGCTGGATGCCGGCCCGCCGCGCCTGCGGCAGGTCGTAATCGGCCTCCTCCGACAGGAACAGCACGGCAATGCCGTCGACAACGGTCGGGCGCATTTCGGTGAAGCCGGCAAGCCGATGACGAGGATCCCTGCAGGCGAGCGCCGCGGCGACCAGGAAATCCCCCTCGCCGACGCAGAGCCTGACGGCGCCGGCCGGGCCGAGGCCGGCACCGGCGGGCTCGGTCACCGCGCGGGTGTGCAGGAACAGCTTCCCGGCGGGCTCCGCCGTGGTCAGGATCGCCCGGCACTGGCCGGGATCGAGCCGGAACCAGCCGCGGGTCGCAGCAGTATCGCTGGCGACCACTCCGATCGCCGCCTCGGTGACGAGGCTCGTCCGGTTGCACAGCCGGGTTTCCGCCGCGGCCGGGGCGAGGGCGACGAGCCAGCCCGCCGCCATGGCGGCGATCCAGGCCGCCGCTCGAAAACGGGGGCCGGCCGGCTCAGGCGTGGATGAGCGTACCCGCGCCGCCATGGGTGAGAAGCTCCACCAGAACCGCGTGCGGTGTCTTGCCGTCCAGGATGACGACGCCTTCGACACCGCGCTCGATGGCATAGATGCAGGTCTCGATCTTGGGGATCATGCCGCCGGTGGCGGTGCCGTCGGCGATCAGGCGCCGGCAATCCTCCACCGAAAGGTCCTTGATGAGCTTCTTGTCCTTGTCGAGCACGCCCGGCACGTCGGTCAGGAGCAGCAGCCTCTTCGCGCCGAGCGCACCGGCGATGGCCCCGGCGAAAGTATCGGCGTTGACGTTGTAGGTGTCACCCTCGCGCGAGGTCGCGACCGGCGCAAGCACCGGGATCAGCTCCTTGCCGAGCACGGTGTCGAGCACCTTGGTGTCGACCGTGTCGGGCTCGCCGACGAAGCCGAGATCGACCGCCTGCTCGATATTGGAATCGGGATCGCGCGCGGTGCGGCTGACCTTCACCGCCTTGACCATGTCGCCATCCTTGCCGCTGAGGCCGATGGCCTTGCCGCCGGCGGCATTGATGAAGCCGACGATCTGCTTGTTGATCGAGCCGGCGAGGATCATCTCGACGATTTCCACGGTCGGCTTGTCGGTGACGCGCAGGCCGTCGATGAACTGGCTCTTGATGCCGAGCTTGGCCAGCATCTGGCCGATCTGCGGGCCGCCGCCGTGCACCACCACCGGATTGATGCCGGACTGCTCGAGCATGACGATGTCGCGGGCGAACGACCGCGCGCCCTCCTCGTCGCCCATGGCGTGGCCGCCATATTTCACCACGATGATCTCGTCGTCGTATTTCTGCATATAGGGCAGCGCCTCGTTGAGGACGCGGCCGATGTCATGAGAATCAACGGACATGGCGGGGGCTCCAGCGGTCGCCTCGGGCGGCGGGCTATTTTTGGCGCGGAGGCTTTCCGGCGCAACAAGACGCGCGCGTCTTAGCCGATTTGACCGCCAAGGTGAAAGGCCAAGATCGCGCATGCGCCGCAGGGGGCACCTGCGCGCGCGGGTCTATCGCGCCACACAGAGCCGGCTTGACTTCCGCGTGCGAGGCGTCACATTCGGAGTTGCTCCAAGGGGAGCCCCGTGAGGGGGCTGAGAGGCCACGACGCCTGGGACCCATTCCCAAGCACCGTGGCGACCCTTGAACCTGATCCGGGTCATGCCGGCGGAGGGATGGGAAGCATGCCGACGATGCGTTTCAGCGCCAGGGCGCCTATCGCCGCAGCCATTGCTGCGCGCGGCGGGAGTCTTGTGTCGGCGCGGCAAGCCCGCCCGAAGCCGGGTGCCGCCGGGTCGCAGTGACGACCGGTCTTCCGACCGCAGCCAACACATTCGCACCCTGGAGGGAGCCCCCGCCATGAACGCGCCCGTCAAGACCATCAAGCCGGCGGTCACCACCGGCCCCCTGCCGGCCTCGCGCAAGATCTTCGCAACGCCCGACAGCGCGCCCGACCTGCGGGTGCCGCTGCGCGAAATCGCCCTGAGCAAAGCCTCCGGCGAGCCGCCGCTGCCGGTCTACGACACGTCCGGTCCCTATACCGATCCCGACGTGGTGATCGATGTCGAAAAGGGCCTCGCCCGCAGCCGCGAGGCCTGGGTGCTGGAGCGCGGCGGGGTCGAGCGCTATGCCGGCCGCGAGATCAGGCCGGAAGACAACGGCCATGCCGGCAAGCACCTGGCGCGCGCCTTTCCCATGGCCCACCAGCCGCTGCGCGGCCTTGCCGGCCAGCCGATCACGCAATACGAGTTCGCCCGCGCCGGCGTCATCACCAAGGAGATGATCTACGTCGCGGAGCGCGAAAATCTCGGCCGCAAGGCGATGCTGGAGCGCGCGCAGGCCGCCATCGCCGACGGCGAGAGCTTCGGCGCCGACATCCCGGCCTTCATCACGCCGGAATTCGTCCGCTCCGAGATCGCCCGCGGCCGCGCCATCATTCCGGCCAACATCAACCATGCCGAGCTCGAGCCGATGATCATCGGCCGCAACTTCCTGGTGAAGATCAACGCCAATATCGGCAATTCGGCCGTGTCCTCCTCCATCGAGGAGGAGGTCGACAAGCTCGTCTGGTCGATCCGCTGGGGCGCCGACACGGTCATGGACCTCTCGACCGGCCGCAACATCCACAATACGCGCGAGTGGATCATCCGCAATTCGCCGGTGCCGATCGGCACGGTGCCGATCTACCAGGCCCTGGAAAAGGTCAATGGCGATCCGGTCAAGCTGACCTGGGAGGTCTATCGCGACACGCTGATCGAGCAGTGCGAGCAGGGCGTCGACTATTTCACCATCCATGCCGGCGTGCGGCTCGCCTATGTGCCGCTGACCGCCAAGCGCGTCACCGGCATCGTCTCGCGCGGCGGCTCGATCATGGCCAAGTGGTGCCTCGCCCACCACAAGGAAAGCTTCCTCTACACGCATTTCGACGAGATCTGCGACATCATGCGCGCCTATGACGTGTCGTTCTCGCTCGGTGACGGCCTGCGCCCCGGCTCGATCGCCGACGCCAATGACGCGGCGCAGTTCGCCGAACTGGAGACGCTCGGCGAACTGACCCGGATCGCCTGGGACAAGGGCTGCCAGGTGATGATCGAGGGGCCGGGCCACGTGCCGATCCACAAGGTCAAGGTCAACATGGAGAAGCAGCTCAAGGCCTGCGGCGAGGCGCCGTTCTATACGCTCGGGCCGCTGACCACCGACATTGCGCCCGGCTATGACCACATCACCTCGGGCATCGGGGCGGCGATGATCGGCTGGTTCGGCTGCGCCATGCTCTGCTACGTCACGCCGAAGGAACATCTCGGCCTGCCCAACCGGGACGACGTCAAGACCGGCGTCATCACCTACAAGATCGCGGCTCACGCCGCCGATCTCGGCAAGGGCCACCCGGCGGCGCAACTGCGCGACGACGCGCTGTCGCGGGCACGCTTCGACTTTCGCTGGGAGGACCAGTTCAATCTCGGTCTCGATCCGGACACGGCGCGTGCCTTCCACGACGAGACGCTGCCGAAGGAAGCCCACAAGGTCGCGCATTTCTGCTCGATGTGCGGTCCGAAATTCTGCTCGATGAAGATCACCCAGGACGTGCGCGACTATGCCGCGACGCTCAACGACCGCGAGGCCGGCATGGCTGCGATGAGCGAGAAATTCCTGGAGATGGGCGGCCAGGTCTATGTCGAGGCCGATGCGGTGAAGGCGTCGAACCGCACGCTCTGACGGCGAACCCGCTGCATCGAGGCCGAAGCGGCCCGCAAGGCCCGCGCCCCGGCGCGGGCCCGCGCGATCAGGCCGCGAGCCCGCAGGCGGGCTGCCCGCGCGGTGCTGCCTGGCCGGCGACCGGCCGGTGAGGAACACGCTGGTTCGATTGGTGAGGCTCCGCCTCTCCGCTTGAACAGCGCCGGCAGACAATTCCGGCATGGTCGCGGCAGCGCGGCACAGCCGGCTCCGCAGCCGCGACCCTTGTCATCAGGCGATGGCCCACCGCGGGCGCCCGGTCACTTCTGGCCGCGGGCGGCGTCGACGCTCAGCGGCCCCGGGCCATAGGCCGCGATGAAGAGGAAGACGAAGCAGAACAGCAACGCCGCCTCGCCACCGTTGAGCACGGGGAAGAAGCCACGGCCGGCATGGCCGAGGAAATAGGCGAAAGCCATCAGGCCGGACAGGACGAAGGCGACGGGCCGCGAGAACAGGCCGATGGCGAGCAGGGCGCCGCCGACGATCTCCAGGACGCCGGCCGTCGTCGTCAGGGTGTTCAGGGGGAAGGGGAAGGGTGCCGGCCAGCCGAGCAGTTTCATGGTGCCGTGAGTCAGGAAGGTCAGAGCGGCGAGGATACGCAGCACGCTGAGAATGTGCGGCGCCCAGGGGCTGAGCCATTGAAACTGCATATTGGAGAACCTTTCCGGGTTGCTGACGGGGTCTTGCCGCGCACCGCCGCCCGAACCGGTCCGACCGGCCCAAGCTTTCGGCGGCGAGACGGCAAGCATCGCGCTGAACGTGACTGAATGCACGGATATGAGGCGCCGCGGCGGAGGTGCCGCGGCGCATGCGACGTTTCATCAATCACGACAGGTTAGTCAAACGGATCGGCAGCTCCGGCGAACACAAGAGGGCCGCTATCCGATCAAAAAAACGTTTGTTCTGGAAAAGCGTCAAAGAAGACCAAGAACAATCGGTTTTGAACCGCGAGCGTTGCCGATCGGCACAAGCCGATCCGCTGCGTCAGGCCTTGCCGGCCTTGACACCGGCCTCGGCACGGCGCCGCTGCTTTGCGAGATGCCAGCCGGAGAGCCAGACTGCGCCGGCAAAAACCTGACGGCGGCTGGAATGTACTGGGCTTCAACCGGGCCGCAACCTGAGTCTGCCCAGGGCGGCGCGCGCGTGCTTTGATCGTCGCACGGCACAACTGGAGGACATCCGCCATGCAGAACCTCGTCAACCGTCAGGTCCGGCTCGGCGCCCGCCCAGCCGATATTCCGCAGGCCGAACATTTCGTGCTGGCCGAGGCGGCCGTGCCGGATCCCGGCGAGGGCGAGATCGTCGTCCGCAACCAGTTCCTCTCGGTCGAGCCGGCCATGCGCGGCTGGGTCAGCGCGGTCGCCAACTATTCCGCCCCGGTCGGGCTCGGCGAGGTCATGCGCGCCTTCGCGAGCGGCGAGGTCATCGCCTCGCGCCACCGCGACTTTGCCGTAGGCGACAAGGTGACGGGCCTGTTCGGCTGGCAGGACTACGCCGTGGTAACGCCCGCGGCGGTGACGCGCAAGATCACCGAGACGGACCTGCCGCTGTCCCTTTCGCTCGGCGTGCTCGGCCTCAATGGCGTCACCGCCTATTTCGGCCTCACCGAGATCGGTGAGCCGCGTGCCGGCGACACGGTGGTGGTGTCGACTGCCGCCGGCGCGGTCGGCTCGGCGGTCGGCCAGATTGCCAGGATCGCCGGCTGCCGCACGGTCGGCATAGCCGGCGGCGCGGCCAAGGTGGCGCAGTGCCGCGATACCTTCGGCTTCGACGCGGCGATCGACTACAAGGCGACGGGCGACCTCGGCGCGGCGGTCGCCGCGGCCTGCCCACGCGGCGTCGACGTCTATTTCGACAATACGGCGGGCCGGGTCAGCGACGCCGTCCTGCCACATCTGGCCATGCGGGCGCGCGTCGTGATCTGCGGCACCGCCTCGGTGTCGAGCTGGGAGACCTGGCCGACAGGGCCGCGGGTCGAGCGCCATCTCCTGGTCAAGCGCGCGCGCATGCAGGGCCTTCTCGTCTTCGACTATCAGGCCCGCTACGGCGAGGCGATCGCGCGGCTCGCCACCTGGGTGCGCGAGGGGCGTCTTGCCTATGCCGAGGACATTCTCGACGGCATCGAAGCGGCGCCCGACGCCATTGCCGGGCTCTATCGCGGCGAGAACCGGGGCAAGCGGCTCATTCGCCTGCACGCCTAACGGTCAGGCGGGCGTATGTCAGGCGGTTTTGGGCCGCGCGTCGCGCAGCAGCGCCTCCAGATCGAGATGTCGGTTCGACATGGCGAGCGTGCCGTCCGGGTTGCGTGGCCATTCCGCTTCCGGCCGATCGCGGTAGAGCTCGACGCCGTTGCCGTCGGGATCGGTGAGATAGAGCGCTTCGCTCACGCCGTGGTCGGCGGCGCCGTCGAGCCGGATGCCGGCCTCGACGAGCCGGCGCAGCGCATCGCCGAGGGATGCGCGGTCCGGGTAGAGGATCGCCGTATGGTAGAGGCCGGTCGAGCCCGGCGGCGGCGGGTTGCCGCCCTTGCTCTCCCAGGTGTTGAGGCCGAGGTCGTGATGATAGCCGTCGGCCGACAGGAAGACCGCCTGGCTGCCGTAGCGCTGGGTCACCGAAAAGCCGAGCACGTCGCGATAGAAGGCAAGCGCGCGGTCGAGATCGGCAACTTTCAGGTGGACATGGCCGATGCGGGTGCCCGCCGCGACGGGCGCGCGGGCGGGCTCGGCCATGACGATCTTGTCGGCGGACATGTCACACTCCTCCAGCGCCCGGCGCCCTGCCGAGACGGCGTCGACGGAGAAGATGGCCCGCCTTTTGCGCCAGTGCGAGGCCGGCAAGGCTATTCGTGCGCCGGTGCAAGGGAGCCGGCGCAACCCAGCCGGCCGCCGGCGCACGGGAGAGAGCGGACGCGCGGCTTGACAGGACCTGAGCGCGCGGGGACAACCGCGATCAATCCATCCCTGTTCGAGCACGGAAACCGCCATGTCGCATGCACAGCTCCAGTCGGTCATCGAGGCCGCTTTCGACAATCGCGCCGCGATCGATGCGACGACCAAGGGCGAGGTGCGCGAGGCGGTCGACACCGCGCTGATGCTGCTCGACCGCGGCGAGGCGCGCGTCGCGTCGAAGGGGCCGGACGGCTGGACCGTGCACCAGTGGCTGAAGAAGGCGGTGCTCCTGTCCTTCCGGCTCAATGACATGACCGCCATTTCCGGCGGGCCCGGCGGCGCCACCTGGTGGGACAAGGTGCCGTCCAAGTTCGAGGGCTGGACGGCGGCCGAGTTCGGCCCGGCCGGCTTCCGCGCCGTGCCCAACTGCGTCGTGCGCCGCTCGGCCTATATCGCCAAGGGCGTCGTGCTGATGCCGTCCTTCGTCAATCTCGGCGCCTATGTCGACGAGGGCACGATGGTCGATACCTGGGCCACCGTCGGCTCCTGCGCCCAGATCGGCAAGAACGTGCACCTGTCAGGCGGCGTCGGCATCGGCGGCGTTCTGGAACCGCTGCAGGCCGGGCCGGTTATCATCGAGGACAATTGCTTCATCGGCGCCCGCTCCGAGGTGGTCGAGGGCGTCGTGGTCGGCGAGGGCTCGGTCATCTCGATGGGTGTGTTCATCGGTGCTTCCACCAAGATCGTCGACCGGGCGACCGGCGAGATCCATGTCGGCAAGGTGCCGCCCTATTCGGTGGTCGTGTCCGGCAACCTGCCCGGCAAGGCCCTGCCGGGTGAGAACTGGGGCCCGTCGACCTACTGCGCCGTGATCGTCAAGAAGGTCGACGCGCAGACCCGCTCGAAGACCGCCATCAACGAGCTGCTGCGCGATTGATGGCCGGCGACACGGTGGCGCCACGCTGATGGCGAAGGTCGACTGGACCCAAAGGCGGATCTGGCTGCAGCCGGCGGCGTGGCACTATCTCCTGTTCTCGTTCGAGGGCCGGATCTCGCGCCTGCCGTTCTGGATCGCCGCCGTCGTCCTCAACATCTTCGCCTATGTCGCGGACCGGCTGGCCTTCGATTTCGGCGGCAATCCGGCCTCCGCGGTCGTCGGCCTCGCCTTCCTCTATCCTTCGCTGGCGCTGGCGGCCAAGCGCGGCCACGATCGCGGCCGCTCGGAAAGCTATCTCCTGGTCTTTTTCCTGCCGGCCTTCCTGACCAGCTTCCTGCAGGTGCTCGGCTATATGGACGAGGCCGGCCATATGCGGGCGGCCCTCGTCATGCTCGGCATCGCCGTGCTGGCCGCGATGATCGTCCTCGTCATCGATCTCGGCCTGCTGCCGGGCGAGCCCGGAACCAACCGATTCGGCCGCAATCCCCTGGAATGAAACAAGGATCGCGGCGGCGCCCGGCGCGACTGAAACAATCAGAAGTGCAATGAGCCGTTGACCTAACGTCGCGCGGTTGCGAGTGTCCCGCCGGGCGACTCGGAGCCAAGGAGATCGGCATGGACTTCCAGAATCTCGACCCGCAGAAACTCATCCCGCAGTTCCAGAAGCTGCTCCTGACCTTCGAGGGGCGGATCGGACGCCAGGATTTCTGGATCGGCATGATCACCATCGCCGTCGTCAATCTGGTGGTCGGCGGCATTCTCGGCTGGATCAGCTCGTTCCTGTCCTGGCTGGTCATGCTGGTGCTCTATTATCCCGTCTATTGCGTCAGCCTGAAGCGCTCGAACGATCTCGACTACCCGCAGATCTATGTGCAGGTGCTGGTCGCGATCTCGATCGCCTTCATGTTCGCGACGCAGGCCGGCTTCCTGCTCTGGGTGCTCTGGCCGGTGCTGCTCCTCGCCTCCGTCGCCGCCCTGGTCCTTCTCGGCTTCGTCCAGGGCACCAACGGCCCGAACCGCTATGGCCCCGACCCGCTGACAATGCAGAACGCATGACCGCAGATCCGATCGAACTGACCGCCCGCCTCATCGCCTGTCCTTCGGTCACCCCGGCAGAGGGCGGCGCGCTCACCTTCATCGAAAGGACGCTCGAAGCCGGCGGCTTCACCGTTCATCGGATCACCTTCTCCGAGCCCGGCACGCCGGACGTGGAGAACCTCTATGCGCGCATCGGTTCCGGCGGCCCTCACCTGATGTTCGCCGGCCATACCGACGTGGTGCCGCCGGGCGAGACCGCCGCCTGGCGCCACGATCCGTTCAGCGGGACCATCGACGAGGGCCAACTCTACGGACGCGGCGCCGTCGACATGAAAGGCGGCATCGGCTGCTTCATGGCGGCCGCTCTCGACCATCTCGCGGCCCAGGGCGGCAGGCCGAAGGGCTCGATCAGCTTCCTGATCACCGGCGACGAGGAAGGACCGTCGGTGAACGGCACCGAAAAGCTCATCGCCTGGGCCGCGGCGCGCGGCGAGCGCTTCGACCATTGCATCCTGGGCGAGCCGACCAACCCGGCGCGGCTCGGCGACATGATCAAGATCGGCCGGCGCGGCTCGCTGTCGGCGCTGATCACCGTCACCGGCCGCCAGGGCCATGTCGCCTATCCGCATCTCGCCGCCAATCCGATCCCGCCGCTCATCGCCGTGCTCGCCGCGCTGACGGCGAAGCCGCTCGATGCCGGCACCGACCATTTCGACCGGTCGAACCTCGAGATCACGTCGATCGACGTCGGCAACGGCGCCACCAACGTGATCCCGCAGCGGGCGGTCGCCCGGCTCAATATCCGCTTCAACGACCAGCACAGCCTCGCAAGCCTCAAGGCCTGGATCGAGGGCGTGGTGGCGAAGGCGGCGACGGAGACGATCACCACGGAGATCGGCTATGCCCGCGGCAATTCCGAATC
Organism: bacterium YEK0313; assembly: GCA_000751295.2. Taxonomy (NCBI): domain Bacteria; species bacterium YEK0313. The sequence goes on from CCMO02000001.1 coordinate 1,764,736, forward strand.
CTTCCTGACCCGGCCCGGCGCCTTCGTCGACATGGTCGCCGGCGCCATCGCCGAGGTGACCGGCACGCGGCCGCAGCTCTCCACGTCGGGCGGCACGTCGGACGCGCGCTTCATCAAGAACTACTGCCCGGTGGTCGAATTCGGCCTCGTCGGCGAGACCATGCATGCGGTGGACGAACGCGTGCCGGTGGCCGACCTGGTGGCGCTGACCGCCATCTACCGGCGCATCATCGATCGGTATTTTGCGAAGAGCGAGTAGCGAACGGCGAATGACGAATGGGGATGCAGCCAAGCGTGCCGCCTCATCCCTGCTCCCTATTCGCCACTCGCTATTTGCCCCGCTCCAAATCCGGCAAGGGCCGCCACTCCTCGGCATAATCCACCTGCGTCAGGTAGAGCGCATGCGCCGGGCCGACCGTGCCGCAGGCCTTGCGGTCGCGCGCCTCGAGCGCGGCGGTGACGTCATCGGGCGTCCAGAAGCCTTCGCCGACCAGCTTCACCGTGCCGACCATGGAGCGCACCTGGTTGTGCAGGAAGGAGCGCGCCGACAGGATGCAGGCAATGCCGTCCGCCCGGCGCTCGATGTCGAACCGGTCGAGGTTCTTCACCGGCGACTTGGCCTGGCATTCGGTCGCCCGGAAGGTGGTGAAATCATGCCGGCCGACCAGCCGGCGCGCGGCTTCCTGCATCGCCGCCAGGTCGAGCCGGCGCGGCGACCACCAGGCCCGTCTCGCCTCCAGCGTCAGCGGCGGACGGCGATCGACGATCCGGTAGAGATAATGCCGGCGGATGGCGGAGAAGCGCGCGTCGAAATCGTCCGGCATGCGCTCGGCCGCGAGCACCGCCACCGCCTCGTCCTTCAGGTGTCGGTTGATCGCGTCGCGCACCACCCGGTTCGGCCAGTCGCGCGTCAGATCGATATGGGCGACCTGGCCGAGGGCATGGACGCCGGCATCGGTGCGGCCGGCGCCGTTGACCTTGACCTCTTCGCCGCAAAAGGCGGCGATGGCCTGGACCAGCGCGCCCTGCACGGACTTGCCGAAGCTCGCGCCCTGGATCTGCCAGCCGATATAGGGCCCGCCATCATATTCGATGGTCAGCTTGTAGCGCGGCATCAGCCGATCCGGGCGCCGGGGTCGAGTCGCGCGCCGCGCAGGAAATCCGCGGCGCGCATGGCCTTGGCGCCGGCACGCTGCACCTCGAGGAGCCGGACCGCGCCGGAGCCGCAGGCGATGGCGAGCCCGGCGTCGATGACCGCGCCCGGCGCGCCGGCACCGTCGGCAAGCGTTGCGCGCAGCACCTTCACCCGCTCCGGTCCCTTGCCGAGATCGGCCTCGAACCATGCGCCGGGGAAGGGCGAGAGGCCGCGGATCAGGTTGTGCACGTCGACGGCCGGCCGCGACCAGTCGATGCGCGCCTCGGCCTTGTCGATCTTGGCGGCATAGGTGACGCCGGTCTCGGCCTGCGGCGAGAAGCCGAGCGAGCCGCGGTCGAGGGCGGCAAGCGCCCGCACCATCAGGTCGGCGCCGAGCGTCGCCATCCGGTCGTGCAGCTCCTGCGCGGTCATGTCGGGCGCAATCGGGATGCGCTCGACCATGGCGACGGGGCCGGTATCCAGCCCCTCCTCCATCTTCATGACCATGACGCCGGTCTCGGCATCCCCCGCCATGATGGCGCGCTGGATCGGCGCGGCGCCGCGCCAGCGCGGCAGGAGCGAGCCATGGAGATTGAGGCAGCCGAGCTTCGGTGCGGCGAGCACTGCCGGCGGCAGCAGCAGGCCGTAGGCGACGACCACGGCGACATCGGCGTCCAGGCTGGCGAAATCCGCCTGGGCCGCCGGATCCTTCAGGGTCTTCGGCGTGAAGACCGGAATGCCGAAACGGTCGGCGAGCCGGTGCACCGGCGTCTTCTGCTCCTCCATGCCGCGACCGGCGGGCTTCGGCGCGCGGCTATAGGCGGCGACCACCTCGTGGCCCTGGCCGATGATCTCGGAGAAGGTCGGCACTGCGAAATCCGGCGTGCCCATGAAGACGACGCGCAAACTCACCCGATCGCCTCGCGCTTGGCCTGCTTGGTGAACTTCTTGATCACCCGGTCGCGCTTCAACCGCGACAGGTAGTCGATGAACAGGACGCCGTTCAGATGGTCGAATTCGTGCTGGACGCAGGTCGCGAGCAGGCCTTCGCACATCATTTCGACGGTCCGACCCTCGAGGTCGAGATAGCGCACGCCACACTGGGCGGGGCGCTCCACCTCCTCGTAATATTCCGGGATCGACAGGCAGCCCTCCTCGTAGACCGCATGGTCCTCGGACGTGAAGGTGATCTCCGGATTGATCAGGACGATCGGCTTCTTCTCCTCGTCCTTGCGGGCGAGATCGATGGTGACGATGCGCTTCGGCACGGCGACCTGGATCGCCGCGAGGCCGATGCCGGGCGCGGCGTACATGGTTTCCAGCATGTCGGCGACGAGCGTGCGGATCTCGTCATCGATCTCCCCGACCGGCTCGCTGACCTGCCTGAGGCGCGGATCGGGAATGGAAATGATCGTGCGAATGGCCATGAACGTGTCGTTTCAACCGGATGAGCCGCAGGAACGACGTCGCCACGGCGGATGGAAGTGTCGCGCCTGAGTTAAGCGCCAGAGCGCCGGGGGTCAACGGCCGCGGCGTGCCAGGGCGGGATGCGGTCCGAGCCGCGCAATTGTCTCGACCTTGCAAATGATTGTAGAGCTTGTCCAACGACCGGGAACGGGTCGGCGGGACGGGAGGGGGACCATGCAGAGGCATCCAAGAGGCGCGAGCGGCGCGGGCCGGCGCGGATCTGCGCCGAAGGCCGGCCGGAGCCCGGCCTGAATGGACAGCACCATTCTCCTGTTCCTCCTGCAGGACGGCATCACCAACGGCGCGATCTATGCCCTGCTCGGGCTCGCCCTGGTGCTGGTCTTTGCGGTGACCCGCGTCATCTTCGTGCCCCAGGGCGAATTCGTCGCCTATGGCGGCATGACCTTCGCGCTCCTGGAGGCCGGCAAGGTCCCGGGCACGGCCTATATGGTGGTCGTGTTCGGCCTCGCCGCGCTGGCGCTCGAGCTCGCCCAGCGCCGGCGCGCCCTGACGGCCGCCGCCGCGGCCCGCGAGATCGCCGCCAAGCTCCTCCTGCCACTGGCCATTCTCGCCATCACCCTCGCCGCGGTGCGCGCCGGCTCGGGCACGCTGGTCAATGTCGCCCTGACGATCGCCATCATCGCGCCCATCGGCCCCTATCTCTACCGCGTCGCCTTCGCCCCGATCGCCGATGCCTCGGTGCTGGTGCTGCTGATCACCGCCGTCGGCGTGCACCTCGCCATGACCGGGCTCGGCCTGGTCTTCTTCGGCGCCGAGGGCCTGCGCGCGCCGCCGCTGTCGGCCGCGGCCGTGCCGGTCGGCCCGATCGTCGCGACCGGCCAGAGCCTCGCGATCTACGCGGTCACTGTGCTGCTGATCGTCGGGCTCTATCTGTTCTTCGGCCAGACCCTGACCGGAAAGGCGCTGCGCGCCACCGCCATCAACCGGATCGGCGCGCGCCTCGTCGGCATCCGGCTCGCGCTGTCGGGCCGGGTCGCCTTCACGCTGGCGGCGGTGATCGGCGCCGTTTCCGGCATCCTCATCGTGCCGATGACGACGCTCTATTACGATACCGGCTTCCTGGTCGGCCTGAAGGGTTTCGTCGCCGCGATCATCGGCGGCCTCGTCAGCTATCCGCTGACGGCGGCGGCGGCCGTCGTCGTCGGCGTGGTCGAGGCGCTCGCCTCGTTCTTTGCCAGCGACATGAAGGAGGTCATCGTCTTCACCCTCATCCTGCCTGTCCTGGTCTGGCGCTCGCTCGCCGACCCGCATGCCGACGAGGAGGAGTGAAGCGATGCGGCGCTTCGGTTTCATCCTGTTCGCGCTGGTCCTCGCGGCCATACCGCTGATCCCCGGTCTCTCGGTGTTCTGGATCACGCTCCTCGACAATATCGGCCTTGCCGCGCTGGTCGCGCTCGGCCTCGTCCTGCTCACCGGCGTCGGCGGGCTGACGTCCTTCGGCCAGGCCGCCTTCTGCGGCTTCGGCGCCTATACCAGCGCCCTGCTCACCACCCGCTACGGCCTCGACCCCTGGACCGCCCTGCCGGCAGCGCTCGCGGTGACCGGCCTTGCCGCGGTGCTGCTCGGCCTCGTCACCGTGCGGCTTTCCGGCCATTTCCTGCCGCTCGGCACCATCGCCTGGGGCCTGGCGCTCTATTACCTGTTCGGCAAGATCGACCTGCTCGGCCGCCATGACGGACTGTCGGGCATTCCGCCGCTGTCGCTCTTCGGCTGGTCGCTGATCGATCCGCGAGCGGTCTATTACGTCATCTGGTTCTTCGTCCTTACGGCCGCCGTCATGACCATCTTCCTGCTCGACTCGCGGGCCGGCCGCGCCATCCGCGCGCTGCGCGGCGGACGGGTTGCGGCGGAAGCCTTCGGCATCGAGCCGGCCCGGGTGAAGCTCGCGGTCTTCGTCTATGCCGCCCTGCTCGCCGGCCTGTCCGGCTGGCTCTACGCCCATGTCCAGCGGGCGGTGAACCCGACGCCGTTCGGGGTCAATGCCGGCATCGAATATCTGTTCATGGCCGTGGTCGGCGGCGCCGGCCAGGTCTGGGGCGCGGTGGTCGGCGCCTCGCTCGTCGTGCTGCTGAAGGATGCGCTGCAGCGCGTCGTGCCGGCGCTGTTCGGCACCGCGGCGCAGTATGAGACCATCGTCTTCGGCGTGCTGCTGGTGGTGATCCTGCAGGTCGCCCGCGACGGGCTATGGCCGCGCCTGGTGGCGCTCGCGCCGAAGCCGCCGCCGCCCGCCGTCGATGCCGATGCCGAAGCGCTGGCGGCCCGGCCCAAGGCCGACAGCAACCCGCTGCTCGAGGTCGACGAGGTGCGCAAGACCTTCGGCGGCCTGGTCGCCGTCAACGACGTATCCTTCGCCGTCCGGCCCGGCGAGATTGTCGCCCTGATCGGCCCAAACGGCGCCGGCAAGAGCACGACCTTCAACCTGATCACCGGCGTGACGCCGGTGACGTCGGGCGCGGTGCGCTTCGCCGGCCGGCCGATCGGCGGCGCACGGCCCCAGCTCGTCGCGGCGCGCGGCATCGCCCGCAGCTTCCAGCACGTCAAGCTGCTGCCCGACATGTCGGTGCTCGACAATGTCGCGCTCGGCGCCCATCTGCGCGGCCGCGCCGGCTTCCTGCGCGGCCTGATGCGGCTCGACCGCGCCGAGGAGGCCCGCCTGATGGGCGAGGCCGCCAGGCAGATCGCCCGCGTCGGGCTCGCCGAGCACATGCACAAGCCCGCAGGCTCGCTGGCGCTCGGCCAGCAGCGCATCGTCGAGATCGCCCGCGCGCTCTGCCTGGATCCGGACCTGCTCATGCTGGACGAGCCGGCCGCCGGCCTCCGGCACCTCGAAAAGGCCGCGCTGTCGCAGCTGCTGCGCCAGCTGCGCGCCGAGGGCGTCGCGGTGCTGCTGGTCGAACACGATATGGGCTTCGTGATGAACCTCACCGACCATATCGTCGTGCTCGATTTCGGCACCAAGATCGCCGAAGGCCCCCCCGACCGGATCAAGACCGACCCGGCCGTGCTCGCCGCCTATCTCGGAGCGGCCGAATGACCGCGCTCCTGGCCATCGAGAACCTCGCCGTCGCCTATGGCCATGTCGAAGCGGTGAGCGGCGTGTCGCTCAACGTCGGCGCCGGCGAAATCGTCACCGTCATCGGCGCCAACGGCGCCGGCAAGAGCACGCTGCTCAACGCGGCGTTCGGCCTGCTGCCCGCCGCGCAGGGCACGGTCCGCTTCGACGGCCGCGACATGGCTGCCGTCGAGGCGGAGGACCGGGTCGGGCTCGGCCTCTGCCTGGTGGCCGAAAAACGCGAGCTGTTCGGCGCCATGACGGTGGAGGACAATCTCGTCCTCGGCGGCTTCCGTACGGAACGGCGCCTGGCGGCCGAAACGCTCGGCGCCGTGTTCGACCGCTTCCCGCGGCTCAAGGAACGGCGCGCGCAGCTTGCCGGCACCCTGTCGGGCGGCGAGCGGCAGATGCTGGCCATGGGCCGGGCGCTGATGAGCCGGCCGCGGCTCTTGATGCTGGACGAGCCGAGCCTCGGCCTCGCGCCGAAGATCGTCGCCGACATCTTCGCCATCATCGCCGACCTCAGGGCAAGCGGTGTCGCGATCCTGCTGGTCGAGCAGAACGCCCGGGCCGCACTGAACGCGGCGGACCGGGGCTATGTGATGGAGCTCGGCCGGATCAGCATCGAGGGCGCCTCGGCGGCGCTCGCCGGCGACCCGCGCATCGCGGCGAGCTATCTCGGCGTCGGCCAAGGCTGACGGCGCGCGGCGCCATCGCAGCATCCGGGCCAATAAATGTCGTCGTCGGGCCAAACTGGCCGATTTCGACAGCCCAGCTGCGATTTCTGCGCTACCCTGCCGTCCGCCCGCTTGCATGGCCAGCCGGTGCAACTGACGGCACTATGACGCCAGGCAACGGATTGACGACAGCCTTTCATCGGAGACCATTTCCATGACCGACGGCCTCGACCCGCGCGACGCCCTGAAGCCCGATGCGGCCGGCTTCAAGCCGCATTCATCGCATTGGGGGGTGTTCTCGGCGCGCTGGCAGGACGGCAAGCTCGACGTCAGGCCCTATCCCGGCGATCCCGATCCGAACGGCATCATCGACAACTTCCCGCGGGCCCTGCGCCACAAGGCGCGCATCGCCGAGCCGATGATCAGGCGCGGCTGGCTGGAGCGCGGTCCGGGACCGGACGACCGCCGCGGCCGCGACGAATTCGTCGCCGTGTCCTGGGACGAGGCTCTCGACCTGCTCGGCGCCGAGCTGAAGCGCGTGCGCGACGATCACGGCCCGGGCGCCGTGTTCGGCGGCTCCTACGGCTGGGCGAGCGCCGGCCGCTTCCATCACGCGCAGAGTCAGATCCACCGCTTCCTCAACACCGCGCTCGGCGGCTATGTCCGCTCGGTCAACAGCTATAGCGCCGGCGCCTCCACCGTGCTGCTGCCGCAGATCCTCGCGCCTCTCGAGGAGATCACCAAGCGCAACGTCTCCTGGGAGCAGATCGCCCAGCACAGCGACATCGTCATCGCCTTCGGCGGCATGGCACTGAAGAACAGCATGATCGCCGGCGGCGGCATCAGCGAGCATGTCGAAAAGGGCGCCATGGAACGGGCCCATGCCCGCGGCTGCGAATTCGTGCTCGTCGGCCCGCTGAAGAGCGACATGCCGGAAGAGGCCGGCGCCGAATGGATCGGCCTCAAGCCCGGTACCGATACGGCGCTGATGCTGGGCCTCGTCCACACCCTGGTCAGCGAGGGCCGGCACGACCGTGCCTTCCTCGACCGCTATACGGCAGGCTGGCCGGTGTTCCAGCGCTATCTCCTCGGCGAAACCGACGGCCAGCCGAAGGACGCCGCCTGGGCCGCGGCCATTTGCGGCGTGCCGGCCGAGGCCATCGTCGCGCTCGCCCGGCGGCTCGCCGCTCGGCGCGCGCTCGTCGTCGTCTCCCATTCCCTGCAGCGCGCCGAGCATGGCGAGCAGCCGATCTGGATGGGCATGGTGCTGGCCGCGGCCCTCGGCCAGATCGGCCTGCCCGGCGGCGGCTATGCCTATGCGCTCGGCGCCATCGGCTATTACGGCCGACGCTTCAACGCCGTGCCCGGCCCGACCCTGCCGCAGGGCCGCAATGGCGTCGCCGACTTCATCCCGGTCGCCCGCATCGCCGACATGCTGCTCAATCCGGGCACGCAGTATCGCTACAACGGCACGACGCGAACCTATGCCGACATCCGCCTGGTCTACTGGGCCGGCGGCAATCCGTTCCACCACCACCAGGATCTCAACCGCCTGCGCCGGGCCTTCGCCAGGCTCGACACGCTGGTCGTGCACGAACTCGCCTGGACCGCCACCGCCCGCCATGCCGACATCGTGCTGCCCTGCACGATGACGCTCGAGCGTGACGATATCGGCCAGAGCTCGAACGATCCGCTGATGGTCGCGATGCATGCGGTGGCCGAGCCCTTCGGCAAGGCGCGCGACGACTATGCGATCTTTTCCGATCTCGCCGAGCGCCTCGGCGCGCTCGATGCCTTCACCGAAGGCCGCACCGCGCGGCAATGGCTCGAATATCTCTATGAGCCGACGCGGCTCGCGCTCGCCGAACGCGGCGAGCCGGCGCCAACCTTTGCCGAGTTCTGGGAGATGGGCAGCATGAAGCTGCCGCAGTTGCCTGACGACGGCGGCGCCCTGCGCCGGTTCCGCGAGGATCCGGACGCCCATCCGGTGCCGACGCCGAGCGGAAAGATCGAGGTCTTCTCCGAAACCATCGCCGGCTATGGCGAAGCCGACTGCCCAGGCCACCCGACCTGGCTGCCGCGCAACGAACTGCCCGATGCCGCGGCGCCCTATTTCCTCGTCGCCAACCAGCCGGCGACGCGCCTGCACAGCCAGTTCGACTTCGGCGGCCACAGCGAGGATGCCAAGCGGCGCGGCCGCGAGGTGGCCTCCATGCATCCCGACGATGCCGCGCGCCACGGCATCGGCGACGGCGACATCATCCGCCTGTTCAACCAGCGCGGCGCCTGCCTCGCCGCGGTGCGCCTCACCCGCGACGTCGTGCCCGGCGTGATCCAGCTGCCGACGGGCGCCTGGTACGACCCGGTCGACCCGAACGAGGACAATCCGCTCTGCGTGCACGGCAATCCCAACGTCCTGACCCGCGACATCGGCACCTCGGCGCTCGCCCAGGGCTGCACGGGCCAGATCACGGTGGTCAATGTCGAGCGCTTCGACGGCAACCTGCCGCCGATCCAGACCTTCGATCCGCCAATCGCCCTGCGGCGTGCCGAGGCCTGAGCCTCGCCGCACTGCCGGCCCTGCATGGATGTCAGCCGTGGTTCGAGGCCTGCGCCCTGGCGCGGAGCCTCCAACCATGGCTGCGCCGGCTGCGGAGCACCCGATCAGGTCCCCCGCGGCTTTGCCCGGTGGGTGGCGGTCGCCGCGGCCGGGTCGTCCGGCCAGGGGTGGCGCGGATAGCGGCCCTTCATCTCGGTCTTCACCGCCTGGTAGGAGCCCTTCCAGAAGCCCGGCAGGTCGCGCGTCACCTGCACCGGGCGGTGCGCCGGCGAGAGCAGCTCGACCACCAGCGGGATCTTGCCGCGGGCGACCGTCGGATGGACGCCGAGGCCGAACAGTTCCTGGACGCGGATCGACAGGGTCGGCTCCTCGCCCTCGTAGTCGATCGGATGGCGCTGGCCGGACGGCGCGTCGAAATGCGAGGGCAGCTCCGCCTCGATGCGGCGCTTCACGTCCCACGGCAGCAGCTGGTCGAGCGCCGCGCCGAGATTGTCGGCACCGATCTGCGCGAGCGACGTCTTGCCGAGGAGATAGGGTGCGAGCCAGTCGCCGGCGGTGGCGGCGAGATGCTCGTCGGAGAGGTCGGGAAAATCGTCGAGCACCCGCCTGAGGAAGGCGACGCGGTGGCGTAGCGCGAGCTGCGCCTTGGACCAGGGCAGGCGGCCGATGCCCAGGCCCGCGAGCCCCGCGGCGAGGATCGCGGCGCTCGCCGCGTCGGCCGGTACGGGAAGCGTGTCGACGCCGAGCGCGATCGCGCCGAGGCGGCGGGTGCGCCGCGCGCGCAGCGCCGCCGCCTGCGCGTCGAAGGTCACCTCCGCGCGCGTCACGATGCGATCGGCGAAATCCGCCTCGATCTCGGCCAGCGTGATCGGCGCCGCCGAAAAGATGCGCGAGCGGGCGGCGGCGCCGCCGAGCTCGGCCACCGCCAGAAACGGCTCGCGGGCGAGCGGCGAGGCCGGATCGACGGCGGCGCCCCGGCCATTGGCGAGCAGGAACTCGCCGTCGCGGCCGCGCGCCTTGGCGATACGGTCGGGAAAGGCGAGCGCCAGCACCGCGCCGGCGCGTTCGGCACCGGCGCCGCTGTCCGGCGCCGCCTCGACATCCCTGAGCCAGCCAGCGGCGAGGCGCCGGCCGTCCTCGGCGCGCCGGCCGCGATCGGAGCGGAACCGATCGAGCCGATGGCCGAGATGGACGTCGTCGCCGCCGAGCCCGCGCTCGGAGACGAGCAGCGCGAGGCTGGCCGCGAGCCGGCCTTCGCCGCGACGCGCGGCGTCGACCACCATGCGGGCGAGCCGGGGGGCCAGCGGCAAAGCGCGCAGGCGCCGGCCCTCGTCGTTGATCCGGCCATCGGCTTCGAGCGCGCCGAGGCTCTGCAGCAGCGTCCGCGCCTCGGCGAGCGCCGGCTTCGGCGGCGGATCGAGGAAGCTGAGGGTCAGGGGATCGGTGACGCCCCAGGCGGCGCAGTCGAGCAGCAGCGAAGCGAGGTCCGCCGCCAGCATTTCCGGCGCCGCATAGGCCGGGAAGGAGCCTTCCTGCGCCTCCTCCCACAGCCGGTAGCAGATGCCCGGCTCGGTGCGGCCGGCACGGCCGCGGCGCTGGTCGGCGGCGGCCCGCGAGACCCGCACCGTCTCCAGCCGCGTCAGGCCGAGATCCGGCTCGAAGCGCGGCACCCGGGCAAGACCGGAATCGACGACGATGCGCACGCCCTCGATGGTCAGCGAGGTCTCCGCGATCGAGGTCGCCAGCACCACCTTGCGCCGGCCCGGCGACGCGGGCTCGACCGCGCGGTCCTGCTCGCGCGGATCGAGCGTGCCGTGTAGCGGCACGATGTCGACGGCCGGGTCGCGGACGCTGGTCGCGAGCAGCTCGCCGACGCGGCGGATTTCGGCCGTGCCGGGCAGGAACACCAGGATGGAGCCGGGCTCCTCGGCGAGCGCCCGGCGGACCACGCGGGCCACCTCGTCCTCCAGGCGCAGCGCCGGATCGCGGCCGGCGAAACGGGTCTCGACCGGAAAGGCGCGGCCGGCGCTCTCGACGAGCGGCGCGTCGCCGAGCAGCCGGCCGACGCGGGCACCGTCGAGGGTCGCGGACATGACGAGGATGCGCAGGTCCTCGCGCAGCGCGCCCTGTGCGTCGAGGGCGAGAGCGAGGCCGAGATCGGCATCGAGGCTGCGCTCGTGGAACTCGTCGAACAGCACGGCCGCGACGCCGGTCAGGGCCGGATCGTCGAGGATCATGCGGGTGAAGATGCCCTCGGTGACCACCTCGATGCGCGTGCGGGCCGAAACCTTGGAGCCGAAACGCACGCGCAGGCCGACGGTCGCGCCGACCGGCTCGCCGAGGGTCTTCGCCATCCGGTCGGCGACCGCCCGCGCGGCGATGCGACGCGGCTCCAGCACCAGGATGCGGCCCTCCGCCGCCCAGGCTTCCTCTGCCAGCACCAGCGGCACCCGCGTCGACTTGCCGGCGCCGGGCGGAGCGACCAGCACGGCATTGGGCGCACCGGCAAGGGCGGCGGTGAGCGCCGGCAGGGCTTCGTCGATCGGAAGGGCGGATGCGGATGGCACGGGCACTGACGGAACCGGCGGGCAGGAGATCGCGGGCAATGGTGCGCCGGGGCGCACCGCAGATCCAGGAGGAGATCGAACGGGTCAAAGGCGCGTTTACGGTTCCTTCACCGCATCCGCAAGCGGGCCGCCGCGGACTGGCCCGATTCCGCCGGCTAGGCCCCGGCCTTGCGTGGCAGCTTCCCAAGGACGCCCGCCGTTCCAGGCTGGGACACGGCGTCGGCCATGATGGGAAGGAGTTCCACGCCGTGATGCGCCGCGAGCGACCCGAACGACAGGCCGAGGAGCGCCGCCCGCGCGGCCCGATCGATGCCCTGGTCGCGCACGACCGCCGCTATTCCTTTCTGCTCGAGATCCCCGTCCGGAGAACCACCGACAGGCCTCTGCCCAATGGGCCCGTCGTCCGGACGGAGGAGTGACCGCTCCTCGTTCCTCCAGGGTCACTCCAGGGACGGCCCGCGGCCGCCGCCGCGGGCCGTCTGCTTTTTTTCGCGGTCGCGCCGCCCACAGGGCTGGAGCATGCCTCTTGCGGAGCCGGCGCGCCTGTGGCTATGGTCGCGCCGCCTCACGCGGGCGTAGTTCAGTGGTAGAACGTCAGCTTCCCAAGCTGAATGTCGTCGGTTCGATCCCGATCGCCCGCTCCAGTCCCCTTCCGAAACATCCGATTGCGGCTGCCGGCCACGGCACGCGCTGCGTGCAGCGCGGAACCGTCCCATATCGGGGCAGATCGCAACCTGAAGAGCCAGGGCGTGCCATTTGGGTACACGGCCAGGTCGTTGTGGCCGCGATGATCGACCAGCGGTCGCGCGGCGACGACCGCGCGCGACGGCCATGCCGCCAAGCTTGCCACGCCTGATCACGCGAGATCGACGTCGGGCACCGTGTTGCGCAGTTCCTCGACCAGGACGCGCGTATTCTCCGAATAGTCGATCGGCACGTCGACGAGATGGACGCCGCCTGCCCTGAACGCCGCCTCCAGCGTCGGCACGAGATCGGCGACCGCCGTGACACGCGAACCCTTGGCGCCATAGGACTCGGCATAACGCACGAAATCCGGGTTGCCGAAGGTCAGGCCGAAATCCGGGAAATTGTCGACCGCCTGCTTCCAGCGGATCATGCCATAGGCACTGTCGTCGAGGATGACCACGACCAGGTTGAGCTTCAGGCGGACCGCCGTCTCCATCTCCTGGCTGTTCATCATGAAGCCGCCGTCGCCGCACACCGCCATGACCCGCCGGTCGGGATGCAGCATGGCCGCCATCATCGCCGAGGGCAGGCCGGCGCCCATGGTGGCGAGGGCATTGTCGAGCAGCAGTGTGTTGGCGACATGCGTGCGGTAGTTGCGGGCGAACCAGATCTTGTACATGCCGTTGTCGAGGCAGACGATGCCGTCCTCGGGCATGACCTGCCTGACGTCGTGCACGATGCGCTGCGGCGTGATCGGGAAACGGTCCTCTGCCGCGCGGTCGTTCAGCCGTTCGAGGATCCTGGCGCGCAGCGCGAGCAGGGGCTGGTCCGGTTTCAGGCGGCCGACCAGGCGATCGGCCAGAAGAGTGACGCTCGCCCCGATATCGCCGACCACCTCGGCATCGGGATGATAGACCTGCTCGACATTGGCCGAGCTGTAGCCGACATGGATCACTTTCGGCCCGCCGGCATTGCGCATCAGGAAGGGCGGCTTTTCCACCGTGTCGTGGCCGATCGCGACGATCAGGTCCGCCCTGTCCACCGCCTGGTGCACATAGTCGCGCTCGGAGAGCGCCGCGGTCCCCATATAGAGATTGGAGCCGCCGGTGACCGCGCCCTTGCCCATCTGCGTGTTGAAGAAGGGCAGGCCGGTATTGCGCACGAAGGCCGACAGCGGCTCGACCAGCCGCGGCCGGTTGCCGGCAGCGCCGATCATGACGAGCGGCCGTTCCGCGGCAAGGATCATCTCGGCCGCTCGGTCGAGCGCGGCGGCGGTCGCCACCGGCCGGTCGATCGGATGGACCGGAATGAGCGGCGCGTCGGCGACCTCCTCGGCCGCGACGTCCTCGGGCAGTTCGAGATGGACTGGCCCCGGGCGCTCCTCGCTGGCGACGCGGAAGGCATCGCGCACCATGGTGGGAATGCTGGCGGCGCTGACGATCTGGCGCGTCATCTTGGTCAGCGGCTTCATCGAGGCGACGACGTCGACGATCTGGAACCGTGCCTGCTTGGCGGTCATGATCGCCTTCTGCCCGGTGATCAGGATCATCGGCATGGCGCCGAGATGGGCATAGGCCGCGCCGGTCGAAAAATTGAGCGCACCGGGGCCGAGCGTCGCGATGCAGACACCCGGCCTGCCGGTGAGGCGGCCATGGGTCGCGGCCATGAAGGCTGCCGCCTGTTCGTGGCGGGTCAGTACCAGCTTGATGCGCGACTTGCGCAGCGATTCGACGACGTCGAGATTTTCCTCGCCCGGCACGCCGAAGATGCAGTCGACGCCTTCGTTCTCGAGCGCCGCGACCAGAATATCCGAACCCTTCGCCATCGTCCGTCGCCTTTCATGCCGCGCCCGCCCTGTGCAGCATGTGCGGCGCTGGGGCCGCCATGGCAAGGGGCGCGGCGATTACGGGCGGCCGCGCGGCCGTCACCCGGTGCCAAGCCGATTCTGGTGGACCGAGAGCTGGGTATAGGCGGCGCTGACCAGCGGCGCTTCAAGGCCGACCGAGTGGGCGCGCGCGACGAGGTCGCCGAGGATCTGGTCCGCCTCGATCGGGCCACCGGCCTGCAGGTCGCGGAACATCGAGGCGGTGAGTGGCGAGCCGGGCGCCGTCACCTGGCCACGGGCATGAACGAGGAACTCCGGGCTCGGGGCGATGCCGACCGCACGCACCACGGCCACCACCTCATCGAAGAAGCGGGCGACGAAGTCGGGCCCGCCGGCCGCCGCCGCGATTTCGCCGACGCTGCCGCGCATCAGGCAGGTGATGCCGCCGAGCGTCGCGAGGAAGGCCCATTTCTCCCACATCTCGCGGCTGATGGCCGGCGACAGCTTGGCGTCGAAACCGGCGCCCGACATGAAGGCGTGCAGCGCCGCCGTGCGCTCGGACGGCTGGCCATCGCGCTCGCCGTAGACGAGCTCGTGGAACTTCGCGAGCTGGGCGATGCGGCCCTCGGCATCGATGGTCGCTGCGATGCGGCAGACGCCGCCGAGCAGGACCTGCTCGCCGAAGCGCGTCGCGATGATGTCCATGTGGCGCATGCCGTTCAGCACCGGCACGATCATGGTCTGCGGCCCGACGGCCCGGGCGAGATCGTCGAGAGCCGGCTCCAGCGCATAGGCCTTCACCGACAGGAGGATGACATCATAGGGCCCGGTGATCCGGCCCGCCGTGACCAGATTGGGCTTGAGCACGAAATCGCCATGGGGCGACACGATGGCCAGCCCCTTGGCGTCGAGCTCGGCTGCGCGCCTTGGCCGCACCAGGAAGGTGACGTCCCGTCCCGCCGCGGCCAGGCGACCGCCGAAATATCCGCCGGTCGCACCGGCTCCGACCACCAAAAGACGCATCCTGATCTCCTTCCGGCACGCCCCACGACGGCGCCCCGACGGCGGCATCCTGCCGCATCGGGCGCGCCGCGTCGCCTCCTCCCGCGTCAAGCCTCCAGCGCCAGCACCGCAAAGCTCGCGAGCCAGTGCTCGCCCATATAGTCGCCGGCAATATGCGGCAGGCCGGCGCCGAGATGGGCCTCGGCCGCCGCCTCGATCACCGGACGGCGCGGGTCGTCCGGCGGCAGGGCGCGGGCGAGCGAGCGCCAGCACCAGGCGCGGCTGAGATTGAGCCCGTCGAGATGGGCGATCTTGCCGTCGGTGCGATCCGAAACGGTGGCCGGCCGGAACAGGGTCGCTGGCCGGCGTTCGGCGATGTCAGGCAGGAACGCGTCGAACCAGGCGCGGAATTCCGCCGCGGGCAGCAGGCGGCGCATGCATTCGGCCTCGATCAGCGCCGAGGACTGGAAATCGTCGCCGCTCGGTTCGCCCCAGGCCGGGCAGGCGACGTCCTCGCCATACCAGCGCCGGCCGGTCGCGACGATGAGGTCGGCAAGGCTCGCATCGCCCGTGGCTCGTGCATAGTCGATCGCCATGGCAAGGCCGAAGGCGGTGTTGAAATGCGTGCCGACGCGCACCGGATAGGTGGCGAGCGGCAGGAAGTCGCGGAAGCGCTGGGCGAAGACCCCGGCAAGCGGGGCGAGCGCCCGTGACCATCTCTGGTCCTTTGCCAGCGTCAGCTCCTCGGCGAGCTTCAGAAGCCAGGCCCAGCCGTAGGGCCGCTTGAAGCCGCGCGATTCGGGCGTGGCGAGATAGGCGCATTCGGCCGCCACCTTGTCGGCGACGAACTGGCGATCGAACAGGGCCGCGATCTCGCCGGCGACGGCAAGATCCGGGAAGCGGCGCAGGAGGCGGGCCAGCATCCAGTAGCTGTGGACGCAGGAATGCCAGTCGTAGCTGCCGTAGAAGATCGGATGCAGCGCGCGCGGCGTCCGCGCGTCTTCGGGACCGGCCAGGACATGGTCGGGCTTGTTCGGATATTCGCGCCCGACATGGCCGAGCGCGATCGCGGCGAAATGCGCCGCATGGGTGGCGGTGAGGCTCAGTCTCTCCATGGATCAGGTCCTTGCCTTGTCGGTGTCGGGCGCGCGCCGCGCCCGTTCCCGCCGGTCGCACAGGATCTGGACGAAACGCGGCAGGATGTAGATCGGCAGCTGGGTGGCCGCGAAGTAGAGCGCGAACTGCGGGCTGGCGGCGGCGCCGAGCGCCGACCAGACGAGGCCGACATTGCGGTTGCCGAGGACGAGGCCGGCGGTCACGCGCTCGCGGAAGGAGCCCGGCAGG
Organism: bacterium YEK0313; assembly: GCA_000751295.2. Taxonomy (NCBI): domain Bacteria; species bacterium YEK0313. Next base: position 1,781,073 of record CCMO02000001.1, read on the forward strand.
ACCAGCGCGCCCATGAGCTGCAGGCCGGCATTGGCCGCAAAGGCGAGCACGAGGCAGAGGACCGCCAGCGCCGGATCGGCGCCGATGGCCGCGCGCATGCCGGCCATGGTGGCGAGCGCGAAGACGATGAGGGCGGTCACGGTGACACCGTCGATCAGGCCGCCCCAGGCGGCGAGGAGACCGGCCGCATGGGGCCGCGCGACGAGGGCGACGGCGGCCGCGCCGCCGACCAGGCCGGCAAGCTTCAAGGCCAGCGCGAGCGGGGCAAGGCTCAATCCGCCGAACCAGGCTGCGGCGAGCGGCACGGTGAGCGGCGCCAGGGCCATGGACACGAGGGTCGCGACCAATGGCACGGTGCCGTCGAGGCCGAGCATGCGCGCGACCGCCGTCGTGCCGCTGGACGGCGGCGCCGCGGCGGCCAGCACCAGGGCGAGCGTCAGATCCGGCCCCAGTCCCACAAGCATCGCAAGCCCCGCGGCGACGAGCGGCGAGGCGACCATGACGATCAGCGGCAGGACGATCGACGGCATCGGCCGCGTCAGCGCCGCGCCGGCCGCGGCCAGGTCGATCCGGAGCAGGGGGCCGAGCACGATCAGGAAGATCGCGGCCGGCATCAGCGGACCGGCGGCGTCGGCGAGCGGAGGCACGCCGAGGCCGAGAAACACGCCGAGCGCCAGCAATGTCGGCCCCTTCGGCAAAAAGGCGCGGATCGGCAATGGCGGCTCCTGTGCCATGACAAGCGCCATGCTTCTGCCAGGAGATCGATTATCCTGGAAATCGATTGATGCCATGATCATAATTGACCGCATGAATTTGGCCGCCGTCGACCTCAATCTGCTCGTCGCCTTCGAGGCGCTGATGCTCGAACGCCACGTGACGCGCGCCGGCCGGCGCATCGGACTCGCGCAGCCCTCGATGAGCAGCGCGCTGACGCGCCTCAGGCTGCTGTTCGACGATCCGCTCTTCGTGCGCAGCGGCGGTGGCATGCAGCCGACGCCGCGCGCCCTGGCGCTGGCGCAGCCGGTGGGCGCGGCGCTCGGCGAAGTTCGCCGCGCTCTGGCCGCCGATGCGCCGTTCGAGCCGGCCACGACCCGCCATCGCTTCACCATCGCGGTGACCGACTATGGCGATCTCGTCGTGGTGCCGGCGCTGGTCGGCCTCATCCGCCGGACCGCGCCCGGCGTCGATCTCGCGGTCAGGCCGATCACCGATGCGCGCGACAGCCTGCAAAAACTCGAGCGCGGCGAGCTCGACGCGCTCATCGGCGGTCACCTGCCGGTCTCGCCGCAGACCATCCGCCGTCAGCTGTTCACCGAACGCTTTGCCTGCATCCGCGCAGCGGGCGCGCGCGGCCGGCTCGACGAACAGCGCTATCTCGCCTCGCCCCATGCCCTGTTCTCGTCGGTCGGTGGCGACGGCACCCCCGGCGCGGTCGATGCCATGCTGGCCGAGCGCGGCCTGAAGCGGCGCGTCGCCGTCACCTTGCCGCATGTCGTCGCCGTGCCCTTCGCGGTCGCCGGCACCGATCTCGTCGCCACCGGCCGACGAGAACAGGGCATGGGGCGAGGCGAGATAGCGCTGTTCGTCGAGCCGGCCACGACCCGCCATCGCTTCACCATCGCGGTGACCGACTATGGCGATCTCGTCGTGGTGCCGGCGCTGGTCGGCCTCATCCGCCGGACCGCGCCCGGCGTCGATCTCGCGGTCGGCGGCCGTCGCCTGACCCGGCCGCCTGTCAGCCCGCGGGCTGGGCCATGGCGCGGGCATGGGAGGCTGCCATCAGCGCTTCCCTGATATTGTCGAGATGCCGCGTCATGGCGGCGCTCGCCTTGCGGGCATGGCCGGCCCGCACGGCCTCGTAGATGGCCTGGTGATCGGCGAACCACATCGGCCGGTAGTCCTCCATGCGCATGTGGACATGGATCTCGCGCCAGATGCGCGACTCGATCTGGCCGCGCCAGAGCTGATCCGACAGGGCGACCAGAGCGCCGTTGCCCGTCGCTTCGGCCAGCACGATGTGGAAACGGTGGTCCGGTCCGTCGGCCTCCCGGCCCTCGGCATGGTCGCGCCGCATCATGGCGAGGGTCTCGCCGAGCTCGGCGATCTTGGCCGGCGAGGCGCGGCCCGCCGCGATCGCCGCGACCTGCGGCTCGACCAGCCGCCGCGCCTCCAGATTCTCGAACGGGCCGAAACCCTCCAGCGCCTGCACCTCCGGTGCCTCGTGGCGGCTGACGACATAGGCGCCGCTGTTGCTGCGCACTTTCAGCATACCTGCCATGGCGAGCGACAGGATCGCCTCGCGGATGGTCGGGCGCGAGACGCCGAAGATCCGGGCGAGATCGCGTTCCGCCGGCAATCTCTGGCCGATTTTATAGTCCGACTGGACCATGGCGGCAATTTTCCGCGCCACGATCTCGAAACTGCGCGCGGGCGCGGAGGGCGGTTCAGGCAGCATGGCGGGTTCAGGCAATCGGGTTGCGGCGTTTGACAAGCCTCATATAGACGCTCCAATCTGGTCAGGCCAATTTGGTATGACCAAAAAACAGAGGGCTCGAAGCCCCGCCTTTCTCTCGCGACAGCCGGCGCCGACCGCGGCGCCACGGGGAGCAGGCCGCCATGGCGAAGCTGAAGCCGAATTCCGCGGAAGCACGCGACGTGCTGTTCCATCTGCACTCGCAGACCAATCCCGACCTGCATGCCGAGATCGGGCCGCTGATCATGGCGCGCGGCGAAGGCATCCATGTCTTCGACGCCGGCGGCAAACGCTACGTGGAAGCCATGGCCGGGCTCTGGTGCGCCTCGCTCGGCTTCTCCCATGCCCGTCTCAAGGCGGCGGCCGCGGCGGCCTATGACCGGTTCGGCTACTATCACAGCTTCAACCACAAGACGCCCGACATCGCGATCGACCTTGCCGAGCAGCTCGTGGCGCTCTCGCCGATCCCGGAAGCGCAGGCCTATTTCGCGACCTCGGGCTCGGAAGCCACAGAAACCATGGTCAAGCTCGCCTGGGTCTATCACGCCGCGCGCGGCGAGCCGGGCCGGCGCAAGATCATCGCCCGCGACCGCGGCTTCCACGGCTCGACCATCGTCGCCGCTTCCATGTGCGGCCTGCCGCGCATGCATCGCGAATTCGGCCTGCCGCTGCCGGGCTTCCTGCACACCCATTGCCCGGATCCCTATCGCGGCCTGCGCCCCGGCGAGACCGAGGCGGATTTCGTGGCGCGGCTCGCCGGCGATCTCGAAGCCATGATCCTGGCCGAGGGCCCGCAGACCATCGCCGCCTTCATCGCCGAGCCGATCAATGCCGGCGGCGGCATCGTCGTGCCGCCGAACGGCTATTTCCCCGCCATCGAGGCCGTGCTGCGCCGGCACGGCATTCTGGTGCTGGCCGACGAGGTGGTCTGCGGTTTCGGCCGCACCGGCAACTGGTTCGGCTGCCAGACCGTCGGCATGACCCCCGACATGGCGGCGCTCGCCAAGGGCCTGTCCTCGTCCTATTTCCCGATCTCGGCGGTGCTGCTCGGCCGACCGGTGCGCGAGGCCCTCGCCGCGATGAACAGCGCCGGCGAGATCTTCGGCCACGGCTTCACCAATTCGGCCCATCCGGTGGGCGCCGCCATCGCCCTGGAGACGCTCGCCGTCTATCGCGACATGGATGTCGTGGCCCATGTGCGGGCCATGGGGGCGCGGCTGAAGGCGGGCCTTCAGGCCATCGCCGCCGGCTCGGCGATCGTCGGCGACGTCAGGGGCGCGGGACTGATGATCGGCCTCGAGCTGGTGGCCGATCCGGCGCGCCGGACCGCCTTCGCTCCGGGGTTGAAGATCGGCGCGCGCTTCGATGCGACGGCCCTGGAGAACGGCCTGATCATCCGCGCCATGGGCGACACGATCGGCTTCTGCCCGCCGCTGATCATCGACGAGGCCGGGGTCGACGCAATCCTCGACCTCACGGCGCGCACGCTCGCGACCGTCGAGGCGACATGCGCCGGCCGGGCCGGCCAGGCCGCGGAGTAGCCGCCCGAAGACCCTTCATCGCCACGGGGAGAACGCCGCATGCACCGTCGAGACCTCTTCCGTTCGGCCCTCGGCGCCGGCGCCGCGGCGGCCCTGGCAGGCCGCCTCGCCGGGCCCGCCATCGCCCAGGGCGCGGCGGCGCGCACGCTGCGCTTCGTGCCGCAGGCGGACGCGGCGATCCTCGATCCGATCATCACCACGGGGCTCGTCAACCGCAATCACGGCTTCCTGGTGTTCGACACGCTCTACGGCGTCAACGAACGGCTGGAGACCGAACCGCAGATGGTGGCCGGACACAGCGTCGAGAACGACGGCCGGCTCTGGACGATGACGCTCCGCGAGGGCCTGAAGTTCCACGACAACGAACCGGTCCGCGGCCGCGACGTGGTGGCGAGCCTCAGGCGCTGGGCTTCGCGCGATGCCTTCGGCAACTCGCTGTTCACCGTGGTCGACGAGATCAGCGCACCCGACGACCGCACCATCCGCTGGCGCCTGAAAAGCCCGTTCCCGATGCTGCCGGAATCGCTCGGCAAGGTCGGTGCGATCATCGCCTTCATCATGCCGGAGCGCCTTGCCGTCACCGACGGCAACCTGCCGGTGAAGGAGCTCGTCGGCAGTGGCCCGTTCCGCTTCCAGGCCGACCAGCACGTGCCCGGCTCGCGCATCGTCTATACCCGTTTCGACGGCTACGTGCCGCGCCCAGAGGGCACGACCAGCCTGCTCGCCGGGCCGAAGCGGGTGCATTTCGATCGGGTCGAATGGCAGATCATGCCCGATGCGGCGACAGCGGCGGCAGCGCTCCAGCGCGGCGAGATCGACTGGTGGGACCAGCCGATCATGGACCTCCTGCCGCCGTTGAAACGCAACGCCGCGCTGACCGTCGACCTGCTCGACCCGATCGGCAATGTCGGCGTGCTGCGCTTCAACCATACGCTGCCGCCCTTCGACAATCCGGCGATCCGCCGGGCCGTGCTGTCGGCGGTCAGCCAGCGCGAGTTCATGTCGGCGATCGCCGGCGACGACAAAAGCCTCTGGCGCGAGGGCGTCGGCTTCTTCCCGCCGGGCGCCGCCATGGCCAATGACGAGGGCATGGCGGCGCTGACCGGCCCGCGCGACCTCGCCGCGGCGGCGAAGGCGATCCGCGATGCCGGCTACAAGGGCGAGAAGGTGCTGCTGATGGCGCCCGGCGACTTCCCGGTCATCGGCGCGATGAGCGAGGTGACGGCCGACCTGTTCCGCAAGCTCGGCCTCGCCGTCGACTATGTCGTGATGGACTGGGGCTCGATGCTGCGCCGCATGGGCAACCGCGAGACGCCAGACCGCGGCGGCTACAACGCCTTCTGCACCTATTCCGCCGGCGTCACCCAGCTCAACCCATCGGCGCACAATTTCCTGCGCGGCTCGGGCGACAAGGCGACCTTCGGCTGGTCGACCAGCCCGAAGCTCGAGGCGCTGCGCGACGCCTGGTTCCTGGCGCCCGATGTCGCGGCCCAGCAGAAGATCGGCCGCGACATGCAGCGCCAGGCCTTCATCGACGTGCCCTACGTGCCGCTCGGCGTATTCCTGCAGCCGACCGCCTACCGCAAGGACCTGACCGGCATCCTCAAGGGCCTGCCGCTGTTCTGGAACGTCCGCCGCGCCTGAAGCCGATCCGCATCGAGGGAAACGTCCATGCTGCCCATCACAGGTTACGTCGACCGCTGGAGCGTTCGCCCCGGCGAGGAGATCGCCTTCAAGATCAGCGTCGTGGGCGGCGGCCGCTACCGGGCGCGCATGGCCCGCGTGCTGTGCGGCGATCCCAACCCGAAGGGGCCGGGCTATCGCGAGATCGCCGTGCCCTGGGCGCTGGAAGGCGAGCATGACGGCATCGAGCAGCCGATCGCGCTCGGATCGTGGGTCGACGTCGCAGCGCTCGATCTCGGCCCGCCGGACGGGCCGATCGCCTTGGCGGCAACGGTCTGGCCGACCCTCCTCGCCGCCGGCCGGCAGGTGGTGCTGAACTGGTCCGGCGCCGCCGGCGCGCTCAGCCTCGGCATCGGCCCGAAAGGCGCCTTCTGCCGGCTCACCGGACCGGCCGGCATGGTGGAGGTGGAGACCGGCGTCGCGCCGACCGAGCGGGCCTGGCACGACATTGCCTGCCTGGTCGATCCCGCGCGCGGTCTCGTAAGGCTCGGCCAGGCGCCTCGCAAGCCGCGCCTCGACCGCGACGAGCGCAAGACCGCCGAGGCGACAGCCGGCGGAAGGCCGGGCGGCGCCGGCCGGGCCGCCATTGCCGCCGAGCGGCACGACGGCGGGGTGCGGGCCCATTTCAACGGCAAGATCGAGCGGCCGCGGATCCTTGCCGGCACGGCCGATCTGGCCGCGGTTCTGGCCTCGCAGGGCTCCGGCAAGGCACTGGTCGGCGCGCGGCTGGTCGCCGAATGGGATTTTGCCCTGGACATTCCGACCGACACCGCCCGCGACATCGGGCCCGGCGGGCATGACGGGCGCTGCGTGAACCTGCCGACCCGCGCCATGACCGGCTCGCGCTGGTCGGGCGCCGTGCACCGCTGGACCGAGGCGCCGGCCGAATGGGCGGCGATCCACTTCCACGACGACGATATCGGCGATGCCGGCTGGGCCACCTCGCTCCGCTTCGTCGTGCCCGACGACTGGAAGAGCGGCGTCTATGCCCTGCATCTCGACAAGGACGGCGCGCGCGACAACATCGTCTTCCACGTGCGCGCCGCCGTGCCGGGTTCGCAGGCGAAGGTCGCGTTCCTCGCGCCGACCTTCAGCTACACCGTCTACAGCCAGTATCAGAAGGCCGGCCGGCAGGCCCTGATCACCGAGCGTTCGCGCGCCTGGGGGGCGCTCGCCCAGGCGCCCGACGGCCATCCCGAATACGGCGTCTCGCCCTACAACTTCCATTCCGACGGCAGCGGCGTCGTCATGTCGACCATCCGCCGGCCGCTGATCGACAAGCGGGTCAACCAGATCCACCTGGTCGATCCGAGCCCCGGCGGCTCGGGGCTCTACTGGATCGCCGCAGACAGCTATGTCACCGATCTCCTGAGCCGGCGCAATATCGACTTCGAGGTGATCACCGACCACGACGTACACGCCGAAGGGGTGGAGCTCCTGTCGCAGTACCAGGTGGTGCTGACCGGTCAGCATCCCGAATATCATACGACCGAGACGCTCGACGCCCTCGCCGCCTATTTCGAACGCGGCGGCCGCTTCGTCTATCTCGGCGGCAACGGCTTCTACTGGAAGGTGGTGCCACATGCCGACGGCCCGTGGGCCTTCGAGCTTCGCCGCGCCGAGGGCGGCATCCGCCTGTGGGAGACGCTGCCAGGCGAAAGCTACCACGCCTTCGACGGATCCTATGGCGGGCTCTGGCGGCGCCTCGGCCGGCCGCCGCAGGCGCTTGTCGGCATCGGCTTCAGCACGCAGGGCGAATATCTCGGCTTTCCCTATCGCTTTCTCGACGGGATCATGGATCCACGCGTCGCCTTCATGCGCGAGGGCATGGCCGAGACGGCGCTGCCCGGCACGACCTTCGGCGAACGCGGCCTGATGGGCGGAGGCGCGGCCGGCCACGAGCTCGACCGTGCCGACGAGCGGCTGGGCACGCCGCCGCACGCCATCATCGTCGCCCGCGCGGTGGTCGAGGATCCGACCTATCAGCCGGTCAACGAGGAGCGGCGCGACCATACCTGGCCGGGCAAGCGCGAGGACATCATCCGCTCCGACCTGACCTTCATGGAGACCCCCAATGGCGGCGCGGTCTTCTCGGTCGGCTCGATGAACTTCATCGGCGCCCTGCCGATCGACGGCTATGACAATCCCGTGGCGAAGCTGATCACCAATATCGTCAGGCGCTTCGCCGACCCGACGCCCTTTCCGCCCCCCGTCGCGGCCGAGACCACGGACTGAACCTCTCGACGCGCAGTCCGGGCCGGGCAAGCCACGCCCCGCCCGGCGGAAGGCCGCGGCCGGATCCGGACCGCGGCGTCCACGGCGCGGCGCTCAGGCGGCGAGCACGGCCTCGTCCTCCGCGGCCTCGGAGGCGTCGCGGCCGGCCAGGGCGTCGGCGAGACGCTCCTCGTCGAGCTCGCCTTCCCAGCGCGCCACCACGATGGTGGCGACCGCATTGCCGACGAAGTTGGTTAGCGCCCGGCACTCCGACATGAACCGGTCGATGCCGAGGATCAGCGCCATGCCGGCCACCGGCACGGCCGGCACGACCGACAGCGTCGCGGCGAGGGTGATGAAGCCGGCACCTGTGATGCCGGCCGCCCCCTTGGAACTGAGCATGGCCACCAGCAGGAGCAGGATCTGGTCCCAGAGGCTGAGCTGGATGCCGGTCGCCTGGGCGATGAACAGCGCCGCCATGGTCATGTAGATGTTGGTGCCGTCGAGATTGAACGAATAGCCGGTCGGAATGACCAGGCCCACCACCGACTTGCGGCAGCCGGCCCGCTCCATCTTCTCCATCAGGCTCGGCAGCGCCGCCTCCGACGAGCTCGTGCCGAGCACCAGCAGCAGTTCCTCCTTGATGTAGCGGATCAGCGCGACGATCGAGAAGCCGTTGTAGCGGGCGACCAGGCCGAGAATGACGAAGACGAACAGGAACGAGGTCAGGTAGAAGGTGACGATCAGCAGGAGCAGGCTGGCGATCGAGCCGACGCCGTACTGGCCGATGGTGAAGGCCATGGCGCCGAAGGCGCCGATCGGCGCGGCCTTCATCAGGATCGCCACCAGCTTGAACATGGCCTGCGACAGCGACTGCAGCACGTGCAGCACCGGCTCGCCACGGTCGCCGACCGCACCGAGGGCGATGCCGAACAGCACCGAGAAGAACAGGACCTGCAGAACGTCGCCGGAGGCGAAGGCGCTGATCGGCGAGGCCGGGATGATGTTCATCAGGAAGGCGACGAGGCTCTGCTCGTGCGCCTTGGCGGTATAGCCGGCGACCGCTTTCGGATCGAGCGTCGCCGGGTCGATATTGAGACCCGAGCCCGGCTGGATGACGTTGGCGACGACGAGGCCGACGATCAGGGCGAGCGTCGAGAAAGTCAGGAAATAGAGCATCGCCTTGCCGGCGACCCGGCCGACCTTTTCCAGATCGCGCATGCCGGCGATGCCGGTCACGACGGTCAGGAAGATGACCGGCGCGATGATCATCTTGACCAGCTTGATGAAGGCATCGCCGAACGGCTTCATCTGCACGCCGAGGCCTGGATAGAAATGTCCGAGCAGAATGCCGACCGTGATGGCCGCCAGAACCTGGACATAGAGATGCTGGTGCAGTTTTTTCGGCGCGGCAGCAGCCTGCGCCTCGATCGCGTGAGCCATCGCGGTGTCCTCGCCTTTCGGGTCGCCGCGCCTCGTCATGGGCGCGTTCGAGCCGTCCTTGGGTTTCGCCAGCCCGGCGTTGCGGACCGGGCGCGATGGCGGTGAGCACGGCGCGTGCCAATTTCGTGGAAACGGATCAGTGCATTGTGAAACAACGGTTTTTCGCACGACGCGGAAATGATCGCCATGCATCTTGTGTGGAATTCCGCACACCGTGCTAAGGTCTCGGCGAAAATCCGCACGCAGAAGACGCGCCTCCTGGAAGTCCAGTGAGGGCGTATCGAGGGAACGGCGAGGACCATGACCGGTGCATCGGGCACGGCTCGGCGGTGGCTGACGCGACGCCGCGCGATCAGCCTCGCGTTCGGCGCCGCAACGCTCGTCGCGCTCGATCTCGCCGCCCGCGAGATCGCCGCGCACTGGGCCCATGCCAGCGTCCGGGCGGCGGCGGGCGCGGCCGCCGAGCTGCGCGTCGCGGTGCTGCAGAGCGAGATCGAGAGGCATCGTGCCCTGCCGCTGATCCTCGCCGAGGACCGCGACCTGCGCGAGGCGCTCGCCTCGCGCGCGCCGGAGCGGATCGCCGCGCTCAATCCGAAGCTCGAAACGCTCAGCGCCAATGCGCGCGTCTCGGTGATCTACCTGCTCGACCGCGACGGCACGACGGTCGCCGCCAGCAACTGGCGCACGCCGACCAGCTTCGTCGGCAACAACTACGCCTTCCGCCCCTATTACCGCCGGGCGATGGATGACGGCGCGGCCGAACACTTCGCCTTCGGCACGGTGAGCCAGCTGCCCGGCCTCTACCTGACCCGGCGGCTCGACGGGCCCGCCGGGGTCATTGGCGTGATCGTGGTCAAGGTGGAGGCGCAGGCGATCGAAGCCGACTGGCGGCGCTTCGCCATGCCGACCTTCGTCACCGACGAGCGCAGCATCGTGCTGATCTCGAGCGAGCCGAACTGGGTGTTCAGGGCGACCCAGCCGATCGCGCTCGGCGAGAGGGCGGCGATCCGGGCGAGCCTGCAATTCGGCGACGCATCGCTCGAACTGCTGCCGCTCGAACGGGACGCAGGCGCCGACGGCGACCTGGTCGCGACGCGGCTCTCGGGTGAGGCGGGCGACCGGCGCTTCGTCGACCACGACGTGCCAGTGCCGACCACCCGCTGGCGGCTGCACGTGCTGGCCCCGGTCGAGCCGACGCTGCGCCTCGCGACCACGGCAGCCGAGGCGGTCGCCCTGTTCGGCGGATCGCTCGGGCTCGGCGCGATCGGCTTCTGGCGCTTCAGTCGCCGCCGGCGCGCCCGGGCGCAGCTCCGCCAGGAAGAGGTGCGGCGCGAGCTGGAGGCGCGTGTCGGCGAGCGCACGGCCGAGCTCGAGGCGGTCAATGGCCGGCTGATCGCCGAGATCGACGAGCGCAAGCGGACGCAGGCCGCGCTCGACGACCTTCAGGACGAATTGGTGCAGGCGAGCAAGCTCGCCGTCCTCGGCCAGATCTCGGCCAGCGTCGCCCACGAGATCAACCAGCCGGTTGCGGCCATCAGGACCTTCGCCGACAATGCCCGCGAACTGATCCAGCGCAACGAGCCGGCAACCGCCGACGGCAATCTCGCCACCATCGCCAGCCTGACCGACCGGATCGGCTCGATCACCGGCGAGCTCAGGGCCTTCGCGCGCAAGGCACCCGCCAGGGTCGAGGCGGTGCCGGTGAAGACCGTGGTCGACGGCGCCCTCCTGTTGGTCGGCCATCGGCTGCGCCTGCAGGCGATCGATCTCGATGTCGACATCGCAGAACCGGGGCTGAGCGTCACGGCCGACCGGATCCGGCTCGAACAGGTGCTGGTCAATCTCCTGCAGAACGCGCTGGAGGCGCTCGCCGGCCGCGACGACGGGCGGATCCACATCGCCGGCCGGCGCGTCGGCGACGGCGTCGCGATCGCCATCGCCGACAACGGGCCGGGCCTGCCGCCGGCCGTGATGGACCATCTGTTCATGCCCTTCACCACCACCAAGCCGCAGGGCCTCGGCCTCGGCCTCGTCATCTCCAACGACATCATCACCGAGGCCGGCGGCACGCTCGCCGTCGCGAACCGCGGCGGCGCGCATTTCACCATCACCTTGCCGAGGGCTTCCTGATGGATGTCGCCTTCATCGACGACGACGAGACGCTGCGTGCGGCCAATGTCCAGTCGCTCGTGCTGGCGGGCCTCGCGGTCACGCCCTATCCGTCGGCAGTCGCGGCGCTGGACGAGCTGGACGCCGATTTTCCGGGCGTGGTGGTCAGCGACATCCGCATGCCGCGGGTCGATGGCCTCGAGCTGTTCCGGCGCCTGAAGCGGCTCGATCCGGACCTGCCGGTCATCCTGATCACCGGCCATGGCGACATCGCCATGGCGGTCGATGCCATGCGTGAGGGCGCCTATGACTTCGTCGCCAAGCCTTTCGCGGTCGACCGGCTGATCGGCAGCATCCGCCATGCGCTCGAAAAGCGCCGGCTGGTGCTGGAGAACCGCGCCCTGCGGCGGGCGGCGGAGACGGCGAGCGAGGACCTGCCGCTGATCGGCACGACGCCGGTCATGGAGCGCCTGCGGCAGACCCTGCACCAGGTGGCCGACGCCGACGTCGACGTGCTGGTGGAAGGCGAGACCGGCGCCGGCAAGGACGTGGTGGCGAACGCCCTGCACCGCTGGAGCCATCGTGCCGCCCGGCCCTTCGTCGCGGTCAATTGCGGCGCTCTGCCGGAAACCGTGATCGAGAGCGAACTGTTCGGCCACGAGCCCGGCGCCTTCACCGGCGCCCAGCGGAAGCGGGTCGGCCGGTTCGAACATGCCCATGGCGGCACGCTGTTCCTCGACGAGATCGAGGCGATGTCGCCGGCCCTGCAGGTGAAGCTCCTGCGCGTGCTGGAGGCGCGCGAGATCACGCCGCTCGGCACCAACGAGGTCCGGCGCGTCGATGTCCGCATGGTCGCAGCGACCAAGACGGATCTGCCCAGCCTGGTGCGGCAGGGCACGTTCCGCGAGGACCTCTATTATCGCCTGCATGTCGTCGCGGTGCGCGTGCCGCCGCTGCGCGAGCGGCGCGAGGACGTGCCGCTGCTGTTCGGCCATTTTCTCGCACGGGCGGCGAAGCGCTTCCGCCGCGAGCCGCCGCCGCTCAATGCCACGGTGCGGATGCGGCTCGAACAGCATGACTGGCCCGGCAATGTCCGCGAGCTCGTGCACTATGCCGAGCGCGTGGCGCTCGGCCTCGACGGCGGCGAGGCTCAGCCCGCAGCGCCGGGCCCGGCGCCGCAGGGAACCCTGCCCGAACGCGTCGATGCCTATGAGGCGAGCCTCATCCGCGAGGCGCTGGCGGCGGCCCAGGGCGACGTCCGCAGCGCGATCGCCGCCCTCGGCCTGCCGCGCAAGACCTTTTACGACAAGCTCCGGCGCCACGGCATCGACCAGACCCGATACCGCCCGGCCTGACGCGGATCCAGCTCAGGCGGCGCCCGCGCGCCCCGCCCATGCCCTTTCGCGCTCCTGCTCGACCTGGCGCACCCGCTCGATCAGGAACTCGGAAAAGGCGCGGATCTTGCCAGGCACGAACTGGCGGTTCTGATAGGCGATGTTCATGGTCAGCGGCGGCAACTGCCAATCCTCCAGGACCACCTTCAGCCGGCCGCTCGCTATGTCGTCGTGCACGATATACATCGGCTGGATCAGGATGCCGTGGCCGGCGATCGCCGCGACGCGGATGATCTGGCCGTCATTGGTATCCAGCACGCTCGAGATCCGCACCTTGCGGGAGGCCTGCTCGCGCCTGAGATGCAGCATGTAGGGCTCGTTGGCGAGGTTGTAGACGAGCATGTCGTGGGCTGCGAGATCCTCGGGCGTCCGCGGCACGCCGCGCCGGGCAAGATAGTCGGGACTTGCCGCGAGCACGCGCCGGGTGGTGCAGAGCCGGCGCACGACGATGCCGGAATCCGGCTCGTGCTCGCGGGTGCGCACGGCGACGTCGATGCCGGCCTCGATGAAGTCGAGATAGCGGTTGGCCACCACGACCTGCACGGCGAGCTTCGGATAGAGCGCGCGGAAAGCCGGCAGGACCGGCGCCAGATAGATCAGGGAGAAGGACAAGGAGGAGGTGACGCGCAGCAGGCCCGCCGGCGACGACGAGCGGGCGGTGACGGCCGCCTCCGCCTCGCCGAGGCCGGAGAGCAGCGAGGTGCAGCGCTCGTAGAATTCCTCGCCGGCATCGGTCAGCCACTGGCGGCGCGTGTTGCGCTCGATCAGCCGGGCACCGAGACGCTCCTCCAGGGCGCGCAGATAGCGGCTGGCGGCGGCATTGGACATGCCGAGCAGGTCCGCGGCCTTCGACAGGCTGTTCAGCTCGGCGGTGCGGACGAAGAGCTCGACCTGCTTGAGGCGATCCATCAGAATTCCACCAGCTGGAAAAGAGTCTTTCGAATTAGCTTCTTTTCTTCCGTTTCATGCAAGCCAATAGTCCTCCTCAGCACAGGAAACGGCGGGCATCATGACCGGACCGATCAAGCATATCGTCATGTGGCGGCTGAGAGCGGACACGCCGGAAGAACGGATCGCCGCCCGCCGCAAGGTGAAGGACGCCTTCGAAGGCCTGATCGGCCGGATCGAGGGGCTGACGCATATCGAGGTCGGCGTCGACATCTCCAATGTCGACTATGCCTGCGACGTTGTGCTGGTCTCCGAATTTGCGGATGCGGCCGGTCTTGAACGCTATGCCAGCCACCCCGAACATCTCAGGGTCCGGCAGGAACTCGGCGATCTCCGGATCGCCCGCCACCAGGTGGACTATGTCGCGGACAGGGCCCGATCGGCCTGACGGCCTCGCCTCCGCTGAACACCGGCCTCGACGGCCCAAGGGCGAAAACGCCCGTCCAGAACTGATCACGGCTCCGGTCGAGACGCGGAGCCGCGGGACGAGGAGACGAAGCCATGGTCGGCCCATTCGTTTATGGGGCCCTGCCGGCGCGGGTCGTGTTCGGAAGCGGAACGCTCGCCACGCTGCCGCGGGAGCTCGAAAGGCTCGGCCGAAGCCGGGCGCTGGTCCTGACCACCCCACAGCAGTCCGGGGAAGGCGAACGGCTGGCCGGCCTCATCGGCCGGGCCGCAGCCGGCGTCCATGCCGGCGCCGTGATGCACACGCCGGTCGAGGCGACCGAGACGGCGGTCGCGGCGCTCTCCGCTTCGGGCGCGGATTGCGTCGTGGCGCTCGGCGGCGGCTCCACGATAGGCCTCGGCAAGGCGCTCGCGCTGCGCACCGGCATCGACCAGATCGCCATCCCGACCACCTATGCCGGCTCGGAAATGACACCGATCCTCGGCGAGACCCGGGACGGGGTGAAGACCACCCAGCGCAGCCTCGCCGTGCTGCCCGAGACGGTCATCTACGACGTCGACCTGACCCTCACCCTGCCGGCCGGGCTGAGCGGCACTTCCGGCATCAATGCCATCGCCCATGCGGTGGAGGCGCTCTATGCCGAGGACCGCAATCCCGTGACCTCGCTGATGGCCGAGGAGGCCATCCGGGCCCTCGGACGGGCCCTGCCGCGCATCGCGGCCGAGCCGGCCGACCGCGCGGCGCGCGCCGATGCGCTCTACGGCGCTTGGCTCGCCGGCTCCTGCCTCGGCACGGTCGGCATGGCGCTGCATCACAAGCTCTGCCACACGCTCGGCGGCTCGTTCGACCTGCCCCATGCCGAAACCCACACGGTGATCCTGCCGCATGCGCTGGCCTATAACCGGTCCGCCGCGGCCGAGGCGACCGCACGGGCGGCGCGGGCGCTCGGCACCGCCGATGCGCCGCGCGGCCTGTTCGACCTCGCCGGTGCCGTCGGCGCCCGCCGCTCGCTGCGCGAGCTCGGCATGGCCGAAACCGATATCGACCGGGCTGCCGACCTTGCCGTGCGCAATCCCTACTGGAACCCGCGGCCGATCGAACGCGACGCCGTCCGCGCCCTCATCGCCCGGGCCTGGGCCGGCGCGCCGCCGGCGGAGGCCGCGGCGTGACCCGCCGGGTCCTGATCCGCGGCGGCACCATCGTCTCGATGGAGCCGGCCATCGGCGAGCTCGCCCGCGGCGACCTGCTGGTCGAGGGCGAGCGGATCGCCGCGATCGCCCCGTCGATCCCGGCCGATGACGCCGAGATTGTCGACGCGACCGACCGCATCGTCGTTCCCGGCTTCGTCAACGCGCATCAGCACACCTGGCAGACCGCGCTGCGCGGCATCGCCGCCAACTGGACCCTGCCGGAATATTTCGGCTGGGTGCATCGCGGCCTGGCGACCCGGTTCCGGCCCGACGACATCCATGTCGCGACGCTCGCCGGCGCCCTCGGCCAGATCGATGCCGGCGCGACCACCCTGGTCGACTGGTGCCACAACAATCCGACGCCCGAGCATACCGACGCGGCCGTCGACGCCCTGGTCGAGAGCGGCATCCGCGCCGCCTTCTTTCACGGCTCGCCGAAGCCGGACCCGAAGCCGGGCGAGCCGCATTTTTCCGAAGTGCCGCATCCGCGCGGCGAGATCGAGCGGCTGGCCCGCGGCCGGATCGGCGGCCGCGACGGGCGTGTGACGCTCGGCATGGCCATTCTCGGCCCGCATTATGCGACGCTGGAGGTGACCCGTGCCGACCTCGCGCTGGCGCGCGAGTTCGGCCTCGTCGCCTCGCTGCACCAGGGCGGCGGCCCGGCGCGCAGCCCCGGTGGCTGGCACCGGCTGATCGGCGAGGGGCTGGTCGGCCCCGGGCTCAACATCGTCCATGGCAACGATCTCGACGATGCGCTGCTGGACAGGCTGGTCGCCGCCGGCGCCTCCTTCACCGTCACGCCGGAGAACGAGATGGCCCAGGGCCACGGCGTGCCGATCACCGGCCGCCTCATCGCCCGCGGCACGGCTCCCTCGCTCGGCGTCGACATCGAAAGCGTCGTCTCGGCCGATCTCTTCACCGTCGCGCGCATGGCGCTCGCAGGGCAGCGCCTGATCGACAATGTCGCGGGCCGGCAGGCGACCGGTGCGATCCCGCCGACCGCGACCGTCACGACGCGCGCCGCGCTCGGCTGGCTGACCATCGAGGGTGCGCGCATGCTCGGCCTCGACCACCGCATCGGCTCGCTCAGCCCCGGCAAGCAGGCCGATCTCGTGCTGCTCGACGCCAGCCGGCTCAACCTCTTTCCGGTCCACGATCCGATCGCGAGCGTGGTGATGCAGGCCGGCATCGCCAATGTCGAGAGCGTGATGATCGGCGGGCGCTTCGCCAAGCGCCACGGCCGGCTGATCCGGACCGATCTCGCCGGCCTGAAGGCCCGTCTCAAGGCCTCGGGCCAGCGCATTCTGGGCGAGCTCGGCCTCGCCGCCGCAGCATAGGACGATCGCAGATGGCACGGATCGCATTCATTGGACTGGGCAAGCTCGGACTGCCGATGGCCGCGCGGCTGGTCGCGGCCGGCCATCGGGTCGCCGGCTCCGACCGCGCGCCGGAGCGCAACGCGCTCGCCGCGGCGCGCGGGATAGAGGCCGGCGCGGATCCGGCCGCCGCTCTCGCCGGCGCCGATATCGTCTTCACCTCGCTGCCCGACGACGAGGCTCTCAGGGGAGCGCTCGGCCCCGGCGGCACGCTGCTTGCCGGGCTGCCGGCAGGCGCGATCCTCGCCGACACCTCGACCGTCTCGCCCGACGCCTCGGCGAGGGTGGCGGCGGCGCTGGCCGGCCGCGGCGTCGCCTTCCTGCGCGCGCCGGTCTCCGGCAATCCGGTGCTTGCCGAGGCCGGGACGCTGACCGCCCTCGTCTCGGGGCCACGCGAGGCCTTCGACGCGGCCCGCCCCGCGCTTGCCGCCTTCACGCGGGCCCAGGTCCATCTCGGCGCCGGCGAAGAGGCACGCTTCGCCAAGCTCGCCATCAACCTGATGATCGCCGCGAGCGCCGGCATGATGGCCGATGCGCTGGTGCTGGCGGAGAAGGGGGGCGTGCCGTGGGATGCGATGCTGGACGCCATGGCCGACAGCGCCGCCGGCTCGCCCATGGTCAAATACAAGGTGCCGCCGCTGAAGGCGCGTGACTATGCCCCGACCTTTTCCTGCCGGCAGATGGCAAAGGATCTCGACCTGATCCTCGAGGCCGCCGCGGGGGCGGGGCTGTCCCTGCCCTATGGCGACCTGACGCGCCGGATCTATGGCGCGCTGATCGCCGACGGCAAGAGCGAGGTCGACTTCATCGCCACCGTCCAGGCCGCCGAGGAACGGGCCGGCCTTGCGGATACCGGCCGGACGCCAGGGGAATAGACCATGCTCAGCTTCAACGAGGACAACCTGACCGATGCCGTCGCCGCGCGTTTCGACGGCTGCGAGGACCCGCGTCTCAAGACCATCGTCCAGGCCCTGGTCCGGCACAGCCACGCCTTCGTCAAGGAGGTCGAGCTCACCCAGGACGAATGGGTGAAGGCGATCGGCTTCCTCACCCGCACCGGCCAGATGTGCGACGACCGGCGCCAGGAGTTCATCCTGCTCTCCGACGTGATGGGCGTCTCCATGCTGGTCGACGCCATCAATCACCGCATGCCGGACGGCGCGACCGAAACGACCGTGCTCGGGCCGTTCTATCTCGGCGAGCACCGCGTCACCGCCCACGGCACCGACATCGCCGCGGGCGTCGACGGCGAGCCGATGTATGTCGAGGCGCGCGTCAGCGCGCCCGATGGCCGGCCGCTCGCCGGAGCCCGGGTGGACATCTGGCATTCCGACGACGACGGCTTCTACGACTCGCAGAAGGGCGACGGCACGGAGCCCTCGCTCAGGGCCCGCTTCATCACCGATGCCGACGGCCGCTTCCATTTCAAGTCAATCGTGCCGTCCAGCTATCCGATCCCGCACGACGGACCCGTGGGCCAGCTCCTCGACGCCACCCGGCGCCATCCCATGCGTCCAGCCCATGTCCATTTCCACGTGTCGGCGCCGGGCTACGAGACGCTGGTGACCCATGTCTTCGTCGCCGGTGATCCCTGGCTCGACAGCGATGCGGTGTTCGGCGTCAAGGAAAGCCTGGTCGCCGATCTCGTCGCCCGCGACGAGCCGGCCTATCCCGACGGCACGCCGGCGCCGGGAGCCTGGAAGCTGCTGCATTACGATTTCGGCCTGAAGCCGCTGGCGGCGCGCCCCGCCGCGTGACGGGAGCACCCGCAGAAAGGTGACACGTGCCGCGGAGGACCTTGATGAACGCTCATGTCAGCCCCGTCGACCTCGCCGTCCCCGTTGTCTCGCTCAAGGGCATCGAAAAGACATTCCCCGGGGTGAAGGCCCTGCAGGGGGTGTCGCTCGATCTCTTTGCCGGCGAAGTGCACATGATCATGGGCGAGAACGGCGCCGGCAAGTCGACACTGATGAAGATCCTGTGCGGCGCCTATGCCGCCGATGCCGGCGAGATCTTCTACAAGGGCGCGCGCGAGACCCTGGCCGGCCCCAAGGATGCGCGCCGGCTCGGCATCGCGGTGATCTTCCAGGAATTCTCGCTCGTGCCCCATCTCGATGTCGCGCAGAACATCCTGCTCGGCCGCGAGCCAAAGGGAATGCTGCCCGGCCAGATCGACCTGAAGCGCCTCTACGGGGATGCCCAGCGCTATCTCGACATGCTCGGCAGCGATATCGACGCCCGCACGCCGGTGCACCGCCTGCGGGTCGCCGAGCAGCAGATGGTCGAGATCGCCAAGGCCCTGTCGCAGGACGCGCGCGTCCTGGTGCTGGACGAGCCGACCTCGGCGCTGTCCGACCGGGAGACCGAGCAGCTGTTCAAGGTCATCCGCAGGCTCCAGTCCGAGGGCGTCGCCATGGCCTATATCTCGCACCGCATGGCCGAGGTGTTCGAGCTCGGCGACCGCATCACCGTGCTGCGCGACGGCCAGTTCATCGGCACCCGGCTGCGCGCCGAGGCCTCCTCGGACGAGATCGTGCGGATGATGGTCGGCCGCAGCGTCGACACGAGCTACGGCAGGACCTATTGCACGGCGCCCGGGGAGACCGTCATCGCCCTTGCCGGGGTCAGCGCGGCGAACGGTCTCAGCGACGTGTCGATCGAGGTCCGGCGCGGCGAGATCGTCGGCCTCGCGGGCCTCGTCGGCTCGGGGCGGACCGAGATCGCCCGGGTCATTTTCGGTGCCGACCCGATCGCCGCCGGCGAGATCCGCTGCCGGGGCAAGGTCTATGGCCGGACCCCGACGGCCGCGCGCGACAACGGCATTGCCCTCATCCCGGAAAGCCGCAAGACCCAGGGCCTCGCCCTCGCGCGCTCGGTGCGCGACAACATCCTGGCGGCAAGCCTCGCGCGAACCTTTCCCAATGGTTGGTTCGCCCCGGCGCGGGCCCATGCGATCGCCGACGGCCTGATCGAGCGCCTGCGCATCGCCACCCCGTCGCCGGCCCAGCGCGTCGGCACGCTGTCCGGCGGCAACCAGCAGAAGGTGGTCATCGCCAAGTGGCTGAACGCCGATGCCGACCTCTTCATCTTCGACGAGCCGACGCGCGGCATCGATGTCGGTGCCAAGGCGGAGATCTTCGCGCTGATCGACAGCCTGGTGAAACAGGGCCGCGCGGTGCTGATGATCTCCTCCGAACTGCCGGAAATCGTCAGCGTCTGCGACCGCGCCTACGTCATGCGCGACAAGCGCGTCGCCGGCGAGCTCGACCGCGCCAACCTCACCCAGGAGAACGTCATGCGACTGGCGGTGCACCATGGCTGAAGCGGCCGTTCCTTCCGTCCGCAGGTCCCTGGAGCTGCGCTCGCCGGGCATCTGGGCGATCCTGGTGGTGCTGGTCGCCGCCTTCTCGCTGCTCGCCCCGGGTTTCCTCAGCGGCGGCAACATCGCCAATATCGGGCGGCAGTCGTCGATCCTCCTGATCATCGCCCTGCCGATGACGCTGATCATCCTGACCGAGGGGCTCGACCTGTCGATGGGCGCGCTGATGGCGCTCGCCAGCATGGGCATAGCCCTCGTCTCCGCCGCCGGCTATCCGGTGCCGGTGGCGATCCTCACGGGCCTTGCCATCGGTCTCGCCGGCGGCCTGTTCAACGGCCTGCTCGTCGCCAAGCTCGCCATCCCGCCCTTCGTCGGCACCCTCGGCACGCTCGGCATCGCCCATGGCCTGGCGGTCGTGCTGACCGACGGGCAGAGCGTCGTCGACATCGCCGACGCCATTCCCGATTTCTTCGGCAGCCGTGTGCTCGGCATTCCCGCGCCCGTCCTGGTCGCCGCCGCGGCCTATCTCGCCACCCATTTCCTGCTCTACCGCACGCAGTTCGGCGTCGCCATCTTCGCGCTCGGCGGCAATCGCGAGGCCTGGACGCTCGCCGGCGGCCGGGTCTGCCGCTGCCTCGTCGCCGTCTACGCCTTCGGCGGCCTGATGGTCGGCCTCGCCGGCTTCCTGTTCACCGCGCGGATGAGCGCCGGCCACCCCACCGCCTCGCTCGGCATGGAGTTCGACGCCCTCGCGGCGGTGGCGCTCGGCGGCACCTCGTTCGAGCGCGGCGACGGCTGGCTGTTCGGCACCCTGCTCGGCGTGCTGGCCATCGGCATCCTGCGCAACGGCCTCAACCTGCTCGGCTTTCCGTCCTCGATGCAGGTCATCAGCATCGGCCTCATGGTGTTGCTCGCCCTGTTCCTCGACGGTCTGAGGAGGAAGCCATGACCGATCTCGGCCTGTCCCATCCGGCCGGTTCCCGCGGCGGCCTCGGCCCACGACTGCTGACGCTCGCCGGCGGCCCGGCGATCGCCCTGCGGCTCGCCGCGGTCGCGGCGCTCTGCGTGGCGCTCGCGCTCGCGACCCCGAACTTCCTCACCGAGACCAACATCCTCAACGTGCTGCGTCAGGCGGCGCTGCTGTTCCTGGTCGGCTCGGGCCTGACGCTGGTGCTGATCGGCGGCGGCATCGACCTGTCGGTCGGCGCCAATCTCGGCCTCAGCGCCTGCCTGGCGGCGCTGACCCTCAAGGCGACCGACTCGCTCGTCCTGACCCTGCTCGTCGGCCTCGCGACCGGCACGGTGATCGGCCTTGCCAACGGCCTGGCCGTCGCGGTGATGCGCATTCCGCCCTTCATCGCCACCTACGGCATGCTCTGGGTGCTGCTCGGCATCACCTACCGGGTCATGGCAGGGGAAAGCGTGCACGGCTTCCCGCCGAGCTTCCGCTTTCTCGGCTCGGGCCATTTCCTCGGCATTCCCGTGCCGGTCTATCTGATGTTCCTCTTCCTCGCCGTCGGCGGGCTGTTCCTCGCCCGCACCCGCTGGGGACAGGAGGTCTATGCCATGGGCGCCAATCCGGAAGCGGCCCGGTTGTCGGGCATTCCGGTCCGCTCCCGGCAGATCCTCACCTATACGCTGAGCGGCGCCATGGCGGGGCTTGCCGCGCTCGTCTTCCTCGCCCGCGTCAACTCGGCCGAGGGCGATATCGGCGAGGCCATGACCCTGCCGGCGATCACCGCCGTGCTGATCGGCGGCACCTCGCTGTTCGGCGGCGTCGGCACGGTCACCGGCACCTTCATCGGCGCGCTGATCCTCACCCTCGTCATCAACGGCATGAACCTGCTGTCGGTCCATTCCAACTGGCAGCCCCTCGTCGCCGGCGTGATCGTGATCCTCGCCGTGCTGGTCGACAGCCTGACCAACCGGCGCCGGACCTGAGGCGCGCGCCGCCGGCTTCCACAACAGCGCCTTGGCCAAAAGACAATCTTCAGGAGGAACCGTCCCATGCGCAGGATCATCACAGCGGCAGCCACCTGCCTCGCTCTCGCCGGCGCGGCGCGCGCCGACGGCGAGCGGATCGCCGTCTTCACCAAGAACCAGACCAATCCGTTCTTCCAGGTCGTGCGCCTCGGCGCGGAAAACGCCGCCCGGCAGATGAACGCCACGGTCACCCACTACATCCCGACCCGGCCGGACAGCATTCCCGAGCAGATCAGCCAGATCGAGGACGTGACGGTGCGCCGGCCCAATGCCGTCGTGCTGACCCCGGTCGACTTCAAGGCGCTGACGCCGGCGATCCGGCGGCTGAACGAGGCGGGCATCCCGACCGTCAACATGACCGACCGGGCCGAGCGCGGCAATTTCGTCGCCTTCGTCGGCGCCGCCGACTACGATCTCGGCCTCGCCACCGCCCGCCACCTGTTCCAGAAGATGGGCGGCCAGGGCAATGTCGTCGCGCTCGAAGGGGTCAAGGGCACGCTCGTCTCCACCGAGCGGATGCGCGGCTTCACCGATGCGCTGAAGGAATTCCCCAACATCAAGGTGGTCGCCACCCAGGCGGCGAACTTCCAGCGGCTGAACGCCCTGCAGGTGATGGAGAACCTGATCCAGGCGCATCCCAGGATCGACGGCATCTACGCCGCCAACGACGCCATGGCGACCGGCGCCATCGAGGCCCTGGAGGCCGCCCGCCGCCAGGCGCTGGTGGTCGGCATCAATGGCACCAAGGAGGCGATCGACGCGATCAAGGCCGGCAAGATGCTGGCGAGCGGCGACTACAGCGCCTTCCTGCACGGCTGCTTCGGTGCCATGGCGGCGATCCGCCACCTGCGCGGCCTGCCTGTGCCGCGCGAGATCGTCTTTCCGGCACGGGTGGTCGATGCCACGAACTACCAGAGCCTCGACGTCGCCCCCGACCAGATGAGCTGTCCGGCCTGGGAGAGCATCGTCCCGGCCGGCCGATCCTGATCACCCGCGGGCGGCGCCCTGGCCGGCGCCGTCCGCCCTTTCACCGAGGTCTCCATGCTGTTCACCATCCATGCGCTCGACAAGCCGGGCGCGCTGCCGACGCGGCTTGCCCACTATGACGCGCACAAGGCCTTCCTCGCCGATACGACCCGGTTCGGCCTGGCCATCGTCATGTCCGGCCCGCTCGTCGAGGACGACGGCGTCACCGCCAAGGGCTCGTTCTTCCTCGTCGAGGCGCCCGACCGGGCCGCGGTCGAGGCCTTCCACCGCGCCGATCCGTTCCACGCCGCCGGCATCTGGCAGCCGGAAAGCGTGCGCATCACCGCCTTCCTGCGCCGCCAGGGCTGAGGTTCCGCGGCCCCGCGTGGCGCCCGTCCGCCGCGCGGAGCCTGCACCTTCGGGGGAATTGCCAGCGCGCCGCCATGAACTAGGCTGAACTGCGATCATCCGCCCGCCGGGGCGGGATCGCCGGCGGCTGGCCGCGGACCCGGTCGCGGGCTTCGTGGCCGTCATGCGCCGGCCCGGGCCCGATCGCCGAAGCCCGCATTCTGGAGGTGGACCGGATGGATTTTGCGCTCTCCCGCGAACAGGAGGCGATCCGCGAGGCGGTCGGCGGCATCTGCGCCCGGTTCGGCGACGACTACTGGCTGAAGCTCGACAAGCATGGCGGCTTTCCGAACGAAATGTTCGCGGCGCTCGCCGCCGACGGCTGGCTCGGCATCTGCATTCCCGAAGCCTATGGTGGTTCCGGGCTCGGCATTACCGAAGCCGCGGTGATGATGCGGGCAATCGCCGAATCGGGCGCCGGCATGTCCGGTGCCTCGGCCGTGCATATCAACGTCTTCGGCCTCAACCCGGTGGTCGTGTTCGGCACGGAGGAGCAGAAGCGCCGGATCCTGCCGCCGATGGTCGCTGGCCGCGAGAAGACCTGCTTCGCCGTCACCGAGCCGAATACCGGCCTCAACACCACCCAGCTCAAGACCCGCGCCGTGCGCAGGGGCGACCGATATGTCGTCGATGGCCAGAAGGTGTGGATCTCGACCGCCCAGGTCGCCGACCGGATGCTGCTGCTGGCCCGCACGACGCCGCTCGAGGAGGTGTCGAAGCCGACCTTCGGGCTGTCGCTGTTCTGCACGCCCTTCGACCGGTCGCGCATCAAGGTGCACGAGATCGACAAGATGGGCCGCAAGGCGGTCGATTCGAACGAACTGTTCATCGAGGGCCTGGAGGTGCCGGTCGAGGACCGCATCGGGGAGGAAGGCCGCGGCTTCGACTACATCCTGCACGGCATGAATCCGGAACGCGTGCTGATCGCGGCGGAGGCCGTCGGCCTCGGCCATCTCGCGCTGTCGCGCGCGAGCGCCTATGCCAAGGAGCGCAACGTGTTCAACCGGCCGATCGGCCAGAACCAGGCGATCCAGCATCCGCTCGCCAGGAACTGGATGGCGCTGGAGGCGGCCTGGCTGATGACCCTGCGGGCGGCCTGGGAATATGACCGGGACCTGCCATGCGGGGCGAGCGCCAACGCCGCGAAATATCTCGCGGGCGAAGCCGGTTTCGATGCCTGCCAGCAGGCCGTGATGACCCATGGCGGCTTCGGTTATGCGCGGGAGTTCCACGTCGAGCGCTATCTGCGCGAGGCGCTGATCCCGCGCATCGCGCCGATCAGCCCGCAGCTGGTGCTGAGCTTCATCGCCGAGAAGGTGCTGGGCCTGCCGAAATCGTACTGAAGGTTGCGAATGACGAAGGTGGAGTGGCGAAGGGAGCAGGCAAGCCGAGGGCTCGGTCGCTTCAGGATCACCTGCCCCATTCGCCCCTCGCCGCTCGCCACTCGCCCACTGCCGGACCTGGACCTCGCCTCCGATGCGCATGATCGCCGCCGATGACCTCGACCTTGCCGACTTCCTCCGTCCGGGCGACCGGATCGTCTGCGGCCAGCTCACCGGCGAGCCGGCGACGCTGACCGCGGCGCTGGCGGCCCAGGCCGGGCGCATCGGCGCCATGGATGTGTTTCTCGGCGCCATGCTGTCGGACACGTTCGCCGCCGACTGCGCGCCCGAGCTGCGCTTCACGAGCTACGGCGCCATCGGCACCAATGCGCGGCTCGCGCGGGCCGGCCGCCTCGCGGTCCTGCCACGCCATTACGGCGCCCTGGCGGCCGCCTTCGACACCGGCGAGATCCGCGCCGACGTGGTGCTGCTGCAGGTGGCCCAGGGCGTGGACGGATTCAATCTCGGCCTGACCAACGACTATGCCGCGCGGGCGGCCCGCCACGCCCGCGTGGTGCTGGTCGAGACCCATGCCGCCATGCCGGAGGCGACCGGCGCCAGCCTCCCCGGAGACGTTGCGGTCGGCGCCGTCATCGGCGGCCGGCGGCCGCCGATCGCCCTTCCGGCCGGCGCGCTCGGCCCGGTCGAGCAGGGCATCGCGCGGCATGTCGCCGGCCTCGTCGGCGACCGGGCCACGCTGCAGATCGGCATCGGCTCGATTCCCGACGCGATCCTGTCGGGCCTTGCCGGCCACCGCGATCTCGGCATCCATTCCGGCGTGATGACCGAGCGCGTGCTCGACCTCATCGAGGCCGGGGCCGTGACCAATGCCCACAAGACCATCGATCCCGGCGTGACGGTGACCAACACGGTCTGCGGCACCGCCCGGCTCAACGCCCATGTCCACCGCAACGCGGCCGTCGCCGTGCTGCCGGCAAGCCATACGCACGGCATCGGCGTGCTGGCCGCCCAGGACCGGTTCGTCTCGATCAATTCGGCAATCGAGGTCGACCTGACCGGCCAGGTCAATGCCGAGCTTGCCGACGGCCTGCCCGTCGGCGGCGTCGGCGGCCTCGTCGACTTCGCCCGCGGCGGCCTTGCCGCCCGCGGCGGGCGGGCGATCATCGCCCTGCCGTCCACCGCCCGCAGGGGCACCGTGAGCCGCATCGTGGCGCGCGCGCCGCGCGTGACGCTCGCCCACAGCGACGTCGACGTGATCGTCACCGAGCACGGCGTCGCGGACCTGCGCAACGTGCCGGTGGAGGCGCGCGCCGAGCGGCTGATCGCCATTGCCGATCCGCGCTTCCGCGACATGCTCGCGCAGCAGGCCCGGGACGGCAGCGCCCGGCCGAATTGACATTGAGCCTGCCGATGCGAAACTGACCGTTGCCTGCCGAGGCGCAACAGGCAGGACATGACGCCTTTCGTCTCGACGGATTGAGAGGGCTTTCATGGCCGGTGCCGGGCCTCAGCAGCATGCCGACCGCATCCTGTCCGTGGTGCGCGGCCTCGAGAACCGGCCGGCGGCCACGATCGACGCCGATCCCCGCATCGCAAGCTCCTGGCAGCGCTGCCTCGTCACCTACAAGCTCGATCCCGGCCGCGGCGGGCCGCCGCGCACGCTGACGCGCAGCGAGCTGAAGGATTTCGTCGGGCCGATGGACGAGCTGATCCATCTCGCGATGCCCGAGATCGAAACGCTCTACCGCACGGTGCGCGGCGCGGGCTATTGCGTCAATCTCGCCGACAGCAACGCGGTGATGGTCGCCAGCCGCATCCCGCCGGCCGACGAAGCGCTGTTCCGGCAATGGAAGCTCTATACCGGCTCGATGTTCGCCGAGAATGTCGAGGGCACGAACGGCATCGGCACCTGCCTCGCCGAGAGCCGGCCGGTCTCGGTGCACCGCGGCGACCATTTCCGCAGGCACTGGATGACCATGAGCTGCAAGGTCGCGCCGATCTTCGACCATGACGGCGCGCTGGCCGGAGCGCTCAACATCACCTCGTGCAGCACCGCCTTCGACCGACCGTCCGACGATCTCGCCCTGGCGGTCACCGTCGAGGCCGCGCGGCGCATCCAGGAACGCATCTTCCGCGCCCGCTTTTCGTCCGCCTTCATCCTCTCGCTGCATGGCGGCGAGGCGGATGGCGGCTTCCTCGCGATCGACGCCGACCGGCGCATCGTCGGCGCCTGCCGGACCGCGCGGCTCGGTCTCGGCCTGACGGGCGCGGCCATCGCGACCGGCACGGCCCTGGACGATGTCCTCACCATGGAACGCGGCTTCGACCTGATGCCGGCGCCGCCGGCCCCGGTGCGGGCCCGGCGGCCGGACGGGCGCGACCTCGGCCTCGCGCGGGTCAGCCCGCCGGCGACCGCGCCGGCCGGTTCCGCCAGGGCGAAGGCGCCGGGCCGGCCGGCAGCCGATGTCCGGAGCGACATGCTGATGCGCCTTGCCGGCGGCGATCCCGGCCTGGTCAGGGCGGTGCGCCGGCTGACCGCGCTCGCCGACGAGGACCTGCCGGTGCTGCTCTCCGGCGAGACCGGCACGGGCAAGGACCTGTTCGCGCGCACCCTGCACGACAGCGGCAGCCGCGCCGGCAGGCGTTTCGTCGCCTTCAACTGCGCCGCCCTGCCGGAGAGCCTGATCGACAGCGAGCTGTTCGGCTACGAGCCCGGCGCCTTCACCGGCGCCCGCCGCGACGGCGCCAGGGGCCTGATCGCCCAGGCCGACGGCGGCACCCTGTTCCTCGACGAGATCGGCGACATGCCGCTGGCGCTGCAGACGCGGCTGCTGCGCGTCCTGGAGAACCGGGAGGTGCTGCCGCTCGGCGCCGGCCGGCCGCTGAAGGTCGATATCCGCCTCGTCAGCGCCACCCATCAGGACCTGGCGCAGCTGGTTCACGCGGGGCGGTTCCGTGCCGACCTCTACTATCGCCTGCGCGGCCTGCAGGTCACGCTGCCGCCGCTGCGCGCGCGCGCCGACAAGGCCGCGCTGATCGCGGCGCTCATCGCGGCGGAAGCGCCCGGCCTCAGGGTGTCGCCATCCGCCGAGGCCGCGCTGATGGCCTATGGCTGGCCCGGCAATATCCGGCAGCTGCGGCACGTGCTGCGGCTGGCCGCCGCGACCGCCGAGGCGGGCCTGATCACGCCCGACGACCTCGACCTGCCGACGCTTCCGGCGGAGCCCTGCGCACCCAGCCTGGCGGCCGCCGAGCGCGCCGCGATCGACGAGGCGCTGCGCTGCCATGCCGGCAGCGTGCCGGAGGCGGCGGGCGCCCTCGGCATCAGCCGGGCGACGCTCTATCGCAAGCTCCGGCGCCATCGCGGCCGGGCCTGAACCTTCGCAACGCTGCTGCGCTGCCCGCTGGAGCGATCGCCGCCCCGGGCCTACGAGAAATCCGCCCAGCTCAGCTTCCGTGCCTCCATGTCACCGAGCGAGAACACCTCGCGCATGGACCGGATGCCGTGAAACGCGCTGCGCAGATAGACCAGGGGCGACATTTCGGCGCTGCAGCTCACCGCGCGCACGTTGCCGACAAAGACGGAATGGGTCCTGGTTTCGATCACCTCGCCCAGGTCGCAATCGAAGGCCGCGACCGCATCGTGAAGCACGGGCGTACCGGTCGTAAGCTTCGTCCAATCGCCGAAGGAAAACCGATCGTCGCCGTCGACGCCCTTCTGGCCGCTGAAGGTCAGGGCCAGCGCCAGATGCTGTTCGCCGAGGAAATTGACGGCGAAGGACCGTTCGTCGCGGATCCTCGGATTGGCGCTGGCCTTGCGGTTGACGCAGACCAGGAGCGAGGGCGGATCGTCCGACAGCGAACAGGCCGCGGTGACGGTCAGGCCGGTGCGCCGGCCGGCCTCGCGCCCGACGGTGACCAGCGCGACGGCACCGGCGCAATGCCGCATCGCCTGGCGGAAGACGTGACTTTCCATCATGACCTGCCCCGGATCCAGAGACGTGTTCGATCCATCGCTTCCTCGGACCGACGGTCGACCGTCCGCGCCGCGCGACGAAGCCCGCGCGGCGGATGGCCGGTCGACATCGGAGTGAAGGGTGGAGCGGCGGCGCCGCCCCACCGGCCGGTCAGGCCGCGCGCTCGAGGCCCGGCGTCAGGTGCTTCAGCCGCGGCATGACCTCCTCGGCCAACAGGCGCAGCGAATTGTGCCAGGCTTCGGGCTTGTCCTTGTAGTCGAAACCGAAGACCAGGAGCGTGCCGAAACCGCCGACCTGATTGTAGATCGTCTCGATCTTCTCGGCGACGGTCGCCGGCGAGCCGACGATCCAGTTGTGGCGGGCGCAATAGTCGACCGTCACGTCGCTGTCGGGCGTCTCCGGCGTATGCTTGAGATAGTCCTTGAAGCCGAAATGGGCGAGCAGCTGCAGGAAATACTCCTCCATCATGCGGCCCATCATGCCGCCGACCGAAAGCTTCCAGGCCTCCTCGTCGGTTTCGGCGACGAAGACCTCGCGCACCATGCGCCAGTCGCGCCGGCTGGGCGTGCGGCCGGTGCGCGCCGCGCCGACCTCCACCGATTCCCAGTGGCTCGCAACATAGGCCGGGTTGAGATTGAGACTCATCGGGATGAAGCCGCGCTCGCCCGCGAGCTTCAGCGTGTCCGACCCCTTGGAGAGGCCAGCCACCGCGATCGGCGGATGCGGCGCCTGGACCGGCTTGATATGGGGTTTCAGGAAGTCGAACATCACATCCGGCTTCGACACCGTCCAGTATTTGCCCTGGTGGGTGAAGGGCGCCTCTTCCGTCCACAGGCGCAGGATGATTTCCAGCGCCTCGCGCGTCATGTCGCGATTCTGCCCGGACATGCCGTCGACGTGGAACATCGCCCAGTCGCTCGGCAGACCGCTTGCCGCAACGCCGAAATTCAGCCGTCCGCCGGACAGGTGATCGAGCATGGCGACGCGGTTGGCGAGCTCGGCCGGGTGATGGTAGGGCAGAAGGAAGCCGCCGGGGCCGAGCCGGATGTTCTTGGTCTGAAGGAAGGCCTGGGCGAGCAGGAGATCGGGCGCCGGGTGGGGCTCCCAGGGCGCGGTGTGATGCTCGCCGATCCAGCCCTCCTGGAAACCGAGCTCGTCGCACCAGCGCAGCACCTGAAGGTCCCAGTCATGACCGTCCTTCAGGCTCCTCTCCGGCGGATGCGAGGGCATGGTGAAATAGCCGATATCCATGGTGTCTCCTTGACTTGTTTCCTGGGCCGGGAGCGTCTTGGCGCACTCCACGACCGGTCCGGCAGCAACCGCCGTGCCAGTCGCCCTCCGCATCGCCACCGCGCGGAAAAAGAAACACGATATCAGTCCGTTGGAGGAAGGCCGCCGACGCCGGGCCGGGCTGGCCCGTCGCAGATCTGCGACAGCACGTTTCAGCACTGCGACAGAGAGGCCGCCCGGCCGCACCGACCCCGGCTTTGAGCGATGGAATTCATCGATAGAGGCAAACAGATCATTTGCCTCATCAATCGAGACACACCATCGTAGCCGCGATCCAGCGGTGCGGCCGAGAACCTGACAGCCATGCAGACAGCCATTCGATGCATGATGATGCGCGGCGGCACCTCGAAGGGCGCCTATTTCCTGCGTTCGGACCTGCCGGCCGAGGCGGGCGCACGCGACGCCCTTCTGCTGAAGGTCATGGGTTCGCCCGACGCGCGCCAGATCGACGGCCTCGGCGGCGCTCATCCCCTGACCAGCAAGGTGGCGATCGTCTCGCGCGCCGCCGATCCCGACGCCGATATCGACTTCCTGTTCGCGCAGGTGCTGGTCGACGAGCCCCGCGTCGATCTCAACCAGAACTGCGGCAATATCCTCGCCGGCGTCGCGCCCTTCGCCATCGAACGCGGCCTGGTGCCGGCGGCCGACCCGGTCACGCGCGTCAAGGTGCGCACCGTCAATACCGGCACCATCGCGGAACTGCTGGTCGAGACGCCCGGCGGGCAGGTCACCTATGCCGGCGACGCGCGCATTGACGGCGTTCCCGGCACAGCCGCGCCGATCGCCATCGACTTTCTCGATGCCGCCGGCTCCGTGTGCGGAGCGCTGCTGCCGACCGGCCGCGCGGTCGACAGGGTCGCCGGCGTCGAGGCGACGCTCATCGACAACGGCATGCCGGTCATCGTGCTCGCCGCCTCCGCCGTCGGACGCACCGGCTACGAGCCGCATGGCGAACTGAACGAGGACACCGCCCTCAAGGCCCGACTCGAGGAGATCCGGCTCGCCGCGGCGCCGCTGATGAACATCGCCGATGCCGCGCACAAGAACGTGCCGAAGCTCTGCCTGGTGGCCCCGCCGCGGGCCGGCGGCCATGTCTCGACCCGCAGCTTCATCCCGCACGAATGCCATGCCGCGATCGGCGTTTTCGCCGCCGTCTCGGTCGCCACCGCCTGCGTCCTGCCGGGCTCGCCGGCGGCCGCCGCGGCGCGCCTGCCGGACGGGCCGACAAAACTCGTCTCGGTGGAACATCCGACCGGCGAATTCACCGTGCGGCTCGACGTCGACGGCACGGCGGCAGCGCCCGTCGTGACACGCGCCGGCCTGCTGCGCACGGCGCGCGCCCTGTTCGACGGCACCGTCTACGTGCCGGCATCCTGACCGGCTCCCGATCGTCGCGCACCGCGCGACCACCAAGACAAGAGGCTTTCATGTCCACTGAGAAAAGCGGGCTCGTCGTCACGGCCCATCCCGGCGATTTCGTCTGGCGTGCCGGCGGCGCGATCGCGCTGCATGCCGGGAAGGGCTATCGGATGAAGATCGCCTGCCTCAGCTACGGCGAGCGGGGCGAGAGCCAGTGGGCCTGGAAGAAGGCCGGCATCAGCCTCGACGAGGTCAAGGCCGGCCGGCGCGCGGAGGCCGAAGCGGCCGCCGCCGTGCTCGGCGCCGAGATCGAGTTCTTCGACGCCGGCGACTATCCGCTGCGGCCGACGGAGGCCATGCTCGACCGGCTGATCGACATCTATCGCGAGGTGAAGCCGGCCTTCGTGCTGACCCACGCGCTGGAGGACCCTTACAATTTCGACCACCCGGTGGCGGCCCATCTCGCCCAGGAGGCCCGCATCGTCGCCCAGTCGGCCGGCCACAAGCCCGACCCGGCGCGCAGCTATGCCGCGCCGCCCGTGTTTCTGTTCGAGCCGCACCAGCCCGAGCAGTGCAACTACAAGCCCAACGTCATCCTCAACATCGATGCGGTCTGGGAGACGAAGCGCAAGGCCTTCGAGATCCTCGCCGCGCAGAAGCATCTGTGGGACTATTACACCCGCGTCGCGCTCAACCGCGGCGTCCAGGGCGGGCGCAATACCGGCAAGCCGATGACCTATGGCGAAGCCTATCAGCGGCTGTTCCCGGAAGCGCTGGAGGTGCTGGCATGATCGGCGTCGTCGTCCGCAACATCCCTCGCGTCGAGGCCGCCATCGCCGAGCGGCTGGCACGCGCCGGGGTTTCCACCGTGCACGAGGCGATGGGGCGGCTCGGCCTGATGAAGCCGACGATCCGGCCGGCCTGGCCGGGCGCGCAGATCGCCGGCAGCGCGGTGACCGTACTCGGCCAGCCCGGCGACAACTGGATGATCCACGTCGCCGTCGAGCAGTGCCGGCCCGGCGACGTGCTGGTCGTCGGGCTCACCGCCGATTCGACCGACGGCATGTTCGGCGACCTGCTCGCCACCTCGCTGAAGGCCCGCGGCGTCATCGGCCTCGTCATCGATGCCGGCGTGCGCGATGTCGCGACCTTGCAGGAGATGGGCTTTCCGGCCTGGTCGCGGGCTATCTCGGCCAGGGGCACGGTCAAGGCGACGCTCGGCTCGGTCAACATTCCCGTGGTCTGCGCCGGCGCCGTGGTCGACCCCGGCGATGTCGTCGTCGCCGACGACGACGGCGTCGTGGTCGTGCCGCTGGCCGATGCCGCGAGGATCGCCGACGCGGCCGATGCCCGCCTTGCCAACGAGACCGACAAGCGCCGGCGGCTGGCGGCCGGCGAGCTCGGCCTCGACCTCTACAAGATGCGCGAGCCGCTGGCCAAGGCGGGGCTGCGCTATGTCGACAGTCTCGCGGCGCTGAAGGATTGAGGGCGCCGCATCGGCGCCGACCCCACGACGGCGCACCGGTCTTCCGGCAGGCTCCGGCGGCCTGCCACCGCCGGGTGCTACCGGAACGACTGGCGCTGCAGGCCCGCCTTGGCGATCACCTCGGTCCATTTGGCAATGTCGCCCTTCAGCTTGGCGCCGAGCTCCTCCGGGCTGCTCGCCGCCGCCTCGATGCCGAGCTCCAGGAAGCGCGCCTTGACGCCGGCATCGTCGAGCGCCGTGCGCAGCTGCCGGTTGATCAGCGCGACGATCTCTCCCGGCGTGCCCTTGGGCGCGAAGACGGCGTTCCACGAGGTCACGTCGTAGCCGGCAACGCCCGCCTCTGCGACGGTCGGGACATCGGGCAGCGAAGCCGACCGCCGCGCGCCGGAGACCGCGAGCGGCTTCAGCTGGCCGCCGCTGATGCCGCCGCTCAGCGAAGCAAAGCTGTCGATGGCGATGTCGACATCGTTGCGGATCGCGCCATTGGTGAGATCGGGCGTGCCGCGATAGGGCACATGGGTGAAATCGAGGCCGGTGGCCGACCGGAACAGCGCCGCCGACAGGTGCTGGGTCGAGCCGTAGAGAATGGTGCCGACATTGAGCCTGCCCGGATTGGCCCTGCCATAGGCGAGCATGTCGGGAAGCGACTGGCGCGGCGAAGCGGTGCTGGTGACGAAGACGAAGTCGAACAAGCCGAGCGTCGAGACCGGCACGAAGTCGCCGACCGGATCGAACTGGAGATTGGTGTAGAGCGCCGCGCTCACCGCGGTGCCGTTGGTCAGGAGCGCCAGCGTATAACCGTCCGCATCGGCGCCGAGAGCCTGGCGCGCGGCGGCCATGCCGCCGGGGCCCGGCTGGTTCATCACGGTGAGCTGCTGGCCAAGAAGGCCGCTCAGCTTCTCGCCGACGATGCGCGTGGTGATATCGGCGATGCCCCCGGCCGCGAACGGCACGAAGATGCGGATCGGCCGGTTGGGAAAGCCCGCCTGCGCGAGCGCCGGGGCGGCCAGCGGCAGGCCGGCGCCGACGGCGGCGAGGCCCTGGAGCATCCGGCGGCGGGAGGGAAGCTGGGTCATCGGATCGTCTCCGGGCGCGGCGGCGCCGCAGCGCTGGGGTCTCGGAATGGTCAGGCGAAACGGTAGAGCCGCGCGGGATTGTCGACGAACAGCGCCTGGCGCAGCGCGGCGTCGTCGGTATAGCGGGCGACCACGTCGACGAGGTCGCCGTCATTGGGCATGTGCGTGACGTTCGGATGCGGCCAGTCGGTGCCCCAGAGCACGCGGTCGGGCGCGGCCGCAAGGAGCCGCCGGGCATAGGGCACGACATCCTCGAAGGGAGCCCCGGCGGCGCTGATGCGCTCCGGGCCGGTCACCTTCATCCAGCATTTCTCGTCCGAGGCGAGGAGATCGACCAGCGCCTCGAAGGCGGCCGCGTCATGGCTCGGACCGGCGCGCACGCCGCCCATATGGTCGATCACATAGGGGATCGGCAGTCCTCTGAGCAGGCCGACGAAATCCGGCACGTCCTGCGCCTCGAAATAGAGGTCGACATGCCAGCCGAGCGGCTTGATGCGCTGGACGATGCGATGGAAGGCGGCAAGGTCCGGCGCCGCACCCAGCCGGCGCACGAAGGTGAAGCGACAGCCGCGGATGCCCTTGGCCGTCAGGTCTTCCAGCTCGCCGTCGGTGAAGCTCTCGTCGACATTGGCGATGCCGAGATAGCGGCCCCCGCTCGCGGCGATCGCATCGGTCACCACGCGGTTGTCGCGGCCGTGGCAGGTGGCATTGACGATGACCGCGCGGTCGACGCCGAGCACCTCATGCAGGGCGCGGAAGGCCGGGAGCGGCGCGTCGTGGGGCGTATAGGACCGGCCCTCGGCATAGGGATAGAGGGCGTGCGGCCCGAAGATATGGCAATGGCTGTCGCAAGTGAGCGGCGGCAGCGCGAGCGCCGGCCGGCGCGTCTGCGGATCGGGCGGAAGGATGGTGGGTGCCGGCTGGGTCATGGCCTGTTCGCTGATCCTGCTGCCAAGGGGCCTCCTCCGGCGCCGCGGGATTGGGCGCCACGTTCCTGGGCATCGGCCACTGCCCGGCAGAGCGCGGGGTCGATGCCGATCTCGGCGACCATGTCGGCCGCCTCGCGCATCTCGGCGGCCCGCCGGATGCCGTGCTTTCCGATGCGCTCGGCCATGTTCGCGGCGAGCGCCGGCCAGTCGATCGCAGGGAAGGTCTCGGCCAGGCTGGCAAAGACCTCGGCCTCGACGTCGAAGGCCTTGGCGGCCGCCGCGCTCTCGACGATCAGCGCCTCGATGCCCTTGATCATGATCGAGCGGCAGAGCTTCATGGCGGAGGCCCGGCCATGCTCGACGGCGACGGCCGTGACGTCCATGCCGACGGCGTTGAGCGTGGCCGCGATCCGCGCCGCCTGCGGCCCTCCGGCGAGAATCGGCACGCGGATGCCATAGGGCCCGACCGGCGCCATCACCGCGCCCTCGACATAGTCGGCGCGCGCCGCGCCGATCAGCGCCGCCGCCTGCCGCTTGGTGGCGGGCGCGGCCGAGTTGATGTCGAAGACCACCTGGCCGGCACGCAGGAGCGGCGCCAGGGTCGCGGCGACATCGAGCACCGCCGAGGCGGTCACCGCGGAGACGACGATATCCGCCGCGGCGACGGCGGCCGCGGGCGAGTCGGCCGGCGTCACGCCAATGCCGACTGCAAGGGCGCGATGGCCGGCGGCACGTTCGGGATCGTCGAACAGGATGTCGTAGGCCGCGACCGCGATGTCGCCACGCGCCAGCCACTGGCGGGCAAAGGTCTGGCCGACCTCGCCGAAACCGATCAGCGCGAGCGACAGGGTGTTGGTCAAAGCTTCCTCGCGGCGTGAGGCCATGCCGCGCGGCGCGGACAGGGTCCGGAGCCACAGAAGCGAAAGCGGACCGATGAATCAAATGAGAGTTTTGCGCCTACTCTTCGATCCAGCTCAGCTATCCGATGCCGCGCCCGCGCTGCGCAGGGCCGAGACGATCAGGTCGAGCAGCGTGGCGGCGGGAGGCGAGGGCGGAATGCCGTGCTTCGACACGATGCCGAGCGTGCGGGTGACGCCGGGATTGCGCAGGGGCAGGGCGACGATGCCCGCCGTGTCGACGACGCCGAGCGCGAGGCGCGGCACGATGGTGAGGCCGATGCCGGCGCGCGCCATGCCGACCGCGGTCGCCACGTGCTGGACCTCGTAGCGCCAGTCGAGATTTTCGCGGCGCGAGCCGAGCGCATCGTCGATCAGCACGCGGTTGCCGGTCTGGGGCGCGATGCGCACCAGCGGCTCGCCCTCCAGCGCCTGCCAGTTGACCGTGGCCTTGCGCGCCAGCGGATGCCGGTCCGGGCAGACCAGGACGAAGGGCTCCTTCATCAGCGGCCGGATCTCGAGATCCCAGCGATTGGCGG
Organism: bacterium YEK0313; assembly: GCA_000751295.2. NCBI lineage: Bacteria > bacterium YEK0313. Next base: position 1,817,421 of record CCMO02000001.1, read on the forward strand.
CGACGATGGTCAGGCCGAACTCGGCGCGGCCGGCCTGGACGTGCTCGGCGATCTCGGTCGCCGAATTGTCGTAGACGCGCACGCCGACCCGCGGATGGGCCTTGCGGAAGGCGTCGAGCACAACCGGCAGATAGGCGACCGCGATCGTCGGCAGGCAGCCGATGGCGATGCGCTCGAGCTGCTCGCGGCCGCGTTCGCGCAAGGCGACGAAGGAGCTGGTCAGGTCGGCCATGACCGCCTGCGCCCGCGGCAGCAGTTCCAGCCCCGCCGGCGTCAGCGTCACCTGCCGGGTGGTGCGGGTGAGCAGGCGCACGCCGAGATCGTCCTCCAGCTTCTTCATCCGGTGGCTCAGCGCCGTCTGCGACAGGTTCAGATGGGCGGCGGCACGGTTGAAACTGCCGCGCTCGGCAATGGCGACGAAGGCTTCGAGACCGAGAAAGTCGATGCGCATGTCCGCCGCTCCTGCAAGCCGGTCCCTGGCCATAGATGCATGCCGCGCATTTATCCAGCGCGTCCGTTGGTCATGCTCATCAAAACCGGCGTCGCGGCGGCCCGGCAAGCGCGCAAGCTGCGCAAAATTTCGGCTTGACTTCATTTTAAGATAGCTTTTTTCTAAAGCTAATTAAGAATGATAATTTCAACGGGGGAGGCCACAAGCGTGCTGGCGCAGCAGATCGTCAACGGATCCATGCTGGGGAGCATCTACGTGCTCGTCGCGGTGGCTTTCACCATCGCCATCGGCATCCTCAACTTCCTCAATTTCTCGATCCCCGGCCTGTTCATGCTCGGCGGCATGATCAGCTGGGCCATGCTCGCCGCCGGCTGGCACTGGACCGCGGCGGTCGCGACCGCGCTCGTCGCCGCAGCGGCCGTGGCGCTGGCCGTCGAGCGGCTCGCCTATCGCCGGATGGCGGAGGGCGATCCGGAAATTCCGCTGGTCTCTTCGCTCGGCTTCCTGGTGCTCCTTGAAAACCTCGTTCTGATCCGGTTCGGTTCGGACCAGCAGGCCTTCCCGGCGCTGATCCCCGACTTCAACATCCGCGCCGGTGGCCTCGTCATCGGCGGCGCGCAGCTGATCAGCCTCGCCGTCGCGGTCGCGCTGGTCGCCGGCCTCTCGGCCTTCCTGAAATTCACCAATGCCGGCCGGCGCGTGCGCGCCATTGCCGAGAGCCGCGAGACCGCGACCCTTCTCGGCGTCAACGTGTCCCGGCTGATCCCCCAGGTGTTCGTGTTCTCGGCGGCCTTCACCGCGGTCGGCGGCATCCTGTTCGCAATGAACTACCAGCAGGCCTCGCCCTTCATGGGCGAGGTGGTCGGCTTCAAGGGCGTCGCCGCCATGATCATCGGCGGCATGGGCAGCATCTGGGGTGCCATCCTCGGCGGCATGATCATCGGCCTCGCCGAGGTCCTCACCATCCATTTCCTCGGCGCCAACGTCGTCAACATCACCGTCTACGGCCTGCTCCTGATGATCCTGATCGTCCGGCCGCAGGGCCTGCTCGGCGCCGGCCCGTCTCGCGAGAAGCTCTGATGACCAGTTATCAGCTCGGCATCCTGGTCATCCTGGCGTTCAACCTGATCGCGGCCTATGCGGTCTACCTGCCGCTCGCCGCCGGCCAGCTCAATCTCGGCATTGCCGGCTTCATGGCGATCGGCGCCTATGGCGCGGCCTTCCTGACCAACGAATATGGCTGGTCGCCGGCCGCGGCCATCCCCGTGGGCGGATTGGCCGCCGGCGCGGTGGCGCTCGCGGTCGCCGTGCCGGTGCTGCGTACCCACGGGATCTATCTCGCGCTCGCCACCTTCGCGCTCGGCCAGCTGATCGCCGCTGTCTTCCTCAATGTCGAGGCGGTCGGCGCCGCCGCCGGCTATCCGGTGACGACTTATGTCGGCGCGCCCTGGGCGATCGGCGCGGCGGCCGCCGCCATGCTGCTGGTCGTCATGATCTCGCGCACACGCTTCGCGCTCTATCTGACCGCGATCAAGAGCGACGCCGTGGTCGCCGATCTCATGGGGCTCAATATCCGCGCGCTGCAGGTCGCAGCCTTCACCATCGGCGCCGTCATCGCCGGCGCCGGCGGCGGGCTCTACGCGCATCATTTCAGCTTCGTCGAAGCGCAGCATTTCAGCGTGCTGCTGAGCGTCTATACCGCGCTCTACGTCCTGCTCGGCGGCACCCAGACGGTCTGGGGGCCGTTCGTCGGCGCCACCTTCTTCACGCTGCTGCCGGAGCTGCTGCGCACCTCCTCGCAATGGCGTTACGCGGCCTTCGCCGCGCTGATCATCCTGATCATGGCGGCGCGGCCGCAGGGGCTCGTCACCACCGCCCTGGTGCAGCGCCTGCGCCGGCTCGGAGGCGCGCAATGACGACGACGACACCCGTCCTGTCGATTGCCGGCCTGTCGAAGTCTTTTGCCGGCTTGCATGTCATCCGCGACCTGTCCTTCGACGTCCGGCGCGGCCAGGCAACGGCGCTGATCGGACCGAACGGCGCCGGCAAGACGACGGTATTCAACCTGATCAGCGGCGTCTATCCGGTTTCGGCCGGACGCATCGCGATCGACGGGCAGGACATGACCGGCGTGCCGTCGCGCCGACGCATCCGGCTCGGCCTGTCGCGCAGCTTCCAGAACATCCGGCTGATGAGCCATCTCTCGGTGATCGAGAACCTGATGGTCGGCCAGCATGTCGCGGCGAGCCGGCTTTCCGACCTCATCACGCCGTTCCGGCTCGTGCCCAATCACCGCTGGCGGCGGGAGGCTCAGCGGGCTCTCGCCGAATGGGGGCTGGAGCAGCATGCCGACCAGCCGGTGAGCGCGCTCTCCTACGGCGTGCGCAAGCGCATCGACCTGATCAGGGCGACGCTTGCCAAGCCCTCGCTGCTGCTGCTCGACGAGCCGGCCGCCGGGCTCAATCCGAGCGAGACGGTCGCGCTGCGCGAGCACCTCACCGCGCTGAAGGACAAGGGCGTCACCCTGCTCGTGGTCGAGCACGACATGCATTTCGTCGGCAGCCTCTGCGAGCATGTCGTGGTGCTGAATTTCGGCGAGAAGATCGCCGAGGGCACGCTCGCCGACATCCAGCGCGACCGAAGGGTTCGCGAAGCCTATCTCGGTTCCAGCGCGGCGGCGTGACCATGGCTCTCCTCGATATCCAGGACCTGACCGTCGACTATGGCCGCGTGCGCGCGCTCGCCGGCGTCAGCCTCTCCGTCCGCGAAGGCGAGGTCGCGACCGTGCTCGGCGCCAACGGTGCGGGCAAGAGCACGCTGCTGCGCGCCATCATCGGCGGCGCCAGGACGAGCGCCGGCCGCCTCTCCTTCGCCGGCGAGGACATCACCCGCCTCGCCACCCATGCCCGGCTCGGCCGGGGCATCGTGCTCGTGCCGGAAGGCCGGCGCATCCTGATCTCGATGACGATCGAGGAGAACCTGCAGCTCGGCGCGCATCTGCGCCGCGACGGCGCGGCGATCCGCCGCGAGATCGGGCTGATCTACGAACGCTTCCCGAATCTCGGCCAGCGCCGCCACATGCGCGCCTCATGCCTCTCCGGCGGCGAGCAGCAGATGCTGGCGATCGGCCGCGCCATGCTGGCAAGGCCGCGGCTGATGATGCTCGACGAACCCTCGCTCGGCCTGTCGCCGCTGTTCGTCGAGCGCCTGTTCGACCTGATCGGTGAACTCAACCGCGACGGCCTGACCATTCTCCTGGTCGAGCAGAATACCGGCAAGGCGCTCGCCGCCGCCGACAGCGGCACGGTGCTCGAGCTCGGCCGGGTGCTGATGTCGGGGGAGCCGGCGAAGCTTGCCGCCGATCCCGCCCTGCAGGCCGCCTATCTCGGCGCCGCGGCGCCCGCGCCGGCCGCCGCCACATCCTGATGACACCGCCTGCCCCCATCGCCTGAAACCCGCGACCTTCCAGGAGCACCACCCATGCAAACACGCCGCCAAGTTCTCGCCGCCGGCGCGGGTCTCGCGCTGATGCCCCAGATCGGCGCATCCCAGGCCGGCGCCGCCGGGCCGCAGGAGCTGATCCTCGGCTATGCCATGGCCAAGACCGGCCCCTATGTCAGCCTTGCCGCCGCCAATGAGGTGGCGGTCGACTTCGCCGTCGAGGAGATCAATGCGAAAGGCGGCATCAACGGCAAGCGGCTGAAGGTCGTGAAGTTCGACACCGGCGGCGAGCCGCGCCAGGCCCAGCTCGCCGTGCGCCAGCTCGCCGAGGACGGCAAGGCGCTCGCCATCATCGGCCCGTTCTCGTCGAGCGAGGTGCGCATCGCCTTTCCGGCTGGCGAGCGGGCCGGCATCGCCCAGATGTCGATGGCTTCCTCGGCGCCGAACCTGGCCAAGGGCTTCAGCTTCGCCTTCCGCAACACCACCGACGAGGCGCAGGTGATCGACCAGGTGCTGGCGGCGATCAAGGCCAAGGGCCTTCCCGCCGCCTCGGGCGCGGTCGCCTTCGCCTCCGACGATACCGTCTCCAAGTCGATCGGCATCAGCGTCCTGCCGACGCTCTTTCCCAAGCACGGCGTGCCGATTCTCGGCTCGGTCGACTTCCAGCTCGCCGCCTTCGACCTGTCGCCGCAGGTCTCCAAGATCGCCCAGATGAAACCCGACATCGTCGGTCTCGGCGCGCCGCCCGAGGGCGCCATCAACCTCGCCAAGGAACTGCGCCGCCAGGGCGTCAGGACGCGGGTGATCGGCGGCACGACCATTGCCGATCCCGACCTGCCCGCGCGCATGGACGGCGCCGGCGAGACCATGACCATCGGCACGACCTTCTTCCACGATGTCGACGAGCGCACCCGTGCCTTCACCGCCGAGTTCGGCAAGCGCGCCCGCGCCGCCGGCCTTGCCCGCGTCGAGCCGAACCAGTTCGACGCCTCGGTCTACGACATCGTCTATCTCTATGCCGAGGCGATGAAGGTGGCGAACCTCACCGGCGACCCCGCCAGGGCAACCGAAGAACGCGTCAAGCTGCGCGATGCGCTGCGCGCCCTGAAGAACTATCCGGCGCTCGAAGGGCCGATCAGCTTCAATGCCGACGGCGACGCCATCAAGCCCGTCTATATCGTCGAGGTGCGGCAGGGAAAATGGGCGCTCCTCGACAAGCGCACCGCGGCCTGACGCGACAACCAGCCGACCGATCGGATCATCATCATGGCCACCAGCCTCACTTTCTCCGTCGTGTCGGGCCAGGGCGCCGCGACGCGGACCTTCACGGTCACGCGCGCCGTCATTGCCGGCTGGACCGGGCGCGACCCGGTCGCCCGCGACAAACATATCGCCGAGCTTGCCGCGCTCGGCGTCAAGCCGCCGGCGACGACGCCGGTCTATTACCGCGTCGCCGCCGGCCGGCTGACCATCGACGCGCGTATCGAAGTATCCGGCGGGGCGTCGAGCGGCGAGGTCGAGTTCATGCTGCTCGGCGCCGGCGGCGCGACCTATGTCGGCGTCGGCTCGGACCATACGGACAGACAGGTCGAGACCTATGACGTCACGGTCTCCAAGCAGATGTGCGACAAGCCGGTGGCGCCGACGCTCTGGCCGTTCGACGAGGTCAAGGATCACTGGGACCGCCTCGTCCTCCGCTCCTGGGCGACGATCGACGGCGAGCGCCGGCTCTACCAGGAGGGTCCGGTCGACACCATGCTGGCGCCGGCCGCGCTGATCGCCGGCCATGCCGGGGACGACGCCCTGCCCGAGGGCACCGCGCTGTTCGGCGGCACGCTCGCGGCGATCGGCGGCATCCGCCCGGCGAGCCGCTTCGACTTCGAGCTGGAGGATCCGGTGCTCGGCCGCCGCATCCGCCACGGCTACGATGTCGCGGTCCTGCCGGTCGCCTGACACGATCGGCTCTCATGCAGGGCGCCGTTTGCGCCCTGCCCTCACGGCGCGGCGGGCAGCCGATAGACCGAGACGTGCGAACGCGACTCGGCGGTGAACGCGGAGCCGGCCCAGTCGGCGTGCCGGCTCTCCAGCGTGAAGCCGGCCAGTTCGGCCATCAGGTCGAGTTCGGCCGGCCAGACATAGCGATGGCGCGAACGGAACAGGCGGGCTTCGCGGCCCTCGCCGAAGCTGAAATGGTGCGACACGACATGCTGGCGCAGCACGTCATAGGTATCGAGGCCGATAAAGTCGGTCTCGGACTGCCAGACGACGGCGTCCTGCGTCGGCGGCAGCTTGCGCAGCTCCGGCACCCAGAGCTCGACGACGAAACGGCCGCCGGGATCGAGATGGCGCGCGGCGTTGCGGAAGCAGGCGACCTGTTCGGCCTGGGTCAGGAGGTTCGAGATCGTGTTGAACACGAGATAGACGAGGCTATAGGTGCCCGGCGCCGCCGCGCTCGCCATGTCGCCGAGCACGACGGGGATCGCCGTCTCGTCGGCCTTTCTGCGCAGCTCCGCCACCATGGCCGGCGACAGCTCGATGCCGGTGACCGGAACGCCGCGCTCCCTGAGCGGGACTGCCACACGGCCGGTGCCGATGGCGAATTCGAGAACCCGGCGGCCCTGCGACAGCGCGGCGAGGCGCTCGACCGCCGGCTCCAGCACGGCAGGTGCGAACATGCCGGTTCCCGGCGTGTCGTAGCGCGCGGCGGCTTCGCTGTCCCAGCTGTCATCCGGTTGCATGGTCCCAATATGGGGCGGGGAGCGCGGATCGGCGAGTGCGCCGGCGCAACAGCCGTCCAGGGTTCGTCTGCGCCGGATCCGGCGGGATCGTGTCGGCCGGCTCTTTTGCGGCGACGCGAAACAGGCCAGGCTGCACGGCGCCACGGAGAGGATCACGAGATGCCGCCCGCCCTTCCGCAATTGCTGCCGCTCCTGCGCGCGTGCTGGTCGCCCGAGACCAGCAGTCAATGGCGGCCGGACAATCCCGCGCGCGGCCAGTGCAATGTGACCTGCCTGGTCGTTAACGACCTGTATGGCGGCGATATTCTGAAGACGGAACTGCCGGAAGGCTGGCATTTCTACAATCGGATCGCCGGCGCGCGGCATGATCTTACGGCGAGCCAGTTCGATACGCCGCCGGCCTATGCGGATGTCGCCAGCACCCGGCAGGAGGCGCTCGATGGCACGGCTGAGGACTGTTACGCCACCTTGAAGAAGAGAGTCGAAGCCGCCCTTGCCGGGACGCCGACCTGAGGCGGGCCGCGGCAGCACGCCGCCTCAGAGCGGACGTCGTGGCGGGACGCCACCGGCCTGGCGCGGGCGATGCCGAGCCGGCCGGCGTCGCCGGTCCCTGCGCCAGGGTGATCTCATGAAGCCTGAGGATCTCAGAGCATCCACATTCTCCGTGCTGCGGCTTCAAGCCGTCGACGGGCTCGATGCCGATCGCCCGTCCATCGCCGCGACGGACGCGGCGAGCGCCCGCAAAAAAGGCCTGCCGGCGGGCGGCAGGCCTTCGTCGTCAGGGGCGCACGCCGTCAGGCCGGGTCGAAATAGTGGATCTCGAGCAGAAGGCAGCCGGCCTCCGACTTGAACGGCCCGTGGAAGGCGCCGGGCGGCCGGCAGGCATAGGTGAAGGGCTGGAACGGCGTGCCGCCGGCGCCGGCCGCATCATTGCCGACGGTGAGATCGCCCGAGACCAGGAAGACCTCCTCCCAATAGTCGTGGACGAAGGGTTTCGTGGTGTAGGTGCCCGCATCGAACCTCAGGAGGCGCGTGCGGCTGCCGCGGCGGTTCTCCTCGTCGAGCGCCCCCGACAGGATCTTCTGCTTGATGCCGGAGGGATAGCCCTGGGGCACCTCCCAGCCGGCGGTCATGTCGAGCGTGTGGAATTCGTCGTGCAGCTTGTTGATGGCCATGGGCCTGTCTCCCTCAATACTGTCCCGGGCTTCGTCACGCGGCCGGAGCGGCGGCGAGTTCGGGCACTTCGTCGGCGAGCGAATAGCCCTCGAGCATCAGGCCGAGCGCGCGCTCGGCGCCGGCCCAGTCGTAGCTGCGGAACGAATGGCCCTTGGTCACGAAGGTCGCGCCCGCGTAGAACATCTCGTACTGGGTATGGCGCGAGGCGAATTCCGAGCCGACGGCATCCCAGGCGAGCTTGTAGAACTTGACCTTGTCGACCGCGCTGGCGGCCGGCGACTGCTGGGTCTTCTCGATGAGGCTCGCAAGCTCCGGATTGCGGAAATCCTCGACCGAGGAGGGCAGCATGATCATGCCGCCGCCGGCGAGCTCGCGCAGCGTCGTCATCACCTTCGGGTAGAGCTGCTGGGTCAGCGTCTGCGCGGCATAGAGCGTATGGGTGTGCGGCACGAAATAGCGGCCGCGCTGGGCTCCCTTCACCTCCATGCAGGCGACCAGCGCGTCGACCATGCCGACCTCTGCGGCCAGTTGGCCGAGCGTTTCGCGCACCTGCGGGAAGCCGACGATGCCGTTGATGTCGACGATCCGCCGCGCCAGGCCGATCAGGAAGCGCAACTTGACCGACAGGCGGATCATCGCCTGGTAGTTCTGGTAGACATGCGCCGGCGTCGCGTGGAACTGCTTCTGGCACATCTCGACATTGTCGACGACGAAGACGCGGTCCCACGGCACCTTGACGTCGTCGAAATAGAGCACCGCGTCGTTCTCGTCGAAACGGCTCGACAGGGGATTGTCGAAGACCGAGCCCGCCGCCGCCTCGTAGGACTTGCGCGACAGGATCTTCAGGCCCTTGCTGTTCATCGGAATGGCGAAGGAATAGGCGTATTTCTCCTCGCCCGGCTGCAGCGGCTGGATGACCGTCACCAGCACCTCGTTGGCCATGATGCCGCCGGTCGCCAGCATTTTGGCGCCGCGCACGGTGATGCCGTCGCGGTCGCGATCGACCACGCCGGCGGCGAGGAACTCGCTCTTCTGCTGGGCCGCGCTTTTCGAACGGTCGGCCTGCGGGTTGATGATCACATAGGTGAGGTAGAGGTCGTTGTCGCGGGCATAGGCGTAATAGTCGGCCAGCGCCCTGGCGCGCTTGATGTCATAGGCCTCGAACACCTCGAGACCCATATACATGCCGGCGATGCATGAGGCGACATGATCGGGCGCCCGGCCCATGAAGCCGCCATGCAGCTCGGTCCAGGCCTCCAGCGCCTTGCGCCGCTCGACCAGCTCGGCATAGGAGTCCGGCAGCTGCCAGATGCGGTTGGCGACGGCGCCGCTGTCGGGGGCGACGAAGGTCATCAGCTCCCGGTTCTCCGGGGCGGAATGGAAGTCGAACAGCCGGCCGGTCGAGCGGACGGCGTTGCGATAGGCCGGATGGGTGGTGACGTCGGCGACCTTGCGGCCGTCGATATAGACCTCGCGGCCGTCTCTCAGCGACGCGATATGGTCCTTGCCGGTCTTCAGCATGACAGAGCCTCCCTCGGATGCACGGCATCCGCTGCGATGAATTCGATGAGCTGGCTAATAATGGATGGGCAACGGCCAGAGCGGTGCGCTCGCGCCCTCGCCGTCGACGCCGTGATAGCGCCCGCGGAAGAACAGGAGCGGCGGGGTCTCCGGCGCGGCCGGGGTGGAAAAGCGCAGGACCCGGCCGACGAAGATCAGGTGGTCGCCGCCGTCGTAGCGGGCATAGGGTTCGCATTCGAAATGGGCGAGAGCGTCCTTGATCAGCGGCGCGCCGGCATGGCCGGCGGCGCATTCCACGGCAGCCCATTTGTCGGCGTTGGCGCGCGCGAACTGGTTCGACAGGTGCTCCTGGCCGCGGCCGAGCACGTTCACCGCATAACCCTTGGCGGCGATCAGCGCCGGCAGGCTGAGCACGCGGCGATCGGCGCTGAACAGGATCAGCGGCGGGTCGATCGACACCGTGTTGAACGAGCTCATGGTCAGGCCGACCGGCTCGCCGTCGCCGCCATCGGCGGTGATCACGGCCACCCCGGTGGCGAATTGGCCGAGCGCCTGGCGGAAACGCCTGGCATCAAAGGCCGCGGGGGCGTGCGCCACCATGCTCCTCTGCTCCCTCAGCATCCTACTATCTTTCCTATTTAGCTTGTAAACAAAGCTATCTATAAAAATATCGCGCTGTCAAGCCCGGCTGTCCGGCACGGCTAAGCCCCGGCGATTGCGGAGCAATACCGGCACGCGCCGGCGTGCCGCAGGCGCGGCCGTGGCGGTGTCGATGACCGAGGAATTGCGCTATAGGGAATCGGACGCCATCCAGCCGGCGCACGGGCGCGCACCGCGCACCGGCGGGAAGGGCATCGGGATCGATCAGGAATGGCCAGGCGGTCGGATATGGCGGGAAAGCGTGCAGCGACGGAACAGCCGGCCCCCGCGGCGCGGCCCCTGACCGTATCGAGACCGGAACTGCTCAAGGACGGGTCGGACCGGGCGTTCCGTCATTTCGTGCACGACACGCTGGCCTTCTCGGCGCGCATCCAGGAGGTGCGCGGCCGGCTCGGCGGGCTGATCGGCCTGACCAGCACCCAGTACACGATCCTCATCACGATCGCGCATCTCGCACATCTCGCGGGACCTGCCGGCGTCGGCATCAATGCGGTGGCGGAGCACGTGCACTTGAGCGGCGCCTTCGTGACCATCGAGGTCAACAAGCTGGTGGCCAAGAAGCTGGTCTCGAAAGAGACCAGCGCCGAGGACCGCCGGCGCGTCAATCTGACCATCACGGCCAAGGCGCGCGGTCTGCTCGACGAGCTGACCGTGGTGCAGGCGCCGGTCAACGACGCGCTGTTCGGCGACCTGACCGCGGAAGAGTTCGACATCCTGCGGACCATCATGACCCGGCTGGTCGAGACGGCCGGCCGGTCGCTGCACCTGTTCGACTTCCTGGCCTCGGACGCGCGGACGGGCAGCGCCGGCTGAGGCCCGGCCGGAGCGAGGATGCGCGATGCGGCTCAATCTCCGGCTCATCGAGTGCTTCAGGGCGGTAATGACCGCGGGCACCGTGACCGCCGCCGCCGAGATGCTGCATACCTCCCAGCCGGCGGTGAGCCGCGCGATCCAGCAGTTGGAGGCCGCGGTGGGCTTGCGACTGTTCGACCGGGTGAAGGGCCGGCTGGTGCCGACCGCCCCGGCGCTCGCCCTGTTCGAGGAAGTGGGCAAGACCTTTCTCGGCCTCGATCACCTCTCGCGCGTCGCCGCCGGCCTCAAGAGCTTCCCGCAGGGCAGCGTCAGCATCGTCTGCGCGCCGGCCTTCTCGCAGGGCTTCATTGCCGATGCCGCGCAGCGGTTCCTGGCGCAGCACGGCGCGGTCAGCCTCAGCATCGAGACCCAGCCGTCGCCAACCATAGCCGAATGGCTCACCGGCCAGCGCTTCGATCTCGGCCTCGTCGCCTATCCGCTGACGCCGCCGGGCACGACCGCCCGCCTGTTCGCCGAGCCCGACGAGGTCTGCGTCCTGCCGGAAGGACATGCGCTCGCCAGCCGCGACGTGGTGACGCCGGCCGATCTCGGCGGCAGCGATTTCGTCTTTCTCGGCGGCAACGATCCCTATCGCTACCGGCTCGACCAGGTGTTCGAGGCCGCCGGCGTCGCGCGACGGCTGGTGGTGGAGACGCGCAATTCCGCCACCGCCTGCGCCCTCGTCGAACGCGGCGCCGGCATCGCCATCGTCAATCCGTTCACCGCGGTCGACTGTGCCGGACGCGGCCTCGTCGTCAGGCGCTTCGCCGCCAGCCTGCCCTTCACCGCCATGCTGGTGCGAGCCAGTCTCCGGCCGAGCTCGCCGCTGGTCGACCGGTTCGTCGCGGCGCTCGAGGCGACGCGCGACGATTATCTCGCACGGGCCGCGCACCTCACCGGAGCCCATATCAGGACCGCATGACCTGCCGCCGCGTTGGCATTGGGCAAGCGGATCGCCGGCGGTCTAGCCTGGCGGGCGATCTTCGCGCCGACCCGAGGGAACGTCCCGCCATGACCACCGGCTTCATCGACCTCTACAGCGACACCAAGACCCGGCCGACCGCCGCCATGCGCCAGTTCATGATGGCCGCGGAGGTCGGCGACGAACAGAAGAACGAGGACCCGACGGTGCGGCGCCTGTGCGAAAGGGTGGCTGGCCTGCTCGGCAAGGAGGCGGCCGTGCTGCTGCCCTCCGGCACCATGTGCAACGAGATCGCGCTTGCCGTGCATTGCCGGCCGGGCGACGAGGTGATCTGCGACCGCACCGCGCATATCATCAATTTCGAGACCGGCGGGCCCGCGGTGATCGCCGGCGTGATGCTGCGCGGCCTCGACGGTAAGGCTGGCCGTTTCGGGGCTGCCGAGCTCGCTGCGGCCTGCCGGCCGGACAGCCGGCACGCGCCGCGCAGCCGCCTCGTCAGCGTCGAGCAGACCGCCAATCTCGGCGGCGGCGCGATCTGGCCGCTCCAGACGATCCGGGAGGTGATGGCGGTCGCCCGCGCGGCGGGCCTTGCCGGCCATCTCGACGGCGCCCGGCTGCTGAACGCCGTCGTCGCCAGCGGCGTCCCGGCGGCCGACTATGCCGCCCCCTTCGATTCCGCCTGGATCGATCTCACCAAGGGCCTCGGCGCGCCGGTCGGCGCCGTGCTTGCCGGTTCGGCCGCATTCATCCACGAGGCCTGGCGCTGGAAGCAGCGTCTCGGCGGCGCCATGCGCCAGGCCGGCATTCTGGCGGCCGCCGGCCTCTACGCGCTCGACCACCATGTCGCGCGCCTCGCCGAGGACCATGCCCATGCCCGCCGGCTCGCCGAAGGCCTCGCGGCCCTGCCCGGCCTCGCGCTCGATCCGGCGACGGTGGACACCAATATCGTGATCTTCGACATTGCCGGCACGGGCTGGCGCGCCGACCAGCTGGTGGCGGCGGCAGCGGCACGGCAGGTCGGCCTCGGCGCCTTCGGCCCGACCACGGTGCGCGCGGTCACCCATCTCGACGTCAGCGGAACCGATATCGAGACCGCGCTCGCTGTGATCGGCGCCATCCTGGCAAAGCCCGCCGGGCGTGGATGAACGGCCCATTGACGATGACGGTGCTCCGCGCGACGGTCACCCCTGATGCGATCCGGGTTGCCGGCAAGCAGCGTGACGCGGTCGAGAGGCCCTCGCGGCCCCGCTCTCAGCACGCCACCTCCGCCGCGACGATGGCGGCGAAGCGCTCGATGTCGTCGGCGCTGGCATAGGCATGGGGCGCGATGCGCAGGACCTCGCTCAGGCCCCGCGCGCGCAGCTCCCAGCGGGCATAGTCGAGGCCCACCGTCGCAATGGCGATGCCGGCCCGGCGCAGCGTGTCGACGAGGCCGACCGCGACCGGCGCCGGCGGGGTGAAGGTGAGGAAGGCCGGCGCGCTGGCGATCGCCTCGTGGACGATGACGCCGTCGATCGCGGCAAGGCGCGCATGGGCGAGCCGCAGGCGGTCGTCGATGACGGCGGCGATGCCGGCAATGCCGGCGTCGAGCGCATAGGTGATGGCGGCGCCGAGCCCGAGCCGGCCCGCCACGGAGAATTCGTAGCTTTCGAACCGGTCGGCGCCCTCGCGCGGCGCATAGGTCCGCGGCCCGGTCCAGGGCGCGCCGCGCTGGTCGAGGCCGGCGGGCTCGGCCATGGCCTGGAGCGCGCGCTCGGAAAAGACGCCGATGGCCTGGCCGCGTGGGCCCCGCAGCCATTTGCGCGACGGCGTCACCATGACATCAGCGCGCGCCGTCTCCCACATGAACGGGAAGCGGCCCATGACCTGCGAGGCGTCGAGAAAGAACAGCGCATGGTCCGGCCGCGGCAGGGCGCCGATCGCCGCCACCGGCTGGCGCTTGCCGAAAGCGGTGGCGACGGCCGAAACGGCGATCAGAGCCACCCGCTCGTCGATCATCGCGCCGAGCGCCGCGGCATCGATCACGCCGTCGGCGCCGACCGGGATCACCTCGACGGACAGGCCGTCGTCGCGCGAGCGCTGCAGCAGGTTGAGGATATTGCCGGCCCATTCGCTGCGCGAGACGAGCAGGCGCGCCCCGCGCGGCATGGCGAGGCTGCGCATCGCCTGCGCCCAGAGCCGCGTCGCCGTCTCGGCGAAGGCGACCTGGCGCGGCGCAACGCCGAACAGCAGCGCTGCCGCGCGCCGCGTCGCATCGAGCGCCGGTCGCGCGGCTTCGGCCGCCCAGTGCGGGCCGATGCGCGCCTCCTCGCGCAGATGGGCGATCACCGTCTCGGTGACCGGCCGGGCGGGCAGGCCGGCTCCGGCAGCATTGAGGTGGATGACGGTTTCGACACCGGGCGTATCGGCGCGCAGGCGCATGGCGAGGTCGACGGGCGAGACGGCGGCTTCGGTCATGATCGCGGTCCCATCAGGCATTCATCGGCAAGGCTCGGGCCCCGCAGGAAACCGGGATCGGAGCGCCGATGCAAGCGGCTGCGGCCAGGCCTCCTTGCTATCGCGCCAACATCCGCTCCGCATTAGCGGCCATGACGGACAGCACCCGGACGGTTTCGGCATAGTGCTCCGGCGTCAGGCCGTCGAGCAGCGCGCGGCGCTGGGCCTCGACCTGCGTCGCCGCCGCGGCGCGCGCCGCCCGTCCCGCGGCGGTCAGCGCCAGCCTGCCGGTCGGATCGGCCGCGACGAAGCCCCGCGTCGCGAGGCCGCCCGGCCCGTCCAGCACCTGATCGAGGTCCTCGCCCGCCGTGTTCCAGAACGGCGCGAGCGCCGCGGCGACGTCGGCCCGGCCCGCCGGCGCCTCGTTCAGGACGTTCAGCACCTGCCAGTGCCGCCGCGAGAGGCCTGCATCGGCGAGCGCCCGCTCGAACTGCCGCTCGATCAGGCCGTCGAGATGTTTCAGCCAGTAGCCGATGGGACGCGCGGTCATAACGCGCCCCTACTGCTCGCGCGCCCGGCCCGACAGCCCCTCGATGATCGGGCAGTCCGGCCGGTCGTCGCCGTGGCAGGTCTGGACGAGATGGCGGAGAGCGTTGCGCAGCTCGGTGAGCTCGGCGAGCTTGCGGTCGATCTCACCGAGCTTGGTCTTGGCGATGGCCTTGACGTCGGCGCTGGCGCGTTCCTTGTCGGAATAGAGCGAGAGCAGCTGGCGGCATTCCTCGACCGAGAAGCCGAGGCTGCGCGAGCGCTGCAGGAAGCGCAGGCGGTGGACGTCGGCCATCGAATAGTCGCGGTAGCCGTTGCCGGCCCGGTCGGAGCGGATGAGCCCGATATCCTCGTAGTAGCGGATGGTCTTGGCCGGCAGGCCGGACTTTTCCGATGCGGTGCCGATGTTCACGACGCGCTCACTCCTGATGGTGCGGCCATCCCTATAAAGGTTCCAGTCACGGGAAGGTCAAGGGGCGCAAATCCACCCCTTCCCGCCTCAGGCCTCGTAGGCCATGGAGGTCATCATGCCGCCCTCCATATGGTAGAGGTGGTGGCAATGCAGGGCCCACCGGCCGGGATTGTCGGCGTCGAAGGCGACCGTCACCGAGCCCATGCCGGCCGGCACGAGCACGGTGTCGCGCAGCGCCCCCTGGAACCGCCTTCCGTTCACCGCCACGACCTGGAAATGATGGCCGTGCAGGTGCATGGGATGCGACATGCTGGTGCGGTTGACGAAGGTCAGCTCGAACCGGTCGCCGCGGCGCACGGCGAGCGGCCGGTCGCGGCCGTGGACCGCGCCGTCAAGGGTCCAGACATAGCCGGCGCCTTCGCCGAGGATCATGTCGTGGCGGCGCGTCGCGGCGCGCGCGGCGACCGGCGCGGCGGCCCGCAGCCGCTGCTCGAGGCCGATGGAGACGGCGCCGACGGCCGGATAGGCCGCCTCGGCCTGGTCGCCGAGCCGGTCGATCCGCGCGGCCGGCGCCGCCAGGATGATGCCGGCGCGCAGGCGCCCGCCCTCCTGGACCGCCAGAACCGGCCAGGCCGAGGCCTGGCGCGGCAGGTCGACGAGGATGTCGAGGCGCTGCGCCACCGCCAGCTCGAAGCGCGAGCCGGCAAGCGGCTCGACCGGCATGCCGTCGACGGCGACGAGCCGACCGCCGAGGGCGCCGAGATCGACCCAGAGATTGGTGCTGGCGGCGCCGTTGATCAGTCTGAGGCGGACGCGGCCGCTGCCCTCGACGGCAACGATCTCGGGATCGTCGAGCGTGCGGTCATTGGCCAGCAGGGCGTCATAGGCGACGTCCTGGAGATGCGCGGCCATCGGCGCGCCGCCGTGACCGGAATGGCCGCCGTGACTGGAATGGCCACCGTGACCGCCATGGGCCATGTGGCCGCTCGTCGCCATGGCGCCGTGGCCCATGCCGCCATGCCCGGCACCGCCGGCCAGCTCCGCCATGATCTCGCGCGGATCGCGGAAGGTGAAGTCGTGGAACATCACCACCACGTCCTGGACGTCGGCGCCGGCCTCGGCAGGGTCGCGGACGATCAGGGGCGCGGCGAGCAGGCGCTGCTCCTGCAGGCCGAAATGCGAATGCATCCAGTGGGTGCCCGGCCGCGCGACGGCGAAGTCGTAGTCGCGGCCGCCGCCGTCGGGAATGGGCTCCTGGGTGAGCCCGGCGACGCCATCGTCCCGCCAGGGCGGCGTCAGGCCGTGCCAGTGCAGGCTGGTCGGCTCGCCGATGCGGTTCTCGGCCCGCACGCGGAACCGCTCGCCGGCGGTCATCACGAAGGGCCCGGCGCCATTGGCCTCGGCGATGCCGAAGACCTGCGCCGGCCGTCCCTTCACCGCGATGGTGCGGCGGACCGCGGTGAGAAGGCGCTGTCCCTCGGCGAGCGCCGGACGGGCCGGCAGGAGCAGCGGCGAACCGAGTGCGAGGGCGGAGCCGGCAAGCGATGAAGCCATGAGATCACGTCTCGAAAGATGGGCCATGATGGTTCGTTCCGAATGAGCGGGCGGCCGTCAGGCGAGGGCCTGGCGGCCCGGCGCCGCGAAGCGCTTCAGGCGCATGGCATTGGCCAGCACGAAGACGCTGGAGAGCGCCATGGCGCCGGCGGCCAGCATGGGCGAAAGCAGCGTTCCGTTGAGCGGATAGAGCACGCCGGCCGCCACCGGGATGAGGCTGGCATTGTAGGCGAAGGCCCAGAACAGGTTCTGCCGGATATTGGCCATGGTCGCCTTGGACAGGGCGATGGCATTGGCGACGCCGGTGAGCTCGCCCGACATCAGCACGACATCGGCGCTTTCGATGGCGACATCCGTGCCGGTGCCGATGGCGATGCCGACATCGGCCGCCGCGAGCGCCGGCGCGTCGTTGATGCCGTCGCCGACGAAAGCCACCGCCCGGCCGCCGGCGGCGAGGCGCTTCACCGCCTCGACCTTGCCGTCGGGCAGCACTTCGGCCACCACCTCGTCGATGCCGAGCTCGGCGGCCACCGCCTGGGCGGTGCGCCGGTTGTCGCCGGTGATCATCGCCACCTTCAGGCCGAGCGCCTTGAGCGCGCGGATCGCTTCGCCGCTGGTCGGCTTGATCGGGTCGGCGACCGCGATGATCGCGGCGAGCCGGCCGTCGACCGCCGCATAGAGCGGGGTGCGCGCCTTGTCGCCGAGGCTCCGCGCCGCCTCGGCGAAAGCCTCGACGCCGATGCCGAGCTCGGCCATGTAGCGGTCGGCGCCGACGGCGACCTGCCGGCCGTCGACCCGGGCGGCGACGCCGAAGCCCGGCACCGCCGCGAAGTCGACGGCCTCGGCGAGGACGAGGCCCTGCTCCTCGGCCGCCGCGACGATGGCGGCCGCGACCGGATGTTCCGACTTCGCCTCGACCGCCGCGACCAGCGCCAGCACGCCGGCGCGGTCGAAGCCTTCGGCCGGGACGAGATCGGTCAGATGCGGCCGGCCGGCGGTGAGCGTGCCGGTCTTGTCGAGCGCCACGACGTCGGTGCCCTTCAGCGACTGCAGCGCCTCGCCGTTGCGGAAGAGCACGCCGAGCTCGGCGGCGCGGCCGGTGCCGACCATGATCGAGGTCGGGGTGGCGAGGCCCATGGCGCAGGGGCAGGCGATGATCAGCACGGCCACCGCATTGACCAGAGCGAAGGTGACCGCCGGTTCTGGCCCGACGGCCAGCCAGACGACGAAGGTCAGGAGCGCCGCGGCCATGACCGCGGGCACGAACCAGGCGGTGACCTTGTCGACGAGGGCCTGGATCGGCAGCTTCGAGCCTTGCGCGGTCTCGACCATGCGGATGATCTGGGCGAGCAGGGTGTCGGCGCCCACCTTGGTGGCGCGATAGGTGAAGCTGCCGGTCTTGTTGAGGGTGCCGCCGACGACCTCGGCGCCCTCGGCCTTGGCGACCGGAACCGGCTCGCCCGAGATCATCGATTCGTCGACGAAGGAGGAGCCGGTCAGCACGACGCCGTCGACCGGCACCTTGTCGCCCGGGCGCACCTCGACGACGTCGCCGGCGACCACCGCCTCGAGCGGCACCTCGACGAAGCCGCCGTCGCGCGCCACCCGCGCGGACTTCGCCTTGAGGCCCATCAGCCGCTTGATCGCTTCGCTGGTGCGTCCCTTGGCCTTGGCCTCCAGAAGCCGACCGAGCAGGATCAGCGTGATGATCACCGCGGAAGCCTCGTAATAGACATTGGCGGTGCCCTCCGGCAGGAGCCGGGGCGCGAAGGTCGCGACCACGGAATAGGCCCAGGCGGCGGTCGAGCCGAGCACGACCAGCGCGTTCATGTCGGGCGCGAGGCGGATGAGCGCCGGCACGCCCTTGCGGTAGAAGCGCAGACCCGGGCCGAACTGCACGATGGTGGCGAGCACGAAGAAGCCGAGATAGAGCGACCTGTGCCCGATCGTCTCCATCAGCCAGAGATGGAGGTCGGGGATGAGATGGCCGCCCATCTCGGCGACGAAGATCGGCACTGTCAGCACGGCGGCGATGGCGAAGTCGCGCTTGAGAGCGGAATAGTCGCGTGCGCGTGCCGCCTCGCGGCTGTCGGCTTCGCCCGCCGGCGCGGCACCGACCTGGCGCGGCTCGTAGCCGGCCTTGATGATGGCGGCATCGACCGCGGCGCGGACAGCCGATCCGGCCAGGGCCTCGACGCTGGCGCGCTCGGTGGCGAGATTGACCGAAGCCCCGACGATGCCGGGCACCGCGGCGATGGCGAGCTCGACCCGCCTGACGCAGGACGCGCAGGTCATGCCGGCGATCTCGACCTCGAAGCGCTCGACCGGCACCTCGTAGCCGGCCGTGGCGATCGCCGCGATCACGCCTTGCGGATCGGCGCCGGCGGCAAAGGCCACATCGGCACTTTCGGTGGCGAGGTTGACGGTTGCGGCGGTGACGCCGGGCGCGGCGGCTATCGCCTGTTCGACCCGGCGCACGCAGGAGGCGCAGGTCATGCCGGCGATCGGGAATGTCTGGCGTGCCGCGAGGGCGGCGGTCTGGAGGGGCGCGTTCATGAGCCTCGACCTCTGTTCGTTCATCGTGGCCGACATCTCTAAAGGTTCCAGTTCCTGGAAGGTCAACAGGCCCGTGCGGTGATTCTTTCACGGCGGCCGCGCAGCCGCGCAAAGGCATGCGGAGAGCGGTTTCCGGCACGGGTGCGCGCAGTCCCGGCGCCCCTCGCCATGCGCGGACGCTGGCCGGCAAAAGACCGCTTGACCTTCCAGCGGCTGGAACGAGGACAGTGCGGTTCATGCGCGATCGACGCGCGGAGAAGAGGTTGTCATGCCGACATTCAAGGTTCCCAACATGACCTGCGGCCATTGCGCCGGCGCCGTCACCAAGGCCGTGCAGACGCTGGACGCCGGCGCGCGCGTCGCAATCGACCTGAAGACCCAGACCATTTCGGTCGAATCCTCGGCCGAGGCGGCGCGCATCGTCGCGGCGATCGAGCAGGCCGGCTATCCGGTCGCAGCGACCTGAGACGGCGGAGGCGCGCGGCCGCTCAGAAGATGCTTTCGAAGGGCCGCGGCCGGGCGATGGCGAAGCCCTGGGCCCGGTCGATGCCCATGGCACGGGCGAGCTCAAGCGTCGCCTCGTCCTCGACCTGCTCGGCCACCGTCTCGGCGCCGAGCCGGTGGCCGACCGCATTGATCGATTCGACGATCGCCCGGTCGATCTCGTTGTCCGCCATCTGCCGGATGAAACCGCCGTCGATCTTCAGGCTGCTGACCGGGAACTGCCGCAGGTAGGAGAACGACGAGAGGCCGGTGCCGAAATCGTCGAGCACGACGCCGCAGCCGGCCGCACGCGCCCGGCCGAGGAAACCGCGGGCGGCGGTGAGATTGTTGATGACCGCCGTCTCGGTGATTTCGAGATGGAGCCGCCCGGGGGCAAGGCCGGACGCGTCGAGCTCCTCCTGCAGATAGGGCCAGAGAAAGGGATCGTTCAGCGAATTGGCCGAGAGGTTGATCGCGATCGACAGGCCCGCTGCGGCCCTCAGCCGCTCGCCATGGGCCCGCAGCGTCGTGCGGATGACCCAGCGGTCGATATTGCCCATCAGGTCGAAACGCTCGGAGGCGGGGATGAAGGCCGAAGGCTCGACGATATTGCCGTTCTCGTCCAGCATCCGCAGCAGGATCTCGAAATGGCGGCCGCCGGCCGGCGCCGAGAGACTGACCACCTCCTGGGCGAACAGGCAGAAGCGGTCGGCCTCGATCGCCTGGCGGATGCCGGCCGCCACCTGCACCTGCCGGTGGTTGCGGTGAGCGGCGCTGCCGGCATCGCCATAGACAGCCACCTGATTGCGGCCCGCGGCCTTGGCCGTGTAGCAGGCAATGTCCGCCTCGCTCAGCCATTCGTCGATCCGGCGTACCTGCGGCCCGATCACGGTGAGGCCGACGCTGGCGCCGACCTGGTAGGGCCGCTCGTCCCAGACGAAGCCGATCGCGCCGAGATCGCGCAGCAGGGCCTGGGCGACCTTCTCCCCGTTCTCGGGCGTGCAGTCGCCGAGCAGGAGGCCGAACTCGTCGCCGCCGAGGCGCGCGGCGACGTCGCCGGCCCGGCAGATGCGGCGCAGCACGCCGGCGACATCCCGCAGCAGGGCATCGCCCGCGGCGTGGCCGGCACTGTCGTTGACGAGCTTGAACCTGTCGAGGTCGATGAAGCAGAGCACCTGCGGGCGGCCGGAGGCGAGCGCCGCTTCGCCGGCGGCACCGAGGGCCCGTTCGAAGGCCGTGCGGTTGGGCAGGCCGGTCAGACTGTCGTGGTTGGCCTGGTGCTCCAGCGCCTGCTGCAGCGTACGGGCGCGGGTGACGTCCTGGAACACCAGCACGGCGCCGATGACCTCGCCGGAGGCCGTGCGCACGGGCGCCGCCGAATCGCGGACGTTGCGGCGCTCGCCGTCGCGGCCGAGCAGCACCGCGCCCTCGTTGAGGTAGAAGGGCTGCAGGCGCGCGAGGCAGGTCTCGACCGGGTCGGCGATCGGCTCGCCGGTTGCCTCGTCGACGATCCTGAACACCGTGCGCAGGGGCTTGCCCACCGCCTCCGCCGCGGGCCAGCCGGTCATCGCCTCCGCCACCGGATTCATGAAGGTGACACGCGCCTCGGCATCGGTGGAGATCACGGAATCGCCGATCGAGTGAAGCGTGATCCTCAGCCGCTCCTTCTCCTCGAACAGCGCCTCGGCCAGTTCCTTGTGATCGGTGATGTCCCAGTTCATGCCGACCGCGCGGACCGGCGCGCCGGCGTCGTCGCGAATGACGCGGGCGAGCGAACGGACATGGCGCTGCGTGCCCGAGCGCTGCCGGCGGATGCGGAAGTCCATGCTGAACAGCGAGGTCTGCTCGACCGCGATGTCGTAGCGGCGCAGCACTTCCGCGACGTCGTCAGGATGGAGAAAGCTGAGCCATTGCTCGAGCGTGCCGTCGAAGCCGCCCGGCGCGAGCTCGTAGAGCTCGTACATCCTGGCGTCCCAGGTAAAGTGACTGCGCGCGAAGTCGAGCTCGAAAATGCCGGCGCCGGCCGCTTCGACCGCGAGCTGCAGCCGCTGGTTCAGCGCCAGCATCGCCTCCTCGGCCTGCTTGCGGGCAGTGATGTCGGCGAGGGTTCCGACCACGCGCTGCGGCTGGCCATCGGGCGCGCGCTCGATGACCTTGCCGCGCCCGTACATCCAGCGCCAAGTGCCGTCCTTGACGCGCATGCGCATCTCCAGCGCGAAGTCCGGCGCATCGCCGCGGTAATGCGCCTCGATCGCGGCGTGGCAACGCGGCAGGTCCTCCGGATGGACCCGGTCGGACCATTCGTTGCGCGTCGGACCGATCTCGTGGTCGGCATAGCCGAGCATGGCCTTCCAGCGATGCGAATAGAAGATATGGCCGCTCGCGATATCGTAGTCCCAGAGGCCGTCGCCGGCGCCCTCGACGGCGAACTGCCAGCGCAGCTCGCTGCGGCGCAGCTCGGTCTCGGCGAGCTTCGCCGCGGTGACGTCGCGCGATACGCCGATCAATCCGACCACCTCGCCATTGGCGTCGCGACGCGGCGCCCAGGTGGAGGAATAGATCTGCAGCCTGCCGCGCACGGTGGCACTCAGCTCGTTGGTCTCGGCCCGGCCGGTCGCGAGTACCCGGCTTTCCGTCTCGGCGACCGAATTGGCGACGGCGGCGGGCAGGACGTCATGCGCCGTCCTGCCGATGATCTCGGCGGCCGGCAGGCCGATCGCCGCCTCGGTCGCCTTGTTGACGAGAATGTACCGGCCGGCGAGATCCTTGGCCATGATCAGGTCGGGCGAGCCGTCCATGACCGCCTGCAGCAGGGCGACCGCGTCGTTGAGCTGGCGCGCGCGCTCGACATCGGCCGAAATGTCCCAGCAGGCGCCGATGCCGCGTTCGATGGCGCCGTCGGCACCACGGATCAGGCGCACCGAATTCCTGATGTACCTGATCGCGCCCTCGGGACCGACCCGCACCCGGTAATCGAACTGATAGTCGGCTCCCTCGCCGAGGGCCGCCTCTCGAATGGCCAGCACGCGGTCGAGATCGTCGGGATGCACCAGCCGGCGGAAACCCTCGGCCGTCGCGTCGAAGGTCTCGGGCGTCACGCCGTGCAGCTCGTAGGTGCGCGCATCCCAATGGCGCGTGCCGGAGGGATAATCGACCGAGAAGATGCCGATACGGCCGACTGCGAGAGCGATCTCGAGCCGCTCGCTGGTCTCCTGGAGGCGCCGTTCCATCGCCTTCTGGGCGCTGATGTCGGTGATGGTGCCGACGAGCCTGAGCGATTCGCCGTTCGGCCCGCGCTTCAGCACCTTGCCGCGCGAGCGGATCCACACCCAGTGGCCGTCGGCATGGCGCAGCCGGTAGACCTCGTCATGGACAGGGACGCGGCCGATAATGGTGTCCCGGACCGATTGCGAAAGCCGCGCACGGTCGTCGGGATGGGTGGCGGCCAGCCACTCGTCCGGTCCCACGGTCATCTCGGCCGCCGGCAGGCCGAGAATGCTCTTGGCCTGCGGCGAGACCCACATCTTCCCGGCGAGGATGTCGGTGTCCCACACGGCCTGATCGGCGGCGAGCAGGGCGTGGTGCCAGCGCCACTCGTCGCGGGCCAGCGCCAGCTCGGCGCGCTTCTGGGCCTCGATGTCGACGAGCTCGAACAGGATGCGCGACGGTCTGCCACCATTCTGCCCGGCGAGCGGCGTGAGGCTGGCCAGGACATGGAACACGCGCCCGTCACCCGCGATGCAGCGCCGCTCGACGCCGTGCTGCGCGCCGGGATCGCCAAGCCCGGCGCGATCCGCGGGATGAATGACGTCCTCTGGCGCCAGGCCGGCACAGGCGGCCGGCGCCCGGGCGACGAGACGCGCGAAGGCGGCATTGGCATGCAGGCAGCGGCGGTCCGCATCGAGCAGCGCCATGCCGACCGAAGCGTGGTCGACGAGGCCGCGCAGCAGCTCGCTCTCCTCTGCCGGTGCGGGCATCCCTCTGCGACCGCCTGACTGCCGGGCAATCTTCTTCGTTTGCCGATTTTCGATTGCCATCACAACAACCGCGACTGGCCGAGAATGCAACGCCCCCAGGGGAAGCCTGCATCGTTGTCTGCCGCCGCGCAAGCGGTCCGTGCTGCCGGCCACCGGCGGGCACACCACAGCCTTGCTGCGAGGTTGCCGCCGGCGCATCGCCGGCAGGGTCCGCGGCAGCCGCACTTGCCGGGAAATATCCATTTGCAAATGACAGTCATTTGCAAATAATACTCCACATGCGGAAGGAGAGCCGGACATCATGCATGCGCCCCTGACACCCGCGGAACGGGCCCGGCTCCAGTCGCCGCTGCGGCTTGTCGACCCGCCGGCGCAGGCGGAGGCGGGCATCGTCGGGCGCCTCCGCGCTGCCGGGCTGCGGCCGACCCGCCAGCGATGCGCGCTCGCCATTCTGCTCTTCTCCGGCCCCCCGCGGCACGTCACGGCCTCCGGCCTCGCGGGTGAAGCCGCGGCCTCCGGCGTCCGGCTGTCGCTCGCCACCGTCTACAACACGCTGAACCAGTTCACCGCCGCCGGCCTGCTCGCCCGCCTCGGGATCGGCGGCGAGCTTGCCGTCTTCGACACGGACCCGGCCCACCACCATCATTTCTACGTTCACGAGGAAGGCCGGCTCATCGATGTGCCTGCGGCCGCGATCGGCTTCGGTCGGCTTCCGGCGCCGCCGGCCGGCTATGCCATCGCCAGGATCGATGTCGTCATCCGCCTCAGGCGGATCGCCTAGAAGGGCAGGCCGACATAGTTCTCGGACAACGAGGTCATCGCCGCCCTGGACGACACCAGATAGGCGAGGTCGGCTTCCTGGATCCGCTGATCGAAGGTCGTCGCCTGCGGGAACCGGTGCAGCATGGTGGTCATCCACCAGGAGAAGCGCACCGCCTTCCAGATGCGCGCCAGCGCGCGTGCGGAATAGGCGTCAAGCCCGGCACCGGACTGCTCGCCATAATGCTCGATCAGTCCCTCGGAGAGATAGCGGACGTCGCTGACAGCAAGGTTGAGCCCCTTGGCGCCGGTCGGCGGCACGATATGGGCGGCATCGCCGACCAGGAACAGGCGGCCGAACCGCAGGGGCTCGGCGACGAAGCTGCGCAGCGGCGCGATCGACTTTTCGAAGGACGGGCCGACCACCACCCGCGCGGCCGAGACCGGATCGAGCCGGCGGCGCAATTCATCCCAGAACCGCTCGTCGGTCCAGTCCTCGACGTGGTCGTCGATCGGACATTGCACGTAGTAGCGGCTGCGGGTGAGCGAGCGCATCGAGCAGAGCGCGAAGCCACGCGGCGAATTGGCATAGATCAGCTCGTGGTCCACCGGCGGCACGTCGGCGAGAATGCCGAGCCAGCCAAAGGGATAGACCCGCTCATAGGTCGCGATCGCGCCGTCGGGCACACTGGCGCGCGAGATGCCGTGATAACCGTCGCAGCCGGCAATGAAGTCGCAGGCGATCTCGTGCCCGACGCCGTCCTTGACATAGGTGACCCTGGGCGACGCCCCGTCGAAGTCGAGCGGGGTCACCGCCTCCGCCTCGTAGATGGTCGGAGCGCCGAAGGCCTCGCGCGCCGCCATCAGGTCGCGCGTCACCTCGGTCTGGCCATAGACGGTCACCGCCTTGCCGGTCAGCTCGGTCAGGTCGATGCGGTGCAGGCTGCGATCGAAGCAGAGCGAGATGCCGTGATGGACGAGGCCATCCTCGGCCAGGCGCTCGCCGACGCCGGCGGCGGTCAGGAGATCGACCGTGCCCTGTTCCAGGACGCCGGCGCGCACGCGCGCCAGCACATAGTCCTTCGACCGGCGCTCCAGGATGACATTGTCGATGCCGGCCCGGTCGAGGATCTGGCCGAGCAGCAGGCCCGATGGCCCCGCGCCGATGATGACGACCTTGGTCCGCGTCACGCTCATGGTCCGTACTCGCTGCATGCGGCGGGCGGCGCGGCGCGTGAGCCGTGCCGCCCCTCATCGATATCAGGACACGAGCGCCCAGTTGCCGTCCTTCACGGTGATCAGCACGCGGGCGCGCTCGTCGACGCCGTAGCGGTCGGTCTCGGTGAAGTTGAACACGCCCTGGCTCGCCTTGATGTCGCGCTCGGTGAGCATGGCCTTGCGGATCGCCTCGCGGAATTCGGGCGTGCCGGGCCTCGCCTCCTTGATCGCCACGGGCACCACCCGTTTCAGCACCTCGTAGGCATCGAAGGCGTGGGCGCCGAACTGGGTGCGCGTGTCCTTGCCGTATTTGGCCTCGTAGGCGGTGACATAGGCGAGGCCCGGCGCCTTGGTGGCGGCGCTGTCGGGCAGAAGCTCGGGAGCGATCACCGGGCCCGAGGCCATGATGACGCCTTCCGCCGCGCGGCCGGCAATGCGGATGAAGTCGCGCGTCACCGCGCCGTGGGTGTGGTAGATCGGACCGGCATAGCCGCGCTCCTTCAGCGCGATCTGCGGCAGGGCGGCGCCGGTGCCGGAGCCGGCGACCAGCACGGCGTCGGGCCGCGCGGCGATGATCTTCAGCGTCTGGCCGGCGACCGAGGTATCGGCGCGGGCATAGCGCTCGTCGGCGGCAAGCTTCAGCCCGGCGGCTTCGCCCTGGGCCTTGAACTCGCGCAGCCAGAGGTCGCCCCAGGAGTCGGAGAAGCCGATCATCGCGACATTGCGCACATTGTTGCGCTTCATGTGGTCGAACAGCGCCTTGGCCATCAGCGAGACCGGCTGCGGCAGCACCACGCTCCACTTCTCCCGGCCGGCGACCGGGATCGGCGCGAAGGAGAAATGCGGCACGCCGGCCTCGGCCGCGACGTTGGAGACGGCGATGCCGGGCGGGGTGGTCGACGAACCGAGCAGCACGTCGACCTTGTCCTGGGCGACGAAACGGCGCGCATTGGTGGTGGCGGCGGTCGGATCGCCGGCATCGTCGAGCATGATGGCCCGCACCTTCACGCCACCGATCTCGGTCGGCATGATGTCCAAGGTGTTGCGCACGGGGATGCCCAGCGCCGCCGCCGGCCCGGTGATCGAAATGGTCGCGCCGAGCGTGATTTCCGGCACCTGCGCCCCGGCGCGTCCGGCCCAGCCGGCAAGGCCGGCGGCGGCGCCCAGCACGGTGGACCGCCTGGTCAGTCGGATCATCGTCTTCCTCCCTCATATGCCGGCGCAGAGCCGTTTCTCGGCACGGCCTTGGAGCGCCATGGCGCCGAAATCTGCCACGGACGCGAATTGTTGGATAGCCCACGATCGCCGCCGCGGCACGGCATGCACAAGGCGCGGGCGGAACCACTTCCCGCCGCGGAACGTTGACCCGCCACGATGACGGACGCGGCAGGCAGCGCGGAGGGCGCGACCAAGGGCATAAGGGCATCCGGCCTCGCCGCGCCGATGGCGCTCGGCCTCGCCGCGGCGGTCTTCCTTATGGCCGTCGCGCCCGCGGAGGCCGCCCGGCGCCATCGCGGCCGACTCGCCATGGCCAGCCCGATGCCGGCACCGCCGCTGCCCGTGCCGCGACCGGCCGAGGCGCCGCCCAGGCCCGCAGCAGCCGAGACCCGCCCGCCCGAAAGCCAGGCGCCCGAAACGCCACCGACGCCTGGAACTGCCGCGCCGACACCCACAGCCCGCCCCGCGGAGCCGACGACGCCCGAGACGCAGCCGGCGGCCGCCGAGGCGGAAGCCTGCTTCGGCCGGCTGCGCACGCTCGGCCTGCATTTTTCATCCGAACCCGCCCCCGCGGCGCCCGCGGGCTGTGGCATCGCCCTGCCGGTGCGCCTGGAGAGCCTCGACCTCGGCGCGGGCGACAGGCTCGAGCTTCCCGACCGGCCGCTGGTCGCCTGCGCCTTCGCCGAGACCTTCGCCCTGTTCGCGCGCGACCTCGTCGCGCCGCTCGCCCGCAGCCGCTTCGACAGGCCGCTGCGGCGCCTCGGCACCGGGCCGGGCTTCGAATGCCGGCCCCGCAATCGCGCCGCCGGGGCGCGCCTCAGCGCCCACGGCCGGGGGATTGCCATCGACATCGCCTGGTTCGGCCTCGCCGACAACGGCCGCGTGGTCGTGGCATCGGTCGCGACCGACGCCGAGAAGCGCTTCCTCGACGCGGTGCGCAGGGCCGCCTGCGGCTGGTTCACCACCGTGCTCGGCCCGGGCTCGAACGCCGCCCATGCCGACCATCTCCATCTCGACCGCGAGCCGCGCGGCCGGAACGGCGAAAGCCGGTTTTGCGAGTAGCGCGTGGCGCGTGGCGAATCGGATGAAGCCGCGCTCGCCGCCTCGTCCCTACGCGCCATCTCCACTCGCTATTCGCCCATCCGGTAGCCTATGCCGGGTTCGGTCAGGATCAGCTTGGGTTCGGCGGGATCGGCCTCGATCTTCTGCCTGATCTGGCCGACATAGACACGCAGATATTGAGTGTCCTCGACATGGGCCGGCCCCCAGACCGCCGCCAGGATCTGGCGATGGGTCATCACCTTGCCGGCATTGCGCGCCAGCAGCAGCAGCAGCTCGAACTCCTTCGGCGTCAGCTTCAGATCGGCGCCGTGGCTGGTCGCGCGATGGGCGGGCACGTCGATCTCGATCGGGCCGACGGAGAAGACCGCCTGCTCGACCTGGCCGCCGCGCCGGTGGCGCAGCGCCGCGCGCACCCGCGCCAGCAGTTCGCCGATGCCAAAGGGCTTGTTGACGTAGTCGTCTGCGCCGAGATCCAGCGCCTCGATCTTTTCCGCCTCGCGGTCGCGCGCCGAGAGCACGACGATCGGCACGTCGGAAAAGCTGCGCACCTTGGCGATCACCTCCTTGCCGTCCATGTCGGGCAGGCCGAGGTCGAGAATGACGCCGTCGGGCGCCGAGCCGGCTATGCGCCTGACCGCGTCGACGCCGGTGGTGACGCTGGTCACCTGATAGTCGGAGGCTTCCAGCGCCGGGGTCAGGAAGCGATGGATCGCCGCCTCGTCGTCGACCACCAGGATGCGCGTCTTCATGGCTGTTCCACGTCCCTCTCGGCGGGGCTCGGCAGGGCGATGGTGAACCGCGCGCCCCTGCCGCCGTCCACCGGGCTTTCGGCTTCGATCGTCCCGCCATGCGCCTCGACGATGCCCTTGGCAATAGCCAGCCCCAGGCCGGTGCTCTCGCCGCCGTCGCGCCGGTCGGGCGCGCCGGCCGAAGCGAACTTCTCGAAAACATGCGGCAGAGCCTCCGGCGCGATGCCCGCGCCATCGTCGGTCACCTGGATCAGGACCCGGCCATCCGCGCCGTGCACCGCCACGACGACGCGCGCCTCCGGACCGCCGTGGCGCAGCGCATTCTCGACGATATTCGACAGCGCCTGCTCGATCAGCGTCGCATCGGCCTCGACGAGCGACGCGGCGCCGGTGACCTCGATGATGCGGCCGGGCGCGCGCCGGCGCGCGGCGATGACGACGCGGTCGGCGGTCTCGCGCGGGTCGAGCCAGTCGCGCCGCAGCTCCAGGCCGCCGGCCTCCAGGCGGGTGATGGCCAGGAGGTCGCGCACCATGCGGTCGAGATGCTCGGCCTCTTCCTTGATCTGGGTGAGCATGTCGGCGCGGGTCGCATTGGCCATCCTGTCGCCGAAGGCGATCAGCGTGGTCGACGCGCCGAGGATCGAGGCGAGCGGGGTCCTGAAATCATGGCTGATGGAGGCGAGCAGCGTGTTGCGCACCCGCTCGGTTTCCGCCGCCGCCTTGACCGTGCCCATCTCGCGCGACAGCGCGGCCCGCTCCAGCGCGGCCGCGGTCTGCTCGGCAAGCGTATCGAACAGCGAGCGCGCCTCCGGGTCGAGCGGCGCGCCATCGGCCGCCGCGGAAATGCCGATGACGCCGACGCGGGCGCGCGGCGTCTTCAGCGGCACGAAGAGCCAGGGCGCGGTCGGCAGGGTCTGGGTCTTCGCGCCCGCCGGCTCGTCGTGCTCGTGCGCCCAGCGGGCGGCCGCCATGCTGGCCGCGTCGAGTTCGTCGACCGGAGGCCACATGCCGGTCAGCGCGATGTCGCCGTCCTGTTCCAGCAGAATCACGACATTGCGGGCCAGGGCGCCGTGCATGTCGCTCGCGGCCGCCTCGGCGACCTCGTCGAGCGAGGCTATGCCGGAGATGCGGCGCGAGAAATCGTAGAGCCGGCGGGTCGCGCGCATCCGGTCGGAAGCGATGCGCGCCTGGTCGCGGACGCGGCCGGCCAGCGTCGAGACCAGCACCGACACCGCCAGGAACACGAACAGCGCCAGGAGCTCGTGCGGCTGCGCAACGGTGAGCGTGTAGATCGGCTCGATGAAGAAGTAGTTGTAGGTGACGAAGGACAGCGCCGAGGCGACGATCGCCGGCCAGCGCCCGAAGGCCACGGCCGCGCCGACCACCGCCGCCAGGAAGACCAGCGACAGGTTCGGCATGGTGGCATTGCCGCCGATCGCCTCGCCGAACAGGACGGCCAGCCCGACCAGCGTGGCCGAACCGAGATAGGGCCAGAAGCGCGGCGGCTCGGGCTTCGCCCTGGGGCGCGGCGGCTCCAGCCGCTCCGGCGTCGCGGTGACCACATGCACGCCGATATCGGCGGCCTGGCGCACCAGCTCCTGGGCGAGCGCCCGGCCGAACAGCACGGCGAGCCGCCCGCCGGCCGAGCGGCCGACGACGATCTGGGTGACGTTCTCGCGGCGGGCGTAGCGCAGGATCTCGCTCGGAATGTCCGCGCCGACGAGCCTTTCAATATCCGCGCCGAGATCCTTGGCGAGCTCCAGCGTCTCGTCGAGCCGGCTCCGCTTGGCCTCCGCCAGCACGTCGGTCGGCCGCTCCACCGAAACGGCGGTCCAGGGTGCATCCATCGTGTCGGCGAGGCGCTTGGCCTGGCGCACCACGAAGGGCGACAGGGGATCGGGGCCGACGAGGGCGAGGATGCGCTCGCCGGCCGGCCAGGGTCCCTCGATGGCGCCGGCGCGCATGCGCTCGATCAGCGCGGCATCGACCGTCTCGGCCGTGCGGCGCAGCGCCAGCTCGCGCAGCGCGGTGAGGTTCTGCGGCTTGAAGAAGCTCTGCACCGCCTGGGCCGCGGTCTCCTGGACATAGACCTTGCCCTCGGCGAGGCGCTTCAGGAGCTCGTCCGGCGGCAGGTCGACGAGCACCACCTCGTCGGCCGCCTCGAACACCTTGTCGGGCACGGTCTCGCGGACGCGCACCTTGGTGATCTTCAGGACGACGTCGTTGAGGCTGTCGAGATGCTGGACGTTCAGCGTGGTCCAGACGTCGATGCCAGCGGCCAGCAGCTCCTTGACGTCCATCCAGCGCTTGGGATGGCGCGAGCCCGGCACGTTGGTATGGGCGAGCTCGTCGACCAGCAGCAGCGCCGGGCGGCGGGCGAGCGCCGCGTCGAGGTCGAATTCCGGCACCGCGCGGTTGCGATAGACGACGAGCTGGCGCGGGATGACCTCGAAGCCCTCGACCATGGCCTCGGTCTCGCGCCGGCCATGGGTCTCGATGAGGCCGCAGACGACGTCGATTCCGGCCGTCTTCTGCTCGCGCGCGGCGGCCAGCATCGCATAGGTCTTGCCGACGCCGGGCGAGGCGCCGAGAAAGATCTTGAGACGGCCCCGCCCGGCCTTGTTGGCGAGCGCCAGCAAGGCATCGGGATCCGGACGGTTCGTCGCGTCGACGGGCATCCCGTCAGTCTAGCCGATTTTTTGGCATTCGCCGCCGCTACCGCAAGGCATCGAGCGCCAGGTTCAGCCCGAGGACGTTGACGCGCCTTTCACCGACGAGGCCGAGGCTGCGGCCCTCGACATGCGCCTCAACGAGCTGGCGCACCCGATCAGGGCCGAGATTGCGCGCCGCGGCGACGCGCGCGACCTGGGCGAGCGCATTCTCCGGGCTGATATGCGGATCGAGGCCGGAGGCCGAGGTGGTGACCATGTCGGGCGGGATCGGCCCGGTGACGCCGGCCGCGCGCAGGGCCTCGATGTCGGCCTTGACGCGATCGATCAGCTTGCCGTTGAGGGGGCCGAGATTGGAGCCGCTCGAGGAGGCGGCATTGTACGGCGCGTCGACCGTCTTCGACGGGTCCTGCGGGTCGGCCGCCGAGGTCGCCGACGGACGCGGATGGAAATAGCGCGGCGCGGCGAAGGCCTGGCCGACCAGCGCGGATCCGACGACCTTGCCGTCGCGCACGATCAGCGAGCCGTTGGCATTGGCCGGCATCGCCACTTGCGCGATGCCGGTGACCGCGAAGGGATAGACGAGCCCGGTGAGGAGGGTGAACAGCACCAGCAGCACCAGGGCGGGGCGGAGATGGGCGAGCATGACGCGTTTCCTTAGGCGAGGCCGATGGCGACGATCGCCAGGTCGATCAGCTTGATGCCGATGAATGGCGCGACGAGGCCGCCGAGGCCGTAGACGAGGAGATTGCGGCGCAGCAGCGCCGCGGCGCCGACCGGCCGGTAGGCGACACCCTTCAGGGCGAGCGGCACTAGCGCGACGATGATCAGCGCGTTGAAGATGACGGCCGACAGGATGGCCGATTGCGGGCTCGCCAGCCCCATCACGTTGAGTCCGCCGAGCACCGGCAGGCTCGCCGCGAACAGCGCCGGCAGGATGGCGAAATATTTGGCGACGTCGTTGGCAATCGAAAAGGTGGTGAGCGCGCCGCGGGTCATCAGGAGCTGCTTGCCGATGCCCACCACCTCGATCAGCTTGGTCGGATCGGAATCGAGATCGACCATGTTGCCGGCTTCGCGCGCGGCCTGGGTGCCGGTCTGCATGGCGACCCCGACATCGGCCTGGGCAAGCGCCGGGGCGTCGTTGGTGCCGTCGCCGCACATGGCGACCAGCCGGCCCTTGGCCTGCTCGGCCCGGATGAAGGCGAGCTTGTCCTGGGGCGTCGCCTCGGCGATGAAATCGTCGACCCCGGCTTCGGAAGCGATGGCGGCGGCGGTCGCGGGATTGTCGCCGGTGACCATGACCGTGCGGATGCCCATGCGGCGCAGCTCGGCGAAACGCTCCTTGATGTCGGGCTTGACCACGTCCTTCAGGTGGATGACGCCGAGGATGCGGTCGTTCTCGACGAGGCCGAGCGGCGTGCCGCCGGCGCGCGCGATGCGGTCGACCGTTTCGCGGAAGCCGGCCGGCTCGGCCACGGCGCGGCCGGAGGCCTGGCGGGCGAACCTGACGACCGAATCGATCGCGCCCTTGCGCAGGTGGCGCGTGCCGATATCGACGCCGGAGAGGCGGGTCGCCGCCGAGAAGTCGATGAAGCTCGCCCCGGCCGGCCGGTCGAGGTTGATGTTCATCGTGTTGCGGGCGAGCTCCAGGATCGAGCGGCCCTCGGCGGTCTCGTCGGCGAGCGAGGCGAGCACCGCCGCCTCCATCGCCTGCTGGGCGCCGATGCCGGGCATGGCGATGACCTCGGAGGCCATGCGGTTGCCGAAGGTGATGGTGCCGGTCTTGTCGAGCAGCAGCGTGTCGACGTCGCCGGAGGCCTCCACCGCGCGGCCGGAAGTGGCGAGCACGTTGAACTTCAGGAGCCGGTCCATGCCGGCAATGCCGATGGCCGAGAGCAGACCGCCGATGGTGGTCGGGATCAGGCAGACGAGCAGCGCCACCAGCACGACCACCGACATGGCGATGCCGTGATAGGCGGCAAAACCCGGCAGGGTGCCGACCGCGATGACGAAGACCAGCGTCATGCCGGCGAGCAGCACGGTCAGTGCGATCTCGTTCGGCGTCTTCTGGCGCTCGGCGCCCTCGACGAGGGCGATCATGCGGTCGAGGAAGGAATGGCCCGGCTGGGCGGTGATGCGCACGATGATCCAGTCGGAGACGACGGTGGTGCCTCCGGTCACCGCCGAACGGTCGCCGCCGGCCTCGCGGATGACGGGCGCGGATTCGCCCGTGATCGCCGCCTCGTTGACCGAAGCGATGCCCGAGACGATCTCGCCGTCGCCGGGAATGACGTCGCCGACATCGACCCGCACGAGATCGCCTGGCTTGAGGTCGAGCGCCGAGACGAGCGTGAAGGTGCCGATGTCGTCGGCCGCGGCGAGCCGCTTGGCCTGGGTGTCGGTGCGGGTGCGGCGAAGCGCGTCGGCCTGGGCCTTGCCGCGGCCTTCGGCCAGCGCCTCGGCAAACGTCGAGAACACCACGGTGAGCCAGAGCCACAGCGCGATCTGCGCGGTGAAGGCGGTCGCCGTGCCGGCCAGGATGTCGCGGATCAGCACGATGGTGACCACCGCCGCCACCACCTCGGTGACGAAGATGACCGGGTTGCCGACGAGGATGCGCGGATCGAGCTTGCGGACGGCATCGAGAGCGGCCTGGCGGACCAGGGGGCCGGCGAACAGCGCCGATGCCGCGTAACGTTTGCGGGTCATGACGGACCTCAATTGGCGATCTGATTGCCGAGCATCTGCATGTGCTCGAGAACCGGACCGAGGGACAAAGCGGGGAAGAACTGCAGGCCGCCGAGGATCAGGATCACGCCCGACAGCAGGCCGACGAACAGGACCGAGTCGGTCGGAAAGGTGCCGGCGGAGGGGCTGAGCTTCGGCTTGGCGGCGAGCGAGCCGGCGATCGCCATGACCGGCACGATGATGGCGAAGCGGCCGAGATGCATCGCGACGCCCAGCATGGTGTTGTACCAGGGCGCATTGGCGGTGAGGCCGGCGAAGGCCGAGCCGTTATTGGCCGCGGCCGAGGTGAAGGCGTAGAGGATCTCGGAATAGCCGTGGGTCCCGGGATTGGCGGTGCCGGCCAGGGCGGCGGGCAGCACCATCGATATGCCGGCGAAGGCGAGGATCAGGAACGGCACCACGAGGACGCCGAGCACGGCGAGCTTGACCTCGCGCGATTCCAGCTTCTTGCCGAGATATTCCGGCGTGCGGCCGACCATCAGCCCGGCGACGAACATGGCGAGGATCGCATAGAGAATGATGCCGTAGAGGCCCGAGCCGACGCCGCCGGGCAGGATCTCGCCGAGCTGCATCAGGAACATCGGCACGAGCCCGCCGATCGGCGTGTAGGAATCGTGCATGGCGTTGACCGAGCCGTTGGAGGCGCCGGTGGTGAACACGCTCCAGACCGCCGACAGGGCCGGGCCGAAACGAACCTCCTTGCCCTCCATGTTCGGCCCGGAAAGGCCGAGCGCGGCCATCTGCGGCGTGCCCGAGGCCTCGGCCCAGTAGACGATGGCGCAGCCGACGGCGAGGAACAGCATCATCACGGCGAACAGCGCCCAGCCCTCGCGGTCGCGGCCGATCATCCGGCCGAAGGCGACGGCAATGCCGAGCGGCAGGCAGACGATGGCCCAGACGGTGACCATGTTGGCCCAGGCATTGGGATTTTCGAAGGGATGGGACGAATTGACGTTGAAGAAGCCGCCGCCATTGGTGCCGAGCTGCTTGATGGCGATCTGCGAGGCGACCGGCCCTTGCGCGATCACCTGGGTCGCGCCTTCGAGCGTCGTCGCCTCGACCGATCCGGCGAAGGTCTGCGGCAGGCCGAGCGCGACGAGGACCAGCGCGGTGAGAAAGGCGATGGGCAGCAGGAGGTAGAGCGTCGAGCGGGTGAGATCGACCCAGAAATTGCCGAGCCCGTCGGTCTTCTCGCGGGCGAAGGCCCGGGCGAGCGCGGCGAAGATTGCGATGCCGGTCGCCGCCGAGATGAAGTTCTGCACCGTGAGGCCGAGCATCTGGACGAGATGCGAGAGCGTCGTCTCGCCGCCATAGCTCTGCCAGTTGGTATTGGTGACGAAGGAGATGGCGGTGTTGAAGGCGAGATGGGCGGAGACCTCGCCCTGGCCGGCCGGATTGAGCGGCAGAACGGTCTGCAGGCGGATCAGCGCATAGAGCAGGAGGAAGCCCGCCGCGTTGAAGACGAGGAGCGCCACCGTGTAGTCGGCCCAGCGCTGCTCGCGCGCGGGATCGACGCCGGCGAGCCTGTAGAAGCCGCGTTCGACCGGCCCGAGAACGGGGTCGAGGACGGTGCGCCGGCCGTCGAGCACGGCCGCGAAGAACAGGCCGAGCGGACGTGCCGTGATGCCGGCGAGGACGAGGAGAAGCAGAACTTGCAGCCAGCCGTTCACGGTCATGGCACACCCATGGGATCAGGACGCACGGAGGATCCGACGCGGAAGCGGTCAGAACTTCTCGGGGCGAAGGAGGACGAGGATGAGGTAGAGGGCGAGCCCGAGGCCCGCCGTCCCGGCGAGAAGAAGGTCGAACATGTGAGGACCGTCCTTCAGGCCCGCGTCGCAGCGCGGACGTAAACGATCATCAGCCCGAACAGGCCGAGACCCAGTGCGACATAGATGAGATCGGACACGACAGATCCTTCCGCGGCCTGGAATGGCGCCGGTCCTGATTGCGCCCGATGGCCATCAGGGCGCGATGCGAATTTTGCGCTGCGGCATAAGGAAGCCGTAAGGATGCTGCCGCGGCTCAGTCCTTGTCGCGCTCGGGCAGCGGGGCGAGCGCGAGATGCCCGCCCTGCGTCATCACGCGCGCTTCCTTGCCCATGCGGTCGGCGAGGGCCGCGGGGTGGATGAACTCGTCGCGGAAGCAGGGGTGCAGCGCGGGGTCGAAAATGCGCTTCAGCCAGTCGACCATCAGCATGTGGCGCGCCGAACGCTTCAGCTCCGGATGGTAGGTCAGCCAGAGATCGAGGTGATGGTGCAGGCCAAGATCGACGGGCACCAGCCGCGCGCCCATGGCCAGCGTGTAGGTCGGCAGCATGCCGATGCCGACGCCGCGCTCGACCGCATAAAGCGTTGCCGTGGACGAATTGGTGCGGATGCCCGGCATGGCGGCGAGGATGTCGAGACCCATGAGCCGCGCATAGGCGGTTTCGTCGAGCTGCGGGGCGAGCTGCAGCACGACGCGATGATCGGCGAGTTCGGCGATCGTGGCCGGCAGGCCGAAATCGCGGATATAGCTGCGCGAGGCAAAGGGATAGACATGCAGCCGGCCGAGCCGGCTGACGATCAGGTCCGGATCGTCGGGCGGCTGGAACTGGATGGCGATGTCGGTTTCGAGCCGGCTGACACTGGCCGGTTCCATGGCGCAGCGCAGATCGACCGTCAGCGACCGGTAGGCCGCCTGGAAATCGACGAGCTTCGGCAGCACCCAGTAGGCGCCGATGCCTTCGGTCGCGGCGATGCGCACGACACCCTGCAGGTCAGGATCGGCCTGGGCGGCGCGGCGCAGAATGTCGAAGCTCGCCCGCTCCATCTTGCGGGCGTCGTCGAGAATGGCGCGCCCCTCGTCCGTCAGCTGCAGGCCGGACTGGTGTCGCACGAACAGGGCGAAGCCGAGGGCGGTCTCCAGCCGGCCGATGCGGCGCATGACGGTGGTGTCGGTCATGCCGAGCATCTGCGCGCCCCGGCGGAAGCTGCGGTGCTCCACGCAGGCCAGGAAGACCTTGAGGTCCTCCCAGGATGCATCGATCGATTCACCCGTTCTGTGCTGCATGGGCGCAGCGGACCGCTGCATTTTCTGCTGCATCGCGCGCGCCTCCACGCCGCTAGCCTGTCGCCTCGTCTTTCGGGAGAAAGATTGTAGATGGCTTTGTATGGTCGCGATAGCGGTAGGATTCTGCCGCGTCGGGACCGAAGCCCGTCGCCATGGCCGACCGTGCCGCAGTGTGTGGCTGGGACGGAGAGGCCGCCGGCGCCGTTGCGCGCTCCCGATACCGACCGGCCGCTTCCGCGGCCTTCCGCCACGGCCGTCCGATCGGCGGCCGGAACCGCCACCGCCATGATCCGGGGGGATATGATGGCCGCGTTCAAACGAGACCTGCCTGATGCATCGGCCGAAGACCCAATTTTCATCGACGAACATTTCGACCTCTCGCGCCTGCGCGAACTGGTCTACTGGAGCCAGGAACCGGGCCTGCTCGAGCTGATGCGGGCGGTGCTGACCATGCCTCAGTCCAGGCTGTCCGATCTGCTCGATTTTCTGCGCACCGTGCCCGCGGCGGCCCATTTGTGCGCCGACTATGCAGGCGACGGAGCGATTCGCCTGAGCGTGGCGCGGCGCCATTCGTGAGAGCGACCGCGGAAAGCTATGTTGTTGATATTGCTGGCATCGCGAGCGAAAAGGGTTTCCCCATAGGAAACAACTTGCAGATGTCGGAAAATGTCGCAATAAATGTAATATCATGCCCCAGGAAAGTTGAATCGCTTTTTTGACGACTCCCGCAGCGGGTGCTGGATGCCGCCGGTTTACGCTCTCATGTACCGGCCAAAGCAACAGCAGCCGGTGCGACAACCGGAGGAACCCTTAATGTCGGTCAAGAATCCGAGTCCCGTGGACCGGCATGTCGGCACGCGTGTTCGCATGCGGCGGATGATGCTGGGCATCAGCCAGGAAAAGCTTGGCGAACGTCTCGGGCTGACCTTTCAGCAGGTTCAGAAATACGAAAAGGGTGTCAACCGCATCGGCGCGAGCCGCCTGATGCAGATGTCCGGCATTCTCGGCGTGCCCGTCTCGTTCTTCTTCGAGGACGCGCCGAGCGTCGCGGAAGTCAGCGACGACAAACTGCCGACCCCGGGCGCGCTGCTGGTCGTGCCTGGCGCCATCCAGCTGCTGCAGGCCTATGCGCGGATCGAGGATCCGGCGTTGCGCCGTTCGCTCGTGCATATCGCCGAGGGCCTCGCGCCCGCGGCCAACTGAGCCCGATCGGGCCGGGACCCGCGCCGGTCGCCAGCCCCGTCACCGGACCGGAAGCCTGGCCGCCGGTTCCGGCTGACGACATTTCCCTCGGGCGTGGCCGTTGAGACAATCCCTGTCGCCGAGCTAGGCTCCGCCCGCCGATCCGCCGGACAAGGAGCCCTGCCGTGGCCGCCCATCATCCCGCCATCCTGTCGCGGCGCCAGTTGACCGGCCTTCTCGGCCTTGCCCTGGCCGTTCCGGCCGGCAGCGCCCTGGCCGCGCCGCGCGTGCTGCGCGGCACCGTCGCCTATCGCGAGCGCATGGCGCTGCCGCCCGGAGCCGTCGTCGAGGTCAAGCTGGTCGACGTCTCGCTGGCCGATGCGCCGTCGCGCACCATTGCCGAGACGCGCATCCGCACCCGCCGCCAGGTGCCGATCCCCTATACGCTGCGCTTCGACAGCCGGGCCATCGCGCCGCGCCGCACCTATGCGCTGCAGGCGCGGATCAGCGTCGGCGACAGGCTGCTGTTCATCACCACGACACGCCATACGGTCTTTGCCGGAGGCCGCGACGACACCGAGATCCGCGTCGAACGGGTGGCGGAGGCGCCGGCGCCGGCGCCGCAGCAGGGCCTTGCCGGCCGCTGGCTCGCCGAGGATATCGGCGGGGGCGGGGTCATCGACAATCTGCAGACCGTGCTGGAGATCGGCCCCGACGGCCAGGTTTCCGGCAGCGGCGGCTGCAATCGGATCGGCGGCCGGGCGACCATTCGCGGCCAGTCGGTCAGCTTCGGCCATCTGGCCGGAACCACCATGGCCTGCGCGCCGGCGATCCTGAACCAGGAGACGAAGTTCCTGGAGACGCTCAGAACCGTCCGCCGCTGGCGCGTCGACGCCGCCCGCGGCAAGCTGATCCTGATGAACCGCAGCGGCCGCCAGGTCATGGTGCTGGCGCGGATGTAGCGGCGGCGCGGTCGGGCCACCCGTCCGACGGTGCCGGCCGACAGGGCGTCGTCACAGCAGCTTCCGCATCCGGAAATTGGTCAGTGTGGCGCCACGCAGTTCGACCTGCTGTTCAGCGACGAGCTGGAAGCCGCGGCGTTCGAAGAAGGGCCGCGCCGTGCGGCTCGCTTCGGTGAAGAGGTGGAGGAGGCCGCCTTCGCGCGCGGCGCTTTCGACGGTCGCCAGGAGCTGGGAGGCGATGCCCGCACCCTGATGGCCCGGATCGACGAACATCATGTCGAGATGACCGTCCGGCTCGAGGTCGGAAAAGCCGACGACCATGCCGTGGCGGACCGCGACCCAAGTCGGCCGGCTGCCGCGACGTTCGCGCCAGCGCGTGCGGTCGACCGTCGACCAGGCCGCGATCTGGACCGGATCGTAGTCCCTCGCGGCCGTCTCGCGCACGGCACGCTGGAACACCGCGATGACCGCGTCGAGATCGGCCTCACGGTAGCGGCGGATGGAGAGATCGGGGTGCGGCATGGCGGGACGGGATCCTGGGTCAAGGCGCGGGCCGTCGGGTCCTAGCAGGGCATGCCGCCAAGGCAAGCCGCACCGCCCTGCGCGGCGGCCCGGCGGCGGTCCTTCACATCGGCACGGGCGCCCCCACATGGAGGGCGTGCATGCGAGCGACACGGCCGGCCCTTTGACGCATCGAAGGAGGCTGACATGCTGCCGAAAAGCCCCGATCTCCATCACACCCGATCCCTGCACCGCTTCGTCTACGAGGCCATGATCGGGCTCGCGCTCTGGTTCCTGCTCTGGAACTCGGCATGATGCTTACGATCCTTGGTCGAGATCGTGTTGCGATTCTCCTGAAGGACCAAGTGTCGATGGAGCGCCCCTCTGATATTCAGGGGCTCATCTACATTCCGTTCAAGACGAGTGTGAACGAAGCCAAACTTGCCCTTGCAAAGGAAATCCACGCAAAGGGCATCCCGATTGACCTCAGCAAGGTCTAGCGGTCGCGGGGGCCTCCGTTCCACGGAACTAGATGGGCGTGGTGTCGTCGTCCCAGAATGACTGTTGGCGAGGATCAGGCTGCCTCTGGTCGGCGTCGTCTCTCTGAGGCCGCGCCATTCCGTTGAGTTCGGCCACTGCCATAGCATATCCCTCGGCGAAGACGGCCAACATGTCGCGGATGGTCGCTTCGCTGAGACGTGGGATGTCCTCTCCATCAAGCACTTGAAGGCCACGCTTCTTGGTCTTGCGGTCGCAGCTGAAGTCCAGAATCTCGAACCGCGCATCTTCGAGATCTGGGTCTTGCTTCAGAAGCTCAAAGACAATCGACGTAAAGAGTGACAGACCTTCCTTCTTCAGCGCTCGATCCCGCCAGAAGCTGAACCAAGGGAGGCGGAACTGCCCACCAACGGTAAACAAAAGCGGCGGCTCAAAGGGCACCATGAGCCCACGGCCGATGGGATAGTGCCGGCGGCCCACGGGTTGCACAAAGTCGGGCCTGTGAGCTTCTAGGTGCTCATGAAGACGCGGCAAGACGCCCAAGTAGTTGTCACGCACTCCCGGCCGCTTCGTGGCGTCGCGAAGGCCGCGGTACACTTGCTCGTAGGGAACCCCTAGGACGGCAAGGTCGTGGACCGCCCCGAAGAGTGGTCGGTAATTGAAAGTAGGGGAATTCAGGGCCAGCTTTACCAGCGCCTTGGCGGTCGCTGCAGGAGTTGGGTGCCAGTTGCGTGCCATGTGCTGAAGGGAAGGAACCTTGAGCTTCACGTGCGGTCCTTTGCTATTGGATCGAAAATGGACTGCGTACGCTTGAGTAGAACTTCTTTATCTGGTCGTCCTCAATCTTCATTCCCGGGTTGACCATCCCCGAGTGATTCCATGCATTGTACCATGGCCCCCCCTCAACGTGAGTTAGGTCCACCAGGACCGAGGGACCCAGGCGGCTGTAAAACTCAACAATTCGCGATAGGAGGGTCTCGACTTCCGCCGGAAACTGGTAGTCTACAGTGACGCGGCTTCCAGAAAATGGGTCAATCTTGCAAGCCTTTCTGGGAATTGGCTGGCTATCGAATTCCTTAAACTCACGATACAGGTAGGGCAGAACCGGACCGAACTGCCATGCCTCGAAATTATGCTTGATGAGCGGCTTGCCAAGTTCGACAAGCGACCACGCATGACAAAAGAACACGATCTTTTGTAGACTCAGGTGTGTCAGCTTCCTTCCTGTTGCCGCAGCACGATCCAAGATGAAGTTTGCGACAGCTCTACCGTCATGGGCCATGATGTCTACGCCCTGTTCCTAATCTGTTCTACATTGGATAGGAGACTCGAACAAGGTGATTCGCATCCAGTTGTCGGCTTTCCCCAGTCTTCAGAAAAAACAGATGCCTTCGCAGGCGCTTCCCACATCTGCCTCAGGACGGCGCAAGTAGCCTTCGTACCTTGAAGCCACGCTGATGGCCCTTGCATCGTCGCTAATGGGCACCCCAGGGAAGCCGCCTAACTTTCACCCCACGTGCCTTGGCAGCTGCGAGAGCCGCTTTCGTGCGAGCGGAGATGGCTTTCCCCTCTTCCTCCGCCACAAGAGCCATAATGCCCACGGTGAGCGGGTTCGCATGGGGCATATCACACGCGACAAAGTCTACTCCCGCCTTGTCCAGATCGAGAAGGAAGTTGCGTCTCGTGAGAGACGGTCGAGCCTCACGATGACCGGCTTGGCCCGGTACGCAGCGCAGGCAGCCAGCGCCCGTTTGAGTTCCGGCCGGTCGATCCGCTTGCCGCTCTCGACCTCCACGACACCCCCAACAAGTCGCCAGCCCCCGCCGTTGAGGTAGGTTCTGACGGCCCCTTGTTGAGCCTCAAGCCCAAGGCCGGACGCCACCTGTCGCGCCGTGCTAACGCGGTAGTAGGCGACGAAGTTGCCTGTAAGTTGCCATGGTCGCTGCCTCAGATGTGGCCTGTGATGCCAGAGATGAAGATCATGCCGCCGCTCCCTGCGGCCAGTGAGAACAAGATCAGTTCCATGCGGCGCATTCTTTACCGCTGTTACCATTATGGTCGCCGTGACCGCGAAGCCCTCGCCCTCCCCATCCGCAGGGAACGTGAACGCCAATGGAGTGCCGCGAACCTTGTCCACCGTGTCCCTCGGGACGCGACGCGCGAACTGGCGACAGTTGCTGTCAGGACGTTTTCCGGTGCCCGTCATTCTGCGAGCCATGTCCCACGCCTTTGTCCCACGGTCAGGACGGCGCTAGCCCATTGATATGGCTCAAGCTCTTGATCTTCAAGGAAAGGAGACTGGTGCTGCGAGAGAGGATTGAACTCTCGACCTCTCCCTTACCAAGGGAGTGCTCTACCACTGAGCTACCGCAGCGAGGCCGTGGGCCGGGAGGCGAACAGGCGCCCCGGCGATCGGGACGCTTCCCTGCCACAGCGTTGCGGGGGATGCAAGAGGCTGGCCCCAAGTCTTTGCCAGTTGGCAGTGCATGGCGATCATCCGATAGTGGCCGGTGCCACCTGCGTTAAGCCCGATGACCGACAACGATCCGAAATCCGAGACCAAGCCGGCGGCCCGGCCGGACGAGCGCGCGGCGCGCGCCGCGCGGCTCGCCGCCCAGCTGAAAGCCAATCTGAAGCGCCGCAAGGCGCAGGCCCGCGGACGGGCGGACGCCGACAAGAGCGACGCCGAAACCTGATTCGGCGCGGGAGACGCCGCCCGGCGCGCGGCGGCCGGCGCAGTCGGCCGGTCCTGCGCCATGCCCCCGCCCGGCCCGCTTCCTTGTTTCGCCCTGTTTGGTCGGCTATTGCGGTGATGAACCGATGCTGACGGGATTCGCGCGATCGCGGCTCCCCCGCATGCGGCCCGACGCATTCATTTCCCGTCCGGCCCACCCCCTATGGGCCTTTCGCCTTTCAGCATTCCATTTGCTCAATCAGGAGTTCGGCATGGATCGCATCCGCATCACCGGCGGCCGCCCGCTTCACGGAACGATCCCGATCTCCGGCGCCAAGAACGCCGCCCTGCCGCTGATGATCGCCTCGCTGCTGACCGAGGACGAGCTGACGCTGACCAATGTGCCGCGGCTTTCCGACGTGTCGAACCTCGCCCGCATCCTCGGCAATCACGGCGTCGACGTGACCATTGCCGGCAAGCGTTCCGGCGACGACGTGCTGGTCGGCCAGACGGTCAGGCTCAATGCCCGCTCGATCGTCGACACCACGGCGCCCTACGAGCTCGTCTCGACCATGCGGGCGAGCTTCTGGGTGATCGCGCCGCTGGTGGCGCGGATGGGCATCGCCAAGGTCTCGCTGCCCGGCGGCTGCGCCATCGGCACCCGGCCGGTGGACCTGCTGCTGCACGCGCTGGAGCGGCTCGGCGCCGAGATCGAGATCGATGCCGGCTATGCGGTGGTGAAGGCGCCGAGCGGGCTGAAGGGCAACGAGATCGATTTCGCCAAGGTGACGGTCGGCGGCACCCATGTCGCGCTGATGGCCGCGGCGCTCGCACAGGGCACCACCGTGCTCCACAATGCCGCCCGCGAGCCCGAGATCGTCGACCTCGCGGAATGCCTGATCAAGATGGGCGCCAAGATCAAGGGCGCCGGCACCGAGACCATCGAGATCACCGGGGTCAGCCGGCTGAAGGGCACCCATCACGCCGTCGTCGCCGACCGCATCGAGACCGGCACCTATGCCATGTGCGTCGCCATGACCGGCGGCGACGTGATGCTGGAAGGCGCCCGGCCGGAGCTTCTGCAGGCCGCGCTCGACGTGCTCACCGAGGCGGGCGCCGAGATCGCCGCCACCAATGAAGGCATCCGCGTCAAGCGCAACGGCCACGGCATCGCGCCGGTCACCGTCACCACCGACCCCTTCCCGGGCTTCCCGACCGACCTGCAGGCCCAGCTCATGGGCCTGATGACCCGCGCCAAGGGCACCTCGAAGATCACCGAGACGATCTTCGAGAACCGCTTCATGCACGTCCAGGAGCTCGCCCGCCTCGGCGCCCACATCCAGCTCGACGGTCAAACGGCGACCATCGAGGGCGTCGACACGCTCAAGGGTGCGCCGGTCATGGCGACCGACCTGCGGGCATCGGTGTCGCTGGTCATCGCGGCGCTTGCCGCGCAGGGCGAAACCATGGTCAACCGGGTCTATCACCTCGATCGCGGTTTCGAACGCCTGGAAACCAAGCTCGCCGCCTGCGGCGCGGCAATCGAGCGCATTTCCGGCTGACGCCGCGGAACCGCCG
This sequence comes from bacterium YEK0313, assembly GCA_000751295.2. Classification (NCBI taxonomy): domain Bacteria; species bacterium YEK0313. The sequence continues at coordinate 1,862,021 of CCMO02000001.1, forward strand.
CTCCGGACCGTTGGGAGCCCTCAGGGCCTGATCCGGCGGGTCGGGTCATATTGCAAGGCATTGCAATCGGTCCAGCCCGACCGGCCGGCATCGATGACGTGGCAGGCCCGCCCCTGCTGCCGGAGCACGGTAATGCTGCCGAACGCATTGTCGTAGCGCTCGCAGCGCGCCGCCGCGCGGCGCGCGGCCAGCGCGGCCGGCGACGGGCAGAGTTCGCCGCGCTTGTTGCGGCACTCGAAACTGTCGCACAGCCGCTGGTAGTCGACGCGCTGCCCCGCGGCGGCGGGCGGCAGGGCGAGCACGGCCGCCAAGGCCAGAACAGCCTTCGCGGCAACGGGAATGTTCGGGTGCATGTCCGACAGTCTCCGTGTCTTGGCGGCAAGCGGCCGCAAGGTCCGGCATCAGGAGACCGGCCAAACTGGGCCTGGTCATGACCGCGCAGCTCGCGCTGAAAAAATGGCGCAATTGCAAGCATTTCCGGCCAAGGGGCAAGCAACTATCGCCGCGCCGATGGAACAGCTTTTGGGACTAGAGGTTGTTCCCAATGTCCGGCCGAGCAGGAGCCGAGCCCGTCTCGCCGCTCCGCTCGACCAAGGATGTCGTCACTTGATCCCTCAAGGAGGACACCATGATCAGGAACAAACTTGCTCTTGCTTCGGTCCTGGTGGCGCTGAGCGGCGGCGCCATGGCCCAGCCCGCCCCGACCGCCCCCGAAACGCCGGGGCGCAACGCTCCGGCCGCCCGTCAGGTCCAGTCCTCGCTGGCGCCGAACGAATTCACGACGCGCAGCCTGGTCGGCATGACGGTCTATGCGCCGAAACCGGCCGAGGGCTCGGCGAGCGCCGATCCGGCGACCACCGCGACCGTCGCACCGGCACCGCCGGCCTCGCCCGCGACCATGGACGACGCGCAGTGGCGCGCCATGCGCGAGCGGCACGACAATATCGGCACGGTGAGCTCGGTCGTGCTGACCAGCGACGGCCGCGCCAAGCAGGTGGTGCTGGGCGTCGGCGGCTTCCTCGGCATCGGCGAGAAGTCCGTTGCGCTCGACTGGCAGGACCTGCGCCTGATGCGCGATTCCAACGGCAAGCTGTTCGCCGTGGTGATGCGCACCAAGGAACAGCTCAACGCCATGCCGAGCTTCGTCGACGCGGCCCAGTAACGGCCGGACCGCCGGGACAGCCGATTCGGGCCGTCCCGGACCCCCAGAACGGAAAACGCCCGCTCCTCGGCATGAGGAGCGGGCGCTTTCACGAAATTGGTGCCCAGAAGAGGACTCGAACCTCCACGACTCTCGTCACTGGTACCTGAAACCAGCGCGTCTACCAATTCCGCCATCTGGGCGAGAGGCCGGTGTCATAGCGACCGCGAGCGGCCGCGTCAACGCATGTCCAGCAAGATATTCACGGCTGAAAAACAAAGACGCGCTTCGGCACCAGTTCGCCGCGCTCGACCTCACAGACGGCGACCGGGTCGCCGCCGGCCGAAACCCAGACGGTGCCTGCAAGGGGCGCGTCCCGGCCGCGCAGAATGGCGCTCTGGCCGCGGGTCAGCCGCGCGGCGGCATCGCGCGTCACCTGCACCTCCGGCACCTCGGCGAGCGCCGCCTCCACCGGCAGCAAGGCGTCCTCGAGCGACTGGTCGCCGATGCGGCCCTCCTGCAGTTCGCGCAGCTCGTCGAGCGAGACGGTGTCGTTCTCGCCGAAGGGGCCGACGCGGGTGCGGCGAAGCGCGGTGACATGGCCGAAGCAGCCGAGGTCGCGGCCGAGGTCGCGGGCGATCGCCCGGACATAGGTGCCCTTGCCGCATTCGGCTTCGAAGGCCGCGGCTTCCGGGGAGAAGCTGACCAGCTTCAGGCTGTCGATGGTGATCGGCCGGGCGGCGAGCTCGACCGCCTCGCCGTCGCGGGCAAGGTCATAGGCGCGCTCGCCGTCGACCTTGATGGCCGAGAATTTCGGCGGCACCTGCATGATCGTGCCGGTATAGCGCGGCAGCAGGGCCTCGACGGCGGCGCGGTCGGGGCGGGCGTCGGAGCGGGCGACCACCTCGCCCTCGGTATCGTCGGTCGTCGTCTCGCTGCCCCAGGTGACCGTGAAGCGGTAGGTCTTGCGGCCATCCATGACGAAGGGAACCGTCTTGGTGGCCTCGCCGAGGGCGATCGGCAGGAGGCCAGAAGCGAGCGGATCGAGCGTGCCGGCATGGCCGCCCTTCTTGGCGTTGAACAGACGGCGCACGGCGGAGACCGCGTGGGTCGAGGTCTGGCCAAGCGCCTTGTCGAGCACGATCCAGCCGTGCACGTCGACCTTCTTCGAGCGGGGCTGGTTCATGACGGCTCGTCCTCGTCGTCCGGCCGGGCGCCGCCCTTCGGTCCGAGGTCGCGGCGCACCGCATCGCTGTCCAGGAGACGGTCGATGCGCGAGCCCTCGTCGAACGAGGCGTCGATGCGGAAGCGCAGGTCGGGCGCAAATTTCAGGTTGGTGCGATGGGCCAGCTCGCCGCGCAGATAGCGCTTGTTGCGGGCGAGCGCGGCGATCACCTCGTCCTGGCCCTTGCCGCCGAGCGGCATGACGAAGCAGGTGGCGATCTTCAGGTCCGGCGACATCTTCACCTCGGGCACGGTGACGACGGTGCCGGCGAGAACCGGATCGTGGATCTCGCCGCGCGCGAGCACCTCGGCGAGGGCGTGGCGCATCAGCTCGCCGACGCGCAACTGCCTTTGCGACGGGCCGGAGCCCGTGTCGAAACGTTTGGCCATTGATGGTCCTTCTCCCGGGATCGGACCGGGCGGAAGTGAAAAGGAGGCGGCGACATACACCCGGCGGGCTAGAATGGAAAGCCCCGGCCGGCCTGTCAGAGCATCCCGGCGATCGCGGCCTCGGCCTCGCCGATCGCCGCCGGCGTGCCGACATGCAGCCAGAGCCCGTCGATGACGAGCCCGTGCAGCCGGCCGCGCGCGATGGAGGCGTTCCACAGGCTGTTGAGCGAAAAGACCGCGCCGGGCGCATGGCCAGCGAAATCCTCGGCCTGCATGACGGCGGCGCCGGCATAGGCGAAGGGCGCGCGCGCGGCGGCGCCGCGGCGGGTGAGGCGGCCGTCGACATCGCGGAAGAAGTCGCCCGGACCGTCGAAGCCGACGCTCGCCTCCATCCGCGCCAGCAGCAGCAGCGTGTCCATGCGCTGGGGATCGAAGGCCTCGATCAGCCGCGCCAGGCTGGAGCGGCCGGCATCGCGCCAGAAGGCGTCGGCATTGCGGACCAGGAAGCGCGACCCGAGATGCGGCAGCGCCTTGGCGACGCCGCCACCGGAATCGAGCAGCGCGGCGCGCTCGTCCGACACGACGACCCGTGGCCGCTCGCGCCGCGCCACGGCCGCCTCCACCTGGTCGGCGAGATAGTGGACATTGACCACGGCGCGCGTGATGCCGGCCTCCGCCAGCGGATCCAGCACATGGTCGAGCAGGGTCTTGCCGGCCACCATCACGAGCGGCTTCGGCCGGTCATTGGTGAGCGGGCGCATGCGCGTGCCGAGGCCCGCGGCCAGCACCATGCAGCTGTCGATCCCGGTCACGGCGGCGGCACGCGGTCGTCGACCCAGCGCTTGACCTGGGCGAGCGCGGGGTGGGCCAGGCAGCGCTGCAGATAGGCCCATATGCGCGGGATATGGGCGAGGTATTGCGGCTTGCCGTCGCGCTTGTCGAGACGCACGAAAATGCCCAGCAGCTTGGTCGCCCGCTGCGCGCCGAGGATGGCGTAGAGGCGGGCGAAGCTCGCCATGTCGAAACCGGCATCCGCCGCGCGGCGGGCCGCGGCATAACGCGACAGGAGCTGCAGCTCGAGCGTCTCCGGCACGGTGACGCGCGCGTCCTGCAGGAGCGAGACCACGTCATAGGCCGGCGGGCCCATGACCGCGTCCTGGAAATCGATCAGCCCGACCCGCTCGATGCCGTCGCGGTCGGCCAGCCAGATCAGGTTGGGCGAATGATAGTCGCGCAGCGTCCAGGTCTTCGGCGCCTTCTCGACCTCGGCGAAGAGATCGGCCCAGTGCTTCAGGAAGACGTGCTTCTCGCTGGCGGGAATGCGCGCCTGGCTGCGCGGAATATACCAGTCGAGCAGCAGCTCGACCTCGGCGCCGAGCGCCTCGTGGTCATAGGGCGGCAGGCTGTACGGCCCCTTCGGCGTGCCGAGCGTATCCGGCCGCGCGCGGCCATGGAGATGGGCCAGCACGTCGACCGCCGCGGTATAGCGCTCGGCGATCGGCGCCCCGCCCGCCACAACGCCCTCGGAGCCGAGATCCTCGAGCAAAAGGAAGCCCTGGTCGAGATCGATCGCCTCGATCTCGGGCGGCGACAGGCCGGCATCGCGCAGGCCCTCGGCCATGGCGACGAAGGGCACCATGTCCTCGGCGAGATGGGCGATGCGGCTATAGGGCAGGCCGTTGCGGATCGGCGGGCCATCGGGCCGGCGCGGGGCGTTCATCAGCACAACGCGGCGGCTGCCGTCGGTCAGCCGCTCGTAGGTGCGGCTGGAGGCATCGCCCTGCAGGTGGCGGCGCGTCGCCCCGGCCCAGCCGGCATTGTCGATGAAGACGCGCAGCGCGACGAGGCGCTGGAGCCGGTCGCGCCAGGCCCCATGGCCGGTCAGCGTCGCCGTGCGGGCGGAAGGGCCCTGCGCCGCGTTCAGCGCGAGCTCGATCTCCAGCCGGTCGCCGGACAGCGCGCCGCCCAGCCGGTCCGGCCATTCGACCAGCAGGAGCGCGTTTTCGGACACGTCGTCCCAGCCGAGCTCGGTGATCTCGTCCGGCGAGATGACGCGGTAGAGGTCGGCATGGATGACCGGGAAACGCTTGAGGTCGTAGGGCTGGATGATCGCGAAGGTCGGGCTCGGCACCTCCAGCGCCTCGTCCTCGGCAAGCGCCCGCACGAGAGCGCGGGCGAGCGTCGACTTGCCCGATCCGAGCTCGCCGGCCAGCGTGACCACGTCGTTCACCTGCACCGCCATGGCCAGATCCATGGCGAAGCGGACGGTCGCCGCCTCGTTGGCGAGCTGGAGGGTGTGGCGCAGCGGTTCGGTCATTCGGCGGCCTTTGAATAATCGCCGAGATCGGCCGGCAGGGTCACCTTGACCTGCGTGCCCTGGCCGGGCGTGCTTTCGACGGAGACATGGCCCTTATGCAGGGCCACGAAGGATTGGACAATGGAGAGGCCGAGGCCGGCGCCCCGGTGATGCGAACCGGTGGTGCGCGTCTCGAACCGGTCGAAGATGCGGCCGAGATGTTCCGGCGCGATGCCGGCCCCCTGATCGCGCACCTTGAAGACGATCTGGTCACCGTCGCGCGTCGCGTCAAGGACCACCAGCCCGCCGCGCTCGGAAAAGCCGATGGCATTGGACAGGAGATTGAACAGGACCTGGCGGATGCGCTGGCCGTCGGCGCGGAACGAGCCGATGTCGCGCGCCGCGCGCAGCTCCAGCCGGACCTGGCCTTCGGCAAGCCGGTCCTTGACCGCATCGGCCGCGGTCTGCATGGCCTGTCGGATGTCGACCTCGCCGAGATCGAGGCGCATGACGCCGGCATCGATGGTGGCGAGATCGAGCACGTCGTTGATGATCGACAGAAGCGCCGAGGACGAGACGCTGATATAGCCGAGATATTCGCGCTGCTTGTCGTTCAGCGGCCCGACAGCGGCGTCGTCGAGCACCTGGGCGAAGCCGATGATGGTCGTGAGCGGCGTGCGCAGCTGATAGGAGACGTGGTGCACGAAGTCGTTGCGGATCTTCTCCGCGGCTTCCAGCGCCTCGTTGCGCTCGGTCAGGGCGCGCTCGACCATGACCATGTTGGTGACATTGCGGAAGGTGACCAGCGTCGCGCCGTCGGGCAGCGGCGCCGTCACCGCGTCGAGCACGGCGCCGTCGTTGCGGTCGAACCGGAAGCTGCGCGGCTGCCGCTTGGCATCGATGGCGGCGACCGCGGTCTTGATCTCCGGCCAGGCGCTGGCATCGCGCAGATAGGGAATGCACAGGCCGGCGATCTGGTCGATATGCGGGCGGGCGTCGAGCAGGCTCTGGTCGATGTCCCAGAACAGGGCGAAGGCGCGGTTGTGCAGCGACAGCCGGCCGTCCGAACCGAACACCGCGACCGCCTCCTCGAGATGGTCGAGCGTCTCGCGCTGCACCTTGCCGAGCGCGGCGACCTGGGTCTCCAGTTGCAGGCGGCGGGTCTGGTCCTCGAAGACATAGGTGACGCCGCCAGCGGGATCCGGGTTCTGCACCACGCGCAGATAGCGCCCGTTCGGCAGCAGCCATTCATGGCTGCGCGGCTCGGTGTCGATCGCCTCGTAGACCGTATGCAGCGACTTCTTCCATTCGCGGAAACTCGACTGCTCCGGCAGCTTGCGCCGCTCGCGCAGCCGGTCCAGCACGTCGCCGTCGGTCGGCTCCTGGTGCAGGAAGGCCGGGTCGAGGTCCCAGAGCAGGCGGAAGGCCTCATTGTGGAAGACCAGGCGCTTGTTGGCGTCATAGATGGCGACGGCGGTGGCGAGCTGGTCCAGCGTGCGCTTGTGGGTCTCCATCTCGACGGCGAAATGGGTGCGCATCGCCTCGAGCTCGGTGACGTCGACGGCAAGGCCGGCGGCGCCGCGGGAGCCTGGCCGCTCGATGGCGTCGAAGACGCGGCGTGCGCCGGCGGAGATCGCATTGACCCGGCGCAGGAACGGCTCCTGCGCGCCGCGGCAGCGCGCCGCCTCGGCCCGGTCGACCGGTTCGAGCAGCTCGGTGCCCTTCGCCACGGCCTCGGCGCCGCTGGCGCTGTCGGTGGCACGGGCATAGGCCTCGTTGACCCAGGTCAGCCGGCCGTCGGCATCACGAATCCAGGCCGGCATGGGCAGGTCGGCAAGGAAAGCGAGCACCGTCTCGGTGCGCCTGACGAAGCCGTCATGCTCCTCGCGCAGCTTGACCAGTTCCTCGCGCAGGCCCGCCATCAGGCGCAGGCGCAGCACCGCCCGCCCGCCGATCGGCCGGCCCTCGGCCTCCACCGGGCGGCCGTCGGTCGTGACCAGTTCCAGCTTGAACGGCATGCCCGTCCGGCGCAGCAGGTCCACGCCGCGCTCGAGCTCGGCGGCCCTTTCGGCGGCGATCCAGGTGCCGAAGGCGAGCACCCGGTGCGGCGCCGCCGGATCGACCAGGCTCCTGACGTCGCCCGAAATCTCCGGCTCGTCGGCTTCGCCCCAGACCACCACGACATGCTGGTCGAGGGTGAGCAGCGCGTTGGCGCGATCGAGGGCAAGCTTCAGCCGGTTGATCTCCTGGCGCGCGACCAGCGTGTCCTCGGCGGCGCGGGTGCGGGTGCGCAGCAGCCCGATGCCGGTCACCACGGCGAAGACCACGATGCCGACATTGAGGCCGAACATCGCCCATTCATGCGCGGCGAGCAGGCGGACCGCGTCGCCGACACCGAGGGCGGTTTCGGCCGCGACCAGCGAGGTCGAGGCAAGCAGGGCGGCCGTGGTGCCGGACAGAACGGTGCCGGCGCGGCTCGTCCAGGCGCGTTTCAGCCCGAGGCCGCGTCCGGATGCGTCGTCGACCCTGTCAAGGTCCGGCATCGCCTGTCCTTTGCCCGGCTGATCGTTCGTTCATCTCCGCGCATGCGGCTTCGCGGCGGTGCCGCTCCGCGCCGCGAATCAGTTCCACTCTACCCTCGGCTGGAATCGTGAATTAAGAGTCCGAAACGAGAACGGCGCGACGAAATGTCGGTCATGCGCCCGGCGTGACCGGAACGCCACGGTCGGAGCAGCGAGTGGCGAGTAGGGATGAGCCGGCCGATCCCCTATTCGCCATTCGCTATTTCCCATTCGCCCCGCGTCAGATCGTCGGCAGGACCTTGCGCATCATCACAGCGTCGGCCGTGCCGGTGGCGGTGCGGTAATAGCCCCTGCGCCGGCCGATGATGGAAAAGCCGCGGCGCTGATAGAGCTTCAGCGCCGGCGCGTTCTCCGCCTCCACTTCCAGGAATAGATTGGCAATGCCGGCGCGCATGAGGTCCTTCACATGGGCGTCGAGCAGCTGGCCGGCGAAACCGCGGCCGCGCAGGCGCGGCAGGACGGCGATGGTCAGGATCTCGGCCTCGTCGGCGGCGAGCCGGCTGACGACGAAGGCGCCGACCGGCTGGGTCGCGCGGCGGCGCAGGGCATGGGCGAGGATCGACCGGTCGACCAGCATGGTCTCGAATTCCTGCACGTCCCAGCCGCGGTGGAAGGAGGCGCCGTGGATCGCCGCCATGTCGCGCGCATCGGCCATGGCCGCCCGGTCGAGCACCGGCTCGGCGCGCGGCCACCAGGCCCAGAAGTCATAGAGCGAGCTCACGGCGCGACCGCCGGCCGGCGCTGCGGGCGCAGCTGCGGCTTGGCGTCCGCGGCCTTGAGATAGAGCGGCCGGCATGGTGCCGTCGCCGGCGCGGCCCTCGCGCCCAGCCGGGCCACCCAGCCGATATCGGGATAGGCGGCCGGCGCGCTCTCGGCGGGCGGCGGCGTGCCGGGCGGCCAGGCGGCCTGCACGACGGCAAGGCCCGGGCCGGTCAATGTCGCGCCGTGGGCGGCGGCGAGAGCGGCGGCTTCTGCCGCCGGCCAGTAGCCGGCTTCGCGCAGCAGGCTGCCGTCGGCGCCGACAAAGCTCGCATAGACGTGGCCGTGGCGGGCATCGATGGCGGCGAGCACGTGACGCCGGCCGGGCCCGTCCAGGAGCGGCGCAGCCAGCGCGTCAAGCGTCGCGATGCCGACCGCATCGCCGCCGGCGGCAAGAGCCATGGCCCGCGCGGCGGCGACGGCGACGCGCAGGCCGGTGAAGCTGCCCGGGCCGACGGTGGCGGCGAAGCGCCCGACCGCGCGCAGCTTGATGCCGGCGCCGGCGGCGAGGTCTGCGACCAGCGGCATCAGCCGCTCGGCATGGCCGCGCTCCATGGGCTCGCTCAGGCGCGCCACGACCTCACCGGTCTCGGTATCGAGGATGGCGGCAGAGGCCGCGCCGAGCGCGGTATCCAGGGCAAGCAGGAGCATTCTCCTCCTCTATACCGCCGCGGCTGCGCCGCGAAGAGGCCCGAAGTCGCGGGGGAACAGATTTTCCGGCGTTTCAGGCCGGGCGGCGGCCGAGGCCCATGAGCGCGAGGCCGACAAGGGCGAGGCTTGCAAGGCTCACGGCCGTCCGCGCGCCGTTCCAGGCGGTCCAGCGCGGCGCATAGCCGGTCCAGAGCCTTGCCGCCGCGGCCGCGTCGGCCGGCACGCCGGCGGCGGCGAGGGCATCGTTCATCGGCACATTGACGAGCAAGGTTGGCGCCATCGCGCCGAGAAGGTAGACAAGCGCGGCCGCGGCGAGCAGCAGCGCGGTGCGCGACGTGCTGGCGGCGGCCGCCGCAAGGGCCGCGGCGACAGCCGCCAGCGGCGCGCCGAAAAAGGCCGGCGCGAAGGCGGCATTGCGGACGGTGGCGTTGATGCCCTGCATGGCCGCGACGGCCGCGACCGGTCCGGCTGCGTCGAGGCCGCGCATGACCGACACCGAATAGGCGTAAAAGAAACCGGCGATCGCGCCGAACAGCAGCAAGGCCGCGAACGCCAGCGCCTGCGCGGCGCAGAGCGCGCCGGAAACATGGTTCTGGTCACGGGGAAGACGGGAGGAAACGACCATGGCGCGATCCTTCGGGTGAGTACCATGCGGTACTGACAGTTTCAGTACCGCATGGTACTCATCATCGCAAGCCCCCATGCCACAGGTGACAGCCGTGCCCGCCCCGATCACTCCCGACCGCCGCGACGACGTTCTCGACGCAGCGCTGGCGCTGCTCACCGAAGGCGGGCTGAAGGCGGTGACGACGGCAGCGATCGCGCGCGCCGCCCGCTGCTCCAAGGACACGCTCTATCTCCTCTTCGAGGATCGCGACGCCATTCTTGCCGCGCTGGTCCAGCGCCAGGCCGCGGCGCTCAACGCGGCACTCGCGGCGAGCGCGGCCGCCGCGACGCCGCCGGAGGCGCTGGTCGCCGAGGGCGCAAGCCTCGCCGCGCTCCTGACCGGCGAGGCTTCGCTCGTCATCAACCGCGCCGCGCTCGCCGACGACAGCGGCCGGTTGAGCCAGATCCTGATCGCGGCCGGCCGCGACAGCTCCGCGCCCGGTCTCGTCGCACTGATCGCGGCGATGCGGGATGCCGGAGACATCGCCGTCAGCGATCTCGCGGAGGCCTATGCAACCTTCTTCGGCCTCCTTGTCGGCGACCGGCAGATCCTCGCGCTGCATCGGGTGCCGGCGGCCGAGGCGGATCACGACGCCGTCGCCCGGCGGGCGGTCGAGCGGTTCGTCCGGATCTATGGTGAGGCTGGCGTCAGCCGGGCCGATGCATCGCCCGCCAGCGGCCGGGCGTGAGGCCGAAGGCGCGGCCGAACTGCCGCGTCAGGTGGCTCTGGTCGGCAAAGCCGCTGACCAGGGCGGCATCGGCGAGCGACTGGCCGGCGCGGATCGCAACCTTGGCCCGGTCGAGCCGGCGCATGGTCAGGTAGCGGTAGGGACTGGTGCCAAGGCCGAGGCGGAACTGGCGGGCCAGCGCGAAGCGGTCGAGGCCGGTGGCGGCCTCGAGCTCCTCCGAGCCGACCTGTCGGTCGAAATGGGCATCCAGCCACGACCGGGCCCGCTCGACGGCCCTGACGTCGACGGTGCGGCCGCGGCCGGCGCCGGCGCGCGCCGAGGCGTCGAGGGCGAGCAGGGCATCGGCGATCGCGATCAGCGCCTGGGTCGTCTCGAGCGGTTCGAGCGGTCGGTCGAGGCAGGCGAGGGCCGCGCCGAGGGCGCCGATGAGGCGTCGATCGGTCGACACCGCCGCCTTGACGAAGGGCAGGCTCGCGGCGCGGCCGGCCAAGGCGTCGCGGATGAGGCGCGGCTCGATATAGGCCATACGGTAGCGGAAGCCGGCAGCGACCCCGGCCCGGCCGTCGTGACGCTCGTCGGGATGCAGCACCATGGCATGGCCCGTGGCGCTGTCGGCCCGCGCGCCGCGATAGGTGAAGGTCTGCACGCCCGCGACCGTGTAGCCGATCGCGTAGGTGTCGTGGCGGTGCGGGTCATAGGCATGGCCGGAAAAGAAGGCTTCCAGCCGCTCGAAACCGTGCTGGGGCGGCGCCAGCCGGATCCAGTCGCCAGGCGATGGAACGCACGATCGTTCAAGACCGATCGAAGCCCGCTCGTCCAGATTCCGCGCCATGACGTTCGACACCAAGACCCGTTTCGACAGCAAGATCGCCATCGTGGTGCGCGAGGATCTCGCCACCTGGCAGAAACTGAATGTGACGGCCTTCCTCGCCGGAGGCCTCGTCGGCTCCGCCCCGGAGCTGGCGGGCGAGCCCTATGCCGATGCTTCGGGCCGGTTCTACGGCCCGCTGATCCGCCAGCCCGTGCTGATCTTCGCCGCGACCGGCGAGGAACTGACCCGGACGCTGAGCCGGGCCCGGGAGCGCGGCGTCCGAACCTCGCTCTATACGCACGACCTGTTCGCGACGACCAACGATGCCGACAACCGCGCCGCGGTCGCCGCCGTGCCGACCGAGGCGCTCGACCTCGTCGGCCTCGCGCTGCATGACGAGCGGCGCCAGATCGACCGGATCGTCAAGGGCCTGAAGCTTCACCCTTGACGCATCCGGAAGCCCCTGCGGCTCAGACCGACTGGACCTCGCGCACGTCGGGCAGGAAGTGCCGCATCAGGTTCTGGATGCCGTGCTTCAGCGTCGCCGTCGAGGACGGGCAGCCGGCGCAGGAGCCCTGCATGTTGAGATAGACGACGCCGTCCTTGAAGCCGCGGAAGGTGATGTCGCCGCCATCGGCGGCCACGGCCGGACGCACCCGCGTCTCCAGGAGCTCCTTGATGGTGTCGACGGTCTCGGCATCCGCCGGATCGAAGAACTCCTCGTCCCCGTCGGGGGCGATCGGCGTCTCGTCGCGCAGCAGCGACTGGCCCGACATGTAATGTTCCATGATCGCGCCGAGGATGGCGGGCTTGAGATGCTGCCATTCCGCGGCCGCCTTGGTGACGGTGATGAAGTCGTTGCCGAAGAACACGCCGGCGACGCCGTCGATGCCGAACAGCTTCTCGGCAAGCGGCGACTGCCGCGCGGCTTCCGGGTTCGGCATGTGCAACGTGCCTTCGGGCAGCACAGTGCGGCCCGGCAGGAACTTCAGGGTCGCCGGGTTGGGCGTCGCTTCGGTCTGAATGAACATCGGTTTCGGTCTCCTCGGGCGCCCGGGTCAAGGCCGGCGCCTGATTGGAACGATTCAAGCAGAACCGTTCCAAAAAATCCACTCGCTGCACTGTCCGCTTCGCACGGGGATGTGGCGATCGCGCGCGCCTGCGTCAACCGGCGCCTGCATCAGGCCAGGGCCTCGATCTCCTCGTCGGTCAGTTGGCCGGGCACCAGCGCCACGGGGATCGGGAAGGTGCCGGCCGAACGGGCAAGGCTCGAGACGAGCGGGCCCGGGCCGTCCTTGCCGATGCCGGCGGCGAGAATGAGGATGGCGACGTCGGGGTCCTCCTCGATCTGGGCCAGGATCGCGTCGGCCATGACGCCGTCGCGGACCACGAGCTCCGGCTCGACGCCGACCAGCTTCATGGCGAGATCGGCGGCGCGGTCGAGCTTGGCGCGCGCTTCGGCATGCGCCTCGGCGCGCATCACCTCGGCGACGCCGAACAGGCCCTGGCCGTCGCGCAGCTGGGCATCGACCACCGCCAGCATCTGCAGGTGGTGGCCGGTGCGCGAGGCGCGCCGCGCGGCGAAGACGATGGCACGGTCGCATTCCGGACTGTCGTCGACGACGACGAGGAATTTCGGCGCGTGACCGGACTGGTAGCTGGTGCGCCTGCGGGTCATGAAGCCTCCGTCGATCCGCAAACTCCTAATTTCGCATTTGGCCGGAACCGCCGCAAGACGGCCCGCCGCCAGCAGGCCGCTGCGGCATGCCCGTCGACGGCGAGCCTCGCCCTGTGCCCTGCCGCACAGCACGCCGGCCGCAGCGGGACCAGGCTCGCCCGCACGGTACGAGGAGGCAGCCATGAAGACGTCCCACATGATCCTGTCGATCGGCGCGACCCTTCTGGCCCTCGGCATCCTCTCCGGCGCGCTGCGCGGCACGCGTCCGGTCAACCGGCCGATCCGCTTCGAGCTCGGCAGCACGATCAGCTTTTCCGAGGGTCTCGACGGCTGAGCCTCGGCAATCGCGCGGCGGCACGCGCGGCAAAGCTTTAAAACTGACCGCAGCGCTGCTATGTGCGGCCTCATGACCGACACGCCGCTCGAACTGATCCGCAATTTCTCCATCGTCGCCCATATCGACCATGGCAAGTCGACGCTCGCCGACCGCCTGATCCAGGTGACCGGCGGCCTGACGGCGCGCGAGATGACCGAGCAGGTTCTCGACAATATGGAGATCGAGAAAGAGCGCGGCATCACCATCAAGGCGCAGACGGTACGGCTGAACTACAAGGCGGCTGACGGCAGGACCTATGTGCTGAATCTCATGGACACGCCCGGCCATGTCGACTTCGCCTACGAGGTCTCGCGGTCGCTGGCGGCCTGCGAGGGATCGCTCCTGGTCGTCGACGCCTCGCAGGGCGTCGAGGCCCAGACGCTCGCCAATGTCTATCAGGCCCTCGATGCCGGCCACGAAATCGTGCCCGTGCTCAACAAGGTCGACCTGCCGGCGGCCGAACCTGAGCGGGTCAAGGAGCAGATCGAGGAGGTGATCGGTCTCGACGCATCCGATGCGGTGCCCGTCTCGGCCAAGACCGGCCTCAATATCGAGGCCGTGCTGGAGGCCATCGTCACCCGCCTGCCGCCGCCCAAGGGCGACCGGGCGGCGCCCCTGAAGGCCATGCTGGTCGACAGCTGGTACGATGCCTATCTCGGCGTCATCGTGCTGGTGCGGGTGATCGACGGCGTCCTGAAGAAGGGCAGCCGGATCAAGATGATGGGCACCGGCGCCGTCTACGACGTCGACAAGATCGGCGTGTTCACGCCCAAAATGGCCGATATCGGCGATCTCGGACCGGGCGAGGTCGGCTTCATCACCGCCTCCATCAAGGAAGTGGCCGATACCCGCGTCGGCGACACCATCACCGAGGACCGCAAGCCGACGGCCGAGGCCCTGCCCGGCTTCAAGCCGGCCCAGCCGGTCGTGTTCTGCGGCCTGTTCCCGCAGGACGCCGCCGATTTCGAGGACCTGCGCGCCGCGATGGGCAAGCTTCGGCTGAACGATGCCAGCTTCTCCTTCGAGATGGAGAGCTCGGCGGCGCTCGGCTTCGGCTTCCGCTGCGGCTTCCTCGGCCTCCTGCACCTCGAAATCATCCAGGAGCGGCTGGAGCGCGAGTTCAACCTCGACCTCATCGCGACCGCCCCTTCCGTCGTCTACCAGATCCTGCTGCGCACCGGCGACGTGATGGAGCTGCACAACCCGGCCGACATGCCCGATCCGATGAAGATCGAGAGCATTTCCGAGCCGTGGATCCGCGCCAAGATCATGACGCCGGACGACTATCTCGGCGCCGTGCTGAAGCTCTGCCAGGACCGCCGCGGCGTGCAGATCGACCTCAACTATGTCGGCACGCGCGCCATGGTCACCTACGACCTGCCGCTCAACGAGGTGGTGTTCGACTTCTACGACCGGCTGAAGTCGATCTCCAAGGGTTATGCCTCGTTCGACTATCAGATCACCGACTATCGCGAGGGCGACCTCGTGAAGATGTCGATCCTGGTCAATGGCGAGCCGGTGGACGCGCTGTCCATGCTGGTGCACCGGGCGCGCGCCGAGAGCCGCGGCCGCGCCATGTGCGAGAAGCTGAAGGACCTGATCCCGCAGCACCTGTTCAAGATCCCGATCCAGGCCTCGATCGGCGCCAAGGTGATCGCCCGCGAGACCATCTCGGCCCTGCGCAAGGACGTCACCGCCAAGTGCTATGGCGGCGACATCTCACGCAAGCGCAAGCTGCTCGACAAGCAGAAGGAGGGCAAGAAGCGCATGCGCCAGTTCGGCAAGGTCGACATTCCCCAGGAAGCCTTCATCGCCGCTCTGAAGGTCGACGTCTGACGCGCCGGCCGCTCAGCCCTTCACCAGAACGAGCCGGTGCAGGGTCGCCTCCTTCAGGTTGAAGAAGGCCCAGGAGGTGGCGAAGAAGGCCAGGTATTTGTTGGTCTGCTGGACCCCGACCAGCTGATGGGCGCGCTCGCGGTTGGCGACGAGATTGTCGAACCAGGCGCGCAATGTCGGCCGGTAGTCGTGCTCGGAATCGTGGGTCAAGGTGAAGCCTGCCTCGCGCGCGGCGGCCAGATGATGGCTGTGCAGCGACAGGATCGAGCCGGGGAAGAACAGCTGCGCGGTCACCATGGAAGTGGCGTGCGGGTCGTTGCCGTTGAGCGAGAAGAAATGGTGCACGGCCCGCCCGCCGGGCTTCAGCGCGGCATAGACCTTCTTGGCCAGCTCCGGGATCTCGTTCGGCCGCACATGTTCCATGGCACCGATCGAATAGATCTTGTCGTAGCGCTCTTCGCCGAGGTCGGTGGTGACGAAATCCTCGAGCATGACATTGAAGCCGAAATTCTCCTCGATATAGCGCTTCTGCTCATGCGACAGGGTGTAGCCGGACAGCGACTTGAGATCGCCGGCATGGGCGTGGATGTGCCGAAGCATGGAGCCCCAGCCGCAGCCGAGCTCGAGAATCGCCTCGCCCGGCTTCGGATCGATCAACGACAGGATATGGTTGGCCTTGTTGAGCTGGGCCTGTTCCAGCGTGTCGTCGGCTTTGAGAAAGTCGGCGCAGCTGTAGAACATGAAGGTCTTGTCGAGGAACAGCCGGTAGAACTCGTTCGACAGGTCGTAGTGGTATTCGATGCCGCCGGCATGGGGCTGCGCCAGCATCTGGGCGATCAGCCGCTCGCGCCGGCGCGGCGGCGGGTAGTGATCGATCACCGCCTGCAGGAAACGTGGATAGGGCCGCGTGAAGGTACGCCAGACGGTTTCCGGGTCGACCGGCCGCGGCGAGCTGGTGAAAAAGTTGACCACGGCCGATGGCGGGCCATAGGTCAGGCCATCCGAGATCAGGCGCAACCAACGCATCGGCCAGGCGGTCGGCGGGACGACGAGCCGCGGTGCCGCGGCGCCTTCCTCAACGGGCGACATGGCAAGCTCCCTTGCTGATCCAGCCCCCTTGGAGAGGCAACGCGGATTGACGCGGCAGGGAAGCTAACATGGCGCTTTATCCCGTCCAGGCGAGGGACGGTAAGGCAGCCATGTTGCCGTATCTCAGCAAGAACGCGTGATCAGGCGCGGCCGCGCGCCGATTTTTGCGGCCGGACCATCACATCGATCCAGCGCCCGATCTCGCTGCGCCGCCTGGCCTTGTCCAGAATCTCCCGGTCGAGGCCATGGCGCCAGGCCACCGGCCGGTCGGCGGGATCGGCCTCGAGCCGGTCGAGATCGGCGCGCCAGCCGCCGAGGGCCGCCTCGTCCTCGAAGAAACCCTCCGCGATCAACCGTTCGCCGATGGCGCCGGCAATGGCGGAAACCTCGCCGAAGGAGAATTCGGGATGGTACTGCACGGCCCAGGCCGTGCCGCGGCCGGACCTGATCTCCACGGCCTGGACCTCGCTCATGCCATTGGAGGCCAGCAGCGTGGTGCCCGGCGCCATCGTCTCGACCTCGTCCTGGTGCACCGCCAGCGCATCGAAGGCGACCGGCCGGTCGGCCAGCATGGCGTGGGCGCGGCCGGCGCCGTTCGGCGCGATCCTGCGGGCAATGCCCATTTCGCGGCCCTTGGGATTGCGCCTGACGACGCCGCCGGCGGCCGCGGTGAGCACCTGCAGGCCCCAGCAGGAGCCGAAGACCGGCGTGCCCGCGGCGAAGACCGCGCGGGCGAGGTCGATCTGCGCGGTGATATCAGGCGTCATATCGTAGAGATTGAGCGAGGAGCCGGTCAGCGCCACGCCGTCATAGGCTTCGAGCCCGGCCCTGTCGGGCAGATTGGCGCCAGGATCGGCGGGAAAGCACAGATCGACGACGGCATCCGGCGCGAGCTGGCGCAGCACGTCGGCATAGGCTTCGCTCGGCATGGCCCCGCGCGAGGCGGCATGGCGGGCGCGGTCGGCGGCGGTGTTGCCTTCGACGACGAGCAGACGGAGGGTCATGGGGATCGGTGTCCAGGCGGGGATCAGCCCCGTATCTATCCCGCCGGGCAGGCAGCGAAAAGAGGGCGGCAAGCGGGCCGCCAGGATATTGACCGGGAACGGCGGCACGGCATCTCGGTCCCGTTGCCGGTCCCGGACCGCGGCGGTTGCCCTCGGCGGCGAAAAACGGCATCACGTGCGGTGACCGCACACCGCGCCGGGATCAGCGCACGAGGCCCCCTTGGACACGCCGACGGACAGCTTCCGGCAGATCGACCGCGACCACATGCTGGGCCTCGAGAAGGGCCTTGCGGTGATCGCCTGTTTCGACGCCCAGCACCAGCGCCTGACCATCGCCGATGTCGCGCGCATGACCGGCCTGACCCGGGCGACGGCCCGGCGCTGCCTGATCACGCTGGCGCGCATCGGCTATGCCGAAACCGACGGCAAGTTCTTCCAGCTTACGCCGCGGGTGCTGAAGCTCGGCTATGCCTACCTGTCCTCGACGCCGCTGACCGCGATCCTGCAGAACGCGCTGGAACGGCTCAGCGAATCGATCGGCGAGAGCTGCTCGGCCTCGATTCTCGACGGCAACGAAATCGTCTATGTCGCACGCGCGGCGACCAAACGGATCATGTCGGTCGGCCTGTCGGTCGGCGTGCGGCTGCCCGCCTTCTGCACCTCGATGGGCCGCGTCCTGCTCGCCGCGCTGCCGGACGAGACGGCGCGCCAGCTGGTCGAGACCTCGCCGCGCCGGCCGCTGACGCCGAAGACCCGTGTCGGCGTCGGCGCCATCATGGCGGCGATCGCCGGCGCCCGCTCCGACGGCTATGCCATCATCGACCAGGAGCTGGAGATCGGACTCGTCTCGATCGCCGTGCCGGTCGTCGACAGCCGCGGCCGGACGCTGGCGGCGATCAATGTCGGCACCCATGCGAGCCGCTTCTCCCCCGATTCGCTGGCGCGCGACCTGCTGCCGAAACTGAAGGCGGTGCAGGTCGAGCTTTCGCGCATCGTCGGCTGATCGCCTGTGGGCGGCCCCGGCCGAACGGTTGAAATCGTCAGCCTCTCCTGCCAGCGTCCCTCGCCATGTTGAGCCAGACGCCCATCGATTCCGGAACGCCCCAGGAACTGCCCGCGGACAACCGCGTGACGCCGATGATGGAGCAATATCTGGAGATCAAGGCCGCCCACCCGGACAGCCTCCTGTTCTACCGGATGGGCGATTTCTACGAGATGTTCTTCGACGACGCGGTCGCCGCCGCGCGGGCGCTGGGCATCACCCTGACCAAGCGCGGCAAACATCTCGGCCAGGACATTCCGATGGCCGGCGTGCCGGTCCATGCCGCCGACGACTACCTGCAGCGGTTGATCAGCCAGGGCTTCCGGGTCGCCGTCTGCGAGCAGGTGGAAGACCCCGCGGAGGCCAAGAAGCGTGGCTCCAAATCGGTGGTCAAGCGCGACGTCATCCGCCTGGTGACGCCGGGCACGCTGACCGAGGATTCGCTGCTCGAAGCCCGGCGCAACAACTTCCTGCTGGCGGTAGCGCGCGCCAAGACCTCCTCCGTCGCCTCGGTCGACGCCTTCGCGCTCGCCTGGCTCGACATGTCGACCGGCGAGTTCCGCGTCACCGAGACCGACGGCAACCGGCTCTCGGCCGACATCGCCCGGATCGATGCGAGCGAGATCGTCGTCTCCGACGCACTGTTCGCGGACGGCGAATTCGGCCCGTTCTGGCGCTCGTTCAAGACCGTGTCGCCGGCACCGCGCGACCTGTTCGACGGCGCCAGCGCCGAACGGCGGCTGGCCGGCTATTTCGACGTCAAGACGCTCGACGGCTTCGGCAGCTTCTCGCGGCTCGAACTGACCGCCGCCGCCGCCGCGGTGACCTATATCGAGCGCACGCAGCTCGCCTCGCGCCCGCCGCTGTCGCCGCCGGTGCGCGAGGCCGAAGGCACGACCATGCTGATCGACGCGGCGACCCGCGCCAATCTGGAGCTGACGCGCACGCTCGGCGGCGAACGGACCGGCTCCCTGCTCGCCGCCATCGACAGGACCGTGGTGGCCGCCGGCGCCCGCCTGCTGGCGAGCCGGCTCGCCAATCCGCTGACCGATCCGGTCGCCATCGCGGCCCGGCTCGATGCGGTCGAGACGCTGGCGGGCGCCACCGCGCTCAGGACCGAGATCCGCGCCCGGCTCGCCAGCGCGCCCGACATGGCGCGCGCCCTGACCCGCATCGCCATGGGCCGGGGCGGGCCGCGCGACCTCGCCGCGATCGGCCAGGGGCTGGTAGCGGCCGCGGGCCTCGCCGAACTGCTGGCCGGAACCCGCGCCGGCGAGCTCGCCGATGTCGCCGAGGGGCTCGCCCAGCCGGATCCCGCCATCGCCGAGACGCTGGCGGCGGCGCTCGCCGACGAATTGCCGCTGCTGAAGCGCGACGGCGGCTTCGTGCGGGCCGGACATCTGGCCGATCTCGACGAAGCCAGGGGCCTGCGCGACGAAAGCCGGCGCGTCATTGCCGGGCTGCAGACGCGCTATGCCGAGGAGACCGGCATCCGGGCCCTGAAGATCAAGCACAACAACGTGCTCGGCTATTTCGTCGAGGTGGCGCAGCAGCACGGCGAGAATTTCCTGAAGGAGCCGCTGAACGCGACCTATATCCACCGCCAGACGCTGGCTGGCGTCATGCGCTTCACCACCACCGAGCTCGGCGCGCTGGAGGCCAAGATCGCCGGCGCCGCGGACCGGGCCCTCGGCCTCGAGCTCGAAGTGTTCGACGCCCTGAGCGAGACCGTGCTCGCCCATGCCGGGCCGATCCAGCAGGCGGCGGAGGCGATCGCCCGGCTCGACGTCGCCGCCTCCAATGCGACGCTGGCGGTGGAGCAGGCCTATGTCCGGCCGCTGGTCGACATGTCGCTCGCCTTTGCGGTCAAGGGCGGGCGGCATCCGGTGGTCGAACAGGCGATCGCCCGCTCTGCGCCGTTCGTCGCCAATGACTGCGAATTGTCGGGCCATGACGGCAAGGGCCGGATCTGGCTGATCACCGGTCCCAACATGGCCGGCAAGTCGACCTTCCTCAGGCAGAACGCGCTGGTCGCGGTGCTCGCCCAGATGGGCGGCTTCGTGCCGGCGGCCTCGGCCCATATCGGCATGGTCGACCGGCTGTTCTCGCGCGTCGGCGCGGCCGACGACCTTGCCCGCGGCCGCTCCACCTTCATGGTCGAAATGGTCGAGACCGCCGCCATCCTCAACCAGGCCGGCCCGCGCGCGCTCGTCATTCTCGACGAGATCGGCCGCGGCACGGCGACCTTTGACGGCCTGTCGATCGCCTGGGCGGCGGTCGAGCACCTGCACGAGACCAATCGCTGCCGGGCGCTGTTCGCGACCCATTTCCACGAGCTCACCGTGCTGTCGAAACGGCTCAACCGCCTGTTCAATGCCACGATGCGGGTCAAGGAGTGGCAGGGCGACGTGATCTTTCTGCACGAGGTCACCGAAGGCGCCGCCGACCGGTCCTATGGCATCCAGGTGGCCAAGCTCGCCGGCCTGCCGCCTTCGGTGATCGACCGGGCCAAGCACGTGCTGGCCGAGCTGGAGGCGACCGACCGGGCCGCGCCGGTGCGCCGGCTGGTCGACGACCTGCCGCTGTTCGCCGCGGCGCCGCGCCGCGAGGCCGCGCCGAGGCCTGACCCGGTGCTCGATCTCATCGACGGCATCGATCCCGACGACATGACGCCGCGCGAGGCGCACGAGGCGCTCTATGCGCTGAAAGCCAAGCGCGCCGCGCTCAAGTCCTGATGCGGCTCACCGCATAGACCAGCAGCGACCAGACGATCGGCACCGCGAAACCGGCGGCGAGGCCGGCCCAGACCTGGCCGGCGGCGGCGAAGAGATGGATCGCCGTCAGGAGGCCGGTGAAGCCGATCAGCATGACCAGCCCGTTGATGATGGCGGCGGCCACCACCGGCCCGCCGAGGCGGCCATGCATCAGGAGGATGAAGTTCGAATAGCTGGCCGGGAACAGCGCCGCGACCCCGGTCACCGTCGGCCCGATATATTCCGACACCGTCACGACCAGCACGACGAGCGTCACGACCAGGCCGGCGCGCAGCGGGATGTCGTACCAGCGCGGACGGGGTGGGCGCGTCAATTCGGCGCGGCGCCAGGGCCAGGTGGCGACAATGCCGATGGCGAAGACCACCGCATTGAGGACGAGGGCTGCGGCCAGCGACCAGTCGACCCGGCCGACCAGGAGAGCGGCGACAAGCCAGGCCCCGATCATCGCCGCGAAGCAGACGGCCAGGCCATGGCCGCGGCGGGCGAAATAGGCATAGGCGACGGCCGCCGGGACGATCGAGACATTGGCCGACAGCGACGACAGGCTGGCCGCGGCGATGAAGGGCGCGTCGTGGTCGAGCGCCAGCATGACATAGGCGGGCCCGGTCGAGACCGGCAGCGACAGCACCATGGCGGCCAGGAACGGGCGCGTCCTTTCGGCCACCACGGCAGCGGACACGACGACGGCGGCCGTCGTCACGGCCTTCAGGGCGAGCGGGAGAATCGACACGAATGCGGGCCAAGCGAAGAGTTCATCCCCGTCTAGCCGCTTCGCCGGGCGGGCGGCAGCCCGCTCAGTGCAGGACGCGTCCGCCCCTGGCGTGCATCTCGGCGACCAGCGCGGCGACGCCTTCCAGATGCGGGTTGATGCCGAGCGCCACCTCGAAGGCGGCCAGCGCGTCCGCCTCGCGGCCATTGCGCAGGCAGATCTGGGCAAAACCCGATATGGCGCCGAAATGACGCGGCTCGCGCCTCAGCGTTTCCATGATGTCGCCGACCGCCTTGGCATCCTCGCCGCGGATGAAATGCAGCGTGGCGCGCTTGTTCCAGGCCTCCGACCAGTCTGACCGGGCATCGATGAGGGCATCCAGCACCAGATGCGCCATGTCGAAATGTTTCAGCGCCATGGCGTTGATCGCCTGCTCCATGGCCTGGTCGGCATGCGGGTCGGGATGGTTGGTCCACACCGCCCAGATCAGGTCCTGCAGCTCATAGGCCGGCCGACGCGGATGAAACCGCGCGAGGTCGCGGAACAGACCGTCAAGCCGTTTCGGCTGCGCCGGCGCCGGCGTCAGCGTGTCCAGCGACATGACGAGTTTGATGCAGGCCTCGAAGGCGATGGGGTCGGCCACGACGTCTCCACACGGCTCATGGACACGCTTGTCAGCTAGGTACTGCGCGGGCCGGTGCCAACGACCGGCCGGGCACTACTGTAACCACAACCATGGTGGAAATGGGTCGGCGCTCACCATCCATGACGCGCGCGTGCCGCGGCGAGGCGGCGCACCGCCTCCACCAGTCCCGGCCCGGGACAGACGGTGAGCACGTCCGGCACGACGATGCGCCGGTCCGGCGGGTAGAGCCTTGCGAGCGCGGGATGGGCGAGCAGAGCCGAGCCCTGGTCGTCGGCGCGGCCGGCCGGGCCGTTCAGGACCAGGACGTCGGGACGCAGCGCCACCATCGCCTCGAGGCTCACGAAGCCGCCGTAGCCCGCGCGCGGCTGGGCATGGCGGAAGCCGGCGCGCGCCAGCGCGTCGCCGAGCAGGGTGCCGGGGCCCGAGGCATAGCCGCGCCGCTCATAGGGCAGCGCCGTCGGCCCGGCGGCCGGCGCGGCAGCCGCGGCATCGAGCTTTGCCGCGAGCGCGGCGCCGCGTTCGGGATGGCCGAGCAGGACCGCGGTCTCCTCGATGATGCGCCGGGCGTCGGCGAAGGATGCGGCGATCGGCACGCGCTCGACACGAATACCGCGGCCGGCGAGCAGCTGGCCGGTGGCGAGGCGGTCGCGCGGGCCGAGAAAGACGAGGTCGGCGCCGAGCGCCAGGGCCTCTTCCGCGGTGCCGCCGGTCAGCCGGAAGGCCCCGGCGGCCTCCGCCGCGGCCGACAGGCCCGGGTTGCGCGCGTAGGGCGAGAGGCCGGCGATCTGGCCGGGATCGGCCAACGCCAGGACGAGCTGATCGGCGCAGAGATTGAACGACACGACGCGGCGCGGCGCGGCAGCGGCGCCAGCGACCCAGGCGACCAGCACGGCGAGGGCGGCCGGCAGGCATTTCATGCCGCGTTGGAGGTGACCGGCTGGGCCAGCAGCAGGCGCAAGGTCGCCTCGTCGCGCGCGCTGCGCAGCTTCTGCACATGGGCCGGGTCGCGGGTCAGCCGGGCGATGCGCGACAGGGCCTTGAGATGATCGGCGCCGGCGCCTTCCGGCGCCAGCAGCGCGAAGACGAGGTCGACTGGCTGACCGTCGATCGCGTCGAAATCGACCGGGCGGTCGAGGCGGGCGAACAGGCCGGTCATGCGGGCGAGCTTCGGCAGCTTGCCGTGCGGAATGGCGATGCCGCCGCCGGCGCCGGTCGAGCCCAGGCGCTCGCGGTCGTTCAGGGTCTCGTAGATCTCGCGCGTGTCGCGTCCGGTCAGTTCGGCGGCCTTGGCCGCGATCTCCTGGAGCAATTGCTTCTTCGAATCGACGTTGAGCGAAGGAATGATGGCGCCTGCGGCAATGATGTCATGGATCGGCATGGCTGCCTTCTTGGTATCAGCGTGTTGGACGCGGGCCTCTATCTCGGCCCATGCAATGACGATGCCATGACGGGTCAGGTCGGCCCGGTCGGCGCCGCCTCCGGAGGATCGACCCAACCGACATGGCCGTCGGCCCTCCGGTACACGACATTCACCCTTCCGTGGACAGCATGATGGAAAACGATGGTGCGGGCGCCGGTCACGTCCAGCTCCATGACCGCGTCCGCCACCGTCATACGCTTCAGATTGGTGGTCTGCTCGGCAATGATGACGGGTTCGAAAGCCCCGGTGGGCGCGGTATCGGCCTCATCGTCGCTGTCGCTGTCGAGGGGCGATTCGATGACGTAGG
Organism: bacterium YEK0313; assembly: GCA_000751295.2. Classification (NCBI taxonomy): domain Bacteria; species bacterium YEK0313. The sequence continues at coordinate 1,886,111 of CCMO02000001.1, forward strand.
ACCGCGCTTCGACCGAGACGGCCTGGCCGTTGCCGGCCGAGCGGTCCTTCAGGCGCCGGGCATGGCGCCGCAGCCGCTTTTCGATGCGTTCGGCGGCGAGATCACAAGCGGCATAGGCATCGGCGGCGAAGGCTTCGGCCTGCAGGGTGGTGCCACTCGCCAGGTGCAGCGCATAGACCGCCCGGAAGCCGTGGGCCTCCTTGTCGACGGTGACATGTCCGGTATAGCGGCCATCGGCATAGCGGCCGGCGGCGTCCCCCACGCGGGCTGCGATTCGTTCCCGCAGCGCTTCGCCGATATCGAGGTTCTTGCCAGAAATGCGCAGAGCCATAAGGCTCCCCCGACTGTCTGTTCGGAGCGCGGACCGGTGGGCCGTCCCGCTTCCATCTTGTTATGCGCTGACGGTTACGAATTACGAAATGACAAGTCAATGCGACATCGCGGGCCGCCTGCGGGCAAGTCGACGCGGCGACCGCGCGGGCCTGCGCTTAATATCTGATAACATTGGCGGATTGTTGCCGCTGAAGTTTCTATCGTGCAGTGGGGCTTGACTTTTGGCGACATCTGGCGGACGGCGGCCGCGAAGCGGCGCCAGATCCTTCTTTGCAATGCAACACAGATTGTTGCAATTCTTTCGCGGCGCAGCCGGAAAGCGGCGGCATTACCGCCGGCGGACGGCAGCACGGCGGCCGTGCCGCGCGCCTGCCGCATTGCGTGCGGGACCGGGACGGGCCTCGGGCGCGCGGACAAAGCGCTGACAATGGGCTGAAGGGCCGCAACGCAGGTAGACGACGCTGCCGTCGGCGCGCACCATCCGGCTTACCATGCCGCAGGCCCATGCCGGAGCCGCGCGCGAACCGAGCAGAACGATCGCTGTCGGCACGGCCGGCAGGCCGGTCGGGGATCCGATGCGCATCGCCATCGCTTCTACCTGAAGTGACGCTAGGGAAGATAGCACAGGGCCTCGAGAGGCGCGAGGCGATTCGCCACGATCAGCGATCCGGCACGAAGGGCGTGCCGAGCGTTGCCGGCGCCTGGCTCGCCACCCGGCCGGCGCGGCTGATCAGCACCAGGACGAGAATGGTGGCGAGATAGGGCAGCGCCGACATGAGCTGGCTCGGAATGCCGAGGCCATGAGCCTGGGCATGAAGCTGCAGGATGGTGACGCCGCCGAAAAGATAGGCACCGGCCATGGCGCGGCCCGGCCGCCAGCTGGCGAAGACGACGATGGCGAGCGCGATCCAGCCGCGCCCCGCGGTCATGCCGGGCGACCAGAACGGCGTATAGGCGAGCGACAGATAGGCCCCCGCGAGCCCGGCACAGGCGCCGCCGAACAGCACGGCGAAAAAGCGGATGCGCAGCACCGGGAAGCCGAGCGCATGGGCGGAACCATGGCTCTCGCCGACGGCGCGCAGGACGAGGCCCGCCCGCGCCCGGTAGAGGAACCACCAGACCCCGGCTCCCAGCGCCAGCGAGACATAGACGACCGGGTCCTGCTGGAACAGCAGCCGCCCGACGACCGGCAGGTCGGACAGCCAGGGAACGACGATCTTGGCCATCGGATCGCGCCGGGCGCCGATGAAATCGGCGCCGACCAGCCCGGACAGGCCGAGCCCCAGAATGGTCAGGGCCAGGCCCGACGCCACCTGGTTGGCGGCGAGGCCGAGCGCGAGGGCGGCAAAGAGGCTTGCCATGACCATGCCGGCGAGGATGGCGGCAAGGCAGCCGACCAGGGTCGAGCCGGAGAGGACCGCGGCCGCGAAACCGGTCGCGGCGCCCATGATCATCATGCCCTCGACGCCGAGATTGAGGACGCCGGAGCGTTCCACGACCAGCTCGCCGAGCGCGGCGAGGAACAGCGGCGTCGCCGCGGTCACGACGGTGAGCAGGATGGCTTCGACGATGCCCATCAGGCGGCCCTCTCGCGCCCGGTCAGGCGCAGGCGGTAGATGAGGAACGTATCGCAGCCGAGCACGAAGAACAGCAGCAGGCCCTGGAACACCCGGGTCAGGTCGAGCGGAATGCGCAGCGCGATCTGGGCGTTCTCGCCGCCGATGAAGGTGAGCGCCAGGAACAGCGCGGCGACGAGCGCGCCGATCGGATTGAGCCGGCCGAGAAAGGCGACGATGATCGCCGTGAAGCCGTAGCCTGGCGAGATCGAGGGCTGGAGCTGGCCGATCGGCCCGGCGACCTCGATGATGCCGGCGAGGCCGGCGAGCGCCCCGGAGACGGCGAAGACGAACAGCGTCGTGCGGCGCACATCGAAGCCGGCAAAGCGGGCGGCGCGCGGCGCCGCGCCGACGAGGCGGATCTCGAACCCCTTCAGCGTGCGGCCGACCAGGATGGCCGCAGCGACCGCCACGACGACGGCGATGACGAAGCCGACATGCATGCGGCCGCCGGATGCCAGCAGCGGCATGACCGCCTCCGGCTCGAAATTGACCGATTGCGGGAAGTTGAAACCCTTCGGATCGCGCCAGGGACCGCGCACGAGATAGTCGAGCGCAAGTTCCGCGACATAGACGAGCATCAGGCTGACCAGGATCTCGCTGGCGCCGAAGCGGATCTTCAGGACGGCCGGCACCAGCGCGAGGGTAAGGCCGCCGAGCGCGCCGAGCGCCAGCATGGCCGGCAGCAGCCAGGGGCCGTTGGGCACGCCGTGGGTGGCGAGCGCGAGCCACGAGCCGCAGATCGCGCCGGCGACATATTGGCCCTCGGCGCCAATGTTCCAGACATTGGCGCGGTAGCAGAGGCAGAGGCCGGCAGCGATCAGCGCGAGCGGGGTCGCCTTCACCGTCAGCTCCTGCAGCGCCCAGCCGTCGGACAGCGGATCGAGGAAATAGACCTTGAGCGCCGCGAGCGGATCCTTGCCCATGACCGCGAACAGGATGGCGCCGGCGACGAGCGTCAGGGCCACCGCGACCAGCGGCGACAGGAGCGCGAGCCAGAGCGGGCTTTCGGCGCGGCGTTCGAGAACGAGCTTCATGCGGCCGCCCCGTGCATGTTCCCGCCATGGATGCCGCCCATGAGCAGGCCGACCTCCTCGCGGGCGCAGGAGGCGGCCGGTCGTGCGGGTGCGAGCCGGCCCTCGGAGATCACCGCCAGGCTGTCGGAGAGCTCATAGAGCTCGTCGAGATCCTGGCTGATCACCACGACGGCGGCGCCGCGCGCGGCAAGGTCGATCAGCGCCTGGCGGATGGTGGCGGCGGCCGCGGCGTCGACGCCCCAGGTCGGCTGCGCGACGACGATCACGCCCGGCTCGCGCAGGATCTCGCGGCCGACCACGAATTTCTGCAGATTGCCGCCCGACAGGGCCTTGGCGGCCGGATCGGGACCGCCGGCGCGCACGTCGAAAGCCTCGACGATGCGCCGGACCCAGCGACCGAGCGCGCCGCGGTCGACGAAGCCGCGCGACACGAAGCCGCCGACGCCATGGCCGGAGAGGAGCGCATTGTCGGTCAGCGAAAAATCCGGCGCGGCGGCATGGCCGAGCCGCTCCTCGGGCACGAAGGCGGCGCCGCGGCGCCGGCGCGCGTCGATGCGCTCGGCCCCGACGGCCGCGCCATCGATGCGGATCGCCGCAGCCGGGCTCGTCCGTTCACCCGACAGCGCCGCGAAAAGCTCGTCCTGGCCGTTGCCGGCAACCCCGGCAATGCCGAGGATCTCGCCGGCGCGCACCGCGAGCGAGACCTCGTTCAGCGCGACGCCGTGGCTGTCGGCGGCCGGCAGCGACAAGCCCTCGACGCTGAGCCTGACCGCGCCGGCCGAATGGCTGACCGCCCTCAGGGCGGGCACGTCGGCGCCGACCATCAGCCGGGCCAGGCTCGCAGCCGTCTCCGCCTTGGGATCGGCCGAGGCCACCACCTTGCCGGCGCGCATGACGGTCGCCCGGTCGCACAGGCGGCGGACCTCGTCGAGCTTGTGCGAGATGTAGAGCACGCTGCGGCCTTCGGCCTTGAGCGCGCGCAGCGTCGCGAACAGCGCCTCGACTTCCTGCGGCGTCAGCACCGATGTCGGCTCGTCGAGGATCAGCAGCTTCGGGTTCTGCAGCAGCGCGCGAATGATCTCGATCCGCTGGCGCTCGCCGACCGACAGGCGCCAGACCTCGCGGCGCGGCTCGAGCGGCAGGCCATAGGCGCGTGACAGCGCGGCGACCTGCTCCTCGATCCTGTCCATGGCGGTGCCCGGCGGCAGCGAGAGCGCGACGTTCTCGGCGACGGTCAGGGCCTCGAACAGCGAAAAATGCTGGAACACCATGCCGATGCCGCGCGCCCGCGCCGCGGCGGGATTGGCGAAGCGCACCTCGGCGCCGTCCCAGACGATGCGGCCCTCGGCCGGTTCCAGCAGGCCGTAGAGGATCTTGACCAGCGTCGACTTGCCGGCGCCGTTCTCGCCGAGCAGCGCATGGATCTCGGCCGGCTCGACCGTCAGATCGACATGGTCATTGGCGGTGAAGGTGCCGAACCGCTTGACGATGCCGCGGGCTTCGAGGAGCGCGGCCATCAATAGGCGATCTTGTCGGTCTTGGCCGCCCAGTCGCGGAACACGGTGAGCGCTTCAGCGCTCGGCCGGTGCTCCATGCGCAGGAGGATCGTGTCCGGCGCGCGCTTCACCTCGTCGTAGAAGGGCGCATCGTCGAAGGCGATATCGGCCGCGTCGGTCCGGGTATTGGCATAGACGATGCGGCCGACGCGCGCCCAGAGCGCCGAGGCGAGGCACATGGGACAGGGCTCGCAGCTCGTATAGAGCGTGGCGCCGGCGAGATCGAACCGGCCGAGCGCCGCGCAGGCGCGCCGGATCGCCACCACCTCGGCATGGGCGGTCGGATCGTTGGTCGAGGTCACCTGATTCCAGCCCTCGGCCACCATCGCTCCACTGAGCGCGACCACGGCGCCGAACGGCCCGCCGGCGCCCCGCTCCATATGCTCGCGCGACAGCGCGACGGCACGGGCGAGGAACAGCGCGTCGAGCGCGGCGGCTTCTGCGGTCGGTGCGGCGGTCCGGGAGCTCATGGCCTGATCTCACGCAGAGCCGGGCTTCAAGTCAATCGTGGTCGTGCGCGTCACAGCACGCCCTCGGCGCGCATCGCGGCGATCTCCTCGGCCGAATAGCCGGCCGCGGCCAGCACCGCCTCGGTATGTTCGCCGAGCCGCGCGCCCGGCCAGCGGATGGCGCCGGGCGTGCGGGTCAGCTTCGGCACGATGCCCTGCATGGCCACCGTGCCGAGCTCGGCGGTGTCGACCTCGACGACCATGTCGCGGGCGCGGAAATGCGGATCCGCCGCGACCGCCGCCGCGTCATTGACGGCGCCGGCCGGCACGGCCGCCGCATCGAGCGCGGCGAGCAGCGCGTCGCGCGGCCGCGTCGCGGTCCAGTCCGCGATGATCCGGTCGATCTCGGCCTGGTTCTCCGGCCGGCCGCGCGCGCCATGGCTCGAAAAACGCGGATCCGTGGCCAGCTCCGGCATGCCCATCACCTCTGTGAGGCGCTGGAAGATGGTGTCGGCATTGGCGCCGATGACGATGTGATGGCCGTCGAGGGTCGGATAGATGTTCGACGGGGCAAAACCCGGCGCGGTCAGGCCGGTGCGGCCGCGGACGTGGCCGGTGACCGAATATTCCGCGACGATGCCCTCGCTCGCCGCGAGGATCGCATCGGTCAGGCCGACATCGATGACCTGGCCGCGGCCGTCGCGGCCGCGCTGATGCAGGGCGGCGAGCACGCCATAGGCCGCATAAAGGCCGGCCAGCGTATCGCCGATCGAGAGGCCCGTGCGGGTCGGCAGGCGGTCCGGATAGCCGTTGATCACCCGCATGCCGCCGATCGCCTCGGCGACCGCGGCAAAACCCGCCTTGCCGGCATAGGGCCCGTACTGGCCGTAGCCCGAGACGCGGGCAATGATCAGCCGCGGGTTCATCGCATGCAGCGCCGCGACGGTAAGGCCCCATTTCTCCAGCGTGCCCGGCCGGAAATTCTCCAGGAGCACGTCGGCTTCGGCGATGAGCCGGCGCAGCACCTGCTGGCCGCGTGCCTTGCGCAGGTCGACGGTGATGCTCTTCTTGTTGCGGCCGATCACCGGCCACCAGACGGAGGCGCCGCCCTTCTTGGCGTAACCCCACTGGCGCATGGCATCGCCCTTGCCGGGATCCTCGAACTTGACGAGGTCGGCGCCGAGATCGGCGAGCAGCTGCCCGCAATAGGGGCCGGCGATGAACGAGCCGAGCTCGATCACCTTGACGTCGGAAAGCGGACCTGAAGTTCCTGCCATGGCGGCTCCCGTCGGCTGATGACCGCTGGCGACAGCCGCGCGGCCGGGACGCGGGCGCGGACAGGTGCCGCGCGGGGCGGCGTCCCGCCCCGTCCGCGCGTCAATAGGTGGTCTTCTGGCCTTCGAGGCGGCGCGCCCAGCGCGACAGGCCGAAGCAGATCAGCCAGTAGACCGCGCCGGAAAAGACATAGGCCTCCTTGTTCATGCCGACCCAGGCGGGATCGGCCAGCGACGCCTGGGCGATGCCGAGCAGGTCGAAGATCGACACGATCGACACGAGCGAGGTGTTCTTCACGAGCGCGATGAACTCGTTGGTCATGGCCGGCAGCGCGACGCGCAGGGCCTGTGGCAGGACGATGAGCCGCGTCGTCGTCCAATAGCCGAGGCCGGCGGCGGAGGCCGCCTCGGTCTGGCCGCGCGGCACCGCCTGCAGGCCGCCGCGCACCGCTTCCGCCATATAGGCCGAGATGACGAAGGCGAGGCCGATGACGGCGCGCGCCAGGCGGTCGATGTCCCAGCCCGCCGGCATGATCAGCGGCAGCAGCAGGGTCGCCAGGAAGATCACCATGACGATCGGCACGCCACGCCAGAACTCGATGAAGATGGTCGAGAGCAGGCGGATCACCGGCAGTTCGGACCGCCGGCCGAGCGCCATGACGATGCCGAGCGGCACGGCCAGGACGCCGGCATAGACCGACAGGAAGATGGTCAGCATCAGGCCGCCCCATTGCCGGGTCTCGACCCGGGCGAGGCCGAGCCCGCCGGCCAGCAGCCAGAGGCCGACGACCAGGGTGACGAGCCAGAGGAGCGGCACGACGCGGACGCGCTGCGGCATGCCGCGCCAGAACGACAGCGCGGTGACGGCGAGCAGAAGCAGCGCCAGCAGGTCGACGCGCCAGCGCTCCTCGGCGGGATAGAGGCCGTACATGAACTGGCCGAGGCGCGCCTTGATGAAGACCCAGCAGGCACCGCCGGCCGAGCAGTCGGCCCGCGTCGTGCCGGCGAAATTCGCATCCAGCACCGCCCAGCGCACCACCGGCACGAGCACGGCGACGAGCAGCGCGATGCAGGCGAGCGAGACCGCCGCATCGAGCGGCGAGGAGAAATAACCATCCCGCAGGCGGCGGAACAGCGAGGGCGCGGTCCGGCGCACGGGATCGGCGGCGGTCGCTTGGACGATACCCTGTGTCATCGGCTCACCAGCTGGGTCTTGGCATTGTACCAGTTCATGAAGCCGGAGACGGCGAGGCCGATGCCCAGATAGATGGCGAGGGTGATCGCGATGATCTCGATCGCCTGGCCGGTATTGTTGAGCGCCGATCCGACGAAGACGCTGACGAGCTCGGGAAAGGCGATGGCGGCTCCGAAGGAGGAGTTCTTCAGGACGTTGAGATACTGGCTGGTCATCGGCGGGATCATCACCCGCATGGCCTGCGGGATGACGATCAGGTTGAGCGTGCGGTTGGGCCTCAGGCCGAGCGCGTAGGCCGCCTCCCACTGGCCCTTGGCGACGGCCTGGATGCCGCCGCGGACGACCTCGGCGATGAAGCCTGCGGTATAGACGGTGAGCGCGAGGAACAGCGCGACGAATTCGGGCACCAGCACGAAGCCGCCACGGAAATTGAAGCCGCGCATCGCCGGCACGTCCCAGATGCTGACGAAGCTGGCGCAGACGAAGGCGAGGATCGGCAGCCCGACGAGCAGGGCGAGGCCGGTGGCCCAGGCCGGGAAGATCTGCCCCGTCGCATCGCGCCGCCGGCGCGCCCAGATCGCGATGGCCGCCTGCAGGACGAGGCCGGCGACGACGATCAGGGCGGCGATCTTGAAGGCGGACGCCTCCGTCGGCACCGGAATGGTCAGGCCGCGGTTGTTGAGATAGGCGACGCCGAAAAAGCCGATCGACTGGCGTGGTGCCGGCAGGGCGTTGATGACCAGCGAATACCAGAACATCACGAAGAACAGGAGCGGGATGTTGCGCACCAGCTCGATGAAGGCGCCGGCAATGCCCGACAGCAGCTTGTTCCTGGACAGCCTGGCGACACCGACCACGAAGCCGAGCAGGGTGGCGGCCACGATCGACACGATAGTGATCACCAGCGTGTTGACGACGCCGACCCACAGGAGCCCGAGAATGGTGGAATCGCTGGTATAGCCGGTCAGCACGAAGGGCACGTCGATGCCCGACGTGCGCCACAGGAAGTCGAAGCCGGAGGCAAAGCCGGCCTTGACCATGTTTTGCGAGGCGTTGCGCACCATGATGACGGTGGCGACGACAAGTCCGATCAGGACCACCGCCTGCCAGAAGATCTCGCGCACGCGCTTGTCGTAGATCAGCCGGGTCAAATCACAGTCCTGGATCGGATTGGCCGGTCGGCGGAAGGCCCCTGACGGCGCGGTGCCGGAGGGCCCGTGAAAACGGCAATGCGAAAAGAGAAGGAAAGTCCCGGCCGCGGCCGAACCGCGGCGGAACCCCTGCATCATGCTCATGCGGCGGCGAAGCGCGGCGCCGCGGCCGCGCGCCGCCGGTCTCGGACCTTACTGGAACGGCGGCGAGAACAGCAGGCCGCCGCGGGTCCAGAGCTGATTGGCGCCGCGCTCGAGACCGAGCGGCGAGCCCTTGCCGACCGTGCGCTCATAGCTCTCGGCATAATTGCCGACCTGCTTGATGGCGTTGAACATCCAGTCGTTGGACAGGCCGAGCATGGCGCCGAAGCCGCCATCGGCGCCGAGCAGGCGACGGATTTCGGCATTCTTCGAATTGGCGCGCATGTCCTCGACATTGCGCGAGGTGACACCGAGATTTTCCGCCGAGATCAGGCCATTCAGGACCCAGCGGACGATGGCTTGCCAGCGCTCGTCGCCCCAGCGCGTGACCGGACCCTGCGGGTCGTTGGAAATGGTCTCGGTCATGATGGTGTGCTCGGCCGGATTCTTCAGCTTGATGCGCTGGCCGGCGAGCGCGCCGAGGCCCGCCGTATAGCTGTCGCAGCGGCCGGCATCGTAGGCAGCGATGGCGTCGTCGTTCTTCTGGAAGTTGATGATCGACACCTTGATGTTGCGCTCGCGGAAATAGTCGGCGGCCTGGCGCTCCTCGGTCGAGCCGGCGGCGACGCAGATCGAGGCGTTTTCCAGGTCCGTCGGCTTCTTCGCGCCCGAGGCGGTGCGCACGATGAAGGTCTGGCCCTCGTAGAAATTGATACCCTGGAAATTCACGCCGAGCGTGACATTGCGCGAATAGGTGATGGTCGTGTTGCGCGAGAGCACATCGACCTGGCCGGACTGCAGCACCGGCCAGCGCTGCTGCACCGAGGTGGGCGTGAACCGCACCTTGTTGGCATCGCCCAGCACGGCGGCGGCGAGCGCGCGGCAATAGTCGACGTCGAGGCCCGACCACTCGCCCTTGTCATTGGCGAAGGAGAAACCGGGCAGGCCGAGGTGCACGCCGCATTCGAGGTGGCCGCGGGCACGGATGGCATCGAGCGTCGGGCTCGGTGCGAGCTGCTGGGCGCCGGCGCTGCCGCCGGCACAGAGGATGGCCGCGACCAGCGCGCCACGAAGCGGGTTCATCATGGAAGGCTCCCATTCCCCTCCGCACCGACGATCCGGGCGGATGTTGTTTCGCGCACAGTTGAGAGCGCGGGGCCGAGAGTCAACAGGGCACCGCGCCGTTTCCCACACGGTCCGGCGGCGGCAGTGCCGCCGCGACGCAGCCCGGCGGCCGGGCCCGACCAGCGCAAGGCTCGTTGCGGATTCGCGACTCCAGGCCTTTTGCCGGGGCTATCCGAAATGTCGGGGATTCCCAAGCCGGGCCGGTCCTGATTCAAAGTGCCCGCCGGATCGGAGGCCGGCAGCCGTGAACCGAGGCCCGCCGGTCGGCCATGCGCCGCCCGCCGGACATCTGGAGAATTCGATGTTCAATACACCAGCTTTTTCGATGATCCTCTTCAGCGGGCTGAGGCAGCTCGGGGAAATCCTCCTCCTGATCGGATTGAGCGGAGAGGTCGCGCTTCTCATTCTCAAGATCACCAAGGGATCATGGGAAAAGGGACTGGGCATCACGTTTGCCGTCCTCGTCCTGCTCGGCTGCGGTCTCGAATGGTGGGCCGACAGCCCTCGGACCCTCAGCGCCGCGTCCCAGCAACGCCTGACCCAAACGCTGACGCCGTATCACGGCACACCGTTCGATTTTTCGGTCGAGCTCGACCCCGAAGCCGTCAGCCTGATGGAGATGATCGGATCGGCGCTCGAAGCCGCTGGATGGAAAAGGCAGGCGGTGGCGCATGGCCACGGCTATGTCCCACCCGGAAAACCGACAGCGGGCCTCGCGGTGCTCCGGGGCGTGGAGGTTCACGTCACGCAGGCCCGGATGGCGGAATGGGGCGCCGACGGCCGGCCGGGTGCCGCGCTGCTGCAGGCGCTACGGAACGAGGGACTGACCGCCGTCTTCAAGGTGATCCCGGATCACCACGAAGGCGGCGGCGCGATCCACATCATGGTCGGCGCGAAACCCTAGAGCCATTCACCGTTCCCCGGAAACGGCGAAAGGCTGCAGGCTCCTGTTTCGGCCGTTTTCATGGCGCGAAGCGGTCCCCGCTTCGCACCGGGGAAGCCAACCTCGGGCCGGCCGGTTCAGGACCGGACGAAGCCGACGATCTCCTTCACCGCCGTCATGACCGGCGCGGCGATGGCGCGGGCGCGGTCCGCGCCGCCCTTCAGGATGCGGTCGATCTCTGCGGGGTCGGCGACGAGCCGCTTCACCTCGCTGGTGATCGGCGCGAGCTTGGCGACCGCGACATCGGCCAGCGCCGACTTGAAGCCCGAGAACTGGCCGCCGCCGAATTCGGCGAGCACGTCCGCCTTGGTCCGGCCGGAGAGCGCGGCGAAGATGCCGACGAGATTGTCGGCCTCGGCGCGGCCCTCCAGGCCCTTCTCCTCCGACGGCAGCGCCTCGGAATCGGTGCGCGCCTTGCGGATCTTCTGGGCGATCGTGTCGGCATCATCCGTCAGGTTGATGCGCGCATAGTCCGACGGGTCGGACTTCGACATCTTCTTGGTGCCATCGCGCAGGCTCATGACGCGGGTCGCCGGGCCCATGATCACCGGCTCGGTCACCGGGAAGAACGCATCGCCATGGCCGAGCGCCGCGATGCGCTCGCCGTAGTCGTGGTTGAACTTGATGGCGATGTCGCGCGTCAGCTCGAGATGCTGCTTCTGGTCCTCGCCGACGGGAACGTGGGTCGCGCGGTAGACGAGGATGTCGGCGGCCATCAGGCTCGGATAGGCGAACAGGCCAAGGGAGGCGTTCTCGCGGTCCTTGCCGGCCTTTTCCTTGAACTGCGTCATGCGGCTCATCCAGCCCATGCGGGCGACGCAGTTGAACACCCAGGCGAGCTCGGCGTGCTCGTGCACCTGGCTCTGGTTGAAGATGACCGAACGCTGCGGATCGACACCGGCGGCGATATAGACCGCCGTCACCTCGCGGATCGCCTTCTGCAGCGCCGCCGGCTCCTGCCAGACCGTGATCGCGTGCATGTCGACGACGCAGTAGATGCAGTCGTGCGTCTCCTGCATGCGCACCCAGTTGACCAGCGCGCCCAGATAATTGCCGAGGTGCAGGTCGCCGGAAGGCTGCATGCCCGAGAATACGAGCGGTTTGAAAGTCGCCATGGACTGAGGATTCCCTTGACGGTCGGCGCGCCTGGAGCGCGCCTTGCGAGGCGCGCTTCCTCGCATGGCGAGCGCGCCGTTTCAAGGTTTTGCGTCGTTCGCCGGCGGAAGCCCTATTCGGCGAGCACGCGGGTCGCCGGAAACACCACCTCGACCAGGGTGCCCTGGTTGGGCGCCGAGGAGATGCCGAAGCTCGCCCGGTTGGCCTCGACCAGCGCCTTGGTCAGCGGCAGGCCGAGGCCGGTGCCCTTGACGCTCTGCGGATTGGTGGTCGCGACCTGGCGGAACGGCTCCATCGCCGCCTGCAGCTCGGCATCGGTCATGCCGACGCCGGTATCGCGCACCCGCAGCACCGCCTCGCCGGCCTCGGACAGCGCCGTGGAGACGATGATCTGGCCGCCCGCGGGCGTGAACTTGACCGAATTGGACAGCAGGTTCAGCGCGATCTGGCGCAGCGAACGGACATCCGCCACGACATTCGGCAGCTTGCCCTGCAGCGACGAGCGGATGATCACCCGGTCGCGGTTGGCCTGCGGCTGCATGATCGCCACGGTCGATTGGACGACATCGTTGAGGTCGACGCTGGTGAACGACAGTTCGAGCTTGCCGGCCTCGATCTTGGAGAGATCCAGGAGGTCGTTGATCAGGGACAGGACATGGCCGCCGGAGGCGTGGATGTCCTTCAGGTAGTCGCGATAGCGCTCGTTGCCGATCGGGCCGAACCGCTCCTCCATCATCACCTCGGAAAAGCCGATGATGGCGTTGAGGGGCGTGCGGATCTCGTGGCTGATCTTGGCGAGGAAATCGGACTTCTGGGACGAGGCCTGCTCGGCCTGGCGGCGGGCGGCGACGAGATCCTCCTCGGCCTTCTTCCACTGGGTCATGTCGCGGAAGACGGCGGCCAGCTTCGGGCGCGCCTTCGGGCCGGTGCGGCCCATGGTCATGTAGAGCGGGATGAGCCCGCCCTGCTTGACCCGCCCGATGATCTGGCGGCCGTCATTGAGGACGCTCGCGACGCCGTTGGCGAGCAGCCCGTCGCAATAGTCGATCGCCGAGCGGTGGCTTTCGGGGGCGAACAGGCTGGTGAAGCTGCGGCCCTTCATCTCCGCGGATTCGTAGCCGAACAGCGCCTCCGCCGAACGGTTCATGCTCTCGATCGCGCCGTCGGGCGCGACGATGACGATGCCGTCGGTGGCGGTGTCGAGGATCTGCTCGACCTCCTCGAGCCGGCCGCGCAGCTCGGTGAGCGTCGCAGTCTCGGCCTCGCCGTCGGCAAGGCCGCCCGGATCGATGCGGGTCAGCGTGAACAGGAAGGCCTTGTCGCCAGCCCAGGGGAATTTCGACAGGCGGGCCTCGACCGGCACCACCGAGCCGTCGGCCGCGGTGATGGAGAGCGGCGCGCCGGCGCCGATCTGGTCCTCGCCCGGATGGGCGGCAAAGACACGCGCCACGCCGCCGGCGGCCTCCAGCGCCGCCTCGCTGGCATAGCCGGTCCAATCGAGCAGGGTGCGATTGGCCATCAGCACCGAATTGCCGCGATGGACGAGCAGGCCGAGCGGCACCCGGTCGAGCAGGGCCCGAGTATCGGCATCGGCGGCGATCGGCGGCACCGGCGCGGCGGCCGGCTCCGGCACTTCGGGGCTGGCTGCGGCAGGTCCGGCCGGAGCGGATGGCGGCTCCGACGGCGCGGCCGGCGGCACCGGCGCGGCAGCCGGACCGAAGGCGCTCGGCAGCGGCCCGAAGGGGGTGCCGGCGTCGACGAAGCTGCGCGGCGGCACGATCGGCGGCGCATCGATGATGGCGGGCGTCACCAGCTCGGCCCGCGCCGCGGCCGGCACAGTCTCCGGCTCGCCGGCCGACGGCAGCATGGTCTCGGCCTCGGCCTGCGCAGGCTCGGCGGCCACCTGCGGCACCTCGTCCGGCCGGATGGCGGCTTCGTCCGCCGCGGCGGACGGGCCGGGTTCGTCGTCCAGGCCGGCCGCGATGCCGGCCTCGGCCGCCGGCGGTTCGGCCAAATCGTCGTCGGCCGGCGCGGCGGCATCGCGCGGCTCGGCAGCCGGGGCCGGCGCCGCGCCGTCCGCATCGGTCGGCCGGGCGACGATCCGCGCGGTGATGCGCGCCATGGTCTCGGCCAGAGGGCTTGGCTGCGGCGCGGCGCCGGCCGGCGCGTCGGGCGTGACCAGGCGTGCCGCCGGCGCGTTCCGCTCGGCGCTGACCGGAGCCTTCGACGGGACTTCCTCGTCGGCGTCGGGCTCGGCGCCGAGCGCCTTGGCGATTTCGCGGAAAGCGTTGCGTTCGCCCGGCGAGAGACTTGCAGGGCGCTTCATGTCCTGGCCGGTCGCGCTGCGCAAGGCCACGACGTTGGGCGGATTGGTATGGACGGTGAGCACCGGCCGCTGATCCTCGCCCGGCGATTTCGCAGGCCCGGGTCGGGGCTCCGCGGGCTGTTCGGCAAGCGTCGCCCCGGCAACCGGCGCGCCGGTTGCCGCATGCGGCTCGTCCGCGTCCGGCGCGGCGGAACCAGCCTCATCGGGCTCGGCGTCCGGGGGAATGGCGACATCGTCGGGCTGCGTTGCACTCGGGGCGGTTGCGGGGGCCGGTTGGGTAGCAGCCTCGGGGGGGGCCCCGACAGCCCCAACCGCCGATGCGGTTAACGAGCTCTCGCCGGCAACGGAGCCATCGGGAGCGGCCGCAGCCGCGATCGCCGGCGCCAGCTCGCCGGTCACCAGGCCGAAGCCGGCGAAGCCGCGCACGGCGCCCTCGGCCAGGTGCGGAAAGGCGGCCAGCGTCACCGACAGGCGGCGCGTCGCGCCGAGCGGCCAGGCCGCGGCGACGCCGCTGAACGGCCGGGCGGCGGCAATGGCCGCGGCGAACCCGCCGTCGGGATCGAGACCGAACCGGGCGAGCGCCTCGGTGACCGTCAGGCCGGACGGCGCGGCGACCTCGACCGGCTCGATCGCGCCAAAACGGCCGTCGGCATCGATACGCCAGGAGAAGCGGGGCGGCGCGGCAAGCGCGGCATCGGCGTCGGCCGTACCGCCGGCGGCACGGCCATCCGTCGCCGTCGCCGCGGGTGGCGCGGGCGGCGCTTCGGACGGGGAAACGACCGGGACCGGCGCGGGAACGATCTCGGGCGCTGCGGACGCGGGGGCAGAACGGAGCGTTTCCGCGGCCGGCGGCGGAACGAGCCGAAGGCCCGGTTCAGGCTCGACCCGTTCACGGGCCGAGAGCACCGCGACCTGGGCGTCGGCGCCCGGCAGGCGCGCGACGCGCAGCCGGCCGGTGACGAGGTCGACCTGGGCCAGGCCCTGGCTGTCGAGCTCGGCCGCGACGCGCGGCGCCTCCGCGCCGATCAGGCCGGCGAGATCGACATCGGCGAAAGGCGCTCCGCCGGCGCTGACGCCGAGCGGCGCTCCGGCCGCGTCGAACAGCGCGGCGGGGCTTGCGAGCTCCCGGACGAAAGCCAGTGCAGCGGCGCGCGAGGGCCCCTTGGCCGGCGCCAGCGTCAGGACGACCAGCGGCTCGTCGCCGACCATCAGCCGGCGCGCCTGGGCCAGCGCATTCTCGGTGCCGAAACGGCCATAGAGACGCAGGCGCTCCAGCCGCGGCGCGCCGTCGGCTGGCAAATGCGGCGCCATGCGCGCGACCTGGCCGGCCAGCGGATGGTTCGGCGCGTAGCTGCGCTCGGTGGCTGCCGCAATGCCCGGAACCCCGGCCGCGCGGGCGCCCGTCGCATTGGTGGCGATCAGGCGCGCGCCGTCGGCCGACCACAGCCACCACGGGCCGGATTCGGCCACGAGGGCTGCGAGCGCCGGGTCGGCGAGCACCGTCGACACGTCGGGCGACAGGGATGTCATCCGGGTGGTCCCTCAAAAGCGGCCGTGGACGAGCTTCGCGCACAGAACCGACATGATGAACGAAATCTTATCCGATAGTGTCGGAAGCGGCGCGTTCCGTCCACGCCGGCCCGCCGATCCAGGGCCTCAACCGTTCATTAGGGTTAATGTAGGCGCGGGCCGGCGGCGCGCAATCTGCGCCGATCGCCGTGATTGCAACGGTTTTGCTTCCGCTGCGCGGCAATTTCAGCAATGATTCCCGCGGGAGCGTCTGATCGCAGGCTGAGTCGGAGGGTCACATGGTCGCCAAGGCACCAGTTTCCTACGAAATTCCGCTGGAAATGCGCGAATTTGCCGACAAGAGCGTCGAACAGGCCCGCAAGGCCTTCGACGGTTTCGTCGGCGCCGCCCAGCGGACCGTCGCCGCCATGGAAGGATCGGGCGAGACCGTCCAGTCCGGCGCCCGCGGGGTCGGCCGCAAGGCGATCGAATTCGCCGAGGCCAATGTCGCCGCGAGCTTCGCCTTTGCCCAGCGCCTGGTGCGGGCGACCGACATGGTCGAGGTGATGCGCATCCAGGCCGAATTCCTGGAAAAGCAGATGGCCGCCATGAACGCCCAGGCCCAGGAGCTCGGCGCGACGCTGGCCGGCGGGCCGAAGACGTCCCGCGGCGGCAAGGCGTGATCGGGGCGAATAGCAAATAGCGAGTGGATGATGCGCGACGCGCCGCGGGAAAGCCCCGACCTCCGGGCTGCCCGCCCCTGCCCTATTCGCCATTCCCTATTCGCCATTTGCCATTTTGCGACGCAGCGGAAATCCGCGCGTTGCGTTGGGGCAATTGCACGCAATTGCATGAGCGCAAGGCTTTGCCGGCACAATTGCGGTCGTCTGCTGTTTTGTGCAATGCAATAATTATTGCGCCGCACAATAAATCTCGCTACAAGGAAGGGCAACATCGGCCCCACGAGACCTGGGGCCGGTTCGCCCGGACAAGCCGCAGCTTCAGGGGGAGCGCTTGCCGGAGCCTCGATGTTCGATTCCCCGAGAGGAAATGCGACATGAGCCAGGCTGCCAAGACCGCCAAATCCGAAACCGCCGCTGCGACCTCGTCGTTCCCGGCGTTCGAAATGCCGAAATTCGATGCCAGCGCCTTCGACCTGTCGAAGGTCGAGGTGCCCGCCGCGCTGCGTGAGACCGCCGACAAGGTCGTCGTCCAGCTCAAGGACGGCTATGCCAAGCTGAAGGCCGCCGCCGAAGAGACCACCGACCTGCTCGAAGACACCTATGCCACCGCTTCGACCGGCGTGAAGGACTTCAACCTGAAGGCCCTGGAAGCTGCCCGCGCCAATCTCAACGCCGGCTTCGACCATGCGCGCGACCTGATGGGCGTGAAGACGCTCGCCGAAGTCGTCGAGCTGCAGTCGGCCTATCTGCGCAAGCAGTTCGAGACGTTCCAGGCCCAGGCCAAGGAACTCTCCGCCATTGCCCAGAAGGTGGCGACCGACACCGTCGAGCCGGTCAAGGAGAAGGTCGAGAAGGCCTTCAAGACCGCCGCCGCGAAGTAATTTCCCGGGCTCGTCCCGGACAGGTGATTGCGGGCGCCTGAAGCCGGCGCCCCCGTTCCTCCCAGAGGCCGCGTTCCTTGCAGCGCGCGGCCTGACCTCCAAGGCCCGGGCCATCCGCCTGGGCCTTTTTTCTTGGCGCCTTTCCGCCGGCAATGCGGAAAAACCGGCTGCCTTTCGTTTTCACCCCGCCGGGCTCTCTTGCAATGGCCGGCCCTTCGGACTACTAGGGTCCGCGTCGAGTTGGCGACCCCGCCGCGCGACACTGTGCAGCCGTAGCTCAATCGGTAGAGCGCCAGATTGTGGCTCTGGAGGTAGCTGGTTCGAAGCCAGCCGGCTGTACCACCCTTCCCCTCATCGTCGGATCCGGTGCGCCAGAGCCCTCCGCCTACAGGCGCGAGGGCGACAGCCGGTTGGTCAGCGTTCCCGTGGCAAAGGCGATGGTCGCCGCCGCGATCAGCGCGTCGCTATGCGCCTTGGCCTTGGCGAGGCGCGCCTGCATCAGCCCGTTCTGGGCGATCGTCGCTTCCGTGATCGTGCCGAGCCCCTGCTTGTAATAGTCGAGCGTCGCGGTGCTGGTGACCTGCGCCGCCGCGGTGAGCTCGCTCGCCGCCGCATGGGCGGCGAGGCTGGTGCGCAGGACCTCGTAGGCGAGCACGATCTGGCGCGCCGCGGCATTCTCGACCAGCCGCAGGTCCTGTTCCGTCGCCGCGACCCGCGCCTCGGCGGCGCGCAGCTGGGCATCACGCAGGCCGCCGTCATAGATCGGCACGGTCAGCCCGACCAGCAGCGACATGTTGGGCGAGGAGACATTGACGTTGGCGGGGATCGGCAGGCGGCTGTCGCGCACCGACAGGCTGCTCCAGTTGTGATTGGCCGAGCCGAGCAGGGCGACCTGCGGCATGAAGTCGGCGCGGGCCCGGGCGACGTTCTGCCGGCTCGCCGCGACGCGCGCGAAAGCGACCTGGACATCGGGCCGGCGGCGGAGCGATGCCTCGATCATCCGGTCGAGATCGGCCGGGAAGGTACGCGGCAGCGGCCGCGCGCTGATATCCTGGACCTGGATGACGAGGGTCGGCGACACACCCATGGCTTCCAGCAGGGCATGGTAGGTGTCGCGCGCCTGGCCCTCGGCCTGGGTCAGCTGAAGCTGGGCCTGGGCGACCTGCTGGCGCGCCTGGGCGACCTCGATCGCCGTGCCGATGCCGCGCGCGAGCCGCGCCTTGGCGGCTTCGTGGACGAGCCGCGTCGACTGCACGGCCTCGCGGCCGACCCGGACCTGCACGCGCGTGGCGGTCAGCGCGAAGAAGGCCTTGCTGACGTCGAAGATCAGCTTCTGGTGCGTGCCGTTGAACGTGACATTGGCGGCGATCGACACTTGCCGCGCGCTTTCGGCCACCGCCTCGCGCCGGCCGAAATCGAACAGCAGCCATTTCACCGTCAGCGAGGGGATGAACTCCCGCCCCTGCACGGTGACGGTGCCGCCCGGCACGATGATGGAGGACTGCACGCCACCCTGCAGCACGTCCGTGCCGGCCTGGGTGTTCGAATCGACCGAAATGCCCGGCACGGCCTGGGTGGAGCGCTGGTAGCCGGCGATCACGTCGCCGGTCAGCACCGGCAGGAAGGTCGCGCGCGCCGCGCCGACCGCGAGCGCCGCTTCGCGCGCCCGTTCCCAGGCCGCCCGCGTGGCCGGATTGGCCATCTGCGCGATGTCGATGAGCTCGGGCAGGCTGTAGGCGTGGCGCGGGTCGATCTCCGGCCGGGCGACATTGACCGGCAGCGCCAGGTTGGGGGCAAGACCGAAATCCGGACCGCGTGCGCTGACCGGCACGGCCACAGCCCGCGGCTCTGCCGGAATGACGCGGGCCTCGGTGGCCGGCGGCGGCGGGGTAGGCTCGGCCCGGGCCTGGCCGGCCGTATCGGTCTGCTCGCCCCGCCAGGGCGTCTGCGGACTTTCCGGGGCAAGGACCAGGGAGGACGCCGCGCAGCCGCCCAGGAGCAAGGCCAAGCCCCACGCAAAACTCGCCTGCCCCGCCCGCCTCGCTCGCCGCCTCGACCGCATCAGACACTCACCGCAACCAGATCCGCCCGTTCCGCCGTCGCTCCAAATCGTCTCAATTGACCGTCAAGGTCACGGTAGAGGGCGAGCCGCCGCCCGAGCTCGGCCCGGACCGCCGCGGGCAGGTTCCCTGCCTTGGCGAAGGCGGCCTCGACGGCGCCGAGCGAGCCCGACCAGGCCGGCCATTCGGTGGCCGGGCGTCCCTCTGTGATAGCCAGTGCACAGGCCGCCAGCCAGTTTGTCACCTGCTTCTGGTAGGTTTCCGCGGCGTCTTGCACAGGTTTTGGCGCATGCGCCGCCCAGGCGAGCGATGGCGGATGCTCGGCCAGCACGAAAAACGGCGCGGCCAGCGCCTCGATGCCGGCCAGGGCCGAATCGGTCGCCGCCAGCGCGGCGCCACCCATGCGCACGCCGCTCGGCTCGAAGTCGAGGTACTGACGGCCGAGCCGCGCCTTGGCGAGCGTCGTGTGGAAACGCTCGGCGGCGACGGCGGCCGGGTCCGGCGCCGCGCCGACCGGACGGGCGAGCTCGGCGACCGCCCCGAGCGCCGTGCCGACGGCGCCGCGGATCGCCGGCCCGATGCTTTCCGGCCAGACATTGGAGAAGACGACGGTCATCACGACATTGCCGATGAGGATGCCGATGACACGGTCGCGGGCCGTCGCGAGCTCGAAGCTCGGGCCGAAGGAATTGAGCGTGCACAGGAAGAAGGCCAGCGCGATCTGCCAGCCCATATAGGAAATGCGCTCGCTGCCGACCGCGATCCAGGCGGCGGCGAAGCTCACCGCGCCGACCAGCAGGGCAAACTGCCCGACATCCGTCATGTGCGGCATGAGGAAGACGATCGAGCCGAGGCCGAGCGCGCCGCCGATCAGCGCGCCGCTGATGCGCAGCGTCAGCTTGTGGATGGTTTCGCCAAGGCTCGACAGCGCCACGAAGAAGCAGGTGACGAGCGCCGTGTGCACGTTGAACCAGTCGAGCGACGTGTAGATCAGGTAGCAGATGACCACGGCGAGCATGGTCCTGAGCGCGAACCGGACATAGGTCGGGTTGGTGAAGGCGTCCGGCGCCAAGAAGGGCTCGGCCGGGCCGGCGCCCGGATCGGCCGGCTCGTGGCCGGCCTCCAGCGCCCGGCCGATCGCCGCGACGAGCCCGGCCATGTCGGCGAGCGCCGCCGGCTGCGCCCCGGCATGGAAGGCGAAGAACGGCCGGTCGAGAGCGGACGGCTCCGCGGACGGCAGCTCGTCGCCCGACCTGACGGCGCGGGCCGCCGCCGCGCAGGGGTCGGCCAGCATGGTGAGAACCGGCGGCAGGCCTTCCTCCGGCCCCGCCCTTCCGGCGACCGCGGCGGTCAGCACCATCAGCCGGTAGCTGAGACCGAGCAGTTCGCCGAGCCGGCGCGCCTGGCGCACCGGTAGGCTGGTCAGCAGGCGCGCGAGCTTCTGCAGCTTGCGCGCCTCGCCATTGCCCTCGCCGAGCAGCTCCACGAGCCGCCCGCGCGCCTGCGGGCCGCCGTCGCGGAACAGCGCGGCGACGGCTTCGAGCCGCATCGCCACGACGTCGCGCAAGGCCTCGCCCGGGCTGCGGCCGCCGACGAGATTGACCAGGATCAGCAGGCACATCGGCACGAGCACGACGATCCACATCCAGACCAGCGCCCGGATCAGCAGTTCCGGGATCGGCACCAGGTCGAACAGGGTCATGACGAAGGCGAGCACGAAGCCGACCGTGCTCGCCACCGGCCCGAGCTTGCTGGCACGCGCGAAGAACATGCCAACGAAGGTGAAGGCCCCCATGAGGATCAGGCGGATCATCGGGTCGTCGGCCGAGGCCATGATGAAGACGATGCCGATCGCGATGCCGACCGCGGCGCCGGCGATCAGCGCGATGCCCATCATGGCCGAGGTGCCGGCATCGTCCTTGGCGGCAAAGAAGATCAGGTAGCCCGAGATCGCCGCTTCCGGCACCTGGAAGGTCATGGTGACGAGCACCACCCCCATGCACATGACGGCCATGCGCAAGGCGAGGCCGAGCCGCCCGGGATAGGGGCTCAGCTCCTCGCGGAGGACGGTCAGGAACGGCGGGTCAATGGCGGGCCGGTTCTGTGCCATGAGGCGCCGGGCCAGCGTTCAGAACCACCACCGCGGACGCGCCGATGCGCATGAGGTCCTCGGGCGGATCGTGCAGGTGGATGTAGACCGGATAACGCTTGGCGACCCTGACCCAGTTGAGCGAGCGCGAGATGACCGGGATGCCGAGAAGATTGATCGACTCGTCCGAGCGCACGCCCCAGCCGATGGCGCGCACCACGCCGCGGATGACCCGGTTGCGGTCGGCCATGACAAAAACCTCCGCCTCGCTGCCGATCCGGACATTGCCGAGGTCCGATTCGCGGAAATTGGCGACCGCCTCCCAGTGCGCCGTGTCGATCAGCGTGAACACGCTCTGGCCGGTCAGGACATATTCGCCGGCGGCGCGGGTCAGGCCGACGATCTTGCCGTCGAAAGGGGCCCGGACCACCGTGTTCTGCAGGTCGCGCTCGGCCAGCGCCGCCGTGGCGGTGGCGACCGCGAGCTGCGCCTGGCGCGTCTCCAGCGTGCCGATGATCTGGGTCGCCGCCTTCGACTGCTGGAGGGCCTGCTGCAGGCTGACATCGGCGTCGCGCCGCGCGGTGCGCGCCTGGTCGACCTGCTGGGCCGAGACGAAGCCGCGCGGCAGCAGCGGCTCCAGCCGCGCCAGGGTCTGCTCGGCGAGCTGCAGGTTGGCGCGCGCGCGCCGGATCTGCTCCTCGGCGATCTCGGCGTTGGTCTTCATGGACGCGATGTTGCGGCCGCCCTGGGCGACTTCCGCCTCCGCCGCCCGCACCTCGGCGCGCGCCTGGTCGAGCCGCAGCCGATAGGGTTCCGGATCGATCTCGAACAGGATGTCGCCACGCTTGACGCTCGCATTGTTCTCGACGCGGAAGGCGATGATCCGGCCGGGAACGTTGGACGAAACGTTGACGATCGGCGTCTCGATCTCGGCGGCGTCGGTGCGCGGCCGGCGGTCCATGTCGCCGAGCGCCCAATAGGCGGCGAAGACGCCGCCGGCAATGATCGCCCAGCCGATGGCCTTGCCGGCGAAGCGAAGCGCGGGCGAGCTCGCCATCAGCCGGGGCTCCCGCCGAACCAGAAAGACCAGAGGCCGACCGCTGCCATCAGTGCCAGGCTGGCATAGACGACGAGGCGCACGGGCAGCGCTTCGTCGAGGCCGATGACGATGAACAGCTTGCGCATCGCCACCGCGACGACCACGCCGAGGATCGCGCAGACGATCCAGGCGGGGAAATAGGAGCCGAAAAAGACGAAGGTCGGCGCGGCGGGCGGGCGATCGCAGCCGGCGAGCGGCGCCGTCAGGCAGGATATGAGGCCGAACCGGGAAAGAAGCGGTCCCCGCGCCCAAGGCCGCATGAGGCTCTGCCCGGCACCCGTCATCGATCGGCGCGTCGCTCCCTCGAGAATCACCCTGACCATTCTTAATGAATGATCAGGCGACACGCCATGTCGCCGGCAACCCCCGCGCGAGCCAGGAGGACGCGTGCGGGCCGCCGCGCCGGCGGCGGCCCGCGAGGCCTCTGGTCAGCGCCGGGCGCGCTGACGGATCATGAAGGCGTCGTAGGTGAACTCGGCCACCTGCCACCACAGATACTGGTCGTTGCGGGTGGCGACCATGGCGTCGTAGATCTTCTTGAAGTCCGGATTCTTGGCGCTGATCTCGGCGTAGAGCTCGTTGGCGGCGTTGTAGCAGACCTCCATCACCTCCTGCGGGAAGGGACGGAGCTGCGTGCCGGCGGCCACCAGGCGACGCAGCGCCTGCGGGTTCTGCAGGTCGTACTTGCCCTGCATGAGGATGGTGGCATTGGCGCAGGCATTGTTGAGCGCGGCCTGATAGGCCTTCGGCAGCGAGTTCCACTTCTCCAGATTGATGTAGACGTGGACGGCCGGGCCGCCTTCCCACCAGCCGGGATAGTAGTAGAACGGCGCGACCTTGTTGAAGCCGAGCTTCTCGTCGTCATAGGGGCCGACCCACTCGGCGCCGTCGATCGTGCCGCGCTCGAGCGCGGGATAGATGTCGCCGCCGGCGAGCTGCTGCGGCACCACGCCGAGCTTCTGCAGCACCTGGCCGGTAATGCCGGCAATGCGCATCTTCAGGCCGTTGAGATCGGCCGGCGTCTTGATCTCCTTGCGGAACCAGCCGCCCATCTGGGCGCCGGTGGAACCGGCCTGGATCGCGTGGAAATTGTATTTCTTGTAGAACTCGTTGAACAGCGCGTCGCCGCCGCCCTGGGCGAGCCAGGCGTTCATCATGCGCGAGTTGAGGCCGAAAGGAATCGACGTGCCGATGGCGAAGGTCGGGTCCTTGCCGACATAATAATACGAGCAGGTGTGGCAGGATTCGACCGAGCCGTTGGTGACCGCGTCGGCCGCCTGCAGACCCGGCACGATCTCGCCGGCGGCGAAGACCTGGATCTGGAACTTGTTGTCGGTCATTTCCGCGACCTGCTTGGCCACGTTCTCGGCGCCGCCATAGATCGTGTCGAGCGACTTCGGGAAGCTGGACGTCATCCGCCACTTGATCTCGGGCGCGGACTGGGCCACCGCGGGGGCGGCAACCGCGGTCGCGGCCAGACCGGCCCCGGTCGCGGCAATGAAGTGGCGGCGTTTCATCGGCATTCCTCCTGGGATCCCCTATCGGCCGGCTCGTCTGCCGGCCGGTCGCGCCATAGATCATTCGAACCGCCCGCAAATCAAGGCCCCGCGCGCCGTTCTGGTGCGCGAATCGCTAAAATTGGCAAAGCACTGAAAACCGATGTGAAAGCTGCGGCGGCGCCATGCCGGCCGCGCCGCTGCCATTTGCCGGACTGGCGGGCCCCTGCGGAAGGCTTATAGTCCTTTGGTCGAACACCAAGAAGAACAAGGCCAGGGATATCGGGAGGACGGCGCATGGAAGGCGGCAAGCCCTGTTCGGAGCGATTCATGCTCTACGGTCCGGACCGGGTCTTCTATGCCGGGCTGCTCGGCCGGCCGCGCAAGCGCACCTCCGGCGCCCTGATGCTTTACGCCTCGATGGACGGCCTGCTCGAACTGACCGTCGAGGGCGAGCCGACCCGCACGGTCGAGGCCGCCGTGGTGATGCCGAACACCATGCACAGCGTGAGCAGCAACCGACTGTCGGTCGCCTGCGTGCTGATCGAGCCGGAAACGATCGAACGCGCCGCCCTCGCGCAGCTGGCGGCGACGGCGGCCGCCACGCCGGAGGCCGACCTTGCCGGCCGCATCCGCACCGCCTACCGCGCCTTCCGCCACCGGCCGGCGCGTCACGACATCACGCCCGCCGAATTCGACACCGTCATCTTCGGCGCGCCGCTGCCGCAGCGCCGCTTCGACCCGCGCATTGCCCGGGTGCTGGACGAAATGCGCGCCCAGCCCGGCAACGTCCTGCCGGCAAGCCATTGCGCAGCCGCGGCGAACCTGTCCGTGTCGCGCTTCCTGCACCTGTTCAAGGCGGAGACCGACGTGTCGTTCCGCGCGCTCAGGGCCTGGAAACGTGCCCGGCACCTGCTCAACTTCGCCAACGAGGCGATCAACATGGCGCATCTGGCGCTCGATATCGGCTATCCCGATTCGACCCATTTCAGCCATTCGATCCGCCGCTTCTACGGCCTGAAGCCGCGCGCCATCTTCTCCGGCTCGCGCGAGCTCGACATCTTCCGCAACGCGGCCGTCCCGCTCGAACATCATCGGCCGGCCTGACCCGGACCGCCGCATCACCGCGGGAGCGCCCATCGACCACGTGACCACTGAACGCAAGCCGAAGGCTGACGTTAACGGCAAGCTCTGGCCGATCCTCAGCCCCAACGATTGTGGAACCGGCCATGCTCGATACACCCGAACACGAAGAGGTCCGGCGCAGCCTGCAGAAATTCATCGCCACCGAGGTCAATCCTCATGTCGACGAATGGGAGAAAGCCGGCATCTTCCCGGCGCACGCGCTGTTCAAGAAGCTCGGCGAGCTCGGCTTTCTCGGCCTCAACAAGCCGGTCGAATATGGCGGGCAGGGCCTCGACTATTCCTTCTCGCTGCTGATGGCCGAGGAGCTCGGCATGATCCGCTGCGGCGGCGTGCCGATGGCGATCGGCGTGCAGACCGACATGGCGACCCCGGCGCTCGCGCGCTTCGGCTCCGACGCGGTACGGCGGGAGTTCCTCGCGCCCTCGATCAGCGGCGACTACGTCGCCTGCCTCGGCGTCTCGGAACCCGGCGCGGGCTCCGACGTCGCCTCGATCAGGACCACCGCCCGCTCCGACGGCGACGACTACGTCATTTCCGGCGGCAAGATGTGGATCACCAACGGCACCCAGGCCGACTGGATCTGCCTGCTCGCCAATACCGGCGAGGGGCCGGTCCACCGCAACAAGTCGCTGATCTGCGTGCCGATGAAGACGAAGGGCGTCGAGATCGCGCGCAAACTCGACAAGATGGGCATGCATTCGTCCGACACCGCCCAGATCTTCTTCGACAATGTCCGCGTGCCGAAGCGCAACCGCATCGGCGAGGAGGGCATGGGCTTCACCTATCAGATGCTGCAGTTCCAGGAAGAGCGCCTGTGGGGCGCCGCGGCGAGCCTCAAGGCCAACGAATTCCTGATCGAGGCGACCATCGACTACACCCGCCAGCGCAAGGCGTTCGGCCAGTCGATCCTGGACAACCAGGTGGTGCATTTCCGGATCGCGGAGCTGGCGACCGAGGTCGAGCTGCTGCGCTCCCTGGTCTACCGGGCCGGCGCGCTCTACCTCAAGGGCGAGGATGTCACGCGGCTCGCCACCATGGCCAAGCTGAAGGCCGGCCGGCTCAACCGCGAGCTGACCGACGCGCTGCTGCAATATTGGGGCGGCATGGGCTTCATGAACGAAACCCCGGTCAGCCGCGCCTATCGCGACAGCCGCCTGACCTCGATCGGCGGCGGCGCGGACGAGGTCATGCTCGGCGTGCTCTCGAAGATGATGGGCATCCTGCCCGGAACCAGCAAGACCTGACGGACCGGCCGACCATGATCCAGCTCTACCATTGCGCCAGCGCGCGGTCGTTCCGCCCCTTGTGGATGCTGGAGGAGATGGGGCTTCCCTATGCGTTGAAGATGCTGCCCTTCCCGCCGCGGGTCTTCGCCAAGGACTATCTGAAGCTCAACCCGCTCGGCACCATTCCCTTCATGGTCGACGGCGAGACGCGGATGACCGAGTCGGCCGCGATCTGCCACTATCTCGGCGTCAGGCACGGGCCGACCCCGCTCGTGGTCGGGCCGGACGAGGCCGATTACGGCGCCTATCTCAACTGGCTGCATTTCGGCGAGGCGACGCTGACCTTCCCGCAGACGCTGGTGCTGCGCTATTCGCGCCTGGAGCCGCCGGAACGGCGCAGCGCCCAGGTGGCGGAGGATTATGCGCGCTGGTTTCTCGGCCGGCTGCGCGCCGTCGACCGGGTCGTCGCCGGGCAGGAGACGCTCGCCGCTGGCCGGTTCACCGGCGCCGACATCTCGGTCGGCTACGCTTTGCTGCTCGCCGAGATCCTCGGCCTTGCCGACCAGTTCGTGCCGGAGACCCGCGACTACTGGGCAAGGCTCAAGACCCGGCCCGCCTTCGTCCGCGCCATGACGGCGCAGGCCGAAGCCGCAGCCAAGGCCGGGCTGCCCGAAGGGCTGCCGATCCCGAAGGCTTAGCGCGCGGCCGCGCCACCGCGCCGCGCCAGACCCGGCCGGACAGCCACTCGACACAAGACGGGCGAGGCCGCCGCTCGCCAGTCTTGGCACCGAGCCCTTCGCTTCTTCCTGCAACTCTTTTCGTCCAAGGGGGCCGCGCCTATGGCCGTCATCGAAACCATGCTGTCGCCGGGCGCGGAAAGCTTTCGCGCCAATCGCGACGGCATGCTGGCCCTGATCGACAAGGTCCGGCTCGTCGAGGAGCGCACCCGCACAGCCTCGGCGGCGGCCCGGACCCGCTTTCACGAGCGCGGCCAGCTGCTGCCGCGCGAGCGGATCGCCCTGCTGCTCGATCCGGGCGCGCCGTTCCTCGAGCTCGCGACGCTTGCCGGCTACATGATGGACGTGCCCGATCCCGACAAGAGCGTGCCGGGCGGCGGCGTCATCGCCGGCATCGGCTTCGTTGCCGGCGTGCGCTGCATGATCAGCGCCAGCGATTCCGGCATCGATGCCGGCGCGCTGCAGCCGATGGGCCTCGACAAGCAGCTGCGCGTGCAGGAGCTGGCGCTGGAGAACCGCCTGCCCTACCTGCAGCTGGTCGAAAGCGCCGGCGCCAACCTGATGCGCTACCGGGTCGAGGACTTTGTCCGCGGCGGCAACATCTTCCGTAACCTCGCCCGACTGTCGGCGGCGGGCCTGCCGGTCGTCACCGTCACCCATGGTTCCTCGACCGCCGGCGGCGCCTATCAGACCGGCCTTTCCGACTACATCGTCATGGTGCGCGGCCGCACCCGCGCCTTCCTCGCGGGGCCGCCGCTGCTCAAGGCGGCAACCGGCGAAATCGCGAGCGAGGAGGAGCTCGGCGGGGCGGAGATGCACACCGCCATTTCCGGCCTCGGCGACTATCTCGCCGAGGATGACCGCGACGCGCTGCGCCTCGCGCGCGACATCATGGCCGGCCTCGACTGGAACAAGGATGCGCGGCCGGCGGCGCGCCGGCCTTTCCTGCCGCCGCGCTATGACGCCGAGGAGTTGATCGGCATCATGCCGATGGACGGCAAGCGCCCGGTCGACATGCGCGAGGTGATCGCCCGCATCGTCGACGATTCGGACTTCGTCGCCTTCGGCGAGAATTACGGCCCCGGCACCGTCTGCGGCCACGCGGCGATCGAGGGCTTTTCGGTCGGCATCATCACCAACAACGCCCCGATCGATCCGGCCGGCGCCAACAAGGCGACCCATTTCATCCAGGCCTGCTGCCAGTCGCGGACGCCCATCCTCTATCTCAACAACACGACCGGCTACATGGTCGGCCGCGCCTACGAGGAGGCCGGCATGATCAAGCACGGCTCCAAGATGATCCAGGCGGTGACCAGCGCGACCGTGCCGCAGATCACGCTCTATTGCGGCGCCTCCTACGGCGCCGGCAATTACGGCATGTGCGGCCGCGGCTTCCATCCGCGCTTCTGCTTCTCCTGGCCCAATGCCCGCACCGCCGTGATGGGCGGCGAGCAGGCGGCCGAAACCATGGCGATCGTCACCAAGGCCGCGGCCGCGCGGCGCGGCAGGCCGGTGGACGAGGCCCAACTCGGCAAGCTGAAGAGCGACATCGTCAATCTGTTCGAGCGGCAGATGGACGTCTTCACCACCAGCGCCAAGCTGCTCGACGACGGCGTCATCGACCCGCGCGATACCCGCGCCGTGCTGGCGGAAACGCTCGCCATCTGCCGCGAGGCCGAGGAACGCCGGCCGGTGCCGATGCAGTTCTCGGTGGCGCGGCCATGAGAACGGTCATCAGAAACGAGGCAGCCATGGCAACAGCCCGAACGGTCACCGGACCGACGCCGTTCCGCACCGTGCTGGTCGCCAACCGGGGCGAAATCGCGCTGCGCATCATGCGCACCGCGCGCCGCGCCGGTTACGGCGTGGTGGCGGTCTATTCCTCCGCCGATGCCGGCGCCCGGCATGTCGAGATGGCCGACCGCGCCGTGCATATCGGCGAGGCGCTGCCGAGCCAGTCCTATCTTGCCATCGACCGCATCATCGCCGCCGCGCGGGAGGCCGGGGCCGATGCCGTGCATCCCGGCTACGGCTTCCTTGCCGAGAATGCCGCCTTCGCCGCGGCCTGCCGCGAGGCCGGCCTCGTCTTCATCGGCCCCTCGCCGGAGGCGATCGAGGCCATGGGCAACAAGGCCGGGGCCAAGGCGATCATGGCGGAGGCCGGCGTGCCCGTCGTGCCCGGCTACCAGGGCGAGGACCAGAGCCCCGAGCGCCTCGCGGCGGAGGCCGAACGGATCGGCTATCCCGTCATGATCAAGGCGGTGGCCGGCGGCGGCGGCCGCGGCATGCGGCTCGTCGCCGAAGCCGGGCGCCTCGCCGATCTGCTCGCCCAGGCGAAATCGGAGGCGAGCCACGCCTTCGGCGATCCGACCGTGATCCTGGAACGGGCCATCGTCGATCCGCGCCATATCGAGATCCAGGTGTTCGGCGACCGCCACGGCGGCGCCGTGCATCTCGGCGAGCGCGACTGCTCGGTGCAGCGCCGCCACCAGAAGCTCGTCGAGGAAGCGCCCTCGCCGGCCGTGTCGCCCGAGCTGCGCGCCGCCATGGGCGAAACCGCGGTCAAGGCCGTGAAGGCGCTCGGCTACGAGGGCGCCGGCACGCTCGAATTCCTGCTCGACCGCACGGGCGCCTTCTACTTCATGGAAATGAACACGCGCCTGCAGGTCGAGCATCCGGTGACGGAGCTGATCACCGGGCTCGACCTCGTCGAATGGCAGTTCAGGGTCGCCGCCGGCGAAAGGCTGCCGCTCGACCAGGAGGCGATCCGCTTTGCCGGCCATGCGATCGAGGTCAGGCTCTGCGCCGAGGACCCGGCCGACGATTTCATGCCGCAGTCCGGCCGCATCGCCCATTGGGCCATGCCCGACAGCCTGCGGGTGGAAACGGCCGTCGGCGCCGGCAGCGAGGTGCCGCCCTTCTACGATTCGATGATCGCCAAGGTGATCGCCCATGGCGCGAACCGGGAGGAGGCACGCCGCAAGCTGAGCCACGGCCTCGCCCAGGCGGCCGTGTTGGGCCTGAAGACCAACCAGGGCTTCCTCGCGCGGACGCTCGATCATCCGGTCTTCGCCGCGGGCGAGGCGACGACCGGCTTCGTTGCCCGCCATGCCGGCGAGCTGACCCGCCGGCCGCAGCCCGGCCTGCCGCTGCCGGTGGCCGCCGCGCTCGTTCTCTACGCGACCGATACCGCGCCGGCCCATCGCGGCACGGCGCGCCATCTCGGCCCGCCGCTGCCCGTACCGATGCTGATCGAGGTCGACGGCGGGACGGCCGAGGTGGGCGTCTTCAGGGCCCGCGACGGCCGGCATCACGTGATGTTCGGCGGCGAGGAATTCGTGCTGCGGATCGTCGCCGTCGAACCGAACGGCCTCGGCCTCGACCGCGAGGGAACGATCAGCCGGATCGTCTATGCGCGCGACGGCGCGACGCTCGCGCTGCAAGCCGGCGCCGATGCCGTCATCATCCGCGACCTCACCCGCGCCCCGGCCACCGCCGCGGGGGCCGAGGCCGGCGACGGCCGCCTGCTCGCCGCCATGACCGGCCGCATCGTCGCGGTGCATGTGGCAGCCGGCGACACGGTCGTGGCCGGCCAGCCGATCGTGACGCTGGAGGCGATGAAGATGGAACATGTCCATGCCGCCCCGGCCGCAGGCCGGCTGGCCGAGATCGTGGTCGCGCCCGGCGAGCAGGTCACCGCCCACCGGCTGATCGCGCGGATCGAGCCCGCCGCCTAGACCGGCGGCGGGACACCTGTCATCGAGGAGGTTTGCCGATGTCCGACACGGTTCTCATCGACAAGCGCGGCGCGGCGCTCTGGATCACCATCAACCGGCCCGACCGGCGCAACGCCCTCAATGCAGAGGTGATCGCCGGCATCGCCCGAGGCTATGGCGAAGCCCATGCCGACGACACGGTGCGCGCCATCGTGCTGACCGGCGGCGGCGACAAGGCCTTCTGCGCCGGCGCCGACCTCACCGGCGGCCAGGCGGCCTTCCGCGACCTTGCCAAGCCCAACAGCGACTATGCCGACCTGCTGCGGCTCGCCCAGAACGCCACCAAGCCGTCGATCGCGCGCGTCAACGGCGTCTGCATGGCCGGCGGCATGGGCCTTCTGTGCATGACCGACATGGCGGTCGCCGCCGACACCGTCGTGTTCGGCCTGCCGGAGGTGAAGGTCGGCGTCTTCCCGATGCAGGTGCTGAGCCTCCTGCAGGTGACCGTGCCCCGGCGTATCGTCAACGAATGGTGCCTCACCGGCGAACCCTTCGACGCAGCCGAGGCGAAGGCGGCCGGGCTCGTCAACCACGTCGTGCCGGCGGCTGAGCTCGATGCCAAGGTCCAATGGCTGATCGGCCGCCTCGCCGACAAGTCGCCGACCGCCATCCGGCGCGGCAAATATGCCATGCGCGCCATCGCCGCCATGTCGTTCGACGAGGCGATCGCCTACACCGAGGCGCAGATCGCCCTGACCGCGGCGACCGAGGATGCCCGCGAGGGCGTCGCCGCCTTCGTCGAAAAGCGCAAGCCGAACTGGACCGGACGCTGACGCCCCGGGCGCTGCGACACTTCGCCCGGCGGCGCCGCGACTAGCCGCTTAACACAAGACAGGCCCCGGCACGGCTGAAACCATCGCGAGGCTGGCGCATGGCAACCGGGGCATCGAGCAAGAAGACGTCATGAGCGACAAGGCGATCATCACCTGCGCGCTGAACGGCGTGCTGACCGACCCGAAACAGCATGCCGTGCCGGTGACGCCGGCCGAGATGGCTGCCGAGGCCCGCCGCGCCTTCGAGGCGGGCGCCTCGGTCATGCACATCCACCTGCGCCAGCAGGGCGAGGGCAAGGGCCATCTGCCGTCCTGGGATCCGGCGCTCTCGGCCGAGGTGCAGGCGGCGATCCGCGCGGCCTGTCCTGGTGTCGTCATCAACCACACGTCGGGCGTGGTCGGCCCGGACTTTTCGGGCGCACTCGCCTGCATCGCCGAGACGCGGCCGGAAATGGCCGCCTGCAATGCCGGCTCGCTCAACTATCTCAAGGTGAAGGCGGACGGCACCTGGGCCTGGAAGCCCATGCTGTTCGACAACCCGGTCGAAAAGATCAAGGCCTATCTCGACGTGATGGCCGCGGCCGGCACGCTGCCGGAATTCGAGTGTTTCGACGTCGGCATCGCGCGCTGCGTCGCCATGTATTCGCAGGTCGGCATGGTGAAGGGGCCGCTCCAGTACAATTTCGTCATGGGCGTGGACTCCGGCATGCCCGCCGATCCCGATCTTCTGCCGATCCTCCGGCGGCTCAAGGCGGCGGACGCCAACTGGCAGGTCACCGCCATCGGCCGCGCCGGCATCTGGCCGCTGCACCGGGCCTGCGCCGAACAGGGCGGGCACCTGCGGTCCGGCCTCGAAGACACGTTCTACCTGCCCGACGGCGCGAAGGTTGCGTCGAACGGCGCCTTGATCGAACAATTGGCGGCCTATGTACGAGAAGCGGGGCGCGAGGTTGCGAGCCCCGCCGAAGCACGCAGGCTCTTGAAGCTGCAATAAGCCCGCCGCCCGAAAGCCGGATCAACCGGCACCGGGCAGACGGAACGATCAAAAAAAGATCCGAGATGGGAACGCCGACAGCCCGAGGGGGACCACAAGCTTGCAGATCGTTCAGCTGCTGATCAGCGGCCTGGCGCAAGGGTGCATCTACGGCCTGATCGCGCTCGGCTTCGTGCTGATCTACAAGGCGACCGAGACCGTCAACTTCGCCCAGGGCGAGCTGATGATGATCGGCGCCTTCGCCGGCCTGTTCGCCGCAACCACGCTCGGCCTGCCCTACTGGCTGGTCATCCTGTTCGCCATGGCCGCCACGGCCGTGGTCGGCTACTGCCTCGAGCGCGTCGTCCTGAGGCCGGTCCTCGGCCACCCGGCCTTCGCCGTGGTCATGGTGACCATCGGCCTCAGCTATATGGGCCGCGGGCTCGTCACCATGCTCCCGGTGGTCGGCACCGACACCCACAGCCTGCCGGTGCCGTTCCGCGGCGAGACCTATCGGCTCGGCGGCCTGGTGATCAGCGCCGAGCACATCGTCATCATCGTGACCACGTTCGCGCTCTGCGCCCTGCTCGCCGCGGTGTTCCGCTACACCAAGGTCGGCGTCGCCATGCAGGCCATGTCGCAGAACCAGCTCGCCGCCTACTACATGGGCATTCCGGTGAAGCGGCTGTCCAGCCTGATCTGGGCGATCAGCGCCGGTGTCGCGGCGATCGCCGGCATCCTGCTCGCGCCGCTCACCTTCATCCACGCCAATATGGGCCTCATCGGCATCAAGGCGTTCCCGGCGGCGGTCATCGGCGGCTTCACCAGCCTGCCCGGCGCGATCGTCGGCGGCCTGATCATCGGCGTCGTCGAGTCCTTTGCCGGCTTCTACCTCATGGAAGGCTTCAAGGACGTCGCCGCCTTCGTCGTCGTGCTCGCCATGCTGGTGTTCAAGCCCACCGGCCTGTTCGGCGAAACCGCCCGCAAGAAGGTGTGACGCCATGCGCTTCATCTTCAAGACCCGCTACGAGCAGGACATCAACCTGATCCAGCATGGCGGCCAGCTGTTCTGGTACGGGCTGCTCGTCGTCGCCCTGCTCGCCCTGCCGCTCGCCGCCTCGCCCTATTTCCTCAGCCAGGTGAGCCAGGTGTTCATCTATGTGCTGATCGCCTATGGGCTGATGCTGCTTGCCGGCTTCACCGGCCAGATGTCGCTCGGCCATGCAGCCTTCATGGCGGTCGGCGCCTATGCGGAAGCGGTGCTCGCCATTGCCGGCTGGCCGTTCTTCCTGTCAACGGCGGTCGCCGGCCTGCTCGCCGCCGCCGTCGGCGTCATCATCGGCCTGCCGGCGCTGCGCGTGCGCGGCCTCTATCTCGGCATCGCGACACTCGCCTTCGGCACCATCGTCGAGGAGATCATCGCCCGCGCCGA
Organism: bacterium YEK0313; assembly: GCA_000751295.2. NCBI lineage: Bacteria > bacterium YEK0313. Next base: position 1,920,253 of record CCMO02000001.1, read on the forward strand.
GCCCATCACCGGCGGCAATGCCGGCCTGATGGTGCCGCCGATCCAGCTCTTCGGCCTGCGCTTCGCCGACGGCGTGCCGTTCTACTACCTCGCTCTCGCCTTCGCGGTCGGCGGCGCGCTCGTCCTGATCAACCTGCTGCGCTCGCCGACGGGCCGCGCCTTCGTCGCCATCCGCGACTCGGAGATCTCGGCGCAGAGCATGGGCGTGCATCTTGCCACCTACAAGACGCTGTCCTTTGCCATCAGCGCGGCCTTTGCCGGCGTCGGCGGCGCGCTCTACGCCCACAATATCCGCTTCCTGTCGCCCGACCAGTTCACCGTCATCCAGTCGATCGAGCTCCTGATGATGGTGGTGATCGGCGGCCTCGGCTCGATCCACGGCGCGGTGTTCGGCGCCATCTTCCTGATCGCGCTGCCGCAGGCGATCAACGCCTCGAAACCGTTCCTGCCGACCGCGCTCGCCGAAGCCACCGGCCTGCAGCCGACCGTCTTCGGCCTGGTGCTGATCCTCATGGTGCTGTTCGAACCGCTCGGCATCTACGGCGCCTGGCTCAAGTTCAGGGCCTATTTCGACCTGTTCCCGTTCTACCGGCAGGGCATGTTCCGCCGGCAGAAGGCCTTCCAGAAATCGGACCGGCTGAAATGACGGAGCCCCTGTTCGAAGCGAAAGGCCTGTCGGTCCAGTTCGGCGGCCTGAAAGCCGTCGACAATGTCGGCTTCAGCGTCGACAAGGGCGAGGTCTTCACGATCATCGGCCCGAACGGCGCCGGCAAGACCACCGTCTTCAACATCATCAGCCGGATCTACGATCCGAGCGCCGGCACGATCAGCTTCGAAGGCCGCGACATCACCGGCGTCGCGCCGCACAAGATCGCCGGGCTCGGCATTGCCCGCACCTTCCAGAACATCGAGCTGTTCGAGCAGGCGACCGTCCTGCAGAACCTCTTGATCGGCGCCCATGTGCACCGGACCACCCACCCGCTCGCCGAGGCGCTGTTCCTGCCTTCGGTGAAGCGCGCGGAGGTGCGCCTGCGCGAGCATGTCGAGGAGATCATCGAGTTCCTCGACCTCGCCGTGCACCGCGACAGCATGGTGGCGGGCCTGCCCTATGGCGCGCGCAAGGTGGTCGAGCTCGGCCGGGCGCTGGCGATCCGGCCGAAGCTGCTGCTGCTCGACGAACCTTCCTCCGGCCTCAATGTCGAGGAGACCGAGGACATGGCCTTCTGGATCGAGGACATCACCAAGGACCTCGGCATCACCGTCATCATGGTGGAGCACGACATGACGCTGGTCTCGCGGGTGTCGGACCGGGTGCTGGCGATCAACCAGGGCCGGGTCCTCGCGCTCGGCACCCCCGACGCGGTGCAGAGCCACCCGGCCGTCGTCGAGGCCTATCTCGGCCGGACCGAGCCCGAGGCGGTGCCGGCATGACCAGCCCCGTGTCGACCAGCGAACCGATCCTGACGCTCGCCAATGTCGAGGCCGCCTATGGCGCGGTGAAGGCCATCCGCGGCGTCTCCCTGTCGGTGCCGAAAGGCGCGATCGTCACCGTGCTCGGCGCCAATGGCGCCGGCAAGACCACCATCCTGAAGACGATCTCGGGCATTCTCGATCCGCAGAAGGGCGCGATCACCTTCAAGGGCCAGGCGATCGACCGCCGCGACCCGGCCGAGATCGTCCGCCTGGGCCTCAGCCATTCGCCCGAAGGGCGCGAGGTGTTTCCGCTGCTCTCGGTGCGCAACAACCTGCTGATGGGCGCCTATACGCGCGCCGACCGCGACGAGGTGGCGCGCGACCTCGAACTGGTGGAGGGCTATTTCCCGATCCTGAAGGAGCGCGCGAGCCAGGAGGCTGGCCTCCTCTCCGGCGGCCAGCAGCAGATGCTCGCCATTTCCCGGGCGCTGATGTCGCGGCCCGATCTCCTGCTGCTCGACGAGCCCTCGCTCGGCCTGTCGCCGAAGCTGACCCAGGAGATCTTCTCGATCGTCAAAAGGGTCAACCGCGAGCGCGGGGTCACCATGCTGCTGGTCGAGCAGAATGCCGCCATGGCGCTGGAAACCGCCGATTTCGGCTACATCCTCGAACAGGGCCGGATCGTCATGGAAGACACCACGGCGCGCCTGCGCGAAAAGGACGACGTGAAGGAATTCTACCTCGGCATGAAGCAGGCCGGCGTGCGCGGCGAGCGGCGCTGGAAGAAAAAGAAGATGTGGCGCTGAAGAGGAGGCCGCCCGGCATGTTCGAGATCTGGCCATCCCAGGCGATCCGCCCGCCGAAAACGCCCGCGGGCAGGACCGTCGCCGAAGTCTTCACCGCAGCGGTTGCCATGCGTGGCGACAAGACCGCGCTCAGGCAGAAACATTATGGCCTCTGGCAGTCCACCACCTGGGCCGACATGGGCAGGATCGCCCGCGAGATCGCGCTCGGCCTTGCGGCCCTCGGGCTTCAGCCCGGCGACGTCGCATCGATCCTCTCCAATACGCGGCGCGAATGGACCTTCGCCGACTACGCGATCCTCTGCGCCGGCGGCGTGTCGAACGGCATCTATCCCACCGACGCACCCGAGCAGTGCGAATATCTGATCAACGACTCGCACAGCCGCTTCGTCTTCGTCGAGGACGAGGAACAGCTCGACAAGATCCTGGAGATCCGGGCCCGCACGCCGCAGCTCGACAGGATCATCGTCTTCGATACCGAGGGCCTGTCGCGCTATTCCGACCCGCAGGTGATGAGCCTCGATGAGCTGCGCGCGCTCGGCCGCGACGAGGAGCGCGCGAAACCCGGCCTCTGGGAGGAGCGGCTCGGATCGCGCAGGCCGGCGGATCTCGCCATCCTCGTCTACACATCCGGGACGACGGGCAAGCCGAAGGGCGCGATGATCACCCACAGCAACATCATCGCGGCCATCTCGGTGATCACGACCGAGACGCTGAAGCAGAACGAGGACGACCAGCGCATGGCCTTCCTGCCGCTCTGCCACGTCGCCGAGCGGGTCGGCGGCCAGTTCATCGCGCTCTATTCCGGCGCCACGCTGAACTTCGTCGAGAACCCCGAGACCGTGCCGGAGAATGTGCGCGAGATCCAACCGACCATCTTTTTCGCGGTGCCGCGGATCTGGGAGAAGTTCTATTCGGGCGTGACGATCCGCCTGAAGGAGGCGACGCCGCTGCAGCGCCTCGTCTATGGCTGGGCGATCGCGCAGGGCACCAAGGCCGCCGATCTTCATATCGACGGCAAGCCCGTGCCGCTCGGGCTGCGCCTGAAGGTGCTCGCCGGCCGGTGGCTCGCGCTCAACAATGTCCGCAAGATGATCGGCATCCACCAATGCCGGTTCATGGCGACAGGCGCCGCACCGATCTCGCCCGATCTGATCCGCTGGTATTTCGCGCTCGGCGTACCGCTGCTCGAGCTCTGGGGCATGACGGAGACGACCGGGGTCGGCACCATCGTGCCGGTCGACCAGATCAGGCCGGGCATGATCGGGCGGCCGGTCAGTACGGTGGACATGAAGATTTCTCCGGACAGCGAGATTCTCATCCGGGGGCCGACGATCATAGCCGGCTATCTGAACCAGCCCGAGAAAACCAGCGAGGCGATCCGCGGCGGCTGGCTCCACACCGGCGATGTCGGCCTCGTCGACAACGAGGGCTTCTTCAAGATCACCGACCGGATGAAGGACATCATCATCACCGCCGGCGGCAAGAACATCACGCCGAGCGAGCTCGAGAACGAGCTGAAATTCTCGCCCTATATCACCGACGCCGTCGTCATCGGCGACCGCCGGCCCTATCTCACGGCCCTCGTCATGATCGACCAGGAGAATGTCGAGAAGTTCGCGCAGGACCGCGACATCCCCTTTTCCAACTATGCGAGCCTGTGCCGCGCGCCCGCGGTGATCGAGCTGATCGGCGCCGAGGTCGAACGGGTCAACGCCAAGGTCGCCCGCGTCGAGCAGGTCAAGACCTTCCGCCTGATCGACCAGCAGCTCACCGCCGAGGACGAGGAGCTGACCCCGACGATGAAGCTGAAGCGCGGCCTGGTGCAGAAGAAATATGCCGAGCTGATCGAGAGCATGTACCGCAGCGCCGCTGCCTGAAGCGGAGGCAGCCGGCCGGCAAGGGCCCGACAGAGGCTGCCGGCACGAGAAAAGCCGCGGGACCAGCCGCGGGCCTTCACGAGGAGACGCATCGATGAGACAGCACGTTCGGACGGCCCTGGCGCTCGCGCTCGGCCTCGTCGCCGGCCCGGCGCTCGCCCAGCAGACGCAAGGAGTGAGCGCCAGCCAGATCACGCTCGGCACGATCCAGGATCTGTCCGGCCCGGTCGCCGCCTACGGCAAGCAGGCCCGCAACGGCATGCAGATGTATTTCGACGAGCTCAATGCGCGCGGCGGCATTCACGGCCGGCGCGTCAGCCTGCTCGTCGAGGACAGCGCCTACGATCCGCGCAAGGCGCTGCTCGCCGCCCAGAAGCTGGTCAACAGCGACCGCATCTTCATGATGATCGGCCATATCGGCACGGCCCAGAACATGGCGGCCATGCCTGTGCAGTTCGAGCGCAATGTGGCGAACTTCATGCCGCTCACCGCGGCGCGCGAGATGTACCTGCCCGCCCAGCCGCTGAAGATGGCCTATGTCACGGCCTATTACGACCAGGTGCGCACCATGCTGCCCGAGCTCGTTCGCGAGCGCAGCCTGAAGCGCGCCTGCGTCGTCTACCAGGACGACGAGTTCGGCCTTGAAGTGCTGCGCGGCGGAGAGGCCGCGCTGCAGACGCTGAATCAGACCTATGTCGAGCGCACCTCGTTCAAGCGCGGTGCCACCGAATTCTCCTCACAGGTCGCCCGTCTCAAGGCCGCCAACTGCGACCTCGTGGTCATGGGCACGATCATCCGCGAGACCGTGGGCGTGCTGGCGGAAGCCAAGAAGGTCGGGCTCGACGCCGTCTTCGTCGGCACGGCGGCCGCCTATACCCATCTCATCCCGCAGCTCGGCGGCCGCGTCACCGAAGGCTTCTATGCGGTGATGACCACCGCCCACCCCTATCCCGACGATCCGAGCGCCGAGATCCGTGACTGGGCGCAGCGCTACAAGGCGCGTTTTGGCGAAGATCCGACCGTGTTCTCCGCCTTCGGCTGGCAGGTCAGCCACCTCTTCACCGAAGCGGCCATGAAGGCGGGGCCGAACCTGACGCCGCAGAGCTTCAACCAGGCGATCGAGACGACCCGCTACGGCACCGACATGTTCGGCAGCCAGGGCTGCGCGATCACGCCGCAGAACCGCCTCTGCAACAATGCCGCGCGCCTGTCGCAGATCCGCGACGGCCGCTGGGTTGTGGCGCGCGACTGGGTGCACGGCGAGGCCCCGGCCCACTGAACGCGGGATGCAGGCGCCGGCGGTCCCGCCGGCGCCGGCCGGACGCGACATGGAAGGATGAAAAGCGTGGCGAGCCCCTTCTACACAGCCGAGCACGAAGCGTTTCGCGACGTCGTCAGGCGCTTCGTCGCCGAGGAGATCGCGCCCTACGCCACGGCCTGGGACGAAGCGGAGGAGTTTCCGCGCGGGCTCTACGCCCAGGCGGCGGCCATCGGGCTCATCGGTCTCGGCTTCCCCGAAGAATATGGCGGGGGCGCCGCCGACCGCTTCATGTGGCTGGTGGCGGTGCAGGAGCTGGCGCGCGCCGGCTCCGGCGGCGTCAGCGCCAGCCTCATGAGCCATTCGATCGGCACCCCGCCGATCGCGCTCGCCGCCCGGCCGGAGGTCAAGGCACGGGTGCTGCCGGAGATCCTCTCGGGCGACAAGATCTCGGCGCTGGCGATCACCGAGCCGAGCGGCGGCTCCGACGTCGCCAACCTGAAGACCACGGCGCGCCGCGACGGCGCGGACTATGTGGTCAACGGCGAGAAGACCTTCATCACCTCGGGCATGCGCGCCGACTACTACACCGTCGCGGTGCGCACCGGTGGCGAGGGCGCCGGCGGCGTCAGCCTCCTCCTGATCGAGCGCGACCGGCCCGGCTTCGCGCGCACGCCGCTGAAGAAGATGGGCTGGTGGGCCTCCGATACCGCGACGCTCTATTTCGACAATGTGCGCGTGCCCGCCGAGAACCTGATCGGCGAGGAGGGCCAGGGCTTCAAGATCGTCATGCGCAATTTCAACCACGAGCGCCTGACGCTGGCCGCCGGCTGCATCGCCTTCGCCGCGGTGTGTCTCGACGAGGCGACGGCCTATGCCCGCGAGCGGCAGACCTTCGGCAAGCCTTTGACGCAGCATCAGGTGATCCGCCACAAGCTGGTCGACATGGCCCAGCGCGTATCGGCAAGCCAGGCCTGGCTCGAACTGCTGACCTGGCGGCTGGAGCAGGGCGAGAACCCGGTCGCCGACATCTGCCTCCTGAAGAACCAGGCGACCCAGACCATGGCCTTCTGCGCTTCGGAGGCCGTGCAGATCTTCGGCGGCGCCGGCTTCATGCGTGGCGCCAAGGTCGAGCGGATCTATCGCGAGGTGAAGGTCAATGCGATCGGCGGCGGCACCGAGGAGATCATGAAGGACCTCGCCGGCCGTCAGATGGGGCTTTAGTGCCGCGGGCGGCCCCTGCCCCTAGGACAGATGACGGAATTCGACTAGCCTTTCCCGGACCATCCGCATCCAGGCCCGACATTTTCAGAACTGCACCGCGGACGAACCGCGGGCGATCCAGATGGAGGACACCATGACGATACGACTTCCCGCGGGCCTCGCCCTGGCGGCCTGCCTCGCCGCCGGAGGCGCCACAGCCCAGGCGCCGGGGCCCACGCAAGGGGTGAGCGCCAACCAGATCACGCTCGGCACGATCCAGGACCTGTCCGGGCCCCTTGCCGCCTATGGCAAGCAGACCCGCAACGGCCTGCAGATGTATTTCGACGAGCTCAACGCGCGCGGCGGCATTCACGGCCGGCGCATCAACCTGATCGTCGAGGACAGCGCCTATGATCCGCGCAAGGCGCTGCTCGCCGCCCAGAAGCTGGTCAACAGCGACCGCATCTTCATGATGGTCGGCCATATCGGCACGGCCCAGAACATGGCGGCCATGCCGGTGCAGTTCGAGCGCAACGTGCCGAACTTCATGCCGGTGACGGCGGCGCGGGAGATGTACCTGCCGCCGCAGCCGCTGAAGATGGCCTTCGCCACCGCCTATTACGACCAGCTGCACACCATGCTGCCGGGCATCGTCCGGGAGCGCGGCCTGAAACGCGCCTGCGTCGTCTACCAGGACGACGAGTTCGGGCTTGAAGTGGTGCGCGGCGGCGAGGCCGCGCTGCAGACGCTGAACCAGACCTATGTCGAGCGCGCCTCGTTCAAGCGCGGCGCCACCGAGTTCTCCTCGCAGGTGGCCCGCCTCAAGGCCGCCAACTGCGACCTCGTCGTCATGGGCACGATCATCCGCGAGACCGTGGGCGTGCTGGCGGAAGCCAAGAAGGTCGGGCTCGAAGCCGTGTTCGTCGGCACCAGCGCGGCCTATACCCACCTCATTCCGCAGCTCGGCGGACCGGTGGCCGAGGGCTTCTACGCCATGATGACCACGGCCCATCCCTATCCCGACGACCCGAGCCCGCAGATCCGCGAATGGGCCCAGCGCTACAAGGCGCGCTTCGGCGAGGATCCGACCGTGTTCTCCGCCTATGGCTGGCAGATCGGCAACCTCTTCTACGAAGCCGCCATGAAGGCCGGCCAGAGCCTCACCGTCGAGAGCTTCCTGCGCGCGGTCGAGCAGCCCTACGGCACCGACATGTTCGACAGCCAGGGCTGCCGCATCACCGCGCAGAACCGGCTCTGCAACAATTCGGCGCGGCTCTCCCAGATCCGCAACGGCCGCTGGGTGATCATCGGCAACTGGGTGCACGGCGCGACGCCGACGCACTGACGGGCCATGACCATGTCGCCGCCGGCCCTGCCGGCGGCGATTCCTTTTGGATCAGCGCCCCTGCGCCCTGCAACGAGGTTCGCGATCCTTCATGCGGCCGTCCCGGCGCGAAAAACTAACCGAGCTTGGCGGCTTTCGCCTGGTCGTACCACCAGGTGGCCGGCGCGCCGCGGCTGTAGCGCGGCTTGGTTTCGGGAAAGCCGAAAAGGTCCCAGAAGGCGATGGTATGGCTGCCCTTGTACCAGTTGGGCACCCAGTAGCGGCCGGCGCGCAGCACACGGTCGATCGCCTTGCAGATCACGGTGAGCTCGGCCCGCGAACTGGCGACCAGAGCCTTCTCGATCAGCGCGTCGAGCACGGGGTCGGCGATGCCGGCCAGGTTGTTCGAGCCCGGCTCACGGCCGCTCGCCGAACCGAAGAACGAGCGCATGCCCTCGCCCGGCGTCAGCGAGAGCGAATAGCGGCGCACCGTCATGTCGAAATCATAATCCTTCAGGCGCGACTGGTATTGCGCCGAATCGACCCGGCGGATGCCGGCCTCGATGCCGAGCCGCCTGAGATTGGCGACGAAAGGCTGGGTGTGCCGCTCCAGCGAATTCTCGAAATCGAGGAACTCGACGGTCAGCGGCTGGCCCTGCGGATCGAGCAGCTTGTTGTCGCGCAGGGTGCAGCCGGCCTCGCGCAGCAGCGCGGTGGCGCGGCGAAGCAGGTTGCGGTCCTGGCCCGAACCGTCGGAAGCGGGGGGCGAATAGGGCGTGCCGAACACCTCATCGGCGACCTTGCCGCGGAACGGCTCGAGCAGGGCGAGCTCCTCGGGCGAGGGCGGACCGGACGCCATCAGGGGCGAGTTCTGGAAGAACGAATGGGTGCGCTTGTAGGCGTCGAACATGACGTTCTTGTTGGTCCATTCGAAATCGAAGGCGAGCCCCAGCGCCTCGCGCACGCGCCGGTCGGCGAATTTCGGCCGCCGCGTATTGATGAACCAGCCCTGAGCGCCCGACGGCGTCTCGTCGGGCAGTTCCTTGCGGACGACCCGGCCGTCGCGCACGGCGGGAAAATCGTATTGTGTCGCCCAGACGCGCGCGGTGAATTCCTCGCGGAACGTATAGGCCCGACTCTTGAAGGCCTCGAAGGCGACGTCGCGGTCGCGGAAGAATTCGAGCCTGACGATATCGAAATTGTTCTGCCCGACCGAGACGGGAAGCCTTTCGCCCCACCAGTCCTTGACCCGCTCATATTCGATGAAGCGCCCGGGCTCGAACCGGCCGACCTTGTAGGCTGACGAACCGAGCGGCAGCTCCATGGTGGAGGCTTCGAAATCGCGCGTCGCGTAATAGGCCTTCGACAGGATCGGCATGCCGGCGACCGTCAGCGGCAGGTCGCGGGCGCGGCCCTCGGCGAAGGTCACCTTCACCAGGCGCTCCTCCTCGGCCTCGGCGCCGGCGACGTCGCGCAGCAGCACGCGCAGGATCGGGTGGCCCTTCTCCTTCAGCGTCGTCAGGCTCCAGGCGACGTCGGCTGCGGTGATCGGGCTGCCGTCGTGGAACCTCGCGATGTCGCGGAGGCGGAAGCGGTAGGTCAGGCCGTCCGCCGAGATGCGCACGCGCTCGGCGGCGAGGCCGTAGAGCGAATCCGGCTCGTCGCCGCCGCCGGCCATCAGGCTCGCATAGATGCCGTCGAGCTGCGGCGGCGCGTCGCCGCGCAGCACGAAGGTGTTCATCGTGTTGAAGGTGTTGGGGTTCTGGTTGAAGCCCCAGCTCGACGGGCTGTGAATGAAGGTGCCGCCTTTCGGCGCGCCCGGATTGACGAAGTCGAAATGCTTGAAGTCGGGCCCGTATTTCAGATCGCCGAAAGAGGAGATGCCGTGGGTCTCGCGCTCGGCCTGACCGAAGGCCCTGGGGCCCAGAAGGCCGGCGCCGGCGCCGGCCGCGGCGAGGGTCAGGACGGAGCGGCGGGAGGGTCGGAACATGGCGTCTCTTTCGAAGCTTGTGAGGTTCGACAAGGGCTAGATCACCCGAGCGCGGCGGCAAGGGGACGAGAATCGGGCGGCATGCCGCGGCCGAGCTTAGCCGATCGGCAGGACGTTGGTGTGCTTGACCTGGGTCAGGGCAAAACTCGATTCGATCGAGGCGACGCCGTCGAGGCGCGTCAGCTTCTCCTTCAGGAAGCTCTCATAGGCCGGCAGGTCGGCGCAGACGACCCGCATCAGATAGTCGCGCTGGCCGGTCATCAGATAGCATTCCATCACTTCCGGCCAACCGGCGACGGCGCTGGCGAACCGATCGAGCTCCTCCTCGCGCTGGCGCTCGAGCTTGATCGAGATGAACACGCTCACCGGCAGGTCGACGGCCTGCTGGTCGATGGTGGCGACATAACCGGTGATGACACCGGCCGCCTCCAGCAGCCTGACGCGGCGCAGGCACGGGGTGGCCGACAGGCCGACCCGCTCGGCGAGCGCCTGGTTGGTGATCCGGCCGTCGCGCTGCAGTTCCTGGAGGATCCGGCGATCGAGATGGTCGAGCTGCATGTCTGGTCAATTCGGCTGCGGAAGACGGTCATCGTAGCGCTATCTGCTAATCGAGCCCGGGTCCATGGCCATTTTTGGCAGGCATGACGCCGCAGGCTTTGGCAAGATGGGACGATCCGCGCGCCGCCGCGCGCCAAGCCCAACGACGCGCAACACGCGCCCCCAGGACACGTCATGACCGACCGCCGTCTCGCCCCCTTGTCGGCCCTCGAGCAGAAGGTGCTGTGGCTCGCCTCCTGGACGATCCACAATGCCAATCACCTGCGCGCCAGCGCCGACGGGCTGAAGGTCGGCGGCCACCAGGCCTCTTCCGCCTCGCTCGCCACCATCATGACCGCGCTCTACTTCGCCGTGCTGCGGCCGGAGGACCGGGTGGCGGTCAAGCCGCATGCGAGCCCGAACTTCCACGCCATCCAATATCTGCTCGGCAACCAGAGCCGCGCCAAGCTCGAGACCTTCCGCGGCTACAAGGGCGCGCAGAGCTATCCCTCGCGCACCAAGGACGGCGACGATGTCGACTTCTCCACCGGCTCGGTCGGGCTCGGGGTCGCCCAGACTTTGTTCTCCTCGCTCGTCCAGGACTATGTGAAGGCCCATGGCTGGGCCAAGGACCAGCCCGAGGGCCGCATGGTGGCCCTGATCGGCGACGCCGAGATGGACGAAGGCAACATCTACGAGGCGCTGATCGAGGGCTGGAAGCACGGCCTGCGCAACACCTGGTGGGTGGTCGACTACAACAGGCAGAGCCTGGACGCGGTGATCCGCGAGGGCCTGTGGCAGCGCTTCGAGGCCATGTTCCGCAATTTCGGCTGGGACGTGGTGATCCTGAAATATGGCAAGCTCCTGGAAGCGGCCTTTGCCGAGCCTGGCGGTACCAGGCTTCGGGACTGGATCGATACCTGCCCGAACCAGCTCTACTCCGCCCTCTGCTTCCAGGGCGGCGCCGCCTGGCGCAAGCGCCTCACCGACGATATCGGCGACCAGGGGCCGGTGACCCGGCTGATCGACAGCCGGTCGGACGCGGACCTCGCGCGGCTGATGACCAATCTCGGCGGCCACGATCTTGCGACGCTCGTGGAAGCCTTCGAGCAGATCGACCACGACCGGCCGGTCTGTTTCATCGCCTATACGATCAAGGGCTTCGGCCTGCCGCTGCAGGGTCACAAGGACAATCATGCCGGCCTGATGACGCCCGCCCAGATGGACAGCCTGCGCCAGGCGATGAAGATCCGTTCAGGCCATGAATGGGACCGGTTCGAAGGCCTGCCGGTCGCCGCCGACAGGCTCGAAGCCTTTCTCGCCGAGGTGCCTTTCGCGGCGCGCGGCGTCCGGCGCCATACCGCGCCGAAGATCGCCGTCCCCGAGATGCTCGCCTGTCCGGCGCAGCCTGCCATGTCGACCCAGCAGGGTTTCGGCCTGATCCTCAACGAGATCGCCCGGCTCGACACGCGCTTCGCCGACCGCATCGTCACCACCTCGCCGGACGTGACCGTGTCGACCAATCTCGGCGCCTTCGTCAACCGGCGCGGCCTGTTCGCGCGCGAGTCGCTTGCAGACACGTTCCGGCAGGAGCGCATCCCTTCGACCTTCAACTGGGACTTCTCGCCCAGGGGCCAGCATATCGAGCTCGGCATCGCCGAGATGAACCTGTTCATCATGCTCTCGGCGCTGGGCCTTAGCCATTCGATCCACGGCGAGAGGCTTCTGCCGATCGGCACGCTCTACGATCCCTTCATCCAGCGCGGCCTCGATGCCCTGAATTACGCCTGCTACCAGGATGCCCGCTTCATCCTGGCGGCAACCCCGTCGGGCGTGACGCTGGCGCCGGAGGGCGGCGCGCACCAGTCGATCGCCACCCCGCTGATCGGCATCGCGCAGGACGGCATCGCCGCCTTCGAGCCGGCCTTCGTCGACGAGCTCGCGACCATCATGCGGTTCGGCTTCGACTATATCCAGCGCGACGGCGGCGAGGATCCCGACGAGACCACCTGGCTGCGCGACGAGACCGGCGGCTCGATCTATCTCAGGCTGTCGACGCGCACCATCGACCAGCCGCAGCGCGCGATGACGCCCGAGCTTGCGCGCGACATCGTCAACGGCGCCTATTGGATGCGCCGGCCCGGGCCCAACTGCCAGGTGGTCATCGCCTATACCGGCACGGTCGCGCCGGAGGCGATCGCCGCCGCCGGCCTGCTCAGCGAAACCCATCGCGATGTCGGCGTGCTCGCCATCACCTCGGCCGACCGGCTGAATGCCGGCTGGACCGCCGCCGAGCGGGCGCGCCAGCGCGGCATCCACACGGCGATGAGCCATATCGAACGGCTGATCGCGCCGCTGTCGCGGGAATGCGGCTTCGTCACCGTCATCGACGGCCATCCCGCGACGCTCGCCTGGATCGGCTCGGTGCACGGCCACCGGCTGAAATCGCTCGGCGTCGAACATTTCGGCCAGACCGGCACGATCGGCGACCTCTACCGGCATTTCGGCATCGACACCAATGCCATCCTGCACGCGGCCCAGGCGGTCGTCGCCGGCCGCCCGGTGCGCTACCTCGCCGCGCTGCCCTGAGCGGTCGCGCCGGCCCGGCTCAGCTCCGGCCCGGGCGGACCGGCGGCATGGCCAGCCGCTCGCGTCGGCACGAGCGCCGCTCGGCCTCCTCGCAGGCGCTGAAATTCATGTCCCGGCCAATGCAGATGCGCACCTCGCGCAGGCGGTGGGCGTCGCACTGGACGCTGATCATGTCGCGCTGCAGGCCGGGATTGGCGCGCACGAAGGCTTCCTCGACCTCGTCGGGCGAGACGGTGCGGATCTCGGAAATGGCCTCGAATTCCTGCGGAATGCGGATCTTGGCGCGCGCCTGGCGCACGGTCTCGAAATAGGCGCCCGGCGAGCGGGCGCCCGAGCAGGTGCCGTGCTTGGCCCATTGCTGGCGCACGAGACCCGGCGCCGGCATGATGTCGAGCATGCCGTTGACGATGCGCCGGTCGAGATCGGGCGCCGGAACCTGGCAATATTCCGGGAAGCCGCGGGTGAATTGTGGCCAGAGGCCGTGGACCACGAAGCTGAAGGGCCGGTCGCCGGCGCATTGCATGGAGCGGCTCGACCGCTCGCCCTGCGCCTCGCAGAAGGACGGCGACCAGGACAGGGCGAGGACGTAGAAATCGAACTCGCCCGGGGTCGCGCCGTGCCGGGCCTGGCCGAGTGCCGTACCGATGCCCGCCGAAGCGGCCAGCACACCCGCGAAGGCCAGGGCGCCGAGGCGCCTGAACACTGCAATCGACATGACCAACCTCCCGTTGAACTGCCGCAAGGGTAGGACAGCCGATGAGAACAAATAAAGAACGTATTTTATCGGATGCCGTCCGAAGGCGGCGCGACGGCGGAGGAAGCGCCCCTCAGCCGTCCTTCCCGGGACCGGCCGTTTCAGGGCCGCGCCATCCGGCAGTTGGGCGCGAAGCTCCAGCCGCGATCGAGGCCGCGCACGCACCATTCGACGCCGAACGTGTAGCCGGTGATGCTCTGGTCTTCCATGATCGCGTAGTCGACCTGGCGCAGCCGGCCGTCGGAGAGCTGGGCCCGCGCCGAGCAATAGACGCGCGGAATGTTGTTGCGCCCCCAGGGATTGTCGGCGACCCGGCGGATCCGGTCGTAGCCGACGATGGTCAGTGCCGAATTCCAGAACTGGCTTTCCTTCTCGGCGAAGCGATGGCTGACCACCTCGAGGGCGGCCGCGGAATCGCAGGGCGGCAGCACGCGCTGGAAATGCGGGTCGCGGAAGATGAGGCCGCCCGGAATGCCATAGCCGGTCCAGGCGCCCGGCGGCACCGCTTCGGTCGACAAGGTCGAACCGCCGAGCCGGCGCGCGGGCTCGTAGCGCCCGAGATCGGAGGCGGGCGCCGGGCCGGCGAGCATGATGGTCAATCCGGCGACGGCGGCGGCGAGGCGGGCGGTCCGCATGGCATGGCACTCCGAATGAGGTGAGTGGACGATTCATCCGAAGAGCCGGGCCGGTCAAGGGCCGACCGGCCACAGTGGCGATCAAAAATCCCCGCCGCCGTCCGGAATCCGGCGTTCGCCTCGCCTGTCGCCCGGCACGGCGGCGCGGTCAGGGCCGGCGGATGCGGATATAGAGGGCGCCGGCGCCGCCATGGCCGAGCGCCGCCTCCTCGAAGCCGATCACCAGCGGACGCAGTTCGGGCATGGTCAGCCAGAGCGGCACGACCCGGCGCAGCACGCCGCGAGCGCCATGGGGATCGGCCCGCCGGCCGCCGTCGCCCCAGGCCGGATCGTCGAAGGCGACCGCCTGTTTCGACGCGCCCTTGCCGGTGATGACGATGACCAGCCTGAGGCCGTCGGCCTGGGCGCGGCGCAGGAAGCCGACCAGCCGGTGATGGGCCGCCTCCTGGGTCAGGCCGTGCAGATCGAGCCGCGCCTCAGCCTGCATCCGGCCGCGTGAGAGCCGCTGGCGCAGCCGCTTCTCGATCGGCGCGAGCGGCGGCGGTGCCGGCGGCAACGGCGGCGCGGCTGCGGCCGCCTTCCGGCCGGCGCACAGGTTTCGCCTCCGGCTCCGGCGGCGCCTCTTCCGTGGCGACCAGATCCGCCGCGCGCGCCGGATCGAGCGGCGTCACGTCGCGCACGACATGGGACCACAACGCCCTGTCCTCGGGCGTCAGCTTGCGGCGGCCGCGTCCGGTCATCGCGCCGGCCGCGGCTGGGGCAGGGGCACGTTGGCGGCTGCGGGCGACAGACCGGCCGGCAGCAGCACGTACCAGTCGGCGCGGTGGCGGATGCGCCCGGCGGTGGAGCCGGCCTCGGGCCCGGTGCCGAGGAACAGGTCGCCGCGCGCCGGCCCGACAATGGCCGATCCGGTATCCTGGGCGATCATCAGGCGGCGGAACGGCTCGCCCGATTCCGACGGGCCGGTCGGCATGAGGCCGTCGATATAGACCGGCGTGCCATAGGCATGGACATTGCGGTCGATGGCGAGAGAGCGCCAGTCGCTGATCGGCACGCCCTGGCCGCCGATCGGCCCGTCCTCATGCGAAAGCTCGCTCTTCACCCGGAAGAACACATAGGAGCGGTTCTGCCGACGCACGTCGCGTGCCGCATCCGGGTTCTGGCCCATCCAGGTTCTGATGAAATCCATCGACATCTGCTCGCGGGTCGCAATGCCGCGCTCGACCAGGACCCGGCCGACCGGCACATAGCGGTGACCGTTATGCGCGGCGTAGCCGATACGCAATGTCGAACCGTCGGCGAAGCGCAGCCGCGCCGAACCCTGGATCTGGGTGAACAGGAGGTCGACGGGATCGCGCACCCAGGCGATCTCCAGCCCGCGGCCGTCGAGAGCGCCTTCCTCGATCTCGCCGCGGTCGAAATAGGGCAGCAGGCGGCCCTCGACCCAGCGCCCGGCGCCGCCGCGGGCGTCGAAGGCGCCAGACGTCACCCCGCGGCCGTTGGCAAGATCGTCGGGACGGGACAGGAAGGCGACGCGATAGGTCTCCGTCCGTTCGCGCGAGGCCTCCACCTCCGGCTCGTAATAGCCGGTGAGGAAGCCGCTCGCCTCGTTCATCTTGGCGATGCGGGCGGGCCGGAACTCGGTTTCGAAAAAGGCTTTTGCGGCAGCGCGGTCGACCGGCTGCGGCAGCGCCAGCGCGCGCGGGCAGATGTCTCGCAGGGCGAACCAGATCGGCTGGCCGACGCGCGGCGCGGCGCGCGCCCGCATGATCTGCCGGCAGGACACGAGGAAGGGCTTGAAGGCAAGGTCCTGGCGGTCTTCGTCCCAGCCCGGCACAGCGGCGAAGGTCGCCGCCTCGAGCCAGGCATCGGGGAAGACCAGAGGAAAGCCGGAAGCGTGGGTCTCGGGCGCCGGCGGCACCAGCGGCGGCTCGGCTGCGGGTTCGGGCGGCACAACGGTCGCCGGCCCGGCCGGCGGCAAAGCCGCGGTCTGGCCGGGTGGCGCGGGATCGGCGAGCCGCGGTTCGGAGGGAAGGCCCGCGGCCGAGGTTGGCGGCCGCAGCAGCAGGAGAAGTTCGCTGGCCGCCCGGGCCCGCGTGCCCTGCGCTGCCGCCGCCAGCACCAGGGCCGCAAGGCCGGCGCAGCGGACCAGGCGACCTCTCATCGGTGCCTCCCGCGCGGTGCCGGGTCAGCTGCCGGCTTCGGTCGCGATCAGACGCCAGTTCGGATCGCGGTCGGTGACATTGCGCGCGAAGGTCCAGATATCGGTCACGTCGGTGACACGGTCGGGCGAGCCGTCGACGACATTGCCGGCACGGTCGCGCGTGGCGGTGACCAGCTGGGAGACGAATTTAAGCGTCACCTGGGCCTGGTCGCCGCGCATCTGCGCGTCGGTGATGTCGGCCTTCTCGATGCCGACGAAGCGGGTCTCGACCGTCTCGCCGCGGCTCTCGCGGTCCTTGATGGCGGCCTCGAAACCTTCGAAAACGTCCTTGGCCAGCAGGTCGCGCAGGGTGCGGCGGTCACCGCCGGCAAAGGCCAGCACGATCATCTCATAGGCCGACTTGGCGCCGCCGACGAAGCCGACCGCGTCGAAGGACGGATCGCGCCCGGCAATGGCGTCCAGGCCGCGCGCGGCCGGCGAGCCGGCGGCGGCGACATTGGTCCAGCGCGGTTCGGCCGGCTGGCCCGGCTCGGCCGCCGGGGGCGGGGCGGGCTGCTGCTGGCCGTTGCGGTTCGGCAGGGGGACGACGTCGGCCGGGCCCCTTTGAGCCTCGCGGTTCTTGTCGCCCGGCTGGAACGGGTCGCGCTCCTGGCCGGTCTTGGTGCCGAGCACGCTACGCAAGCGGAAGAAGATGAACACCGCAAGAGCCAGGAAGATGATCGTGTAGATGTCAAATGCGTTGTTCATGGTCGCCGACTTTCGGGGGCGGAAACGAGACACGACAAGGCGGTCTGCGGCTTATGGCTGCCTCATGACGGCCCGATCTCGAGGTTCACCCGGAACGTGATAGCGCAACCCAGCGAAACTCCAAATCACCGCACGAAGACACCGTATCGTATATCCCGCAGCACACCGCACAAATAAGGCATTTTTCGCGGATCGCCAGATGGCGCGCCGGGCCCCGGCCGATAAAGCCAGGATTCGCAAGTGTTTCTGTCGTCATGTTTCAATTTGACGCGGTCGCAGACGCAGATCCGGTTTCGTCGGCGCGACGGCAACCGGCAGAACAGCCCGCTCGCGCATCCGAGCAGCTTCATCCGCCGCCGGCATCCCTTGCCGGTCACATGGTCGGCGAGATCAGCTCCAACGATGGAAAATAGGCGCGGTAGCGACCACCGTCGCGGGTGAGAAGCGGAAGGCCGGCGACGGCGGCATGCGCGCCAAGGAAGAAATCAGGCAGCACGCCGGTGCGCAGGCCGCCCGACCTGCGGTGCTGCGCGAAAACCTTGCCGGCGAGAAACAGGGCCGCGCGCGGAATCGGAGCGATCGCGAGGCCGGCCTGATCGAGGAGTGCCTCGACCTGCTCGATGCGATCATATCGAACGGACAGCTCGGCATAGACGACATCGTTGATCAGCAATGGTCCCTTGAGACTGGCTGCCTCGAGTTGGGCGGCCGACCAATCCGCCCATTTTGGATCATCGGTTACAAGGTCGAGCAGAACATTGGTGTCGACGAGCGTCACGCTTCGCCGCGCGTCAGAGCCATGATCGCGTCGGTATCCATTCCTTTTCCGGCATGGCCACGCAGCTTCCGGAAACGGCCTGCGGACGGCTTGCCGTCGACGCGCGCAATCACCACGCTGCCGTCGGCGGCGCGGCGGAAATCGACCTTGCTGCCGGGCACGATCCCCAGAAGATCGCGGACCGGTTTCGGGATCGTCACCTGTCCTTTTGCTGTGACCGTCGTCGACATCGTCAGGCTCGGTAATACCAGATTCCGATATTGTAATACCGCGGGCGCGCCGCTTCAATATCGATCACCGGCGCTGATCGCTCCGTGCCGCGCGCCGCCGCAGATCCATTTTTTCCCTCCGGGCACATTCACCGCCGCCCGGCCGCGGCGCTCCGCCTTGCGTAGACGCCGGAAAAGGTCACGCCATGGCCGCCGCAGGCGCCATTGTCGTCGACCAGCAGGTAATGGCCGGCGAAACGAAAGCGGATGCGGCAACCGCCGCTGTCCGGAGCCGCGGCGGCTCCGGCGGGAGTTTCGCCGCGATAGTGCCCGCCCGTATAGCCCGCGACGGGTCCGTGCGGGCCCTCGCCCGTATAGGCCGGCCCTCCGAAACTGCCGGTATTGTAGGACGGCGGCCCCCGTGTCGCCTCGCCTTCGACCAGGATGTAGCCCGGTCCGCCCGGCGCGATGCGGATCGAAGCCTCGGCCAGGCCGTTCGCCCATGTGCCATAGGCCTCGGCCGAGCCCAACTGCAGCATGCTGTCGCCCTGAATGCGCAAGGCGGCCTTGTCCAGCCAGCCGCTGGTCGTCCTGCCTTCCGGCGAAATGAAATGCGCGCAGACGAAGCCGTCGACCGCCGGCCAGGTGACGAGAACCTCGTTGCCGGCAACCACATAGGCGTCCGTCCGGCAATTTTCCGCGCGGGACGGACAGTCGGCCGCGGCGGCGCCCGGCGAGGCGACAAAGTGCAGCCGCCCGACGCCGTCATTGACGCGGAAAACCGGGAAATCCTCCGTGCCGAACAAGGCGCCCACCGAGCAGTCCCGCCCCGCCGCGCCGGCGCTGGCGGACCATACGACCGCCGCCAGACATCCGACGAGAAGACCGATCATCGGCAATCGCACGATGCACCCTCCGGCAGAAACCTCACAAGCCTTCCGAACAGCCAAGCCGCAGCAAGGCCTCGCCTGGAGCGGCGCATGCTCACACGCGCGCCGGCTCGTCATGCAGGTGGCAGGCGGCGAAATGCCCCTCGCCCGTGGCCTTGAGCTGCGGCTCCTCCACCCGGCAGCGCTCGAAGGCATAGGGGCAGCGGGTGTGGAAGCGGCAGCCCTTCGGCGGATTGATCGGGCTCGGCACGTCGCCTTTCAGGATGATGCGCTCGCGCGCCGCGCCCGGGTCGGGAACCGGCACGGCGGAGAGCAGCGCCTGGGTATAGGGATGCTTCGGCTCGGCGAAGATGCCGCGGCGCGGCGCGATCTCGACGATCTTGCCGAGATACATCACCGCCACGCGATGGGTCATATGCTCGACCACCGCCAGGTCGTGGCTGATGAACAGGAGGGCGAGTCCGAGCTCCTTCTGCAGGTCCTGCAGCAGGTTGACGATCTGCGCCTTGACCGAGACGTCGAGAGCGGAGACCGCCTCGTCGCAGATGATCAGGTCCGGCTCGGCGGCGAGCGCACGGGCGATGCCGATGCGCTGGCGCTGGCCGCCGGAAAATTCGTGCGGCCAGCGGTTCACCGCATCGCGCGGCAGGCGCACCGTGTCCATGAGGTCGCCGATGCGCCGGTCGATGTCGGCGCGATCCTTGGCGAGGCCGAAATTGGTGATCGGCTCGGCCAGGATGTCGCGCACCTTCAGGCGCGGGTTGAGCGAGGAGAACGGGTCCTGGAACACCACCTGGACGCGCCGGCGGATCGGCCTGAGCGTGCCCGGCGACATGCCGTCGATGCGCTGGCCGTCGAGCACGACCTCGCCCGAGGTGATGGGGAAGAGCTTGAGGATGGCCTTGCCGACGGTCGACTTGCCACAGCCGGATTCGCCGACCAGCGACAGCGTCTCGCCCTTGGCGATGTCGAAGGAAACGCCGTCGACCGCATAGACCTTGGCGGTGACGCCGCCGAAGAAGCCTCCGGTGATCGGGAAGTGCTTTTTCAGGTCGTTGACTTGAAGCAGGGGCTGGCTCATGCGGCGACGGCCTCTTTCTGCGCATGGTGGCAGGCGACGATGTGCCGTGCGGCCTTGGTTTCGAGACCGGGCGCGACCGCCCGGCAGAGATCGGTGACCTTCGGGCAGCGGCCGGCGAAGACGCAGCCCTGGATGCGCGTCTTCAGGCTCGGCACGAGGCCCGGGATCTCGGACAGCCGCGTGGCCGTACCTTCCACCGACGAGCCGAGCTTCGGCACCGCGCCGAGCAGGCCCTGGGTGTAGGGGTGGCGCGGATCGTTGAACAGCTCCTTGACCGGTGCCTCCTCGACCTTGCGCCCGGCATACATGACCATGACCCGCTCGGCGACCTCGGCGACGACACCGAGATCGTGGGTGATCAGCACGATGGCGGCGCCGACCCGGTGCTTGAGATCGCGCATCAGGTCGAGGATCTGCGCCTGGATGGTCACGTCGAGCGCGGTGGTCGGCTCGTCGGCGATCAGGAGCTTCGGATTGCAGGCGAGAGCGATGGCGATCATCACGCGCTGGCGCATGCCGCCGGAGAGCTGGTGCGGATATTCCCTCACGCGGCGGGCCGGTTCGGGAATGCCGACCAGGGTCAGCATTTCGATGGCGCGCCGTTCGGCCGCCGCCCTGTCGAGGCCCTGATGCAGGCGCAGCGTCTCGCCGATCTGCCGCCCGACGGTGAGGACCGGATTGAGCGAGGTCATCGGCTCCTGGAAGATCATCGAGATGTCGTTGCCGCGGATGCCGCGCATCTCCTTCTCGGACAGGGCCAGCAGGTCCTTGCCCTGGAAGCGGATCGAACCGGCAATGCGGCCGGGCGGCTCCGGGATGAGCCGCAGGAGCGACATCGAGGTGACCGACTTGCCGCAGCCGGATTCGCCGACGATCGCCAGGGTCTCGCCGGCATCGACATGGAACGACACGCCGTCGACCGCCCGGTTGATGCCGTCGGGCGTGCGGAAATGGGTCTGCAGGTTCTCGACCTCGAGCAGATGGGCCATGCGATCAATCTCCGGTCAGTCTGCTTTGGCCATGCGCGGATCGAGCGCGTCGCGCAGACCGTCGCCGAGCAGGTTCACCGCCAGCACCGTCAGCGACAGGAAGATGGCCGGGAACAGCACGATGTAGAACTTGACCTGCCACAGCGCCCGGCCCTCGGCCATGATATTGCCCCAGGACGGCGTGATCGGCGGGGTGCCGGCGCCGATGAACGACAGGATCGCCTCGGTGATCATCGCGCTGGCGCAGATATAGGTGGCCTGCACGATCAGCGGCGCCAGCGTGTTGGGCAGGATGTGGCGCAGGATGATCATCGGCGTGCGCGTGCCGGCGGCGACCGCGGCATCGACATAGGGCTGTTCGCGCAGCGACAGCACGACGCCGCGCACCAGGCGCGAGACGCGCGGGATCTCGGCGATCGTGATGGCGACGATGACATTGCCGACCGAGCCGCGGGTGAGCGCCATCAGCGCCACCGCGAGCAGGATCGGCGGGATCGACATGATGCCGTCCATGACGCGCATGATGAGGCTGTCGGCGACCCTGACGAAACCCGAGATCAGGCCGACCAGCAGGCCGCCGAGCGAGGCGAGGATCGCCACCGAGAAGCCGACGATCAGCGAGACGCGGGCGCCGTAGAGCACGCGCGAATAGATGTCGCGGCCGAGCATGTCGGTGCCGAACCAGTAGAGCGCCGAGGGTTCGCGGGTGCGCCGGGAGGTGGCGATGGCGGTCGGGTCGACCGTGCCGAGATAGGGCGCGAAGACCGCCGCGATCAGCATCAGGAGGAGCAGCGCCGCGCCGATCGCGATCGTCGGATAGCGGCGCAGGAAGCCGATGACGCCGCGGCGCGGCTTCATCTCGGGCAGCACGTCCGGAAGCTCAGGAGCGACCACGGTGCCGGCGGGGATCTGACCGGCGGAGATCTGGGAAGGTTGCATGTTCAATAGCGGATCCTCGGATCAACGAGGGTGTAGACGAGGTCGATCGCGAGATTGACCAGCACGTAGACGAAGGAGAACAGGAGCACGAGGCCCTGGATCACCGGATAGTCGCGCCTGAGGATCGCATCGACGGTCAGCCGGCCGAGGCCGGGAATGGCGAAGACGCTTTCGGTGACGACGGCGCCGCCGATCAGCAGCGCGATGCCGATGCCGATGACGGTGACGATCGGCACCGCGGCATTCTTCAGGGCATGCAGGAACAGGATGCCGCCCTGGCCGACGCCCTTGGCGCGGGCGGTGCGCACATAGTCCTGCTGCAGCACCTCCAGCATGGTGGCGCGGGTGATGCGGGCGATCAGCGCGACATAGACGCAGCCGAGCGCGATGGCCGGCAGGATGAGGTTCTCGAACCACGGCCAGAGACCCTGCGCGATCGGCGTGTAGCCCTGGACGGGCAGCCATTCGAGCTCGAGCGCGAAGAGATAGGCGAGCAGGTAGCCGACGACGAAGACCGGCACCGAGAAGCCGAAGACCGCGAAGGCCATGATCGCCCGGTCGATCAGGGTTCCGGACTTCCAGGCGGCGACGACGCCGAGCGGCACGGCGATCGACACGGCCAGGATCAGGGTCACGATCATCAGCGACAGGGTCGGCTCGATGCGCTGGGCGATCAGCTGCGTCACCGGCAGGCCGGTGAAGATCGAGGTGCCGAGATCGAAATGCACGAGCCGCCAGACCCAGTCGCCGAACTGGACGAGGAACGGCCGGTCGAGGCCGAGGCTCTGGCGGATCTTCTCGACATCGGCGGGCGAGGCCTGGTCGCCGGCGATCACCGCCGCCGGGTCGCCCGGCGCGATATACAGAAGCGAGAACACGAACAGCGCGACGACCGCCATGACAGGGATCGTCGCGAGTATTCGCCGGGCGATGTAAACGAACATCCGTACCGTCTTTTCAAAAGAAGCCCGGGGCAGGTGGGTTCAAAAGCCCGCCCCGCCCGGGCCGGTTGTTGCCGACAGACCTTATGATCGATCCGCCGGCCATTGAAACTCCCGGAAGGCGGAGACCTGCCTCCCGCTATTCGAGCAGATCTCGCGGTCAGCTCTTCGCCACGTTCCAGAAGAACGGCAGCGGCCCCTTGACGATGCCGCTGACGCTGTTGCGCCAGGCAGTGTAGCCGAGGAAGAAGCCCGAGGGCACGTAGACGACATTGTCGAGCGCCGCCTTGTTGAGCGCGCGCATGGCGACCTTCTCCTCGTCGAGGGTCTTCGCCTCGAACCAGTTGCCCACCTGCTGCTCCACCGCGGGGATGTCGGGCCAGCCGAACCAGGCGCCGTCGCCATTGGCACGGATGGCCGTGTAGCTCGCCGGATTGATGCAGTCGGCGCCGGCATGCCAGGAGAAGAAGATGTTCCAGCCGCCCTGCGCCGGCGGCGCCTTGACGGCGCGGCGCTGACCGGTCGTGCCCCAGTCGGTGGCGATGAAATCGACGTTCATGCCGAGCTTCTTGAGAAGGTCGGCGGCAACGTCGCCCTGGGCCTTGGTGACCGGCTGGTCCTGCGCGACCACCATGGTCACCGGCTGGCCGGAATAGCCGCTCTCGCCGAGCAGCTTCTTGGCCGCGGCGAGGTCGCGCGGCCCCTTCAGGATCTCGCCGCCCTCCTCGTTGTAGAGCGGCGTGCCGGGCGTGAAATAGCTGGGCAGCGCCTTCCACAGGCTGTCGTCGGAGCCGACGATGGCGCGCATGAAGTCTTCCTGGCTGAGCGCGGTCAGGAGCGCGCGGCGCGCGCGGACGTCGTTGAACGGCGGATGCAGGTGGTTGAGGCGGAAGGCGCCGATATTGCCGAGCGGATCGCCGATATCGACCTTGATGTTGCGGTTGCGCTTGAGCACCGGGACGAGGTCGGCGATCGGGTTCTCCCACCAGTCGACCTCGCCGTTCTGCAGCGCCGCCGAGGCGGTCGCCGGATCGGGCATGATGTGCCACTCGATGCGGTCGACCAGCATCTTCTTGCCGCCGGCGAGCCAGGACGCGGGCTCGGCGCGCGGCACATAATCGGCGAAGCGCTCGAACACGGCCTTCGCCCCGGGCACCCAGTCGCCGCGGACGAACTTCATCGGGCCGGAGCCGATATATTCGTTGATCTGCTGGAACGGGTCGGTCTTGGCGATCCGCTCCGGCATCATGAACGAGCAAGGCGCATTGTTCTTGGCGAGCGCCAGCAGCATTTTCGGATAGGGCTTCTTCAGCCGCCAGCGGAAGCTGCGGTCGTCGACCGCCGTGAGCTCCTCCTGGATCGCCCTGAGCATCAGCCCCATCGGATCGCGGGCCGACCAGCGCACGAGGCTCGCCACGCAGTCGCGCGCGAGCACCGGCGTGCCGTCGTGGAATTTGAGGCCGGGACGCAGCCGGAAGGTCCAGGTCAGTCCGTCGGAGGACACCTCCTCGTGCTCGACCATCTGGCGCTGGGGCGTCAGCTTGTCGTCGACGCCGTAAAGTGTGTCCCAGACCAGCGCCGCAGCGTTGCGCACGACATATTGGGTGCCCCAGATCGGGTCGAAATTGGCAAGGTTGGCCTGCGGCACGAAGCGCAGGGTCTTGGCCGCGGCGCCCTGCGCCAGGGCCGGCGCGGCCAAGACCGCCGCTCGCGGCCAGCGCGCCGATGCCGGCGCCGGCCTTGATGAAATGTCTGCGATCCATTGTGAGGACTCCCCTGGAGTGACGCTGCCGACGTTCCCGCTCTGGTTCGCAGCTGGGCCTTGCCGCCCTTGTTCTGAAGCTCGCGAACCGTCCGGCCTGGGCCGGACGCGCCACGGTAGCGACTGCCCGATCCCATGCCATAAGGTTTTTCCCCGATGACTCAGCGGAGCCCGAGGACGCTTCGCCTCGCCTGGCGCGGGAAAAGGCAACGATTTGCGGCACGTCGGCGCAGGCGGAGAAAATTGTTGGCAGTGCGCGCGGCGTGGCGCGAACTGGGCCCGCCGCCTCCGCCTGCCCGACCGCCGGCGCGGCGGCCGCCCGTCAATGCCGCGATCGGCGCCATCTGCTGGCGAGCCGGCGGGCAGGCACGACTTCGGCAGGGGAGCTATGCCCGTTGAATAATGGGCGATAATCGCCCTGATATCCGCATATCGCACTTGACAGCCGGAGCCGCTAGCGCGAGGAACGCCTTCAGTGGAAACGCTCCCCTTATCGAGGAAGGATGGATCATGGCGGCATTCATGTCCCTGTCCGAGGCCATCGCCGCGAATGTCCGCGACGGCGATACCGTGGCCATGGAAGGCTTCACCCACCTCATTCCCTACGCCGCCGGCCATGAGGTGATCAGGCAGAAGCGCCAGGACCTGACGCTGATCCGCATGACGCCCGACATCCTCTACGATCAGCTCATCGGCATGGGCCAGGTGAAGAAGCTCGTCTTCTCCTGGGCCGGCAATCCCGGCGTCGGCTCGCTGCACCGGATGCGCGACGCGGTGGAGCGCGGCTGGCCGCGCAAGCTGGAGATCGAGGAACATTCCCACGCGGCCATGGCCAATGCCTTCGAGGCGGGCGCGGCCAACCTGCCCTTCGCCGTGTTCCGCGGCTATCGCGGCGTCGACCTGCCCAAGGTCAATCCGCGCATCAGGTCCGTCACCTGTCCCTATACCGGCGAGGTGCTGGCGACCGTGCCGGCGGTGCGGCCCGACGTCACGCTCATCCATGCCCAGCGCGCCGATCGGGAAGGCAACGTCCTGATCGAAGGCATTGTCGGCGTGCAGAAGGAGGCGGTGCTGGCGGCCAAGCGCTCGGTGGTGACGGTGGAGGAGATCGTCGACGATTTCGGGCCGCGCAGCACCAATGCGGCGATCCTGCCGGCCTGGACGGTCAGCGCGGTGGTCAAGGTTCCCGGTGGGGCGCATCCGTCCTACGCCCAGGGCTATTACAAGCGCGACAATGCCTTCTACATTGCCTGGGACGCCATCGCCCGCGAGCGCGAGAGCTTCCTGAAGTGGATGGAGGAGAATGTCCTCGCCAAGGGCCCGGAGGATTTTGCCGACTATGCCCGGCGCTTCGCGATCGCGGCCGAGTGAGGGAGCCGATCATGACCGATTACACCCCCAGCGAAATGATGACGATCAGCGCGGCGCGGCTGCTCGGCAACGACGACATCTGCTTCGTCGGCATCGGCGCGCCATCGGCCGCCTGCAACCTCGCCCGCCTGACCCATGCGCCGAAGATCACCCTGATCTACGAATCCGGCACGCTGTCGACCCGGCCGACCGTGCTGCCGCTGTCGATCGGCGACGGCGAACTGTGCGACACGGCGCTCACCACCGTCTCGGTGCCGGAAATGTTCCGCTACTGGCTGCAGGGCGGCCGGATCACGGTGGGCTTCCTCGGCGGCGCCCAGATCGACCGCTTCGCCAATCTCAACACGACCGTGGTCGGCCCCTATGATGACCCCAAGGTGCGCCTGCCCGGCGGCGGCGGCGCGCCCGAAATCGCCATCCATTGCGGCCAGATCTTCATCATCATGGCGATGGGCCAGCGCGCCTTCATGGACAAGCTGCCCTTCATCACCTCGCTCGGCCACGGCACCGGCAAAGGCTCGCGCGAGGCGCTCGGCGTCACCACCCGCGGCCCCACCCGCCTCATCACCGACCTCTGCATCTTCGAGCCCGATCCGGAGACGAGCGAACTCACCGTCACCTCGATCCATCCGGGCGTCAGCCGCGAGCAGATCCAGACCAATTGCGGCTGGCCGGTGAAATATGCCGCCGAGGTCACGGAGACGCCGGTGCCGACCGCCACCGAACTGACCGTGCTGCGCGACCTGCATGCCCGCACCAAGGCCGCTCACGCGGCCTGACCCTCTCCGGACCGCCCAAGGAGGCTCTGACCCATGGCCGATGTCTTCATCTGCGACGCCGTGCGCACCCCGATCGGCCGCTATGGCGGCGCGCTCGCCAAGGTGCGCGCCGATGACCTTGCGGCGGTGCCGCTGAAGGCGCTGATCGCCCGCCATCCGGCGCTCGCCGGCGCCATCGACGAGGTGGTGTTCGGCTGCGCCAACCAGGCCGGCGAGGACAACCGCAATGTCGCGCGCATGGCGAGCCTGCTGGCCGGCCTGCCCGACACGGTGCCGGCGCTGACCGTCAACCGTCTCTGCGCCTCCGGCCTCGATGCGGTCGGCGCGGCCGCCCGTGCGATCAAGGCCGGCGACATCGACCTCGCCATTGCCGGCGGCGTCGAGAGCATGACCCGCGCGCCCTTCGTGATGGGCAAGTCGGCCGAGCCGTTCCAGCGCACCTCGGAGGTGTTCGACACGACCATCGGCTGGCGCTTCATCAACCCGCTGATGAAGGCCCAGTACGGCGTCGATTCCATGCCCGAGACGGGCGAGAACGTCGCCGAGGAATTCCAGGTCTCGCGCGAGGCCCAGGACGCGTTCGCCCTGCGCTCGCAGCAGCGCGCCGGCCGCGCCATCGCCTCGGGCTATTTCGCCGAGGAGATCGTGCCGGTGGAGATCGCCGGCAGGGGCGGCCCTGTCGTCGTCGACAAGGACGAGCATCCGCGGCCGGAGACGACGGCAGAGGGCCTCGCCAAGCTGAAGGCCTTCGTGCGCCAGCCCGGCACGGTGACCGCCGGCAATGCCTCCGGCGTCAATGACGGCGCCGCGGCGATGATCGTCGCCTCCGCCGAGGCGGTGACGAAATACGGCCTGACGCCGCGGGCGCGGGTGCTCGGCCTCGCCTCGGCCGGCGTGCCGCCGCGCATCATGGGCATCGGTCCGGTCCCGGCGGTGAAGAAGCTCGTCGAGCGGCTCGGCATCAAGGTGTCGGACTTCGACGTGATCGAGCTCAACGAGGCCTTCGCGAGCCAGGGCATCGCCGTGCTGCGCGGCCTCGGACTGTCCGAGGATGCCGACCACGTCAATCCGAACGGCGGCGCCATCGCGCTCGGCCATCCGCTCGGCATGTCCGGCGCGCGCATCGCCGCGACCGCCGTGCACCAGCTCGAAAAGACGGGCGGGCGCTACGGCCTCGCCACCATGTGCGTCGGCGTCGGCCAGGGCGTCGCCCTCGCCGTCGAGCGCGTGGCGTGATGGCGAATAGCGAATAGCGAATAGCGAATAGGGCATCTTGCTTCTTGGAGTGCACCCCTGCACTGAGACACGGTAATCACGTTACAGGGTATTGGTTCGTTGGTTAGGGGACGTGATGCCGGTTTAGGTCGCTCTCGAACTCAACCGGAGGCTGATATCCGAGAGCGGAGTGGAGTCTTTCGCGGTTGTATGTGGTCTCCAGGAAGGTAGCGATATCGCGGCGGGCGTGGTCAAGGGTGAGGTAGGTTTTGCCGTCGACCTCTTCGGCCTTGAGCGTCTTCATGAAGCTCTCGGCCTTGGCATTGTCGTAGGGGTTGGCGACCCCGCTCATGCTCATCCGGATACCATGGTGGTCGAGGCGGCTTGCGTAGTCGCTGCAGGCATATTGGACGCCCCGGTCGGAGTGATGAATGAGGCGGCCCGCCTGCGGCCCGCGGGCGGCGATGGCCATGTCGAGAGCTGCGAGCGCCAGGCGGGTTTGGAGGTGATCTTCGAGCGCCCATCCGACCACCCTGCGAGAGAAGGCGTCGAGGATGACAGCCAGATAGACGAAGGCCTCGAGCAGGCGGATATAGGTGATATCGGCGACCCAGATCTGATCGATGCCGGAGGGCACGAGCCCGCGCACCAGGTTGGGCAGAATGCGATAGCCATGGCGGCTATTGGTGGTGCGCGGGACATAGGGCCGGCCGCGCATGCACAGGAGATTGTCCTCGCGCATCAGCCGCAACACGCGCTTGGCATTCACCGGCGTGCCGTCGCGGCGCAATTGGGCCGTCATGCGCCGATAGCCGTAATGACGGTGTTTGAGGCTGAGCTTCTGGATCGTATCGCGCAGCTCTGTATCGGCCTGAGCCGGCACCCGTTCTTGCCGATATCGGTAGAAACCGGCGCGTGAGACCCCGGAAAGGCCGCACAGCCGCTGAATATCGAGGCCGCCTTGCATCTGTACGGTCATTTCTTCGATGGCCGCGTAGATGCGGATGCGGTGGAGACCTGCGCCTCCGGGCCGCCCGCAAGATGCAAGGCTCTGCGAAAAAAATCGAGATCCATCTGCTGGCGCCCGATCTTGCGCTCGAGCTCGGCGATCCGCGCATGGGCTTGCGCCAGATCGCCAGGCAAGTCCGGCGGCGGCTTGAGGGCCCGCTCTTCGGGCGTCATGGGCAAACCGGGCTTGCGCCCCGGTTTGCGGTTCTCCAGTCCGGCAAGGCCGCCCGTCTCGTAGGCCCGCCGCCAGTCATACAGAAGCTTGCGCTCAACCTTCAGATCGCGCGCAACCGTCGCAAGCGCTTCGCCGGCTTCCACACGGCGCAGGGCCGCAGCCTTGAACGCGACCGAAAAGACACGGTGTACTTGCAGGCCCATAGCTCATCCTCACAGGCCCCTGTAACGTGATTACCGTGTCTCACTTTATGGGTGCACTCCATTCTTGTCGGGCGCTCGGAATCCCTATTCGCCACTCGCTATTCCCCACTCGCCAAAAAAACCGAGGGAGCGAGACCATGACGCTGGAATTTCCACGCAAGGCGGCGCTGGCGCACCCGCCGAGCCTGCATCCGGCCTATACCAGCACCGTGCTGCGGGCGCCGCAGAAGCCCCTGGTCATCGTGCCGCACACGCTCAGCGAGCTGACCGGGCCCGTCTATGGCCACGACAAGGTGCGCGAGAGCGACAGCGACCTGACCCGCCAGCACGCCGGCGAGCCGCAGGGCGAGCGCATCATCGTCACCGGGCGCGTGCTGGACGAGGACGGTAGGCCTGTGCCGAATGCGCTGGTCGAGCTCTGGCAGGCCAATGCCGCCGGCCGCTACGTCCATACCCGCGACCAGCATCCGGCTCCGCTCGACCCGAATTTCACCGGCGCCGGCCGTTACGTGACCGGCCCGGACGGCCGCTACCGCTTCACCACCATTCGGCCCGGCGCCTATCCCTGGCGCAACCACCACAATGCCTGGCGGCCGGCCCATATCCACTTCTCGGTGTTCGGCCCGTCCTTCCTGTCGCGCCTGGTCACCCAGATGTATTTTCCCGGCGACCCGCTGTTCCCCTTCGATCCGATCTTCAACGGCATCGCCGACGCACGGGCGCGCGAGCGGCTGATCGCCCGTTTCGATCTCGAGACCACCGTGCCCGAATGGGCGCTCGGCTATCAGTTCGACATCGTCCTGCGCGGCCGCGACGCCACCCCGACGGAAGAGCCCCATGACCACTGACGGCACCGCCAAGGACCGGCCGGACGGCATCTCGCCGTCACAGACGGTCGGCCCGTTCTTCCACTATGGCCTGACGCCGGGCTCGGCCTATCCGGACGTGCCGGTCAGCGCCGACAGCCAGGTCGCCGCGCCCGGCACGGCCGGCGAGCATATCGTCGTCACCGGCCGGGTCATCGACGGCGCCGGCGCGCCCGTGCCGGACGCCATGATCGAGATCTGGCAGGCCGATGCCGACGGCCGCTATGCCCATCCCGCCGACGGGCGGGCCCGGGCGAGCAACAGCTTCATGGGCTTCGGCCGGTCGGACACGAACGCCGAGGGCGTCTACCGCTTCGAGACGATCAAGCCGGGCCGCGCGCCGGGGCTCAACGGCGCCGATCAGGCGCCGCACCTCCTGGTCGCGGTGTTCGGCCGCGGCATGCTGCGGCACCTCTATACGCGCATCTATTTCGACGGCGAGCCGTCGAACGACACCGACGCGATCCTCAACCTCGTGCCGGCCGACCGGCGCAGGACCCTGATCGCCCGGCGCGAGGGCACGACCTACCGCCTCGACATCCGCCTGCAGGGCGAGGATGAGACGGTGTTCTTCGAGATCTGACATGATCTTCGAGGCCTGATACGCGGCCTCGAGGATCAGCCGCGCGCGGCGACCGCCACCGCCGCACCGGCCATCATGGTGCCGGTGCCGCGGTTGACGAGGCGCATCATGCGCGGGCTGGAAATGAACCGGCGGGCGCGCGCCGCGACCAGCGCATAGGTCCACATCGCGGCCGACAGGATTACCATCATCATCACCGCGACCTCCACCGCCGCGAGCGGCGTGATGGCGGCGAGATCGACCACCAGCGGCAGGATCGACACGAAAAAGACCATGACCTTGGCATTGCCGAGCGTCAGGGCGAGGCCGCCGAGGAACAGCTTGAAGCCCTCGCCGCGCGCCCTGTCGCTCGCCTCTGGCGGCTTGGCCGGCGCGGTCCAGAGCTTGTAGGCGAGGTAGAGCAGGTAGGCGACGCCGGCATATTTGATGATCAGGAACAGCGCGTGGAAATTCTGCGCCAGCGCCGCGAGGCCGAGCGCGACGAGCGCGAACCAGACGAGATCGCCGGCGACGATGCCCCAGATGAACGGCGCCGTGCGCCTGAGGCCGGTGCCAAGCACCCGAGCGATGACGGCGGCGACCGCCGGCCCCGGCGAGAAGGTCGCCATGGCATAGACGCCGCAGAACAGAAGAAAACCGGACAGTTCCATGCGCCTCGCTCCCGATCGGAGGCGCCATCAAACATCCGCCGCGATCGACTGTCGAGCCTTTCGGCGGCCGTTCAGAGCGCGTGGGCGATCACCTTGCGCATGACGGTCGGAAACGCCTCGCCTTCGATTTCCTCGAAACCGATCCAGCGCAGGCCGGCCGGCGCGGCAAGGTCGGCCGGGGCCTCCGCGCGGAACACGGTGAGCGCGAGCGGGAAATGGGTGAAGACATGGGAGACGACGCCGGGCAGCCGCCGATAGGCGAGCGCGACGGGCGCGGCCTCGTCGGCCGCGGTCAGGTCGAAATCCGCGCTCCAGGCACTGCCGGGAATTTCGGTCATGCCGCCGAGCAGGCCTTTCGGAGGCCGGGTGCCGACCAGCAGCCGGCGGTCGGCGCGCACGACCACGAAGGCGGCGCCGCGGCGCAACCGGCCGGCCGCCTTCGGCGCCTTGCGCGGATAGGTCTCCTGCGTGCCGGCGGCGCGCGCGGCGCAGGCCGCGGTCCACGGACAGAGCGTGCAAGCCGGCCGCTTCGGCGTGCAGATGGTGGCGCCGAGATCCATCATGGCCTGCGCGAAATCGCCGGCCCGGCCAGGATCGAGCAGCGCGGCCACCCGTGCCCGGATCGCCGGCTTGGCGCCGGGCAGCTCCGCCGCCATGGCGTCGAGCCGGGTGATCACCCGCTCGACATTGCCGTCGACCACCGCAGCGGGCTGGTCGAAGGCGATGGCGGCGATCGCCGCGGCGGTATAGTCGCCGATGCCCGGCAGCGCGCGCAGCGCCGCGACATCGGAGGGAAACCGCCCGGCATGCTGTATCGCCACCGTCTTGGCACAAGCATGCAGATTGCGGGCACGCGAATAATAGCCGAGGCCGGCCCAGGCCTTCATGACCTCCTCGACCGGGCTTGCCGCCAGCGCCTCGACATCGGGCCAGAGCTTCAGGAACTTCTCGAAATAGGGGCCGACGGCCTTCACCGTGGTCTGCTGCAGCATGATCTCCGAGAGCCAGACGCGGTAGGGATCGGCCGATTCGCCCGGCAGGGCGCGCCAGGGCAGCCGTCGGCGGTGGCGATCGTACCAGGCAAGCAGCGCCGCCGCCGGCCCGGCCGGGACGGCCTGACGGGTTGCTGCGGGCCGTGCTAGGATTGCGGTGTCGGATCGGTTCGGCATGGGCCGACCCTGGACCAAAGCCGGACACGCTTTCAACTGATGGCGACGATGAACACACAGATGTCCCGCCGCCGGGGGCCGCGGCCTCTCGCCGATCTGGTCGCCGCCGAGATTGCCGAGACGCTGCAGAAGGCCGGTTTCGCCGCGACCGAGGTGGTCACCCGCTGGGACGAGATCGTCGGCGAGGACCTCGCGCGGCGCTGCTCGCCGATCAAGATCGCCTGGCCACGGCGGGCCCAGGGGCTTACCGAACCGGAACCCGGCACGCTGCATGTCCGTGTCGAGGCGCCCTTCGCGCTCGAAGTGCAGCATCTCGGGCCGATCATCGTCGAGCGGGTCAATGCCTTTTTCGGCTGGCGTTGCGTGGCCGCCATGCGGCTGACCCAGGTGCCGATGACGGCTCGCCGCAAGCCCGCACCGCCGAAGCCGCCGCCGGCCGACGAAAAACGCCTCGCCGCCGCGCTGTCCGGTTTCGAGGACGAGCGGCTGCGCCTCGCCATGGAGCGCTTCGGCCGGGCGGTCGGGGCCAAGAGCGGCAAAAGCTGACGGGAACAGCGCGGCGAAGCGTCCCGATGACGCTCGCGCCTCGGGCTGATAGGATGACCTCGATCGTTGCCGGGCATATTTCCGCCTCAGCCGTGGCGGAGCATGGCCGGAATTCTCTTCCGCATTCCAATGCACGCGAATGTCCTGTCGCGTCGCCTGGAGATGCCCCTGTCCAGGAAGCGCCCGATGACCCGTTCCGACAGCCGTTCCGACCGCCAGAGCCGTGCTCCGCGGCTGCTGCGCCTTGCCCTGCTCGGCGCCGTCCTCGCACTGCCGGCCACCCTGCCGGCACGGGCCCAGTCGGGTCTCGACGACGAGACCCGCGAACGCGTGCTGCTGACGCTGCAGAGCCGCGGGCACCTCGCCCCCGGCACGCGGCCGAAATGTTTCCCGGCCGGCATGAACGAGACGGTCACCGCCGGTCACTTCCGCTGCCCGTGGGACCGGCCGAACGGCCAGCCGCGGCTGCCGAGCGCCCAGAGCCTCTGGGGCATTCTCGGCAACTACTGACGTTCAGGGCTCGACGACGCGGAACCGGCCGCCCTGGAACAGATAGGCGACGCCCTGGCGGACATAGGTCTCGGCCGCTTCCGCGGTGCTAAGGCCCCCGATCAGCGCCATCAGCACCCGGCCGATGCCGCCATGGGCGACCACCACGGTGTCGCGCTCGATCAGCCGCAGGAAGGTGGCGAGCCGGGTCGCGACATCCTCGTAGTTCTCGCCGCGCGGCGGCCGCACATGCCATTTGTCGGCGACGCGGGCGGCCGCGAGCGGCGGGTCGGCCCGTTCGACCTCGGCCCAGGTCAGGCCCTCCCAGGCCCCGAAGGCGATCTCCTTCAGCCGGTCGTCCGTGCGATAGGCCGAGGGCGTGAGGTCGAGCCCCTGCCGCATCAGCTCCATGGTTTCGCGGGCGCGCGACAAGGGGCTTGCCCAATAGGCGAGATCGGTCACCGCCGCCCCGAGCTTGACCAGCACGCCGGCCACCTCGCCGGCCTGGACCCGGCCGAGATCGTTCAGGGGAATGTCGCGCTGGCCCTGCAGGCGGCCTTCGGCGTTCCAGTCGGTCTCGCCGTGGCGAACAAAATAGAGGATCGGTTTCATCGGGTGTCTGGGCTGCCCACTGTCGGCGCGGGATATGCCGGCTCGCCGTCGCCTTGTCGAGCCGAAATGCCGATCTCGTGACGCGGAAAGGGCTTGACCGCGCCGCCCGCCCGCGCCAACTCGCCCAAGATCTCAAGGGACAGTCGCCTCGAAGGGAAACCGAACCCGTGACCGCATCGCCCTATCTCAGGCTCGGCCTCATCGCCATCGTGGCGACGCTCGCCATCGACCAGGCCTTCAAGGTGTTCATGCTGCAGGTCGTCGACATCGAGGCGCGGCAGTCGATCACCGTCGCGCCGGTGCTCGATCTCGTCATGGCCTGGAACTACGGCGTCTCCTTCGGACTGTTCCAGCAGGAGGGGCCGATCGGGCAATGGGCGCTGGTCGCCTTCAAGATCGGCGCGGTGGCGCTGATCGCCTGGTGGCTCTATCGCGCGGAAAGCCGGCTGACCGCGCTGTCGCTCGGGCTGATTGCCGGCGGCGCGCTCGGCAACGGGCTCGACCGCGTCATTTATGGCGCGGTCGCCGATTTCTTCGCCTTCCACATCACCACGGCGAGCTGGCAGTTCCGCTGGTACATCTTCAACCTCGCCGATGTCGCGATCGTTGCGGGGGTCGCCCTGCTTCTGTATGAGTCCCTCGTCGGCGGCCGGCCGCATGCCTCGAAATCGGCGTGATTGGGCCCAATAAGTCCGCAGAACCGACGTCTTTCCTGAAAAGGCGTCGCCGGTAACCAGCGAGGCGAGGTCTGTTCGCAGGCATCGCCGCAGCCAGTAGGGATGATGACCATGAAGCGCATTGCCACGGCGCTCCTCGTCACGGCGTTCGGCCTTGCGGCGTCCGCCGCCCAGGCCCAGCAGACCGATAGCAGCACGGTCGAGCGCACCATGTTCCAGGGCCTGCTCAGCGGCCTCGGCATCATCGACAACGAGCGCCCGGTCATCGACTACCGCGAACGCGCCCCGCTCGTCCTGCCGCGCAACAGCGCGCTGCCGGCGCCGCAGGAATCGGCCGCCTCGCGCAATCCGTCCTGGCCGAACGATCCCGACGTCGCGCGCGCCCGCGCGCTCGGCCTCTCCGAAAATTCGCCGATCGTGCGCGACGATCTCGGCCGGACCCTGACCAATGGCGAGCTGCGCGCACGCCAGGGCGGCGGCTGGTTCGGCGGCGGTCCGGTGGACACCACCCGCGACCGGTCGCAGCAGCAGCAGGCCGGCCCCGCCAGCGCCGCCGAAATGGGCGTCAGGCCGATCTGGCAGCAGGTCGGATCGCTGTTCGGCCCGTCCCAGCAGGACGCCGTGGTGCCGTTCCCGGGCGAGCCGACCCGGCGCCGCCTGGTCGAGCCGCCTCCGGGCTATCGCACCGCCTCGCCGGACGCGCCCTATGGGCCGGTTGGCCGGCGCCCCGAGGATCCGAGCGCGGCCTACAACCGCCAGCCGAGCGGCCAGGATCCCGCCCGCATGCCCGGCTCGAACTGAGCCCGGGGCCCCTTGTCTCATGCCGGCCGGGCGCTCGCGCCCGGCCGCAGCAGTACTGCAGGTTCGTTCCGCCATGCTCAACCGCTTAGGCCCGGGCCGCCCAGCCGATGGCGAAGCCGAGCTGCGCTATCTCGACGGCGACTATCGCATCGTCAAGCCGGGCGCCTTCGTACGCTGCGCGGTGACCGGGCAGGCGATCGCCATCGACGACCTGAAATACTGGAGCGTGCAGTTCCAGGAAGCCTATGTGAGCCCGCAGGCCGTGCTGGCGCGGCTGCACCCCGAGCGGGTCAAGGCACAGGCGGGCGACTGACCGGCGCGATCAGCCGGTCTAAGGCCGGCGGATCCTCCGCCACGAGCTCGACCGGCACGGTGGTGGTCCGGGCCGCGAGATCGTCGAGCGCCGCCGATCCTTTCAGCTTGACCCTGTCCTTTTCCGTCGTCACCAGGGCAAGGCCGGTGCGCGCCGCTTCGTCCAGCAGTTGCCGCGCATCGGCGTCGGTATAGGCGTGATGGTCCGGGAACGGCCGCAGCACGGCATTGCGCGCGCCTGCCGCTCCCAGCGTCTCGACAAATTTCGCCGGCCGGCCGATGCCGCAGAAGGCAAGCACGTCGCGGCCGGCGAGCCAGGCGGCGACGGCGGGGTCCGGGGCGAGGCGCGCGCGGATGACCGTGCCGCCGCCGGTCGCGACGCCATCTGCGGCGCGAAGGGCGCGCGCAGGGGGCCCGCCGGCAGGACGCGGCCATTGCCGAGCCCCGCGGCCCCGTCGACTACGAGAATGCTCAGATCCTTGACCAGCGACGGATTCTGAAAGCCGTCGTCCATGACGATGATCGTCGCGCCCCGGGCGGCGGCCAGCGCCGCGCCGGCCGGCCGGTCGTGGGCGAGCACGGTGAGCCCGGAAGCCGCGTGAAGCAGCGCCTCGTCGCCCGCCTCCGCCGCGCTGTGGCCCGCGGCATCGACCACGACCGGGCCCTTCAGGCTGCCGCCATAGCCGCGGGTCAGCACCGCCGGCCGATGCCCGCCATCGGCGAGGCGCCGCATCACCATGCGGGTCGCCGGGGTCTTGCCCGATCCGCCGACCGTCGGATTGCCGACGCAGACCACCGGCAGGGGCGCGCGCAGGCCCGGCTTCGCCATCCGGCGAAGCGTCAATGCGCCCACGGCGGCGCCGAGCGGCGACAGGAGGCGCCCGGCAAGGCTCTGCGGATCCGACCAGAAGCCCGGTGCCCTCATGCCCGCACCCCGCTCAGGGGTTCTTCATGGCGAGCGCCAGGAAATAGGGCTCGATCGCGGCCAGCGTGCGCTCCAGCGCGCCGCCGAGACCGGCGACCGTCTCGTTGGCGGCCACGCGCTGGGCGGTGCGCACGCGCGAATCGGTCAGGAGCTGCATGACGCCGCCGGCGAGCGTTTCCGGACCGTCGACCTGCAGGGTACCGGCCCGTTCGGCGAGCGCGCCATAGACGGCCTTGAAATTGTGGACATGCGGGCCGTGCAGGATCGCGGCGCCGAGCTTGGCCGGCTCGATCGGATTCTGGCCGCCGTGGCGGATCAGCGAGCCGCCGAGAAACGCGACCGGAGCAGCGCGATAGAACAGGCCCATCTCGCCGAGCGTATCGGCGACATAGATCTCGGTCGCCGCATCCGGCAGCTGCCCTGCGCCGCGCTGGGCGGCCTTCAGCCCGTGCGCGCGGGCAAGCTCGCCGATGGCGGCGCCGCGCTCGGGATGGCGCGGGGCGATGATGGTGACGAGATCGGGCAGGTGCGCTGCGACCAGCCGGTGCGCCGCCAGCACGATCTCGTCCTCGCCCTCATGGGTCGAGGCAGCGAGGAAGACCGGCCGCCGGCCGAGGCTGCGCACCAGGGCCGCGGCCGCGGCGGGATCGGCCTCCGGCGCCGGCACGTCGAATTTGAGGTTGCCCGTGGTCGAGACCCGCGGCGCGCCGAGCGCCTCCAGCCGGCGGGCATCGTCGACGGTCTGGGCGAGGCACAATTCGAAGCGCGAGAGCAGCGAGGCGATCGATCGCCGCACCCTGAGCCAGCCCTTGAACGAACGCTCGGACATCCGGCCGTTGACCTGGATGAGCGGCGTGCCGCGCGCGGTGGTGCGCATGATCAGGTTCGGCCAGAGCTCGGACTCGGCGAAGATCGCGAGATCGGGCTGCCAGTGGTCGAGGAAGCGGTCGACGAAGGCCGGCACGTCCCAGGGCATGAACTGATGGATCGCGCCTTCGGGCAGGCGCTTGGCGGCAAGCGCCGCCGCGGTCCGGGTCACGGTGGTGACCAGGACGGTGACGCCGCGCGACTGCAGGCGCTCCACCAGCGGCACGATGGACAGGAACTCGCCGACGCTCGCGCCGTGCAGCCAGATCAGCCGGCCGGGCGGCCGCGGGGCGCTGGCCTCGCCGCGCCGCTCGCGCACCCGCTCCGGGTCCTCCTTGCCCTGACCGAGCCTGCGCCGGGCGACGAGGTCGGCCGCAGGGGCCATGACCGCCATGGTGCGGGCATAGCCGCGCAGGAGGCCCGTGGTGCGGTAGCGTTGCCACTCAGCCATGGCGCGCTCCCGCCGGGCTCGCCGGGTCTGCGGGAGCCGGGCCGGCCGCCGCCTGGCGCGAGGCAGCCGAGCGGTCGCGCGCCGCTTCCAGTGCCGCGACGTCGGCCTGCGACCACGGGGCCGGCTCCGCCCGGCCTTCGGCGATCTCATAGGCCCGGGCGGTCGCCCGGTTCATCTCGTCCTCGACTGCCTGGCGCCAGGTCTCGAGCGCCGCGTCATCGGCATCCGCCGGCACCCAGATGGGCTTGCCGGCGACCACTGCGCCACGCGAGAAGGGCAGGTTGACGCTGGCCTTGTCCCAGGATTTCAGGTCGATGCGCCGCGCCGTGGCCACCGCGATCGGCAGGATCGCCCGGCCGGAATGCTTGGCCAGCATGACGATGCCGAAACCGGCCTTGCGCGCGACCTTCGGCACGTCGGCGGTGACCGCCACCGTGACCCCGGCCTCCAGCGTATCGAGCATTTCGAAGAAGGCGCCGACGCCGCCCTTGCGGGCGAACTGGCCGCGATGGTCGCCCGAGCCGCGGATGGTGCGGATGCCGAGCTTCTCGGCGGCGATGGCGTTCATCTCGCCGTCGGCCGAGCGCGAGATCAGCACGGCGGCCTGATATTCGGGCTTGCGCACGAAGGGCGTGAGGAAGTGTTGTCCGTGCCACATCGCGAAGATGACCGGCAGATTGGCGTCGGCATAATCGTAGAGATCGGGCGGATCGAGCGCGAAGCGGCCGGTCCGCCAGACCAGTTTCAGGTAGCCGGCGAGAATGGAGCCGGCTGCCGAGCGCACGCGCGCCGACCGGCCGAGGCGTTTCAGGACGGACATCGGGCCGCGCGCGATCGGCGTCAGGCCGCTTCCGGATCGAGCAGGCGGTGCAGGTGAACGATGAAGAATCGCATTTGCGCGTTGTCCACGGTCTGCTGCGCCCTGCTCTTCCAGGCGGCATGCGCGGTGGCGTAGTTCGGGAAGATGCCGACAATCTCCAGCTTCGACAGGTCCTTGAACTCGGTGCTGTCGAGCCGGGTCAGCTCGCCGCCGAAGACGAGATGGAGAAGTTGCTTGGCTTCCTGATGGCCGGTCATGGCGGCAATCGCTCCGTCGATTCCAAAAAGACCGTTCGCGACGGCCGATCCTCAGCGCGGCGTGGCCGTGTCGACCAGGAGCCCGTGCAGCGCCGGGCCGGCGCAGACGAGCGGAACATGCACCGGAGCGGGCCTGTTGTAGCAGGGCACGGCGCCGTCGAGACCGGTCAATGATGCGCCTGCTTCGTGCACCAAAAGATCGGCCGCCGCAAGGTCCCAATCATGGCTTTGGCCGCCGGCGAAGGCGACGTCGACCTCCCCGACCGCCACCTTGGCGAAGCGCAGGGCAAGTGAATGAATCTTGGGCAGGATCACGGCGCCCTGGCGCTGGACCCGCTCGACCATCGGTTTCGGACCCGCGACGCGGGCCCCCGACAGCGTCGCGCGCGCGCCGGCCGCCATCGGGCGGCCTCCGACCGCGGCGCCGAAGCCGCGGGCGGCGGTGAACACGCGGCGCGCTTCCGGTTCGGCGAGCGCCGCCGCGACCGGCCGGCCGTCGCGCACGACGGCGATCGATATGGTCCAGTCCGGCAGGCCGCCGGCAAAGGCGCGGGTGCCGTCGATCGGGTCGACGATGAACACCTCGCGTCGGGCAAGGCGCGCGGCATCGTCGGCGGTCTCCTCCGACAGCCAGCCGAAATCCGGCCGGGCCGCGCCGAGCCGGTCCTTCAGGAAGCGGTCGATGGCGATGTCGGCTTCCGTCACCGGCGAGGAATGGCCCTTGGTCCAGGTCTTGACGCCGCGCCTGGCATAGTCGAGCGCCATGCGGCCCGCCTCCTCGGCGAGCGCCGCCACGAGGTCGCGCAGGACCAGATCCTCAGCGTCCGGCAACGGTCAGGCCTTCGACGAGCACCGTCGGCGCGTTGACATAGTGACGGAACGACAGGTCGTCGGCGGGCGTCATGTTGAGGAAGATGTCGGCGAGGTTGCCGGCAACGGTGATCTCGGCCACCGGATAGGTCAGCTCGCCGTTCTCGATCCAGAAGCCGGAACAGCCGCGCGAATAGTCGCCGGTCACCATGTTGACGCCGCTGCCGATCATGTCGGTGACGTAGAGCCCGTCCTTGACCGCGCCGATCAGCGCCGCGCGCGTCTCGGTGCCCGCGGCGAGATGCAGATTGGTGGTGCCCGGGCTCGGCGCGCCGCCGACGCCGCGGCTTGCATGGCCGGTGGTTTTCAGCCCGAGCTCGCGGGCGGTGGTCGTGTCGAGCACCCAGCTCTGCAGGACGCCGTCCTCGACCAGCGCCAGCCGGCGCGCCGCCACGCCCTCACCGTCGAAGGGCCGGGAGCCGAGCCCGCGCCGGCGCGTCGGATCGTCGATGATGGCGACGCCGGGCTTGAACAGGCGCTCGCCGAGCCGGTCGCGCAGGAACGACGTCTTGCGGGCGATCGACTGGCCGTTGACGGCGGAAGCGAGGTGGCCGGCAAGGCTCGCGGCCATGCGCGGGTCGAAAATCACCGGCACCTTGCGCGTCTCGACCTTGCGCGGATTGAGGCGCCGGACCGCACGCTCGCCGGCGCTCGCGCCGATCGCCTCGGGCGTCTCGAGATCGCTCCGATGGCAGACCACCGAATAGTCGCTGTCGCGCTCCATGCCGGTGCCCTCGCCGGCAATGGCGGTCACCTGGAACGAGGTGTTGGAATAGAGCACGGCGCCTTCGAAACCGGTCGAGGTGACCAGGGCGAAGCCGCCGAGGCCGGTGCCGGCGGCGGCGCCGCCGGACCTGCTCACCCCGGCAACGCCGAGCGCCGCGGCCTCGGCCCGGCGCGCCAGCTCCTCGAGCTCGCCGACGCTCGCAAGGTTCGGGTCGAGCAGGTCGAGATCGTCCCAGCTGCGGGCGAGATCCGCCGGATCGGCAAGCCCGGCCACCGGATCTTCCGGCGTCGCGCGGGCGATCGCCACCGCACGCCCGGCGAGCGCCGCGACATCCTCGCGCGGGTCGTTCGAGGAGACCGAGGCCGAGCGCCGGCCGACGAACACCCGCAGGCCGATATCGTCTCCCTCGGACCGTTCGGTGCCTTCGACCTTGCCTTCACGGAGCTGCACGCTGAGCGACATGCCGCGCACCGCCACCACGTCGCAGGCATCGGCCCCGGCCTGGCGCGCGGCCGCGGCCAGCCGGTGCGCCTGGTCGATCAGAATGCGGGTATCGAGGAGATCGGACATGAAGGGCCTATGACCATCGAGGCGATGGTTCTCGTGTAGGGACGCGCGCGCGCCGATTCAAGGCGGCATCGCGGCGACATCCGCACGATCGCGCGAGCCGGATGACAGGTCGAATTGTGCCGGCCCTGGTCATGAACGATTCATCCTGGCGCTGAACCTTTGCGAAAGCACATGGCGCAAGCACTCGATAAGCAGTCGAGCCAAGGTTTTCTCAAGCATAGCCAGACATCGCGGATTTCTACGATTCAATTGAGCACCGCTTAACCGTTCCCCTTAAGCGGACCGACAAGAAATGCTGCGACAGTCAGGCCAACGACGGGGCGAGAGCTGATGCAAACAGCCGAAGACCCCAGGGAGCATGCACGTGTCGCGTCAAACCGAATTGAGGAGCGCACCCGCCGGGATCGAGGCCCTCCGCCTCGATCCCGCCAGCCTGCCGACCCGTTACCTGATGCCCGATGCGGGCGCCGACGGCGGCAGACGAGCGGTGGACCTGTTTCACGACGGGCTGATCATCCGCCGCACGGTGGGCGGCGCCAGGATGAAGCTGAACCTGCCCTTCGCCGCCTATCAGGGTGTCGCGGTCAGCGTCAGCGAGGGCGCCGAGCCCGGCACCGATCGGGTCGAGGTGGTGCTCGTCCATGCCGATGCCAGCCTCAACGTGCCGCTGTTCGTTGCCGCCGACGACACCGAAGTGGTCGCCGAATGGCAGCTCTGGGGCCGGCGCCTCGGCCTGCCGCTGCTCGTGGTCCAGCCCGACGGCTCGGTGCAGGACGCCTTCGACCGGCTTGGCCAGGTGCTGATCGGCCGGCCGGGACCGCGTCGGCGCCGGCATTCGGCGCTGCGCAGCCGGCGTCCGATGGCGCTGATGCGCCGCAAGGCCGGCGGCGCCGTGCAGGGCCGGGCCGTGCACCGGGAGCGCGAGATCATCGCGCGGTCGTGACGGCCGGGACCACGGCATGCATTGCGCGACGGGGACGGCCTTGCCACATTCGGCACGGCGGGCGCCGCAGGGGCGCTCCGGAGAACCCGACAGATGCCCTTGACCCGACGCGGCCTCGGCGTGGCCGGAGCGGCCTTTGCCGCGGGACTGGCCGGCACGGCACGGGCGGCCTTCGGCCAGGCAGCGGCGGAAACGGTCGACGTCACAAAGCTGATGCAGCCCGGCCCCTTGGGCGATTGCGTGCTCGGCGCGCCCGATGCCCCGGTGACGGTGGTCGAATATGCCTCCGTCACCTGTCCGCACTGCGCGCGGTTCCACACCGCCACCCTGCCGGGCCTGAAGGACAAATATATCGACCGGGGCCACATGCGCCTGGTGTTCCGCGAGTTCCCGCTGAACCAGCTCGACGTCGCCGCCTATATCTTCGCGCGCTGCACGCTCGGCGCCGGCCGGGCGCTCGGCAATCAGGAGCGCTATTTCGTCTATCTGGAGGCGCTGTTCCGCCGGCAGCGCGAGTGGGCGACCGCGACCAATCCGATCGTCGCCCTC
Organism: bacterium YEK0313; assembly: GCA_000751295.2. Taxonomy (NCBI): domain Bacteria; species bacterium YEK0313. The sequence goes on from CCMO02000001.1 coordinate 1,963,574, forward strand.
GCCGACATCGCCGCCGAAGCCGGCTATGCGCGGGGCGATCTCGAACAGTGCCTCAGGGACCAGGCGATCCTCGATGCCGTGCTGCACAGCCGCGACCGGGCGGTGAGCCAGTTCGGCGTCAACTCGACGCCGACCTTCTTCGTCAACGGCCGGCGGGCGACCGGTTCCGACGCCGATCTCGCCGCGCTGATCGGCACGCTCTTGTGAACGCGGCCGCACACGGTCTCGCGCAAGCGTGACCGTCACGGTGCGGGCAAGCGGAAGCCGTCCTGTTGCCACGGTCGGAGGCGACAGGTATTGGCCTTGATCGACCATTTGCTGGGCAATAAGGAACAAACCACATGGCGTTGTCGCGCAGGGAACTTCTCGAGGGGGCGGCCAGCCTCGCGCTGATCGGCGCGACGGCGGGATTTGCCGGCCCCGCCTTGGCCCAGGCCCCCCGGCGCTCGGCCGCCGAGACCGTCGACGTCGCCGAGCTGATGAAGCCCGGCCCCCTCGGCGACTGCGTGCTGGGCAAGGAAGACGCCCCGGTCACGATCGTCGAATATGCCTCGCTGACCTGCGGCCACTGCGCCAACTTCCACAACACCATCCTGCCGGGGCTGAAGGAAAAATATATCGACACCGGCAAGGTCAAGCTGGTGTTCCGCGAGTTCCCGCTGAACCAGCTCGACACCGCCGTCTACATGCTGTCGCGCTGCGCGCTCGGCGCCGACGGCAAGTCGAGCGGCGACCAGGCGCGCTATTTCGCGCTGGTCGGCGTGTTCTTCAAGGACCAGCGCCAGTGGGCCTTCACCAACGACCCGCTGACCGCGGTCACCAACATCACCCGCCAGGCCGGCTTCACCCAGGCCGCCTTCGAGGCCTGCCTCAACAACCAGCCGATTCTCGACGCGCTGAACGCAGTGCGCGACCGCGCCGCCAACACGTTCGGCGTCGAATCGACCCCGACCTTCTTCGTCAACGGCAAGCGGGTGCTGGGCGCCCAGCCGCTGGAGGAGTTCGAGAAGATCATCACGCCGCTGCTGCCGGCCTGATCCCGGCAGCGCCGGGGGCCGCGGGCGCAGCCTCGCGGTTGCTCCCGCCCCAGAAACAAAAAGGCCGCCGGGATCGCCCGGCGGCCTTTTTGTTGTCGGTGCGGGCAAGACCCGCCAGGCCTTCGCTCAGTTGAGCTTCGCCTTGACCTCGGCGATGCCGGCCTTGATCAGGTCGCTGCCGCCGGCGCCCTTGGCGATGTCGGCGAGCACGGAACCGGCTGCCGCGGTCGCCACATCGGCCGCAGCCGAACGGACCTCGGCCACCGCCTGGGCTTCCGCCTGGGCGATCTTGGCCTCGGCCATCTTGGTGCGGCGGGCGACGAAGTCCTCGACCTTGGTCTTGGCTTCGGCGGCCAGGCGCTCGGCATCCGCCTTGGCGGCGGCGACGATCTCGACCGCCTCCTTTTCGGCGGCGGCCTGCTTGGCCTTGTAGTCGGCGACGATGGCCTGGGCTTCCTCGCGCAGGCGCTTGGCCTCGGCGAGTTCGCCCTCGATCTTGCGGCCGCGTTCGTCGATGGCGTTGAGCACGGTCCGGTGGACGCCGAAATAGGCGAGGATCCCGACGAAGATCAGGAAGGCAACGGCAACCCAGGTTTCAGCTGCGAAAAGCATCGTAGCCCTTCCTTCAGTTCTTCAGGGCCGCATCGACCGCCTTTTCGACATCGGCCTGCGCCGGCGTCTGGCCGGTGAGCTGGGCGACGATGCTCGGGGCGGTCTCGATCGCGATGCCGCGGACATTGGCCATGGCCTTTGCCTTGGATTCCGCGATCTGGGCCTCGGCGGCCGTGAGCTTGGCGCCGAGCTCGGCTTCCAGGCTCTTGCGCTTCGCCTCGGCCTCGGCGGCAACCTTGGCATGGGTTTCGGCGGCGATCGCCTGGGCGTTGTTGCGGGCATCGCCCAGCGATTTCTCGTAGGCCGCGCCGGCAGCCTCCGATTCCGCCTTGAGGCGCTGGGCCTCGGCGAGGTCGCGCGCGATGCGCTCGCCGCGCTCCTCCAGGATACCGCCGATACGCGGCAGGATCATCTTGGAGAGCAGCCAGTAGAGCAGGCCGAACGTGATCACCAGCCACAGGATCTGCGACAGGAAGGTGTCGCCCTGGAAGGGCGGGAACCCGACGCTGCCATGCGCGTCATGCGGCACGGTGGTTCCGGTTGTGGTGGGAGAAGCCATGGCCGACCTTTAGGGATCTTGATGCAAGCCGAGAGGGCCCGACGCTGGTGACGTCGAGGCCCCCGGATTGAGAGGGCGGCTGGAGCGCCGCCCGACCGGCTCGTATCAGACTGCGAAGAGCAGCAGCAGCGCGATCAGCAGCGAGAAGATGCCGAGCGCTTCGGTCACGGCGAAGCCGAAGATCAGGCGGGGGAACTGGCCGTCGGCAGCGCTCGGATTGCGCAGCGCGCCCGAGAGGAACTGGCCGAAGATGTTGCCCACGCCGACGGCGGCGCCGGCCATGCCGATGCAGGCCAGGCCCGCGCCGAGATACTTAGCTGCAACCGGATCCATGATGAACTCCTTGAGTGCCGGTAAAGAGGATGTGGGAGAGAAACGCCGCCGCCGGATCAGTGGCCCGGATGCAGCGCGTCGTTCAGGTAGATGCAGGTCAGGATGGTGAAGACATAGGCCTGCAGGAAGGCGACCAGCAGTTCCAGCGCGGTGAGGCCGACCGCCAGCGCCAGCGGCAGCGGCGAGAAGATGGCCCAGATGCCGGCGCCGAGCATGGAGGCGACGAAGCCCGCGAAGATCTTCAGCGCGATGTGGCCGGCCAGCATGTTGGCGAAGAGACGAACCGAGAGCGAGATCGGCCGCGACAGGAACGAGATGACCTCGATGACGACGACCAGCGGCAGCACGTAGCCGGGGACGCCCGAGGGCACGAAGAGGTGGAAGAAGTGGGAGCCGTGGGCGGCGAAGCCGTAGATCACCACGGTGAGGAACACCAGCATCGCCAGCAGGAAGGTGACGATGATGTGGCTGGTGACAGTGAAGGTGCCGGGGATGAGGCCGATCAGGTTGGCGACCAGCACGAACATGAAGAGCGAGAAGACCAGCGGGAAGAACTTCATGCCTTCGTTGCCGGCCGATTGTCGCACCGTATTGGCGACAAATTCGTAGGATATCTCGGCCAGCGACTGCCACCTCGACGGCACCAGCGAGCGGCCGCGGGTGGACAGGAACAGGAAGCCGATGATCACCGCGACGGTGATCGCCATGAAGGCGGCGGAATTGGTGAAGGCGATCGGGGACTCACCGATCTTGCCGAGGCTAACGAGCGGCTTGATCTCGAATTGTGCGATCGGGCTCGCCATTTGTCGGCTGCTCCAAGTTCTTCATGCCACGGTCGCGAGGCCGAACCTCGCGGCGAACCGGCTGTGCGCTCTAGCGATCGCCCTGCCGGCTTTCGCGTTCGGCGAGCCTGAGGAGAGTGATCACCCCCGCGGCGAAGCCGAGCACGACGAAAACAATCAGACCCCAAGGTCGCGTGCCGGCGAAATGGTCGAACAACCATCCCAGGCCCGAACCCACCAGCACCGCCGAGACGAAATCGGCAGAGTAGCGGAAGCCGCGTCCCATGCCCGACGTATCGGAACCCGTCCGGCCGGCTTGGCCGCGCGCCTCGGTTCGCTTCTGCTCGAGAGCTTCGAGCCTGGATCCGAGCGCACGGCGACGCGCGTCGAGGTCGGCCTCTTCGGACGACCGCCCGCCTGCCGATCCGTCGTTCCGCTCCTCCGCCGCCATTCCAGCCTCCACGGCCGGCCCGATCGGGTGTCGCAAAACCACGGAAGGACGCCGGTCTGCCACCCCCCGTAAGCCGCGGACACCTATAGTGACGGGGCGAAACTGTGTCAAGGATCGGCAATTTCAGCCTAAATCACTGATTCCTTGACCATTTTTCCGTTGTTGGCGGTTCGGACTATCACCCTTGCGCCATCAAGCGACAGTCGGCCGCACAACCGCGGCCGCCGCTTCGCCCCGGTCATTCCGCCGCGATCAATTGCTCGGCGCGGTCGAGATTGACGCTGACCAGGGTCGAGATGCCGCGTTCGGCCATGGTGACGCCGAACAGCCGGTTCATCCGCGCCATGGTGATCGGGTTGTGGGTGATGACCACGAAGCGCGTCTGGGTCGTGCGCGCCATTTCCTGCAGGAGGTCGCAGTAGCGCTCGACATTGGCATCGTCGAGCGGCGCGTCGACCTCGTCGAGCACGCAGATCGGCGCCGGATTGGTCAGGAACACCGCGAAGATCAGCGCGATCGCCGTCAGCGCCTGCTCGCCGCCGGACAACAGCGACAGGGTCTGCGGCTTCTTGCCCGGCGGGCGGGCGAGAATATCGAGGCCGGCTTCGAGCGGATCGTCGGATTCGATTAGCTGCAGCTCGGCCGTGCCGCCGCCGAACAGGGTGGTGAACAGCCGCTGGAAGTTCTCGTTGACCATGGCGAAGGAGGCGAGCAGGCGCTCGCGGCCTTCGCGGTTGAGCGAACCGATACCGGCCCGGAGCTTCTTGATCGCCTCGACCAGGTCGTCGCGCTCGCGCGTCATGCCGTCGAATTGGGTCTGGATCTCGTTCAGCTCGTCGTCGGCGCGCAGATTGACGCCGCCGAGCTTTTCGCGCTCGCGCTTCAGCCGGTCGAGCGCCTCTTCCAGATCGCGGGCCGGCGGCAGCTCGGCTTCCGGCGCGAGCTCGGCGATCTTGGCGAGCGCCGCCGGCGGCGAATCGAACTTCTCGACGATCTCCTGCTCGAGCTCGCGCATGCGCGTCTGGGCCGCCTCGTGCCGGCCTTCGGCGCGCACCAGCGCCTCGCGCGCGCCGGCCATGGAATCGAGCGCGGAGCGGGCGGCCCTGTCGGCCTCGGCCAGCGTGGTTTCGCCGGCCGTCAGCCGGTCGGCAGCGGTCTTCTGGGCGGCTTCGGCATCCTGGATGCGGCCGATCAGCGACCGGCGCTGCTCGACGAAGGTGTCGGGCGCGTCGGCGAGGGTCTGGGCCTCCTCCCGCGCCTCGCCCAGACGGCGCTCGAGATCGGCGATCTGGCGGCCGGAATTGGCCTGGCGGTCGAGCCAGGCCTTGCGGTCGGTCATGATGTCGCCGAGCCGGCGGGTGCGCATTTCCGCTTCGCGCGCGAGGCCCTGGGCATAGGCCCGCGCCTCGGCCAGCACGGCGCGATGCTGGGCGACCTCGGTGCGGGTCTCGCCGAGCGCCTTTTCCAGATGGTCGAGCCGGTCGAGATTGTCGAAGGCGCGCACGGCGTCGTCCTTGACGGTCGCCGCCTCCTCGATGCTGGCAGACAGGCGGGCCCGCGCCTCGGCGAGGGTCGCGCGCCGCGTCACCACGCCGGCCGCGGCGCGCTCGGCGCCGGCAAGCTGGTCGCGCACGCCGTCGGCGGCGCGCTGGGCGGCGCGCCAGCCGTCGCGGGCGGCCTGCTCGCGCTGGGCCGACATCTTCACCGCGCCGACCGCCTCCTCGACCGTGGCCTTCAGGGCCACGACGGTTTCGCGGGCGGCGACGAGGTCTCTTTCGATGTCGACGAGGCGGTTGCGCTCGGCAAGCCGCCGCGCGGCGGCGGTCGGCGCATTGGCCGCCACCACGAAGCCGTCCCAGCGCCAGAGGTCGCCGTCCCTGGACACCAGGCGCTGGCCGGGCAGCAGGGACTTGGCGAGGCGCGCGCCGTCGGCCTTGGCGACGACACCGATCTGGGCGAGGCGGCGGGCGAGCTCGAGCGGCGCATCGACATGGGCGGCGAGCGGCTCGACGCCGGCCGGCAGGGCGGCATCACCGGTCGCGTCCGCGCCGCCCCAGCGCTGCGGCGAATCGGCCGCCGTCGGCGCGTCGAGATCGTCGCCGAGTGCCGCGCCGAGCGCGGTTTCATAACCTTTGGCGACCCGGATCGCCTCCAGCACCGGCGGGAAGGCCGAGTCGTGGGCGACATTGAGCACCTTGGCGAGCGTGCGCGCCTCGGTGTCGAGATGCTGCACCTGGCGCTCGGCATCGGCGAGCGGCCGCCGCGCCTCGGCCTCGAGGTCGCGGGCCTCGGCATGGGCCTGTTCGGCTTCGGCGGCCTCGGCCTCGGCCTGCGCGAGGCCGCCGTCATTGCCGGCGAGGTCGGGCGGGCGCTCGCGCCCGGGCCCTATCTCGCCAATGTCGTTCTGCTGCCGCTGCTCGGCCGCAGCGCCGAGCCATGGCTGGTCGATCTGGTCGCCGGGGCCACCGCCGGCGCGCGCTTCGTCACGGTGCTCGAGCGTGACCTGCGGCATGGACCGGACGCGCGCCTCCTCGCGGAGCACGGCAGCGGGACGAGGCCGCTCGTGATCCTTGATGCTCCGGCGCGCGATGGCGGAGCCATGGAAGTCCGGCTGATCGAGGCGCCGCGGTTCGAGGAACGCCAGCCCTTCGATCCGACCTGTCCCGTTGCCGAACTCGACGGTGCCGAGCGCTACAGGGCCGATGCAGCGGTCCGGATCGCGCCGGAGCTGACGGCCGACGTCCTGGCCGCGGCCCGGCTCTGGATCGCCGCGGAACTGCTCGGCCTCGCCGAGCGGGCAGGGGACATGTCGATCGCCCATGCCGGTACCCGCCGTCAGTTCGGCGGCCCGATCGGGGCGCATCAGGCGGTCAAGCACCGGATCGTCGACGATTATGTCCTGCGGCAGAATGCTGCGGCCATCCTCGCCGAGGCGGTGCAGGCCTTCGATGCCGGCCGCGGCGACCGGTTCCTGCTCGGCCATGCCGCGCGGGTCGCCGCCAGCGATGCCGCCATGGCCTCGACGGCGCATTGCATCCAGGTGCACGGTGCGTTCGGCTTTTCGGCCGAAAGTCCGATCCATCTGGCCTATAAACGGGCCCGCCGGCTCGTCGCGAGCTTCGGCGACACGGCCGCGAGCCGCATGTGGATCGCCGGTGCCATCATCGAGGAGGCTGCCGCATGACCAAGACGCCGGGTGGTCGGCAGGACGGTGTCCAGGCCATCCGTCGGGCGACGCAGATCCTGTCCGCCATTGCCCGTCGCAGTCCGTCCGGCATGGGGCTGGCCGAATTGTCGCGACGCACCGAGCTGTCGCACCCGACCGTCCGCCGCATTCTGCGCGGCTTGATGGAGGAGCGGCTGGTCGTCCAGGAGGAGGCCTCCAAACGCTACCATCTCGGGCCGCTGATCTTCGAGTTCGGCCTGTGCACGACCCACCAGAGTGCGCTGGTGCGACAGGCGCGCCCGGCGCTCGAACGCCTGTCCGCGGCGACCGAGGATACGGTCTACCTGATGGCGCGTTCGGGCACGGATGCGGTCTGCCTCGACCGCATCGAGGGCACCTATCCGATCCGCGTGGTCACGACCGGCATTGGCGACCGCCGTCCGCTCGGCATCGGCGCGGTCGGGCTCGCCATCCTGTCGCGGCTCGAGGAGACCGAAATCAATGCGGTGCTGCGCGAGAACGAGCGGGACTATGAGCACTATGGGCTCAAGCTCGCCGATCTCAGGACCGCGATCTGGGCATCACGCGAGCGTGGCTACGGTGTTTCGGACAGCCTTCTGACCGAAGGCGTCGGCGGCATCGGCCTTGCCATCGTCTCCGCCAGCGGCTCGCCGATTGCCGGCATCAGCATCGCCTCGGTGTCCGAACGCGTCTTCGGGCCCCGGCTCGAGCGGAACCTGGCGCTCCTGCGGCAGGAGGTCGACGCGATCTCGGAAGAGCTGAAGAACTATCTGCTGCTGCTCAAATAGCCAGGGCGGCGCACGGCCGGAGACGGTCCCTCGCACGTCCTCGCGACGCCGCGTGGAGCGTTGCCGCCATGGCGGCTCAGGCGGCAGCCTCGTCGTTCGGAATGCCATAGGCCGCGAGCGCCGAGTTGCGATAGCGCCGGTCGAAAGTCACTTCCTGGCCGAGCCATGCCGGTCGCTCGAACGTCTCGTCGACATGGTCGAGCTCGATCTCGGCGATGATCAGGCCTTTGAGGGACCCCTCGAACTCGTCGATTTCCCACAATTTTCCGGCGTAGGTCACCTCGTGCCGGACCTTGTCGATCGCCTGATGGCAGCAGAGCTGCAAAAGCCCCCGGGCATCGGCGGCCGGGATCTCATATTCGAATTCCTCGCGGGCGGGTTCATCGAGATCGGCCTTGATGGTCAGCGTCGCCCGCCCGTCGGCGAGCCTGACGCGGGCCGACGAGGTCGGCGAGACGAAGAGGTAGCCTTGCTGGATCCGGCGAGGCTTGGCACCACGCCGCCAGGTATCGCCGACGACGAGGAACTTGCGCTCGATTTCGATGGCCATGGGGGAAGCCGCCTTCGATCGACCGGGGAGCCCGGACGGGCCAATGTGACCGTTGACGGCGCGGCGGGCAAGCTACCCTGGGTAGATTTGAGCTGCGGCTTCGCGGCTGTTCGCCATTGCCCGGCGGCCCCGGTCAATGTTCAGATGACGTGCGTCCTACCGGAGCCTCCCATGACGATCGGTCTGTTCTTCGCAACGCTTGCCGCGGCGATGATCTATATTCTCACCCCCGGGCCTGCCTTTCTCGCACTTTTTGCGCTCTCGGCGAGCCGCGGGCGTGGCGCCGGAGCCCTGTTCGTCGCCGGCCACCTCGTCGGCGACATTCTCTGGGGCACGCTGGCGCTCGCGGCCATTGTCGGCGTCAACCAGCTCGGCCCGATGCTGTTCGAGGCGCTGGGCCTGTTCTGCGGGCTCTATCTCATCTGGCTCGGCATCCGGGCGGTGCTGAGCCGGGAGGCCGCCGGCATGGCTGTGGTCGGCGCGAGCCATCCCTTGACCGCCGGCCTCGTCTTCGGCCTGACCAACCCGAAGGCCTATCCGGTGTCGGTCGCCATGTTCACCGTCCTGGTCGGCCATTATTCCGGCCTCCTGACCTGGGACATGGCGCCGCTCGTCATGGCGGTGGCCTTTGTCGGCTTCATCCTGGCCGACCTCATCCTGGTGGCGATCGCCGGTCTCGACCTCGTCCGCCGGTTCTTCCTGCGCCACGGCCTGATCGTCACCAGGGTGGTGGGGGTCACCTTCGTGCTGTTCGGCACCAAGTCGATCGGCGATGCGGTCGCGAGCTATCGCGCGAGGGCGTAGCCGCGGCGCGCGATTCCGGCTAATCCGCGCGGCATGAAACCGTTCGATCGCCTTTCGCCCGATCCGGCGCGCGCCGCGCTCGCCGTGATCCTCGCCTTCACGGCGCTGCGCGTCGTGTTCGCGGCCCTTCTCGGCTTCGGCGTCGACGAAAGCTATACGCTCGGCCAGGCGCGCCATCTCAGCCTGTCCTATTTCGACCATCCCCCGCTTCATATCTGGCTCGCCCATGCGGCGATGAAGCTGTTCGGCACGAGCTGGGCCGTCCGCCTGCCCTTCGTCCTGCTGTTCGCGGCGACCTCTTGGCTGATGTTCCGCCTGACCGAACGGCTGTTCGGCGCACCGGCCGGCCTCTGGGCCACCTTCAGCCTCAATGTCTCGGTGTTCTTTCTTGCCTCGCCCGGCACCTGGGTGGTGCCGGACGGGCCGCTCCTGTTCTGCCTCGCCGCCGGCGTTCTGGCGCTGGCGCGGCTGTTCTTTCCCGCCGACGGCGAACATCCCTCGGTCTGGGGTGCCTGGACCCTTGCCGGCCTCGCCTTCGGCCTCGCCGGGCTTTCGAAATATTCCGCGATCTTCGTCGTCGCCGGCCTTGCCCTGTTCCTGGTCGCGACCGGGCACCGGCGCCAGCTGCTCCACCCTGCGCCCTATCTCGGCGCGCTGATCGCGGCGGTGGTCGTCAGCCCGGTCATCCTGTGGAACATGGGCCACGATTGGGCCTCGCTGAAGTTCCAGGCCGGCCGGGGCGGCGGCAAGGGCCTGACGCTGACGGCCTTCGCGCAGATGGTGGTCGGCCAGTTCGTCTGGCTCGCGCCCTGGGTCGCCGTGCCGCTCGCCTATGCCGGGGTGGCCGCCTTCGGCGCGGTCAGGGATCCGCGCCGCCTGTTCTTGATCGCCCTCGGCCTGCCCAGCATCGCCTATTTCACGCTGCAGTCGCTCTGGTCGGGCTGGGCCCTGCCGCACTGGCCGATGCCCGGCTGGTTTTTCGTCTTTCCCCTGCTTGGCCTGTGGCTCGCCGAAAATCCGGATGCGAAGCCCTCGCCGGCGGCCTGGGCGAAATGGTGCGCAGGCCTTGCTTTCGGGCTTGCCATCGGCCTTGGGGCCATCGGCGCGACCGGGCTCCTCACGCAGCTCGGCGTGCCCGCCAAGGCCGATCCGACGCTCGACGCGCTGAACTGGTCCGCCCTGCGGCCGGCGCTGACGACGCGCGGCGTGGGCGGGCCGGCCGGGCCGGTGGTCGCCGGCCTGACCTGGAACGAGGGCGGCAAGATCGATCTCGTCATAGGCGATGCCGCGCCCGTCATCGTGCTGGGCACGGATCCGCGCGGTTTCGCCTATCGGCAGGACCAGCGCGCCTATGCGGGCCGCGACGTGCTGATCGTCGCGCTCGCCGGCACCTACCGTCGGTTCGAGGCCGACCTTGCAAGCCAGTTCGACGTACTCGGCGAGCCCGAGCCCGTGTCGATCGGGCGCTCCGGCCGGTCGGAGCTCGATCTCGTCATCGTCAGGGCACGCGGCCTCAAGTCGGCGACGCCGCGCGCGCTCGCGTCACGGAGCTGACATTCGCCACGGGCCGATATCGAAACCGGATGGATTTGAGCTTCGAAGCCACGACCTCGCAGCGTTCGCTCTCCGGTTGCGCGAGGCAGGCCTGCGACGCCAGCCGTGACATGGCGGGCGCGATCCGGCATGACGGAGCAGTTCCCTTGTCAGCACCGATCCGGAAGCCCATGACCGCGCCCACCATCGTCTTCGACCTCGACGGCACGCTCGTCGACACCCACCCCGACCTCATCGGCACCCTGTCCTGGCTGCTCGAGGCCGAGGGGCTCGATCCCGTCGATCTCGAACAGGCGAAGAACCTCATTGGCCATGGCATGAAGCCGATGATCGAAAAGGCGCTCAAGCTGCAGGGCAGGGGCGGTACCCAGAGCGAGATCGACACGGTCTATGCCCGCTACGTCGAAGCCTATGAGCGGCGCATCGCCGACGACAGCCGGCCTTATCCCGGCATCGTCGCCGCGCTCGACCGTTTCGCCGCCGAGGGCATGCGTCTCGCGGTCTGCACCAACAAGCTGCATCGGCTGGCGGTGAAGCTGCTCGACGCCCTCGATCTCAGCCGCCGGTTCGACGTCATCACCGGCTTCGACACCTATCCGGTCCGCAAGCCGCATGCCGATCATCTGCTCTTCACCATCCGCGATGCCGGCGGCGACCCGCGACGGGCCGTGATGATCGGCGATTCCGAAACCGATATCCGCACGGCGCAGGCGGCCGGCGTGCCGGTCGTCGCCTATTCCGGCGGCTATACGGCGATCCCTCTGCCCGAGCTGAACCCGGATGTCATTCTGGACGACTACAAGGACCTTGCCGCGACGGTCGAGCATTTGCTGGCGCGTGACGTGGTTGGTCAACCGTCGTGAGCGCGCCGTTGCGAGAATTTCCCTTTGGTAAGGGTTGATTTTAAGCCGTCGTTTACCATGGCTTCCTAGGCTTTCCCGCCGTTGGCCCGGCACAGCGATGCCGCGGCCGCGAGGGGGATGACCATGGCTATCAGCCGATTGTTCGCCCGGCGCCGTGCCGCCGCCGGCACGTCCGCGCCTGTTCAGGCCGACGAGGCCACGACGGGGGCGGAGGGTGTCGCGATCGACCGCGACGGCGAGATCGCGCGGCTGAAGGCCGAGATCGGCCGCGTCCGCGATACGATCGACCTGGTCGAAGCCGACCTGATGGCGATGATCCGCGACGTCGCGGTCTCCGCCGATCGGGTGCACGACGGCACCGCCGCGGCGGCCGAGGCGCTGACGTCCATTCGCGAGCGGTCCGGCGCGCTCAACGACCTTGCCGCCAACGCATCGGAAAACTCGCGCGAACTGGCGGCGGCCACCGCCAAATTCACCGAGAGCGCGACGGAGATCGGCGGCCAGGTGCGGCAGGCGACCTTGCTGACAGATCAGGCGATCGAGGCCGCCGGTTCGGCGTCGAGCAGCGTCGACAGCCTGCGCGCATCGTCGGCCGAGATCGACCAGGTGGTGGGGCTGATCGCACGCATCGCCCGGCAGACCAATCTTCTCGCGCTCAACGCGACCATCGAGGCCGCGCGCGCCGGCGAACTCGGCAAGGGCTTCGCGGTCGTCGCCACCGAAGTGAAGATGCTGTCGCAGGAAACCCAGAAGGCCACCGACGAAATCGCCCGGCGCATCGCCCAGCTGCAGGCCGACAGCCAGTCGTCGATCACCGCCGTTCAGAAGATCGCCGGCGCTGTCGAGGCGATCCGCCCGGTCTTCGCGTCAGTCGCCGACGCGGTCGAGGAGCAGGTCGCAACCATTGGCGATCTCTCCCGCTCGGCCGGCGAGACGGCCCGTTTTGTCGAGACGGTTTCGGCTGGGGCCGCCGCCATCGATACCGCGGCGAGCGCGGCGGGCGAGACATCGACGGCCGCCGATGCGGCCGGCCGGCAGGCACGTGCGCTCGCCGAGAAGCTCCGCTCCCGTTTCACCATCGTCCTCCGCCAGTCCGAGATCGGCGATCGACGCCGCTTCGACCGGCTGCCGGCCGATATCGTGGTGAGGCTGCATGGCCATGGTCTCACGCTCGAAGCGCATACGATCGACATTTCAGAGGATGGTGTGCTGGTCGCGACGCCCCAGGCCGCCAATGTCAAGGTCGATGGCCACTATCGCTGCAGCCTCGCCGAGGTCGGAGAGGTCGAGCTGCGGGTGGTCGCGAGATCGCCGCTCGGCATTCATTGCCAGTTCGTCTCGGTCTCGCCGTCCTGCCGCGCCGCGCTGGAGGCGAAACTTGCGGCTCTGCGCGCCGCCGAGGCGGACCGAATCGGCCGCGCGGTCGAGGCCGCGGCCGAGGTCGGGGCGGCGATCGAAAAGGCGGTCGAGGCCGGCCAGCTCGGCCGCGACGACGTCTTCGACAATGCCTATGTCGAGATCGACGGCACCAATCCGGTCCAGCACACGACGCGCTATCTCAAGGCTTTCGAGACGGTGCTGCCCGCCATTCTCGAACGCTGGCTGGCGACCGACCGGCGCATGGCCTTCTGCGTGGCGGTGGACCGCAACGCCTATCTGCCCGTGCACAACAGGGCCTATGCCCAGGCCCAGCGCCCCGGCGATCCGGTCTGGAACGCCGCCCATGCGCGCAACCGCCGGATCTTCGACGACAGGGCCGGACTCAGCGCGGCCCGCAGCGTGCGGCCCTTCCTGATCCAATCCTATGCGCGCGACCTTGGCGACGGGACCGTGGTGATGATGAAGGAGATCGATGCGCCGATCCGCATCTTCGGCCGACACTGGGGCGGCTTGCGCATGGCCTACAAGCTCTGAGGACGTCGGACAAAGGTCGTATTCCGGTCGCCCCCGAGCGTGCTTGACCGGCCATGGCGCTTCCACCTACCCTTGGTGGTGACGGTTCCCGCAAGGGACAAAAGGGAATGCGGTGCGAGCGAAGAGCTCAAGGCCGCGGCTGCCCCCGCAACTGTAAGCGGAAAGTCCTCCACCACCATGTCACTGGGCTTCGGCCTGGGAAGACGGCGGAGGGCGTCGATCCGTGAGCCAGGAGACCTGCCGTCAGCCGTGGTCACGCGCGGACAGGTTGGGCGGGGTGCCCCAGCTGGAGCTCGATCCGACTGTTCCTGACGGGACGGGGGGAAGGGGCCTCGTTCGCGGTGACGTGCCACACTCGTCGCCTGAGGTCGCCTCGTGTCCGCCTTTTCTGTCCAATCGCCCGGCGCGGGGTTGCGCCTGGGTTTTTCCACGCGCGCCAAGCCGCATGTCGCGGCCGCCCCGATCGCTTTGCTGCCGGCTTCGTGTCCCGCGCTGCCGATGAAGGCATCGGGCTTGACCTCGTCGCGTGGTACCGTCATACGATATGTTATAACATATCATAAAGGGCTGGCGGATGTCCCCTTTGTCCATCGGTTCCTGTCGCCGACATGGACGCTGCCACGGCCGGCCTGCGGCGGGCTGATCGAAGGCCCCCTTGCCGGTGCCGGCCTGTCCTCGCCATTTCCCAGCGACGGAACCCGAATGTCCTGCCATGTTCGCCCGCGCAGTCCAGAGCACCTGCGGCGCTCCGGGCACCGCACCATGACCCTGCTCGCCGCCACGGTCCTTCCCCTGCTCGCTGCGGACCCCGGGCGAGCGGAGGAGGCCGGCGGCATTGCTCCGGGTCCGACACTCGCGCTCGACACGATCACCATCGAAGGCCGCCGGACGATTGCCCCGAGCGGTCTCAACCTGTCGGCACCGGCGGTCAGCGGCAGCCGCCTTGGCCTGACGCCGTTGCAGACGCCGGCCAGCATCGAGATCATGTCCGGCGAGCGCCTGCGCGAGCGCGGCCAGAACACGGTCGCGGAGGCGGTGACTCAGAATGCCACCGGCATCACCTGGCTCGGCGCGCCGGGCAATGGCGGCGGTTCCTATGCCTCGCGCGGCTTTGCCGGCGTCAGCTCGGTGATGAACCTCTATGACGGCACGCGGCTCTATGTCGGCTCGGGCACCGTCACCTTTCCCTTCGACACCTGGAATGTCGAGCGGATCGAGGTCCTGCGCGGGCCGGCCTCGGTGCTTTACGGCGAGGGGGCGATCGGCGGCGTCATCAATGTCGTGCCGAAAAAGCCGACCTTCTCGCCCGTCAACGCCGCCGAAGCGAGCATCGCGTCCCATGGCGGCCGGCGCCTCGCCTTCGACAGCGGCGGACCCTTGTCCGACCGGTTCGCCTACCGTTTCAACATTGCGGGCACGATGACCGACGGCTGGCTCAGGCCGAACGGCGAGTTCCGCAATCTCGCCGTGTCGGGCGCGCTTCTGTTCCAGGCGACACCCGATCTTGCTTTCACCGTCTCCCACGATGTCGGCTACCAGGAGCCGATGCGCTATTTCGGCACGCCGCTCGTCAATGGCCGTCCGGAACAGCGGATGCGCGCCGCCAACTACAATGTCAACGACAGTCGCGTCGGCTTCCAGGACAACTGGAGCCAGTTCAAGGTGGAATGGACGCCGACCTCCGATTTCACCTTGCGCAACACGGCCTACCGTCTCTCCTCGCATCGCCAGTGGCGCAACGTGGAGAGCTATTCCTACCTGCCGGCCACGGATCGCATCGCCCGTTCGAGCTATATCGAGATCTTCCACATGCAGGAGCAGTGGGGGAACCGCTTCGACGCCACCTGGCGTGGCACGATGCTCGGCTTCAGGAACGAACTGGTGGCCGGCTTCGACATCAACCGGATCCGTTTCCGCAATGTCAGCAACTCGCCCTATGGCGGCACCAGCACGGTCGATCCCGTCGGCTTCGACCCCGGCAATTTCATCAATATTGCCGGCACGCGGCCAGCCTTCCAGTCGACGGCCGACCAGACCTCGCTGTTCGCCGAGAACCGCCTGTCGCTGACCGACAATCTCGCGCTCATCGGCGGCCTGCGCTACGAGGCGCCGCGCATCCACCGCGACGATCTGATCAATCCGGCGAACACGTTCAGCGCCCTCTTCCAGGCGCTCAGTTATCGCGTGGGCATCGTCTACAATCCCATTCCCGACATGGCGCTCTATGCGCAATATTCGACCGGCATCGATCCGGTGCGAGATCTCCTGTCGCTGTCGATCAGCCAGCGCGATTTCAAGCTCTCGACCGGCCGCCAGGTCGAGGTCGGCGTGAAGCAGACGTTCTGGGGCGGGCGCGGCGAGTTCACGCTCGCCGCCTATCGCATCACCAAGGACAATCTCGTCTCGGTCGACGCGAGCAATCCGGGCGTGGCGGTGCAGGTCGGCAGCCAGTCGTCGCAGGGCATCGAAGCGGCGCTGTCGCTGAAGCTTCTGGACAACCTCAGGGTCGAGGGCAATCTCGCCCTGCTGCATGCCCAGTACGACAGTTTCCAGCAGACCGTCGGCGGGGTGGTCGTGTCCTATCGCGGCAAGCAGCCGCAGCACGTGCCGGAGCAGGTCGCCAATCTCTGGGTGACCTGGTCGCCGCTGCCGCGCCTGGAGGCGCGGGCGGGGGTGCAATATGTCGGCCAGACCTTCAGCGATTTCGCCAACACCGCCCGCCGCCCGGCCTATGCGGTCGTCAATGCCAGCGTCGACTATCGGCTCACCGACGCCGCGCGCGTCAGCCTGCGCGTCAACAACCTGTTCGACAAGGTCTATCCGGTGACCGGCTCGACGAGCATGTGGCTGCTGGGCCGCCCGCGCACGGTGGAGCTCGCCTATCATGTCAGCTTCTAGCGGCGAGATGCCGACGGCGAGCGGAGCATCGCCGCTCGCCATCACGGTGGATGCCTTGCGCGTCCGCCGCGGCGGACGCGACATCCTCGCCGACGTCACGCTCGCCGTGCCGGCCGGCACGATGACCGGCATTCTCGGTCCCAACGGCTGCGGCAAGAGCACGCTGCTCCGTTGCCTGGCCGGCCTTGAACGGCCCGACGCGGGGCGCGTGCTGATCGACGGCACCGACATTGGCGACCTGCCGCCGGCGTTGCTCGCGCGCCGCCTGGCGCTGCAGGCGCAGGATGCCGACACCGCGCTCGGCTTCCGGGTGCGCGACGTCGTCGGCCTCGGACGGCTCGCGCACCGGCGCGGGCTTCTCAGCGGGGAGGACGACCACGACCGGGCGGTCGTCGCCCGTGCCCTGGCTCTGCTCGACCTGGGCGGCCTGGCCGACAGCGCCGTCGAAACCCTGTCGGGCGGCGAGCGCCAGCGCGTCATGCTGGCCCGTGCCCTGGCGCAGGAACCGGAGATCCTGCTGCTGGACGAGCCGCTCAATCATCTCGATGTCCATCATCGGTTCGAGGTTCTGGCCCTCGTTCGCGCGCTGGGGATCACCGTGCTCGCCGTGCTGCACGATCTCGATCTTGCCGGGCGCTATTGCGACCGCGTGATGATCATGAAGGCCGGCCGGATCGTCGCCGACGCGTCACCCGAGGCGGCGCTGACGCCCGAGCATCTCGTCCCGGCCTTCGCTGTCGAGGCTACGGTCGACCGTCATCCCGCAACGCGGCAGATCCGCATCGATCTGCAGCCGATCGAAAGGGGGCGGCCATGATGCGCTTTGGCCCGGCCATTGCCCTCGCGGCCTTTGCTCTTGGAGCCTCGGCCCCCGCGCACGCTTTTCCGATCGTGGTCGAGAGCTGCTCCGACACGGTGCGCTTCGATGCGGCGCCACGGCGCGCGGTCGTCAACGATACCAACATGGTCCAGACCATGCTGGATCTCGGCCTTGCCGACAGGATCGTCGGCGTCTCCGGCATTGCCGGGGTCGAGCGCCATCTGATCGCGCCGCCGGGCGTGGTTGCCCGTCTCAACCAGTTCGTCGATCGCGCGCCGCTGCTCGAAGCCGTGCTCGGGCAGAATCCGGACTTCATGTTCGCCGGCTGGAGCTACGGTTTCACGCCTGCGCGGGGCCTCACCCCGGAGACGCTCGCCGCCATGGGCGTGAAGAGCTACGTTCTGCGCGAAAGCTGCATCCGCATCGGCCGGCGCGAGCCGATCAGCATGGAGACGCTCTACACCGACATCCGCGCGCTGGGCGCGATCTTCGGCATCGAGGACCGGGCGGCCGGCATGATCGCCGGCCTCAAGGCCCGCGTCGGGGCCGTCATCGAGCGCCTGCGCGGAGCGGGCGAACCGCCGCGTGTCATGTATTGCAGCGACTGCAATACGACGAGCCCGCCGGTCTCGGTCGGCGCCGAGGGCATGACCTCGCTGATCACGCGGCTCGCCGGCGGCCGGAATATTTTCGACGACATCCCCAACAGCTATGTCCGGGTGAGCTGGGAAGAAGTGGTCCGGCGCGATCCGCAATGGATCCTGATCAGCGACCACCGTCTTCCGGTCGAAGCGATCGTCCGCCATCTGACCTCCGATCCGCAGCTCGCCCAGGTCGAGGCGATCAGGAAGCGCCAGTTCGTCTTCATCACCTATGCCGAGCAAACGCCCTCGACGCGCTCCGTCGATGGCCTCGAGAAGATCGCGCGGGCCCTCTATCCGGAGCGGTTCGGACCATGACGGCACAGCTGGATAGGCGCCGGCCGCAGCGTTTCGGCGCGGTCCTGCGGCAACCGTCGACGCGCGCCGGCCTTTTCGCCTGGTGCGGTCTTCTTGCGCTGCTTTTGGCCTTGTCGCTGGTCGTGACCGTCGCCTTCGGCGCGGTGCGCATCCCGGTGCGCGCGGTCGCCGGCATCATCGCCGCCGAATTCGGTTTCGGCGGCGAAGCCGGAGGCTGGAGCCGGGCCGAGCGCAATATCGTGTGGGAGCTGCGGCTGCCACGCGTGATCTTGGGCGCGCTTGCCGGCGCGGGGCTTTCGGTCATCGGCGCGGCGCTCCAGGTCATCACCCGCAATCCGCTCGCCGATCCCTATCTTTTCGGCGTCTCGGCGGGGGCCTCGGTCGGCGCCGTCGCTGTCATCCTGTTCACCGGTCCCTTCGCCGGGATCGCGTCGTTGCCGCTGGCCGCCTTCGCCGGAGCCTTCGCCGCAACCGTGATCGTCTTCGTCGCGGCCGGCGGAGCGGCGGGCGCGCCGAGCAGCGCGAGGCTCGTTCTGACCGGGGTGGCGGTCTCGTTCATCCTGCACGCCGTCACCAACGGCCTCATCGTCGGCGTTGCCGACCGCGGCGCCGAGACTGTCCTGTTCTGGATGATGGGCAGCCTCGCCAATGCCCGCTGGTCGACGATCGGCGTGCCCTTCGCGGCGGTGCTCGTCGGCATTGCCTGGCTCGGCCTGCGCGCCGCCGCCATCAACGCGCTCGCTTTCGGCGACGACACGGCGCGCTCGCTCGGCGTCGACCCGGCACGGCTTCGGCTCGAGGTCTTCGCCGTCGCCTCGCTGATGACCGGCGCCGTCGTTTCGGCCTGCGGCAGCATCGGCTTCGTCGGTCTCGTCCTGCCGCATCTCGTTCGCCTCGTCGCCGGCGGCGACCTGCGTCGGCTGGTGCCGCTCTCCGCGCTTTGCGGGGCCATCTTCCTCACCTGGATCGACGTCGTCGCACGTCTCGCATTCGCGCCGCGCGAGATACCGCTCGGCGTCGTTACCGCCTCCTGCGGAGGCCTGTTCTTCCTCTGGCTGATGCGCCATCGCCGCCTCTGAGGGCGACAGCCATGACCGTCTCGAACCTTGCAAGGTGCCACCGATGACCGAAGTCCTTCCTTCCGCGCGGACCGCCATCGTGCTCTACGGCCGCGCCGCCTTCGCCCAGACGCAGAGCCTTGCACGGCTCGCCGAGGAGGTGCGGCAGGTGCTCGGACCGCTTGCCGTCGAACGGCGCATCGCGATCGCCTTCTCCGACCTGACCGGCCCGTCGCTGCCCGAGGTGCTCGATCAGCTCGCCGCCGAGGGGATCGCGGAGGCCGACATCGTCACCTGCATGGTGCCGGCCGATCCCTCGCTTTCGATCTGGCTGCCGGGCGCGCTCAGCCAGTGGCGGGCCGACCGGGCCGCCATGATGACGGTCCGGCTGTCGCCACCGGTCGAGGCCGCGCTCGACATGGCGCGGGCGGTGGCGGCGGTGCTTCGGCCGGACGGCGGCCGCGACGCCGGGGCGACCGCGCCGAGCCTCGGCAAGCCCGGCTGGTCGAAGGTCCCCGAACATGGCCGGCAGCTGTTCTTCTGCGTCGGCGCCCGCTGCCTGCACCGGGCCGCCGAGCCGCTCTATCAGCATTTGCGCACGCGCATGAAACGGCATCGCGCGCTTGCGAGCGGACCGCGCCGGGTGATGTGCGCGCGGTCGAGCTGCCTCTATCCCTGCAATCTCGGCCCGCTCATGACCGTGCATCCGGACGGCGTCTGGTATGGCGGCCTGACGCCCGAGCGGATCGACCGCATCGTCGACGAGCATCTTGCCGGCGACACCCCGGTTGCGGACTGCGTGGTGCACGTCACCAGCGGCTGACGGCCCGCTCATCCCGGATATTCGCCGAGCGTCCGCACCGCCAGCTCCGTATCGCAATATTCGGTGAGCGAAATCAGCTTGCCGCCGGCGAGCCGCAGCACGAAACAATAGCTGTTGCGGTAGGGTATGCCCGCCAGGGTGACGTTGTCGCCCTGCGCCTCGACCACCACCATGTCGCCTTCGGCGATGATCCGCCGCGGCCGGGTCTTGATCCGGCCGTCGAGGCGTTCGCGCAGCACCTTGAACAATGAGCCGAGGACGGCCTCCTTGCCGGCGAAGGTGCGCGACCAGGAACTCGCTCCCGTCAGGGTCCAGCTGAAGTCGTCGGCCATGGCGTCGACGAGAGGTTTCGACTGGCCCTCGGCGAGGGCGTTGAACACTGTCGTGACGATCGTGCGGTTGTCGGGCTGGGTCATGATGCGGCCTCGTTCGGCAATGAATGCAAGGCGACTATCGCGCCGGGCCGGCTCATTCTTCCAATCGATAGATGATATGATGTATCTTCGCCGGATGAATTTGGCCGCGATCGACATGAACCTGCTGGTTGCGCTCGACGCGCTGCTGCGCGAGGCGAGCGTCGGCCGCGCCGCCCTGCGCATCGGCCTGTCGCAGCCGGCGACCAGCCACGCCTTGCGGCGGCTCAGGGAGCTGATCGGCGATCCGCTGCTGGTGCGGGTGGGCGCGCGCATGGAGCTGACGCCGCGCGCCGAGACGCTGCGCCAGGAGCTCGCCGAGGCCCTGGATCGACTGCGCGGCCTGTTCGATGCCGAAGGTTTCGAGCCCGCGACCAGCACCAGGCGCTTCCGCCTGATGATGCCCGACCATGTCGTCGATCTCATCCTGCCGGATCTCTCTGAGGCCGCCGCGCGCGAGGCGCCCGGCATCCGCCTCGATGTCGCGCCCTGGCGCGGCCCGGCCACCATGACGGCCGAGCTCGCCCGCTCGATCGATCTCGTCATCGGCTGCACGGCCGAAGCCTTTGCCGGTTTTCATCGCCAGCGCCTGTTCGCCGATACCGAGGCGCTGGCGGTGCGCCGCGACCATCCCGACGCTGCCGCGCTGCAGCGGCTGCCGACCTTCCTGGCGGCACGCCACGTCGCCGTGGTCGGCCGCGGCCAGCGCGAGGATCCGGTCGACATCTGGCTGGGCGAGAAGGCGCTCGCCCGTTCGATCGCCATGGTGGTGCCCGGCTATCTCCAGGCGCTGCATCTGGCCGCGCGCACCGACCTCGTCGCCTTCGTGCCGCGCCGGCTCATCGAGGCGATGGCCGGGCCGCTCGGGCTTACGGTCGTCGCGCCGCCGGTCGATCCCGGACCTTACGAAGAATATCTGTTCCACCCGACCCGCGCGCAGGCCGACCCGGGCTCGGTCTGGCTGCGGCGCCATGTGCTGGCCATCGGCCGCAGGCTCGACCGGCGTCTCGTGCGCGCGGCCTGACAAGGCCGCCCGGCCGGCCATTTCCCGACGACAAGGCATGCCTCGTTGCCGGCGTTTGGCGCCCGGCACCGCCTGTTCGTGCGCCTCGGCGTTTCGTCGTAAGATATATCTTGCGCTATATATCGAACGAGACTATCTTACGATATATGAAAATAGGAGATCAGCCCATGTTTGGACTACGCAGAGGATGTGGAGACGAGCGCTGGGCGGCCGGCCGCCGCTGGCGCGGAGGTCACGGTTTCGGTGGCTGGGGCGGGCCGCAGGGCATGGGCGGCGGCAACATGCTGCGCGCCGGCCGGATGCTGGCGACCGGCGACCTCAAGCTGCTGGCGCTCGCCCTAATCGAGCAGCAGCCGCGTCACGGCTACGACATCATCAAGGTGCTCGAGGAAAAGACCGCCGGCTGGTATTCACCGAGCCCGGGAACGGTCTATCCGACCCTGACCTTCCTGGAGGAGGCGGGCTATGTGACCGCCGAGGCCGACGGCGCCAAGAAGCTCTATACGATCACCGAGGAGGGCCGGGCCCATCTCGACCAGAACCGCACCTTCGTCGATGCGGTGCTCGAACGGCTGTCGGCCGTCGGCGAGAAGGCCGAGCGCGTGCGCCGGCATTTCCGTGGCGACGAGACCCACGAGCGGCGCGAGGACGACGACATGCCGCGGTCCATCCGCGGCGCCTTCGAGGATCTGTCGCGCGTCGTGCGCCAGGTCCTGCGCGAGGATCCGAGCGCCAAGGCGCGGGTCATCGCCGCGCTCGATGCGGCGGCGGAACAATTGAAGTCGCGTAACTGAAGCGAACGGCGTCCGGAAAGCGAAGGCCCGAAGACAGGTTCACGTCCCCGGGCCTTTCATTGTCTGCGCGGGCCGGCGCCCGCCGGAGCTCAGCCGAGCGCGGTGCGCTTGACGAGCGCGCCGCCCTTCATGATCAGCGGCATGTGCCGGCCCTGGCGGGTGAGCAGGGCGAGATCCTTCAAGGGGTCGCCGTCGACGACGATCAGGTCGGCATAGGCGTCGGGCGCCACCACGCCGATCTTGCCTTCCAGCTTCAAGAGCTTCGCCGCGACATGGGTCGCCGAGCCGATCACCTCATGGGCCGGCAGGACCTGGCCGCGAATGACGAATTCCTCGGACTGGTGGCGATGCATTTCGCCAAGCAGGTCCGAGCCATAGGCCATGGCGAGGCCGGCCTTGCGCATGATTTCGAGCGACTGAAGGCCGGCGAGGCGGACATCGTCCACCTTGGCGACCGAGGCCGCCGGCAGGCCGAGCTTGGCGCCTTCGCTCGACAGCTTGTCATAGGTGACGAGCGTCGGCACGGCGACCGCGCCGGCCTTGGCGGCGAGCTTGGCGGTCTCGGCCTTGATCAGGTTGCAGTGCTCCAGCGAATGGACGCCGCACTCCACCGCGCGGCGGATCGCCTCGTCCGTATAGAGATGGGCCGAGACATAGGTGTCGGCATTGCGCGCCTCCTCGACGATCGCGGTGATCTCCTCGCGCGAGAAGCCGAGGAAATGGATCGGGTCGGTCGGCGAGGCGACGCCGCCATTCGCCATGATCTTGATGAAGTCGGCGCCGCCCTTGATCTCCTCGCGGGCTGCGCGGCGCACCTCGTCGATACCGTCGCAGATGCGACCGAGCTGGCCGAGGCGGAAGCCGGTCTGAACGACCGTGCGGTCGTCGTAGCGGCCGCGGAAGTCGCAATGGCCGCCGGTCTGGCTCAGCGCCTTGCCGGAGATGACGAGGCGGGGCGCCGGCAGGAAGCCTTCGGCCGCCGCGGCCACCAGCCCATGGTCGGCGCCGCCAACGTCCCGCACGGTGGTGAAGCCGCGCCGCAGCATCTCGCCCATCAGCTTGAAGGCACGGACGGTGACGAGAGCGTCGGGCAGGGCGGCGTTGCGGCCGAGATCGGCAAGGCACGCCACGACATGGACATGGGCATCGATCAGCCCGGGCATCAGCGTGCGGCCGCCGAGGTCGATGACCCTGGCCTTGGGCGCCGTGATCTTCTTGGCCACCTCGCGGATAAGGTCGTTCTCGACGAGCACCTGGACCGGGGCGCCGCGCTCCGGCGCAGTGCCGTCGACGATGCGGGCATTGATGAGAAGCGTCTGGGCCACGATGGGTCTTCCTTCAGCGGATCTGGTTGCGGTCGGCGGCGCGGGCCGCGGCCCTTGCCTCGAGGAAGGCGGGAATGAGCAGCGGCGCCAGGCGCGCGACCGGCGCGACATGCGCCTCGGCATAGTGGTGCTCGACGTCGAGCAGGTTCATCGTGCCGATCGCCTCGCCGTCGTAGAGCACGGGAATGTTGATCACCGAGCCGAGGCCCATGCTCTCGATCAGGGCATGGTCGAAGAAGGCCCAGCGGATGCCCTCGCGGTCGCGTCCGAGGAACGGCTGGCGGCGCTTCAGCACCAGTTCGCCCCAGGGCGTCTCGCCCATGGTCTTGCGCCCCGAGACCGGATATTCCGCCGGCCGGCTCGAATAGACCCGGGCGACGTCCTGGCCGTCGACATAGAGCAGGGTGAACAGCTTGTGGCCGACGAGGCCGCGGGTCGCGTCCTCCAGCGCCTTGTAGAGGCGCTCGGGCTGTCCTGCTTCGGCAAGCGTTGCGAGAAGACTGCCGGTCGGGTCGTCTGGGCGTGCGGTCATGCGTTCCTCGGAGCGGGCGGGATGCGTTCGGGCAGGATGCCCTGGGGCCTCAGGTAGAACACCAGGATGAGGGCGATGCCGACCAGCATCTCGCGCAAGGAGGCGATCTGCACCGGCTGCAGGCCGGGGGCAACGTCGGCGACGAAACGTGTCGCCTCCAGGAAGATCACCACGGCATAGGCGCCGATGACAGCGCCGGCCGGCCGGCCGACGCCGCCGGCGGAGACCGCCAGGAAGATGTAGATGGTGATCAGCGGCTGGAAATGGTCGGGAGAGATATAGGTCTGGTAGTGGCCGTAGAGCGCGCCGGCGAGCCCGGCGATCGCCGCCGACAGCGCGAAGGCCTGGAACTTGAAACGCGTCACCGGCTTGCCGGCAAAGGCGGCGAGCTCCTGGTCCTCGCGGATCGCCTTCAGCGTCCGGCCGAACGGCGAGAGGTCGAGCCGGTGCATGGCCAGCCAGACGACGGCGACGATCAGGCTGACGAGGCCGAGATAGAAGAGGTTGAAGCCGCCGGTGCCGAGCTCGGCCTTGAGCGGTGCTTTCAGGCCGGACATGCCGTCCGAGCCGTTGGTGAGCCAGCGCTCGTTGAGCGCGACGAGCCGCACCACCTCGGCGAAGCCAAGCGTGACGATGGCGAGATAGTCGTCGCGCAGCTTGAGCGTCGCGAAGGTGACGACGAGGCCGGCGACGACGCCGGCGGCGAGCGCCGCCACGAGGCCGAGCGCGACGGGCGCGCCCGCGCCGGTCGCGATCGCCGAGGCATAGGCGCCGACGGCGAAGAAGCCGGCAAGGCCAAGATTGACCATGCCGGCGCCGCCCCAGATCAGGTTGAGGCTGAGCGCGAGCAGCGCATAGATGCCGCCCATGGTCAGCGTGAACAGGAGATAGGAGAGCATCACGCCGCCCTTTCGCCGAGGATGCCGCGCGGGCGGAAGGTGAGCATGATCAGGATCGCGGCAAAGCCGATCGCGGTGCGATAGGTGGCCGGCACCACCAGCAGCGACAATTCCTCGGCGATCCCGACGGCGAAGGCGCCGAGCACCGCGCCGGGGATGGAGCCGAGGCCGCCGAGCACGGCGGCGGCGAAGACCGACAGGAGGATGCGCGCTCCGGCCAGCGGGTCGATCGAGGTGTCGACGGCCAGCAGCACGCCGCCGACACCGGAAAGGCCGGCGCCGAGGAACAGCGTGATGACCGCCACCATCCGCGGATCGATGCCCTTCAGGCGGGCGAGGTCGACATTGTCGGCGACCGCGCGCATCGCCTTGCCGAAGCGGGTGAAGCGCAGGAAGGCGAAGACGGCCAGCATGACGAGGCCGGCCAGCACGACGTTTTCGATCTGCTGCGGCCCGACGCGCAGGTCGAGGAACCTCAGATCCGGCTTGAGCGGCAGGTCGTAGCCGCGCAGGTCGTTGCCGAAAATGAAGCGGACGACGTTTTCCAGGATCAGATTGACGGCGATGGTGGCGATCGCGACGGTGAGCGCGCCTGACGGCCTGAGCCGCCGCAGCGCGCCTTCCTCGGCGACGACGCCCGCCGCTCCCGCCACCACGAAGGCGACAGCGAGCGCCGGCATGACGCCGAAGCCCCAGTTCGTATTGGCGAACCAGCCGGCGAACCCGCCGATGGTGACATAGGCGGCGACCCCGAAGCTCGGATAGCGCAGGACCGCGAAGATGGCGGTGAAGCCGATGGCCGGCACCGCGATGAGGGTGCCGGTCATCAGTCCGTTGAGGATGGCCTGCGCCAGGATCGAGATCGCGCCGTCCGACATGGGTGCCTCAGGCGATCTTCAGGAGGGTGATCTTGCCACCCTTGACCTGCTCGTAGCGGAACCGGCAGTCGGCGATGTCGCCGCTGTCGAGGAAGTCGCATGGGCCGCTTGCGCCGTCATAGTCGACCGGCTGGCGGGCTGCGATCGCCTTCAGGCCGTCGAGCGCATTGTCGACCTTCGCGCCGCCGGGCGCCTGGCTGACCTTGCGCACCGTGTCGCGGATCGCCGTGCCCGAGCTGTCGCCGGCCAGTGCGATCGCCATCAGGACGAGGTTGATCTGGTCGTAGACCTGGGTCGTGTAGGGATCGGGATTGCTGACGCCGATCAGCTTGACGAGGCGCTGATAGGCGGCCGAGCCCTCCGCCGAAGAGGGCGAGATGGTGAACACGTTCTCGACCACGTCGGCCGGCACGCTCTCGACCAGCTTCTGGTTCACCGAATAGCCGAAGGCGATCTTCTTGGCCTGGAAGCCGGCGCGGTAGAGATCGCGCAGCAGCACGGTCGTGTCCGGGGCATAGCCGCCCAGCACCAGGGCATCGGGACGGAAGCGGCTGATCTCGTCGACTTCGGAGCGGTAGGACGGCTTCTTGTCGTCGTAGATGAGTGCGCCGGTTTCGCCGCCCTTGGCCTTGACCGCCAGGGTGATGTTCTCGAACTGGCTCTTCTGGAACGGGGTCTGCGGCGACACGAAGAAGACCCGGCGCGCGCCCTGTTCGAGCGCGAACTCGCCGAACTTGCGGCCCTGCAGCGTGGTGTTCGGCTGGGTGCGGATGAGATAGCCCTGGTGGGGCAGGGCGGTGATCGGGTCGGCACCGGAAACGGTGGCGAGGAAGGTTTTCGAATCCCAGCACAGCGGCGCGACCGCGGTCGTTACCGACGAGGCCCAGGTGCCGAGAATGGCCGAGACCTTGTCGACGTCAATGAGCTTGCGGGCGGCTCGCACGCCGGCTTCCGGATTGGTCTGGTCGTCTTCGGAAATCAGCTCGATCCGGCGGCCGAGAACGCCGCCGGCGGCATTGACCTCGTCGACCACCGCCTTGATCGCCTTGACCATGACCGGGCCGTAGGGACCGCCTGCGCCGGTCAGCGGCGTCAGCGAGCCGATCTTGATCGGCGCGCCCTGGGCGCGGGCGGGCAGGGCGGCAAGGCCGGCGAGGGCTGCGGCGCCGCCAATGAGGCCGCGGCGCGTCGTGCCAGTGTGTGACATCGGGTTCTCCTCTGGAGCTTTTTTTGATCGTCAGCCGCCCAGAAACAGGCGGCGGATCTCGGGGTCGGCGGCGAGAGCGGGGCCCGCGCCTTCTGCACTGTTGCGACCGGCGACCAGCACATAGCCGCGGGTCGAGATCGCGAGAGCCTCGACCGCGTGCTGCTCGACCATCAGGATCGGCAGGCCGCCGCGATTGAGCGCGACGACCGCGTCGAACAGCTCGTCCGCCGCCTTGGGCGACAGGCCGGCGGTCGGCTCGTCCAGCAGCATCAGCTTGGGATCAGTCATCAGGCCCATGGCCATGGCGAGGATCTGCCGCTGGCCGCCGGACAGCGTGCGCGCCAGGGCGCGCCGCTTGGCCGCGAGCATGGGATAGCGTTCATAGAGCGCTTCGACGCGCCGCGCCGTACCGGCCGGATCGAGAAAGCCGGAGATTTCGAGGTTCTCGGCCACCGTCAGGCTGCCGAAGACATTGCGTTCCTGCGGCACGAAGGAGATGCCGGCGCGCGCCCGGCCCTGGGCATCGCGGCCGGTCACGTCCTCGCCGCCGAGCCGGATCGCGCCGGCCTTGGCCGCGACGAGCCCGGCGACCACCTTCAGGAAGGTCGACTTGCCGGCGCCGTTCGGACCGATGATCGTGACGATCTCGTCATCGCCGACGCGCATCGACGCGCCCTTGACGATCTCTTCGGCGGCGCCGTAGCCGGCGACGACCGCCTCGACTTCCAGAATGCTCAATGCCGCCTCCCGAGATAGGCTTCCTGGACGCGGCTGTCGGCGGCGACTTCGTCGAACGAGCCCTCGACCAGGGTGCGGCCCTCGGCCATCACGATGATCGGCGCGCACAGCCGGCGGATCAGCCCCATATCGTGCTCGATCAGGCAGATGGTGATGCCTTCGCGGTTGAGCGCGACCAGATGGCCGGCAATCTCCTCGGTGAGGCTCGGATTGACGCCGGCCATGGGCTCGTCGAGCAGGATCAGCCTGGGTTCGGCCATCAGCGCGCGGCCGATCTCGACGAGCTTCTTCTGGCCACCGGAGAGAGCGGTGACCGGATTGTCGATGACGTGATCGAGCCTGAGGCGCCGGGCGATGCCGAGCGCCCGCTCGGCGAGCTCCGCCTCGCGGTCGCGGCCGGCGCGGCTGCCGATCAGCTCTACGGCCAGGCTTTCGCCGGATTGGCCCTGGCCGTAGAGCATCAGGTGCTGGAACACGCTGAGCTTCGGGAAGCCGCGGGCGAGCTGGAAGGTGCGTACCAGGCCGCGCGCGACGAGCCGGTCGGGCGAGAGGCCGCCGATCGCCTCGCCGGCCAGCCGGATCTCGCCGCCGTCGGGCCGATAGAGGCCGGAGACGACGTTGAACAGGGTCGACTTGCCGGCCCCGTTCGGACCGATCAGGCCGGTGAAGCTGCCGGCCTTGATGCCGAGATCGACGCCGTTGAGCACCTTGACGCCGTAGAAGCCCCGCGTCAGCCCGCGGACCGAGAGGAGTTCGCTCATGCCTCTTGTCCTTGTCGGCGGCGCGGCGGGGCGCCGGCCGGCCGGTCGGGGAAGTGCCGGCGCGCCTGGTCCTTCCAGAAGTCCAGGAGCTCGCGGTAATAGGCGGGATCGTCACGCAGAACGGTCTGGGCGATCATGCCGCGGATGAGGCACATGGTGGCGTTCATGACCGTGCGGGTGCGGCCGGGATCGGTGCCGCGGCTCGCGGCAAGCGCCATCCAGATGGCATCGAGGCCGGAGTGGAAGTCCCTGACCACCGGCACCAGCCGGGCCTTGAACTCGTCATTGTGCCGGGCCTCGGGCAGATACTCCATGGTCACGTAGAACAGCCGGTCCGACATGATCGCCCAGAGATAGTCGACGATCTCGTCGCTGCTGCCGCCCCGCGCGCCAATGTCTTCGGCGAACCGGTGCAGGTCATCGGTCACCTGGCCGAGCATGCGCGCGATCGCCGAGGTGACGAGATCCTCGCGGCCGCCGAAATGGTGGGTCAGCGCGCCGCGCGAGACACCGGCATAGGCGGCGATCTCGGGCGTCGGCATGCGCGCGATGCCGCGGTCGTGCAGAAGGTCGATGGTCGCTTCCAGGAGCCGCGTCGAGGTCTCGGCGCTGCGTTCCTGCTGCGAGCGTCGTTCGCGCCGTTTGGTCAAGACCGCTCGCCCCCTCAGCGCTCGATGTCGATGGCGCGGGAGTGAGCCACAGCAGAAACAAACATGCAAGTCTGTTTTTAAGTTGTCGTGCAAACTGTCTAGAGCCACCGGCCCGAGCGGCCGCCCGGCACGATGCGGGCGGTTGTTTGCTTCGGCCGACCGACATGCCGGAGGACCCTGCCGATGCTGAGCGGCTGCCGGGTGTCCGCCGCGGTCGAGAACGCGATGGCGCGTCAGCCCGGCACGAGGTCGAAGAAGCCGACCACCGCGGCGAGCTTGCCGTCGGCTGCGCTGCGCAGGATGTCGGTGCCTTTGACGACGGCGGGCCCATTGCCGGCGGAGAGCTGCCAGCTCAGGCGGACATGGCTGCCGAACCCATCGGGCTTGCCGACGAGGCTGAAGCTGAGCCCGGCGAATTGCTGCTGGACGCCACCGAGCACGGCATCGATCTGATCATGTCCGCGGCCCTCCGCGACGGGGTCGATGAAATGGCCGTCGGCGGCCCAGAGCGCCGCGACCTTCTGGCGGCGCGCGCCGGCATCGGTCTCGTTCCACATGGCGATGTAGCGGTCGGCAAGTTCACCCGGATGGGTCATGGTCGTCTCCTTGGAAAGGTGCAACGGGGCGATCATCGCGATCGGCGAGCGCGGACCAATTACCTTGCAGGTCATCGCCGCGCCGGTTGCCGGGCTTTCCGCCGATCAGGCGAGGCCTGCCTTTCCTGTCGCGGGCGGCCGTGCCAATAAGGCGCCCCCGGGGAGGATCCGGCGGACGGCATGGAGGAGAGCCATGGCTTCGGATGACGAGGGCCTGATCGCGGAGCTTCACGCGCTCGTGGGTGCGCGCGGGCTGATCACCGCGCCGGATGACGTCGCGCCCTATCTCTCCGACTGGCGCGGCCTCTATCAGGGCCGTTCGCCCTGCGTGCTGCGGCCAGCCGATACGGCCGAACTTGCCGGCGCCATGAGGATCCTGGCGCGCCGCCGGGTGCCGGTCGTGCCGCAGGGTGGCAATACCTCGATGGTCGGTGGCGCCATGCCCGACGAGAGTGGTCGCCAAGTCGTGCTGTCGCTCGCCCGGCTGAACCGGATCAGGGATATCGACCCGGTCGACATGACCATGGTCGCGGAAGCCGGCGTGGTGCTGAAGACCGCGCAGGAGGCCGCCGCAGAGGCCGGCTGCCTGTTCCCGCTGTCGCTCGGCGCGGAGGGATCGGCGACCATCGGCGGCGTGCTCGCGACCAATGCTGGCGGCAACAATACGGTACGCTACGGCAATGCCCGCGAGCTGATGCTCGGCCTCGAGGTGGTGCTGCCAGATGGCACCGTCTGGAACGGCCTCCGGCGGCTGCGCAAGGACAATACCGGCTATGCGCTGCGCCAGCTCTTCGTCGGCGCCGAGGGCACGCTCGGCATCATCACGGCGGCGGTGCTGCGGCTCTTTCCGCGGCCGCGCTCGCGCGAGGTCGCCTTCTGTGCGCTGCCGGATCTCGACGCCGCGCTGGCGCTGTTCCGCCGCTTCCGCGACCGGGACGAGGCGAGCCTGCAGGCGTTCGAATACATGTCGGGTGCGGGCATCGACCTGGTGCTCGCCCATATTCCCGGCGCAACGCTGCCGGTCGCGAGCCGCGCCGGGCACTATGTGCTGGTCGATCTTGCCTCGCCTCGCCCGGACGCCGCCCTGCGCGAACTGCTGGAGGCGGTTCTCGGCGAAGCCTTCGAAGCCGGCGAAGTGGCGGATGCGGCGATCGCGGAAAGCGAGGCCCAGGTCCAGGCGATCTGGCGGCTGCGCGAGGAACATCCGGAGGCGCAGAAGCGGGCCGGGGCCAGCGTGAAGAACGATGTATCCGTGCCGGTCTCGCGGGTGCCGGATCTGATCCGTGGCGCGAGCGCCGCCGTGACGGAACTGATCCCGGGCGCCCGGCCGGTTCCGTTCGGGCATATGGGCGACGGCAACATCCACATGAACTTCGTCCGGCCGGACGGTATGGCCGATGCCGACTTCCTGGCTCGCAGCCATGACCTGATGGACCGGGTCAACGCGGTGGTGCGTACACTCGACGGCAGCTTCTCGGCCGAGCATGGCATTGGTCGGCTGAAGCCTGACATGCTGGCCGATTGGCGAGCGGGCGCCGAATTCGACCTGATGCGTCGGATCAAGGCGGCGGTCGATCCGCTGGGCTTGATGAATCCCGGCAAGGTGTTCGAAGCCTGAGCGGATCTTGCGGCGCGGTCCTCAGGGGCCGGAAGCGCAGCCCGCATGCCGCGCAATACGCATAGCCGGCTCAGCGCGGCCAGAACCGGTCGCCGCCCTTCAGCGCCCGCTCATAGGCCTCGTCCCAGACGCGCAAGGGATAGACGACTCGAAAGCAGTCGAAGCCGCGCAGCATGGCCGCTGCACTGTCGGGCAGGCGGGTGACCACGTCGAGAATGAGCTGCTTCATCATCTGCGCCCGCTGCTCCAGATTGGGCGTCGGCTCGATCACCAGCGGCGTCTCGCCGGTCGCCTGGGCCTGTGGTGCCGCCGGCTCGGTCGCCTGGACGATCAGGGCGCCCATCTGCTCGAACAGATAGTCGGCACCGATCAGGCCAAGGCCGTGCTCCGTGCCGGCAATGCGGGCGCGGATGGCGGCGGCGGCGAAACACGCCGGCGCCAGCGGCCGCCCGAGCAGCGAGGCATAGTCGTGGCGTTCGGCGTCGGGGTCGTCCACCAGTTCGTCCGACAGCGCCTTGACGATGTCGGCCTCCTCGGCCGGCAGGTGGTTGGCGAGCGCGAGCGCAGCCTCGGCGCGGTGCGACTGATACCAGCGCGTCGTCGCGCGGATCTCGTGCACGACAGCTGCGCTCTGCGGGCGCGGTGCCTTGGGATTGTTGATGAACTTCCAGCCGCGCCAGGCGTGGATATCGGCGAAGACGTCGACGACGCGGCTGTCGAGCTCATCGAAAACGGCAAGCGCCGCAGGCGAATGCCGCTTCGGTGGCGTGGCGAGCGTCGTGGTCATGCCGCACCTCGTTGGATGAAGTCGTCGGTTGAAGGCGCGTCCTGCTCCTGGGCCGTTTGCGGCGGCCGCGCGCACCGGGCGCGCAGTACCGCAGGTCCCTGACCCCAGTGCGAGAATCGCACCTTCCAGATTTCCACATTGCCAATTTGTCTGCTCCCCCCAAACGGGGGAAATACTGATTCTTTATACAGGTTGTCTGGCCCGCATAGCGAGCCCAAATGACGTTGCGTCCGCTCCAGGTTGTCAATTGTCAAAAAGTGTTACGAGGCGGGGCGCGGAAGCGATCCGGCGGCGGGCGGCCGTGCTCCCCGGGTGGCCGGCCGCTCAAGGCTCAAACGCCGTACGAGGCGGTGTGCCAGGCCCCGATCGCAGCTATGTCGGCATCGCCGGATGCATGGCCTGCGGTCAGTTCGCGCAGGTCGACCGCGGCGCCTCTCTCGCGCAATTGGCGGATCAGGCCCGCAGCCTCGGCAAGATAGGGATCGGCGGAACCGGTCAGCGCAAGCACCCGCGCCCCGGCGAGGTCTGCGGCGGGCGGGCTGTCCAACACCTGCACCGGACGCATGAGCACCGCGTTGCGGATCAGACCCGGCTGCAGCATCATCGCCGCCGCGGCAAAGTTGGCGCCGTTGGAATAGCCGAGCAGCATCGTCCGCTCGGGATCGAGGCCATAGAAGGCAAGGGCCTCCTGAAGTGTCGCGGCAAAGGCTTCCGCCTCGCGCGCTATGTCGGCGGTGTCGAATGCGCCGCTGTCGAAGCGCCGGAACCAGCGCAACGACCCGGCTTCCGTGCTCCGGCCGCGAAAACCGAGCAGGTTGGCGTTCGGCGCGGCCGCATGGGCGAGCGGCATGAGGTCGGTTTCGTTGCCGCCGGTGCCGTGCAGCAGGACGATGGTGCTGCCGTCGCCGCCGTCCATCCGTTTCAGGCGGTGCACGAAGGCCAGATCGGCCCGCCGCTCGCGCGGTTCGCCGGGAAGGGCGATATCAGGCAATTGCAGCTTGACCGCCTCACCCGTGCCGGGCGGGACGAACAGGCCCTCACCGAGCCGGGCCGGGGTCTCGTCCACGGTCATGCCGGGGCCGTCGGTCGCCCGCTCGCACAGCGCGCCGCCCGGCTCGCGCCAATAGAGCGAGGTGAAATAGCGCCGGTCCTTGATCGGGCTGACTTCGCGGCCTTCATCCTCCAGCCGGCGGAGCGCCGCCTGAAGGCCTGCCGCGTCGGCGGTCCGGAAGGCGAGGTGATCGATCGTGCCCGGGCCGCCGGCACCGGGCCAGAAGCCGCTGGCGTCGCGCAGATCCAGGCTGTCGCCGGCGGGCGAGGTGAGGCGCACCAGCCCGTCCTCGCGGGCGGTTTCGCGATAGGAGAGATGATCCGCGAAGAAGGCCTCGCTCATCCGCAGCTGGTCGGTGAGCAGGGTCGCTCCCGCAAGGCGGCGAATGGCGTGCTCGGCCGGCACCGGGCCGTCCCCGAGCGGCGCGGCAGCCGCGAGATCGTCGGTGCCGGCGAGCCGCACCGTGGCGCCGTCGGGATCGGTGAGCCGCAGCACGGGCTGGCCGAAAAGCCGGGAGGGACCGGCGACCTTCACGCCGTGGCTCATCGCGCGGGTCAGCCAGAAGCCGATGCTGGCGGAGGGGATGGCCAGCGCGAGCTCGGTGAACTGGCCGAGCCCGACGCGCCCCGGCGCGCCGTCCTCCCAGACGAGAAAGGTCACCAGCGAGCCCGGAGAGCCCGCAGCATCCCCGTAAAAGAGATGGAGCTGGGT
This sequence comes from bacterium YEK0313, assembly GCA_000751295.2. NCBI lineage: Bacteria > bacterium YEK0313. Next base: position 1,997,550 of record CCMO02000001.1, read on the forward strand.
CGCGTCCTCGAACCCGCCGGTGCGCTTGACCAGGCACAGGCCGAGGAAGCCGGCATAGAAGTCGACATTGGCCTGTGCCTGGCCGGTGACCAGGGTGACGTGATGCAGCCCCGCGGCCATCATGTCAGCGCAGCAGAGCCGCCGTGCGGTCCAGCGCCGGAGCGAGCCCCTTGAGCGAGATCGAGAAGGTGGTCTCGCGGCCGTCATCGGTCGCGACCTTCGCCTTGATGACCGTGCCGCGGCGCAGGCTCGCCAGCGTCCGCGCGTCGAACGACAGCGGCACCAGGCAGCCGGCGGGCAGGCAGGTGCGGAACCGCAAGGGCTGGCCGACCGGGCCGTCGTCGATCTGCAGGCTCACGCCCTTGTCGAGCGCCAGGCCAAAGGGCAGGACGAGCAGGCCTTCGGCCTTGTCGCCGACGGTCGTCAGCTCGACCGCCAGCACCCGCTGCCGGCTCTGCGGGTCCGACTGCTGCTGCGACAGCGCGCAGCGCTTGCCGGTGCCCTGCTGGACGCAGGCGACCTGCCAGTCCTGATAGGTCTCCTGCAGCGACGAGGCACCGCCCGGCAGGGGCGAGGCGGCCGGCGCGGCCGCCTGCGGAGCGGCAGCCTGGGCGCGCACCGCCGGCACGACGAATTCAGCAGCGCCGAAGGCGGTGGCGGCCAGCAGGGCGAAGGCGGCGAAGGTCTTGGTCATCGAGCGATCCGTGCGTTGCAGGATCAGCGTTGTGACGCAAAGAGGCGTCGCCGACAAGTTCCACTGCGCGCAAGGTGGGGCCGGCGCTCACGCGCCGTGCCCGGTTTCGTCCTCGATCTGGATCGTCGACAGGTGCAGGTCGTAGCGCTGTTCGAGCAGCGTCTCGACCTGCTTGCGCAGCGCGATCATGCCGTCCGGGCCTGCGCGGGTCACGATATGGGCGGTGACCACATTGCGGTCGCTGGTCAGCGACCAGACATGCAGGTCGTGGACGTCGGCCACGCCGTCGATCGCCTTCAGGTCGCGCTCGACGGCGGCCACGTCGATGCCGGCGGGCGCGGCCTGCAGCAGGACGTCGATGCTCTCGCGCAGCAGGATCCAGGTCCGCGGCAGGACCCAGAGGCCGATCGCGACCGCGATCACCGTGTCGACCCAGGTCCAGTTGGTCAGCCAGATGACGAGGCCGCCGAGGATGACGCCGACGGAGCCCAGAAAGTCGCTCCAGACCTCCAGATAGGCGCCCTTGACGTTGAGGCTCGCATCCTTGCCGGCCGACAGGAGGCGCATGGCGATGATGTTGACGATCAGGCCGAGCACGGCGATCACCAGCATTGGCACGGACTGGACCTCGGGCGGTGCCGCGAAGCGCTGCCAGGCTTCGTAGAGGATGTAGATGGCGACGCCGAACAGCAGCACCGCATTGAAGGCGGCAGCCAGGATCTCGAAGCGGTAGAAGCCATAGGTGCGCCGCATGTCCGGCGGGCGGCGCGCGATGCGCACCGCGGCCAGCGCGATGGCGAGGCCGACCGCATCGGTGAACATGTGCGCGGCGTCCGAGAGGAGCGCCAGCGAATTGGTGAGGATGCCGCCCACCACCTCGGCGACCAGGAAGGTCGTGGTGAGGGCGAGCGCGATGGTCAGCCGCGTCTGGTTCTGCGTGCGGGCGCCATGATCGTGGCCGGCTCCCATGGGGTCACTCCTTCGTGTGTCGGGGGGCGGGGGATAGTCATGGCCGGCAATGCGGTGATGACATTGCCGGCGAACCGGAGCGGGACGATCGGCTCAGCGATCAGCCCGCAGCGCCGCACTGCGGACAGAACTTTGCAGAAGCCGGCCGTTCGGTCGAGCAGGACGGGCAGGGCCGCGTGCCGAGCGCGGTGCCGCACTGGCCGCAGAACCGGCTGCCGGTCGTGTTTTGCGCTGCGCAGGCCAGGCAGAGGATCGCCGCCGCCGGCGATCTCGTCCTGGTCGGGCCATAGCCGTAGCCGCCGTGATGGCGGCTCTGCCGGCCGTGGCGGCCGCCACCGAGAAGGTGCTTGAAAAAGCTCATGATTCGTCTCCGCTCCGGGGCCTGCGGCCAGGGTGGCGGAGTGAAGCCGGTCGGCGTCGCCCCCTTGGAAAACCGGGCCGACTTGGTCTATGCAACCTCCAGCGACTAGAGGTTCAAGCGGTTTTTTGCGATGGCCGGAAAAATACGGGCAGGCGGTCTCAGCATCGGCGCGCTGGCCCGGCGCGCCGCCACCAAAGTGCCGACCATCCGCTACTATGAGACGATCGGCCTGATGCCTCCGCCGTTTCGTTCGCAGGGCAACCAGCGGCTCTACGACGCGCGCCAGGTGAGCCGGCTTCTGTTCATCCGCCACGCCCGGGAGCTCGGCTTTCCGATCGAGGCGATCCGCACTTTGCTGGCATTGACGGATGGCCCCGAACGGTCATGCGACGAGGCGGACCGCCTCGCCACTGCCCAGCTCGTTCAGGTCCGCAGCCGCATCGCCCGGCTGAGGGCGCTGGAAGCCGAACTCGAGCGGATGACGGAGAGCTGCCGAGGTGGCCGGGCCACCGATTGCCGGGTGATCGAGATCCTCGGCAATCACGCGCTGTGCGCGGCCGACCATCCTCTCGCCGAGGAGGGGATGGCCGGCTCGTAGGGCGATCGATCAGATCGGTTCGCCGGCCCCGGTGCCGCGGCGCGGGGTCGGGAAGGTCCATTCCTCGCCGCGGCGGGTCGAGACATATTCCGGCCAGCGCAGGTCGACCGGCGGATCGAAATCGGCCGGCAGCAGCGGCCCGACCCAGTCCTTGCCGCCGACGCCACCGCCTGTGCGTTCGCGGAATTCGGTCTGGCACGCCTCGAGGGCGCCGGGCTTGGTCGCCAGATCGACCATGGTCAAGGCCATGGTCTTGGCGGCGACGAACAGGCCGGGATCGACCGCCGCGGGCAGGCCGCCGATCGCGTTGTACGCCCAGTTGGGATAGGCATAGCCGGGCGAGGGCGGCCTCAGCCGCGGCCGCGCCGCCAGCAGCCTGACGGTCGGACAATGCCAGGAATATTCGACGTAGTCGTCGGCGCTGAGATGGCTCTGCCAGCCGGCGAGGGTGCGCTTCAGGCCCTTGTCGTTCTCTTCCGGCGTCGTCAGCGTCGTCACGCTTTCGATGAACGGGTTGGCCATCGGCTCGAGGCCGAGATTTTTCTGGATCTCCCGGCCGAAGGCGAGCGCTTCCTCCGCGTAGGTAGGCGCCCCGACCGCCCGAAGATTGTCCCAGGTCAGGTTGGTCAGCGCCGTGTTCGGCAGGCCGACGCGGGTTTTCGTGACCCAGCGCACGAAGGCCTTGCAGCCCGTGGCGAGCGCCGCCGAGCGGGCGTTGCGGGCGAGCACGCGCCAGATCTGCTCCTGGATGGCGAGTGACGAGGAGCGCCAGGAATACTGGATCTGGCTGAAACGGGGCGGCAGGTTGTCGGAGGTGGCGCCGGCATCGCCCAGGACGAATTCGTTGAGTGTCCACGAGCCGCTGTGCGGAAACATAGCCTCCTTGGTGTATTTGGTCGTCGTATACATCAGGCAGAGCGCGTCGAGCGCGCCGGGGGCGCGGGCGACCGCGTGAGCGGCCTGGGTTGGCATCAGCGAGGGATCGACCCAGTTTTCCGGATCGTCCGCCTCGAAGGTGATGATCGCGCTCCAATAGGCGCCGAAATGGATGTCCCCGGTGACCGTATTGCTCGGCCAGGGGTGCCAGACGACGGCCGCATCGAGCCCGTCGTAGTAGCCCTTGGCGGCATGGATCGGCTTGGAGCCGCAGACCTTCTCGGCAGGCTCGCCGAACAGCTTCAGGGTTGCCGCGACCCCGTGCTGCTGGAACGCCGCCTTGGTGGCGAGCATGGCGGTGAGCGACGCCGTGCCCAGCACGGAATGCGGGTCGGTATGGCCAGCCGCATAGGGATGCAGGCCCTCGCGCGGGGCCTCGCGCGGCACAACCTGCTGCGAATTGCCGGGCACCGCGTCATATTCGGAAAAGCCGGCGAGCACGGGCCCGCCGGAGCCCCAGCGCGCAGCGAAGGCGGTCGGCATTTCGCCGGAGCCGGCCTCCACCTCGAAGCCTTCCTCCTTGAGGATGTCGACATAGGCGTCGAGCGAGCGGTATTCGCGCCAGGCCGGTTCGGCAAAGGCCCAGATCCGCTCGTTGAAGGCGGACAGGCGCTTTTCATTGCGCGCGATCCAGTCGAGCGCGCTCTGACGGACGGCTTGGGGCTCGGTCATCGGTAGTCTCCATTGTCGCGAAGTCGGGGGCCGGCCGGGAGGAGCCCGGCCGGTTCGGATGGCGTGAAGCGAAGCGCGGCGGCACGTCAGGCGCGCCTGACGTTCCAGAAGGTGGCGAAGCCGTCGAGCACGCCGGTCAGCGAGTTGCGATAGGCCGTCGGCTGCAGATATTGGCCGAGCGGATAGAACGGCACGTCGTTCACCGCCTCGAGCTGAATGTCGCGGCAGATGGCGGCCTGAGCGGCCTCGTCCCCGGTTTCAAACCAGGCCGAGCGCAGGCTGTCGATGCGCTGGTTGCGCGACCAGCCCGGATAGCTGCCGTCGGCGCGCAGGGCCATGTGAACGGCGGGGTTCAGCCAGTCCATGCCTGCCCAGTTGGTGACGAAGGCGCTCCAGCCGCCTTCGGAGACAGGGCCCTGCCGGTTGCGGCGCTGCAGCATGGCGTTGAACTCGACGACATAGACCTCGACATCCATGCCGACGCGCTTGAGCATGTCGGCCGCGACCGCGCCGATGGCGGCAAGCGCACCGGCATTGGAGGCCATGATCACGACCTTCTCGCCCTTGTAGCCGGCGGCGCGCAGTTCATCCTTGACCTTCTCGACCTGGCGGGGGCTCGAGAGCATGTCGAGGCCGGCGGTCGTTGCCATCGGCGTGCCCGGGCAGAAGAAGCCGAGCGGAATGTTGAAGAGCGTGGGATCGTCGGTTCCGACCACCGCTTCCATGTAGTCGCGCTGCGCGAGCGCGCCCCAAAGCGCGCGGCGGATGGCCGGATTGTCGAACGGCGGATGCAGGAAGTTGAGCCGCATCATGCAGACGAAGCCGGTCGGGTCGAGCACCCGGGTCGTCACCTGCCGGGCGGCTTTCAGCATCGGCAGATGGTCGTGATAGGCATATTCCTGCCAGTGCTGGGCGCCTGACATGAGCGCGGCGGTGGCGGTCGAGGGATCGGGGATCGAATTCCATTCGACCCGGTCGAAATGCACGACCTTCGGGCCGGAGGTCCAGGTCAATTCCCCGTCCTTGCGCGGCACGTAGCGCTCGAAGCGGGTGAAGACATTGATCGATCCTGGCGCGCGCTCATCCATCTTGAAGCGGAACGGGCCGCTGCCGATGATGTCGGCGACGGGCTTGAAGGGATCGGTGTTGGCGAGCCGCTCGGGCATCATGGCGCAGACCGGCACGGAGGCCTTGCCGAGCGCGATCGGCAGCAGCGGGAAGGGGCGCTTCAGCCGGAAGCGGATGGTGCGGTCGTCCGGGGCGGAAAGCTCGTCGGTGGCGGCCATCAGCGCGACGCCGAACGTGTCGCGCTGGCCCCAGCGCTTGATGCTGGCGACGCAATCCCGGGCGAGCACGCGTTCGCCGTCGTGCCAGAAAAGATTGTCGCGCAGTGTCAGGTCCCAGCGCTTGCCGTCGTCCTCGACGCGATGGCCGTCGACCATCTGCGGCGTCGCCTGATAGCGGGCGTTCATGCCGTAGAGCGTGTCGTAGACCATGTAGGCGTAGTTGCGTGTGATGTAGCCGGTGGTCAGGATCGGATCGAGGGTCACGAGGTCCTGCTGCGGCGTGAAGCGCAATGTTGTCTCGCCAGCCGCGCGCAGGCGGGCGGGTAGGGCGAGCGAAGCCGTGCCGAGGCCGGCCGCCTGCAGGAATTCACGCCGTTTCATAGGGGTCCTCCGTCAGCATGGAATGGGTGAGCGAGGCCCGGCCTCGCGTTCGCGCGCGACGAAGGCGCGGCGTCGCCAGGGCACAGCGTGTCGGCCTTGCGGCGTGACCCGTTGAGCAGGCGTGCCCGCATGTCCTTCCGTCCCTCGAATACCGTCCCTGGCGCCGGCAAGAGGCGGGAGACGAACAAAACTGTCCTGGTGCTCTTGTTGCTCGTGCCCTTGTTCCTGGCACTTGCGGCAGATGGCCGGCCGACGGCGTTGCGGCGCCGGTGGCAGCGCCTGCGCACAGACCGTCGAGGCCGTTGCGCCTGCCAGCATTGGCTGATCGGCGGCGAAGCACCATTGCCGACATTGCGTGGTAGAAATTCATTCGCGCCGGGTGTCGGCGAATCCTGGACGGATGTCGCGTGGCGCCGCTTTCGCGCCTGACGGATTTTTGTATAAGCGGCAGTTTCGAGCCGGCGGAGACGCAGGGTTGTTCGGCGAAAAAAATTAATGAACACAGATAGTTGGTTTCATCGTCCTTGGGCCGTATACGTTCGTTGTTGCGCGATCGACGATCGCAGTATATGGAAGCCGTCAGCTGCTCGAAGCCAGTCCGGTCGAGTGGGGCCAAGCGCAATCGAAGGGAGCTGGCAACCGTGTTTCGGACATCGCCGTCGGACAAGTGGGACGACGTGCCGGCAAACGATTGCCGACTCGAGGCCATTCGTATCTTCCCACTGAAGTCGGCGACGGGCCTGGTGCGCCGGACCGTCACCGTCGAGCCGGAGGGGTTGCTGGATGATCGGCGGCTGATGGCGGTCGGCGCCGACGACAAGGTGCTCACCGCGCGCGCTGCGCCGGCTCTCCTGACGGTTCACTGCGAGATCGACGGCGACGACATCGTGCTCATGGCGCCGGACCGGGCGCCGCTCGTCATTGCCAGGCGCGACCTGCTGCCGCTCGCCCGCGAGGTGACCCTCTGGCGCTCAAGAGTGCTGCCGCTCGATGCGGGCGAGGCGGCGGCCGCCTGGCTTTCGGATCTTGCCGGCCAGCCGTGCCGCCTGGTCGTCAAGGGCCCCGATACCCGGCGCGCCATGGTGATCGATCCCGGCTGCGAGGTGTCTTTCGCCGACACCGCTCCGATCCTCCTGGCCAATGCGGCCTCGCTCGCCCATCTCAATCTCTATCTGGACGAGCCGGTCGGCATGGACCGGTTCCGGCCCAATCTGGTCATTGCCGGCGCAGCCGCCTATGCCGAGGACGGTTGGGCGCGCATCCGGATCGGAGCGGTCGAATTCGACGTCGTCGGCCCCTGCGACCGCTGCGTCATGGTCACCCTGGATCCACGCACCGGCCAAAGGCGGACCGATCAAGAGCCGCTTGCGACGCTCGGGCGCGAGCGGCGGGGCGAGGATGGCAAGGTCTATTTCGGCCAGTTCCTGGTCCCCCGCGGACCTGGCCGGCTGTTCGCCGGCGATCCGCTCACCGTCCTGGCACGCAAGGCGCCGGTCGTGCTGAAGCCGGGCAGCCCGCCGCCCCGCCGTGCCCCCCAGCCGGACGGCCGCCGGGGCAGGCTGCTGCATTGCGTCGGCACCGAGGACGAGGCGCGGGACATGCGCACCTTCCGCTTCCGCGTCGAGGCGGGCGAGGCGGTCGCCTATGAGCCCGGGCAGTTCATCACCCTGCTTTTCGATGGCGCGGGCGAAACCGAACGGCGGAACTATACGCTGTCGTCCTCACCGTCGCGGCCCGGCGAACTCGCCGTCACCGTCAAGCGTGTCGCCGGCGGGGTGCGGTCGAACTGGCTGCACGACAATTTCCACGCCGGCGCGAGCCTGCGGGCGCTCGGTCCGAACGGCCGGTTCCATCTGGCGGCGCGGGCGGACGATCGCCTGCTCCTGCTGTCGGCCGGCAGCGGCATCACCCCGATGATCGCGATGCTGCGCTTTGCCGCCGATCGCGATCTGCCTCTCGATATCGTCTTCCATCACGGCGCGCGCACCGCCGCGGACCTGCCGTTTCTCGCCGAGCTCCGAGCGCTGCGCGCCCGGCTGGGGCCGCGGCTGCGCCTATCCTGGAACCTGACGCAGGCTGCCGGGGCCCATGATATCGATGGCGGACGCCTGTTCCATGGCCGCTTCGATGCGGCGATGATGCGGGCTGTGTGCCCCGATCTTGCCGCGCGCACCGTCATGTGCTGCGGCCCGGAAGGTTTCCGCCGCACCGCCCGCGCGATCCACACCGCCATGGTGCCGGATCGGCCCGCGGCATTCCTTGAAGAGAGCTTCGGGACGGACGCGCCGGCCGAGCCGGGCGAGGCGGCGCCTTATCGCGTGACGTTCCGCGCGAGCCGTGTGATCGCCGAGGGCGAGGGCCGCACCACATTGCTGGCGCTCGCGCGCGCCAAAGGCATTGCGCCGGAAGCCGATTGTGAGGCGGGGATCTGCGGCAGCTGCCGGGTGCGCGTGACGGCCGGCGCGTGGCGGCTCGCGGCCAACTGCGCCGATCCCGGACGCACCGTGTTGTCGGCCGTCGAGAAGGCCGGGGGCCTCGTGCTCGCCTGCTCGACCGAGCCGGTCGGCACCGTCGAGGTCGACCTCTGACATCCCATGATCCCGATCGAGCCGTGCCGCCATGCGGAAGGACCCTGTCATGACCATCGAGACCGCGCGCTATCCGTTCCGTGATCCGCTCAATCCCGGCGCGCCGATCATTCCGCGCCGCGGCTGGGACATCGCCCCCTATCACCGCTGGACCTTCCAGCATCTCCGGGAGATGACGCCGACCGCGCAGGTCTGGCGCGGCGCGGGGCCGGTCATGGCCATGCCGGAGGCCCTCAAGGACGTTGGCGGCCTCGCCTACAGGCTGGGCGGCCGCCAGCGCACGATCGAGGCGTTCCTGCAGGAGAGCTTTACCGACGGTTTCCTGGTGCTGCATCGCGGCGCGATCGTTGCCGAGCACTATTTCAACGGTCTGGTTCCGCACGGCACGCATCTGGCCATGTCGGTCACCAAGTCGATCGTCGGTCTCCTGGTCGGCATTCTCGTCCATCGCGGCATCATCGATGTCGAAGCGCCCGTGACCGACTATCTGCCCGAGCTCGCGGCGACCGCCTATCGCGGCGCGCGCGTGCGGCATGTGCTCGACATGACGAGCGGCGTGACGTTCGACGAATCCTACACCACCGAGGGGTCGCACATGATGCGGCTCGACCACGCCTGCGGCTGGAAGGATCTGACCCGCCCCGAATGGCCGAAGACCATGTGGGAGCTCGTCCTGACGCTGACCGACCAGGACTGCGAGCACGGGACGCGGTTCAGCTATCGCTCGATCGAGACCGACGTGCTCGGCTTCATCGTGGAGCGGGCGACCGGAACGCCGCTCGCCGAACTCATGAGCCGCGAGATCTGGGCGCCCATGGGGGCGGCGGAGGATGCCTACATCACCGTCGACCGCGGCGGCACGGCGCTTGCCGATGGCGGCTTCTGCGCGAGCCTGCGCGACTATGGCCGCCTGGCGCTGCTGCTGCTCGGCAACGGCCGGCGGGATGGGCGGCAGATCATCCCCGCTGCCTGGATCGAGGCGACGCGCGCGGGCACCGGCGAGCTTTTCGGCGAGCTCTACCGGACGGTGCTGCCGCATGGCGCCTATCACAACCAGTTCTGGATCGAGGACGTGCGCCGCCGCTCCTATGTCGCACGCGGCATTTTCGGGCAGTTCATTTTTATCGATCCGCAGGCCGATTTCGCCGCGGTCAAACTCTCCACCTGGCCCGATTTCACCAGTCCCGAGCGGGCGCTGGACACGCTTGCCGCCTTCAGGGCGATCCGCGACCACCTCGAAGCCGCATGACGCCGGCCGGGCGGGTCGGCTCCGGCACTTGTTGGCGCGCCCTGCATCGCAGACACGTCAATGTTAGAATCAGCCCAAAAAGTGCAATCAGACGACAGACCCGCGATTTTCCGGTCAGGACAACGATGGCGACAAGAACTCAATTCGGCCTTTCGCAGCTGGACGCGGCGCCGCTGCACGAAAAGGTCTATCGCGAGATCGTCCGGGCGCTGATGTCCGGCGAGTTCGAGCCCGGGCAGAAGCTGACCTCGCGCAAGCTCGCCCAGGAGCTCGGCACCAGCGACATGCCGGTGCGCAGCGCGCTGCTGCGGCTGCAGGCGCTGCGGGCGCTGCGGCCCTTGCCGAACGGCAGCATGGAAGTGCCGCTGATGACCTCGGCGGCCTTCGTCAATCTGATGGATGCCCGCACCGTGCTGGAAGGGGCCGCGGCGGAGCGGGCGGCGGGCACGATCAACGGCAACAACCTGCGCACGATCCGGCGCAATTGCGCCGAGCGGATGAACGCGATCGAGGTGGGCGACATCGGCGCCTATCTGAGGGCCAATTACGACTTCAAGTTCGCGATCTACCGTCATTGCGGCAATGAGGAGATGATCTTCCTGATCGAGACGCTGTGGATGCAGGTCGGCCCGTTCCTGCGCAACATGGCCGACTGGTTCAAGGGCGATCTCTCCGAGCTGATGGCCGTCGATCATCACGCCGAGGCCCTGGCCGCGCTCGAGGCCAAGGACGGGCCGCGGGCGCGCGAAGCGATCGAGAAGGATATCCGCGAAGGCGAGATGTATCTGCTGAAGAGCGCCCGTTTCCACGACAGCCCCGCCGAGCCGACCGCGCGCCGGGCGTCCTGACCGTCCGAAGCCGTTCCTGGCCGCCGGCCGGGGCTGCGACATTGGCCGCGCGGCCGTGTCGGCGCGCAAATGTCGAAGCCGGACCGGCCGGCGCCGCTCAGGGCCGGCGCGCCAGCTCGTCCGCAGCCTGGTCGAGCGCCCGGCGCAGCCGCTCGCAGGCAAGGTCGATCGTCTCGCGCGTCCAGATCAGCGGCGGCGACATGACCAGGGTATCGCCGATCGCCCGCACCATCAGGCCGCCGGCAATGGCATGATCGCGCACGATCAGCCCGGCCGAACCGGCCGGCTCGTAGCGGTTGCGCGCGCCCTTGTCCCTGACGATTTCGATCGCCGCCATCAGGCCGATGGACCGCGTCTCGCCGACCAGCGCATGATCGCCGAGGCGTTCCTTCAGGGCCTTGCTGAAATAGGGGCCGGTATCGGTCCGAACCCTGTCGACGAGCCCTTCGCGCTCCATGATCTCGAGGTTCTTCAGCGCCACCGCACAGGCGACCGGATGGCCGGAATAGGTATAGCCATGCGTGAACTCACCGCCTTTCTCGACCAGCGTGGCGGCGATCCGATCGCCCACCAGCAGGGCCGACAGCGGCTGATAGCCCGAGGTCAACGCCTTCGCCGTGGTGATCGTGTCGGGCTCGATGCCGAAGGTCTTGGCGGCGAACCACTCGCCGGTGCGGCCGTAGCCGGTGATCACCTCGTCCAGCATCAGCAGGACATCGTATTTCCGGCAGATCGCCTGGACTTCCGGCCAATAGCTGGCCGGCGGGATGCGCACGCCGCCGGCGCCCATGACCGGCTCGCCGATGAAGGCGGCGACCTTGTCCGGGCCGGCCTCCAAGATGGCGGCTTCCACGGCGCGCGCCGCCCGCAGGCCGAAGTCGTGATCGCTCTCGCCGGGCTCGGCGAGCTCGAATGCATAGGGCGGCATGACATGGACGATGTTGGGCACGGCGCCGCCGAGCTGCTTGTGCATTTTGGCCATGCCGCCGAGCGAGGTCGCCGCGATCGACGAGCCGTGATAGGCGGTCGTGCGCGAGATGACGACGTTCTTCTCGGGCTTGCCTTCCAGCGCCCAGTAGTGGCGGACGATGCGCAGCGCCGTGTCGTTTGCCTCGGACCCGGACGAGCCATAGAAGACCTGGTTGACATGGGCCGGAGCCAGTTCGGCGAGCTTGCCCGACAGCAGCACCGGCGTCGGCGTGGCGCAGGCGAAGAAGGAGTTGTAGAAGGGCAGCTCCTTCAGCTGGGCCGCCGCGGCTTCCGCCAGCTCATGGCGGCCGTAGCCGATATTGACGCACCAGAGGCCGGCCATGCCGTCGAGGATCTCGGCGCCTTCCGTGTCGTAGACGAAGGGCCCGTCGCCGCGCACGATCATGCGCGCGCCCGCCGCCCGCAGCTCCTTGTGGTTGCTGAACGGATGCAGATAGTGCGCGGAATCGATCTTCTGCAACTGCTCGCGCGAATAGTTCTGGTAGGTCACGGAAGACCCCTTTCTGTAATTGTCGGATGGCAGGTGGGACGCGGCGGATCGGCAGCGCGGAGCCGCCGGCTCAATCCAGAACTTTGCCGAGACGCCAGTAGCCCATCAGGTTGACGAGCCGGCGGTCGATCGCCCGTTCTTTCACGAGATAGTGCCTGATGCGGCTGACGGCGCCGGTTTCGCCCGCGACCCAGGCATAGAACGGCGCGCTGGTGGCTTCCGCGCGATCCCACAGGATCTCGCCGTCATGGTCGAAATCCTGAAGCGTGTCGCCACGCGCGGCGGCGGGAGGCGGGAGCCGGGCCTTGCCTGCGGCCGCCACCATCAGGTCGCCATAGCCGGCGGCGCCTGTCGCCGTCTCGCGGGCAAGCCATTCCACCGACAGGCCGTCGAAAGCGGGCAGGTCCAGGCGGTCGGCCGCGGTCGGCACCTCGATGAAAGCCTGCACGGCAGGCGGCCGCTGTCGGGCCGCCAGGCTCTCGATGATGCCCGCCACGGCGGGGAGGGCCGTCTCGTCGGCGATCACCAGGATGTCGCCGGCTTCGCGCGGCGGCTTCCATTCGAAGCCGCCGCGTTCGCCCGCATGGTCCCGGCGCGGCGCCGCGATCTGGATGGCGTCGCCGACGGTGGCGCGCAGCGCCCAGCGCGAGGCCGGTCCGGCATCGCCATGCAGCACGAAATCGACGTCGACCTCACCCTGGCCGGCGCGCAGGTCGCGAATGGTATAGGTACGCATCGGCACCCTGTCCTTGGGCGCGGCCGCCCGATAGACGGCATACCAGTCCGGCCGGTCGGGGATTGCCGGGGCGCGGCCGTCGTCGGCCGGGAAGAACAGCTTGATGCGCTGGTCGGGCGCATAGGTCTCCATGTTCGCGACACCGGCGCCGGCGAAAGTCAGCCGGACCATGTGGGGCGACAGCAGCCGCTTTGCCGCCACCGCGACATCGAAGATCCCGTAGGGAGCGTTGCCCGACATTGGTCCTGCCTCTGCATTGGCGCGGCGGACCTGCGGCCCTCTCCGCGCATTTCGTTTCTCGCACAGAATTTTGCGATCGACAATCGCAATTGTAAGTGCCGATGACTGGGCGTCTGCCGGCGGTTTTGTCCTCTTGAGAACTTGGATAATGCCTTGAATTGCAAATATTTTAAATCGCGCGACCACGTCCCGTGCGGTCTTGATCCGCATGCGGACGACGACTTGAAAACTGCTGTGATTTATGGTGCGATGCGGCGTCGATCATGCCTGTCTTCGCCTTGATGCGGGGCCTGCGGCAACCGGTGGTATCCGGTCGAGAAATCTGGAAAAAATAGTGCAGTTTTTTAGGGCAGTTCCGCGTGGGATTCTGCTCTCTGTATCAATAAATATGAGTTATTTCAGTTAGTTAAGAAGATAGATTTGAAGGTGGCGAAAATCGTTTGAAACGATCGTCGATCGCATTATAAAGGTCGCAAGGCCGCCGATGCGACGTGGCTGCCGCCACGGCGGCAAGAAGAGGGGAACCGTTGTGCAGTGCGCCTTGGCGGCTGCCGATATCCGGCCCGGCGGGCACGCCGCGCCGGCGTCCGCCCCTTCGATCCAGGCAGCGCCGACCGGCGGCAGTGACAAGGAGGGGCAAAGTCATGGGCCGATTCCTGGCGGGGCGCATCGCCCAGGCCGTTCCGACGCTGATCATCGTGTCGCTTGCCGTGTTCTTCCTTATGCGGCTCATTCCGGGCGACCCTGCCGCCGTCATGCTCGGCGACCTCGCGACCCCCGATCAGGTCGAGGCAACGCGCCGGAGCATGGGGTTGTCGGGTCCGCTCGCGCAGCAGTACTGGGTCTGGATCACCGCCATCCTGTCGGGTGATTTCGGCAAGTCCATCACCACGGGCGACCCGGTCCTGCCGCTGATGCTCGGCCGCTTCGCCGTTTCGGCGACCATCGTCATCGCGGCGATCACGCTCGCCGCGCTGATCGCTGTGCCGCTCGGCATGCTCGCCGCGTGGCGTCAGGGCAGCCTCGCCGATCTCGGCCTGGTCTCCGCATCGACGCTGCTGCTGTCCCTGCCGAGCTTCTGGCTCGGCCTGATGATCCTGCTGGTCTTCGGCCTCTGGCTCAAATGGTTCCCGATCGTCGGCTACGTGCCGTTCAGCGAGGATCCGCGCCAGGCTGTTCTCTTCATCGTCATGCCGATCCTGACGCTGGTGCTGGTCGAGATCGGGCCGATCGTCAGGATGGCACGCGCCAGCACGATCGAGGTGGCCCGGCTCGAATATATCAGCCACGCCCGCGCCAAGGGATTGTCCGAGCCCGCGGTCGTCTGGCGCCATGCTTTCAAGAACGCCTTCGCGCCGACCTGGACGCTGCTCGGCCTGATGCTCGGCAGCCTGCTCGGCGGCATCGCGGTCACTGAGACGGTGTTCACCATTCCCGGTCTCGGCCGGCTGCTGGTCGAGGCGATCTATGCGCGCGACTACCCGGTGGTGCAGGGCTGCATCCTCTTCATCAGCTTCAACTACGTGCTGGTGAACCTCGTCGTCGATCTCTTCTACCCCTATTTCGATCCGCGGCTGTCACGATGATCCGCATGTTCCCAAGACTGTCCCGCGGCCGCGCCAATGCCATCATCGGCGGCGGACTCGTCGCCCTCCTCGTGCTCGTCGCGCTCGTCGGCCCGATGGTGGCGCCATTCGATCCCCTGAAGCTCAACCTGCGCTCGGCGCTGAGGGGGCCGTCCGACACCTTCCTGCTGGGGGCCGACGAATTCGGCCGCGACGTCCTGTCCCGGCTGATCTACGGCGCGCGCAACACGACCTGGATCGCTTTCGCCAGCGTCGGCTTCGCCGTCTTCTTCGGCCTCCTGTTCGGTGTGCTCGCCGGCTATCTGCGCGGCTGGTGCGACCGGGTGATCATGATCCTGAACGACTCGCTCCTGGCCTTCCCCGGGCTCCTGCTGGCGCTCGGCATCATGGCGGTGAGCGGGGCGAGCCGTGACGCCATCATCGTCGCGCTCGGCATCGCCTATGTGCCGGCGGTCGTCCGGGTGTCGCGTTCCAGTGTGCTCTCCATCCGCGAGCGCGAATATATCGAGGCCTCGCGGGTGATGGGCAATGGCGAGCTCGTCACCATGCTGCGGCACGTCCTGCCCAATTGCGTCGCGCCGATCACGGTGCTCGCGACCACCATGTTCGGCTGGGCGATCCTGGCGGAGAGCGCCCTGAGCTTTCTCGGCCTCGGCGTGCCACCGCCGGCGCCGAGCTGGGGCAACATGCTGTCGACGGCCCGGCCCTACATCACGCAGGCGCCTTCGCTGATCGTCCTGCCGGGCCTGTGCATTTCGGTCACGCTGCTCGGCATCAACATGCTCGGCGATGCCCTGCGCGACTGGCTCGATCCCAAGATGCAGTCGTGACGCGGGCACTGCACGCTGCCACCCCATTCTCGTCGTGACGGGTTTCCGATGACAGACACGTCCTCTTCGTTGCCGGTCGTCTCGGCCGGAAATCTCTCCGTGACGATCGGTCCGCATGGCGCGAAGCTGGTCGACAATGCGAGCTTCAGCATCGCGCCGGGCGGCATGCTGGCGCTCGTCGGCGAGTCCGGCTCGGGCAAGACCATGGCGGCGCGCGCCATTCTCGGCCTTCTGCCCTCGCCACTGATGCCGGCCGCCGGCAGCAGCATCATGTTCCAGGGCACCGAACTCGTCGGCCTGCCGACGCGCGCCATGCGGTCGATCCGTGGTGCGCGGATCGGCATGGTGTTCCAGGAGCCGATGGTCTCGCTCAATCCGGCCATGACGATCGGCGAGCAGATGGCCGAGGGGCTCGTCCTGCACCGGCGGCTGGCGGGTGCCGAGGTCCGCGAGCGCTGCCTGGCGATGCTGGAGCGCGTGAGCATCAAGGATCCCGTTCGCTGTCTCGGCGCCTATCCGCACGAATTTTCCGGCGGCATGCGCCAGCGCATCATGCTGGCCTCGGTCATGCTCTTGAAGCCGGACCTCTTGATCGCCGACGAGCCGACCACGGCGCTCGACACGCTGGTGCAGCGCGACGTGCTCGACCTGATGGTCGAGCTGACGCAGGAGAACGGCACCGCCGTGCTGCTCATCAGCCACGACCTCGGCATGGTCTCCCACTATGTCCGCGACGTCGTGGTGATGCACCGCGGCAAGGTGGTCGAGCAGGGGCCGAGCAGCGAGGTGCTGAAGGCGCCGAAGCATGACTATACGCGCCGCCTCATCGATGCCTTGCCGCGCCGTTCGGCCGGCGGCCCTCGCGGGAAAGGGCCGGGCAGCCCGCTGGTCGAGCTTCGCGGCATCGTCATCGACTATCCCGGCCGCGCCCGCCTGTTCGGCCGGGCCGAGGGCAAGCGCGCGGTCGACGGCGTCGATCTCACGATCCGGCGCGGCGAAACCCTGGCGCTGGTCGGCGGCTCTGGGTCCGGCAAGACGACGCTCGGGCGGGCGATTGTCGGGCTGACCGGCATCACCGGCGGCACCATCACCTTCGACGGCGAAACCATCGCCGCCGGCGGTGCGGCCGCGGCGCGCGCCGGCCGGAAGGACATGCAGATCGTCTTCCAGGATCCCTATTCCTCGCTCGACCCGCGCCAGCGGGTCGGCGACATCGTCGGCGAGCCCCTGAAGCTCGACCGGTCGCTGGACGCGCGCCAGCGCCAGGAACGGGTGCGCGAGGTCTGTACGGAGGTCGGGCTCGGTCCCGAATTCCTGACGCGGCTGCCGCATCAATTGTCCGGCGGCCAGCGTCAGCGCGTCGCCATTGCGCGCGCCATCGCGCGCCGCCCTTCCTTCGTGGTCGCCGACGAGCCCGTCTCCGCGCTCGACATGACGATCCAGAAGCAGATCCTCGGGCTCGTCCGGCAATTGCAGGAGCGTTACGGCTTCGCCTGCCTGTTCGTGTCCCACGATCTCGGCGCGGTCGAGCAGGTCGCCGACCGCGTGGCAGTGATGCAGGACGGGCGCATCGTCGAGGTCGGCGACCGGGACGACATTTTCGACCGTCCCCGGCATGCCTATACGAGGCGGCTTCTGGACGCGGCGATGCTGCTCGAACGCAGTTTCGGCGCGGGGGCTGCCGAGCCGCAGACGGCGGCCTGATCCATCGCGGCGTGTCACTGCCAGGCCTGTCCTCCCGGAACAGGAAAGGCGGGGCTCATGTCGAGCCCCGCCTTGTTGCGTGCCGCCCTCGGGCCCGTATCAGGAGCGCAGCCAGACGCCCCAGGCGCGCGGCTTGTCCAATGTCCAGGTCTCGTAGTTGACGAGCCGCGGCGAGATCGCCTCGATCGCGGGATAATAATAGAGGCCGAGGATCGGAACCTGCTCGGCCATCATGGCCTGCAGCTGGCGCAGCAGCCCGCGCCGTTCCTCGAAGTCGGTGGCGGCCACGGCGCGGAGATAGATCGCGGTCGCTTCGGCATTGTCCCATTGGGCGGAGGCGACCTCGGCCTTGTTGCCGATGATCATGCCGTAGATGACCAGCGGATCGGTCCGCGAAGCATAACCCCAGGACTGCAACTGGAAGCGACCGGCGAAGAAGTTGTCGAGCTGCGCCGCCCAGTCGATCACTTCCAGCTCCACCTTGAGCCCGATCGCCGTCAGCATGGCCTGCACCAGAACGGCGTTCTCGTACATGCCGATATAGCGCTTGTTGGTCTGCAGCTTGATGACCTGGCCACGATAGCCTGCCTCGGCCAGCAGGCGCTGGGCCGCCTGCGGATCATAGCTCGGCCAGGTCAGGAAGGACGGGTCGAAATAGGCGCTCGACTGCGGCACGCCGGAGGGGTTGAAGCTGATCAGGCCGCCGGTCTTGGCCGAGGTGATTTCGGAGAGATCGAGCGCGTGCGCGATGGCGCGGCGCAGCTTGACGTTGGACAGGAGCGGGTCGTTGGTCTGGATCAGGATGGCCGACAGCGACAGGCCCGGCGCCGACTGGACGATGGCGCCGCGCTTGCGGATATCGTCCATGCGCGAGGCCTGCAGGGTCGAGACGACGTCGATCTGCCCGGCAAACAGCGCGGTTTCCGCGGCCGTCTTGTCGGGAATGATGACGAAGCGCACCTCGTCGACATAGGCCGCGCGATTGCCGCTCATGCCGTCGCGCGGCCCGCCCGCGGGCACATAGTCGGCGAAGCGCTCGAGCGCGATGAACTGCTCCTTGCGCCATTCCTTCAGCTTGAACGGGCCGCTGCCGATGGCCGAGCCGGCGATCCAGTTGCCGTCGGGCCCGACATTTTTCGGGCTCGCCGCCCAGATGTTGCAGATGACGTCGGAGAGCCGGGTCAGGAACAGCGGGTTCGCCGCATCCAGGCGGAAGGTGACGGTGCGCTCGTCGGGGGCCTCGACGGCTTCCACCTTGAGGCCGCGTGTTCCGTCGAAATTGGCCGCGCACAGCCAGGGAGCGCCGTTCCGCCCGGCATTCATGCGCCGCTCGAACAGCCACTTGATGTCGCCGGCGACGACCCGGTCGCCATTGTGATAGATGGCGCCTTCGCGCAGCTTGAAACTGTAGGTCTTGCCGTCGGGCGACACCTGCCAGCTTTCCGCCAGCGCCGGCCCGACCGTCAGGTCGCCCTTCGGGGCGACCAGCGCCTCGTAGATATGGTGCAGCACCGTGTCGGTGTTGTTCTCGCTGCGGCTCGCATCGAGGCTGCGAATATCGCCGGTCAGGGTGATGCGCAGGGTCCCGCCGCGTTGCGGCGTTTCGGCCCGGGCGGCGCCGGCAAGAAGCGCCAGTGCGCCGCAAGCCGCAATGACATGTCTCAGTTTCATTCCTACCTCCAGATGCCCGCCGCATTCGCTGATGGAGGCCTGTCGGCCTGTCCGCTAACGGACCTCAGTCTTGCCGTTGCCGGGCCGGTTACGATGCCGGAAAGGCTGCGTCAGCCCCGCCAGGATAGCTACTATAATGCGATCGACGATCGCAAAAAAGATGGGCCAGACGGAAAACCGGAAGGCTGGCGGCGATGCTGCATAGGAAATTCAATATATTGATAATACGATGGAAAATCGCCGATCGACATTATCCTGGCACATGTCGCCAGTCCGCGCTCGAGCCGGAGCGGACCTCGAAAACTGCCTGGCCTTTCGCCGCGCGGCGACGTGCGGTGCGTCCGGATGGCAGCTGCCTGGAGCGCGGCGCGGTGCGGGTCAGTCGTCGACCGCGATATCGAAGTGCAGGACGTCCTCGCGCGTGCCCAGCTTGTCGTAGAGGGCCACGGCAGCCGCATCGCCACGATCGGCCTGGATGAAGATGACGTGCGCGCCACGGGGCCCGGCCATCTGGCGCAATGCATTGATCAGCGCCGTCGCGATGCCGCGGCGGCGATGGGCCTCGCCGACGGCGAGGTCGTAGATATAGATTTCGCTCCTGGCCCGTTCGAGCTTGTCGAGTTCATAGGCGACGAGACCACCGACGACCGATCCGCCAAGGCAGGCGACCAGCACGAGCATGTGATCCTTGGCGAGAAGGCCGGCGAGATGGGCGTCGGTCGGGGGCGCTCCGCCGTAGGTCTCGGCATCCTCGAAGGCGATACCGAAGAGGTGGTTGAGCTGGCGCGCAAGGTCGAGGTCGGCAGAGCCGAGACGGCGAATGACGGCGCTTGGGCTGGTCATGATCCGAACCATAGCACGGCGGTCTCCATCGCGGCCCGCCGCAGAGCGTCGCAGGGCAGAGCGATGGCGTCGGTCGACAATTGCGTTGTTGCAATTCGATGTGCAGGATTCGATTGTTCCGATTTTGTGAATGCAATTTTTCTGGAAAGCGCCTAGTGCGCGTATCCGGCCGAACCTATCTCCACGGCGTCGGCGGCGGACACCTCCCGCGACACAGGACACAAAAAGCATCCCGGATCTGGCGTGTCCCTCCCACCACCGGGTTCTCAAATGGAGACTGTCATGAAGAACTCAGTGCTCGCCGCGGCTATCGTTGCCCCTCTCGCCTTTGCAGTTCCGGCCCTGGCTCAAGGCGTCGGTGACGCTTCCGGTTATGTCGGTGCGCCGATCGCCAGTTCCGCGTCGGCTCAGACCCGCGAATTCTCGGCCCGCCACATTCCCGCGCCAGGGGCCCAGCTCGACCGCGGCGCCGTGTCGTCCTCGGCTTTTTCCTCTTCGAACTGACTGGCCGTCCGTCCCTGCGGGGCCGGACGCGAAATCCTGGAGGCGCCAGGGCCGAATGCCCTGGCGTTTTGTTTCGGGAGCCAGCGGGCTCTCCGCAGCCGGTGATCCTGGTGCTCCCGCCGAATTGTCAAATTTGCGACAATGCATGCATCATCTGATTGTGATCGATTTTGGAATGCATTTTTTCAATTTACCCACTGGCGGATCAGCCTGACACCGCCTATCTCAACACTGTCGACGGCGGACACCTCCCGCCGACATCGAAACATCAAATCCGGATCTGGCGTGTCCCTCCCACCCCCGGATTTTCAATGGAGACTGTCATGAAGAAGTTCGTTCTCGCTGCCGCATTCATCGCTCCCCTCGCCGCTGCCGCGCCGGCCTTGGCTCAGGGCGTGGGTGACGCTTCCGGCTATTTCGGCGCCCCCGCCATCACCACCGCGGCTCCGGTTCAGGCACGTGAGTTCACGGCCCGTCATCCGGGGGCCTATGCCCCGGCCATCGGCCAGGTGCAGGTCGACCGCGGCCAGGTGCCGTCCTCGGCCTTCTCGACCAGCAACTGAGGGACGCGGCCTCGTCCGCGGACCGACCAGCCTTTCCGACCAGCTGATTTGAGCGCCCCTCGTCGAGCCGCCCGGCCATGCGAGGGGCTGATATGGAGACCATCATGAAGAAATTCATTCTTGCCGCCGCGCTCGTTGCTCCGCTCGGCTTTGCTGTTCCCGCGCTTGCTCAGGGCGTCGGCGATGCCGGCACCGGCAATGCCGGCAGCACCTTCAGCGCCTCGGGCTACACCACCTATGTGCCGAGCCACGCGCGCGAGTTCAGCGACCAGCGCCAGCATCGCGGCCGCGCCGGCACGAGCGAGCTCGAGCAGAGCCTGATCGACCGCATGCAGGTTCCGGATCCGAGCCGCCTGCCGGCCTACTGATCCGCGGATAGCTGCCGCATTGCCATCAACGCCGGGGTTCGCCCCGGCGTTTTTATGTGCGCGCCAAGCCGTTC
Organism: bacterium YEK0313; assembly: GCA_000751295.2. Taxonomy (NCBI): domain Bacteria; species bacterium YEK0313. Next base: position 2,018,731 of record CCMO02000001.1, read on the forward strand.
GGGTTTCGTCAGCGGACGTGGCCGGCGCCCCCGCATCATCGAAACTGGTCGATATCGAGGAATCGCATCCGGCCACGGCCGTGCTGTCGCCGAAGGCTGCGGGCCCCGGAAGAAACGATCCTCTCAGGCGATGAGGGCCGGCGCGGCGGGTGCTCCGCCGGGCCCCGCGAACAGCCGGCGCCCTGGAATCGCCGCCAGCAGCTCACGCGTATAGGCGTGCGCCGGCGCGGCGAAGACCTCCCGCGTCTCGCCCTGTTCGACGATCTCGCCGCGGCGCATCACCACGATGCGGTCGGCGATTTCGGCGGCAACCCGCAGGTCATGGGTGATGAAGACCATGGCAAGGTCCATTTCTTCCCGGAGCTCGCCGAGCAGGGCGAGGATATGCGCCTGCACCGAGACATCGAGCGCCGAGACCGCCTCGTCGGCGATCAGCACGCGCGGCTTCAGGGCCAGCGCCCGGGCGATGCAGATGCGCTGGCGCTGGCCACCGGAAAACTCGTGCGGATAGCGGTCGGCGGCGCTTTCGCTGAGCCCGACGCGTGCGAGCAGGCGGCGGGCGTCGGCAAGCGCCTCCCGGGTCGGCGTGCCATAGGCCATCGGGCCGCGGGCGATGGCATCGCCCACCTTCTGGCGCGGATCGAGGGCGGCGAAGGGATCCTGGAAGACGATCTGGATGTTGCGGCGCATGGCCCGCATCGCCTTGCCGCGCAAGGCGAGGAGGTCATTGCCGGCGAACCTGACCGCGCCATCGTCCGGTTCGATGAGGCGCATGATCATCCGGCCGAGCGTCGATTTGCCCGAACCGGATTCGCCGACCACGGCGACGGTCTCGCCGGGCTTCAGCGCCAGCGAAACGTCGCGCACGGCCGCGACGCGGCGCGGCGGCCGCAGCAGGCCCTGCCGGGTGACGAAGGTCTTGTTCAGATGCTCGGCGGTCAGCAGCGCTTCGCCGGCGAGCTGGCGCTGGGGCCGGGCCTGCGGCCGCCCGCCCGGCACGGCGGCGATCAGGGCCTTGGTATAGGCGTGGCGCGGACGGCTCAGCACCTCGTCGACGCTGCCCTGTTCGACCACCTTGCCGTCGCGCATCACCACCACGCGGTCGGCGATGTCGGCGACGACGCCGAAATCGTGGGTGATCAGGAGGACGCCCATGCCGCGCGAGGCCTGCAGTTCCTTGATCAGCGCCAGGATCTGCCGTTGGGTCGTGACGTCGAGTGCCGTCGTCGGCTCGTCGGCCACCAGCAGGGCCGGATTGTTGGCCATGGCCATGGCGATCATCACGCGCTGGCGCTGCCCGCCCGAAAGCTGGAACGGGAAGCTCAGGGCCAGTGTCTCCGGCTCGGGCAGGCCGACGGCCGCGATCAGCTCGCGGACGCGCGCATCGAGCGCGGCGCGCGCCGGAACCGGCCGCTGGTGGGTGACGATGGCCTCGGCGATCTGCTCGCCGACGCGGGTGAGCGGGTTCAGCGCGCTCAAGGGCTCCTGAAAGATCATGGCGATCTCGCCACCGCGCAGGCTGCGCATGGCGGCTTCGTCCGCCCGTGCGATGTCGGTGCCCTTGAAACGGACCGAGCCGGCGGCGATCGAGACCTGCTGCGGCAGGAGGCGCAGCAGGGCATGCGCGGTCATCGACTTGCCCGAACCGGATTCGCCGACGAGACAGACGATCTCGTTGGCGGCGACCGTCAGCGACACGTCCTCGACCGCGAAGGGGCGGTCGGCTCCCTTCGGCAGGGCGATCGAGAGGTTCTCGACGGAAACGAGAGGGGTGGCGGCCATCAGTGCCGTCCTCCACGGGCGATGCGCGGGTTGAGGGTATCGTTCAACCCTTCGCCCAGCAGGTTGATGGCGAGCACGGTCAGGAGGATCGCAACGCCCGGAAAGACGCTCATCCACCAGGCCTGGCGGATCACCGTGCGCGAGGCGCCGACCATGAAGCCCCAGGACATCAGATTGGGATCGCCCAGGCCCATGAAGCTGAGCGCGCTTTCGATGAGGATGGCCGAGGCGATCGTCAGCGAGCCCGTGACGATGATCGGCGACACAGCGTTCGGCAGGATATGGCGCAGCACCACGGCGAGCGCGGTCTGTCCCTGGCAGGCGGCGGCCTGGACGAATTCGCGACCGCGCAGGCGCAGGAACTCGGCGCGCGTCAGCCGCGCGAGCGGCGGCCAGCTGACCGCGCCGATGGCGAAGACCACGTTGACGAGCGAGGGGCCGAGCGTCGCCACCAGGAGAATGGCGAGGATGAAGCCCGGTATGGTCTGGAACAGTTCGGTGAGCCGCATCAGGGCGTCGTCGACCGCGCCGCCCCAGTAGCCGGCCACCGCGCCGACCAGCACGCCGATCAGGACGGCGGCCAGCGTCGAGGCGACGCCGATGGTCAGCGAGACACGGGTGCCGTGCACGATGCCGGCGGCGATGTCGCGGCCGAGCGTGTCGGAGCCGAGCAGGAAGCCGTCGCTGAACGGCGGCGCGAAGGGGCGCCCGACCATGTCCCAGGGATCGTTGGGATAGAGCAGGGGCGCGGCGAGCGCGAGCGCGACGATGACCACGAGGATGGCGAGGCCGATCATGCCGCTCGGGTGGCGCAGGAAGGCTTTGAGCGTGTCCATGGCGGGAGAGCTCCGTTCAGGACCGGGCGCGCGTGGTGACGCGCGGATCGATGGCGCGATAGATCGCATCGGTCAGGAGGTTGATGACGATCACCAGCACGGACATGACGAGGAAGATGCCGAGGAGCACCGGATAGTCGCGCTGCAGGACGGCGTCGTAGGTGAGCCGGCCGAGGCCCGGCCAGGCGAACACCGTCTCGACCACGACCGCGCCGCCGACCAGCGCGCCGGCCTGCATGCCGGCGACGGTCACGACCGGCAGGATCGCGTTGCGCAGGATGTGCCTGGCGATGATGCGCCCGCGCGTCAGCCCCTTGGCGCGCGCCGTCTTGATGAAGTCCTGGTGCATCACCTCGATGACCGAGGAGCGCATCAGGCGCGTATAGATGGCGAGGTAGACCGCCGAGAGCGACAGCGCCGGCAGGGCGAGATGGCTGAGAATGTCGAGGGCGCGCCGCAGAGGCGGCATGTCGACGCCGATGGTGGCGTAGCCGAAGGCCGGCAGCCAGTCGAGCTGGACCGAGAAGAGCAGCACCAGCATGAGGCCGAGCCAGAAGACCGGCATGGCGTAGAGCAGAAGCGCGACGACGCTGAGCAGCGTGTCCGACCAGCGGCCGGCCCGGACGCCGGCGAGGGTGCCGAGCACGATGCCGGCGATGAGCGCGAGCAGGAACGCCGTGCCGGTGAGCAGCAGGGTTGCCGGCATGCGTTCGGCGAGCAGGCTCAGCACCGGCCGCTGCTGCCGGTAGGAATAGCCGAGATCGACCGTCAGGACTCGCTTCAGGTGCCCGGCGAGCTGGATGAGATAGGGTTTGTCCAGGCCGTATTCCTGGCGGAGCTGGGCCAGCATCTGCTCGTCCGCCGCGCCGGTCTGTCCGGCCATGACCTGGGCGGGGTCGCCCGGTGCGGCGCGCACGATGACGAAGCTGACCGTCGCGATCACCAGCACCACGCCGATGAACTTGACGAGCCAGGCGAGGACGGCGAAGGCGGCCGCAACGATGCGGCCGCCCTCTGCCTTGCGTTCGACGAGACTCATCCGAGCGTCACCTGGCCGAACGTGTCGTGCACGCCGATGCCGGTCGTGATGACGTTCTTCAGCTTCTTGTCGATGAAGTTCGGGAAGTCCTGCTCGATCAGCCAGACGAGCGGGCAATCCTCGACCACGATCTTCTGCACCTGTGAATAGAGCTCGCGGCGCTTGCCTTCGTCGAGCGCGACGGCCGCCTCCTCGAACAGCCGGTCGACCTCCGGATTGGAATAGCCGGCCATGTTGGAGAACAGCACGCCCTTGCGGATGTTCGAGGAGACGTAGCTGCGCGAGACGCCGAGAGCCGGATCGCCGAACTGGTAGAGCAGATTGAGCGTCGCCTCATATTCCCAGTTGGACACGCGCTCGGCCCAGCCGGCGAGGTCGAGCCCATGCAGCACCACCTCGATCCCGACGCGGCCGAGCGACTGACGGACGAACTCGGCCATGCGCTGCCAGATCTCGCCATAGGGCGGCACGAGGAAGTTGATCGTGGCGCGCTTGCCGCCGGCACCGGGCTTCAGCCCCATGGCGTCGAGCAGCGCCTTCGCCTTGTCGAGCGAATAGTCGTAGACGCGGACATTGGGCTCGTGGAACGGCGTCTTCGACGAGACCGGGCCCGTCGCTTCCTTGGCGAGGCCGAAGAACACCCGCTGCTTCATCGCCGTGCGGTCGATGGCGTGAGCGCAGGCCTGGCGGAAGCGCTTGTCGTTCATCGGCGCGACCCGATTGTTCAGGTCGAGCCACAGATGGGGAGCGAAGAACTCGTAGCCCTTGGTGGTCATCTCGACATTCGGCAGCTTCTGCAGGCGCTGCACGTCGAAGAACTCGACGTCGGTCCACTGGGTGAGCTGGACGACGCCCTTTTCCAGCGCCACCGAACGGGACGCGGCGTCCGGGATGACGCGGTAGAAGATCTCGTCGAGATGCGGTTCACCGGGCCGGTAATAGCCCTCGTGCCGAACGAGATGGATGTGCGAGCCGCGCACCCATTCCTTCAGCTTGAACGGTCCCGTCCCGATGGCCTGGGCATTGGCCGGGTTCTTGCGGAAATCGGTGCCCTCGTAGATGTGCTTCGGCAGGATCGGCGCGGTCGTGCAGTCGAACGACGACAGGAACGGCGCGAAGGGCTGCTTCAGCGTGAAGACGACGGTGAGCGGATCGGGCGCTTCCGCCTTTTCGATGCGCTGGAACGTGCCGCGGGCGCGCGGATGGGTTTCGGTCAGGACGGTCATGACCGAGAACACGACATCGGCCGAGGTCATCGGCTTGCCGTCGTGGAAGGTGATGTTGGGAAACAGCTTGAAGGTATAGGTCAGCCCGTCCGGCGACACCGTCCAGGACTGGGCAAGGCCCGGCATCGGCTTCAGGTCGAAGCTGTAGCGCAACAGGCTCTCATAGATCTTGCCGCCGAGGGTGAGGGTGGGCTGCTGCTGATTCAGGGCGGTGACGAGAATCGGCGGTTCCGGCTGGATGATGGTGTTCAGCGTGCCGCCGCGGGTCTGCCCGACGGCCCGGCTGACGCCCCAGGCGATGTCCCCGGCGCCGGCCACGCCGGCGGCCGCCATCAGCTTGGCGAAGTCGCGTCTGTTCATGCTGGGTTCCCCCGTTTCTTCCGGCCGGCGACGGCCGGGCCTTGTTCAGTTGAGATGATCCCGTCGGCCGGGCGGCCGTGCCGCCGCCAACGGGCCGAGTATTGTCGCGATCGGGCCGCCGGCCGCGCGTCGCTCAGGAGCCCGGCGCCTGATCCGTCCTGCCGGCCAACGGCTCGCTCGCCTTGCGGCGGCGGATGGTTCCGGCCATCTGTCGGCTCATCGTCCGGGGTCCGCGGCGGCCGTCCATAGGCTGCATTGCCGGAACGCCGCCTTCGCTCATCGAGGCAATGCTGGTCATCTGCGGTTCGAAGGCCCGTATCCTGGTTCTGGCACGGCACGTGCTTTGAAATTCGCCGGCGAATGGACGATGATGGGGCGAGGGCCCTCGGCAACGAGGGTAGAAGCTCGGCGATCCACCGCCGTCTGTTGAGGGTCAGGATTTGTCGCAGATGGGCCATATGCATCTCCCGCTGCCGGGCCAGCCCCGCCGCATGGCGGGCCCGGCGGCGATCGCCTCCTTCGCCGGTTTCGAGGCGAGCGGCCGCAGGGCCGACGCGCTGCAGGATTCCAGCCGTCCGGTGGCCGCCATGGCCGCGACCTATGTCTCCGGCAGCGTCGGCACCCGGCACAGCCATCGGCGCGCGCAGCTGCTGCACGGGCTGAGCGGCGTCATGACGGTGATCACCGCCGAGGGCAGCTGGGTCGTGGCGCCGCAGCACGCCCTGTGGGTGCCGCCCGGCGTCGTGCACCAGAGCCGCTGCTGGGGCGATGTCGCGCTGCGCACGCTCTATGTCGAGCCGGAGGCCGCGGCCGGGCTGCCGGACACCTGCCGGCTTCTGGAGGTCTCGCCGCTGCTGCAGGCGCTGATCAACGAGGCGGTGACGCTGCCGGTCGAATATGACGTGGCCGGGCGGGACGGCCAGGTCATGGCCCTGGCGCTTGCCGAGATCGGTCGCATGCCGGCCCTGCCGCTGAGCGCGCCGATGCCGCGCGACCGGCGCCTGGCGCGCATCTGCGAGGCAATCCTGCGCGATCCCGGCAACGATCAGGACCTGGAGCACTGGGCGCGGGTCGGCGGGCTCGGTCGCCGTACCTTGACGCGCCTGTTCCGCCAGGAAACCGACCTGAGCTTTGCCGAATGGCGCCAGCAGGTACGGCTGATGGAGGCGTTGACGCGGCTGGCTGCGGGCGAGCCGGTGACCACTGTGGCGCTCGATCTCGGCTATGACAGCCCGAGCGCCTTCAGCGCCATGTTCCGGCGCACCATGGGCATTTCGCCGCGCGAATATCTGCGCTGGACCGAACCGAGCGAACCGGATTTCCGCAAGGCGGCCAGCGCCGGAGCCTGAACCGCCATGGCACCGGGCCGGCATCCGGGCTAGTATTGCCGGCGCGCGGCAGCAGGGAGGCGGCGATGGGGGCGGCAGGCAATGCCAGAGCGGTCTCGGACCTCGACGTCCTGACCCAGCTCAACCTGGACTACATCAATTCGGTGCAGAACGGCGACGTCGCCCGGTTCGACCAGATCCTGGCGCCCGACTTCTTCTGCAGCAATCCCGACGGGACGCTGGTCGATCGGGCCGCGTTTCTGGAACAGACGGCGCGGCCGGTGACGATCAGCGGGCTTGCCGTCCACGACGTGAAGATCCGCATCATGGGCGACACGGCGATCATCCACGCCGAAACCCGTTACGCGGCACCGGACGGCCGGGCGGCGAGGGGCCGCTACACCGATGTCTGGGCGCGTCGGCAGGGCGAATGGCTCGCGGTCTCGGCGCATGTGACGCGCGGCTGAGCAGGCCTGGAGCGGGCGGCGGCCCGGCCTTCAGTCCTCGCGCAGCCGGGCGAAGGCCTGCAGGCGCAGCCCGAAGATCGACACCAGCAGCATGAACCAGACGGCGTCGCCGGTGGCGAAGAAGATGCTTTCGAGGCAGGCGGTGAACAGCACGAACAGCCAGATGCGCGTGAACAACACGGTCAGCGCCGGCCGGTTGCCGCGCTGCTCGGCCTTGTCGATATAGCGCAGCGGCAGGAGCACGAGGAACAGCATCGCCAGCACGAAGCCGGGAATTCCGACGGTCAGCAGCAGGTCGAGATAGCCGTTGTGGGCGTCATTGGCCATGGTTGCCCAGGTGTCTTCCTCGCGGAAGCCGTGCAGCAGCGCCTCGCTGCGCCAGAACGACTGATAGCCATAGCCGGTGACCGGCCGTGCCATGATCGATTCGACCGCGAGCTGCCAGAGGTCGGTGCGGGCGGTGAAGGTCGGGTCGATGCCGAGCGATTTGACGATGCCGCTGATCTGCTCCGAAAGCGCCGAGCCGATGGTGAAGGTGTTGATGGTCGCGATGCCGCCGATCACCAGGGCCGGGCGCAGGAATGCGACCTTCTGCAGCAGAAAGGCGACCAGCATCACCGCCGGCACCATGCCGACCGAGGTCTTGCTGCCGGTATTGACGAGGAAGATCAGCGACAGGACGAGAATGAGGATGCCGGCGACGGCCGACCATGTGCGGTAGACGAAGAAGCCGCAGAACATGGAGATGACCATGGCCGAGCCGGCGGCGTTCTTGTGGTTGAACAGCCCGCGCCAGTCGCCGTCCAGCATCGGCTCGACGGCATCGGTCGCCTGGTGGATGGCCAGGCGCGGCATGAAGATCGCGCCGAAATAGCAAAGGCCCAGCACGATGAAGAGGCCGATGCCGAGCAGCTTGCCAAAGTGACGTTCCGAGCGCGGCAGGGTGAGGAAGATGCTGGCCGCGACGACCACGATGGTGGCCATGGCGAGCCGCCGCAGCGCAAAAAGCGGATCCGGGGTCGGCAGCGAAACCAGGACGTACCAGCCGAGCAGGCCCGCCAGGACCAGCCGCGGCTGCAGCACCATGGCCGTATTGGGCTGGCGATAGGCGAAGGCGGCGAGCGAAACGATCAGGCCGATCGCGGCGACCTGGTTGAGCAGGTTGGAGCCCGCCGAGGCAGCCGAATTCTCGTTGCCGGCGCTCAGATCCGGAAACGGGGTCAGCGACACCCAGAAATAGAGGAAGGTGGCCAGGAACAGGACCGCCGCGATCAGCCGATCGTTGGCAGCCTTCCTGTCTTCCTCGATCGCAACGGAGCTCATCGAGCGCAATACCATCAAAGGAATGGCCATCTCTAGTGCCACCGGTGCGGCACGTAAAGCGCGAAGCCCGCTGCCATGCTCCATGCCGGCCCCACCACAGGTGCATGACGGGCATGGGTGTCAGTGTCGAGTGGGTATAATATTACTGCAGTTCGGTATCGGCGGTCTGCATGCACCCCATTTGGCGGGCGTGCGGGCACCGGCGCTGCGGCGCCTGCCGCGTCGGCCCGGCACCGGCTCAGCCGAGCCGGTCGGTCAGCCGCAGCAGGGCGATCTTCTTGATCTCGGCGAGCGCGGTTTCGAACTCCTGGTCCGGCGGGTTGGCGATCCGTCGCTCGAAGGCGCCGAGGATCGCGTCCTTGGTCGCGCCTTTCACGGCCATGATGAAGGGGAAGTCGAACCGGGCCTTGTAGGCGTCGTTCAGCGCGGTGAACCGGGCGAATTCGTCCGGGCTCAGCCGGTCGAGACCGGCGCCGGCCTGCTCGCTGGTCGAATCGGCGGTCAATTGCCTGGCCATGGCGAGCCGGCCGGCGAGATCGGGATGGGCGCGGATGAGCGCAAGCTTCTCGTCCCGGCTCATGGCGTCGAGCACCGGCACCATGGCACCATGCAGGCCCTCCGCCGTGTCGTGGGCCGCGGTCAGTCCGGCCCGGTGGGCGCGCTCGGCGATCGCCGGCGTATGCTCGAAGACATCGCCGTAGCGCTCGACGAAGACCGGCCGGGTCATGGTGCTCGGCCTGCCGCCGGCGGGATAGTGGCGGTGTACCCAGTGGCGGGCAATGTCGATGCGCCGGGCGACCCACACCTTGTCCTGGTCCTGGACGTAGTCGAGGAAGCGGGCGAGCGCGGCAAGCCGCCCCGGGCGCCCGACGATCCGGCAATGCAGGCCGACGGAGAGCATTTTGGGAGAGCCTGCCTTGCCCTCGGCATAAAGCACGTCGAAGGCGTCCTTCAGGTAATTGAAGAACTGGTCGCCGGCATTGAAGCCCTGCGCGGCGGCGAAGCGCATGTCGTTCGAATCGAGGGTGTAGGGCACGATCAGATGCGGGCCGTGCGGTCCCTCGACCCAGTAGGGCAGGTCGTCGGCATAGGAATCGGCCGAATAGAGGAAGCCGCCCTCGGCCATGACCAGGTCGAGCGTGTTCTCCGACGTGCGGCCGGTATACCAGCCGAGCGGCCGCGTGCCGCAGAGCTCGGCGTGGATGCGCAGCGCCTCGGCGATCTGCGCCCGCTCCTCCTCGATCGGCATGGCCCGATGGTCGATCCATTTCAGTCCGTGGCTCGCGATCTCCCAATCCGCCTCCAGCATGGCGGCGACGGCCTCCGGATTGCGCTGCATGGCGGTGGCGACGCCATAGACCGTCACCGGCAGACGCCGTCCGGTGAACAGGCGCCAGAGCCGCCAGAAGCCGGCGCGCGAGCCGTATTCGTAGATCGACTCCATGCTCGGATGGCGCTGGCCGGGCCAGGGCGGGGCACCGATCATTTCCGAGAGAAATGCTTCCGACGCCGGGTCGCCGTGCAGGATGTTGTTCTCGCCGCCTTCCTCGTAGTTGATGACGAACTGGACGGCGACCCGCGCGCCGCCGGGCCAGGCGGCGTCGGGCGGGGTGCGGCCGTAGCCGATCATGTCGCGCGGATAGCCTGGTGTCTGCATGGCGGGCCTCGGGTGTCGTCGGTCGGTCGATAGCGGCGCCGGTCAGCTGCCGCGATAGGTCTGGTAGCTCCAGGGTGTCACGAGAAGCGGCACATGGTAATGCGCCGCGCTGTCGCCGACCGTGAAGCGGATCGGCACCTCGGTCAGGAAGGCCGGCTCGCCGCGCGCCGCGCCCGTTGTCCGGAAATAGGCCTCGACCTGGAAGGTCAGCTCGTAGGTGCCGGCGATAAGGGCCTCGCCGGTGAGCAGCGGTTCGTCGGTCCGCCCGTCGGCATTGGTGACGACACGCTTGACCAGGGTGCGCCCGCCGGCGCCGAGGCGCTCGAGGGTGATCTCCATGCCGGCGGCGGGCCGCCCGGCGACGGTGTCGAGCACATGGGTGGAGAGCCGTCCCATCATTTCCTCCGCTTCGTTCCAGGCCTTGAGTTAGCCTGACCTGGGTCTCGGTATTTTCATGCAAATTTTGAAAATCTTACCAATTTTGAGATCATTGCCGAAGGTTGGATGGAGACCTTGAATAGCCTGACGCGTGCCGTCTCAAGACCGGAAAATCGGCTGGCACGATCAGGGGAGGAAACGGACGATGACCGATCGGGTTCATCCTGTCGACGAGGTGCTGCCGACGCCCAAACTGTTCGCGCTCGGCCTTCAACATGTTCTCGTGATGTATGCCGGCGCGATTGCCGTGCCGCTGATCATCGGCCGTGCGCTCGGCATGTCGCCCGAGCAGGTCGCGCTCCTGATCAGCGCCGACCTGTTTGCCTGCGGCGTGGTCACGCTGATCCAGTCCTTCGGCATGCCCGGCGTCGGCATCCGCCTGCCGGTCATGATGGGCGTCACCTTTGCGTCCGTCGCCCCGATGCTCGCCATCGGCCGCGACCCCAGCCTCGGCATAACCGGCATTTTCGGCGCGATCATCGCCTCCGGCCTGTTCGCATTGCTGGTCGCCCCCTTCATCAGCCGCATGCTGCGCTTCTTCCCGCCGGTGGTCACCGGCACCATCATCCTGGTGATCGGCGTCTCGCTGATGCGTGTCGGCATCGGCTGGGCGGCCGGCGGTCCGTCCTTCATCAACCAGATGATCGACGGCAAGTTGCGCATCATCGACAATCCGAATCCCGGCTACGGCGCCCTCGACAGTCTCGGCCTCGCCCTGTTCGTGCTCTGCGTGGTGCTGGCGCTGACCAAATACGGCAAGGGCTTCGTCCAGAACATCGCCGTGCTGCTCGGCATCATCGTCGGCTGCGTCGCGGCCTATGCCATCGGCAAGATGAATTTCGACGTGGTCGGGCGCGCCCACTGGTTCGGTTTCATCTATCCCTTCCAGTTCGGCCTGCCGAAATTCGAGCCCATATCGATCATCACCATGTGCCTGGTCATGATCGTCGTCATGATCGAGTCGACGGGGATGTTCCTGGCGATCGGCGACATGACCGGTCGCAAGATCTCGCAGGATGATCTGACCAAGGGCCTGCGCGCCGACGGTCTCGGCACCATGATCGGCGGCCTGTTCAACACCTTCCCCTATACGTCCTTCTCGCAGAATGTCGGGCTGGTCGGCGTCACCGGCGTGCGCTCGCGGTTCGTCACGGCGGCGGGCGGTCTCATCCTGCTCGCCATGGGGCTGGTGCCGAAATTCGGCGCCCTTGCCGAGGCGATCCCCTCCGCCGTGCTCGGCGGCGCCGGCATCGTCATGTTCGGCATGGTCGCCGCCACTGGCGTGCGCATCCTGACCGCGGTCGACTTCCGTACCGACCGCAACAATCTCTACATCGTCGCGGTCTCCGTCGGCCTCGGCATGATCCCGCTGGTCGCGCCGAACTTCTTCCGCAACATGCCGCACAGCCTGCATCCGCTGCTCGAGTCGGGCATTCTGCTCGCGGCCATCGCGGCGGTTGTCCTCAACATGTATTTCAACGGCTTCAAGTCGGCGGCCGAGGCCGAGGCCGAAGTGCGCAGCGGCGCGGCGCTGGCCGACGCCGCGCACTGACGGACCTTATCGGGGGCGTCCGCCCGGGTGGTCCTTCAACGGGACTGCCCGGGCGACGTGATTCCGGAAAGCCCGGCCGCCGTGGCTAGTGCTCCAGCCGCTTGCCGATCTTGGCCAGCGCGGCCGCGACATGGGTGCGGCCGGCCTCCAGGAGCAGGTCGGAAAAGGCCTTGTGCCCCGGCGGCGGCAGCTGGCGTGAGGGGTAGATGATGGCGAGCGTCGTCGGCTGCGGCACGACGTCGGGCAGCACGTGCACGAGGGTGCCGGCCGAAAGCTGCTCGGCCACCTCGAAGACCGGCTTCATCACGATGCCGGCGCCGGCCAGCGCCCATTGGGTCAGCACATCGCCGTCGTCGCAGTCGATCGCGCCGCTCACCGCGAGGGTGCGCATCTCGCCGCCCTGGCGCAGGGTCAGGCGGAACTGCTGCGAGCCGGGAAAGCGCAGCAGCAGGCACTGGTGGTCGAACAGGTCCTCCGACGTCTTCGGAGCACCATGTGCCGCGAGATAGGCGGGCGAAGCGCAGAGGATGCGCTCGATGGTCGCGACCTTGCGCACGATGAAGCTGGAATCGGAGAGGTCGGCCATGCGCAGCGCAATGTCGATGCCTTCGCCGATCAGGTCGAGCAGGTGCTCGGCGAGCCTCAGGCGAATGTCGATATTGGGCTGAGCCGCCCGGAAGCTGGTGACGACCGGCGCCACCAGCCGCCGGCCGAGGCCGAGCGGGGCGGTGATCTTCAGCGAGCCGCGCGGCGCGCCGCCTTCCAGCGCGACGCTCGCCTCGGCGCGCTCGACCGCATCGAGCACGTCGACGACACGGTCGAAGAACGACCGACCCACCGAGGTGAGCTGGATCTTGCGGGTCGTGCGGTTGAACAGCCGGCAGCCGAGGCGCTGCTCGAGGGCCAGGATGCGGCTCGAGACGACCGCGGCCGACATGCGCAAGTCGCGGCCTGCAGCCGAAAAACTGCCCTTTTCGACAGCGCGGGCGAAGATCCTGGCATCCTCGATGAAGCCCATGGCGTCAGTCCGGCTGGCGGTGTTCGATTTTCAAAATTGCCACGAAAATATCACTGCTTTTTCCGTGTTCAAGGGTAATGCTTGCCTGGACTAGGCTGCCCGGACTATCGGGGAGGACAGCCATCGTGGATCCGATCATCGCCGAATGGGGCAGCCTGCTGCTGCGCTGGGTGCATGTGGTCACGGCCATCGCCTGGATCGGCTCGTCGTTCTATTTCATGCACCTCGACGCCTCGCTGAAAGCCATTCCGGAGATCCGGCCGGGCAAGGGCGGCGCCTGTTGGGAGGTGCATGGCGGCGGCTTCTACGAAGTGCGCAAATATCTGGAGGCGCCGGCGCATCTGCCGTCCGAGATGATCTGGCACAAGTGGCAGTCCTATTCGACCTGGATCTCCGGCTTCTTCCTGCTCGTCTGGATCTACTATGCCGGGGCGTCGACCCATCTCGTCGATCCGCAGGTGATGGACCTGTCGCGTCCGGCGGCGGCCGCGATCGGCCTCGGCGGTCTTGCCCTGGGCTGGCTCGTCTATGACGGGCTCTGCCGCTCGCCGCTGGTCAAGCATGAAGTCTGGCTGGCGGTGGTCGTTTTCGCCTTCATCGTGCTGATGGCCTACCTGTTCCAGCAGGTCTTTTCCGGCCGCGGCGCGCTGCTGCATACCGGCGCGATGATGGCCACGATGATGTCGGGCAACGTCTTCCTCAACATCATCCCGAACCAGCGCAAGACCATCGCCGCGCTGCTCGCCGGCGGTGAGGCCAATCCCGACTACGGCAAGCAGGCCAAGGCCCGTTCGACGCACAACAACTACCTGACCCTGCCGGTCGTGTTCCTGATGCTGTCGAACCACTATCCGCTGACCTATTCCTCGCCGTTCGCCTTCGTCATCGTGGCGCTGATCCTGGTGGCGGGCGCGGTCATCAGGCACTTCTACAATGTCAGCCATGCCGGCAAGGGCCAGCCCTGGTGGTGCTGGGCGGTGGCGGCGATCTGCATCCTCTGGGCCGCCTGGATCAGCATGGCCGCATCGCCCGCCGGCCGCGAGCGGCTCGGGCTCGCGCCGCTCGGCGAGGTCCGGCACCCATCCGGCACGCCGCGCGCGCCGGCGGCGGTCGCCGACATCGTCATCGGCCGCTGCAGCATGTGCCACGCAAACCAGCCGGTCTGGGACGGCATCGGCGTCGCGCCGAAAGGCGTCGTACTCGACAGCCCCGAGGCCATCGAGCGCCAGCGCGAAGCGATCCGGCTCTATGCCGTGCTGAGCCATGCCATGCCGCCCCAGAACGTCACCGGCATGACCGCCGACGAGCGGCGCGTCGTGGCCGAGTGGTCCGGTCCGCGGCCGTGACACCAGGGAGGCCATGGCGATGACGGCTCTCGATCTCGGGCACGGCGCGGCGCCGCGAGGCACATTCGGCGCGGCGATCATGGCGCGGCTCGACGCGCTCGCCGCCGTGACCGATGAGCCGGGCGTGCTCACCCGGCTCTATCTCGGTCCGGCCCATCGCCACGCCGTCGAACTCGTCGCCGGCTGGATGACCGAAGCCGGCATGCAGGTCGCGCTCGACGGGATCGGCAGCCTGATCGGCCGCTACGAGGCCGATGTGCCGGATGCGCCGGTCCTGATCATCGGCTCGCATATCGACACGGTGCGCAATGCCGGCCGGTTCGATGGCAATCTCGGTGTCGTCACCGGCCTCGAGGTGATCCGAGCCTTGCACCGGCGCGGCCGGCGCTACTCCTTCGCCATCGAGCTTGCCGCTTTCGGCGACGAGGAGGGCGTGCGGTTCACCAGCACACTCGGCGGCTCGCGGGCCATGGCCGGTCGCTTCGATCCCGCCGTGCTCGACGAGCGCGACGGCGACGGCGTCAGCCGCCGCGAGGCGCTCGCCGCCTTCGGCTGCGATGCCGCCGCGATCGCTGCGATCGCCCGCGATCCGGCCAGGACCCTCGGTTATGTCGAGGTGCATATCGAGCAGGGGCCGGTGCTGGAGGCACGGGACCTCGCGGTTGGCGTCGTCACCGCCATCAGCGGCGCCTCGCGCGGCACGATCACGCTGACCGGCAGGGCTGGCCATGCCGGCACGACGCCGATGGACCTGCGCGCCGATGCGCTCGCCGCCGCCGCCGAGATCATCCTGCTGATCGAGCGTCGGGCCCGGTCGACGCCCGGCCTCGTCGCGACCGTCGGCCAGATCGAGACGCCGGGCGGCGCCGTCAACACGGTTCCCGGCAGGGTGCGGCTGACGCTCGATCTCAGGAGCTCGTCCGACGCCGACCGGCGGGCCGCGCTGTCGGCCATTGCGGACGAGGCCGAGGCCGCCGCGGCGGCGCGCGGTATCGGCTGCGTCATCGCCATGACTTACGAGGCCCTGGCCGCGCCTTGCGACGCCGGACTGTCCGCGGGGCTTGCGGCGGCCGCCGAGCGCCAGGGCTGCGCCACCATCGCGCTGGCCAGCGGCGCCGGCCACGACGCCATGGCGTTCCGCGGCATCCTGCCTTTCGCCATGCTGTTCGTGCGCTGCCGCGGCGGCCTCAGCCACCATCCGGACGAATATGCCGCGCCCGGCGACATCGACGCCGCCGCGCGGGTGCTCGCCGATTTCCTCGATCATCTCGACACCTGAAGGACCTTCCCATGACGTCACCAAGGTCATCCCGGCTGGGCGCGCTCGTGACGGAGCGTTTCGCCGACGAGGTCGCCTTCCTTGCCGCGCTCGTCAGGCAGCCCTCGGACAATCCCGCCGGCGACTGCGCGCCGCATGCGGCGGTAGCAGCCGGAGAGCTCGAACGGCTGGGTTTCACGGTCGAACGCCACGCAGTACCGGACAGGCTGGTCAAGCAGCACGGCATGATCTCGGTCACCAATCTCATCGTCCGCCACCGTTTCGGCGACGGCCCGGTCATCGCGCTCAACGCCCATGGCGATGTCGTGCCCCCGGGCGAGGGTTGGACCCAGGATCCCTACGGCGCGGCGATCGTCGACGGCTGGATGTATGGTCGCGGCGTGGCGGTGTCGAAGTCCGACTTCGCGACCTATGCCTTCGCGCTCGATGCCTTGAAGCGGTCTGGCCTGCCGCTGAAGGGCACGGTCGAGCTGCACCTGACCTATGACGAGGAGGCGGGCGGCGAGGTCGGCCCTGGCTGGCTGCTCTCCGAGGGTATTTCCAGGCCGGATATGGCGCTCTCGGCCGGCTTCAGCTACGCGGTCGTGGAGGCGCATAATGGCTGCCTCCATCTCGAAGTGGTGGTCGAGGGCAAGTCGGCCCATGCGGCGATCCCCGCGACCGGCATCGACGCGCTGGAAGCGGCGACGCCCATCCTCGCCGCGCTCTATGGCGAACGGGCCGCCTTGCAGCGCAGCGCCTCCGCCGTGCCCGGCATCGGCAGCCCGCAGATCACGGTCGGGCTGATCCAGGGCGGCATCAACACCAATGTCGTGCCGGACCGCATCTCGTTCCGGCTCGACCGGCGGATGATCCCGGAGGAAAATCCGGCCGTCGTCGAGGCGGACCTGCGCGCGCTCATCGCCCGGGCAGCCGAAAGCCACCCCAAGGCCCGCGTCTCCGTGCGGCGCATCCTGCTCGCCGAGCCGCTGCGGCCGACGCCGGAGGCCAGGCGCATGGCGGCGCTCATTGCCGGCCATGCGAGCGAGGTCTTTGGCGAAGCCGTGGGGACGACCGGCGTGCCGCTCTATACCGACGCGCGGCTCTATGCGGCGCGCGGCGTTCCGGTCGTGCTTTACGGCGCGGGCCCGAAATCGATCGAGGAAGCGAATGCGCATCGTGCCGACGAGCGGCTGCGCCTGAGCGACCTCGAAAAGGCGACGTCAGTCATCGCGCTGACGCTCGCCGACCTCCTGGCCTGAGCGCGGACGGGGCGGCAGGGCTTCGCCCGCCGGCCTTGCGCCGGCCTCGGGACTCGGCGCATCTGAGCCGGCGAGCGGGATGAGCCATGGCCCTGACCCTTCAGGCTTCACTTCTTGTGCTTGCCGGCGGCTGCGCCGGCGGGATGGCGCGCCTCGGCCTCGCGACGGTCGTCGGCGAGCGCTGGGGCTTCGCTTTTCCCTGGGGCACGCTGGCGGTCAATGTCAGCGGCGCCTTTGTCATTGGCGTGCTGGCCGGGCTTGCGCGGTTCAAGGGCGGTTTCTTCGACAGCGACGCGTTCCGGGCGCTCGTCTTCACCGGCCTGCTCGGCGGCTATACCACCGTCTCCTCCTTCGCCCTGCAGACGCTCGATCTCGGACTGGCGGGCGAGCGGTTCCGCGCGCTGTCCAACGTCGTCCTGTCGGCCGGCCTGTCGCTGGCGGCCGTTGCGGCCGGCTACGGCCTGGCGGCCGGCGGGCTCGGGTGAAAGCATGGCGGGCGGCGGGCCGGGCCTGAAGGTCTATGCGGCGGTCGGCTGCGGCGCCGCGCTCGGCTCGCTGCTGCGCTTCCTCGCGGGAACCGTGGCGGTGGCGACCCCGCATCTCGGGCCACTCGCCGGCACGGCCTTCGTCAATCTGCTCGGCTGCTTCGTCATCACCGCCTTTGCCGGCCTCACCGGGCGGGGAGGCCGCCTGCCCGTGGGCATGGTCGGCCGCCAGTTCGTGATGGCCGGCATTTGCGGCGGGCTGACGACCTTCTCCTCGCTGAGCCTCGAAACCTTCCTGCTGCTCCTGGAGGCCGGTTCCGTTTCGGCCTTCGCCTATCTGGCCGCCGTGATCGCGGGGTCGCTGGGGGCGGCCTGGCTCGGCTATGCCTGCGCCGAAATGATCAACCGCCAGCCGGGCTGAAAGCGTCGCTACCGGAAGCGGCGCCCGTTCCAGATCAGGATGCGGCAGGCGCCGATCGTGCCCGTACAGGACAGGGCGACGGCGGGGCGGCCGCCGACGAGCCTGAGCTCGATATCGTCGATATGGCCGCTATAGACGAGGCGATAGCCCGCCCGCGTCGCGGCATAGATCTGGTGCAGGCAGCCGGAGCTGCTGCAGATCGCGGAGCGGTCGCTGCAGCCGAACAGGTCGAAATGCAGGGCGACGAAATCGGGATGGGCGCCGGGCGTGGTCAGGTAGCGGGCGAAGCCGTGCTGTGCGCGGGCCGGCTCGCAGCCGGGATATTGGCGTGCGATGCTGGCCCTGATGTCGCGCGGCAGGTCGGTGATGTGATCGCTGGCCCAGGGGTTCTCCCGGCCGAGGCCGCGCGCCTCGGCGCCGCCAGCCATGAGCGGCAGCAAGGCCAGGAGCGCGAGAAGGAACCAGCCGGGACGAGCCATGGACGGTACGATAGCACGACCGCCTGTGGCCGGCGAGCCGCTGCGGCGCCGCCCGTGCGGATCGAGTGAAGCCGGTGGCGGCGGCGCAGGACACACCTGTTCTTCACATGGAATCGGGACATGAGCCGCGCGTCCCCGGCGGGCTCGACACCACCTGCGAACCGGTCCGTAAGACACGGATAAAACGTGACTTTCTGCAAGATTCGGAATCGGTCTCGCAGGTGCGCCGGTCACATCGGCGAGGGCACCGCGCAGCTCTGGCCGCCATCGACGGGCAGGTTCACGCCGGTGATGAACTTCGCCTCGTCCGAGGCCAGGAACAGAGCGGCATTGGCGACATCGAAGGCGGTGCCCATATGGCCGAGCGGCACGGCCCGGCCACGGGCGGCCACCATCTCCTCGGCGCTCGCATACTGGCTGGAGATCTGCTTGTAGATGAGCGGCGTGTCGATGAGCCCGGGCACCACGCAATTGGCGCGGATGCCGTGCGGGGCATATTGCAGGGCGAGCGCGACGGTCGCCTGGTTCACCGCCGCCTTGGCGGTGTAATAGGCAAAATAGGGATAGCCGGTCCAGCGCAGCGCGGCGAGCGAGGAGATGTTGATGATGACGCCGCTCTTCTGCGCGATGAAATGCGGCAGCACCGCCTTGGCGGTACGGTAGACCGAGCCGATATTGATATCGAGATTGCGCCGGAAGGCCTCTTCGTCGAGCTCGACCGGGCCGCCATGCAGCACGACGCCGACATTGTTGTGCAGGATGTCGATCCGGCCGAAGCGGTCGATCGCGGCGGCGACCGCCGCCTCGACTGCGGCAAGGTCGGTCGTGTCGGCGACCATGGCGATGGCCTCGCCGCCTTCGCCGCGGATGAGCGTGGCCGTCTCCTCGGCGGCCGCCTCGATCATGTCGACGCAGACGAGTCTCGCGCCGGCGCGCGCATAGGTGACGGCGGCGGCCTTGCCGTTGCCCCAGCCGGGGCCGGACGAGCCGGCCCCGAAGACGATGGCGACACGATCCTTCAGGCGCATGGTCATGATTTCAGGAAGCCGATGGAGAACCACGGCACGGCCGCCACGACGATGAGGCCGATGAGGAGGGCCAGCATATAGGCCCAGATCGGCCGGATGCCTTCGTCGGGATTGACCTTGCCGATGGCACAGGCCGCGTAGTAGCCGACGCCGAAGGGCGGAGCGAACAGGCCAAGGCCCATGGCGAGCACCACGACCATGGCATAATGCACCTCGTGGATGCCGACGAGCTTGGCGATCGGGAACAGCAGCGGCCCGAACAGCACGATCGCGGGAATGCCTTCGAGCACGCTGCCGAGCACGATGAAGGCCACGATCGACACGGCCATGAAGCCGATGGCGCCGCCCGGCAGGTGCGTCATGATCTCGACCAATGTCCGCGAGAAACCGGATTGGGTGAGGCCCCAGGCCATGGCGGAAGCCGCGCCGATGATGATCAGGATCGCGCCCGAGAGCGAGGCGGTGTCGATCAGGATCGTGCCGAGCCTCGACCAGTCGAACTGGCGATAGACGAGGAGGCCGACGATCAGCGAATAGACGATGCCGATGGTCGAGACTTCCGTCGCCGTCGAGACGCCCTCGACCACCGCGGCGCGGATCACGAAGGGCAGCGCGAGCGCCGGCAGGGCGATGACAAAGCTCTTCAGGATCTCCGACGCCGGGGCGCGCGTGACGCCGCTCAGATCGTCGTTGCGGTAGCGCCGCGCCACGACGAAGCAGAGGCCGACGGCGAGCACCAGGCCCGGCACCAGGCCGCCGGTGAACAGGGCCGCGATCGAGACGCCGGTGACCGAGCCGATGGTGATCAGCACGATGCTCGGCGGAATGGTCTCGGTCTGCGCGCCGGTCGCCGAGAGCAGGGCGACGAGATCGCCGGGCTTGGCACCGCGCGCCTTCATCTCCGGGAACAGCGCGGGCGCGACGGCGGCCATGTCGGCCGCCTTCGAGCCGGAGATGCCCGACACGAGATACATGGCGCCGATCAGCACGTAGGAGAGGCCGCCGCGGACATGGCCGAGCAGGCTCGCCAGGAAGCGCACCATCGCCTTGGCCATGCCGGCCATTTCGATCAGCAGGCCGAGAAAGACGAAAAGCGGCACGGCAAGCAGGATGAGATGGCTCATGCCCTCGTCCATGCGCCCGACCATGACCATGGTCGGCACGCGCGTGGTGAGCGCGAGATAACCGAAGGTGGCAAGGGCGAAGGAGAAGACGATCGGCACGCCGGCAAAGACCGAGGCGCCGACCACGCCGACGAAGAAGATGATCAGGTTGTAGTTGCCGAGGCTCTTCAGCGCCGGCCCGGTCATCCAGAAGCCGGCAATGACCGCGCCAACGAGCGCCAGGGCCAGGACGGCATGGGCAAGGCTGGTGCGGGTGGCGAGCCGGATCAGCGAGAAGATGACCATGAGGCCGATGCCGATCGGAAAGGCGCTGGCGCGCCAGGCCGCCGAGATTTCCATGGCCGGGGTGACGATGAAGCTCTCTTCCAGCGCCCATTCGAAGGCGGGTTCGGCAATGAGCAGGAGGAAACCGAGGCCGGCGACGACGCCGAGCGTATCGAAGAAGCCGCGGCCCTGCGGCCCGAGCCGCGCGACCAGCGCGGTCATGCGCATATGCTCGCCGCGCCGCAGCGCGATCACCGCTCCGAGCATGGCGAGCCAGAGGAACAGGGTCGAGGCGAGTTCGTCCGACCAGATCAGCGGCGCGTGGAAGACGTAGCGCGCGACGATGCCGGAAAACAGCACGACGACTTCCGCGACGACGAGGAGCGCGGCGGGGATCTCGACGATGAGGCCCAGCACCCGGTCGGCGGTCGCCAACCAGGACCGGGCGGCCGGTGCCGCCGGGTCGGCGGACACCGCGAATTCGGAAGCCGTCTGCATGGTGTCAGCCGAGCGAACCGACCGAGGCCTCCAGCGTCGCCCAGGCGGCGTCGCCGAACTTGCCCTTCCATTCGGTGTAGAAGCCGGCGGTCTTCAGCTTCTCGCGGAATGGCGCGGGATCGACGGTATTGACCTTCATGCCGCGGGCCGCGAGGTCCGCCTGGACGGTCTCGGACAGCTTGGCGACATCAGCGCGCTCGGCGATCGCCGCGGCGTTGATGTGCTTGGTGACGACAGCGCGGATATTCTCCGGCAGCGCTTCCCAGTTGCGTCGGTTGGCCAGGAACCAGAAGCCGTCCCACATGTGGTTGGTCAGCGAGCAATAGGTCTGGACTTCATAGAGCTTGGCAGTTGAGACGATGGCGAGCGGGTTCTCCTGCCCGTCGACCACCTTGGCCTGCAGGGCGCTGTAGACCTCGTTGAAATTGATCGAGGTCGGCGCCGAGCCGAAGGCCTTGTACATCGAGGTCCAGAGCGGCGAGGGCGGGACACGGATCTTGAAATTGGCAAGGTCCGCCGGCGTCACGATCGGCTTGTTCGACGAGGTGGTCTGACGGAAGCCGTTGTCCCAGATCTTGTCGAAGGCGATGATCGAGCGCGATTTGGCGATCTCGGCGCGGACATATTCGCCAAGCTTGCCGTCCATGGTCTTCCAGACCGTGTCGTAGTCCTTGAAGGCGAAGCCGACGCCGTTGATCGAGGCGGCCGGCACGAAGGTCGACAGGATGAGGCCCGACAGGGTGAAGAAGTCGACCGCGCCGGAGCGGATCTGGCCGAGCGTATCGGTATCCGAGCCGAGCTGGCTGGAGGGATAGATCTGCAGCTCGAAGCGGCCGCCGGTCTCTTCCTTGATCTTCGCCGCGGCTTCCTGCGCCCGGGTGTTCATCGGGTGGCTGATCGGCAGGTTGTTCGCATATTTGTAGGTGAACTCGGCGGCCCGCGCCTTGCCGATGGCAAAGGTCGAAACGGCGAGTGCACCTGTGCCCGCCGCGAAGCTGCGCCGCGAGATCTTGCTCCAAGAAGCCTTGGTCATCGTCTTCATCCTCCCAGGATGTCGGCGGCGCCTTTGACCGAGACGCCGCATCGTTGAAACCAGCCTGATGACGAAGGGCCGAGGCATTGCCGCCGTCAACCCCGTTCATGCGCCTGTCAGGCAGCGATTTCTGCCGGATCATTGGTCCATATAGTGGACCAATTTGCTTCCGTCGTTTTTCTAGTTGACGGTTGCCGCGCAATCGCGGACTTGTCAACGGCAAATAGCGAGGAAACGGGTCCACAATATGGATCGTGCGGAAAATACCCGCGCCGAGGGTGAACTGGAGCCGACCGGGACGCAGAGCATCGGCCGTGCCGTCGCTCTGCTGCGTCTGGTCGCCGGTCATGGCGCGGCCGGCGCCGGTCTCGCCGCTCTCGTCGAAGCCTCCGGACTGACCAAGCCGACCTGCCGGCGCATCCTCGTCGGCCTCATCGAGGCGGGCCTCGCCGAACAGGATCCGCTGACCCGCCGCTACTTCCTCGGGCCCGAGACCTATGTGCTGGGAACGCTTGCCGCCGAGCGTTTCGGCCTGCACCGCCTTGGCCTTGAAGGCGCGACGCGCCTCGCCCAGGAGACCGGTGATGCCGCCTTCATCCAGATCCGCCGCGACTGGACGGTGATCTGCCTGCACCGCGAGGACGGGCCCTATCCGATCCGTTCGCATGTCCTGGCGGCCGGCGATCGCCATCCGCTCGGCGCCGGTGCCGGCGGCATCACGCTGCTTGCCGCGCTCTCCGACGAGGAGGTCGAGGAATCGCTGGCCGCCAATGCCGGCTGGCTGGCCGAGCGCTACCCGATGCTAACGCGCCCGGTGATCGATGATCTCGTCGCCGAGGCGCGCGAGAAGGGTTACGGTTTCAATCGTGGCCTGCTGTTTCCCGGCTCCTGGGGCATCGGCATGGCGGTGCGCGATGCGCAGGGCCGGCCGGACGGCTGCCTGTCGCTCGCCGCCATCGAGAGCCGCATGCAGCCCGACCGCGAGGCCTATCTGGTGCAACTGCTCCAGGCCGAAGTGCGGCGCCTCGAGGCGCGCCTGAAGGATTTCGCCGGCCGTGGCGAGGTGAAGATGACGACCGGCCCGACAGCGCAGGCCGCGCTGCGCCGGTCCAGTGAGAGGAGATGACCATCATGGGCAAAGGCGCAGCAATCGTCGGCTGGGCGCACACTCCCTTCGGCCGGCTCGAGGAGCCTGATGTCGAGAGCCTGATCGGACGGGTCGCAGCCGATGCGCTCGACCATGCCGGGGTCGCGCCATCGGACGTCGATGCCATCACCGTCGGCGTCTACAATAACGGCTTCTCGCGCCAGGCTTTCGAGGGCTCGCTGGTCGCGCTGAACGTACCCGAGCTTGCCTATGTGCCCTCGACCCATCTCGAGAACGCCTGCGCGACCGGTTCGGCCGCGCTCTACGCAGCGCTCGACTTCATCGAGAGCGGCCGCGGCCGGATCGCGCTGGTGATCGGCGCGGAGAAGATGACCGCCACGGCCTCGGCCGAGCTCGGCGATATTCTGCTCACCGCCTGCTATCGCAAGGAGGAGGCGGGCGATGCCGGCTTTGCCGGCATTTTCGGCCGCATCGCACAGACCTATTTCCAGCGCTACGGCGATCGCAGCGAGGAACTCGCGATGATCGCCGCCAAGAATCACGTCCACGGCCTGTCCAATCCGCTCGCCCACATGCGCAAGGATTTCGGCTTCGACTTCTGCAATACCGTCTCCGAGAAGAACCCGCTGGTCGCCGGCCCCCTGCGCCGCACGGACTGCTCGCTCGTCTCCGACGGGGCTGCGGCGCTGGTCGTCGCCGATGCCGAGACCGCCCAGAGCCTCGAACGGGCGATCTCGTTCCGTGCGCGGCGCCATGCCAACGACATGCTGCCCCTGTCGCGCCGCGACCCGGTCGCCTTCGAGGGCGCCCGCCGCGCCTGGACGAAGGCGCGCGAGGATGCCGGCATCACCATCGACGATCTCGATCTGGTCGAAACCCACGACTGCTTCACCGTCGCTGAAATGATCGAATACGAAGCCATGGGCCTCGCCGAGCCCGGCCAGGGCTGGCGCGTGGCGCGCGAGGGCCAGAGCTCGCGTGGCGGCCGGCTGCCGGTCAATCTTTCCGGCGGCCTGAAGTCGCGCGGCCATCCGCTCGGCGCCACCGGCGTCTCGCAGCACGTGATGGTCGCCATGCAGCTGATGGGTGAAGCGGGCGAGATGCAGCTGCCCGGCGCCGCTCTCGGCGGCGTCTTCAACATGGGCGGCGCGGCGGTGGCCAACTACGTCTCGATCCTGGAGCGCTCGAAATGACCGGCACCGGAGCCAGCATGGCGGCGATCGCACCGACCGGCGGCGTTGCCCGCTGCAGCAACCGGGTGATGAACCTTGCCCATCTCCTGACCCAGAACGCCCGCCGCCACGGTGATCGGGCCGGTTTCATCTGGGCCGGCCGGCAATGGAGCTGGAAGGAGATCGACGGCGAGGTGTCGGCCCTCGCCGCCGGCCTGCGCGCGCGCGGCATCGGCAAGGGCGACCGCATCCTGGTGCATTCGAAGAACTGCGCCGAGATGTTCTGGTCGATGTTCGCGGCCTTCCGCATCGGCGCCGTCTGGGTGCCGACCAATTTCCGCCTGATGCCGGACGAGGTCGCCTATCTCGCCGGCGCCTCGGGCGCCAAGGCCTTCCTCTGCCATGCCGACTTCCCCGACCATGCGGCGGCGGTGGCGGCCGGCAGCCCGACGCTCGCCTTCACCTGGTCGATCGGCGAGGCAGCTTTCGCCGAGACCAGCCTCGGCGCGGTGATCGCCAGCCATCGCGGCACGGCGGTCGCCAATCAGGCTGTCGAGGCCAATGATCCCTGCTGGTTCTTCTTCACCTCCGGCACGACCGGCCGCTCCAAGGCGGCGGTGCTGACGCACGGCCAGATGGCCTTCGTCATCACCAACCACCTGTGCGACCTGATGCCGGGCACGACGGAAGCCGACGCCTCGCTGGTGGTGGCGCCGCTGTCGCATGGCGCGGGCGTGCACCAACTCGTGCAGGCCGCCCGCGGCGTGCCGACCATCCTCCTGCCGACCGAGCGCTTCGATGTCGACGAGGCCTTCCGCCTCATCGCCGCCCACAAGGTCAGCAACATCTTCACCGTGCCAACCATTCTCAAGATGCTGGTCGAGCATCCCGCGGTCGATACCCACGACCATTCCTCGCTGCGCTATGTCATCTATGCCGGCGCGCCGATGTACCGGGAGGACCAGAAGGCTGCCCTTGGCAAGCTCGGCAAGGTGCTGGTGCAATATTTCGGGCTCGGTGAGGTGACCGGCAACATCACGGTGCTGCCGCCGGCGCTGCACGATCCGGACGATAGCCCGGGCGCCCGCATCGGCACCTGCGGTTTCGAGCGCACCGGCATGGAGGTGCAGATCCAGGACGATGAGGGCAGGGAGCTCAGCCCCTTCGAGACCGGCGAGATCTGCGTCATCGGTCCGGCCGTCTTCGCCGGCTATTACGACAATCCGGACGCCAATGCGAAGTCCTTCCGCGACGGCTGGTTCCGCACCGGCGATCTCGGTCACATGGACAATGAGGGCTTCGTCTACATCACCGGACGGGCCTCCGACATGTACATATCGGGCGGCTCGAACATCTATCCGCGCGAGGTCGAAGAGAAGATCCTGACCCATCCGGCCATCGGCGAGGTAGCGGTCCTGGGCGTGCCCGATCCGGTCTGGGGCGAGGTGGGCGTCGCCGTCTGCGTTGCGCGCGACCCGGTCACCGAGGCCGAGATGGCGGCTTTCCTCGCCGACAAGATCCCGCGCTACAAGATGCCGAAGCGCTTCTTCTTCTGGGACGAGCTGCCGAAATCGGGCTACGGCAAGGTGCCGAAGCGTCTCATTCGGGACGAGCTGGAGGCGCGGGGCCTTCTCGACCAGATCGCGGCGAGGGCCTGACGCCATGCGCCAGATCAAGCAGCCGGGACCGGCCCATGCCGACCCGATCCAGTGGGTCGAGGCGCGGGGCGAGAGCTTCAGCTTCATGGTGGAGGCGGGCGAGCCGCTGCTCGAGGCGGTGCGCCGGGGTTTTGCCGCGCGCGGCTACGAGAGCGGGGTCCTCAACGCCGCGGGCGGCGCGCTGTCGCCGTTTGCCTATGTCATGCCGGCACTGTCCGAGACGCCCGACCATGCGGCCTTCTACAGCGCCGTGTTCCGACCGGACGGCATCTCCCGGCTGTCGACGGCGGCCATGACTTTCGGCCGTCGCGACGGCGAGCCCTTCTTCCACTGCCATGCGCTGTGGCAGGAGGCGGACGGCCGGCGCAATGGCGGCCACATCCTGCCCGAGGGGACGATCGTCGCCGAGAGCTTCGAGGTCGAGGCCCTTGGCCTCGATGGCGCCGGCTTCGCCGCCGAACCGGACGCGGAGACCGGCTTCAAGCTGTTCGGCCCGGTGCCGGAAACTGCCCGCGGCAGCGCCGCCGGGGCCCGCGTCTTCGCGCTGAGGCTGCGGCCGAACCGCGACATGGCCGGGCTCCTCGAACAGTTCTGCCGTGATCGCGGCATCGGCCGGGCGCGACTGCACGGCGGTGTCGGCAGCATTATCGGCGCCCGCTTCGACGACGGCCGGACGGTCGAGCCCTTCGCCACCGAAATGGCGGTGCGCGCGGGCCGCGTCGAACCTGGCCCCGGCGGCGGGCTGGAAGCCACCCTCGACGTGGCGCTGGTCGACTATACCGGCGGCCTTGCCGAAGGGCGGCTGCAGCGTGGCGACAACCCGGTCCTGATGACCGTGGAACTGGTGCTCGAGGCGCTCGGCTGACGAGCGCCAGACACGACATCGTGCTGGGACAAGGAAGGACAGGATCATGGCGGCAGCGGCCGGACAACGCGTGGCGATCGTCACGGGCGGGGCTTCGGGAATCGGGCTTGCGAGCGTCGAGCTTCTGCTCGCGCGGGGCTGGACGGTGGTTGGCACTGATCGCGACGCCAAGGCGATCGCGGCCGCCGAGGCGCAGCTCGCCGGCCATGCCGGCCGTTTTCGGCTGGTGCAGGGCGACGTGACCGACGAGGCCGCGATGACCCGTCTCGTGGCCGAGACCGAGCGCGATTTCGGTCCGCTGAAAGGGCTCGTCACCTCGGCCGGCATCGGCCGCGACGTGCCGCTCCTGGAAACGACGGCGGAGATGTTCCGCCAGATCCATGAGATCAACGTGATCGGCACCTTCATCATCGCCAAGGCGGCGGCCGCCGCCATGCGCGCCTCGGGCGGCGGGGCCATCTGCACGATCGCCTCGGTGTCGGGGCTCACCGGCAATATCGGCCGCTCCGCCTATGGCGCCTCGAAAGGCGCGGTGGTCAATCTGACCCGCATCATGGCGGTTGAGCTCGCCCGCTACGGCATCCGCGTCAACAGCGTCGCGCCGGGGCCGATCGAGACGCCGATGGTGGCCGCCATCCACACCGCTGCGATTCGCGAGCAGTGGAACGACAAGGTGCTGCTGGAGCGCTACGGCACGCCCGCCGAGATCGCCGAGGCCGTAGCCTTCCTCGTCGACGGCGAGCGGTCCAGCTACATTACCGGCCAGATCCTGGCGGTCGATGGCGGTTTCGTCGCCTGCGGCCTCAACGACCGCTCGCGCGTCTGAACCACGTGGCGTGCGCTTGACGCCATGCCGCCTGCCCTGGAACTATGCGGTCGCGCCGCCCGGCGAGGGCGGCGCAACGTTCTCAGGGCGGGGTGGAAGTCCCCACCGGCGGTAAGCGCGGTTCGCCGCGCGGAGCCCGCGAGCGCCTGCCGGCCTGCCGGCGGGGTCAGCAGACTTCGGTGCGATTCCGAGGCCGACGGTCATAGTCCGGATGAAAGAGAACGGGATATCCACGTCGGGGCGAGCCGCTTGGCGGCACGCCGCGACGTTGAGCCCGTACGTCCTGATTCTGGTCTCACCGATTGAGGACAACCATGAATCAGACCTTCGTGAACTCCGAAAGCATGATCGCCGCCGCCGATCCCGTCGTCGGCGCAGGCAGCCGCATCGCCTTCGTCCAGGCGACCTGGCACAGGGACATTGTCGATCAGTGCCGCCTGGCCTTCCTGGCCGAGCTCGAACGGCGGGGCATTGCCGAAACCCTCGTCGACCTCTTCGAGGTGCCCGGCGCCTTCGAGATCCCGCTGCAGGCAAAGCTGCTTGCCCGCAGCGGGCGCTACCGGGCGATCGTCGCGGCCGGTTTTGTCGTCGACGGCGGCATCTACCGGCATGAATTCGTCGCCGATGCGGTCATCAGCGGCCTGATGCGCGTGCAGCTCGATACCGAGGTGCCGGTGATCTCGGTCGTGCTGACGCCGCAGCAGTTCCACGAACATGCCGAGCACCAGGCCTTTTTCCGTGCTCATTTCCTGGTCAAGGGCACCGAGGCCGCGGCCGCCTGCGCCCGCACGATCGAAGCCGTCGGAGCGTTGAAGACGCTGGTTGCCTGACGCTGCCGTGCGTCCGCCGCCGGATGCCTTGGCAGCCGGCGGCGGGGGCTCGCGTCTTCAGACGATGCGGCTGCGCCGGTCGCCCCAGTAGCGGTCCCGCAGGCCCTTCTTGTAGAGCTTGCCGGTCGGCAGGCGCGGCAGCGCCGGGTCGAAGTCGATCGAGCGCGGGCATTTCTGCGGCGAAAGATGCTGGCGGCAGAAGGCGATCAGCTCCTCGGCGAAGGCGGGTCCCACCGCGACGCCCGGCATGGGCTGGATCACCGCCTTGACCTCCTCGCCGAACTCCTCGTTGGGCACGCCGAACACGGCGGCGTCGGCGACCTTCGGGTGGGTGACGAGCAGGTTCTCGCATTCCTGCGGATAGATATTCACCCCGCCGGAAATGATCATGAAGGTGGAGCGGTCGGTCAGGTAGACGAAACCGTCGTCGTCGACATAGCCGACATCGCCGACCGTCGTCATGGTGCCATCCTCCGAACGCGACTGGGCCGTGCGGTCGGGATCGTTGAAATAGACGAAGGGATTGGCGGTCTTGAACCAGAGCTCGCCCGCTTCGCCTTTCGGGCAGGGCTGCATGTTCTCGTCGAGCACATGCAGGTCGCCGAGCAGAACCCGTCCGACCGTGCCGCGATGGGCGAGCCATTCGTGGCTGTCGCAGGCGGTCAGCCCCATCGCTTCGGTCGCGGCGTAATATTCGTGGATGATCGGTCCCCACCAGGCGATCATCTGCTCCTTGACCTGGGCCGGGCAGGGCGCGGCCGCATGCACGACATACTCGAGCGAGGAGAGATCGTAGCGCCGTCTCGTCGCCTCGGGCAGTTTCAGCATGCGGCTGAACATGGTCGGCACGAGCTGGCTGTGCGTGACCTTGAACTCCTCGACCAGCGCCAGATAGTGCTCGGGGTCGAACTGCTCCATGATGATGATGGTCGCGCCGTTGCGGATGGCGAGCGCGGCATTGCCCTGCGGAGCGGAATGGTAGAGCGGCGCGGGCGACAGGTAGATCATGCCTTCGCGGCACCGCCAGAGCGTGTTGAGAAAGTCGTAGAGCGGCAGCGGCTGCGCCGGCGGGTTCTCCGGCAGCGGCCGGAGAATGCCTTTCGGCCTGCCGGTGGTGCCCGAGGAATAGAGCATGGCGGTGCCGAGCCATTCGTTGGCGATCGGCGTTGCCGGCAGGCCCGCCGTCGCCTCGTCGAGATTGATGAAGCGCCCCTGGCTCGGACCGTCGGCGATCAGGCAGAGCCGGATCGCCGGACACTCGGCCAGCGCTTCGGTCGCGACCGCGAGCTTCGCCCTGGAGGTGATCAGCACCTTGGCTTCGCAGTTGTTGACGATGTAGGCGAGCTCGCCCGCCGTCAGGTAGGAGTTGATGCTGGTGCAGTAGAGGCCCGAGCGTTCGCCGGCACCGCAGCATTCGAGAAAGCGGACATTGTTCTCCATGAACACGGCGAAGTGGTCGAGCCGTTCGAGGCCGTTGGCGCGCAGGAGATGGGCCAGCCGGTTGGTGCGGGCCTCGTATTCGGCATAGGTCACCGCTTCGCGGCTGCCGGCCATGATATAGGCCGGCTGATCGGCGCGCTCGCGGGCATGCTTGCCTGCATACATCGAGATTTCCTCCGGAAGGACGACGGCCGGGCGCGTCGGCGCCCGGCCTCCAAGCCGCGGACGGATCAAGCGCTCTCGTTCGACAGCACGTCGCCGAACAGCTCGAACGTCTCGCCCTTGACGCGGGCAAGCTGAACCGACTGGATCGGATAGTAGTCGGTGGCGCTGGTGTTGATCTTGATGCCGGGCAGCAGCAGCGGTGCCTCGTAGCCGCGAATGCTGGCGGCCTGCTTCATCACGTTCTCGCGCGTCAGGTTGTCGCCGCAGGCTTTCAGGACATGGACGAGCGTGTTGGCGACCGAATAGCCGTAATTGTGGCCATCGTCGCGCAGGTCGGCATTGGGCATGTATTTCGCCATGAATGCGCGCCAGCCGGTGACATCGGCCGCGTTGGTCCATTGCGGATCGTTGGCGTCCTTGCGGTAGAGCGCGATAATGATGCCCTGGCTCGCCTCCAGGCCCGCCGGCTTCAGCACCGAGCCGAACGAGGAGGAGACGTTGTTGAGATAGTGGATCGGCTTCCAGTTGATCTCGGCCGCTTTGCGGATCGCCTGGGCGGCGAATTTCGGCGTGGTGATGTTGAAGAACACGCCGGCGCCGGAATTCTTCAGCTGGATCATCTGGCTGTCGACGGTCGGGTCGGTCACCTCGTAGGTCGAGAGCTGGACGATCGCCTTCTCGTTGGCCCGGCCGAGGCCGGTCTTGAAGCCGTTGAAATAGTCCTTGCCGTAATCGTCGTTCTGCATGAGCACGCCGATCTTGGCGTTGGGGTCGTTGGCGATGATGTGCTTGGCGTAGATGGCCGCTTCCGTGGCGTAGTCGGGCTGCCAGCCCATGGTCCAGGGAAACTGGGTCGGGTTGCCCCATTTCGACGCGCCGGTGGCGACGAACAGCTGCGGCACCTTGCGCTGGTTCATGTAGCGCTGGATCGCGGTGTTGGAGGGAGTGCCGAGCGAGTTGAAGACGAGGAGCACCTTGTCCTCCTCGACCAGCTTGCGCACCATTTCCACCGCCTTCGGCGGCGAATAGCCGTCGTCATAGGTGATGAAGTTGACCTTGCGGCCGTTGATGCCGCCGTCG
The DNA here is from genome assembly GCA_000751295.2 of bacterium YEK0313. Classification (NCBI taxonomy): domain Bacteria; species bacterium YEK0313. The sequence goes on from CCMO02000001.1 coordinate 2,050,099, forward strand.
TCGTTGATCTTCTTCATCAGCGCTTCGGAGGTGCGGCCGATCGCGCCATAGGCCGAGGCATTGCCCGAATAGGGCATGATGTTGCCGATCTTGATCTCGCTGTCGGAGGCGCCGTCGTCATAGCGCTTCTGGGCGATGGCAGGCGAGAAGACCGGGGCGAGCGCCATCGCCCCGAGGCCGGATATGACAGTGCGGCGCTTGATGATCGTCATGAGCATTTCCTCCGGTTGCGGTTCTTGCTGCGGTTCGCAGTTCTTGGTGTGATCAAGAAAACTGGCGGCCAGGCCGCCGCATGGTTCGGCGCGCTCAGCGGCGTCTGAGCCAGGCGAACAATTGGCCGAGGCCCCCGGCAATGCCGGTCGGCATGACGTAGATCAGCACGATCAGGGTGATGCCGTAGAGGGTCCAGGGTTCGAGCTCGATCGGCAGGTGGAAGGCCGCGGTCAGCTTCTTGGTCGCGGCGTCGGCATATTTCTCGATGACCTGGACGAAGACGCCGCCGATCACCGCGCCGGGCAGGGAGGCGACGCCGCCGACCACGGCGCCGACCAGGAAGGCGATCGACAGTTCGAAGCGGAAGCTGTCGGGCGCGACGAACTCGAAGATGATCGCGTGCAGCGCGCCGGCGACGCCGGTATAGAGCGCGGATATGCCGAAGACGGTCGCCTTGTAGCGCGACGTGTCGATACCCATGGTGCTCGCGGCCATGGAGTGATCGCGGATTGCCCGCATGGCCCGCCCCGGCCGGCTGTCGATCAGGTTGCGCGCGAACCAGAACATCAGCGCGGCGACTGCCAGCACGACCAGATACATCCACTGGTCGGAGGAGAGCGGCAGGCCGAAGGGCGCGTCCGGCTTCATCAGATTGATGCCCATGACGCCATGGGTGAACGGCTCGAGATGCCGGTATTTGAGCATTTGCGGCACTGCGATCGCGAGGCCGAACGTGGCGAGCGCCAGGTAGTGGCCTTCGAGCCGGAGCGCCGGCAGGCCGAACAGATAGCCCACGGCGAAGCAGAAGAGTGCCGCGATCGGCAGGGTCAGGAGGTAGTTGAGCTCGTAGCGGTCCATCAGGATGGCCGCGACATAGGCGCCGGCGGCGAAGAACGCGCCATGGCCGAGCGAGATCTGGCCGTTGAAGCCGGTCAGGAGATTGAGCCCGAGCACGGCGATCGCATAGACGATCATCAGGCTGAGCTGCAGGAAGGTGAAGTTGCTGATAAGGCCGGTCTTGCCGCCGACGAAGGGCAGCGCCGCGGCGGCGAGCAGCAGTCCGATGAGGGCATAGCGGCCGATCGGGCTCTGGGCTTCTGGCGAGACATGGCTGGAGGTGGTGATCGAGGTCACGGCGCTACACCCTCTTCACGGTGGTGCGGCCGAACAGGCCGGCTGGCTTCAGGGTGAGGATGGTGATGACGATGATCAGCGCGACGGTGAGCTTTTCGCCGTTGCCGACGATATAGATGCCGAAGGCCTTCTCGGTGAGGTTGCCGAAATAGGCGACGAGATTTTCCAGGACGCCGACGAAGAAGCCGCCGAACACCGCGCCGCCAGGGCTGGAAATGCCGCCGACCAGCGCCCCGGCAAAGCCGTAGAGCAGGATCGAGGCCATCATGTTCGGCTCGAGATAGACGACCGGAGCCACCAGCGCGCCGGCGACCGCGCCGATCGATGCCGCAAGGCCCCAGCCGAGCGCCAGCATCCAGTCGACCTTGATGCCGACGAGCCGCGCCGAGACCGGGTTCTGCGCTGCCGCCCGCATGGCGAGGCCGAGCGGCGTGAAGCGGAAGAAGGCGAAGAGCGCGAACAGCATCAGCAGCGAGACGAGGATCATGCCGATCTGGTGCGACGAGATATAGCCCGATCCCGAGAAGGCGATGTCCGGGAAGGGCGAGGGGAAGTTCTTGATCGTGTGGCTCCAGATCGCCCCGGCGAGCGAATGGAAGATGGCGAGCAGGCCGATGAACACGACGACGACCGACAGCACCGAGGCATTGTGCAGCGGGCGCAGGATGATCCGCTCGATGGCGACGCCGATCAGGAAGGAGAGCACCACGGTGATGCCGAGGGCGGGCCAGAAGCCGATTCCCCACTGGATGAGCTGCCAGCACAGATAGGTGGAGAACATAGCGAGTTCTCCTTGCGAGAAGTTCAGATGGTCGGTCGCCGTGAAGATCATCACCAGGGCCAGAGCGACCAGGGCGTAGATGGCGCCGCTGGCAAGGCCCGATGCGATCTGCTGGATAAGCTGCTCCATGAACTGCCTCTGATCTGGTGGCTCGGATATGTCGGAACGGATTGCCGTCGGGTCTTGGATCCTCATCATGCGGAGCTTGCGGTCCCGGCGGGAGGACCATGGCCCCGGGGGCGTCGGCCGCTCCCGGCCCTGAAGCGGCGAAGGCTGCAGCCTAGTAGCCGAGATAGGAGCGACGGATGCCCTCGTTGTTCTTCATCTCGTCGGCGGTCCCGGACATGACGATGCTGCCGGTCTCCAGCACGTAGACGGTGTCGGCGAGCTCGAGCGCCAGTGCCGCGTTCTGCTCGACCAGCAGCATGGCGACGCCGGCCTCCTCGTTGATCCGCCGCATGATGTGGAAGATCTCCTGGACGATCAGCGGCGCCAGTCCGAAGGAAGGTTCGTCCAGCAGCATCAGGCGCGGCCCGAGCATCAGCGCGCGGCTGATCGCCAGCATCTGCTGCTCGCCGCCGGAAAGCGTGCCGGCCTGCTGGGCGATACGCTCCTTCAGGCGCGGGAAATAGGTGAAGACGAGATCGAGATCGCGTTTCACATGGGCCTTGTCGCGTCGGCCGTAGGTCGCGATCTTGAGGTTCTCCTCCACCGACAGGCCTGTGAAGGTGCCGCGGCCCTCGGGCACGTGGGCGACGCCCAGCCGCACGATGTCCTCGGTCGCGAGCCGGCCGATCGCCTGGCCGTCGAAGCGAACCTCGCCCTCGCGCCGGACCATGCCGCAGATGGCGCGCAGCGTCGTCGTCTTGCCGGCGCCATTGGCGCCGAGGAGGGTGGTGATGCCGCCCGCCGGCAGGCTGAAGCTGATGCCGTGCAGCGCCTCGGTGCCGCCATAGAAGGCCTTCAGGCCGTCGATCGCGAGCAGCGGCCGCGCCGTTGTCGGCCTTTCCTGCAGCTCGACCTGCATGTCAGGCGGCCTCCGTTCCGAGATAGGCCCGGATCACCTCCGGGTTGCGTTGCACCTCCGCCGGCGTTCCGTCGGCGATCTTGCGGCCGAAATCGATGGCGACGACCTTGTCGGACACCGACATGACGAGGCTCATGTGATGCTCGACCAGCAGCGTGGTCACCTTTTGGTGGTCGCGCACCCGGCGGATCTGGTCCTTGAGCACGTCGACCTCGTCGTGGTTGAGGCCGGCGGCCGGCTCGTCGAGCAGCAGCAGCTTGGGTTTCGCCGCGAGCGCGCGGGCGAGCTCGACCCGCTTGCGGATCGGGAACGGCAGCGGGCCGGCCGGCAGATGGGCGAAGGCCTCGAGGCCCATGAAGGCGATCAGCTCGTGGGCGCGCTCCTCGATGCGCCGCTCCTCGGCCTGGACCGTCCCGATGCGCAGCACGCTGGTCAGGAAGCCCTGCCGCGTCTGGCTGTGGCAGCCGACCTTGACATTGTCGAGCACCGACATGCGGTCGAACAGCGCGACATTCTGGAAGGTGCGTCCCATGCCGATCGCCGCGATGGCGTGGCGCGGTGCGCTCATGATCGAGCGGCCCTCGAACAGGATGTCGCCGCTGTTCGGGATGTAGAGGCGGCTGAGGCAGTTGAACAATGTCGTCTTGCCAGCGCCGTTCGGCCCGATCAGGCCGACGACGTCGCCGGCCTTGACGTCGAACGAAATGCCATTGAGCGCGACGATGCCGCCGAAGCGCACGGAAATGTCCCGCACCGCGAGCAATGCCGGCACGGAGGCGATATCGGACGCGGCCGCAGAACCAATGGTTTGCATTGGCGGCAATCCTCCCCTGGAAGGCCTGTCGCTGTCACGCGGCCCGTTTTTGTTGTGCGCAGTGTGTGCAGATAACGGCCGGCTTCGCAATCACCCTGACGGTCGATGGTCGCGGGGTGCTGTTTGCGGCACCGCCCTCAGGCCGGATGGCGGCCTTAGGGCATCGCGCTTGATGAGGCGCCGCAGGGTCGACGGCTCGGCATAGCCGACGCGCCGGGCGATCTCGTCGAAGCCGAGGCTGGTGGTCTGCAGCAGCGTGACCGCGACTTCGGTGCGGACGCGCTGCGCAAAGCGCACTGGCGACAGGCCGCACACCGCCGCGAGCCGGCGCGCGAAGGTGCGCGGCGTCAGTCCGGCTGCTGCGGCAAGGTCGTCCATCGCGACGTCCCGGCCGAGATTTTCGCGCAGCCAGCTCTCGGCGCGGGCGATGCGGTCGTCCTGTCCGGCGAGAAAGGTGATCGCCATGTAGGGGGCCTGCGACCGGCGGGCGTCGAGCAGCAGATAGCGTGCCGCGGTGCCGGCGAGGCGCGTGCCGCCGACCTTGGCGATGACCGCCAGCATCAGGTCCATCTGCGCCATCGCGGCGCCGGCGGTCGCCACCGGCCAGTCCGCGACGACGATCTGTTCGGTCAGCAGCGTGACGTCGGGATAGCGCCGGCGGAAGATCGGCGCGAGCCACCAGGTGGTGGTGGCGCGCCGGCCGGCCAGCAGGCCGGCCTCGGCGAGAACGAAGGTGCTGGCGCAGGAGGCCGCGAGTGTCGCCCCCGCTTGCCTGGCGGCCTTGAGCAGCTCCATCGCGCGCCGCACCGGGACGCTCGCGAGGCGCGTCTCGAGAGCGTCTTCGGTGGTCGCGCCGAGGCCGGGGACGATCACGATGTCGTCCGTGCCGAAGCTCTCGCGCACCGGCCGGCCGGTTTTCGCGACGGTGATTGCGAAGGGTTCGGGCCGCCCGCCGCTCCGGCTGAGGATATTGGCGGTGCGCAGCGCGTCGAGCGTGATGGCAAAGCTTGAATCCATCCGGCCGGGCAGGTCGAGGACGATTACTCGAGCCATGGCGAAATATCCCTCAACAATGTCGATTTCGACACTAGCGGGCGACCGCCACCGCGGCAATGCTCGGGGTGGATGTGACCTCGCCAGGGGAAGGACAGATGGCTATGACGGCGCGCGACCTCAGGACCGACGATCCGCTCGACGACTTCATCGCGCGCGAGATCACGCTTCTCGACGTGACCAAGCGCGTCCATGTGGCGGGCCGGGGACCGGCGGTGATCGTCATGACGGAGATGCCGGGCATCAGTCCGGAAGTCGCGCGGTTCAGCCGCTGGCTCCGCGACGCCGGCTTCACCATCTACATGCCCTCGCTGTTCGGCCGCGACGGCGCGGTGCCGGGCGCCGAGGAGGGCGGCCGGGTGTTCCAGCGGGCCTGCGTCAGCGCGGAGTTCCGCGCCTTCGCCGGTGGCCAGTCGAGCCCCGTCACGGTCTGGCTCAGGGCGCTCGCCCGCCATGCGCATGGCGAGTGCGGCGGGCCGGGCGTCGGGGCCATCGGCATGTGCTTCACCGGCAATTTCGCGCTGACCATGATGCTGGAGCCGGCCATGCTCGCGCCGGTCCTGGCTCAGCCCTCGTTGCCGCTCAACGAGCCGGCGGGCCTCGAAATCGCACCGGACGAGATCGCCGCCGTCCGCGAGCGGCTGGAGCGGGAGGACCTCACCGTTCTCGCCTATCGTTTCGCCGGGGACAAGTTCTGCCGCGCCGAGCGGTTCCGCGCCTACGCCGAGGCGCTCGGTCCCCGCTTCGAGGGCAGGGTCCTGCCCGACAGTGCGGCCAATACCGATGTCGCGCCCTTCTTCGCCCAGCATGTGGTCTGTCCGCACAGCGTGGTCACCGCGCATCTGATCGACGAGCAGGGCCAGCCGACGCTGGCCGCCCGCGACGAGATCATCGCCTTCTTTTCGGCGCGCCTCGGTCTCGCCCGGGCGGCAAGCTAGCTGTTGATCGCGACGGCCGCCGCCTTGGCGGCAGCCTTGCGCGCCTTTTCCGCGCGGGCGGCCGCGAAGCTGCGGATGATCGCGGCGAGCTCCGGCTCCTGAACGGCCTCCGCGGCCGCTTCCGGTGTGAACCACTGGAGCTCGCGCTGATCCTGCTCGCGCCATGTCTCCAGCTGCTCGCGCACCTGCAGCGCGAAGACCTTGACCATGCAGGGGACGGTCCGCCCGCTTTTCAGCAGCTTCATGTAGGAATAGCTGCCGAGCGCCTTGTTGCCGGTCTTGCCGGTGACGCCGGCCTCTTCCAGCGCTTCGCGCGCGGCGCTCTGGCGCGGTTTCAGGCCCTTCATCGGCCAGCCCTTGGGAATCACCCAGCGCCGCGTCTCGCGCGACGTCAGGAGCAGGATCTCGAGCTGCGGATCCATGCGGAAGGGCAGGGCGCCGTACTGCCGCCGGACCCGCGCCTTGCTCTGTTCATCGTCCGGCCGAGGCGGTGCTGCCTCGGTCATGATCCCGATCCCGTCACGTTCCCCATCTCATCACGAGCCAAGTCCGGTCAGCCAATAGACCCCGGCGGCGATCAGCGCCGACATCGGCATGGTCACGATCCAGGCTACCACGATCTGGCGCGCGACACCCCACCGGACCGCCGAAACCCGCCGGGCGGCACCGACGCCGACGATCGCGCCGGTGATCGTATGCGTCGTCGAAACCGGGATGCCGAGATAGGTCGCCAAAAACAGCGTGATGGCGCCGCCGGTTTCGGCGCAGAAGCCCTGCTGCGGCGTCAGGCGGGTGATCTTCGAGCCCATCGTATGCACGATGCGCCAGCCGCCGAACAGCGTGCCGAGACCCATCGCCGCCTGGCAGCTGATGACCACCCAGAATGGCACTTCGAACCTGTCCCCCATCATGCCATGCGAGAACAGCAGCACGGCGATGATCCCCATGGTCTTCTGCGCATCGTTGCCGCCATGGCCGAGCGAATAGAGCGAGGCGGAGACGAATTGCAGGTTGCGGAACGTGCCGTCGACCCGCTGCGGCGTCACCCGCACGAAGGCCCAGGAGACGATCAGCACCAGCAGGAGGGCGAGCAGGAAGCCGATCGCCGGCGACATGAAGATGGCGGCGCCGGTCTTGATCAGGCCGGACCAGACCACCGCGCCGAAGCCGGCCTTCGCGACGCCGGCACCGACCAGGCCGCCGATCAGGGCATGGGAGGACGAGGACGGAATACCGGCGATCCAGGTGATCACGTTCCAGCTGATCGCGCCCATCAGCGCGCCGAAGATGACGCGGTCGTCGACGATCGCGGTCGAGACGATGCCGGCCCCGACCGTCTGCGCGACATGCAGGCCGAAGAACAGGAAGGCGATGAAATTGAAGAACGCCGCCCAGGCGACGGCATAGCGCGGCGCCAGGACGCGGGTCGAGACGATGGTGGCGATCGAGTTGGCCGCATCGTGCAGGCCGTTGAGGAAATCGAAGAGCAGGGCGACCGCGATCAGGACGATGAGCACCGGCGCGACGGCTGTAAGGTCCACGGGCGGGCCTCGTCTGGCTCAGAGATGTTCGAGGACGATGCCGGAGATCGTCTTGGCGACGTCTTCGAAGCGGTCGACCACCTTTTCCAGATGTTCGTAGATCTCGGCTCCGGCGATATAGCCCATGGGGTCGCTCACCCGGTGCTTGGCGAACAGCGCCTTCAGCCCCTGGTCGTGGATCTCGTCGGAGCGCTCCTCAATCGCGCAGATCGCCTCGACCAGGGCCGAGGTCGCCGACGAGTTCTGGTTCATCGCCCGCAGCAGCGGCACGAGCTCCCTGACCTTGCGGGCGGCCTCGACGGCGGTCACGCCGAGCGCATGCATCTGCGGCTCGAAGCCGGAGACTTCGAACAGGGTGATGGCCTTCACCGTCTTGCGCATCTGGTCGATGGCGTCGTCCATCGACGAGATCAGCGATTTGATGTCGCCGCGGTCGAAGGGGGTGATGAACGTGCGTCGCACGGCCTGCATGACATCGCGGGCAATGTCGTCGGCGCGTTGCTCCTCGGCCATGATCCGGGCGATCTCGGCCTTGGCGTCCCCCTGTCCGGCGAGCAGGCGTTCCAGGGCCTCGGCTCCGGCCACCAGCGTCTCCGCATGGGCCTCGAACAGGTCGTAGAACTTCTCTTCCTTGGGCAGCAAGGCCTGAAACCAGCCGAGCATGGAGTGCCTCGCCTTCCCTGTGACACACTGTCACAATTGGCGATAGGCTCATGAAATCGCTCTGTAAAGGGGATCGTCGGCCTGTTCACAATTTCGCCGGTGAGAAGCGCGGCCCAAACCTTGTCCGGGCTCAGGCTCGGGCAAGGAACCCTTCGTGGGTGAGCAGCCAGCGCTTGCGCTCGATGCCGCCGCCATAGCCGGTCAGCGATCCATTCGCGCCGACCAGCCGGTGGCAGGGCACGACGACCGAAATCGGATTGGAACCGTTGGCATGGCCGACGGCGCGCGGGGCGCCGGGACGGCCGAGCGCTGCGGCCAGGGCCCCGTAGCTCATGGTGCTGCCCGCCGGGATCCGTCGCAGCGCCGCCCAGACTTCGGCCTGAAAGGGTGTCGTCTTGACCGTGATCTCGATGCTGTCGATGGCCGCGAGGTCGCCGTCGAAATCGGTGGCGAGCGCTTGCGCCGGGGCGGTCCGGCCGGGCCTCGGAACGAGTTCCACCCGACGGGCGCCGTAATAACGATGGATGAGCTCGATCAGGCGGTGTTCGTGATCCTGCCAGTCGGCCGCCGCGAGGCGGCCGGCCGAATCGGTCACGACGAGCATCCGCCCGGTGGGGGTCTCGAGCTCTTCGACATGAAATGTCTGCATGGTCCGGTCCGGGAATGTTTTCGACACTCTGGCATGGCCGGCGCCGCTTGTCCGGCGGTTTTACGAGGGGTGATGGCGGCGGCATCCAGCCGTAGTGCCGTCGGCTGCCGCAGCGCCACCCGAAAGCACCGATCGGCATGGCGCCATGATTCACGTTCCCGCGAGCGGGCGGAGCGGTCACATTTTCGTCTCGGCCTGCCTGTACATCCGGCGCCGAATTGACTGGTGATCCCGCCGACAATTCCATTCATTTGTAGAATTGTTTTAATGTCGCGATACGGAGACCGATAATGGTTGATGTAGAAGAAGCCTATGGCGCTTTCCATGAGGCGGCAAAACATTTGAGAAAGAGTACTGTTGTTGTTGATTTGACCGGATGGGCGCGACTTGACCTTCTGACGCTGGTGAATCTCTGTCGACAGGAGGTCGATGAAGTCGGCGGTTCGCTGTCGCTCAGCATGGGCGATCGGGCGGTGCAGCAGTTTCTGCTGCCGGAGGAGGCAGGCCATATCTCCACTCTGCTCGACGGTGTTCCCTGCACCGTCAGCGGCGGTCCGCCCGAGCTCGTCCTGGCCTATCAGCCATAGGGCCGGGTGAGGGCGCTCGCGCCCGCCCTTTTGCCTTCGTGCGGGAACCTTGTTGCGGTGTCCGCGTTGTTTTGAGGCCATTCACTCCCATGCCGACCTCATCTTCGTTTGTCTGAAAATCGCCATCCCTGTCTGTTCTAGAGAGCGCCGAGCCATCCCCCGGTCCGGCGCCTTTTGTGTTGCGCCGGCGTCAGCCGTGTCCGCATCCCGCCCCGTGCGGGCGGCCGAGCCGGGGATCGATCCGCCCGTGCCGAACCAGGTTTGAATAATGTTCGATAGCCCCGAAGCCAGGACCTTCGAGAATGCCCCGGTCGCGACCGTGACCGGGGATCTTGCCGGACCATCCCCCGACGACCTTGCCCGGATGATCGCGGCGGCGCCGACCGATTTCGCGCTCTATTTCGACGTGGACGGCACGCTTGTCGACATTGCCGAAACGCCTGAGCAGGCCGCGGCGCCGGCCGAGCTTGCCGGCGACCTCGCCACGCTGCAGCAGCGCCTCGGCGGCGCGGTCGCCGTCGTCACCGGCCGGCGCCTTGCCGACGTCGAAATGCTGCTCGCTCCCGCGCGCCTCGCCGGCTCCGGCATGCACGGCCTCGAATTCCAGTTCCCTGCCGTTCAGCAGGCGGATTTCGACGACAGGGAGGGGGCTTCGCTGGGGGCCAGCCGGCATGTCGAGCCGGACAAGCGGCTGCCGACGACGCTGGTCGACGGCGTCGCGCGCCTCGCCGCCAGCATTCCCGGCTTGAGGCTGGAGCAGAAGGGGCCGATCCTGACCATTCACTATCGCCAGGTGCCGACCGCCGGCAACCGGATCGCGGCGGCCCTCGCGGTGCTGCTAGCCGATCACGGCGAAGGCTATCATCTCAAGCCCGGCCGGGCCGTCGTCGAGCTCATTCCGAACGGCACCTCCAAGGGCACCGCCATGGCGCGGCTTCTGGCGATGCCGCCCTTTGCCGGCCGCCGGCCGGTCATGCTCGGTGACGACCGTGCGGACGAGGACGCCTTTGTCGTCGCGCGCGCCGCCGGCGGCTTCGGCCTGCGCGTCGCCGGCGAACATTTCAACCGCGGCGACGAGCCGTTCCGCGGCGCGGCCCATGTGCGCGCCTGGATCGCCATGCTCAACGGGAGGCTTGCCTGATGAGCGACGTCATCGGTTCGAAGGCCCGCACGGCGCAGTCGCCGCAGGCGGATGCCGAGGCCAGGCCGGCATCCAAGCGCCGGACGATCGCTCCGCCGCAGCTCGCGGTGGTGCTCAACAGCGCCGTCGCCGCCCTGATCGACGACAAGGCGCGCGTCCTGTGGGCCTGCTGGCCGCGGATCGACGGCGATCCGCTGTTCAGCGCGCTGCTCGGCGGTCCCGATGCCGAGCGCGGCCTGATGGCCATCGAGCTCGAAGGCATGGTCGCGAGCCAGCAGTCCTACGAGCGCAACACCGCGGTCCTGGTCACGCTGCTCACCGCCGCCGACGGTTCGGCGGTGCGCATCACCGACTTCACGCCGCGGTTCAAGCAATATGACCGGGTGTTCCGGCCGCCCATGCTCATGCGCAGGATCGAACCGGTCGCCGGCCATCCGCGCATCCGCGTGCTGATGCGGCCGACCTTCGGTTACGGCCGCTTCGACGGCACGGTTGTGCCGGGCAGCAACCATGTGCGCTACGTGTCCGAGGCCGGGTCCGTGCGGCTGACCTCGGACATTCCCGTGGCCTATCTCTCCTCCGGAGCGAAATTCGCGCCGACCCGGCCGGTGACGGTGGTCATCCACGCCGACGAGACCTTCCCCAATTCGCTCGAGGAGGTCTGGTGGTCGTTCCTGCGCCAGACGCGGCAATATTGGCTCGACTGGGTGCGCTATCTCTCGGTGCCCTTCGAGTGGCAGGAGGCGGTCATCCGCGCCGCGATCACGCTCAAGCTCTGCTCGTGCGAGGAGACCGGCGCGGTGGTCGCGGCGCTCACCACATCGCTGCCGGAGGCGCCCTGGTCCGGGCGGAACTGGGACTATCGCTTCTGCTGGCTGCGCGACGCCTATTTCACCGTGCATGCGCTGAACAAGCTCGGCGCGACGCTGACCATGGAGCGGTTCCTGGACTATATGCGCACCGTGGCGGCAACCGAGACTGGCTCCCTGAAGCCGGTCTACGGCGTCGTGCCCAGCCAGTCCCTCGACGAGTGGATCGCCGACGCGCTGCCGGGCTTCAACGGCGACGGCCCGGTGCGCATCGGCAATGCCGCGGCCGAGCAGTCGCAGCATGACGTGGCCGGCAGCCTGGTGCTGGCCGCCTCGCACATGTTCTACGATTCCCGCCTGCCGAAAATGGGCGACGCGACGCTGTTCCACGAGCTGGAGGCGCTGGGCGAGCTTGCTGCCGCCAAGGCGTTCGAACCGGATGCCGGCATCTGGGAATATCGCGGCCGCAAGGCGATCCATACCCACTCGGCCGCCATGTGTTTTGCCGCCTGCGATCGGCTCGCGAAGATCGCCCATACGCTCGGCCTCACCGAGCGGGAGACCTATTGGCGCGATCATGCCGAGCATATCCGGCAGGCCATCGTCGAACGCGCCTGGAACGAGAAGGAAGGGATGTTCGCCGCCCGTTTCGATGGTGGCGGCGCGGACGCGAGCACCCTGCTGCTGGTCGAGCTCGGCGTCGTCGAGCCGACCGATCCGCGTTTCGTTCGGACGGTCGAAACGCTGCAGCGCCGGCTGACGCGCGCCGGCTTCCTCATGCGTTACGACGAGGCCGACGATTTCGGTGCTCCCGAGACGTCCTTCAACATCTGCAGCTTCTGGCTCGCCGATGCGCTCGCCGCCATCGGCCGGCGCGAGGAGGCGCGCGAGCTGTTCGAGGCGCTGCTCGCGCGGCGCAACCATGTCGGCCTTCTGTCGGAAGACATCGACCCCGTGACGGGCGAGCTCTGGGGCAACTTCCCGCAGACCTATTCGATGGTCGGCATCATCGTGACAGCCATGCGGCTATCGCGCGAGTGGATCCACTAGCTACTATCGGGCGTTGTTGGCAGGCCCGCGCCGTTCGGCGGCGCGGGCGCATGGGATGAGGAGTGTTGACCGATCGGCTTCGCGGAAGGCCCCCGCGAGCCACGCGGTGGAAGAACCGGGACTGGGGTGGGCCGCGACTGGAAAGTGTGGAATTTAATGAACCGACTGCCGCGTATTGTCGTGATCATCACCATCGCCACAATCGTGTTGGCCGGCCTTGTCGTGGCATTCGTGCCGCTCTCGCAAGGCATGATCGAGCGTTGGTCGCGGCGCGACCTGGAACTGCGTTCGGGCCTGGTGTTCCGTTCGATCAAGGACCGGGTCGAGCAGGAGATGAACGGGCAGCCGGGCGAGCTTGCCGCCCTGTTCGAGCGCTTCACCAGCGACGAACGGATCATGGCGCTCGGCCTGTGCGATGCACGCGGCCGCATGGTGGTGGCCAGCAGCCGCATGCCGCAGGTCATTTCCTGCGCCTCGGTCGGGGACGACGGCACCGAGGCCGGCAAGACCGCGCGCTTCGCCGTGTTCAACAACAGCGGCAACCGCGTCATCGTCGGCGGCTATCCGCTGGGCAATGGCGGCAACCAGGGCCGGCTCCTGATCGTGCACGAACTGCGTTTCGTCGCCGACCGGGTGATCGAGGCGCGCTGGTATCTGCTCTCGGGCGCGCTGGCGCTGATCCTGCTCGCCGGCGCGCTCGCCGCGCTGACCGTCATTCTGCTGCAGCGCCGGCTCATGACCTCGGTGCTCGCCACCATCCAGGACCTGCGCCAGGGCCAGCCGCGCCCGCTCGACAAGCCGATCCTGCCGCCGCCGCCGGTGACCACCGAGATCCGCAGCCTGCTGCGCGATTTCCGCGAGAAGATCCGCGTCGAGGACGGCAGCCCGATCGAATGGTCGCCCAAGACCTTGCACGACCTGCTCGACAACGAGCTGCCGGACACCGAGGTCTTCGTGGTGTCGAACCGCGAGCCCTATATCCACAATCACAGCAATGGCGGCATCGTCGTGCAGCGGCCGGCGAGCGGCCTCGTCTCGGCGCTCGAGCCGGTCATGCGCGCCTGCGGCGGCACCTGGGTCGCCCATGGTAGCGGCACGGCCGACCGCGAGACGGTGGATGCGACTGACCATGTCCAGGTGCCGCCCGGCAGTCCCGCCTACCGGCTGAAGCGCGTCTGGATGACCGACGAGGAGCAGGAGGGCTATTATTACGGCCTGGCCAATGAGGGGCTCTGGCCGCTCTGCCACATCGCCTATGTCCGGCCGATCTTCCGCGAGAGCGACTGGCAGCAATATGTGACGATCAACCAGCGCTTCGCCGATGCCGTGGTCAGGGAGGCGACCCGCCCGGACCCGGTGATCATGGTGCAGGACTATCATTTCGCGCTGCTGCCGCGGATGATCCGCGAGCAGTTGCCCAAGGCGACGATCCTGACCTTCTGGCACATTCCCTGGCCGAACGCCGAGGCCTTCGGCATCTGCCCGTGGAAGGAGGAGATCATTGCCGGGCTGCTCGGCAGCACGGTGCTCGGCTTCCACACCCGCTCCCATTGCAACAATTTCTTCGACACGGTCGACCGCTACATGGAGAGCCGCATCGATCGCGAGCAGGCCTCCGTCACCTTCGGCGGCCTCGAGACCCTGGTCCGGCCCTATCCGATCTCGATCGAATGGCCGCCGGCCGCCATGGAGGGCCAGGCGCCGGTGCCCGAATGCCGCGCGGCGGTCATCGCCCGCTACCACCTGCCCGTCGACATCAAGATCGGCATCGGCATCGAGCGCTTCGACTACACAAAGGGCATTCTCGACCGCCTGCATGCCGTCGACGACCTGCTGACCCGCCACCCCGAATGGCTCGGCAAGCTCGTCTTCATCCAGGTGGTGGCGCCGACCCGCACCAAGCTTGCAAGCTATGCCACGCTCCAGGCCGACGCCATCCGCCTGACCGAGGAGATCAACGCCCGGCACGGCAACGAGGGCTACAAGCCCGTCCTCCTGGTGATCCGTCACCACGAGCCCGACGAGGTCTACGAGCTGTTCCGCGCCGCCGACATCTGCGTCGTCTCCAGCCTGCACGACGGCATGAACCTGGTGGCCAAGGAATTTGTCGCCTCGCGCGACGACGAGAAGGGCGTGCTGGTGCTCTCGCGTTTCGCCGGCGCCTCCAGCGAGCTCGGCGAGGCGCTGATCATCAATCCCTATGACGTTCACGGCATGTCGGAAGCGCTGCATCGCGGCCTGTCCATGCCGGAGGACGAGCAGCACGAGCGCATGCATCTGATGCGCAGCCATGTCCGCGAGCGCAACGTCTATCGCTGGGCCGGCCAGATCCTGCTCGACGCCTCGCGCCTGCGCAAACGCCAGAAGGTTGCCGATTTCGAGGCCGACAGCCGCGCCTGACGGCTGGCCGCAGCGGTGGCGATCGCTCGCCTCCGATGCACGAAGGTGGGTGCTGCGCGGGAGCGCCGGCCCCTATAGTGCCGCGATGCGTCGCGCCGCGACGGTCCATGCATCGTCCGATGCCGCGCCCGGGGTCTCCATGTCCGACGGTTCCGTTTCGCAGACCCGTGGCGCCGGAGCGGCCGCCTATGCCCTGCTGCTCGGCAATTTCGTCACCGCCGTCAGCGTCCTCGCACCGGCGGGCATGCTGAAGGACCTCGCCGACGGGTTCGGCGTCAAGGTCGGCGAGGCCGGGCTCCTCGTCACCTTCGGCGCCATCGTCATGTGTTTCGGCTCGCCGCTGGTCGCCTGGGCGACGAGCCGCATCGAGCGGCGCAAGCTGCTGGTCGCAACCATTGCGGTGCTTGCCGTCGGACACGTCCTGTCGGCGCTGGCGCCGAGCTACGGCGTGCTGCTGGCGGTCCGGATCCTGATGCTCTCCGTCGCCTCCATCTTCACGCCGCAGGCGGCGAGCACGATCGCCCTGATCGTCTCCGAGCGGGAGCGGGCAGGCGCGATCGCTCTCGTCTTCGTCGGCTGGTCGCTGTCGATCGCCTTCGGCCTGCCGCTGGTGACGCAGCTCTCGGCCGCCTTCGGCTGGCGCTTCGCCCATGCCGCGCTGGCCGCGCTCGCCATCATCTGCGCGCTCGGCCTGGTCGCGAGCCTGCCGCGCGGGCTGTTCGGCCCGCCGGTCCTGTTCAGGAGCTGGGGGCTGGTCCTGCGCTCGCGCCTGCTGCTCCTGATCTTTCTCGCCACGATCCTGTCGGCGGTCGGCCAGTTCCTGCTGCTGACCTATCTCGGGCCCTTGCTCTCCGGGCTTGCCGGCGCCGGGCCGCGCACGATCGCCGCCTTCTTCGCCGGCTTCGGCCTGATGGGGCTGGCCGGCAATATCGCGGCGACGCGCACGGTGCAGCGGCTCGGCGTCTACCAGAACGGCGTGCTCTGCTTCTTCGCCATGTTTCTCGGCATCTCGCTCTGGTCGCTCGGCGCCGGCTCGCTGCCGGTCATGGCGCTCGGCGTCGCCATCTGGGGGCTCGGCTTCGCCTCCGGCAATTCGATGCAGCAGGGACGCCTTGCCGCGACTGCTCCCGATCTTGCCGCCGCCACCATCGCGCTCAACACCTCCTCGATCTATGTCGGCCAGACGCTCGGCTCGGCCATCGGTGGCCTCATGTTCGAGCAGGGCCGGCTGGTGGCCATGGGCTATGTGGCGGCGGCCTTTGTCGCTCTCTCGCTGGTGGCCGTCGCGGCCGGCCGGCCGGAGCCTCGGGGCCATCGCCCATGACCGCCGGCGCCTTCAGGGCCGCCAGCAGCGTCCGGGATAGTCGATGACGAAATGATCGGGGTCTGTGGCGATCGCGGCGAGGCCTGACAGCACCGTCTCCGGCCGGGTCAGAAGCCGTGTCGGCATGGCCTGCATCAGGCCGGTCATTGGCGCCTTGGCCTCGAACGCGGCGCGGAAGGCCGCCTCGTCCAGCAGGTCGGCCAGCCGCGGCAGCACGCCGCCGGCCAGCGTGACGCCGCCGCGCGCCGCATAGACCAGCGCGAGATCGCCGGCAAAACGCGCGACGAGCCGCCAGAACAGGCGCGCCGTGTCGGCTTCCGGCCCCTCGGCATGGGCGGTCGCCCGGGCGACCACGGCGGCCGGATCGATCGGCGGAGCTTCGGTGCCGAGGCTTGCGAGCCTTGCCCGATGCAGCCGCGCCAGACCATCGCCGGAAAGCACGGCCTCGCTGGTGATTCGGCCGTGCACGCGCGCAAGATGCGGCCAGAGCGCCTCCTCGTCCGGGGCGGCCGGGCCGAATTCGACATGGCCGGCCTCTCCCGTCAGCGCCAGGTAGCGTCCCTCGACCGTGGTCAGCGCGGCCGCGCCGAGACCGGTCCCGGGGCCGAGCACCAGGCGCGCGCCGATCGGCTGGCCGAGATCCGGACCGATGGACTTGAGCCGCGCGGCCGGCAGCGCCGGCAGCGACAGGGCGAGGGCCTCGAAATCGTGCAGCAGCAGGCCCTGTTCGAGGCGAAGGGCGTCGGCGAGCTCCGGTCCGTCCAGAGTCCAGGACGCGTTGGTGAGCTTCACGGCCCGCCCGACGATCGGGCCGGCGGCGCAGACGATCATGGCCCGCGCGCCGCGGGCGCCGTCCATGCCGGTGATCGCCTCGGCAAGGCTGGTGACCGATTGGGTTGCGGCATGGCCGACCATGACCGGCGCGGCGCCGGGCTGCTCCAGGCGCGCCACCCGGATATTGGTGCCGCCGACATCGCAGAGCAGAGCTGGAAGCGGGAATTGCATGATGCGTCGCGATCCTCCTGACGCGGCCATTGTGTCAGGCAACTGTGGCGAGGCCGGGCCGGCTAAGGAAACCGCGGCCACGCGGGTTGGTTCCCCGGGAACCGGTATGCCGTATCGGGCGTTGCCGACCCGGGAGGACAGGCGTGGATCGACTGAACGGATCGACCGGCGATGGCGAAACCATCGTCGAAACCGACATTCCCGCGCGGCTCGACCGCCTGCCGTGGGGGCGCTTCCATTGGCTGGTGGTGGCCGCGCTCGGCATCACCTGGATTCTCGACGGCCTGGAGGTGACCCTGGCCGGCACGCTCTCGGGCGCGCTGAAGGCCAGCCCGGTCCTCCAGTTCAGCAACAGCGACGTCGGGCTCGCCGGCAGCGCCTATCTTGCCGGCGCGGTGCTGGGAGCCCTGTTCTTCGGCTGGCTGACCGACCGGCTCGGCCGCAAGAAGCTGTTCTTCATCACCCTCGGCGTCTATCTGGTGGCGACCGCCGCGACCGCCTTTTCCTGGAATCTCTGGACCTTCATGCTGTGCCGCTTTCTCACCGGCGCCGGCATCGGCGGCGAATATGCCGCGATCAACTCCACCATCCAGGAGCTCATTCCGGCCCGCGTGCGCGGCTGGACCGATCTCGTCATCAACGGCAGCTTCTGGGTCGGCGCCGCGCTCGGTGCCTTCGGCGCCATCGTCCTGCTCGACCCGGCGGTGATCGATCCGGAATGGGGCTGGCGCGCCGCCTTCCTGTCCGGGGCGCTTCTCGCGCTGATCATCCTGTTCATGCGCATGTGGCTGCCCGAAAGCCCGCGCTGGCTGATGACCCACGGCCGCGCGCCGGAGGCCGAGGCGGTCGTCGCCGGCATCGAGGCGCGGCTGCGCGCCGAGGGCCATGTCCTCGACGACGGGCCGTTTCCGAAGGTGAGGCTCGCGGCGCGGCGCGGCACCAGGCTCGCCGAGGTCGCCGAGACGCTGCTGACGCGCTACCGCCAGCGCACGGCGGTCGGCCTCACCCTGATGGCCGCCCAGGCCTTCTTCTACAATGCGATCTTCTTCACCTACGCGCTGGTGTTGACCGATTTCTACGGCATCCCGTCGAGCCATGTCGGCTGGTACATCCTGCCCTTCGCCGCCGGCAACGTGCTCGGGCCGCTCCTGCTCGGCCGGCTGTTCGACACGCTCGGCCGGCGGCCGATGATCGTCTTCACCTATGCGATGTCGGGCGTCCTGCTGGCGGCGACCGGCGCCCTGTTCGCCGCGGGCGTGCTGACCGCGACCACCCAGACGTTCGCCTGGATGGTCATCTTCTTTTTCGCCTCCGCCGCGGCGAGCTCGGCCTATCTCACCGTCAGCGAGAACTTCCCCCTCGAGATCCGGGCGCTGGCAATCGCCATCTTCTATGCCATCGGCACCGGCATCGGCGGCGTTGCCGGTCCCTGGCTGTTCGGCGCGCTCATCGATACCGGCTCGCGGCTGTCGCTGCTGTCGGGCTATCTCCTCGGTGCCGGCCTGATGCTGGCCGCGGCCGTGGTGATGGCGCTCTACGGCATCGCCGCCGAGCGCCGGCCGCTGGAGGAGGTCAGCCGCCCCCTGTCGTTCCGCGACTGACCGGACGGGAGGCCGCCCGGCGGCGGTTGCCGTCCCCGCGATCCGATAGCATAACGGCGGGAAAGAAGGCCGAGGCCGCCGGCTGACCGCCGGGGCCCGCCGGGGAGGAACGCGCATGTCCATCATCATTGCCGGCGGCGGCATCGGCGGCCTGATCGCCGCGCTCGCGCTCCACGACCGGGGCATCGCGGTGACCGTGCACGAGCAGGTCGGGGCGGTGAAGCCGCTCGGCGTCGGTATCAACCTCCTGCCGCACGCGGTGCGCGTGCTTGCCTCCCTTGGCCTCGCCGACCGGCTGGCGGCGAGCGCGGTGCGGACCCAGGAACTGATCTATTTCAACAAGCTCGGCCAGCTCATCTGGCGCGAGCCGCGGGGCCTCGACGCGGGCTACGACTATCCGCAGCTCTCGATCCATCGCGGCATCCTGCAGACCCTGCTCCTGGAGGAGGCCCAGCGCCGGCTCGGGCCGGAGCGGGTGAGGCTCGGCGAACGGTTCGTCGATGCGCGCGAGACCGGCGACGGCGAGGTCGAGGCACGGTTCGCCGGCCGCGACGGCGCGGCCGACCTGACCGCGCGCGGCGCGCTGCTGATCGGCGCCGACGGCATTCATTCGGCGGTGCGCGCGAAATTCTATCCCGACGAGGGCGCGCCGATCTGGAACGGCCGGGTGCTGTGGCGGGCGATCACCGAAAGCTTCCCGCCCTTCCTCACCGGCCGCACCATGATCATGGCCGGCCACCAGGATCAGAAATTCGTCTGCTATCCGCTGACCGCCGAGGCCGGCCGGCCGGCGCGCATCAACTGGATCGCCGAATTGTCGCTCGACCGCTCCAAGAGCTGGCGGCGCGAGGACTGGAACCGCACCGCCCGCATCGAGGATATCGCGCCGCGTTTCCAAAGCTGGCATTTCGACTGGCTCGACATTCCCGCCCTGATGGCCGGCGCCGAGACCATCTACGAATATCCGCTCGTCGACCGCGATCCGCTGGAGCGCTGGACCTTCGGCCGCATCACGCTGCTCGGCGATGCCGCCCATCCCATGTATCCGATCGGCTCGAACGGCGCCTCGCAGGCGATCCTCGATGCCGAGGCGCTGGCCGAAGCCGTGGCGCGCGACGGCGCGACGCCGGCGGCTCTCGCGGCCTACGAGGCCGTCCGCCGCCCGCCGACCTCGGCGATCGTGCTGGCGAACCGCGGCAACGGCCCGGAACAGGTGATGCAGCTCGCCGAGCAGCGGGCGCCCGGGGGCTTTGCCGACGTCCACGACGTGATCAGCCGCGAGGAGCTGGAAGGCATTGCCGCGCGCTACAAGCAGGTCGCCGGCTTCTCGCGCGACACGGTCAACCGGCGTTCCGCCTGAGGCGGCTCAGCCGGTCAGCGTCTGCGCGCGCCTGACCGCCGGGAACAGGCGCATCCAGAGGAGCGCCACCAGCACCGTGCCGACGCCGCCGATGATGCCGGCGGGAACGGCGCCGACGAGACCGGCGACCATGCCGGATTCGAAGTCGCCGAGCTGGTTCGACGCGCCGATGAACAGCGAATTGACCGCATTGACGCGGCCGCGCATCTCGTCCGGCGTCGACAGCAGCACCAGCGCGTTGCGGATCACCACGCTGACATTGTCGGCGGCGCCCATCACCGCGAGCGCGGCGAGCGACAGGACGAGATGGGTCGACATCGCGAAGACGATGGTGCCGAGCCCGAAGACGATCACCGCGGCGAACATTTTCAGGCCGACATGCCGGTGCATCGGCAGGTGCATCAGCACGATCGACATGGCGATGGCGCCGACCGCCGGCGCCGAGCGCAGCAGCCCGAGGCCCCAGGGGCCGGTCGCCAGGATGTCGCGGGCGAAGATCGGCAGGAGCGCGGTGATGCCGCCGAGCAGCACGGCGAACAGGTCGAGCGACAGGGTGCCGAGAATGAGCGGCCGGCTGCGGATGAACAGGACGCCGGAAAACACCGAATGGAGGGTGACCGGCTCCCGGCTCGGCGGCGCGCGCTCGACGCGGATGAGGCTGGTCATCGCCGCCGCGGCCGCGAAGAACAGCGCGCCGAGCGCCAGCGGCAGGCCGGCGCCGAACACATAGAGCAGGCCGCCCACCGACGGACCGATGATGGTGGCGGTCTGCATGGCCGAGGAGGAGATGGCGAGCGCCCGGGCGAGGAGCTCGGCCGGCAGCAGGGCAGGCAGCAGCGCCGACAAGGTCGGGTGCTCGAACGCGCGCGCCGCGCCGAGCAGGGCGACCGCCGCGAAGATCATGGGAACGCTCAGCCAGTCTTCGGTGACGCCGATGGTGACGGCGGCGAGCGTCATCGCCTGGATCGCCTGGCAGATGACGACGATGCGGCGCCGGTCGAACCGGTCGGCGACCTGGCCGACGACGAAGGTGAGCAGCACCATCGGCACGAACTGGCCGAGCCCGATCAGCCCCAGGTCGTAGGCGCTCCCCGTCTTGGCATAGACGTGCCAGCCGATCGCCACCGCCGCGATCTGGTAGCCGAGCGCCGAGAGCACCCGCGACAGCCAGTATCGGACGAAGCCGGCATGGCGCGTCAGCCCGCCCGCCGGCGGCGCGGCGGCGGGCGCGCCGGATGCGGCGGGATCGGCCTCGGCAGGGCTCGGCTGCGCGGTCATGGCGGCCTTCGGCGTCTCGGCGCGGCGGCGCGGAGGGGATAAGGACGCGCCAGGCCGCTTCCTAGCGGAGAAGCGGGCCGGACCCAAGTCCGGTTGGATACGGCAACGGAAAAGGGGAGGTGGCTGGCCGCGATGCCAAGACCCCGGATCTTGCCGGTTGTCGCCCTGGAAATAACGGCATGAATGCAATGAATGACACAGAAATCGAGATGGCCTTTGCCGATATGCGTTGCCGATCTTGCCGCTGCTGGACGGGCGGGCCGGCGCTGGCTGCCCTCACGCGCGGCAGCTCTGCGTCAAACCGTTCCGCAACCCCGCGCCGATCGCTTAAACAGAACGAGCGGCAACGGCGCCGCGCATGGCTGTTACGATGACCGACGAGACCCTCTCCCTGCGCCAGGATGCCGAGGTGATGAGCCTCATCAGCGCGGCGCATTTTTCCAGCCATTTCTTCCAGCTCGTGCTGCCGCCGCTGTTTCCCGTGCTCACCGGCGCCTTCGGCGTCAGCTATACCGAGCTCGGCCTGGTCATGGCGGTGTTCTATGCCGCCTCCGGCCTTGCCCAGGTGGCGGCGGGTTTCCTGGTCGACCGGTTCGGCCCGCAGGTGATCCTGCCCGCCGGCATTGCCTGCCTTGCCGGCGGCTGGCTGATGGTCGGCCTCTTTCCCGCCTATCCCGTCCTGTTCGCCGGGGCGGCGCTGTCGGGGCTCGGTAACAGCGTTTTCCACCCCGCCGACTATGCCGTCATCACCCACCGCGTCTCGCCGCGCCGGATCGGCCGGGCCTACAGCGCCCACACTGTGATGGGCACGCTCGGCTGGGCGGCGGCCCCGGTCACCACGCTGGCGCTCGCGCAAGGTTTCGGCTGGCGCGGCGCGCTGATCCATCTCGGCCTTGCCGGCCTCGTCCTCGCGGTGATCGTGGCGCTTGGCCATAGCCGCCTGCGCGTGGCGCCGGTCGACCATTCGGGCGACCAGCCGAAGCCCGGCTGGCAGATGCTGCTGACCGGCCCGATCATCGCCTGCCTCGTCTATTTCACCCTGCTCGCCATTGCCCAGGCTGGCACGCAGAGCTTCCTGCCGAGCCTCCTGCCGCTGACCCAGACCATTTCGGCGGCGGCCGCGGTGACCGCGACGACCGTCTATCTGATCGGCAGCGCGGTCGGGTCGTTCTCCGGCGGCTTCCTCGCCGATTTCACGCCCAACCACGAGCGGGTGGTCGGGGCCGGCCTCGGCGGCGCGGCGCTGGCGAGCCTTGCCCTCGGCCTCGTCGATCTGCCCTGGGCGGCGCTGCTGGCGGCGGCCGGCCTTGCCGGCTTCTTCACCGGCGCCACGGTGCCCTCGCGCGACATGCTGGTGCGCGGCGCGGCGCCCGCCGGCGCCATCGGCACGGTTTTCGGCTTCGTCTATTCCGGGCTCGATCTCGGCGCGATCGTCGCTCCCATCGCCATCGGCGCCTTCATCGACCACGGCGCCGCGGCGTTCGCCTTCGTCTTCATTGCCGCGGCCCTGATGATCACGGTGCTGAGCGCCGTCATCGTCAAGGCGCTGCAGCGCCGCAAGGCCTGAACGGGCGGCCGGGTCTCAGGCCCGCGCGAGGCTGTCGAGATAGGCGCAGAACATGTCGGCCATGGCCTCGGCATAGGTCTCGATCTCCGCGGCGCTGCGCGGCGTCTCGGAGAAGCTCTTGCCGACCTCGCTCAGCGTCGTGACGATGAGATCGCCGGCGCGGTCGCGCACGGCCGCCGGCGCCTCGGGCAGGGCCTCGCGCATGAAGGCCTCGACGATCAGGTCGCCGGCCGCGCGCGCCTCCCGCGCTTCCGGCGCGTCGCGATAGAGCGGGGCGGCATCGGCGAGCGCGATCCGCATCGCGGCCTCGTCACATTCCGAGCGGATAAAGGCATGGACGAGGCGGCGCAGCCGCTCGGGCGGCGATCGCGCCTCCTCCGCGAGGATGGCGCAGAGCAGGTCCGTGGTGCGCCGCCATTCCTCGCTCTGCAGCCGGAACAGGATCGCCGCCTTGTTCGGGAAATATTGGTAGAGCGAGCCGACGCTGACGCCGGCCCGCTCGGCAACCCGCGCGGTGGTGAAACGCTGGGCGCCCTCCCTGGCGAGAACCTGAACAGCGGCATCGAGGATGGCCGCGACGAGCTCGTTCGAGCGCGCCTGTTTCGGCTGCTTTCGTGAGGAAATCGAAGCGCTTGGCCGATCGGTCACGGCGCCCTCCGGCAATGCGAATAGGGAATGCGACGAATTAGTCGTATTTTTCCGGTGGGCGCAAGCCATGCCTTTTCACGACTGGAGACGTCGATGACCACGCTCAACACCCCTCCGCTGCGTCCGCTGCTCGACCGGCTGTTCGACGAAGCCGACGCGGCGGCGCCCGCCACCCATCCGGCCCTTGCCCGCCTCTCCGCCGCGGAGCGCTCGGACCTGATGCGCAGCAAGGCCGGCTATCTCGATTTCTACGGCTATCTGAGGGACCTGCCGCTGCCGGTCTCGCGCGAGACGGGGCGGCTCCTCTACATGCTGGCCCGCGGCGCGCGGGCACGGACGATCGTCGAGTTCGGCACGTCCTTCGGCATTTCGACCCTGCATCTTGCCGCGGCCCTCAGGGACAATGGCGGCGGCCGGCTGATCACCACCGAATTCGAGCCGTCGAAGGTGGCGCGGGCGCGCGCCAACCTCACCGGCGGCGGCCTGATCGATCTCGTCGAATTCAGGCAGGGCGATGCGTTGAAGACGCTGAGCGCGGACCTGCCCGAGGCGATCGACCTCGTCCTGCTCGACGGCCACAAGGCGCTCTACGGCGATATCCTCGATCTCGTGGAGAGCCGGCTCAGGCCGGGCGCCTTCGTCGTCGCCGACAATGCCGATTCCAGCCCGGACTATGTCACCCGGGTGCGCGATCCGGCCGGCGGCTATCTGTCGACGCCGTTCGGCGGCGATGTCGAGCTCTCCATGCGTCTCGGCTGAGCGACGCCCGGATCGGCCCGCAGGCGGAGCCGGCTCGCGCGACGTCCGCGCGAACCCCGCATGCCCACCTGGTGCCGTTCGCTCATCGTGGCTTCGCTTCGCAGAGCAGGCGGATGGCACGCGCCATCTCTCCTGGATCGAGCGCGGCGAAGCCGAGCCGAAAGGCGTTGCGCGCACGGGCTGGATCGAGCGCGAAGGCTCCGCCATGCGGAACCGCCAGGCCCCGCTGCTGCGCCCGGCGCGCCCAGAGGCCGGCATCGATATCCGCCCGGACGCGCAGCCAGAGCGCAAGGCCGCCGGCCGGCACGTCGCAGGCCAAGGCATCGCCGAGGTCATGGGCGAGGGCGGTCACCAGGAGGTCGCGCCGCGCGAGATAGATCCGCCGCGCCTTGCGGGCGTGGCGGCGCAACTCGCCATCGGCGATGAGCTCGGCGACTGCCGCTTCCAGCGGCACGTCGCCTTGCCGGTCGATGGCTTCGCGCGCGGCGGCCATGCGCGCGGTGAGGCCGGGCGTCGCGATGGCGTAGCCGAGCCGGAGGCCCGGCGCGAGCAGCTTCGACAGCGAGCCGACATAGATGACCGACCCGGTCCCGCCGCCCGCCGCGGCCGCGGCAAGGGGCAGGACGGGCCGGCCCTCGTAGCGATAGTCGTGGTCGTAGTCGTCTTCGATCACCGTCCAGCCATGCGCCGCCGCCAGTCCGAGCAGCGCCAGGCGCCGGCCGGCGCCGAGCGTGACGGTGGTCGGATAGTGGTGATGCGGCGTCACCAGCACGGCACGGATGCCGGGATCGCGCCGGGCCAGGCCGTCGAGCGCCGCGATGCTGATGCCGTCCTCGTCCACCGGCACGCCGACGACCCGGGCCCCGGCCGCGCGGAAGGCGGCCCAGGCGAGCGGATAGCCGGGATCCTCGACGGCGATGGCACCGCCGCCGTCGGCCGCGGCGCGGGCGGCGAGGAACAAAGCCATCTGGCTGCCGCGCGTGATGAGCACGTCGTCGGCGCCGGCGGCGGGGTCCTGAACCGCAGCGCCTTGAGCTGCTTGGCGTAATTGTAGGCCAGCAGCCAGTCCCGGACGTGGCGCCTCAGGTCGTTGATCGAGGCGTAGTGGAAGGTGCGGACGGTGGCGTCCTTGATGGTTCGGACCATTCGTTCCGCCTGGCCGTTGGTCCACGGATGATAGGGCTTGGTGAGCCTGTGCGCGATGCTGTTCTCGGCGCAGGCTCTTCCGAAGGCGTGAGCGAGGAAGCCGCCCTCGGCCCTCTTGTCGTGCTGGACGAACTGAACGCCGTTATCCGTCAGCACCGTGTGGACCTTGTAGGGAACGGCCCTGACCAGCGCCTTGAGGAAGCCCGCCGCTACGAGCTTTGTCGCCTTCCGGTAGATCCTGGCGAAGACCAATTTGGAGGTCCGGTCCACGGCCACGAACAGACAGGCCTTGCCGCCTTCATAGCGCAGCTCGGCGATGTCGATGTGGAAGCAGCCCTGCAGCACCAGTTCGTCATAGGCCGCGACGACGGTCTTGCGATGCACGCCCAGATCGGCGGCAAGGGTGCGGGTGCCCGGCAGCCTGGCGCCGGCCCTGAGCCGACCGCGCTCGATATCGGCGATCACCGCGCGGGCGATGCGCAGGAACAGCGGCGTTGCCGCATCCTCGGCGATCTCGAAGGGCAGGGTCATGAACCGGACTACCTGAAATCTAAAAATTGGCTCCTACCAGTAGTCCGGCTGCTGGATTAGGTCATCCCTTGCCGTGTGCCGACACAGAAACGAGGGTTCGATGTCCCTGCCGACCGCCGTTGCCATCCGCCATGTCGGTTTCGAGGACCTCGGAGCCTTCGCGGAACCGCTCGAGCGCGCCGGCTACCGCATCCACTATTACGATGCCGGCATCGACGAGCTCTGGACCCTGGAGCCGGTCAAGACCGAGCTGGTGATGGTGCTGGGCGGGCCGGTCGGCGCCTATGAGGAGGCGCACTATCCGTTCCTGCGCGAGGAGCTGGATCTGCTCGCGCAGCGGCTCGCGGCGGGCCGGCCGACCCTCGGCATCTGCCTCGGCGCTCAGCTCATGGCCCGCGCGCTCGGCGCGCGGGTCTATCCGGCGCGGGAGAAAGAGATCGGCTTCGCCCCGGTCGCGCTGACGGCGGAAGGCCGCGCATCCTGCCTTGCCGCCTTCGACGGCGTGCCGGTGCTGCATTGGCATGGCGACACGTTCGATCTTCCCGGCGGCGCGGTGCGGCTCGCCTCCACGGCCCTATGCGACAACCAGGCCTTCTCGTTTGGCCACAACGCGATCGGTTTCCAGTTCCACCCGGAAGCGGGCGGCGAGGGGTTCGAGCGCTGGCTCATCGGCCATGCCCACGAGCTCGCCGCGGCCGGCAAGGACGTCGCGCAGCTTCGTGCCGACCATCGGCGCCTCGGGCCCGATCTGCGGCGGCGCGCGGTCGCGTGCCTCGAGAGCTGGCTCGGCCAGATCGCAGGCTAGGTGTTTAGTCCCAGCATGTCATGGCCTGGCCGACGGCTGAACAGCTCTGGCTTTTCGGTGCTGATTTGCTTGATGGCCTCAAGCGGGGTCCTGAACCGCAGCGCCTTGAGCTGCTTGGCGTAATTGTAGGCCAGCAGCCAGTCCCGGACGTGGCGCCTCAGGTCGTTGATCGAGGCGTAGTGGAAGGTGCGGACGGTGGCGTCCTTGATGGTTCGGACCATTCGTTCCGCCTGGCCGTTGGTCCACGGATGATAGGGCTTGGTGAGCCTGTGCGCGATGCTGTTCTCGGCGCAGGCTCTTCCGAAGGCGTGAGCGAGGAAGCCGCCCTCGGCCCTCTTGTCGTGCTGGACGAACTGAACGCCGTTATCCGTCAGCACCGTGTGGACCTTGTAGGGAACGGCCCTGACCAGCGCCTTGAGGAAGCCCGCCGCTACGAGCTTTGTCGCCTTCCGGTAGATCCTGGCGAAGACCAATTTGGAGGTCCGGTCCACGGCCACGAACAGACAGGCCTTGCCGCCTTCATAGCGCAGCTCGGCGATGTCGATGTGGAAGTAGCCGATCTCGTAGGCCTTGAACCGCTTCGGTTTTTCGCGATCGGCCTTCGGCAGGCGAGAGATTCCGTGACGCTGAAGGCAGCGATGCAGCGACGAGCGCGTCAGATGCGGGATGACGTCCTTCAGCGCGACGAAGACGTCGTCCAGCGGCAGGCGGGCCTGCACACGCAGAGCGACGATCGCGGCCTCCTCGATGGCAGAGAGAACGGAACTGTGGCTTTCCTTCGGACCCATCGGCTCATCTTCGACCGTCTGCCGGGACCGCCACTTCCTCACGGTCTTCTCGTTGATCCCGAAGCGCCGCGCGAGCTCCGCGGCCGAAGCTTGCGATCGCTGTAGCTCCGTTCGAACGGCGTGCGTGGTCGTGGCGCTCCCGTGAAGAACCTGGCCCATAGCGCGTCCCTCTCTGATGACGATAACGATACGCCATCACACCGTGGGACTAAACAGCTAGGGCGCGCGCCGTGCCCCGCATCGACCAGCTCCTGATCGGCCCGGTCCGGCCGCTCGGGCCGCGCGGCGCGCCGAGCGGCATCGACAAACACGCCGCCGGCCGCCTGTGGCTCGGACGCGCCGGTTTTGCCGGCGATGCGCAGGGCGACGTCAGGCACCACGGCGGCCCCGAAAAGGCCGTGCATCATTATGCCGCCGACCATTACGGTTTCTGGCGCGCGGCGCTCGGCGCGCGCGACGTGCTCGCGCGGCCCGGCGCTTTCGGCGAGAACGTCTCGACCACGGGGCTCGACGAGCGGACGATCGCCATCGGCGACACCTATCGGGCCGGCGGGGCGCTGATCCAGGTCAGTCAGGGCCGCCAGCCGTGCTGGAAGCTGAACCTGCGTTTCGGCGCTCCCGACATGGCACGGCGTGTCCAGGAGAGCGGCCGCACCGGCTGGTATTATCGGGTTCTGGAGGAAGGTTTCGTCGAGCCGGGCGATGCGCTCACGCTGATCGACCGCCTCACGCCCGAATGGACGATCGAACGGCTGTGGCGCGTGCTCTATGTCGACGTGATGAACCGCGCCGAACTCTCGGCCATGGCGGCCCTCGCACATCTGCCCGACAATTGGCGGCGCCATGCCGAAAGGCGGCTCGCCACCGCCGCGGTCGAGGACTGGTCCACCCGGCTCGACGGTCCGCTTCGCGGCTAGCGCTGCCGTTCGGCCTGTGGCGGCGGCTTCCGGCTTTCCGCCGTCGGGGCCAAAAAAATCGAGGCGCCTTGTCTGAACCGCGCCGCGCCGGTCGTCCTTGGACCGAGAGCCGGGGGCGTTCTGCCCATCGGCGGCGGATTTCGCGGTCCCGTCTCTCGCCAGGCGACCCCATCGAAAGGCACGGTGCGACGATGAACGTGACCCAACATCTCTGGTTCGAGAAGGACATGGAGGCGGCGATCGGCCTCTACACCTCGCTCATTCCCGGCTCCGCCATCCATTGGGTCTCGGCCCTGCCGGCGGATACGCCGAGCGGCCCGGCGGGCAGCGTCAGGCTTGCCTCCTTTTCGCTCGGCGATCAGGATTACATGGCGATCGAGGCCGGCCCGCTCGACCGCTTCAACCACAGCTTTTCGATCATCGTCCAATGCGACACGCAGGCCGAGATCGACCGGCTCTGGACGGCCCTTGCAGACGGCGGGGCGACGGAGGCCTGCGGCTGGCTCAGGGACCGTTGGGGCCTCAGCTGGCAGATCTCGGCGAAGGGCCTCAGCGCGCTCATGGCCGATCCCGACCGGGCCAAGGCGAGGCGCGTCTGCGAGGCGGCCCTCAAGATGGTCAAGGTCGATATCGCCGCACTGGAGGCGGCCGCCCGCGGCTGAACGAGGCGAGCGCCCGCCTAGCGAGGGCCGGCCGCGTCGGCGTGTTCGATGCGGCGGGCGAGGGCCTCGGGCAGGCCGAGCGTCGGTTTGGCCGGCGGTCGGCGGAAGGTGCCCGCCTCGGCCTTGCGCGGGGCGAGGGTCGCCAGCGCCTCGGCCTGTTTCACGGCGGCGGCGATCTGGTCGACCACCGGCACCGGAACGCGGTCCTTCACCTTGGCGGCGAGGCCGGCCAGCGGCGCGCCGGCAAGGATCACCACGTCGGCATCGTCCTCGCTGACCGCCCGGTTGGCGAGCGCGACCAAGAGCTCCTCTTTTTCCTCCTGCACGTCCGAGATCGAACGGAAGCCGCCATCGAGCATGCGGATGCTGGCGCAGCGGCCGGCAAGGCCATGCATGTCGACGCATTCGCGATACCAGGGCACGAGGGCATTGGCGAAGGTGACGATCGAGAAGCTGCGGCCGAGCATGCAGGCGGTCAGCATGGCCGCTTCCGCCATGCCGACGATCGGCAGGTCGAACAGCTCGCGGGCGCCGAGCAGGCCGGGGTCGCCGAAGGCGGCGATGATCACCGCGTCGACCTCGCGATGGCGGGCGGCGATCATGTCGAGCGCGATGGCGCCGCCGATCTGTGCCTCGGCGCGGCTCGCAATATAGGGCACGCCCGTGGTGGCGGTCACCGGGATCAGTTCGGTGCCGGCGGCGGCGGCGGCCGCGCCGGCGGTGAACAGCAGGTCGGTCACCGCGGTCGAGGTGTTGGGATTGAGCAGCAGGATCTTCACGGGTCGCTCCTCGCGCCGTCGGATGTGTTGGTCTCAGGGGCGGCGGGTGCCCCGGCCGGGACAGGCCCGCCGGCGAGGTCGCTGGCGACCGTGCCGGTGCGCCGGACGTGGTGGGCGAGCAGCTTGCCGGCCGCCTCGGCATCGCGCGCTTCGAGCGCCTGGAGGATCAGCCGGTGCTCCGCCACCGATTCCTGCCAGCGCCCCTGGGCCGAGAGGGCGAGGAGGCGGGCACGCTCGACGCGCGCCAGCAGCCAGTCATGGGTGGCCTTCAGCGTGGCGTTGCGCGCGCCGGCGACAATCAAGCCGTGGATCTGCTGGTTGATCTCGAAATAGTCGCTGAGCTCGCCGGCGTCGTGGTGGCGCTCCATGCGCTCCTGCAGGCCGCGCAGCTTCTGATGGTCGCGCGGCGTCATCCTGACGGCGGCAAGCTCCGCCGCCGTGCGCTCGATGCCGCTGACCGCCTCGAACAGGTCGGCGATCTCGTCCGGGCGCAGCGCCGCGACCACTGCGCTGCGGTTGAGCCGCAGCTCGACCAGTCCCTCGGCGGCGAGCAGCTTCAGCGCCTCGCGCAGCGGCGTGCGCGACACGCCGAGCGCATCGGACAGGTCGGCCTCGTTCAGCGGTTCGCCGGGACCGAGGCTGCCGCGGATGATCAGCGTCCTCAGCCGGCTTGCCGCCTGCTCATGCAGCCCGGCCCGGCTGAGGCGAATGCGGCCGTCGCCGAGCGCCTTGCTGGTCCTGCGGATCTTGCTCGGTCCCTTGCGGGCGGCATCCATCGTCCATCTCCCCCTGCGGGCGCCACCTGCGCCCGCCATCACGGTTTTCACGGCGCGCGCCGGAGTGCAAGCATTGCGCTGCGCCGGCCGCACGGCTCAGCCTGTCTTGAGGGCGAAGAGGCTGCCCCAGTCCTTCAGCGGCGCCATGTCGACCCCGGTCAGGGCAAGGCATTTCCACAAGGTGGTGGCGATCGAATCGTAGACGGGAATGCCGGTTTCCCGCTCCAGCGCGGCGACGCGCGGCGCGCCGCGCATATTGGTGCAGACGATGGCGGCCGCCTCGACCCCGTCGCGGGCGACGGCCCGCACCAGCGCCGCGATTTCATCCTCGCCGACGGTCGCGAAGGAAAAATTGTCCTGAAGCCCGATATGCCGCTCGGCCGGGCAGGCGTAACCCGAGGCGGCCCAGTTGGCGCGGATCCGGTTCTGCACGTCGTCGATATAGGGCGTCACGAGGCCGATCCGCGGCCGACCGGTCAGCTCGAAAATGTCCCGGAAGGCGAGCACCGAAGTGCAGGCGGCGATGCCGGTCGCCGCCCGGATGCGTTCGCACAGCCGCTCGTCGCGGTCGAAGCCGAGCCAGCTCGCCGAGGTGCCGTTCCAGGCGATGACGTCGACCTTGGCATGGGCCAGCAGCTCGGCGGCGCGCAGGATCTCGCTGTCGTCGAACTGGCCGAGCGCCGCATCGGTCAGCGCGATCTCGGTCACCTTGAAGCGCGAGAAATGGGCGCTCACCTCGGGCAGGCCCGCGAGCATGGCCGTGGTCATCGGTTCGAGCACCGTGTTGGACGACGGCGTCAGCATGCCGAGCCGGACGGGGGCGCTCATGGAAGTCTCCGATATCGGTGCGTTGGCGCGAAGGGTGATGGGCCGCCCCCGCGGCGGGGCGGGGGCGGCGTTGCGTCAGACCGGCAGCTTCCGGCTGTAGTCGATCAGCGTCGAGCAGACGAACAGGGCGACGCCCGCGCCGGCGAAGAACATCAGCGCCAGGAAGTAGGAGCCGGTGAACTGCACGATGAGGCCGACGACGATCGGCACGCAGATGCCGGCAATGTTGCCGCCGAGATTCATGCAGCCGCCGAGCAGGCCGGCGCGGTCGCGCGTGGCGAGGATCGAGGGGATCGCCCAGTACATGCCGCACCAGCGCAGGAAGAACAGGGTGGTGGAGAGCAGCGCCACCACCACGACGGGATCGCTGACATAGGCGACCGAGAAGATCGACACGGTCGCGAACACCGCGGCAATGCCGAACAGCGTGCGGAACACCACGTTGGGCTGGCCGCCGCGCTCGCGCCAGGCATCGGCGATCCAGCCACCGATCAGCTCGCCGACGAAGCCGGCGAAGAAGATCAGGAAGGAGGCGCCGCCCAGCGTCTTGATGTCGAAGCCGTGGACCTTGAACAGATAGTTCGGCAGCCAGGTCAGGAGTCCGTAGAACACCGTGTTGAAGAACATCCAGCCGGCGCACATCAGCCAGGTCGAGCGGTAGCGGAAATAGGCCGCGGCGCTGCCGCCCTGGCTCTTCGGCGCCTCGGCGTCCTCGCGGGCATGCGCCTCGGCGACGTAGCGCGCCTCGGCCTCGTTGACCGAGGGATGCTCCTCCGGCGCGTTGCGGATGTACCACCAGGCGAGCAGGCCGCAGGCCATGGTGCCGACGCCGGCGACGATGAAGGCGAGGCGCCAGGAATCGAACATGGCGATCAGCCCGGCGATCACGATGGCGCCGAAGGCCGCGCCGAGCGGCGCGCCGCCGTCGAGCAGGGTGGCGCCGCGGCCGCGCTCGTTCTGCGTCATCCACATGGCGTTGAGCTTGCCGCCGGCCGGATAGATCGGCGCCTCCGTGGCACCGAGGCCGAGGCGGGTCAGCAGCAGCATGACCCAGCTGGACGCGACCGCCGCGATCGCCTGGAAGAAGCCCCAGCCGATCGTCGCCGCGGCAATGACGATGCGCGGCTTGTAGCGGTCGGCGAGCAGGCCGCCCGGCACCTGCATCAGCGCATAGGTCCAGAAGAACGACGACAGGATCAGGCCCTGGGTCGCCGGGTCGAGATTGAACTCCCTGGCGATCAGCGGCATGGCGACCGAGAGCGACGCCCGGTCGATATAGTTGATGGTGATCAGGAACAGCATCAGCAGGAAGATCTTCCAGCGGACACTGGTTCGTTTCAGCGATGCTGACGTGGCTGCGGCGGCGCCTTGAACGCTCACATGTGCCTCCTCTGGGCTGGTTCCATTCCCCGTGAGCTCAGGCGGTTCGATCGAGCGGCCCGACTTTTGTGCCGGGTCCACGCCGCGCATGCTCCAGACAATTTATGCGAGCCAGTTCCGGCCTTTGGCAATGAATTTTTGCATGTTGCATGCAATTTTTATTTATATGATTGAATTATCACAAGAATTTTCATGTCAGAACTGGCGTTTGGCGGCGCGCGCTGCGGCGGTCTTGCCAGGTGCCGGCGGTCAGCGGCCGCGCAGGCCGAACTCGCGGCGGGGATGCCGGCGGTCGGGACGCGGCCCCGGTGCCGGGGCAGCGGGCCCGTCGAAGCCTGCCGGGCCGGCTTCCTGGGGATTGCTCAACGCGTCGCCTGGAGCAAGCAGCAGCGCCAGGCCGGCGGCGGTCTGGATCGCGAGGCCGAGCAGCGAGCCGCCGCCGACCGTCGGCCAGCCCATGGTGCGGAACAGATTGGCCAGGGCGACGTGGTCGAAAAAGACGAAGGCGGCGAAGAGGCCGATGACCGGCAGGGGCGGCAGGCCGATATCGCGCAGCCGCCTGATCATCAGGGCAAGACCGGCCCAGGCGGCGGGGATCATGATCGCGGCGACGAGCACCGGGACGACCGGCGGCAGGCTGCGCACATCGAAGGTCGTGCCGCGTCCGGTGGCGAGCGCGACATAGAACGCGACACCGATGGCCAGCACGACGACGAATGTCATCGCCACGATCCGCCCGAAATAGGCGAGGCGCCCGATACGGCCGCCGAATTGAAAGAAGCCTGCCATGCCTGCCCCCGGCCGACCGCGACCGTGGCCCGTCAGGCACGGACGGTGGTCGCGCATGACAGTTAAGCAACCAGGCGGTGAAGAAAGCGATAATACAACTCTATGGACCGGGGCGGGCGAGCCGCGCAGCGATGGATTTCGCAACGCTGGGAGCGCACCGGCGCGCTTTTCTCCGGGGGATTGTGCTCTACACTCTCGTCTCAACAACAAGATGGCCTGGAGGAGATGCTCATGCTGACACGGCGTTCCGCACTTGCCGCATTGTCCGTTGGATCGATCCAGCTGGCCGCGCCGCCAGCGCGGGCGCAAGGATTCACCCGGCAGGTAACGCTGATCGTACCTTTCGCTCCCGGCGGCACGTCCGACATTCTCGCCCGTTTCATCGGGCCGAAGCTGGCGCAGGCGATCGGCCAGCCGGTCATCGTCGAGAACCGGCCGAGCGCCTCGGGCAATGTCGGCGCAGACTTCGTGGCGAGAGCACCGGGCGACGGCCATACCCTGCTGCTGACCGATGCAGGAACGCTCGCCAGTGTTCCGGCCCTGTTCAAGAAGCTCACCTTCGACGTCGCCAAGGACCTGGTACCGGTGGGCATGGTGTCATTCTCGCCCTATCTCTTTGCGGTCAACCCGTCCGTGCCTGCGACGACACTGGTCGAGCTCGCCGCCTACAGCATGGGCAACCCGGGCAAGCTGAATGTCGCGACCAGCGGCGTCGGCGCGGTCAACCATCTCACCGCCCTCGTCATCGGCAAGCGCTTCGCCATCAACTGGGGCTACGTGCCCTATCGCGGTGGCGCCGCCGCGATCCGCGGCGTGGTCGCGAACGAGTCCAACGTCATCTTCAACGGCGCCATCGCCACCTTGCCCTTCGTCGCGCAGGGCCAGCTGAAGGGCATTGCCGTATCGGGCGACAAGCGCCTTCAGGCGCTGCCCAATCTGCCGAGCTTCTCCGAGCTCGGCATGCCCGTGCCGGAGGCCGGTTCCTGGCAGGGTCTGTTCGCCAGCAAGGGGACGCCGCCGGCCGTCGTCGAGCGGCTGAACCAGGAGCTCGGCAAGGTGCTCGCCATGCCCGATGTCGGCGCCAAGATCGTCGAGCTCGGCAGCGAGGTGAAGGCCGGCTCGGCCGCGGATTTCGCCGCCTGGATGGCCAAGGCCATGACCGAATGGGGCGGCATCGTCCAGGCCGAGAACCTGTCGCTCGACTAGCCGCGTCGTGGCCGACGGCCTCGAAGCAATCGCCCGCATGCCAGTCAGGGGAGGGCGCCATGGGCCGCGTCAACGGGCCTGATCTCGCCTTCGGTCTGTTTCTCGTCGCGGTCGGCGCCCTGGCCTTCGCGCTGGTCGCCGATCTGCCCATGGGCTCGGCGGCGCGCATGGGCGCGGGCTACGTGCCGCGCGCGCTGTCGGTCCTCGTCGTCCTGTTCGGCCTCGGCCTCGGCGGCCGCGCCCTGGTGGCGGGCCGCGTCGCCTTTCCGGCCGTCGCCTGGCGGCCGGTCGTGCTGATCGGCGCGGCGGTCGGCCTGTTCGCACTGGCTCTGCCGCGCCTCGGCCTGGCCCTGACGTGCTTCCTCGTGGTGCTCGTGGCCGGCCTCGCCTCCCGCGACGTGCGCCTCGGCGAGAATGTCGTGGTGGCGCTGGCGCTCGCCGCCTTCGCGGTCGGGCTGTTCGTCCACCTGCTCGGCCTGCCCTTCGCGGTCTGGCCGCAGTCGGCCGGCGGCTGGTCCTGGTGAGCGCCATGGTGCCCTGCGGGCCGGAAAGCCCGTGATCGGAAGACGAAGGACCGCGGCCCATGGATCTGATCGGCAATCTCGCAACCGGCTTCGCGGTCGCCTTGACGCCGCTGAATCTTGCCTTCTGCCTCGTCGGCGTGATCATCGGAACATTGGTCGGCGTGCTGCCCGGCATCGCGCCGATCACCACCATCGCCATTCTCCTGCCCTTCACCTTTTCCCTGCCGCCGGCCTCGGCCCTGATCATGCTGTCGGGCATCTTCTACGGCGCGCAATATGGCGGCTCGACCACCGCGATCCTGGTCAATCTGCCGGGCGAATCCTCCTCGATCGTCACCTGTCTGGACGGGCACCAGATGGCGCGCCAGGGCCGGGCCGGCCCGGCGCTCGCCATCGCGGCCATAGCCTCGTTCTTTGCCGGCACGATCGCCACCGTGATCATCGCGACGGCGAGCGTGCCGCTCGCCTGGCTCGCCGTCAGGTTCACCGCGCCGGAATATTTCAGCCTGATGGTGCTGGGCCTCACCGGCTCGGTGGCGCTCGCCCACGGTGCGCCGGGCAAGGCGGTGGCCATGGTCCTCGTCGGCCTGCTGCTCGGGCTGGTCGGCATCGACGTCAATACCGGCCTGCCGCGCATGACGCTGGGCATCGGCGAACTCGGCGACGGCATCGGCTTCGTGCCGATCGCCATTGGCATGTTCGGCATCGCCGAGCTCGTCGTCGCGCTCGGCCGGCCGCAGGACCGCAGCCTGCTGACCGGCGCGGTCAGCAATCTCTGGCCGCGCTGGGCGGAAATCCGCGCCTGCCTGCCGGCGATGACGCGCGGCACGCTCCTCGGCTCGGTGCTGGGCGTGCTGCCGGGGGGCGGGGCGGCCCTGTCGTCCTTCGCGGCCTACGGGCTGGAGAAGAAGATCTCGGCGACGCCGGAACGTTTCGGCCATGGCGCGATCGAGGGCGTCGCCGCGCCCGAGGCGGCCAACAATGCCGGCGCGCAGACCTCGTTCATCCCCCTGCTGACCCTCGGCATTCCCGGCAATGCCATCATGGCACTGATGGTGGGGGCCATGATGATCCACGGCATCCAGCCGGGCCCGGAGGTGATGACCGCGCAGCGCCAGCTGTTCTGGGGCGTGATCGCCTCCATGTGGCTCGGCAACCTGATGCTTATCGTGCTCAACCTGCCGCTCATCGGCCTCTGGGTCTCGCTGCTGCGCGTGCCCTATCGCATCCTGTTTCCCGCCATCGTCCTGTTCTGCTGCATCGGCACCTATTCGATCAGCAATTCGGCCTTCGACATCGTCCTGATGCTGCTGTTCGCCGCCGCCGGCGTGTTCTTCATCAAGGTCGGGGCGGAGCCGGCACCCTTCATCCTCGGCTTCATTCTCGGACCGCTGATGGAGGAGAATTTCCGCCGCGCCATGAACCTCTCGCGCGGCGACCCGAGGGTATTCCTCGAGCGGCCGATCAGCGCGGCCCTGCTCGCCTGCGCCGTCCTCCTGCTCGTCGTGCTGGCCATGCCGGCTGTCAGGGCCAAGCGGGATGAAGTGTTCCAAGAATGAAACAAGACGAAAAATCGTTCCAAATCAAAAGGATGATGCTCCCTTTTGGCCGATCACGCGGTGTCACAAGGCCGTGACGGCGCCGTCTCGGCTTGCCAATGCGGCTCCCGGGTCCAATATTGTGCGATGCAGCAACTGCTGTGGAATTTGCTGCGATGCAGCGTAAACTTTGCAGCGTCCTTGGGCGCGCTGGACCACAGGGTGCCGACATGACCGGACTTTCCGCCTCCCTTGCCAAGCTCATGCGCCAGCGCCGCGACTGGTACGCCTCGCTGCCCGCGGGCGATGCGCACGTGGCGCCGGACGCTGCCGCGGGGCGGCTGGCCGAGGTGTCGGGGTTCGGCACCAATCCCGGCCGCCTGCGCATGTTCGCCTACATCCCGCCGGCCCTGCGCGCGGGCGCGCCGCTCGTCGTGGTGCTGCACGGCTGCACCCAGGATGCGGCCGGCTATGATCGCGGCTCGGGCTGGTCGGAGCTTGCCGAGCGGCACGGATTTGCCGTGCTCTATGCCGAGCAGCAGCGCGTCAACAACCCCAATCTCTGCTTCAACTGGTTCCGGCGCGGCGACACCGAGCGGGGCCGGGGCGAACCTCTGTCGATCCGACAGATGGTCCGCCGCATGCTGCGCGACCACAAGCTGGATGCCGGCCGGGTGTTCGTCACCGGACTTTCGGCCGGCGGCGCGATGACAGCCGTCATGCTCGCGACCTATCCCGACCTGTTCGCCGCGGGCGCCATCATCGGCGGCCTGCCGCACGGCGCGGCCCGCAATGTCCAGGAAGCCTTCACCAGCATGGCCGGCGGCGTCAGCCGCGAGGCGGCCGCATGGGGCGACCTCGTGCGCTCGGCCTCCCTGCACAAAGGGCGCTGGCCGCGGGTGTCGATATGGCACGGCACAGAGGACGCCACGGTCCGCCTCGCCAACGCCCATGAGCTGGTGAAGCAGTGGACCGATGTCCACGGCCTCGGCGCAGTCGAACCGGCGCGCGAACTCGGCGCGGCCCATGAGCGGCTGACCTGGTCCGACCGGCACGGACCGGCGGTCGAGCTCGTCACCATTGCCGGCATGGGGCACGGCGTGCCCGTCGCGGGGGCGGAAGAAGGCGGCGGCGAGCCCGGTCCTTATTTTCTCGAAGCCGGCCTGGCCTCGACGCGCCGCATCGCCGCCTTTTGGGGGCTCATCCCCGCGCGCGCGGCTGCGCGGCCGACGCGCGCGCCGCGCAAGGACTGGCGCACCATGCCGCGGCAGTCGAGGCCCGCGCGCGGCGAAGCGGCCGCGGCACCGGCCGAAGAGATCGGAACGACGATCGTCCGAGCGCTCAAGGCTGCCGGACTGATGCGCTGAATGCTCGCCAGCCGGCCGCGGCGCTCCACCGCTACTGCATCAGCGCCGGCGCGCCGGGCAGGGGCCGCAGGAACAGGTAATGCGCGATCAGGCGCTGGCCGATGGAATTGTCGACGAGGACCTGGCCCTCGTCCTTGAGCGGGTCGAGCGCCGCCTCGCAGTCGACCGACCATTCGAACGGATATTCGAGGCCGAAGACCGTCATCACATGCGGTGGGAACGTCACCTTCAGGCGCAGGCGCACCTGCTTGGTCACCGCATCGATCTCATAGCTGCCGTCGTAGCGGGCCGTGCCGCGGTCCGCGCCGTAGACACGGCCGCCCTCGAATACGAACATGCCCATGCCGGCATCGCCGCCGGTGGTGAAATCGATGCCGTACATGCCTTCGCGCATGACCCCTGCTGCCCCGTCGATCCGTTAAGCTGGGCGAGCTAGACCCGGATTCGGACGGATTCGTGGAATCTCCTTGGGCCAATCGTGATGCAGGGCAGGGCTGCCGCGAATTTGGCGGCAAGAGACGGAGTGCGGCCGCAAGACGATCGCTTAAGCGCAACGATCGCGCGAGGCTGACCATGCGAGGCAAGGCCATGATGGACGATCTGTTCGGGGATCAGCCCGGCAACACCGGGCAGCGCGAGGACCTGGCGGCCGGAGCGGTCATCCTGCGCGGCCGGGCGCTGCCGGCCGATGCGCTCCTGTCGGCGCTCGACACCGTCGTCGCCGCGGCGCCGTTCCGCAACATGGTGACGCCGGGCGGCTTCACCATGTCGGTCGCCATGACCAATTGCGGCGCCGCCGGCTGGGTCACCGACCGGCGCGGCTATCGCTACGATGCCGTCGATCCGGAAAGCGGCCGGCCGTGGCCTGATATGCCCCGGCCCTTCCTGGAGCTTGCCTGCGCCGCTGCGGCCGAGGCCGGCTATCGGGACTTCGTGCCGGATGCGTGCCTGATCAACCGCTACCGGCCCGGCGCGCGGCTGTCGCTGCACCAGGACCGCAACGAGCGCGACTACGACCAGCCGATCGTCTCGGTCTCGCTCGGCCTGCCTGCCACGTTCCAGTTCGGTGGCCTGGAGCGAACCGATCCCGTCCGCAAGGTGCCGCTCCGCCACGGCGACGTGGTGGTCTGGGGCGGGCCGTCGCGGCTCTTCTATCACGGCATTCCCGCGCTCAAGGACGGCGAGCATCCGGCCGTCGGCCGCGCCCGGTTCAATCTCACCTTCCGCAAGGCGCTCTGACCGGAAAAGTGAATTTGACCGCAAGGATGGGAGCGCCTCCGAAGCCGGCCGAACCTATCCTTTCGCACCATCACGATGCGATGGCCGAAAGGACAGGACCATGACCGAGACCATTCGTTATGCGCTGGGCGAGAGCTCGCTTGGCACCTTCGTCGCCGCGACCTCCGCGCGCGGCCTCGTCGCCTTCGAATTCGTCGATACGAGGCCGGCGGCGGCGCTCGCGCTCGGGGCACGGTTTGCCGGGGCCGCGCTGATCGACGACGCGGCAGGGCTGCGGCCGGTGCTGGGCACGCTCGCGGCAGTGATCGACAACCCGGTCGCCGATCCCGGCCTGCCGCTCGATCCGCGCGGCACCGACTATCAGATCCGGGTCTGGGAGGCGCTGCGGTCGGTGCCGGCCGGGCGGACGACGAGCTATGGCGAGATCGCCTCGCGGCTCGGTGCGCCGCGCGAGGCGCGCGAAGTGGGCGAAGCCTGCGCGGCCAATACGATCGCCATCCTCATTCCTTGCCATCGGGTGCTGAAGAAGGACGGTTCTCTCTCGGGCTATCGCTGGGGCTTTCGCCGCAAGCGTCAGCTGATCGCTCGCGAACAGGCCGCAGCCACCTTCCAGCTCGCCTGACCATGAACACCGGAAGGGCGGGCGGCGCGGTTCGGCCGGCCGCCGCCCTTGCCGGGGTCAGTAGTCGAGGCGTCCATGGAGATCGCCGAAGGGGATCATGACGTGACGGCGATAGGCGGGACGCGCCTGGAGCCGCTCGTACCAGCCTTCCACGTGCGGCACGGACGGCCGCTCGATATCGAGTTCGAAATAGCGGTAGAGCGTCGTGCCGGCGGGGATGTCGGCCAGGCCGAAATCGTCGCCCGCCAGGAAGGCGTGCTGCGCGAGGATGCGATCGAGCAGGCGGAAATAGCCGGAGCAGCGTTCGAGGCTGGCGCGGATCGCGGCCCAGTTCCGCTCCGCGGCGGGCGTCCGGTAGTAGCCCCAGAAGATACCGCCGAGGAAGGCCGGCTGGAGCGCGGTCTGCGACCAGTCCATCCATTGGTCGGCGCGGGCGCGCCGCGCGGCGTCGCCCGGCCAGAGCCGCTCGCCGCCATGTTGCGCGGCGAGATAGCGCAGGATCGCATGGGATTCCCAGACGATCGCTGTGCCGTCGCGCAGCACCGGCACGCGGCCGTGCGGGTTCATGGCGAGGAAGGCGGCATCGTCGAGGCCGCCGAAACTGCCGCCGGCATCGACATGGTGATGCGCGAGGGCGAGCTCCCCGACGAGCCACATGACCTTCTGCACGTTGAACGAGCTGCGCCGCCCCCAGATCGTGATCGCCGTCATCCCCGTCACCTGTCCGGCGTGGCGCCGTGGCCGAGCGTGGTCACCGCTTCCTCGACGCTGTGGAACAGCCGGCCCGGCCCGAGCGCGGCGAGAACCCCGAACCGCTCCAGCGCCCGCTCGGCGCGCACCGACTGCAGTCGGGCTATGGCAAAGTCCATGCCGGCGGCGCGGCAGGCGGCAATGGTCGCCTTCAGCGCATTGGCGGCGGTGAAGTCGATATTGGCGATGCCGCCGGCCTCGAGCACCACCAGCGCGACCGGCCGGCCGGCTCCCGCGATCAGGCGCTCGACCCCCTGCGAAAAGGTGCGCGCATTGGCGAACAGGAGCGGCGCCGGGAAGCCCGCGACCAGCACGCCCGGCTGCCGCTCGCCCGCCTGCTGGCGATCCGGCGGCCACCAGACCGTGGTGCCGCCGATGCGGTGGAATTCTACCGGCCGCGTCTCGGTGGTCATCCAGACCCCGTGCAGCAGCGACAGCCCGATGCCGATGGCGACGCCGGTCTGGATCGGCAGCATGACGATGGCGGCGGCGGTGAGGGCGATCAGCGCGAACTCGGCCGGAGCCTGGCGGGCGACCGCCACCATGGTGCCGACACGGAAGATCCGCTGGGCGACGAACAGCAGCACGCCGGCCAGCGCGGCCTCCGGCACGCTGGCGAGCAGGCTGCCGCCGAACAGGGCGAGGGCCAGCACGATGGCCGCGGCAACCAGCGGAGCGGCCTGTGTCGCACCGCCGGTTTCGGCGACGATGGCGGTGCGTGGCGGACTGGCATTGACCGGCATGGTGCCGAGTGCGCCGGCGGCAAGGTTCGCCGCTCCCAGCCCGATGAAGTCGCGGTCGACATTGCTCGCCCGTCCCCCCGGATCCGGGAACGAATGGCTCACTGTCGCCGTCTGCATCATGACCACCAGCGCCACCGTGAGCGCCAGCGGCAGGACCTCGCGCAGGTCCTCGAAACCGGCCGAGGGCGCGACCGGCACCGGCAGGCCGCCGGGCAGGGCGCCGAGCACCGCGACGCCCCGCCGCTCCAGGTCGAGGGCGACGACGCACAGGGTCGCGAGCGCCACCGCGATGAGTGCACCGGGGATCTGGCTGCTGATCCGCTCGCTGGCGATCAACAGGGCGAGCACGCCGGCGCCGATGGCGAGCGTGATCGGGTTGATCGCATGGCGCGCCGACCAGACGCCGGCGAGCTTGTCGAACATGTTGCCGGGAGCGCTCGGCACGCCGAGCAGCGCCGGCAACTGGGAGGCGACGATGTGGATCGAAATGCCCGCGAGAAAACCGGTCAGCACCGGTTCGGACAGGAGATCGGCGACCCAGCCGAGCCGAAGCATGCCGCCGATGGCGAGCAGCACGCCGACCGCAAGCGCCAGGGTGACCGCCGCCGATGCAAGGCTGGCGGAGCCCGACGCCGCGATGGCGGCGAGGGCACCGGCAAAGATCGGAGTGATGGTCGAATCCACCCCCACCGTCATGATCCGGCTGGCGCCGAAAAGCGCGAAGCCGATGGTGGCGGCGATGAAGGCGTAGAAGCCGACCTGCGGCTCGAAGCCGCCGAGTCTTGCCGTCGCCATCTGTTCAGGGATGGTGATGGCCGCGAGCGTCAGGCCGGCGAGGACGTCGCGGCGGAACCGGCCGAAGCGACCGGCGGGCGTGTCCGCCGACCGCGCAGCGGGCGAGGGTTCGGAAGCCGCATCGTTCATAACGCTGTCCCCTGCGCCCGGCGATGTCCTATCGACGGCCGCGACGCGGACGGCATCAAGCCGTCAGGCGCAGCAATCGGCGATCAGGCGGGCGAGGAAGCGCTCGCCGGCTTCGAATTCCGACACTTCGATATATTCGTCGGCCTGGTGCGCCTGCGCGATATCGCCCGGGCCGCAGACCACCGTCGACCAGCCCGGGCGCTGGAACAACCCCGCTTCCGTCC
Organism: bacterium YEK0313; assembly: GCA_000751295.2. Classification (NCBI taxonomy): domain Bacteria; species bacterium YEK0313. Next base: position 2,092,979 of record CCMO02000001.1, read on the forward strand.
CGTAGGACACGACGTGGCTGCCATTGTCGCCGGTCAGCCGGCGCACCAGCCGTTCGGCGGCGCCGTCGGTTTCCGGCTTCAGCCCCAGCACGATCGAGCGCGGCAGCACCTTCACGCCGGAATCGGGCGCGATGCGTTTCATGCCGGGTTCGACCTCCTCGCGGATGTAGCGCAGATAGCGGTCGCGATAGGAGGCGGGATCCTCGGTCGGAATGGCGCGGACATCGGTGACGAACGAACAGTTGGCGGCCACCACATTGGCGGCCGTGCCGCCGTGGATCACGCCGCAATGGAGCGTCGTATAGGGCGGGGCGAAGGGGTTGGCGGGATCGGCTCGGCGGGCGTTCTCGGCCATGGTGTCGGCGAGCCAGGTGACCAGCCGGGCGGCGACCATGACGGCGCTGACGCCCTGGTCGATGCGGCTCGAATGGACCGTGTGGCCGGTCACTTCGGTGTGGAACGACAGCGAGCCCTTGTGGCCGGTCACCACCTGCATGCGCGTCGGCTCGCCGACGATGACGGCCGATGGCGTCGGCACGGTCGCGACCATCGCCTCGACCATGTCCGGCGCGCCGAGGCAGCCGACCTCCTCGTCATAGGACATGGCGATGTGGATCGGCCTCGCCAGCCTGGCGCGCGTCATGGCGGGCACCGCGGCCAGCACCAGGGCGTCGAAGCCCTTCATGTCGCAGGTGCCGCGTCCGTAGAGCCGGCCGCCGCGCTCGGCCACCGTCCAGGGGTCGCTGGTCCAGGCCTGGCTTTCCACCGGGACGACATCGGTGTGGCCGGACAGGATCACGCCGCCGGGAACGTTCGGGCCGATCGTTGCATAGAGATTGGCCTTGGTTCCCTCCGCATTCGGCACCAGCCGGCTCTCGACGCCATGGCTCGCAAGGTAGTCCTTGATGAAGGCGATGCAGTCGAGATTGGAAACGCTCGACACGGTGGGAAAGCCGACCAGCCGATCGAGCATGGCGCGGGCGGAAAGGACGGTCGGGGCGTTGGACATCAGGGCATCCGGGCTGGGCGGGATCGGGCGGGGCGCCGCCGCTGCCGCTGGGCGAAGCCCATGATCGGAAGCGATGGCGGGCCGGCCGGCACGGCGCCGGTCGACCGCCGAACCTTGCCGCTTTTGGCCTGGCAAGGCGAGCCCGTTCGGCAGGCATGGGCCAGCCGGAACTGTCGAGATAGGTCGGGATGCCCACCCGTTGCGCGCCGCGCGGAACCTGAATGGATCGGTATAACTCATTGAAATAATGTCGATTCAGGCGGCGGCCTGAATCTGAATCGAAGCTTGAGCCAGCTGCTCCGACGAATGCCTGCCACGCTCGGCGTGCAGACGGCACGGTGGATGACGCCGCTCCGTCGCGGATCGCTTGATAGCCGGATCTTGCGGAGCATTGCGCGATCGAACATAAAGGGAACATTGAGGCCGGCGCGCGCGGGAAGGCCATGGCGAAACTGTTCGGGCAAGGCGGTTCGGCCGGTGGCGAGGCCGCAGCGGAGGCCGAGGTCGCCGCCATCATCGATGCCTTCGGGGGCGATGCGAAGGCGGCCTTGCGGGCCCTGATCGAGGAACTGGCGATCCTGCGGCGGCAAGGCAGCCGACTGGGGCAGGCCTGTGGCCTTCCCGGCGCGGGGCAGTGGCGCCACCGCCGGCGGCATCTGCAATAGCCCGTTCGTGCGGCACCGGAGGCCGCCCCCGCATCAGGCCGCATCGCGGCCGCGCGGAGCGCGCCGTTCATGCCGGTCGTTGTGCTCAACCGTTCGGCGATGGGGGCGGCCTGGACCAGTGGACCGGCTGGTCTGTGTGGGATATAGGATACCCCCCTATATTATGAGAGACATGCCGTGAGCCATACCAGCAAGGACAAGGCTCGGCTGCTCGGCCGCGTTCGGCGCATTCGTGGTCAGGTCGAAGCCGTCGAGCGGGCACTCGAAGCGGAAGCGGATTGCGCCGACATCCTTCAGCTCGTCGCCTCCATCAGAGGCGCCGTGAGCGGCCTGACCGCCGAGCTCATCGAGGATCACATCCGCTTCCACGTCGTCGATCCCGCCCATGAGCCGGACGCCGCCAAGGCGCGCGCCGCCGACGAGCTGATCGATGTGGTCAGGACCTATTTGCGCTGACACGCGCGCCGTTTTCTTGTGTCGGAGCCCTTCGTCATGAGCGAGCAGTCCGTTTCGCCGGCAGCCCACCACCACGTCTTCCTGGGACGAGACCACGCGCTCAACGAACGGCGCACCTGGGCGGTCATCGCGCTGACGGCGGCGACGATGGTGGTGGAGATCGTCGCCGGCACGATCTATGGCTCCATGGCGCTCGTTGCGGATGGGTGGCACATGTCGACCCATGCCGCCGCCATGCTGATCAGCGCCACGGCCTACGCCTATGCGCGCCGCCATGCCCATGATCCGCGCTTCACGTTCGGCACCGGCAAGCTGGGCGATCTTGGCGCCTTTGCCAGCGCCATCGTGCTCGCGCTGGTCGCCCTGCTGATTGCCTGGGAAAGCCTCGTGCGGCTCGCCAATCCGGTGCCGATCGGCTTCGGGCAGGCGCTCGGTGTTGCGGTCATCGGCCTCGCCGTCAATCTTGCCAGCGCCTGGCTGCTCGGCGGCCACGGACATCATCATGACCATGGCCACGATCATGACGATCACGCTCACGGCCATGCGGACAACAATCTCCGCGCGGCCTATCTGCACGTCCTTGCGGACGCGCTGACTTCGGTTCTGGCGATCGTGGCGCTGCTCGCCGGCGCACTGTACGGCTGGCTCTGGCTGGACCCGCTGAGCGGGCTCGTCGGCGCCCTCGTCATTGCCCGCTGGTCATACGGGCTGATGCGCGCGGCCGGCGGCGTCCTGGTCGATGCTGTTCCCGACCATGACGACCTGCCGGGCGAGATCCGCCGGGCGATCGTGCGTGACGGCGAACAGATCAGCGACCTGCATGTCTGGCAGGTCGGGCCGGGGCATCACGCTGCGATCATCGCGCTGGTCGCGCCGGTGCCACAGCCGCCCTCCGCGTACCGGGCGCGGCTTGCCCATCTCCCCGCGCTGTCGCATGTCACGATCGAGGTCGAGCCAGCCTGATCCGCCGTGTCGGCACGTCCGCGCCCGCGCCGAACCAACGGCGCGGGTTTGGTTTGCGCGACGCCGCGCTCACATGGCGTGGCGTTGACGCCGGCGGCGCCGCCGACGGCGTCCTCCACTCGTTGCGCCTGCCCGGTTCATGGAGCCGGTCCCGGACCCCATCGATCCCGACCCGGCCCCCATGGAGCCGGCGCCCGAGCCCATGGCACCCGATCCGGACCCCATGGTTCCGGATCCAGAGCCCATGGAGCCGGCCTGCATTTCACGAGGCTGCGCCCGGGCCGCGTCGGCCGTGGCCGCTAGGCTTGCAGCGGCGGAGCCGAGCAGGATGGTGGTGAGGAAGGTTCGGCGATGAAGCATGGACGTCCTCCTTGAAACCGCAGACCCTCTATCGGGGCATGCTGGGAGGTATTCGTCGCGGCAGCGCCTTTCGTTACGGCTCCTGCCCGTTGTTGCCTGGGTCCCGTTCGTCGGCGCGGCGTCGACGGGCGAAGGCATAGCGCCGGCGCACGACCGCATCGGCGGCCGGGCCTTCGTCGAAGATGAAGTCGGGCTCGTCGAGCCGGCGGCCGGTGCGGGCATCGACCATCACCGGATCGGCGGGCCGGCCGGTCGCCGCATCCACGACCTGGCTGGCAATGCCTTCCTCGGCGAAATGCCGATTGCCCCAGGCGGTGAGGGCGATCAGGACGGGGCGGAAGTCGCGGCCCCGATCGGTCAGCACATAGTCGTCACGCGGTGGCCGCGCGCTGTAGCGCCGCCGCTCCAGGAGCCCGGCCTCGACCAGCGCATTCAGGCGCCGGGTCAGCATGTTGGGCGCGATGTCCAGGCTGCGCTGGAACTGGTCGAAGCGCGTCAGCCCATGGAAGGCGTCGCGCAGGATCATCATGCTCCACCATTCGCCCACTCGCTCCAGACTGCGCGCGATCGGGCACATCGATCCTTCGTAGGACTTGCGTTGCATGAACCGATCGTAGTCAAGTGACTATCATCATGCAAGTCGCTGAAACGCATCCGAACGGAGGCTATCCATGAGTGCCCTCTATCTCGACGATCTCGCCATCGGCCAGACCTTCACCAGCACGTCGCTGACGGTCGACGAAGCGGCGATCAAGGCCTTCGCCGGCCAATACGATCCGCAGCCGTTCCACCTTGACGACGCAGCGGCCCGCGGCACGCTGTTCGGCGGGCTCGCCGCCAGCGGCTGGCACACTGCCGCCATGACCATGAGCCTGCTGGTGCCGAGCGCCCCGATCGCCGGCGGCATTATCGGCGGCGGTGGCGAGATCGCCTGGCCACAGCCGACCCGTCCGGGCGATGTCCTGACCGTCGTCAGCGAGGTGCTGGAAGTGACGCCCTCGAAGTCGCGTCCGGACCGCGGCATGGTCGTCCTGCGCAGCCGGACCCTCAACCAGAGAGGAGAGGCGGTCCAGGTCATTACGATGAAACTGGTCGTGCCCCGCAGGCCGGCGGCAGCGCTCAACTGACGGCCGGTCGCCGGCAGCAGGGAAAGGCTCGCATCGAATCGGGCGAGCGTCACATTGTCGAGACGGTGCGATCGCTAACGGTCGTCGCCGCCAGACACTGCGAGAACCCCATGTCCGTCCGCGAGCTCATGCCCATCGGCCTTCTGGTCATTTCCAACGTGTTCATGACCTTTGCGTGGTACGGCCATCTGAAGTTCCAGAACCAGCCGCTCTTCGTGGTCATCGTGGCGAGCTGGGCCATCGCCTTCGTCGAATATTGCTTTGCGGTGCCGGCCAATCGTTTCGGCCACAGCGTCTACAGCGCGGCGGAACTGAAGACCATGCAGGAAGTGATCACGCTCCTGGTCTTCTCGGTCTTTTCGGTCTTCTATCTCGGCGAAAGCATCACCCTGAACCATCTGGTCGGTTTCGCGCTGATCTGCGCCGGGGCCTTTTTCATTTTCAAGGGTCCGATCGGCTGAGCGCCGGTCCGGCGCGGGATCCGCGCCCGGTTGGGCCGGTTTCGCCGCCCGTCGTCAATACAGTGATAACCACGAGCTCGCACGGTTCAATAATACCGCAATGAAGCCATGCATAGTCCTGCAGTTCTCGCTGAATTTTCGGTCTCGCAGAGAGTTGACGTACACAAGTTGTGTAGCAATTCTTATGCGGTCTCTGATTGGAGTCGGGTGGCGGTCGCCCATTTTTGATTACGCAACGTAATCTATAGGGGTGCTTCGGCCGCGAAAGCGAATGATACATGAGGGGCAAGTGCATGATCCGGTTGCAGGCAAAAGCATCGCTGGCCGTTTCGCTCCTGTCGGGAGCGGCCCTGTTCCCGCCGGATCTCCCCTTGCCATCCTTTGTCGGCACGGCACATGCGGCCTGCACGGACGCCGCGCCGGCAAGCGGCACGGTCGTCAACTGCACGGCGCCGGGGGCGGATACGACCGGCGTGCGCGCGGCCGCCGGCAGTTCGGCGGTCAGCATCAATGTCGGCACGGGCGCCGAGGTGACGGTGACGCGCGCGACCTCGCCGATCGCGCTCGGCGTCGGTGACGACAGCCGCATCGTCAACCAGGGGGCCGTTTCGCTCACGGGCGGCGGTGGCTCCGGCGGCAATCGCGGCGCCGGCCTGCTCGGCCTTGGCAACGGCAATACGCTGACCAATGCCGGCACCATCACCACGACGGGCGCCTACAATGACGGCATGGCCGCCAATGGCAGCAACAACACGCTGATCAACGACGGCACGATCACGACGAACAGCCCCAACGCCTATGGCATGAGCGCGGCCTGGGGCCAGACCAATGTCGGCCAGACCGGCAACACCCTGATCAACAACGGCACGGTCACCGTCAATGGCAGCAATGCCCGGGCGATCTCCATCCTCGGTTCGAACGGCACCGTCATCAATACCGGTTCGCTGACGGGCACCGGCACGAGCGGCTCCGTCGTCTACATGCAGGGCAACAATGCCCAGTTGACCAATAGCGGCCTGATCCAGGCCAATGGCCTCAATACCGAAGCGGTCTTCTCCAACACGCTGAGCCCGAGCTTCACGGCGCGGATCGAAAACCTCGCCGGCGGGCGGATCATCAGCCTGCAGAGCGACGCGCTGCGAACGCTCAACGGCATCACCACCATCGTCAATGCCGGGCTGATCCGCAGCGATGCCGGCGTCGCCCTGAACGGCGGCACCAGCGCGACGAGCACGATCAACGTCATCCTGCAGACCGGATCCCAGATCATCGGCGCGATGAATGGCGGCTTCGGCCACAACCAGGTGCGGCTCGAAGGCTCGGGGCTGGTCGACAACGCCTTCACCCGCTTCCAGACGCTGACCATGGCGGGCACCGACTGGACCTGGGCCGGCACCGGCGATTTCGCCGACACGTTCATCACCAGCGGCACGCTGCGCCTGAAGCGCGACCTGACCGGCAATGTCTCGGTCGCCGCGGGCACCACCTTGATGGCGGGGGATGGCGCCAACCCGTCGATCTCCCCCTATGCCGGCGGCCCGGCCGTGACGGTGACCAATGCTGGCACCATCGACCTGACCAATGGCGGGGCAGGGGCCGCCAACAGCCTGACCATCGTCGGCAGCTATGTCGGCAATGACGGGCGGCTCAACCTGCGCACCGTGCTCGGTGGCGATGGCTCGGCTTCCGACAAGCTGGTGATTTCCGGCGGCACGGCGAGCGGCCATACGACCATTGGCATCACCAATCTGGGCGGCGCCGGCGCGCTGACCACTGCCGATGGCATCATGGTCGTTCAGGCCGTCAATGGCGCCAGCACCGCCTCGGGGGCGTTCACCCTGTCCGGGCCGGTCGCGGCGGGTGCCTATGAATATTTCCTGTTCCATGGCGGCGTCGGAGCCGGCACCACGCAGAACTGGTATCTTCGCTCGTCCATCGCGCCGCGGCCGATGGTCCCGCCCGGCGAGCCCGAGCCGCCGGCGCCGGAACCTGCACCCGGCACGCCGCCGCTGCCGCCGCCCCCGCCGCCCGGCAGCGAACCGATCCTGCTCTACCGGCCCGAAGTTCCCCTGCAGTCCGCCGTGCCGCCCGTCGCGCTGCAGATGGGTCTCGCTGCGCTCGGCACCTTCCATGAGCGCCAGGGCGATCAGGCGATCCTGACCGGCCGCGGCCTGACGCCGGGCATGTGGGGCCGCGTCTATGGCCAGCAGCTCGGCCAGACGTGGCAGGGCGCGGTCTCGCCGTCCTTCACCGGCACCATTGCCGGCTTGCAGACGGGCTTCGACCTCTACGGCATCGAGCACGACAACGGCCATCGCGACCGGTTCGGCCTGTTCGCCGGCTATACCCGGTCCGACGGGCGGGTGCGCGGCTATGCGCTCGGCTTTCAGAACGCGACGACCGGCAGGCTCGGCCTGGACGCCTACAGCCTCGGCGCCTACTGGACCCATCTCGGGCCGACCAACTGGTATGTCGACAGCGTGGTGATGATGACCTGGCTCGATGGCCGGCCGGTATCGGACCGGGGGATTGGCGCCGACATTTCCGGGCGCCTGTTCACCGCCTCGCTGGAAGCCGGCTATCCCATCGCTCTCGGCGCCGGCCTGACGCTGGAGCCCCAGGCGCAGATCATCTGGCAGCACCTGTCGCTCGATCGCACCCATGATGCCTTCTCGACGATCAGTTTCGGCGCGGGCTCGTCGTTCACCGGCCGCATCGGCGCAAGGCTCGCCAGCCAGGTGGATGCCGCGGGCATCCGTTGGCAACCCTATCTGAAGATCAATCTCTGGCACGATTTCAACCGGACGGAGACGGTCCGGTTCGACGGCGATCCGATCGCCACCACCTTCGGCGGCACGGCGCTCGAAGTGGGCGGCGGCGTCGTCGCCCGGATCACCGCCGCGGCCAGCCTCTATGCCGCGGCCGACTATACGACCGGCCTCGGCTCGGGACGCCATGCGGTGCGCGGCCGGCTCGGCCTGCGGTTCAACTGGTAGCTCTTGGCGGAGGCGGGCCCGGTCAGCGTGGCGGGGCCGGCCAGTGACAGGCCTCGCCGAGATTGCGCCGGATCTCGGCGAAGCCGTCGAGGCGGAACAGGCCGTCGAAACGCTGGTCGCGCACGCCTTCGACGCGGATGAACAGGCGCCCGCTGGTCGGTAGCGATCGGAGGAAACCGATCGGATTGTCGGTGAGGACGGCTTCCTGCGAGGTATTGCCGACCGTCCATTGGCTTTCGGTTGCCGGCTGGGTGCCGATGCGTGTGATCACCTTCACGGTGCGGCCGACGGCGAGCAGTGAATCGCGGGCGACCTGCACGATGGTGCGCCCCTCGACGCAGCGCAGATGCAGCGCGATGCTGAGATCGGTCCAGGGGCCGAGCGGTTTCTGCACGACCCGCACGACGCGGCTGTCGTCGACCGGCGAGATCTCGGTCTGGATCTCCCAGACGGGCGCGGCGCCAGTTGCCGGAACAGCCGGGCGGGCGATCTGGTCGAAACATTTGAGCCGGTCGGCATCCGCGGCGATCGCCGCGCACCGCCCGAGCCCGATGCGCAGATCGTCCTGCGCCATGCCCGGCCTCATGGACCAGACGAGAGTTCCGGCTGCCGCGATGATCCGCCACTGTGCCATCGCCGGAAAGGTTAGGCTCTCGCCGGTCGACCGGCAAGCCCCGCGCCATGGGCCGGCATGCCCGGCATGCGGTGCCGAGGCCGCCGCCGGTTCCGGCTAGGACGAAAAGCCTTCGTTCGGCAGCCTGGTCGCCAGGATCTTGTCGATGCGCCGTCCGTCGAGATCGATCACCTCGAAACGGAAGCCGAGCGTCTCTACCACCTCGCCGGTTTCCGGCAGGTGGTGCATTTCGGCGATGACGAGGCCGGCCGCGGTTTCGTAGCTGCGCTTGCGCGGCAGAACGATGCCGAGGCAGTCGGCCATTTCGTCGGCCGGCATGGAGCCGGCAATGAGCCAGGAGCCGTCGGCGCGCTCGACCGCTTCCGGCTCCTGCGCGTGCGGGTCGGACTGGAACGCGCCGGCGATGGCGTCGAGAATGTCGGCCGGCGCCACGACGCCTTCGAAATGGCCGTATTCGTCATGGACGAGGGCCATTGGCACGGGCGAATTGCGCAGGACCGCGAGCACGTCCAGCGCGTCGATCGTGTCGGGAATGACCGGCGCGGGCTGGATATGGGCCCGCAGGTCGAGCGGCTGGCCGGCCATGGCGGAACGCAGCAGGTCGCGGGTCTGGATGACGCCGATCATGTTGTCGGGATCGCCGTCGGCGACGGGCAGGCGTGCGCGCCGGGTCTCGATCAGCGCTTTGCGCACCATCTCTTCCGGATCGGCGAGATTGATCCGCTCGACGTCGGTGCGTGGCGTCATGACAGCCCGCACGGCCCGATCGCCGAGCCGGAGTACGCCTGAGATCATCGCACGCTCGTCGGTTTCGATCACGCCGGCCGTTTCCGCTTCGGCGACGATGGTGCGGATCTCCTCCTGGGTCACCGCCTGTGTGGCCTCGGCGGAGCCACCGAAGACGCGGAAGATGAACTTGGTCGAGGCATCGAGCAGCCAGACCACCGGTCCGCCGATCCGCGAGACCCACACCATCAGCGGCGCGACGGTGCAGGCGAGCGATTCGGCATGGCGCAGCGCGAGGTTTTTCGGAACGAGCTCGCCGATGACGACCGAAAGGTAGGTGATGACGGCAATGACCAGGCCATAGCCGAGCGGTTCGGCGATCCGCTGCGGGATGCCCGAGCCGGCAAGGCTGGTCGCCATCCGTTCGCCGAGCGCGGCGCCGGAGAAGGCGCCGGCCAGAATGCCGATCAGGGTGATGCCGATCTGGACGGTCGACAGGAACCGCCCAGGGTCCTCCGCCAAGGCCAGCGCCGCGGCAGCGCCGCGCCGGCCGGTATCGGCCATGGTCTTCAGCCTGGCCTTGCGCGCCGAGACGATGGCGAGCTCCGAAAGGGAGAACACGCCGTTGAGTGCGATAAGGCCAATCGCAACGAGAAGTTCGATCACTGATCCAGAGGACCCGTTCGCGAACGGCGACCGGACCTATCCTTGGTTGTTGAAGACGGGTGCGAAAATCGCACCCCGCAGGGCGTCCGTCAACGGCAGGGCTGTCAAGCCCGTGCGCTCAGGCCGGTTCCGGGCCGCCCGCCTCCGCGGCATGGGCCGGCGCATCCGGCTCCTTGATGCGGAACCAGGCGACATAGAGGGCCGGGAGGAACAGCAGCGTCAGGACCGTGCCGACGATGATGCCGCCCATCATGGCATAGGCCATGGGGCCCCAGAACACCTCGCGCGCGATCGGGATCAGGGCGAGGCTCGCCGCCGCGGCGGTCAGCATGATCGGCCGCATGCGGTGTTCGGTCGCTTCCACCACCGCCTCCCAGGCCGGGCGGCCTTCGGCCCGCAATTCCTCGATCTGGACGATCAGGATCACCGAATTGCGGATCAGGATGCCGATCAGTGCCAGCACGCCGAGGATCGCGACGAAACCGAGCGGCGCCCCGCTCGGCAGGAGCGCTGCGACGACCCCGATCAGAGCGAGCGGCGCGACGGCGATCACCAGGAACAGCCGGCTGAAACTCTGCAGCTGGATCATCAGAATGGTCAGCATGATGAAGATCATCAGGGGCACGACGGCGGCGATCGGCTCCTGGCTTTCGGCGCTCGCCTCGACGGACCCGCCGACCACCACCCGGTAGCCGGCCGGCAGCCGGGCGCGAAAGGCCTCGACCGTGCGCTCGAGCTCCTTCACCACCGTGTCCGGCTGCGCATCGCCGACGATGCCGGCCTTCACCGTGATCGTCGGCTGGCGCGCGCGCCGCCAGATGACCGGCTGTTCCAGCTCGTAGCGGAAGGTCGCGACCGCGGCGAGCGGCACCGACTGGCCGTTCGAGCCGGGCAGCTGCAGGTTCTGCAGCGTGTCGATCGAGCCGCGCTCGTCGGCCTTGGCGCGGGACACGACGTCGATCAGATAGACATCGTCGCGCACCTGCGTGATGGAGGTGCCGCGCACGACGCCGGAGAGCGCCGCCGAAATGTCCTGCGAGGTCACGCCGAGCTGGCGGGCGAGATCCTGCATCACCTCGACTTTGACGACCCGCGCCGGCTCGTTCCAATCATAGGCGATGTCGCCGAGATGGCGGTTGGCGCCGATCAGGCCGGCGAGGCGCAGCGACAGCGTGCGCACCGTCTGTACGTCCGGGCCGCTCACCCGGTACTGGACCGGCCGGCCGACGGGCGGACCGATATCGAGCAGCTTCACGAAGGCATCGGTGCCGACGAAGGTCTTCTTCAGGTAATCCTGCAGCTTGGTGCGCAGCCGGTCGCGCGCGGCAAGGCTCTTGGTGACGATGATCGTCTGGCCGAAGGACGGGTCGGGTGGCTGGACGTCGAAGGAGAGGACGAAGCGCAGAGCGCCCTGGCCGATATAGCTCGACCAATGGTCGATATCGGGATTGCCGGCCAGCATCTCCTGCTCGAACTTGGCGACCTGGGCCTCCGTATCGGCGATGGAGGCGTTCTGCGGCAGGTTCCAGTCGACGATCAGTTCGAGCCGGTCGGAGGCCGGGAAGAACTGCTGCTGCACGAAGCGCATGCCGAACACCGACAGTGCGAAGGCGAGCACGGTCACGACGATGGTCATCCAGTGGAAGCGCATGCAGACGGCGAGCATGCGGGCGAAGCCGTTGGCGAGCCAGCTCTTGCTGTCGTGATGCTGCTTCATGCTGGCCGGCAGGATCGTGACGCCGAGCAGCGGCGCGAACAGCACGGCGACGATCCAGGACACCACCAGCGAAACCGCGATCACCACGAACAGGGTGAAGGTGAATTCGCCGGCGTTGGAATTGTTGAGCCCGATCGGAATGAAGCCCGCGACCGTCACCAGCGTGCCGGTGAGCATGGGAAAGGCGGTGGATGTGTAGACGTAGGTCGCCGCCTTGCGCAGGCTGTCGCCCACCTCCAGCCGCGCCACCATCATTTCCACCGCGATCATGGCGTCGTCGACCAGCAGGCCGAGCGCGATGATCAGCGCGCCGAGCGAGATCCGCTGCAGCGAAATGCCGAGATAGGCCATGACCACGAAGGTGATCGCGAGGACGAGCGGGATCGACAGCGCCACCACCAGGCCGGCGCGCAGGCCGAGGCTGACGAAGCTCACCGCCAGCACGATGGCGACCGCCTCGAACAGGGCGCGGGTGAAGCCCGAAACAGCTTCGTCCACCACTTTCGGCTGATCGGAGACGAGGTGCACGCCAACCCCGATCGGCAGTTCGGCCTGGGCCCGCTGCATCTCCGCCTCCAGCGCCTTGCCGAATTCGAGGAGATTGGAACCGGGTTTCATGCCGATGGCGAGCGCGATGGCCGGCTTGCCGTCGTAGCGGAACAGCGCGCTGGGCGGATCCTGGTAGCCGCGGCTGATGGTTGCGACGTCGCTGAGCCGGAAGAAGCGGCCATTCACCTGCAGGTTGATGGCGCGCAGGCTATCCTCCGACGCGAACTGCCCGCTGACGCGGACGCTGACGCGTTCCGGCCCGGCCTGCACGACACCAGACGGCGTAATGGCGTTCTGAGCCTGCAGGGTCGCGATGATCGCCTGCTGATCGAGCCCCAGCGCGGCCACCTGGCGGGTGGAGAATTCCAGATAGATCACCTCGTTCTGCGCGCCGACGATGTCGACGCGGCCGACATTGGGCACGGTCAGCACGGCGGTCCGCGCGCTTTCGACATAGTCGCGCAACTGGCGCTGGGTCAGGCCGTCGGCGGTGAAGGCGTAGATATTGCCGTAGACGTCGCCGAAGCGGTCGTTGAAGGCCGGCCCGATCACGCCTTGCGGCAATTCGCCCCTGATGTCGCCGATCATGTTGCGCACGCGCAGCCAGATCGCCGGCACGTCGCGGCCCTTCGTCGTCGGTTTCAGCTGCACGAAGACCAGCGTCTGGCCGGGCGTGGTCATGGAGCGCGTATAGTCGAGGAATTCCAGTTCCTCGAGCTTCTTCTCGATCCGCTCGGTCACCTGCCGCGTGGTCTCCTCGGCCGAGGCGCCCGGCCACTGGGCCGAAATGGTCATGGTCTTGATGACGAAGGAGGGGTCCTCCTCGCGGCCGAGATGGACATAGGAGTAGAGGCCGGCGGCCATGAACACCGCCATGAAGTACCAGACGAGCGAGGCGTGGTTCAGGGCCCAGTCGGAGAGATTGAACGGCTTCACGAGCGGGGCCCTTCCTCGACACGCACCTTCTGGCCGGCGGAGAGGCTGTTGACGCCGGCCGTCACCACGCGCGCGCCGGCCTCCAGCCCTCCTGCCACGACGATCGTCTGTTCGGTCCGGTCGCCGAGCCAGACCTCTCTCAGCGCCACAGTACTGGTGGCGGGATCGACGACCCAGAGCAGGGTCTTGCCGTCGCGTTCGACGAGGGTCGATCGGGGCAGCTCGATGCGGGGTGACGTGCGCGCCTTCAGCGTTGCCGTGATGGTCGCGCCCAGCCGGAACGCCTCGGGTGCGTCGCGCAGCGCGATCTTGATCCTGAGCGAACGGGTCACCGGATCGGCCTGGGGCGCGATCTCGCGGACCTCGCCCCGGACCTTCAGCGCCGGATTGACCTGCAGGACCACGTCGAACTGCGTGCCGACGGCAAGCTGGCCGCCAATGCCGTCGGGAATGTCGACGACGGCATCGCGCAGGTCGGGCCGGGCGATGCTGACCACCGCCATGCCCGGCGAGGCGACCTGGCCGACCTCCGCGCCGATCGCCGTGACGACCCCGTCGAACTCGGCGAGGATGCGGGCATAGCCGAGCTGCTCCTGGGCCTTGGCGAGGCTCGCTGCGGCGCGGGCGGCGGAAGCCTGCGCCGCCTCGCGCGCCTGTTCGGCGGTCTCGAAGGTCGCTTCCGTCGCGGTGCGCGATTCCAGAAGCGCGCGCTGGCGTGTCTCGGTCGCCTGGGCGTTGACGAGCTGCGCCTGGGCGCTGACGAGATCGGCGCGCGCGGCGCGGACCGCCAGTTCGAGCTGGGTCGGATCGATCGCCGCCAGCAGCTGGTTCCTGGTGACGAGGTCGCCGACCCGCACGTCGCGCGCGATGACCCGGCCGAGCACCCGGAAGCTCATGTCGGTGCGGATCTGCGGCTGGACCGTGCCGGCAACGCTCAGACGCTGCTGGGGGCGCGGCTCGGCAATGACGGAAAGCACCGGCCGCACCGGTTGCGGCGGCGCCGCCTGCCGGTCGTTGCAGCCGGCGAGGGCGGCTGCCGCCATGAGCATGGCGGTCAGTGCAGTGGTCCGATATCGGCCAGACGCTCCGTTCATTGTCCCGCTCCGCTCGGGCTGTTTTCCGCAATCGCCACCGCTTCGTCCGGGCGCAGCAGCTTCAGCCCGTCGGTAACGACCAGATCCCCCGCGCTGAGGCCGGAGGACAGGATCACCGTTCCGGTCGCGTAGGCGAGCACGGTGACCGGCCTCAGCGAAGCGATGCGCGTCGCCGGATCGACGACGAAGACCGCTGGCCTGCCGCCGTCGGAGGTCAGCGCGCCCCATGGCAGGATGGCGGCGCGGCGCCCCTTCAGGCGGGCCGAGCCGATGACCGGCGCACCCAGCGTCATCGCATCGGGCGTGTTGGCGACCGTCAGGATGACCCGCACCGTGCCGGTGCGCAGGTCGACCGTCGGCGAGATCTCGCGCACCGTGCCGGAGGCCCGGACAGTCGGATCGCCAACCAGGGTGATGGTGACATCGGCCGCTTCCGGTTGCCGGAAGAAGGCGGCCTGCTGGACCTGGAAGACCGCATCGCGCGGGCCATCCTGGGCCAGCGTGAACATGGCTTGGGCCGCCTGAGCGATCTGGCCGATCTCGGCCATGCGCGCCGTGATGATGCCATCGGCGCCGGCCTTGAGCGTCGTATAGGACAGGGCTTCTTCGGCCGTGCCGAGCTGCGCGCGCGCCGCATCGAGCGAACCTTGCGCGGTGCGCAGGGCCGCCTCGGCCTGGTCGTGCTCGCGGCGCGTGGTGAAGCCCTGGCCGAGCAGCGTCTTCTGTCGCTCGAAAGCCGAGCTCGCCTGGCGCACCTGGCCCTCCGCCGCCTTGACGCTGGCCTGCGCGGCCGCGAGATCGGCCTGCTGCTCGCTCGGGTCGAGGCGGGCCAGCACCTGGCCGGCCACGACATGGCTGCCGATATCGACCAGGCGTTCGGTGATCCGGCCGGAGACGCGGAACGACAGGTCAGCCTGGAAGCGCGCCTTGATCTCTCCCGTCAGGGCGACCGTCGGCGCATAGTCCATCAGCGCCACCGTCTGGATCTTGACCTGGGCCGCCGGCCTCGCGGGTTCGACCGCGCGGTCCTGGCATCCCGTGACGAGAGTTGCGGCGGCCAAAATCAGGGCCGAACCTGCCGGGAACGCGCGCGCCCGCATGGCCATCCTCCTGGCTCCCCCCTGCGCCAGGGCAAGGGCCGGCGCCTCCGGTGTCGAGCGCGGGCCATGATGCCCGCGCGTGTCGTGATGCGGAAGCGCATTGCCAGCCCGCAGCCGGGCCGAACGCGTTTCCGATCCAGGACACTAGAGCCCCGCGCCAATCGTCGGAAGAGGGCAGATCCGTATGCCGATCACGATGGCGCCAGCCGCCGCGTGATCGGCGGGCCGCCGTCAGGCGCGGCGCCGGAAGCGCTCGCCGCGAGCCAGCATCACGCCATGGGCACCGGCTATGCCGAGCTCGAGGCTTTCGGCGATGCGCTGCGCACGCGCGACGAAATGTGCGGCGGCCTTTGGCGGGCAGAGCTCCTGCGCCGTCGCCGCGAACAGGGAGAGCCACCGGTCGAAATGCACCGCGTCGACCGGCAGCGGCAGGTGCTTGCGCATCGGCTGGCCGTGATAGCGCCCGGTCATCAGCGCGACCGACGACCAGAAGGCGAACATCTGGGCAAGATGCGGTTCCCAGTCGGTGATGCGCGCGGCAAAGACCGGGCCGAGCAGGTCATCGGTGCGAACGCGGTCGTAGAAGCCGCGCACCAGCCGTTCGATCATCGCTTCGTCGATACCGGTTTCGGCCTGGATCGCGGCGGTCGCGGCGGCGCGGCGCTCCGCGGCCGAAGGCTCTGGTGTCGTCATGCTCTGGCCTCGATGGCGGCGCGCGCGCCGAGCAGGCGGCGCATCCGCAGGAGCGCCGCTGGATTGGCGATGAGGTCGGCGAGGGTATGGCGGTCGAGCACGGCGAAGAAGGCGCGCAAGGCCTCCTCCAGCGGGCCGCGCAGGCCGCAGGCCGGGCTGACGACACAGCCGCCGCGTTCGCCGTCGAAACACTCGACCAGCGCGAAACTGTCCTCGGTCGCCCGGACCACTGCTCCGAGATTGATCCGCTCGGCCGGCCGGCCGAGCCGCAGTCCTCCGCCGCGCCCGCGGATGCTGTGAACGAAGCCGGCCTCCGCCAGGGTCTGAACGACCTTCGTCAGGTGGTTTTGCGAGATGGCGTAGCGGCGCGCGACATCGGCAATGCGGTGCAGGCCGTCCGGCTCGGCCGCGAGCAGCATGAGCAGGCGCAGCGCATAGTCCGTGTGCAGGGTCAGGCGCATCAGCCGGCCTCGTCGAGCCATTCGGCGAGCACGACCGCGTTGTTGCGTTCCTCGTCATGGGCGCCGTAGACGAGCGTGACCGGCCCCTCCCGCAGCATTGCTCTGAGCGCCGCGACCCGTTCGGGATGGGCCGCCAGCTCGCTCCTGTAGCGTGCGCGAAATTCCGGCCAGCGGGCCGGATCGTGGCCGAACCATTTGCGCAGCCCGGTGCTCGGCGCGATGTCCTTCGACCAGGCGGCGAGCGCGGCTGCCTTGCGGCTGACGCCGCGCGGCCAGACGCGGTCGACAAGGACGCGCGCGCCGTCGTCCGGCGACGCCGGAACGTAAGCGCGTTTGATCTTCGGCCTTGCCATGATCGGACCTGTGAGCGGAAACGACCGTCGAAAGAGGTATATAATATGCTTCTTTTGGGTCAGCATGCCAAGCGCCCGCGATGCGGCAGTCCGGATCGGCACCGGGCAGGGCGCGGGTGGGCGGCGTTCGCCGATGCGTCGTATGGGTCAGATGAGGCCGTGCTTCAGCAGGAAGCCCCGGAAACCGCGCACATGGAGCGGGCGGCCCCGGTTGACCAGTTCACGCATGATCGCGGCCCGTGTGTCGGCCGGCAGCCGTTCCAGGATCATCGTGCAGTCATGTTCGAGATAGATGGCCCGCGCCAGAAGGTCCTTCTTGATGATGGGAGCATCGAGAACCCGGTGGAACAGGCCGAAGCCCAGATGAATCTGGCTGCCCTGGGTGACTTCCATCATCAGCCGGTCGACCAGGGCATCGCAGGCCAGCCGTTCCGCCACCGTGTCGCCCGCGACATCCGTCGTCCTTGCCGTGCGTGCCGCCTTCCGCCGTGCCGCATAGGCGGCAATCGTCGGGGTTCCCGTCGCTGGCGGGATCTCGCTTTCTTCGCGACCGCCAAGGATCTCGGAGAGGGAGCGGGCTGCGATCGAACGCGTCATCAGCGTCTCGAGCGGCTGCAGCCGGAAGGCGGGCCGCGTGTAGCGTATCAGCTCCGCGAGGCGGGGCAGGTCGAGCCTGTACAGAGCCTCGGCGAGGCGCTCGGCCGAATAGACGACATCGATGCTGTAGCCGCAGCGTTTCAGGACGCGAGACAGCGCGATTTCGCCGTTCTTGATGGCGTAGGGCCGGATGTCATAGGGGCGGTAACGCTCCCAGAATTGCTGAAACTGAGGATTGCAGAAGGCATTTCCGGAGATGGAAAAGACGTAAGAACCGACATGATGTTCGAACTCGTGGTTCTCGAAGCTTCCGACGACATCATGGCGGCTGTCGCACAGGGCCCTGACCAGATGGTCGAGCGCCGCGCCCTTAATATAGGCCACGCTGTCGTTGCAGTATAGAATCCGGCCTGGCTTCAGCCTCTGGCGATGCAGATGAATCGTTGCGGCCCTGTATCCGCCGAAATCTCTTCCAATGTTCTCGCGAACGAGAAGGCGATGGGCATATTGTTTGATTGTTGATCTGGCGTCGTCGGAGATGTTCCCGTTGACGACAACAATGATATTGACCTTCTGTGCCTGCAACGTGCTCAAAAGGTCGCGGAAATCGTCGCCCAGTGTGAAGCCGGCATATTTGAGGACGATGGCATAGACATCGCCGTCGGCTGGGCGGACGATTTCATCCGAGCTGAAGGCCGGCGTCGCGTCACGTAAAACGCGGGGCGTTTGAGCCACCTTCAAAGCAAAACAGAAAGAATGATAAACGATCCGATCGGCAATGGGCTTCAGGCGACCAAGAAAACTGCCCATATCTCGTTTTTTCTCCAGCGCAGATCTTGATCTGCGATCGGCCTTTGAGCGAGGAATCGTTAACGTCCGCCGATAGCGGATCCGCTCTCTCTAGCACCCGCTCCGGGCCCGGACCATGGATTTTCGACAACTTATTCGCGAAATGATCGGCAAGTCGGACCGGGGCATCGAACTCGGTGCGTCCTACGCGCCGATCCTGCCCAAGGCCCAGGGCTATGAGGTTCTGGTCGTCGATCATGCGGACCAGGAGAGCCTGCGCACGAAATATCGTCCGCACGGCGTCGATGTGGATCGGATCGAGCCCGTCGATGCCATCGACGACGGCGGCGAATTCAGCGACCTGCTCGATGACGGCGAACGCTTCGACTACATCGTCGCGAGCCATGTCTTCGAACATCTGCCTGATCCCATCCATTTCCTGCAGCGCTGCGAAAGGGCGCTGAAGGACACCGGCAGGCTCATTCTGCTCATTCCCGATCGCCGCTTCTGTTTCGACTATCTGAGGCCGGTCAGCACCCCCGGGCAGATGTTGCGCGCATTCCTTGCAGGGCAGCGGCGGCACGATCCCGGCGCGCTCTACGATCACTACGGGATGAACGCCACGCGCGATGGGGTGCAGGTCTGGGCCGGTCCCGACGGCGGCAATTTTGCCTTTTCCGGTACGCCGGCCGCGGGTTACGCCTTCGCTGTTCAGAATGCCGCCGACTATGTCGATTGCCATGCCTGGGTGTTCACACCGTCGAGCTGCCGGCTGATCTTCAGCGACTTCCGCGCGCTCGGTCTCATCGCGATGGGCGAAGCTTTTTTTCATCCGACGATCGGCTGCGAGTTCATGGTGGTGCTGCAGCGCTCGGCGTCGGGCGAGGTGCCGGAGCGCTCGGAGCTTGCCCGCTGCGCCCTGCTTGAAGCCGCCGAGGGCGGCGTCCATCTGCGCCCGCAGCCGGTGCCGGCGCCGCGTGATGCCGGCGTGCCGAAATATGTCCGCGGTGCCCCCCGGCCACAGACCATGGTCGACCTTTTCGCGGGATCCTGGGTCGGCGCCCTCCCGTCATCGGTCGGCGTCAGCGCTGGTGCGACCGCGCTTTACGACGATCACCGGATCAAATGGCTGACTGCCGAAATGGGCGGTGTCGAGGGCCTCGATATTCTGGAGCTCGGGCCGCTCGAAGCAAGCCACACCGCGATGCTGCTGGAGGCCGGCGCAAACAGCGTGCTGGCGGTAGAGGCGAACCGCGACGCCTTCCTGCGCTGCCTCGTCGTCAAGGAGCTCCGCGGGCTGCGCGATGCATCGTTCCTGCTGGGCGATTTTGTCGGCTTCCTGGAGGAAGATCGCCGGCATTGGCCGCTGATCGTTGCCAGCGGCGTGCTCTATCACGCCGTCGATCCGCTGCGGCTGCTCGATCTGCTGGCGGAGCACACCGACGCCCTGTTCCTCTGGACCCATGTCGTCGACGATGCGGCCATGCCGGCAGGCGATCCGCGCCGCGCCCTGATCGCACGAACCGAAGAACGGGAATGGCGGGGCCGGCGGATCCCGCTTCATATCAGGCCTTATACCGACATGGCCGACCCGAAATTCTGCGGCGGGCCCGACGCCGAGCCGCGCTGGATGGCACGCGCCGACCTGCTGCAGGCTCTCGCGACGCTCGGCTTCGATGATCTCGCGATGGGCCCTGTCGATCCCGACCACCCGGCCGGGCCGGCCCTGACCATCCTGGCGCGCCGCAGGCGTTGAGCGGTCAGAACGGATAGACGTCGTCGGCGATGTCGTCCGCCTCGACGGGCCAGTCCAGCTTGGTATCGGCGACCTTGCGAAAGATGACGGTCGACATCAGGGCGGTCGTGTGAATTTCGCCGAAGACGCTGCCGCCGGTCAGGTTGCGGGCGACGACATAGGCGGTGGCGCCGTGGTCGGCTTCGACGATCTCAAATCCGGTTGCGCGGTTGAACAGCGCCTTCCAGGCGTGTTTCGAAAAGCGGAAGTAGTCGCAGGGCTCCTCGTGCAGCGGCCAGGTCTGCGGCGCCATGATGAGACCGAGAGCGCCGACGCGGAGCAGCCGGTTGATCTCGATCACCGCCTTCCAGGGCATCAGCAGGTGCTCGAAGACCACGATCGACATCACCGCGTCGAAGCTGTTCCACGGCAGGAAGCGGCTTGCATGGTGGGCATCGCCGACGATGTCGACATTCGGGCCATCCATGATGTCGAAGCCGGTATAACGCCAGTCCGGCGGCAGCATCGACTTGTAGATCATGCCGGTCCTGGCGCGCGAGCCAACCTCCAGAAAGTGGCCCGGAGGACGCCGCGCAAGCTGTGCGAAGAAGCGGTTCAGGATGTCGTAGGACGGATCGCTCCGATCTTTGGCCGCCGGCTGGATCGCCTGCGTTCCGCCGTCGGCGAAGCTTGCGACGAGCTGGGCGCCGAGAACCGGCTGGGGATCATGTCCGACGTGGAAGGCCTGGTCGAAGCGGCAGGCCGCGGCGTGGCGACCATGGATGCGCGCGAGATCGGGGCTGGGCAGGCCGGACTGCGTGACCGGCAGGACCCGGCCGTCGGCGAGCCGGAGCACGAGGCTGGTGATCGGCCGGCCGCGGCTGAATGCATGGCCGGCCATGTGCAGGACGCCATGGAAGAACGAATAGCGATCGATGGCCGCGACCAGATCCGTGCCGGCCGCCTGGGGCGAAAGGAGCAGCACGGTCGTACCTCCGCCGCAGGAGTTGCGATCGGGCCGTGGCTGGGCCCGCGCGGCGAGCTGTCACGACTTGCCGCTGCATCGAATGCCTAACCGATACCGATGCGGGAAACAATGTGGGGTTGTCGGCCGGCAGCCGGCCACTACGGGCGCTATCGCGTCGCGACCAGTCGGAACAGCCGCCGTGCCAGCCGCCAGAGCGGGTAGGGCAGGCGTGCCGATGCGTGATGCGCGGCAACGAGCAGCCAGCGATGCCGGCGCAGCAGGGCTGAGACCGGGCTGGTGAAAGGATTGTCCTTGTTGGCCTCGGCCTGTGCTATCGCGGCAAGGCTGGCCTTGTCTGGCAATGGCGCGGCGCCTTCGCCCAGCACACGCAGAACCGGTACCGCATCCATCGACGCGGCGACGAAGCCGGCATGTTCGACAGCCGCGGCGAACAGGCGCTCGGCGGCATGCGCGGCGGTGCCGTCGGTCTGGCGGCGCTCCGCTTCGAACAGGTCGTCGAGATCGCGAAAGCGCGCGAGGGCCGCGCGGCGGAACCAGAACATCGTGCCCGCGGCGAAGAAGAGCTTCTCGATCGCGGCAAGGTCGCCGCTCAGGCCGATCCGCGGCGCGAGCGCGGCCAGGGCGGGGCCATTGAGGCCGATGCGCCGGTCGAGCGGCAGGAGGTGGGCGGCCGGCGCCATCAGCCCGAGCACCGGCAGGCGTTCCATCAGGGCAAGCGCATCCGGGTTGCCGTCGCCGGCCAGCAGTGACCGGGTCAGGAAGCGCCGCCAGTCATCGCCCGAGTCGTGATGCTCGGAATGCTTGGTGTGCAGCTTCAGGCCGATGTCGAAGGTCAGGTCGAGCCGATTCAGCGCGATGAGGAAGGGCAGCACGTCGCGGCCGCGGTTTTCGACCTGGATCTCGTGCACGAAGCAGAGATGGGGCGTCTGAGGCCGCACGAGCGACGTCGTCCTGCAAGACGCCGTGAGCACCAGCCCGAACGGCCGGTCGAAGGCGGCGGCAAGGTCCGCCGCCATCTCCCGCCAGATATCCGGATAGTGGACGTGAACGAAAACGACGGGAGGAAGCGGCGAGGTCACGGCGCTCCCTTGTTCAGAACGTCGAGGCAGCGGGCGACGCCGCTCGTCCAGTGGGGCAGGGCGTGGCCGAACGTCATGCGGAAACGACCGGCATCGAGACGGGAATTGGCCGGCCGGCGGGCCGGGGTCGGATAATCGGCTGTGCCGATCGGCTCAACATGCGCCGACGGGCCGCCGCGCGCCGCCGACTGGCGGAAGATCTCGCCGGCAAAGTCCGCCCAGCTCGTCTCGCCGGTGCCGGCGACATGGAACAGGCCACGCCAGTCCTCGGCCTCCGGCGCGGCCGACATCGCGCGGGCGGCAACGAGAATGGCTTCGGCGAGGTCGCTGGCCTGGGTCGGCGTTCCCCGCTGGTCAGCCACGACCCGCAGGGTGTCTTGCTCGCGGGCGAGGCGCAGCATGGTCGTCAGGAAATTCGTCCCGTGGGCGCCGTAGACCCAGGCTGTCCGCAGAATGGCATGAGCCGGGTTGGCCGCCGCGACGGCAAGCTCGCCGGCATGCTTCGACCGCCCATAGACGTTGAGCGGCGCGACAGGGTCGGTCTCGCGATAGGCTCCATCCTTGTCGCCGGCGAAGACGTAGTCCGTCGACAGGTGAAGGACCGGCAGGGCGGCGGCTTCGGCCGCCGCGGCGACATGGCCGGCGCCGTCGGCATTGACCGCAAAGGCGAGGGCGCTTTCGGTTTCCGCCTTGTCGACGGCCGTGTAGGCCGCGGCGTTCACGACGATGTCGGGCCGGTTGGCGGCGATCGCGCGGTCGAGCGAGGCCCTGTCACGGATGTCGATGTCGGGCCGGCCGAGCGCCACGATCGTGACGTCCGCGCGGACGAGGCCGGCGAGGGCCTGCGCGACCTGGCCCTGGCGGCCTGTGACCAGCAGCTTCACCCCAGCAGCACTCCGCTCCATGGTGGTCCGTGTTCCGGCCTGCACGCCATGCACTGCCGACCTGATTCTCGGGGCTTCGTCCGCTGCGGCCATCACGAGGCAAGGCCGAGCCGCTCGCCTGCGTAATGTCTGTCGCGGATCGGCCGCCACCAGGCCTCGTTGTCGATGTACCAGCGCACGGTCTTTTCAAGGCCACTCTCGAAGCTTTCCCGGGCCCGCCAACCGAGCTCGGTTTCGAGCCGCGTCGCATCGACCGCATAGCGCAGGTCGTGGCCTGGCCGATCGGCGACGAAGCTGATCAGCCGGCGCCTGCTGCCCGCGCCGTCGGGCATCAGGCGGTCGAGATGGTCGCAGATCGTCTCGACGACGCTCAGGTTGGAGCGCTCGCTGCGGCCGCCGACATTGTAGCTCAGCCCCGGCTCGCCCCGCGTCGCGATCAGGATCAGGGCGCGCACATGGTCCTCGACGTGCAGCCAGTCGCGCACATTGGCGCCGCGGCCGTAGACGGGCAGGTGCATCCCCGCGAGGCCGTTGAGGATCATCAGCGGGATCAGCTTTTCGGGAAACTGGAAAGGCCCGTAATTGTTGGAGGCGTTGGAGACGATGACGGGCAGGCCATAGGTGCGCTGCCAGGCGACGGCGAGATGGTCGGCCGCCGCCTTCGAGGCGGAATAGGGCGAGGACGGCGCATAGGGACTCCGCTCGGAAAACTGCGAGCCGTCGAATGGCAGGTCGCCATAGACCTCGTCGGTCGAGACATGGTGGAAGCGGAACCGCTCCCTGCGGCCGGCCGGCAATGCGCCCCAATAGGCACGCGTCGCTTCGAGGAGATGGTAGGTGCCGACAATATTGGTTGCGATGAACGCGCCGGCATGGTCGATCGAGCGGTCGACATGGCTTTCCGCGGCGAGGTTCATGACGATGTCGATCCGTTCCGCGACAAGGAGATCCCGCACCAGGGCGTGATCGGCAATGTCGCCACACACGAAGCGGTAGCGCGGATGGGGCTCGACGGCGGCGAGCGCGCCGGGGGCGGCGGCGTAGGTGAGTTTGTCGAGATTGACCACCCGGTGGTCCGTCTCGGCAATCAGATGGCGGCAGAGCGCCGAGCCGATGAAACCTGCTCCTCCCGTGACGAGGATGTTCATGGCGCCGCCCCGGCAAAGGAGAAGGGCGTGCCTGTCGCGGCGAAGCCGGGAGCGGCCTCGTCCTTCGGCGACAATTGCGGTGTGGTGCCGTCGAGCGGCCAGGCGATGCCGAACACCGGATCGTCATAGCGGATCGTCCGGTCGTGTGCAGCCGAATAGGGGGCGGAGACCTTGTAGAAGATCTCGGTGTCGGGCTCGAGCGTCAGGATGCCGTGGGCGAAGCCGATCGGTATGAGGATCTGGTTGAACGCTTCGGCCGAGAGTTCGAGGCTCACCCATCGGCCGAATGTCGGCGATCCCGCGCGGATGTCGACGGCGACATCGAAGGCGCGGCCG